>CAVVVA010000005.1:0-839217 GCA_963751565.1 uncultured Actinomycetes bacterium | reverse complement strand
ACGGTTGTTGGTCGGCTCCACGCCGGGCTCACTGGCAAAGGTCCACAGGGCCGGCCAGCACTTGAGCAGGTTCTTGGCCAAGGTGCGATGGCGGCGGTTGCGGGGGCTTTTGCGCGCCGCTTCCTCAAGCAGCCTCCGCAGCTCATCTCTGAGGACAGCGATGTGCTCGGCGAGCTGTTCGCGATCGCCGTCGCTGCGGTAGTCGTCCCAGGCGGCAAACAGCGCCGCCGCGATCGCGAGGCCGGCCTCGCCGAACTCCTTCTGTGCTCCGAGCCCCTCGCTGTGCGCCCTGAAGTCGCGCACCAGGTGCGCCCAGCAGAGCTGGCGGCGCTCGACGTCGAGGTAGTTGTAGGCCCACCAGCGGTCCGAGCAGGCGATGCCGCTGAACTCCTCGCCCAAGAGCGCTCGGGCCTCGCGCTCGTGGCGATCGGCGGCGATGCGAAAGATCGCCGTGCGCCCGGTGAGGGCGCCCCAGAGGGTGCGCTTGCCGCCCCGGGTGCGCCAGCCGGTCTCATCGACGTTGAGCACTGGGGAGGCCCGGCTCTGGTGCAGCAGCTCTCCGTAGGGCACCGTAAGCGCCGCCGCCGTGCGCTGCAGGATGGCGTCGACCGAGCCGGCGCAGAGTCGGGCGCCGAACAGCTCGCCGGTCAGCTCGACCGTGTCCCGGCGGGAGATGCGGTTGCGCACGGCAAGGGTGGCGATCGCCGCCTGCAGGCGCGGGCCGAAGGCACCCGGCGGCACCTCGGCAGGAAGCTCGGCCCGCACCTGGGCGCCGCAGTCAGGGCAGCGCAGGCGCTGCAGGCGGTGCTCGCTCAGGGTGACCGTGATCGCGGGCAGCTCGGCGACCTGGTGGCGGGCGGGTCTGCCGAGAGGACGACGCTCCTCCGCGGTGAAGCGGTGGCCGCAGGCGCAGCGCCAGGGCCAGTGGTCGATGATCTCGTCCACGGCCTCGATCGGTGCCAGTCGCCGACCGTGGCCCTTATGACCGTGCTGGGCACCGCGCTTACGCTCCGAAGACGGTGTCCGCTTGCGTAGCGGTGCCCCGGGCGGATCGGCGCTGGGCGGCAGCGAGGAGTTTTGCGAGTTGCGGTTCAGGCGCCGCTCAAGCTCGGCGATACGCTCCTCCTGCTTGGCGAGCCGCGCCTCCAGCGCGGCGACCCGGGCCGAGAGCGCCAGGAGCACGGCGACCACCGCCTCGCGTCCCTGCTCATAGATCGCCTCCGCCTCGGCGCGCTCCATGGTCGAGGGTTCGATGCGCACGAGACGGCGCCTGCCCCGTACCCCTCGGCCTCTTCTTCAGCTGCATAGCCAGACCGACTGAACGGTTACTAGTTCTCACGCGCTCCCCGACATCTCGTGCTGCCCCGGGCGTCGGAAGCGTGCGATGAAGTCGGCCCTCTGCCGACGAGTTGCCGACATCGGTGGTCGTAGGGCACGAGACAGCGGCACTCCGGAATCGCCGCCGGTGACGCTGGTTGCACAAGCGACGTCATCCAGGTTGGCACCGTGACCTCACAGTACGTGGCTCACGACGCGCGACCCACCCTTCGTAGCCAATCGTGCCGTAGGATAGGCGGGCTAGTAGAAGACCTTGTGAGTGTGCCAGGGGGTTTGCCATACACTCGGCACGGCGAGATCGGTCGCACCGACTCCTTATCGTGGCGCTCTCGGCAGCCCTGCTTTGTGGCGGCTTGGTCTGGGGACTGGCCACAGCGCTTGCCACGAGCGCCACTCCGGCGCCCGCCGCCAAGGTCGTCCTGAAGATCGGGATCACGGGCGGGGCTCCCGACAGCATCAACCCGTTTGTCGGCCAGAACGCCTCGTGCTACGAGATCTGGTCGCTGAACTACGACCTCATGGTCGGCTTCAGCGCCGGCGACTACGGGCATCCGCAGGGCGCCGCCGCGACGGGGCTGGCCGACAGCTGGCAAGTCTCCGAGGGCGGCAAGGTCTGGACGTTCCACATCAGGTCGGGCGTCACCTGGCAGGACGGTGTGCCGCTGACCGCCAAGGACGTGGCCTTTACCTACAACTACGTGATCAAGAACCAGCTCTCCAACTACACCCTGTACACGAACTTCATCACGAGCGTGACCGCCCCCAACGACAACACGGTCGTGTTCAGGTGCTCCAGGCCCAAGGCGAACATGCTCGACATGCGGGTCTACATCGTGCCGCAGCACATCTGGGACACGGTGCCCGGCCAGGCGGTGAGCGATTACGAGAACGGTGTGCCGGTCGTGGGCAACGGCCCCTTCCAGCTGACAAGCTACAAGCCGGCCGAGTACGCGGTCATGACGGCCAACAAGAACTACTGGGGCGGCGCGCCCAAGATCGACGAGCTCGACTTCGTCTACTACCAGGACGCCGACACGATGGTCGCCGACCTCACGTCGGGTTCGCTGCAGGGCGCCTGGGGCCTGTCCGAGGCGCAGTACCGCGAGCTTCAGAACAGCTCGACCTTCAAGCCCGTCGCCTACATCGACCCCGAGCTCGACGAGCTCGGCTTCAACTGCTACACGGGCCCCTCGCTCGGCAACCCGGTCCTCAAGGACTGGCACTTCCGCCAGGCGCTGCAGTGGGCGGTCGACCACAACAAGCTCGTGCAGATCGCCTACGGCGGCCTGGCCCAGCCGGCCACGTCGGTGCTGGTGTCGCACCTGTGGAGCAACCCGGACTGGCACTGGCAGCCGCCCGCCGACCAGATGTACTCGTTCAATTTGAAGAAGGCCGGCCGCATGCTCGCTGCGGCCGGCTACCGGCTGAGACACGGCGTGCGCGTCGACAAGCGCGGCAGGCCCATCGTCTTGCGTCTGTGGACCAGGTCGAGCTCCGCTTCGAGTCAGTCGGCCGGCAAGCTGATCGCCGGCTGGTTCGACTCACTCGGCCTCAAGGTCAAACTGTCTGTCATGGACGACAGTGCGATCACCGACGGCGTCTACAACACGAGGAACGGCACCTTCACACCCAACTACGACATGTTCCTCTGGGGCTGGGGCGGCGACCCCGACCCGAACTTCATCCTGAGCATCTTCACGACCGCCCAGATCAACAGCTGGAGCGACTGCGCCTGGTCCGACCCGCTCTACGACAAGCTGTTCCTCGAGCAGCAGACGACGATCGACCCGACCCAGCGGGCCGCCATCGTCCACCAGATGGAGCAGATCATCTACCAGCAGTCGCCCTACATCCCGACGGCCTACCCGGAGTCGGTCGAGGCCTACAACTACAAGGACTGGCAGGGGTGGCAGAGCACGCCAGGGCGCGGCGGAGGGGTGTTCTTCACCTCGCCGGTGATGGCGAGCTACCTGACCGTCCATCCGGTGAGTGTCGCGGCGGCAACAAGGTCGAGCTCGAAAGTGGCGCTCATCGGCCTGGTCATCGCCATCGTCATTGCCATGGTCGTCGTGGTCGTGGTCGTCGCGCTGAGACGCCCGGGCCGGCGGAGTAGCGCCACGTCCTGACCCTGCTTGGTCCGACCGGGCCCAACCGAGGCCTGGGAAGGTTGAGCCGCTTGGAAAAGACCGGGCCAAAGTGGAGACCAAAGAGACGGCCGGCGGTTTGAGTCTCTCCTGGTGTAGTGGGCCGTCAGTCCCTCCTCGTGCGCAGCAATCACCCTGAAGGCTTCCGCTCACCTTGCGCGAACTTTCGTCGTGACGTGCGCCGACGCAGCATGCGCGCCTCGATGAGTCGTTCGCTGGCCGCGAGTCGACCGTCAGCTGATCGCCACTCTGGGCAGACTGAGGGCATGGACACGAACACAAAAGCGGCACTGGCAGTCGGAACGGCCTTCATCTTGTTTCTGCTTGCCTTCGTGCTCCTCCACACCTTCCTGATGGTCTCCTAGACGGCGGCGGCCCAGGCTCGATTGTGCCGATGCTCAAGACCACCGGCACGCTCGATGGTGACTCAGAATCTCGTGCCGCTCACGCAGCGTGTGGAAGTGGCCACCGTCTCGTCGGCTAGCTCTCGCTCCTCGCAAACGCCGCGATGGCCTCTGCCGCCTCGGCATCGACCTGGGGCAGGACGTGGGAGTAGATATCCAAGGTGAAGGCCACGGTGGCATGCCCCAGCCTTCGCGAGACGATCGCCGCATTCACGCCCTTGGCTAGGGCCAGGCTGGCGTAGGTGTGGCGCAGCCCTTGCAGGGGGATCTGGGGCAATGCCGCAGCCGCCACGAGGCGGCGAAACAAGGCACTGATGCGCTCGGGGTGCAGCTGCTCACCGTTCTCGGCCGTGTGACCTGCCCCCACTGAGTGGTCCACTTGCTGTGATAGTGCGAGGTCCATCTCTGGGGTGTGTGTCGGTGGTGCGTAGTCCTTGAGCGAAAAGTCGGCGCAGAAAAAGCTGCCGGTTGAGGGTCCTTCGAAAGGTCGCCGGGTACAACTACTTGATCATGTCCCTCCGGGGCATGAGGCGGTGCGGCGACAACGACGGAGGGTGTTCCATGAAGAAGGTCGAGTGCATCATCCAGTCCTATAACCTCGGCATGGTCGCCGAGCACCTCGCCGTCGAGGGCGTGGTTGGCATGACGGTCACCGAAGCCAAGGGCTTCGGCGTGGAGAAGGGCTTCGAGCGCGGCGAGACTGGCGCCCCCGGCCAGTACCGCTTCCATCCCAAGATGAAGGTCGAGATGGTGGTCTCGGACGGCGACGTTGAGAAGGTGATCGCCGGCGTGCGCAAGGCGCTCGAGAAGGGCCGCATCGGCCAGGGGAAGATCTTCGTGAGCAGCGTTGAGGACGCAGTACGTTCGCGCACCGGGGAGCGCGGCGAGGCGGCCATCAAGTAGGTACGGCAGTACGCTTTCTCTATTGGTTGGCCCAACAGGGGCGAGGGCGGGGCAGTCGGCAAGCCGGCCTCGCTCCGTTTTGCGTCGAGCGCCCGCGTGCTTTCCGCGGCGGCCGGGGCGGCCGCGCAACGATTCGGCGGGGCGGGGAACCATAAGAATCGAGAGCTTTGACCATGCTCCTGGCGAAGGGTCGGTCGCCTGTCCGGGTGAGTGAGCTGTGAACGAGAGGAAACCTGAGAGACCGCACGACCCAAGCCCCGACGGCGCCGCGCGACAGGGGGCATCACCCTGGGGCCTGATGCTACTCGTGGCGATCGCGCTGCTGATCGTCACCGGCCACTGGACGCTGGTCGTGGCCGTCCTTGGGCTGGCGCTGCTCATCTTCGTCCACGAGCTCGGACACTTTCTCGCGGCCAAGACCTTTCACATGCGCGTGGAACGGTTCTACATCGGGTTCCCGCCGGCCGTCATGAAGCGCACCTGGGGCGAGACCGAATACGGCATCGGCACGATCCCCCTGGGCGGCTTCTGCAAGATCAGCGGCATGGTCCCCGACGAGAAGCTGCCCGACGAGGTGATGCCGCGCGCCTACGTCAGCAAGCCCGTGTGGCAGCGCAACCTGACCATCTTCGCGGGGCCGTGCATGAACTTCGTCGCCGCGGTCCTGATCATGTTCGTCTTCATCCAGGCGGGCGGCATCCAGAAGGCCACCCTGACTGTGGCTCAAGTCCTGAAGGGCACACCGGCCGCCGCCGCCGGGCTGCAGGCGGGTGATCGCCTGATCTCGGGCAACGGCACGAGCTTCACGACGTGGAACGCGACGAGCGCGTTCTTTAAGTCGCATCCGCACAAGACCGTGACGCTCGTGTACCGCACGCCCACAGGGCAACAGCGCACGGTTGCCTTAACGCTCTCGACCAGACCGGGGGCCGCCAATGAAGGCTTCCTGGGCGTCAGCCCCAAGGGGACCCCGAGCTACCCGGCTCCCTGGCGTGCGGCCGGCCTCGCCGTCACCGGGACCGCCGGCATTGTGGGGGCGACCTTCAAGGGCCTCTGGTTGCTCGTGAGCGGCAAGATCAATCCCGCTGGGCCCAACGGCGCAGCCGGCCCGGTCGGCATCATCTCGGTCTCGCAGACGGCCGTGCGACAGAGCTGGTATCCGATCCTACTGGCCTTCATCTCGGTCAACCTCGGCATCATCAACCTGCTGCCGTTCCTGCCCTTCGACGGCGGCCATATCTTCTTCAACTCGATGGAGAGCGTGCGCGGCCGGCGGGTCGATCCGCGCACGCTCGAACGGGCCATCGCGATCGGGGTCGTCGTGCTGGTCACGCTCTTCATCCTGCTGACCTACAACGACCTCCGTCGCATCTTCCACCTCGGCTAGCTCTCGCGGCTGCCAAACGCCGCGATCACCTCCGCCGCCTCGGCATCGACCTGGGGCAGCACGTGGGAGTAGATGTCCAAGGTGAAGGCCACGGTGGCATGCCCCAGCCGTCGCGAGACGATCGCCGCATTGACGCCCTTGGCCAAGGCCAGGCTGGCGTAGGTGTGGCGCAGTCCGTGCAAAGGGATCGGCGGCAGCGCCGCGGTCGTCACGAGGCGGCGAAACAAGGCACTGATGCGCTCGGGGTGCAGCTGCGCCCCGTCCTCGGCGGTGAACACCCGACCGCTGTCGATCCACTCATCACCCAGCGCCTGCTGCTCGGCCAGCTGTCGGGTGGCTTGCTCCCGCAACACCGCCACCGTCTCGGCATCCAGTGCGATCAGCCGTCGCCCGCGTTTGGTCTTGGGCTCGGTCTCACAGAGCTTGCCGTCGATCGGCACCAGGGCCCGTCTGATCGCCACCCGGCCGCCCTCGATGTCCAGGTCAGGCCAGGTGAGGCCCAAGGCCTCACCTCTGCGACAGCCGGTCATCGCCAGGAAACGCCACAGGGGGTAGAGGCGCTGCTCTTGCACACTGCCCAAGAAGGCATGGAGCTGCTCCTCAGACCAGACGGGTAGCTCTGTGTGCTGGGCCGAAGATCTCGGTGGGTCGGCGCAGGCGGCGGCGTTGGTCTGCAGGTAGCCCCACTTCACGGCGTCACGTAAGGCACGATGCAGGACGGCGTGGACGTGGTGCACGGTGTTGGGGGAGAGGCCGCCCACGCCGTGGACTCGTCCCTCACTGAGCAGCCTGGCGTAGTGGGCGTTGATCTGGGCGGCGTTCAAGCTCTGCAGCTGCACCGCTCCCAGCTGCGGCACGAGGTGCTGCTCGACCAGCATGCGATAGCCCGAAAGTGTCGTTGCCCGCACGCTGCTCTCAATCGCCGGCAGCCAAACCTTGAGCAGGAACTCCCTCAGGTTGAGACGGCTGGGCAGGACGTAGGTGTGCTCGGCCAGAGTAGTGAGCTTCCTCGTGAGCGCCGCCTGGCAGTCCTTGCGGGAAGCGTAACCGCCCTTGGTCTCGCGGCGGCGCTCCTCGGTCTCACAAAGCTCAGCGCCACAGGCAGGACAGAGCTCCTTGGGGCGCCGTTCGATCCAGAAGCGCCTCCCGCAACTCTGGCAGCGCTGGGCGCCATAGCGGCCGACATCGAGGATGTACTCCCACGATCCTGACGGGCCGCGCCTTCTGATGTGGCCTTGCAGGGCGCTGCCTCCCGTGTTGAGTGTCGCGTCCCCACACGTTCGCTCTACTCGAGGCCGCCGGCAAGGTGGGGGAGAGCGACCAAAGGACGGAAGATGGGTGCCGGACTAACCACTGTGGTGCGTCAGGGCGTCGCCATCGCATGCGGGGCCCGTGACGACGCTGCGGTGGATCCAGCGCCAGTGTCTTCGGACAATGCAGGGGCCTGACGGTCCAATCCTCGGCCAAAGCGCCGTACGCGACGCGGCGGGCTCACCGGGCGCTCGTGCGCACGCCGAGCGCCCAACGACGGCTCGGAAGGCAACTTGCCCTCGGTCGCGAAGACACTGAACAAAGGCATGCTGCGGGATTGCGCGAGATCGCTCGGCTGCGTCTGGGAGTCGTGCCTTGTTGCAACCAGAGGCTGGAGGAAGCATGAGTCTAGGTTCATCGCTGCGCAGGGCCGTCGGCTACTTCGACAGCAGCGCACAGGACTCATACGACGACGAGACCATCGCGGCTCCGCAGGAGTTTCGGCCCTACCGTGAAGAGCCGCCCGACGTGCGCCGTCTGAGTCACGATGGAGCTGCCGACTACGACGAGATCTACGCAGATGCACCGCCGGCGTACCCGCGGCGTGGGCAAGAGCGGGCCGCTAGCCCTCTGACTCTGGTGCGCCCGCACAGCGCTGAGTTCTGCCTGCTTGCGCCCGCGGAGTTCAACGATGCCCAGCAGATCGCCGACAGGTTTCGCAGCGATGCCGCCGTGATCTGCAACATGCAAGGCTGTGAGACGGCCCTTGCCCGGCGCCTGACCGACTTCTGCAGCGGCCTGGTCTACGCCCTGGATGGCAGCCTGGAGCTCCTGGACGATCGGGTCCTGCTGCTGGCGCCGCGCGATCTCGAGCTGTCAAGCGAGGCAGCCGCCGGTTTTCTTGAGAAGGGCTTCTTCAATCAGATCTAGCCGCGGCTTGGAGAGACGAACACACCTATGGCGGCCGCGCACATGCCCTCTTTGAGAGTTTTGTCTGCCGGCGACTTGGCAGCAGGGGCCGGCCGGCCCGTCGCACTGGTGAGGCGCTGACGTCAACATCTCGTCGGCGCCACCTGAAGAGCCGCTGCACCTTGGTCCGTTTCGACCCGCCGACACAACTCGCACTGATGTGCGGCCGGCGGCATCGTGGGAGGGCCTCAGCCAATTACGACGTGCATTCCCCCCGGATCACGCTGGCGAAGGCCCTCCCCGCCACTGCCAAGCCTCGGGGAGGCCACTCGTCAGGTGATCTCTCAGAGGCGTCCGGCCTTTTGACTGCACGACGGCGGGATGGTGTCGCCGTTGTTGCCCGAGTACGATGCATGAGGCGGTCAGCCTCGCAAGGCATGGGCGCGAACCGGCCGAGCCTACAGGCGCATGCTTGGCCAGCACTTCCGCCGGCTTCCCGTGATGACCGCGAAGACCCCGTGGCTTTCGATGTGGCCTGGAGCGCGTCTTGCCGAGGGCAAGCGGTGCTTCGCGTGAGGAGCAAGACAATCAGTGATTGATCTGCCCGCAGCCCATGGGGCGGCGGAACCTGCAGAGCCGGCGATCGACGAGCTGCGCGAGCTGGTCGCCGAGGGCCGCGAGCAGGGCTACCTGACCAGCGATCGTATCGCGGACGTGCTCCAGGACGTCGAACTCACGCCCGATCAGATCGACAACATCTTCATGCTCCTTACCGACCTGGGCATCGACATCATCGAGGGCGACGAGACGGCGGTGGCCGACGCCCCCGACAGCGACGGAAAAGAAGAGGCTCCGGCGCTCGACCTGTCGATCAAGACGGCGAGCACCGACCCGGTGCGCATGTACCTCACCGAGATCGGCAAGGTGCCGCTCCTGACCGCCGCCGAAGAGGTCTCGCTGGCCAAGCGCAGCGAGCGCCGCGACATGGAGGCCAAGCGCAAGCTCACCGAGGCCAACCTGCGCCTCGTCGTCTCCATCGCCAAGCGCTACGTGGGCCGCGGCATGCTGTTCCTCGACTTAATCCAGGAGGGCAACCTCGGCCTCATCCGGGCGGTCGAGAAGTTCGACTACCGCAAGGGCTACAAGTTCTCGACCTACGCCACCTGGTGGATCCGCCAGGCGATCAACAGGGGCCTCGCCGACCAGGCCCGCACGATCCGCATCCCGGTGCACATGGGCGAGCAGATCAACAAGCTCATCCGCGTGCAGCGCGAGCTCCTCCAGGGCATGGGCCGCGAGCCCACGCGCGAAGAGATCGCCAGCGAGATGGACACCACACCGCAGAAGGTGCGTGAGATCCTGAAGATCAGCCAGGAGCCGGTGAGCTTGGAGACGCCGATCGGCGAAGAAGAGGACTCGCAGCTCGGCGACTTCATCGAGGACCACGAAGCGGTGGAGCCGGTCGAGGCCGTGAGCGAGACCATGCAAAAGGAGGAGCTCAACCAGGTCCTTTCGACGCTCACGCAGCGCGAGCGCAAGATCATCGAGCTGCGCTTCGGTCTCAAGGGCGAACACCCACGCACCCTCGAAGAGGTCGGCCAGACGTTCAGTCTCACCCGCGAGCGCATCCGCCAGATCGAAGCCAAGACGCTCGCCAAGCTCACGAGCTACCGCGACTCGCAGCACCTGCGGGACTTTATCGACTAGCAGACGATCTTCGGTGCGACGGGCGGGTGTGGGGTGGATCGCCCGTCGGGGAGTCTGGTTCGACCGCCTCTGCGCGGGAAAGACTCCTCACGTGTAGTGTCGCGGGGCCTGCGAGGGGACGGCGCTCGTTGCACCGTTCCTGTGAGATGTCGCGGGCGTCTCTCGAAGGAGGCGGAACGCCGAAGTGACCATCGCTATCCTGCTCATCTACGTCGTCCTCGTTATCGGGGTCTTCTACCTTGTCGCGCTGCGGCCGCAGCGCCGCCGGCGCCGTGCCCAGCAGGAACTGCTGGGGACGGTCAAGAAGGGGGACGAGATCGTGACGACCGACGGCCTCTTCGGCACGGTCCGCCAGGTCGGCGACACGGTCGTCGTACTCGAGATCGCTGACCGCAAGAAGGTACGGCTGCTCAAGTCGGCCGTCTCGCAGGTGCTGGGCAGGCAGGAGAGCCCCAAGACGAGGGGCTGACCCAGGCCGAGCCGGCCGCCTGGGGTGGGCCCGTCATCGTCACCCGTGACCGGCTGCCTTCTCGTCGGCAGCGCGTCGGCGAGAGACGCCCTGTGCAGCAGGATCAGGGGCCGCACATGGGTGTGATGTGCGCGGGCGTGTCGACGCGCAGGGTGAGGAGACCGTTGCCCCCTATTCCTTGAGACGACTCGAGACCGAGCGCGGCCCGCTCGAGTCCGCAGATGAGGAGGGAGAGCGGTGAGGCCCTGAGCGCATAGAGTGCTACGCTGCGAAGCAGCTCGCCTTCCGGCACCCCGGCCAGAGCGGCCGCCGCCCTGCCCGGGGACGTCTCTCTTCAGGGAGGATGCGTGAAGCTTGAGGATCTGCTCGGAAAGCACGTCAGGTACAAGGGCGAGGAGGGGTACGTCGTGGAGGGGCATTCCGGCGTGCAGGCATCGGTGGTGGTGAGCATCCACGGGATGACCGACGCGCCGCGCCGGGACCTGACCGTGCCGGAGTCCGAATGGCAGGAGTTCGAGCTCCTCGGCTAGGCGATGAGGCGAGCTGAGCGAGCCTCCGGAGACGAGATCCCGCGTCGCTCCGCTGCCTGCCTGAGCAGCATCGCAGTGCTCGCCGTTCGCAACTGCAACGAAGAAGATCGCGCCAGTGGTGCAGATCGCCCGCATCAAGGTACCCTCAAAGGCATCCGGCCGCCGATCTGGCGGCGCCTCGCGGATCTCGTCGAGCGGCGTCCTGAAGGGCACAGAAACTCTGGACAGCACCGCACACCTGACCCCATTCGTGGATTCATTCGCGGCAACGGTGTCTTGGCGGAATGCGGAGGTGTCCAGTCGGCATCCCGTCGGCGGCTGGGGGAGAGGGCGTGCACTGGGCGTACTTTCTCCGGCCTGATACAAGAACAAGTTTAGCCATTGCCTTGGCACGCAGGACAACTCCGATTCTGCCAACCAGCTGAGGCTGGAAGTAGACTAGACACCTGGGGGCGCCTGAATCGCCAGACGCCGTGGCCATCCGGCTTTCGCCGGCACGGCGTGGCAACACGACGCGGAGGGCGCACCTATTGGGTGTCAAGCCGCGCAGCACGTCGGCCTTCCTCAGCTTGGCGATGATCTCCTCGGGACGGTAGCGCTTCTGTGGCATGACCTGCCTCCTTCATCGATCGTGACACCCTACAGTGCGGGTGGACCGATCTCAGGGGTCCAGGTCACTCTTGCGTTCGGCAGCCAGACGCTGAAGCCCGTCGACCTGGTCGTTGGGCCGGGAAACCAGTACGTTGCCGAGGCCAAGCGGCAGGTGTACGGCCGGGTCGGCATTGACTTCATCGCCGGGCCAAGTGAGTGTCTCGTCATTGCCGACGACAGCGCCGATTCCGAGTTCGTCGCGGCTGATCTCTTGGCGCAAGCCGAGCATGATCCAGATGCGCGCTGCGCACTCGTCACCACGTCGCGGGCGATCGCCGAGTCCACCCTCATTGAGATCGAGCGACAGCTGCGCGACCGCACGACCCAGGCAGTCGCGCGAGCGTCATGGGAGACCAACGGCGAGGTTGCGCTCGTTGACACCATCGAGGACGCCGCCCGATTTGCCAACGAGTGGGCGCCAGAGCACCTCGAGGTGCACACGGCGGAGCCGACCGCTCTTATGCCCTTGCTCCACAACTACGGCTCGCTCTTCCTCGGTGAGCAGACCGCAGAGGTCTACGCGGACAAAGTGTCCGGTACAAACCACATCCTGCCGACTGGGCGCGCAGCCCGCTATACAGGTGGGCTCTGGGTTGGCAACTACCTGAAGGTGATCACCCACCAAATGGTGGACACCCGGGCCTCCCTAATGCTGGCCAAGTTGGCGGAGACCCAAGCTGCCTACGAGGGCATGGACGCGCATCGCTTCGCGGCGACGGTTCGCCTGGAGCGTCTGGTGGCGAACTGACCCAGGACTGCCGCGCCCTCGTTGCGCCTGAGGGGTGCGTTTATCCCCGATTTACGCTGCAGTTCGGTGTCTCGCGGCGGCGCTCCTCCGTCTCAGAAAGCTCGCCGCCACAGGCCGGACAGAGTTCACTTGGCCGCCGTTCGATCCGGAAGCGCCGCCCGCAGCCCTGGCAGCGCTGGGCGCCGTAGCGGCCGACGTCGAGGATGTGCTCCCACGATCCTGACGGGCCGCGCCTTCTGATGTGACCTTGCAGGGCGCTGCCTCCTTCGTCGAGCGGAGTCTCTCACTCGACACATTCGCTCTGCTCGAAGCTGCCGCAAGGCGGGGAGAGCGACCAAAGCACGGAAGATGGCTGCCAGACAAACCACTGTGGTGCGAGGCATGACGCGGCGACACAGAGTCGACATGCGCCGCGTAGGCTGTTGGCGAGAGCGACCATCTGCACTACCTCCATCACCGATGCGACTCCGAACGGCGCCCCAACAAACGACCAGCTCGATGGGCGTGCCGGAGGCACAGAGATGTGTGCCGAGGCGAACCGGTTTGACGCGGTCTTAGATGGCCGGTCGGATCAACCCCCGGCACTCAGCGTCGCCGGCTGCGTCGCCGCAAGAAGAGGGGGGCGGCTTTGTAGAAGCCGCCCCCCGCTCGGTCCGCGATCAGCTCAGACTCCCCGGTCAGGGAACCTGGAACTGGCCGCCGTTGGACAGGTGGCCCTGGAGCGTGAACGTGCTGCTGGCGACGTTGTCGGTGTAGGTGTAGTCACCCTGCGCCGAGCTGCTTGCCATCAGAACGTTGGTGAACGGGTTCTTCGGCCAGTTGTCGACGTAGGGATGGCCGGTGGCGTCGACCAGGCCGGCCTGGGTGAGGGTCGCCGGATACGTGTCGGTGTTGTCGACCGCGTAGCTCTGGACACCGATCTGGAGGCTGTGGATGCCCTCCTTGACCGCGGCGTCCTTGGCCTTGTTCCTCTGACTGAGGAACATCGGGATGGCGATGGCGGCCAGGATACCGATGATGATGATCACGATCAGGAGCTCGATGAGCGTGAAACCGCTTTGATCCTTCGTGAAGCGCTTCATGTAAGTTGTCACCTCCCTCCCTCTGGGAGAGACCACGAAAAAGACCCGTGGCGCCTCTCCGGCGAGCCACGGGTCCTTCAGAATCGCTTCTTCGGGCGGCAACCCAGCCGACTCGCCTGGTGCAAGTCCTGTGGCTTTGCGCCCCGCCCTCACGGACGGTTTGCCTTTATCGCCTTCACACTCAGGTTGCCCGGCCGAAGACTGCCAAGACGGGCCACAAGGCACCCTTAACACGCCCGGCGATTCTTCTTAACCTGCGTTAACAAAAGGCCGGCACGTACCTGAAGCCAAGCAGTGCGTGACGGCATTCGGACCAGCGCCGGCCGAAGCCCGCCGAGGTGCTCAGCACCGGGCTGGCAGCCAAGCTGCCGCTGCCCGGCGTACGGCAGCGTCGATATCGAGCTCGTGCCGGTGCTTTCCCCGACGCTGGTCACCCCCGACCTCGACAACGACCCACCTAAGGGGAGCACCACACCTGCCGCCGTCTGACCGAGCGCGCCGGGGCCAGTGCCCGGAGCGCGCCGCGGCGAACTCTACGAGTTCCAGGGTCGGCGCCTCGCGGCGCTCTTCGAAGGCTGCCGCGGCCTGGCGACGAGCCCCGAGCTCGACGAAGTGATGGCGGGCATCTACCGGGGCGGCGGCGCCTGCGGTCTGACCTTGCTTGGAGATCGGGACTGCAAGTACGTCGCCAGCTTCGATCAGGTGTTCGCCGCGGAGGGCGTCAGGGTAATGCGCACGCCGATCCAGGCTCCCAAGGCAAACGCCTTTGCCGAGCGCTGGGTGCGCAGCGTCCGCCAGGAATGCCTGGACTGGATGCTGATCGGTGGCCGCAGACACCTGGAGAAGGAACTCGCTGAGTACGTCGGTCACTACAATCGCAAGCGGCCCCACCGCGGGCTCGGCCTGCGCGTGCCGCAGGGCGAAGGGAGTGACCCTGTCGCGTTTGTCTCGACCGCACAACTGCGACGGCGAGACATCCTCGGCGGGCTGATCCATGAGTACGACCTGGCAGCGTGAGCGAAGCGGTAGTTTGCGTGCCCCTCAGGCTCTGCTGGGTTCGCACGGCTAGCTGCACCGCCCACAGACGTTGTTGACAGGTGAGGACCCTCTCCTGTGGGTTGTCGGTTGTCTAGGCCACAACCACAGGGACGGTCCTCATGTCGCATGGTAACGCGCGTCTCACTGTCTGCGGGCGTCAGCTGCTCTGTCGTCGCGTCTGCGAGAGTGACTGGGCGGTAGGCGAGGCCGCCTTCGCCGCCGGCGTCAGCCGCCAAACGGCCGGTGGCGCCGTTGCTAGCTGGGTCAACTCGACGAGCAAGTTCCAGGTGCCGCAGCCGGCCATCTACGCCGACGGCAGCGTCCACCTCACGGGCAGCGGCGGCAACATCTTCGCCGTGACCTCGTCTCCTACGCCCTGCTCGAGTACGCGTAGTAGGAGTGGTGGTAGCCGCTGCGCGTGATCTTCTCGCGCACGATGATCACGCCGAGCTTTCGGGTGGGGAGCTGGTCGAGGAACTCGCGGGCCTCCGTGAGCATCGGCCTCGTCGCGCCGTCCATGTTCACGAGCGCGAGGACGCCGTCGACGTGCGGAGCGATCGCCGCCGCGTCGGACACCGAACCGAACGCCGGCGTGTCGATGAGGACGAAGTCGATCTTCGCGCTCTTGAGCTCGGCGAGCACAGCTTCGAAGCGTTTCGAGGCGACGATCTCGCCGGGATTCGGCGGCAGCGGCCCCGACGTGAGGACGTAGAGCTTGCGCTTCTCGCTGGTGGCGGCGATCGGGGCGCTCGCGGCTGCAGCGCTCGCGCCGGCGGCGTTCGCAGCGCCGGTGGCGACCGTGGCGTTCGCGGCGCCGACGGAGGGCTTGGACCCGTTGCCGTTGTGACCGCCACCGTTCGAGCTCCAGTCGAGCGGCGGCAGGTTGTAGCCCTGCAGCGCCTCGACCAGCGGTACCTTGCCGGCCACGACGCTCGACAGGCCCGTCGTGTTCTGCAGGCCCATGTAGTGGTGCACGCTGGGCCGTCGCAGGTCGGCGTCGATGATGACGACGCGGTGCCCACCCATGGCCAGCGTGACGCCCAGGTTGCAGACGGTCACGGACTTGCCCTCGCCGGGCAGGCAGCTCGTGATCAGGACGGTCGACAGCGCGCCGTCGACGTCGAGGTAGTCGAGGTTGCTGCGCAGCAGGCGCAGCGACTCCGCGGCCGCGCCGCTTGCATTGTGTACGCCGGCGAGCGGATCGGCGGCGATCGCTTTCCTGTCGATGCGCGGCACGCGCCCGACGACCGAAAGGCCCAGGATCTCGGAGACTTCGCGATGCGAGCGCGGCTTCGTGTCGAACTGCTCGAGCAGGAAGACGAGGCCGATGGCAACGAACAGGCTCACGCCCAGACCGAGGATGGCGTTGCGCAGCGGCCGCGGCTTGTAGGGCGAGATCGGCAGAGTAGCCGGCACGGCGACACTAAAGTCGCCCGTCGCCGTGGCCACGCGGACCTCGAGACTCTGGGCGGTCTGGGTGAGCAGCAGGTAGCTCGAGCTCTCCTTGGCAGCGGCCGTCGTGAAGGTCGCCATCTGACCCTTGAGTGTATCGAGCGCGTTGCTCAGCTGGGCCACCTGTGTCTGCTTGCGCACGGCGATGAACGACGCGGCATAGGCGTTGGCGGCGACCTGCGCCGTTCGAGGCGCGCTGCTGGTGGCGGTGATGTCGACCACCGCGTTGACCAGGTTGGTGGCGGTGGCCGTGCCCTCCGACTGGGCCGTGAGCTTGTACGCCGCCGGCCCGGGCGCCTGCTGCCCGACCAGAGCCGCGGTGCGCTTCTGCAGGACCGGGTTGTTGATGGAGGTGGCGACGCTCTGCAGGGCGTCCTGCTGCCCGTACGGATCGATCGCGGCCTGGCCGGTCGCCTGTGTGGAGAGCTGTGGTGCGTAGATGATCTTGGCGGTCGCCTGGTACATCTTCGTCTGTAGCACGGACAGGTAGAACGCGGCGCCGGCGGCCACCGCCGCGATGAGGACGATGAGCCACAGACGCCGGAGGAGGACCCGGACGTAGTCGCGCGCCGTCATGCCCTGTGCTTCGCCGTTCAGGTCAGCCACGTTGATCTCCAGAACATCGGGGACGACCTGTCATCGTCCTGCCATCGGCCGAAGGCGCTCACGTGCCCACATAGGGGGGCCAGACGTACGGCCGCTCGAAGAAACCGGGCGGGCAGGTGAGGTCGGCTACGGTCTTCACCACCCGGGCGGGGTTGCCGACGACGACGGCCCCCGGCGGGACGTCGTCGGCCACCACCGACCCGGCGCCGACCAGCGAGTCCTCGCCGATCTCCACGCCGGGCATGATGGTCACGTTGGCGCCGATGCGAGCCAGACGGCGCACCACGACCGCGCCGCGGCACTCCGTGTAGCGCGGGCAGTTCATCGGGTGGGGGTCGTCCGGCGAAGACGGTGTTGGGACCGATGAAGACGTCGTCCTCGATCGTCACGAACTCCAGGTAGCAGCCGGAGTGGATGCGCACCCGATCGCCGACTCGGTTGCCGAACTCGATGCACACGTTGGTGCCGATGGAGACGTCGTCGCCGAAGGTGTTGTCCTCGCGGATCGAGGCGCCCTGCCCGGTCTGCAGGCGGTCGCCGATGACACTGCCGGCGTAGATCGTGGTGAACGGGCGCACGATGGCGTCGACGCCGATGGTGAGCGGCAGCTCGCCTTCGGAGCGCGCCGCGCGGCGCCTTGCCGACGATGCAGGGCGGCCTGCAGGTCGGCGCCGCTGCCCGACAACTACCCCGGCGTAGACCTGGGCTGCCGTCAGCTCAGGCCGGTGCGCTCGTTGCCGCGGCCACCTACCGGAGGACCACCGCGGCGCCGGTCATCTCGGCCTCGGCGCCGACCGGCACGCGGGCATGCACGCCGTCGCTCAGCGATGCCTCGGCCGCCTCGAGCGCGCGCACCACGCGCAGGCCCGCGGCACCGTCGGTGAGCGGCCTGGTCGCCGCTTTCGACGCACTCGAGGAAGTGCTCCGCCTCGATGCGCAGCGGCTCGCTCGTGTCGAGCCTCGGGGCGACGATGTCGCCGGTGTGGTAGCTCAGCTGGAACTCGTCGAACGTAGTCGGCTCCCGGAAGTCGACGCCGTGGTCGAAGATGCTTGACCTTCTCCACGGCTCGGTGTCGTCGTAGAGCGAGCATCTTCTGCTGCCGACGACCATGGTGCGGCGCAGCTTGACCGGGGAAAGCCAGGAGACGTGGATCGAGGCCACGACGCCGGAGGGGAACCGCAGGTTCACGAAGGCGACGTCGGGGATGCTCGGCGCGCACGCAAGCCGCGGCCGGTGACGCTGACCGACGGACTGCGTCGCGCGGCCGCATCTCGCCCGAGCCAGTAGTCGAGGATGGCCAGGTCGTGCGCCGCGAGGTCCCAGATCACGCTCACGTCCTTCTGGTGAAGGCCGAGGTTGACGCGCTGGCTGGTGACGAAGCGGATCTCGCCGAGCTCGCCGCTGTCGATGATCTGCTTTGACCTTGCGCACCGGCGGGCTGTAGACGAACGTGTGGCCGACCATGAGCGTGAGGTCCCGGCTGCGTCGGCGAGGGCTCGACGAGCTCCGCGGCCTCTGCCGACCGACGCGGCGATCGGCTTCTCGACGAAGACGTGCTTGCCGGCGCTCAGAGGCGCCGCCACGGCGAGGGCATGATGCGTCGAGATCGGCGTGGCGACGAGCGACCGCCTCGACGTCGGGTCGGCCGAGCACGTCATCGACGTCGGTCGTGGTCAGTATGGAGGGGTAGTCGCGCGCTGGCCTTCGTCGAGGCCGCCGTCGAGGCGTCAGGACACCCACCCAGGTGGACCGGCGCCGGGCAGCTCCATGTAGTTCCGCAGCAGGTTCGGGCCCCAGTAGCCGCAGCCGATGAGCGCCACGGTCGTCACGTCGGCCCCGCCTCGCTCACATCGCCCCGCGGCCGTTGATGACCGCGCCGACAGTGCGCAGGCAGATGGCCAGTCGAGCAGCGGGGACTGGTTGGTCGCGTAGAAGACGTCCTGGAAGACCATCTCGTCGAAGCTGACGCGGCTGCGCCCGCCGACCTGCCACAGCCCGATGACGCCGGGCAGCGCCTGCAGGCGCTGGCGCTGCCAGTCGGTGTAGGCCTCGACCTCGTAGGGCAGCGGGGGCCGCGGTCCGACGAGGCTCATGTCGCCGCGCAGCACGTTCCAGAGCTGCGGCAGCTCGTCGAGCGAGTAGCGGCGCAGAAGGCGGCCGACCGGGTGACGCGGCCGTCATCGGCGATCTTGAAGAACGGCACGTGCTCCTCTGGGTCGCGCAAGTCGCAGGCGTGCAGTGTCTGTCCGTGCGATGAGAGCGCGGTCACGTAGGTCGCGATGCTGCTCGTGGCGTCGTTGCCGACGACCATGGTGCGGAACTTCTAGGAACGCGAACGGTGCGGCCGCGCAGGCCCGACCCGCTCGTCGCGGTAGAAGACCGGACCCCGCGAGCTCAGCTTGATGGCGGCGGCTATGGCGGCCATGCGGCAGGGCGACCGACGAGGCCGATCGATGAGAGCAGCGACGTCGAGCACGCGCTTGGCGCGGCGCACCGCGCCGTTGGGCGCCGCCGGCGGATACGCATCACCGGGGCCTCGAAGAGCGTCGCAGAGCAGTCGCGTGGGTCGCAGCGGCCAGCGAGTCCGAGACGACGTAGACCTCACAGCCGCGGCGTGCGCGGACCAGCTCGACGAGGGCAGCACGCCCTGCAGCGGCAGCGCCGCCGGCGTCGATGAAGACGGCGTGAACGGCGCGGCCCGGCGGCCGCGCCTGGTCCAGGCTCCGTTCGGCGCCTGCAGACGTGGCCGCGCACGCCGCCGTCGCAGACGACCGCTTCAGCGGCTGAAGCCGCACAGGTCGCTGAGACGGCGCTTGAGCAGCTCGGAGCGCGCCGACTGGCCGACCACGAGCACGACTGGCCGCTGCTCGGCGACCTTGCGCCGGTACGCGCGAGCGGGGAGCGACAGGCGCAGCAGGGAGCAGAGCGCGACGAACAGGGCGAAGGTGCCGAGCAGCAGGAACCGCGACTGGTTGACGTAGGGCGACTTGACGAAGTACACCGTGACCGCGGAGACAATGAGCGCCGTCACGGCGCCTTGACGAGCGTGCGCAGCAGCAGCGGCCGGCTGACGTAGACCTCGGCTCTATAGAGGCCGAAGCCGGCAAACGAAAGCACAGTGGCCACGACCATGACGCACAGCGACCAGTCGGTGACGCAGCGTGCCCCGCGAGCAGGAGATGGCCGAAGGGCGTCCCGTCGCGGATGGCGAGGGCCACGAAGTAGGCGGCCGGGGAGGGCCGCGCACGTCGAGACGCAGCGCCGGCATCCGGCGCCGTGCGCGGTCGCGCGCGCCCGTCTTACACGGCCGTGCTCCCAGGGAACGGCCGCTCAGCCGGCCGGCCCCAGCGTCGACGGGCGAGTGCCAGCGTCGCGACCACGTGCTCCTGCTGCTCGGCCGTGATCTCGGGGAACATCGGCAGCGAGAGGATCTCGGCGGCCAGCCGCTCGGCCACGGGGAACTCGCCTCGCGCGGTAGCCAAGATGCGCGTAGGCGGGCTGCAGGTGCAGTGGCACGGGATAGTGGATGCCGGTCTCGATGCCGGCCGCGGCGAGGCGCTCGCGCAGCGTCGTCGCGCAAGGTCGCGTCGCAGCCCACGAGGCGCACCACGTAGAGGTGGTACACGGGCGTCGCGTCGTCGCTGAATGCCATCGGCCGCAGCGCCGGCCTACTCCCCTAGACCGGCTCGCGTAGCGCCGGCGGCCGCGCGCCGCGCCTCGTTCCAGTCGGCGAGGTGCGCCAGCTTCACGCTGAGCAGCGCCGCCTGCAGGTTGTGCAGGCGGTCGCAGTAGCCGACCAGCCGCGTGCGTGTACTTGTCGGCCTGGCCGTGGTTGCGCAGCAGGCGCAGGCGCTCGGCCGCTCGGCGCTTCGCGTGGTGACCGCACCGCCGTCGCCCAGCGCTCCCAGGTTCTTGCCGGGATAGAAGCTGAAGGCGGCCGTGATGCCCATGCTGCCGCACGGCCGCCCCTTGTAGGCCGCGCCGTGCGCCTGGCAGGCGTCCTCGACCACCGCGAGATCGTAGCGGTCGGCGACCTTCTGGATCGCGTCCATGTCGCAGGGCTGGCCGTAGAGGTGAACCGGCACGACCGCCGTGGCGAGGCCCTCGTGTTCCTCGGCGGCGGCCTCGAGCGCGGCGGGGTCGATGAGGGCGGTCTCCTCGAGGCAGTCGACAAACACCGGCACCGCGCCGATGTGGCTTACGGCCTCGGCGGTGGCGATGAACGTGTTGACCGGTACGAACACCTCGTCGCCGGAGCTCACGTTCGCCGCGAGCAGCGCCAGCTTGACCGCATCGGTGCCGGAGCTGACCCCGACGGCGTGATCGCAGCCGCAGAGCGCGGCGAAGTCGTGCTCGAACTGCTGCAGCTCCGGTCCCAGCGTGTAGGCGGCCCGGTCGATGACCGACCAGATCGCCGCCTCGAACTCGTCGTGCAGCTCGCGCGACTGCGCCTTCAGGTCGACGAAGGGGACGTTCACGGTCAGCTCCTGGGCTCGACGACTTGCCGGCGGTCACCCGCGCCGAGCGCAGCGGCCCCCGCGCGATATCGGAATCTCACTCTGACCGGCACCCGTGAAGGCCATCGGCAAGACTGACCCGAGGCCGGAAGCCGAGCGCGTTGATCGGGTGACGACCAATGAAGCCCGTCGCTCCTGTGATCAGCGCACAGCCGGCACGATGACTGTCACCCACCATGGACGCTCCGTGCTTGTCCAGAAAGAATGACTGAGGGCGACGCTATCGCCTCCAGGAAGTGCTGCTTTTGCAGTCTCCATGCGTAGTGCCGCTCGTATCGGGTTGCGGCGGTCGCAGCCTTTTCGACCATGTCGTCGTAGTGGCTGAGGGCCCAAAGCAACTTGGCGGAGAGATCCGCGACGTTTCCGGGCTCGAAGAAGAGGAGCTCGTCGGCACCAAAGTACTCACGAATGGTCGGCAACCCGGCGCAGACGACCGGGATGCCGACCGCCACGTACTCGAAGAGCTTGGTGGACAGAGCGTAGCGGTTCAATTCGTTCGGCTGGTTTGGAACGACACCGATGTGAGCGAGAGCGAGGCGCTCGGCGACCGCTTCGGCCGGCAGGTACTCGCGCGACAGGTCGATCCGACCGTCCATGCGGCAGGATCGGACCATGCGCTCGAGCGCCCCACGTGCATCGCCGCCGCCCAGCATCCAGAGTCGCGCCTCCGGATCTGCCTCCGAGACCTGCAGGAAAGCGGTCAAAAGGTCGAGGACGCCGTAACGCTCGAACATGCTGCCGTGGTACACGATCGTCTTCGGCCCCGGCGGGACGCACAGGCGGCGCGTGAACAACGCCTCGTCCGCCGTGTTCATCACGACGGTTGGCGCAGTCTCGCCCCCAGCCCTCTTGCGGATCTCGGCGGCGTAGGAAGCGTGAACGGTCATGACCTGATCGGCCCAGCACATCGAGCGTCGTTCGACCAACCTCAGGACGCGCATCCGAAAACTGTCCGGGTCCTCCGCCGTGCGCACCGCAAAGAGATCGGTCATGAGGTCGTGCACGTCGAGAGTGATCCGGGCGCCGCGGAGCCGCTGCGGCCACGCCGAGAACACCAGGAAATCGGGTGGATTGGCGACAACGACCGCGTCGTATCGCGGCGCCTTCAGGCAGAAGAGGAACGTGTCGAGGCAAAAACGACCGTACTCGCTGAGCATCCCTCGCGACGATAGGTCGCGCAGGCGCCGCACCCGAGAGCGGAAGACCCGCACGCCGCCGAACACCTCACGATTCGGCCTCCCGACAGTTGCGAGGGCGAACACGTCTACCGACCAGCCGGCTGCCACAGCCGCCTCTGCCTGTCGGCGCACACGCGGCTCACCGACCGGGTACCCGTTGTGCACCACCATGAGGAGGCGGCCCCCCGGTTCCCTACCCGAGGCCATCGACAACCTCTCCAAGAACGCGGAGCAGGTCCCGACGAGGAGCCTCCAGAAACAGCTCGTCGGCGATTATACGGTTCCTGTCGGCGTCGGTCTGGCGGAGTCCGGCATCGGCCTTGTAGCGAGCGATGGCGGCCGCCAGCTCCTGCGGGGAATCCTCAGCGACGATGATGGTCGGCACTATCGAGGGGATCTCGGCATGCCGCGTCGAGATGACGGGCAGGCCGCTGTGCATGGCCTCTGCGAGCACCGTCGGAAACCCTTCCTTGCGGCCCTCCGGATCAGTTCGTGACGGAGCGCAAAGCACGTCAGCCCGCCTCATCAGGGCTCCCACGGCCTGCTCCGATTGCCAGCCCAGCGCGACGCACTGTCTGGCAACGCCGTGCTGCTCGGCGAGAGCCAGGGGATCAGCCGGGTGCGCACCGCCGGCGCCTCCGATGATCCAGATCTCGACGTCGGGGTCGTCGAGAAGGCGAACCGCCTCAAAGAGTGTCGCGTGACCTTTCTTGAAGCTGACGAAGCCGACGCAGAGGACCACGAAGGGTCGAGTGGCTCGAAACAGCTCTTCGTCCACCGTAATGCGCACGACCTCGACGCGGGATGGGTCGATGCCCCACTCGGTCGAAAGCAGCTGCCGGTTGTAGTCCGTGACGGTCATGATCTTCTGGCAACGGCCGAGAGCCTTGCGAAACACGAGGGGGTTGGGATTGTCGTAGAGCTCGTAGGCGTGGATCGTGACCGTGAGCGGCCGGCGCCACAGCAAGCTCAGGTAGTAAGCGGTGAACAGCTTGCGGTCGCCGAAGACCGCGTAGACGAGGTCAGGCGGATGGGGCAGCCGACCGTAGAAGGCGCAGGCGTTCAGCACGCTGACGATCTCGAGATCGCGAAACGCGTCGCCCAGCAGCCGGCGCCCCGGACGCTCGGCGAGCGCTCGCACCAGCCCCACGATGCTCCAGAGCGCGCGCGGGAGATAGCGCGCCAGCAGAACCCGAGCGCCGGTGGGAACCGGTCGCCCCGGCTCCGCCCTGGCCGGCAGGATATCGACAGTGTGCCCGGCTCCAAGGATCGACTCGACGTCGCGCCGCGTGAACGGCGACATCCCGCCCTTGAGCGACACGACCATGGCGATATGCAGCCGGGCCGTCACCTCGCACCAGCCGCGGTCGCGCGCCTTCGCTCCAGCAGGTCGCACGCGACGCCCACGTAGTCGCGGGCAGCTCGGTCGAGACTGAACATGCGGCAGGCGCGTGACCGTGCGGCCGCTCCGACGGCAACGCGGAGCTGCTCATCGCCCGCGTAGAGGGCAATGGCCCGCCGCAGCCCGTCGATGTCTCCCGGTTCGACGACGATGCCGGTCTGGCCGTCGGCGACGACGCTCGGCAGGGCACCGGCGCGACTGACGACCGCGGGGAGACCGCATGCCTGGGCCTCGGCGACGGCGAGGCAGAACGACTCCTGCCAGCCGTTGGCCGCGTGCACGGCGATATCGCAGCCCCGCCAGAACGCCGGCATGTCGCTCACCATGCCCATGAACTCGACGCCGGCGAGCACTCCTCGCGAGCGCGCGAGGTCTTCGAGCTCCGAGCGCATCGGACCGTCGCCGGCAACGCGGAGTCTCACCTCGCACCCATCCAGGTGGGGCTCGAGGGCGAGAATCGCTTCGCGAACGCCCTTGCCTGGGACGAGCCGGGCCGCCACCCCCACGCAGAAGGTCCCATCGTCGGCACGACGAGCGTTGGGAACGTAGCGCGTGGTATCGACGCCGTTATGCACGGTAGCGACGGAGAAAGGCGGCCCGAGCGCCTCTCGCACACGCTCTGCCATGACGTCAGAGACGGCTACGTAGCTGTCGAACAGCGGTGCCATGGTGGCGAGCGAGCGCGCATGTACCCAGCGTCTTCGCGGGGATATGACGTCCGGGTTGAGCATGGCGCCGTGCTCCACGCCGATGAGCGCCCCCGAGTAGCCGCCGGCGCGCAGCGCAAGGCCAATGAAGCCGAGCAGCGGCGCAAACAGAACATCGACGCCGAGCCGCTGCAGAATTGCCACTGGCCGCCTCTTGTGGAGAAGCAGGTTGCGTCCCCGGCCGAGATTGAACTCCACCGCGGTGACCGGCCTCCCGGTTGCGGCCACGGCGCCCAGGACAGGCTGGCCCGAGTCGACGAACACGACGGCGGTGCGTGCGAGGCCGAGGGATTCGATGGTGGCCGCAAGCTCGACGGTGTGCCGCTCGGCGCCGCCGACGTGTCCGTCCCACAGCAGGAACGCGATGGTGAGTCCGTCGCTCACGTGCGCGCTCCGGTCGGGTCGAGAGTGGCACGCGCTACCCCGGCGGCGAGCCGCAAGGTGCCCTCCAGAGGTTCGGCCCGGGCAAGAAGATCAGCGGTCTCCCGCTCTACTAGCGCCTTGCGCGCGAAGCGACTCCGTGGCGCCACAGCGCCGTGGACCGCCGAGACGCCGGCGAGCAGACGCTGCCCGCGCAGCAGCAACCGTCCCAACCGGGCGGCGGGCTTCTCGCCTCTCGTCGCCCCCCAGTACTCGATGAGCCCGAGGATGCAGAGATACCGTCGCTGGACTTCTCTGTCTCTGGGGGCGTCGTCGACGGATGTGCCCAGCTCGTGGCGGCACGAGAAGCCCGTGACCTCCCGAACCGGCAGCCCTGCTTGTCGGTAGCGCCGGCTCAGCTCGCGATCCTCGAACAGCAGAAAGAACCGCTCACCGAAGCCACCGAGGTCGAGGAACTCCCGGCGATCGACGATCAGGCAGGCGCCGGAGGCCCAATCGTTGCCGGGGCGAAAAGCCCACGGCGGCCTGCCCCACGCGCGCGGCCAATACGGCGTGAGCAGCACGGCGGCCAGGTCGCGCACTGCTCCGGCCTCGGCGGCCAGGCCGTGACTCAGGGCCTGGCCCGGCAAGCGCGCGGGTGCAACGATCCCGAGCCGCCCGTGGCTGTCGCGCAGGCCATCGAGCTCTCGGGGAATCGACAGGAGCTCGGCGTCGGGGTTCAGGAAAAGGAGGTAACGCCCTCCCGCAGCGACCGCTCCCCGGTTGCAGGCGCGCGAGAAGCCGGTGTTCGAGTCGGACTCGAGAAGCTTTGCGTTCGTCAGGCCGACAGTCTCCTTGGGTACCGGCGACCGTCGTGAGGCGTTGTCTACGACAATGATCTCGGCGTCGCGGCTCAGCGCTCGTATGGAGCGCAGGGCGCGTCCGACGACGCCCCCCGATTCGAACGTCGTCACCACGGCGCTCAGGGATTCATCGGACGGGCGATCTTCGTTTGGCCGTCCGCGGCTCACGCTTGCCGCTCCCAGTGACGCGCGGCCGTATGACGGCCGTCCACCGCGATCTCGATGAGAACGACCGCGACGATGACACCGGCGACCATGGCCGACGGGCCCTCCGCGAACGTGCCCAGCGTCATGCTCGCCGCCAGCGCGCTCGCGACCGACGCGACCGCACCGGACACGATCACGTGCCCAAGGTCGGCGGACCCGACCTCTCCCGTGGCGACGAGCAGCCAGCGCACGGCGCTGCCGGCCGGCACCAGGACGATCGACAGCAGCAGCGCCAGCCCCAGGACCCCCATGGTCATGAGGACCTGCATGAGGCCGAGATCGCTGTTGCGTATGCTGCCTTCCGGCAGGCCGGCGACGTAATGTGTGGCAGGGTGCAGGAAGCCCAGACCGATCGGCCATGCCGGACCGAGCACGACCAGCATGTCATGTGCCAGATCCTGTCGATACGACCAGGTGACCGGGGCAGCTTCGCCCGACCGACCGAGCACGGCGACGATCGAGGTTGCCCGGTTGGCGACCGTGTCGGCCACGCCCTGCAGAGAGCTAGATGCCAACGGAGTGATCACGGCCGCGGCCACGACGATCGCGAGGAGCAGCACATACAGGCGGCGCACGCCGGAGTGCGCCCACCGGCCCTTGAACATGAACGCCATGACGACGAGAATTCCGACCGCCATCCCGATGTAAGAGGCTCGCGTCTGGTCGAAGAGCGTCGCGAGGCCCAGCACGACGGCGGCCAGCAGCCAGACCCCGCGCCACCTGCCGACCGTTCCCAGGCCGACCGCGAGGGTGATCGGGACCAGAAGCCAAACGAGCGTGGTCGAGTTCTGGTAGGTCCGCACGACCGAGGTCGACAGATCCTCCATGTGCGGATGGACGATCCAACCTGCATGAACGCCGGTCACCTGGTAGGCGATCTGCGCCAGAGCGTAGATGAGTGCACCGCCGGTCATGGTGGCCAGAGCCTTGATTACCTCGCTCCGTCCCCGGCACAGCAGGTAGCGGGCCGCGACAAGCGTCGTAGCGTAGAACAGGAAGTCGCGTCCGAACAGCGCGGCCTGCAGCACCGGGATGTCGTCGGCCAACCAGGAGCGCACCAGCGTCATCAGCCAGGCGGCCCCGAACATGATCAAGCCGCAGCGCAGCCAGGCGCCGAGGGGTGCGGGGCGCACGCCACTGGCTGCGGCCAGGCCGGCCGCCACCACCAGGATCAGAAGGACGGCATCCTCGGGGCGAAACGCGCCGGGGACGCGAAACGAGTCCACGTTCACGAACGGGATCGTGTTCGTAGCCAGCAAGACCCAGAGTCCGAGAGCAACGCCGGGATACCTGCGGGTGCTCGCGAGCCACGCGCAACCGCACGCGAGGCCCAGGATGATGACGATCGGGAGCCTGCTGGCGGCAAGACCGCAGACAGCTCCCGAGAGGACGGCGAGCGTGGGGAGGGCGATCCACGACGGGTCCGTGTTGCCGCGCCGGACCCGCGCATCGAGGCTGCGCGGCAGGCGACTAGTGAGGGCGCTGACGCCCATCAGCGCATGCGCACGACGCGAGCAGGCTGCCCGACAACGACCGCGAAGGGCGGCACGTCGTCACGGACCAGCGAGTGGGCCCCGACGATCGCACCTTCGCCGATCGTCACGCCCGCCATCACGAGGCAGTAGCTGCCGATCCAGACGTCGTCTCCAATGAAGACCGGCGCCTCGCGCATCGGCGATCGGGCGACGCTTTCACGGTCCGAATACGTGTGATCGAGGCCGCTGATTACGCAGTGGTTGCCGATGAGGACATGGTCGCCGATGGTCACCCCGCCGCCGCCGTAGACGAGCGAGTAACTCACGATGACGCTGTCGTTCCCGATGCGGATGCTGCCGCTGTAGGTGATGAGACGGACGTCACCCGCCAGACTCGAGCGATTCCCCAACGAGATCGAACCGCCGTAGGCCTGCAGCTCGCAACGTCGCCCGACTGAGCTTCCCCGGCCGACCTTGACGGTCCCTTCACCGCTCCGAACGACCGACGGACGGATGCTGGCAGAGGCAGTTCTCCGGTGTCGGTCTCGATTCGCTTCACTCTGAGGATCGTGGCCTTGACAGCCTCCTTGACCGGCCTTGGCGCGTCGAACCTCCCGGCGCGGCGCGTCTGCTGCAATGCCGGTGCGCTCGTTTCAGGAAGATTCATACCTTGGATCCTTCGTAGGTTGGGCGCTGCATCGCCGAGGAGCTGCCGGGCAGGGCAGCGCGTCTCGTGAGGATCGCCATGACCCCAGCCGCGCAGGCATAGCTGATGCTCGATGCCAGGGCCGCGCCACTTGCCCCGTAGCGGGGCGCGAAGACCACGAGCAGCGCGATGTCGATGCTCGCCAGAAGTCCGGCAACGAGCGAGGCGATGTGGGGCCGCACCAGGGTCGTGTTCGCGTAGCTCACCATGACGGAGACCGGCGCGAACACGACGACTCCAGGGAGAAGCACCGCGAACACGCGCGGCAGAGCGGCGTAGCCCTGTCCAAGCAGCGGGACCGCCAGCATCGACAGGGCTCCCAGGAGGACAACTCCCGTGAGCGTAGCCGCCGTGAGCGCGGCGAGCACGCCTTGGCGAGCGATACGCGCGGCCCTCTGGCCGCTCACGACACCGAGGGGCGACACCATGGCCTGAGCGAGCGCGCTCGGTACCATGGCGACCAGCCCCCCGGCCACGACTGCGATGGAGTAGACGCCGGTGTCGGCCCGCGTGGCGAGCAGCGGTAGCAGCACGATGTCAAGGCGGAACGCCAGTTGGCCCACGATCGTGCCCGGATACGCCGCGGCTGCGAAGCGCGTGAAGCCGCGAAGGGAGAATCGCGTGGCCTGGGCGCTCACCGGCGGGTTCCGCAGCAGCAGAAGCCATCCTGCCACGTCGCCCACCCACTGGCCCGCCATCCACAAGATCAATGCTATCCGCAGCCGCGACTCATGCGGCACGAGCGGCAGAATCAACAGCAGACATGCCGCCGTGACGGCGGTGGTGACTACCTGGTTCGCGGCGCTCGAGCCAAGCCGGCCGAAGCCGCTGGCCACGGCGCCCTGCATGGCGCCGACGACGAGCGCCGCCGCGCCGAGCGCCAGGATCCAGCCGTCGATCGCGCCACCGAGCAGGTGCACGTGTGCGCCGACGATCGCCTCGACGAGGAGCGTGACGGCGGCGCCGGCGCAGCCGAGGCCGGCCGTCAACCACAGACAGCCTTTGAGCCCGAGCGATCCCCGGGCGATATGGCTCGGGGCGGCCATGCCGCAACCGAAGAGAGAGACGATGGCGACGATGCCGACGGCGGAGATCGCCGCGGCGTACTCGCCTCGTCCCGCCGGCCCGAGGAGTCGAGCCGTCACGACCGCGCCGATGGTGGCCCCGAGGACGCTGAGCACCTGTCCCGCCGTGGAGTAGCCGGTGTTGCGGACCATCGCGCCGCGCAGCCCGTCGGGCCGCTGCCACAGCGCGCTCCAAGCTCGGCCGACCTGCGGAGAGCCAGTCAGGCATCGGGGTCCGAGAGCGTGGTCACTGGCTTCTCAGCACGCCACGGCGTGGCGATGGGCAACCCACGAGTACAGGCGGCTTGTGTCGGGCGACCTCATGCCGGTAGCCGCCCGACGGTATCGACACGGCAACGTCGCAGACCATGCCGGACTGATTCGCCGCAGGAGGGAACGTGTCCTTTGCGCGAGCGCCCTCACACCGCCCTGAGAGGGCGCTGGGGTCTGTGCCAGGTAGTGTCGCCGAGTGCCACAGTGTGTCGTTCCACGAGTGGGTAACCGAGCCGATCTGTCGCCCAGTAACATTGAGCGCCACCCACTGGCGCCACCTGTGGTTGCAGGAGGGTTGCACGATGCCGCTGAACCGAACGCGCGGAGCGGCCCAAGAGCCGAGAGGGCGATACACTCCCGTTATGGATCTCCCCGCCGGATACGAGTTCCGAGCGCCGACCCCGGACGACCTCGGTGCGGTGGCCGATGTGCTCATCGCCGACGAGCTCGACGACGCCGGGCAGATCGTCCTGGACGAGGACTTCCTGTGGGAAGAGTGGCGCCGGGTGGGCTTCGATCTCGTCACCGACGCCTGGGTCGTGGTCGACGGCGCGGGGACGATCGTCGGGTACGGGCAGGCCAAGCGCGAGGAGCCGAACGTCGTCGAGTCCTGGGGGGTCGTCCACCCCGAGCTCCGGGGACGGGGGATCGGCTCGTCGCTCTTGGATCGGATCGAGGAGCGCGCGCCGCACCTGCTGGCCGGACTGCCGTCCGTCCGGTTCCGCCACGCGATCAACGCAGGTGACCGTGCCGTGGCGGCGATGCTCCAAGCCCGGGGCCTGCGACCGGTCCGTCACTTCTGGCATATGCAGATCGACCTCACGGGCCCGTTCGAGCCGGGCCCGGCGCCAAGAGCGATCGACATCACCGGGATCGAGTCCCCCAGCGATCTCCCAACAATCCATGCGGTCCTCGACGAGGCGTTCGCCGACCACTGGGACCACCACCCGGAGCCGTTCGATCAGTGGGCAGAGGAGCTTACGGAGAGCCCGAGCTACGACCCCACGCTGTGGCTGCTGGCTTCGGAGGGAGGGCGGCCGGTCGGCGCCCTAACCGGGAGCGTGCAGGGCGGACGCGGCTGGGTGGACTTACTCGGGGTCCTGGCGCCCCACCGGGGCCGTGGGATCGGGGCGGCCCTCCTGCGGCGCTCCTTGACCACGTTCTCGCGGCGTGGACTCCGGCGCGTGGTCCTGAGCGTCGATGCCGAGAACCCGACCGGCGCCACGGCGCTCTACGAGCGTATGGGGATGCGGGTCGTCAAACGATGGGACCTGTGGGAGCGCTCGCTGCGCGGCTCTCTGTAGCTCTTGCCCGCCCCTCTAGCACCGATGTCGGTGACTTCCTCCGCCGGCGCGAACCGTTCGCGCATCACCCCACGGAACCGTCGAACGAGGCCGTGACGTCGGCCTGCAGGTCGCGAGCGCGGCACCCGTTCTGTCCCACGCTGTCGAAGAGGTTCGCGAGGATGTCGCCGAAGTCGCCCATCTGAAAGGTCTGCTCGGCCCGCTGGAACATGCGCGGGTCGAAGCCCTGAGAGCCGCCGCGATCCGGCCCAGATCCGCCGTTCGCCCGCGAGTCGAAGGCGCCCAGGCGCAGGAGGTCGTCGTACTGCTTGCGCTTGTCGGGGTCGGAGAGGGTTCGGTGGGCCTCGTTGGCCTCCTTGAACTTCTCCTCGGACGCCTTGTCGCTGGCGTTGGTGTCGGGGTGGTACCTGCGCGCCAGCTTGCGAAACGCCTTGCGGATCTCGGTGGACGAGGCGCTGCGGGCTACGCCCAGGGTCTGGTAGAAATCGGCCATCGGCTAGCTCGCCACGATGACTCGCGCCGGCCGCAGCAGGCGGCCGTGCAGCAGGTAGCCCCGCTCGAGCACGGCGACGATCGTGCCCTCGGTGTGCTCCCCGGATTCCTGGGCGACGACCGCTTCGTGCACGGTGGGGTCGAACGGCAGGCCGGGTTCGGCGGGCACCTCGTCGAGGCCGTGTCCCTCGAGCACCGCGCGCAACTGCCCAGAGACGAGCTCCACACCCTTGATCAGCTGTCCCTCCTCGTGCCGTTCGGCCGACTCGAGCGCGCGCTGCATGTTGTCGAGCACCGGCAGCAGCGACTCGAGCACACCTTCGCCGGCGCGCAGCACGAGCGCCTTGTTGTCGCGCTGGACGCGCTTGCGGTAGTTCTCGAACTCGGCCTTGAGGCGCTGCAGATCGTCGAGATACTGGTCGCGTTCCATGGCGCCGCTGGGCACGCGAGCCGCGTGCCCATCGTCCCTGGTCGCCGCGCTGGTGGCGGGCGCCTGTCGGGCGACGGCCGGCGCAGCTTGCTGGGCGCCATCGTGCGTCGCGTCGTCGACGCCGCCGGCCGACTGATCGTCGGGAGCCGCTTCGCCCGGGGCCGCATGGCTTGCGGCCGCTTCTGCCGCGGCGTAGCTTGCGACTGCCTCTGCCAAGGCGTCGCGCAACTTGCTTCTCGCAGCCCACGGCTCGTGGGCAGTCATCGTGCGACCACTCCCAGTCTCTTGCGCGACTGGCCGTCGACCGCTCGGACCAGGTCCAAGGCCATCACGACCGAGACGCCTGGCAGAAGCGCGCATAGACGGCCCGCGCCTCGTCGAAACCGGCCGAGGCCTCGTCGAAGCGGCCCAGGCTGCTGAGCGCGACCGCGCGATTCATTGTGCAGCGGGCTGCCTCGATCTTCCGGCCGAATCGCCTGTAGACGGCGCGCGCTTCCTCGAAGCCGGCCAGAGCCTCCTGGAGCCGGCCCAAGCTCGCCAGTGTGCTCGCATGGCCCATCGTGCAGCGGGCCACCTCGATCTCCCGGCCAAATTGCGTGTAGACGGTCTTCGCCTCCACGTAGCGCGTAGAGGCCTCCGCGAAGCGCCCCAGGCTGGCAAGTGCGTTGGCGCGATTCATTGTGCAACGGGCTGCTTCGATCTCCTGGCCGGATCGCTCGTAGACGGCCCGTGCCTCGTCGTAGCCGGCCAGAGCCTCCTGGAAGCGCCCCTGGTTGCCAAGTGCGACCGCGCGATTCATGGTGCAGCCGGCCGCCTCAACCTCCTGGCCGCAGCCCTCGAAGACGGCCCGCGCCTCCTCGAAGCCGGCCAGGGCCTCCGGAAAGCGGCCGAGGCTGGCGAGCACGTTGGCGCGGTTCACTGTGCAGCGGGCGGCCTCGATCTTCTGGTCGCAGCGCACGAAGACCGACCGTGCCTTGTCGTAGTCGGCGAGGGCCTCCCGGAAGCGACCCAGGTTGGCAAGCGCGACGGCGCGATTCATCGTACAAAGCGCTACCTCGGCCTCTTGACCGAAGCCTATGAGGATGCTTTGTGCCTCCTCGAAGCCGGCCAGGGCCTCCGGAAAGCGGCCCAGGCCGGCGAGCACGTTGGCGCGGTTCGCGGTGCAGCGGGCCGCCTCGATCTCCTGGCCGCAGCGCAAGCAGACGGACTGTGCCTCCTCGAAACCGGCCAGCGCCTCCTGGGAGCGGCCCAGGCCGCGAAGTGAGTTGGCGCGGCCCATGGTGCAGCGGGCCACGTCGGTCTCCTGGCCGAACTCTTTCAGCGTTCTCTGTGCCTCCTCGAAGCCGGCCAAAGCTTCCTGGAAGCGGCCCAGGCTGGCAAGCACGTTGGCGTGGGCCATCATGCAGCGGGCTGCATCGACCTCCAGGCCGCAGCGCTCGTAGGCGGCTCGGGCTTCCTCGAAGCCGGCCAGAGCCTCCTGGAAGCGGCCCAGGCTGCCAAGCGCGCCGGCGCGGTTCATCGTGCAGTTGGCCGCCTCAACCTCCTGGCCGCAGCGCTTGTGGAGGGCTCGCGCCTCGTCGAAACCTGCCGCAGCTTCCTCGAAGCGGCCCATGCTGCGCAGGGCGTCGGCGTGCCTCGCCATGCAGTGGGCCGCCTCGACCTGCTGACCGCAGCGCTCGTAGGCGGCTCGCGCTTCCTCGAAACCGGCCAGGGCCTCCTCGAAGCGGCCCAGGCTGGCGAGCATGCTGGCGCGGTTCATCGTGCAGCGGGCTGCTTGGGGCTTCTGGCCGAGGCGCAAGAAGACAGACAGTGCCTCCTGGAAACTGACGAGGGCCTCCTGGAAGCGGTTCAGGCCGGCAAGCGCGGTGGCACGGTTCATCGTGCAGCGAGCCGCCTCGATCTCCTGACCGAATTGCCCGTAGAGGGCATGTGCCTCCTCGTAGGTAGCCAGGGCATCCTCGAAGCGACCAAGTGCCGACAGGCGGTTGCCGAGCAGTTGGGCTACGGCCGCGAGGCTTGGGTCGTGCGGTCGCTGAGCGATCTCGGCAGCCACCAGGGGCGCGAGCTTCGCCAACTCCTCCGCGTGGCCGTTCTCGGTCCGCTTGTCGACGCGGTGGGAGTGGCGGGGTCGCAAGTGAAACGCCGCTGCCAGCTGTCGGCGGGAGTGCGGTCGCTGCGCTGCGCGAATGGTCAGGATGTTCGTGAGCTCAGCGTTTGAGCGGGAGCGGACGTAGTCACGCAACTCTTCGTCGTTCATCTGCGCGAATTTCACGTATCTCCTCTTCCGGTACCGACAAGGAGTCGCCGCCCGAGCCGGCCGCATCGGCGGCAGACAGAGGCACGGCCCGCCTCGAGGGGAGCGGGTGCGTCCTGGCGGACTCCAATCGCTTCTCCCATAATCGGCATCGGCCCCGAAAGGTACAGAACTTCCCCGCCGCCTCCAGGCCGCGGCCTCATGCCATGTGGCACTCGCTCTGCCCTCTGGAATCGGTACGGCTTGTGGCCATTTCGGTTCTCGGTCCGAGATCGCCGGCCAGCTCAGATACGCCTTTGCCCCCGTACGGCAGGACCTCAGCCTGGCGCAGCTTGGCGATGATCTCCTCGGGGCGGTAGATCTTGCGTGGGATGACGTTCTTCCTTCCTGATCGGTCGAGAGACCCTACATTGCAGGTGGACCGATTTCAGGGGTGCGGGTCACGCCAGCGCGATCTCAGGATCATGCGCCGCTCAAGGCTCGGGGCTCAGCGCGAAGCCGGGCAGCCGATCCCGCTGTGCATTCCCCAAGCGTCGCCAAGGGCGTTGGCGACGCACCGCCGGTAGGCCTCGGCAGGATGCTCGCCCACTCAAAGCGAATACTCCTGCTGTCGATATTGCTATACATGCGGGTGGAATCGACACGCTTCGTGTCTGCGACGCTCAGAGCATGCCGCGCGTTGACCTTCCTGGAGGGGGAGTCATGATCGCTGTCGCCCACAAGGATCTCGTTCGAGCGATGGGTCGGCGCCGCACGTCGCGTCTGCGCCGTGCACTGCTTGCCGCGACGCTTCTGGCGCTGTGCGTGCTCTTCTGTCTCTTTGGCGCCATCGCATCGGCGGGAGCTGTCACGCCGGGCTTCTCGGCGCAGGCGCTTCTTGCGCAGCACGCCTTGCCAGCGTCCCCTCTGACCGCCGCCGAACTCTTCACGCCCTTCGGCATCTCCCCGACGCAGCTGGCCGTCAAGGGCGCCACGCCGGGCAAGCCCATCGCCAGATCGCCCCGGGGCACGATTACCACCACCAAGCCGACCTTCAAGTGGAGCAAGGTCGCCGGCGCCACCAGGTACGAGCTGCGGGTCTACAAAGGCGGCAAGCTGCTGCTCAAGAAGGCCGGCCTCAAGAAGCTCTCCTGGAAGAGCAGCAAGGCGCTGCCTTTGAACGTCAGCCTCAAATGGAAGGTCCGTGCCAGCAACGCCCTCGGCGCTGGCAGCCTGGAGCAAGAGCTTCAGGTTCAAGATCGTCAATCCCTACGCGCCCCGCGGCACCATCACCACCACCAAGCCGACCTTCAAGTGGAGCAAGGTCGCGGGCGCCACCAGGTACGAGCTGCGCGTCTACAAGGGCCGCAAGCTGCTTCTCAAGAAGACCGGCCTCAAGAAGCGTTCGTGGAAGAGCAGCAAGGCGCTGCCCATGTACGTCAGCCTCACCTGGAAGGTCCGTGGCAGCAAGGCCCGCCGCGCCGGCGCCTGGAGCAAGCGTTTCGCGTTCGAGATCGTCGGTATAGCCACGCAGATCGCTCTGAAGGCCGGCAACGCGCAGACGGCGGTCGCAGGCACGGCCGTGGCGACCGCCCCCAGCGTCATCGTCAAGGACGCCAACAACAACCCGGTGTCCGGCGTGAACGTCACCTTCGCCGTGGCCAGGGGCGGCGGCTCGCTGACCAGTGCCTCGGCTGCGACCAACGCCAGCGGCATCGCCACGGTCGGCAGCTGGACCTTGGGCACCACCGCCGGCGCCAACACCCTGACGGCCACGAGCACCGGCCTGAGCGGCTCTCCGGTGACCTTCAGTGCCACCGGCAGGGCCGGGGCAGCCAAGCAGATCGCTCTGAAGGCCGGCAACGCGCAGACGGCGGTCGCAGGCACGGCCGTGGCGACCGCCCCCAGCGTCATCGTCAAGGACGCCAACAACAACCCGGTGTCCGGCGTGAACGTCACCTTCGCCGTGGCCAGGGGCGGCGGCTCGCTGACCAGTGCCTCGGCTACGACCAACGCCAGCGGCATCGCCACGGTCGGCAGCTGGACCTTGGGCACCACCGCCGGCGCCAACACCCTGACGGCCACGAGCACCGGCCTCAGCGGCTCTCCGGTGACCTTCAGTGCCACCGGCAGGGCCGGGGCAGCCAAGCAGATCGCTCTGAAGGCCGGCAACGCGCAGACGGCGGTCGCAGGCACGGCCGTGGCGACCGCCCCCAGCGTCATCGTCAAGGACGCCAACAACAACCCGGTGTCCGGCGTGAACGTCACCTTCGCCGTGGCCAGGGGCGGCGGCTCGCTGACCAGTGCCTCGGCTGCGACCAACGCCAGCGGCATCGCCACGGTCGGCAGCTGGACCTTGGGCACCACCGCCGGCGCCAACACCCTGACGGCCACGAGCACCGGCCTCCAGCGGCTCTCCGGTGACCTTCAGTGCCACCGGCAGGGCGGGGGCCATGGCCAAGTTCGCCCTGACCCTCGCCGGCGCGCAGAGCAGCGGCGCGGCCTTCAGCGGCGTGAACACCCTGACGGCAGAGGACGCCTACGGCAACACCGTGACCACCTACTCCGCCCTGACGAACAACGTCACGCTCAGCGTCGCGCCCAGCGACGGCACGATCAGTGGCTTGGGCTTGGAGCTCAATAACGTGCTCGACCAGTCGCTCGACTTCACGAACGGCGTCGCCAACCTGACCGGCAAACTGGTCTTCACGGGCGTCACCGGCGACCATACCTTCACGGCCACCTCACAGATCGGTGGTTACACCGGCACCTCGGCCAGCGTGACGATCAGCGCCGGGGCGGCCACCAAGGGCGTGCTCACCACCCAGCCCAGCGGCGCCGTAAACGGCGTGGCCTTGAGCGGCGCCCCGGTGGTGCAGCTGCGCGACTCGGCAACAACAACGTCTCAAGCGCGGGCGTGAGCGTGGTCGCCACGATCGCCTCGGGTGCCGGCACGCTCTCCGGCACGACGACGGTGGCCACCAACGCCAGCGGCGTCGCGACCTTCTCCAACCTCGTGATCACGGGCACGGTGGGCTCCTACACGCTGACCTTCACGCCCACCGCACTCACGGCGGCCACCTCGGGCTCCTTCACGCTGACCGCCGGGGCGGCCACGCAGATCGCTCTGCACGCCGGCGACGCGCAGACGGCGGTCGCAGGCACAGCCGTGGCGACCGCTCCCAGCGTCATCGTCAAGGACGCCAACAACAACCCCGTCTCCGGCGTGAGCGTCACCTTCGGCGTGGCCAGCGGCGGCGGCTCGCTGACCGACGCCTCGCCCACGACCAACGCCAGCGGCATCGCCACGGTCGGCAGCTGGACCTTGGGCACCACCGCCGGCGCCAACACCCTGACGGCCACGAGCACCGGCCTGAGCGGCTCTCCGGTGACCTTCACCGCGACCGGCACGGCCGGGGCAGCCGACGCCGCGCAGTCGACGCTCACGCCAGCCAGCGCCACCATCACGGCCGACGGGACGAGCACGCAGGTCCTGACGGTGACCGCCAAGGACGCCAACGGCAACACCCTCACGAGCGGGGGCGCCGCCGTCACCATCGTGGAGCAGTCCGGCAGCGGCACGATCGGCTCAGTGAGCGATAACGGTGACGGCACCTACACAGCGATCGTCACCTCACCGACCACCGTCGGCAGCGGCGTCTTCGCTGCCACCCTCGGCGGCAGCTCGGTCAATGGCGCCAGCGGCAGCCAGACCCAGGTCACCGTCAACTACGTCGCCGGGGCGGCCACGCAGATCGCTCTGAACGCCGGCGACGCGCAGACGGCGGTCGCAGGCACAGCCGTGGCGACCGCTCCCAGCGTCATCGTCAAGGACGCCAACAACAACCCCGTCTCCGGCGTGAGCGTCACCTTCGGCGTGGCCAGCGGCGGAGGCTCGCTGACCGACGCCTCGCCCACGACCAACGCCAGCGGCATCGCCACGGTCGGCAGCTGGACCTTGGGCACCACCGCCGGCGCCAACACCCTGACGGCCACGAGCACCGGCCTGAGCGGCTCTCCGGTGACCTTCACCGCGACCGGCACGGCCGGGGCAGCCGACGCCGCGCAGTCGACGCTCACGCCAGCCAGCGCCACCATCACGGCCGACGGGACGAGCACGCAGGTCCTGACGGTGACCGCCAAGGACGCCAACGGCAACACCCTCACGAGCGGGGGCGCCGCCGTCACCATCGTGGAGCAGTCCGGCAGCGGCACGATCGGCTCAGTGAGCGATAACGGTGACGGCACCTACACAGCGATCGTCACCTCACCGACCACCGTCGGCAGCGGCGTCTTCGCTGCCACCCTCGGCGGCAGCTCGGTCAATGGCGCCAGCGGCAGCCAGACCCAGGTCACCGTCAACTACGTCGCCGGGGCCATGGCCAAGTTCGCCCTGACCCTCGCCGGCGCGCAGAGCAGCGGCGCGGCCTTCAGCGGCGTGAACACCCTGACGGCAGAGGACGCCTACGGCAACACCGTGACCACCTACTCCGCCCTGACGAACAACGTCACGCTCAGCGTCGCGCCCAGCGACGGCACGATCAGTGGCTTGGGCTTGGAGCTCAATAACGTGCTCGACCAGTCGCTCGACTTCACGAACGGCGTCGCCAACCTGACCGGCAAACTGGTCTTCACGGGCGTCACCGGCGACCATACCTTCACGGCCACCTCACAGATCGGTGGTTACACCGGCACCTCGGCCAGCGTGACGATCAGCGCCGGGGCGGCCACCAAGGGCGTGCTCACCACCCAGCCCAGCGGCGCCGTAAACGGCGTGGCCTTGAGCGGCGCCCCGGTGGTGCAGCTGCGCGACTCGGGTAACAACAACGTCTCAAGCGCGGGCGTGAGCGTGGTCGCCACGATCGCCTCGGGTGCCGGCACGCTCTCCGGCACGACGACGGTGGCCACCAACGCCAGCGGCGTCGCGACCTTCTCCAACCTCGTGATCACGGGCACGGTGGGCTCCTACACGCTGACCTTCACGCCCACCGCACTCACGGCGGCCACCTCGGGCTCCTTCACGCTGACCGCCGGGGCGGCCACCAAGGGCGTGCTCACCACCCAGCCCAGCGGCGCCGTAAACGGCGTGGCCTTGAGCGGCGCCCCGGTGGTGCAGCTGCGCGACTCGGGTAACAACAACGTCTCAAGCGCGGGCGTGAGCGTGGTCGCCACGATCGCCTCGGGTGCCGGCACGCTCTCCGGCACGACGACGGTGGCCACCAACGCCAGCGGCGTCGCGACCTTCTCCAACCTCGTGATCACGGGCACGGTGGGCTCCTACACGCTGACCTTCACGCCCACCGCACTCACGGCGGCCACCTCGGGCTCCTTCACGCTGACCGCCGGGGCGGCCACCAAGGGCGTGCTCACCACCCAGCCCAGCGGCGCCGTAAACGGCGTGGCCTTGAGCGGCGCCCCGGTGGTGCAGCTTCAGGACGTCAGCAACAACAACGTCTCAAGCGCGGGCGTGAGCGTGGTCGCCACGATCGCCTCGGGTGCCGGCACGCTCTCCGGCACGACGACGGTGGCCACCAACGCCAGCGGCGTCGCGACCTTCTCCAACCTCGTGATCACGGGCACGGTGGGCTCCTACACGCTGACCTTCACGCCCACCGCACTCACGGCGGCCACCTCGGGCTCCTTCACGCTGACCGCCGGGGCGGCCACCAAGGGCGTGCTCACCACCCAGCCCAGCGGCGCCGTAAACGGCGTGGCCTTGAGCGGCGCCCCGGTGGTGCAGCTTCAGGACGTCAGCAACAACAACGTCTCAAGCGCGGGCGTGAGCGTGGTCGCCACGATCGCCTCGGGTGCCGGCACGCTCTCCGGCACGACGACGGTGGCCACCAACGCCAGCGGCGTCGCGACCTTCTCCAACCTCGTGATCACGGGCACGGTGGGCTCCTACACGCTGACCTTCACGCCCACCGCACTCACGGCGGCCACCTCGGGCTCCTTCACGCTGACCGCCGGGGCGGCCACCAAGGGCGTGCTCACCACCCAGCCCAGCGGCGCCGTAAACGGCGTGGCCTTGAGCGGCGCCCCGGTGGTGCAGCTGCGCGACTCGGGTAACAACAACGTCTCAAGCGCGGGCGTGAGCGTGGTCGCCACGATCGCCTCGGGTGCCGGCACGCTCTCCGGCACGACGACGGTGGCCACCAACGCCAGCGGCGTCGCGACCTTCTCCAACCTCGTGATCACGGGCACGGTGGGCTCCTACACGCTGACCTTCACGCCCACCGCACTCACGGCGGCCACCTCGGGCTCCTTCACGCTGACCGCCGGGGCGGCCACCAAGGGCGTGCTCACCACCCAGCCCAGCGGCGCCGTAAACGGCGTGGCCTTGAGCGGCGCCCCGGTGGTGCAGCTGCAGCGACGTCGGTAACAACAACGTCTCAAGCGCGGGCGTGAGCGTGGTCGCCACGATCGCCTCGGGTGCCGGCACGCTCTCCGGCACGACGACGGTGGCCACCAACGCCAGCGGCGTCGCGACCTTCTCCAACCTCGTGATCACGGGCACGGTGGGCTCCTACACGCTGACCTTCACGCCCACCGCACTCACGGCGGCCACCTCGGGCTCCTTCACGCTGACCGCCGGGGCGGCCACGCAGATCGCTCTGCACGCCGGCGACGGGCAGGTGGCGGTCCTGGGTACGGCCGTAGCCATCGCCCCCAGCGTCCTCGTCACGGACACAAGCAACAACCCGGTGAGCGGCGTGAGCGTCACCTTCGCCGTGGCCAGCGGCGGCGGCTCCGCCACCGGTCTCACACCGACGACCAACGCCAGCGGCATCGCCACGGTCGGCAGCTGGACCTTGGGCACCAGCGCCGGCGCCAACACCCTGACGGCCACGAGCACCGGCCTGAGCGGCTCTCCGGTGACCTTCAGCGCGACCGGCATAACGATCGGCACTCCCTACGGCGGCGGTGTAGTCGGCTACATCCTGCAGTCCGGAGACCCGGGCTACGTGGCCGGACAAACGCACGGTTTGGTCGCTGCTACGGTCGACCAAAGCACAGGAATCATATGGGCTCTCCCGGCCTACCAAAGCACTGCTGTAGGAGGGACAGGTACCGCAATCGGGACCGGCTTGGCAAACACGAACGCGATCATCCTTCAGAACGGCGTCGGCACCACGTACGCAGCCGGTCTGGCAAGAGCCTACAACGGTGGCGGCTACGCCGACTGGTACCTGCCCAGCAAGAATGAACTGAACGAGCTGTACACTAACCGAGTCGCAATCGGTGGTTTTGGGTCCGGCTACTACTGGAGCTCCTCCGAGTACGATGCCCCGGACGCGTGGTTCCAGTCCCTCGGCGATGGCAGCCAGCCCGAATTCCTCAAGAGCTACACGTGCAGCGTGCGTGCTGTCCGGTCTTTCTAGCCAGTTACCCGATCAACGGTTAGAGGGCAGGAGGGCTTCACCCCCTGCTGGAAAGTCGCGAGCCAGAGGTGACACTACCGGAGAACCGCGGTGCGGAGCGCTCGTCTGATTGGCGGCTCCCACGCCTCCAAACGCCGCGATGACCTCCGCCGCCTCGGCGTCGACCTGGGGCAGCATGTGGGAGTAGAAATCCAAGGTGAAGGCCACGGTGGCATGTCCCGGCCGCCGCGAGACGATGGCTGCATTGACGCCTTTGGCCAAGGCGAGGCTGGCGTAGGTGTGGCGCAGCCCGTGCAAGGGGATTTCGAGCCATCCTGCTCAACCTGGTCCTGTCCTGCCTTGCGGCCATCCAGGCGCCCGTCATCATGATGAGCCAGCAGCGTCAGGCGACCCGCGACCGCCTGTAGGCCGAAAGTGACTACCGGGTGAACGTCAAGGCCGAGATCTTGCTCGAGCACCTGACGAAAGAGATCGAGGAGATCAAGTGGCTGCTCGCGCGCGCCTCGGCCACGGTCCCTCCGGACTCCGCACGGCGCGAGTGAGTCGAGCAGGCAGCGGCCCTCACCTCAAGACGAGCAGAGCTTGGGCCGAGAATCACCGCTGCGGGTGACTGCCCGTGGTCGCATCGCCAACAGGGACCACCCCTGATTGTGATTTGTGCACCGGTCGATTCGTCCCGTGGCGCGGCCGGAACGCGGCCGTGTACAGATCACCGCGCCGGGGTGTTCGGCTGCGAGTCACCAAACTCGCGACGCCACGTTTCGCCGGCCCGAAGCACGGGTACGCGCTCATCAGCCGTTGGGCACCCTGCCCGGACGCGTGGGTGGTGGCGATCCCGTGAGGGATGACCACCCAAGGGGGAAGCATGGGCATCCTGTCGTGGATCGTGATCGGCGCTCTTGCCGGCTTTGCGGCACGCTTTGTCATGAAGCGCCACCTGGGCATCGTTGTCACGATCACCGTCGGCATCCTCGGCGCTGTCGTGGGCGGCTGGGTGTTGACGGCCGTCACCCACGGCCCGGGACTCACGGGGTTCTCGTTCAGGAGCTTCCTGGTCGCGTTCGCCGGAGCCGTCGTGCTGCTCTTCGTCTACGGTCTCATCAGGGGCCGCAGAAGGAGGTCGTGGTTCTGGTGGGTGGGGCGCTAGCGGGCCCCGCGCAGACTGGTTGCCTGGTCAGCCGACAGAAGAGGGGGCAAGATGAGTTCCGGTGAAGGGTCCTTCGAGCAGACAGAGTCGGTCGATCCGCTAGGCACCGCCGCCGCGACAGAGACGGTCGCCGAGACCGGCGGTGCGCGTTTTGCCCGCAAGGCCCATCGGGCCCGCCTCTACCTCTATGCCGGCTTCGCGGTCGTACTGCTCATCTTTCTGATCGCCCTGGTGCTGGCCAACACCGGCCACGTCAAAGTCAGCTGGGTGTTCGGTACCTCGTCGGTCTCGCTTGTCTGGCTGGTGCTCTTTGCCGCCATCCTCGGCTTGTTGCTGGGCATGGTCCTCGGGGCGCTGTTTCACTGGCGCACACGAAGGCCGCGCGACTGAGGGACAAGTCCACACTTGCGCCGGTTCAAGTCCGGTCCAGGAGAGAAGGGACGAGATGACGACTGGCCGGTACCTTCCCTGAGGCGGCCTTGGCGCTGAGCGCCGCGCTCGGTGGGCCGGGGCGCTACATGCAGATCCCCTGGCAGGCCATGCGCGAGCAGAGCGAGAACCTCTACCTCATGTACGACTGGTTCGAGCGCCAGGGCTACAGCATCGACATCGCCGATGTCCGCAAGCTGCATCCCGACGTGCTTGACTTTCGCACCTGGCTGGCGCGCGGCAGCGCGCGGCCGCTCACCGAGCAGCGGGCGGCCCAAGAAGGCTAGCGGGTGCCGCAGCTGCAGAAGTGGGGGGGATCGCCGCTGGGAAGCGGAACGGTCGCGGTCTCACGTTGGGCGTGGGTTAACCACTACAGGCGTGATAACAACGCTGCTCAGGCATTGTTTTGTGGGTGGAGAACCTCTATACTGCCAGTGCGGTCTAGCCCCCCTGGATCGCACGGTACCCCCAAGGTGCCCCATGGCTCCTTGAGAGCCCCACGGTATCCGTGGGGCTCTCCCTTCATCAGCGTGGCGAGACGTGTTGAGTTGAGCGCCCCGGCGCGAGGCCGCTCTTCCGACAAGGAGTAGGGCAAAGACAGTGAGTGACGCAGTAGAAGAGCGCCAGGCCAGTGAACCGCCCGAGCTGAACAGCGCAGAGGTGAGGGAGCTCGTCACCGAGGGCCGCGAGCAGGGCTACCTGGACGCCGCGCATATCCGCGACCTGCTGCGGGACATCGAGCTGAGCGTGGAGCAGATCGACGATATCTTCATCCTCTTCAACGACCTGGGCATCGACATCGTCGAGGGCGACGAGGCCCCGGGCAGCGACGGCCACGGGGCCGAGGCGGCCGCTGAGGAGGAGCAGGAAGAGATCATCCCCGCACTCGACCTGTCGGTAAAGACACCGACCAACGACCCGGTGCGCATGTATCTCAAAGAGATCGGCAAGGTGCCGCTGCTGACCGCCGTGCAAGAAGTCTCGCTTGCCCGCCGCATCGAGCGCCACGACATGGAGGCCAAGCGCAAGCTGATCGAGGCCAACCTGCGCCTTGTGGTGTCGATCGCCAAGCGCTACGGCTGGGCCGGCATGCCCTTCCTCGACTTAATCCAGGAGGGCAACCTGGGCCTCATCAGGGCGGTCGAGAAGTTCGACTACCGCAGGGGCTACAAGTTCTCGACCTACGCCACCTGGTGGATCCGCCAGGCCATATCGCGCGGCATCGCCGACCAGGCCCGCACGATCCGCGTCCCGGTGCACATGGTGGAGCAGATCAACAAGCTCATGCGCGTGCAGCGCCAGCTCCAATCGGCTATCGGTCGTGAGCCCACCCCCGAGGAGATCGCCGCCGAGATGGGCATCAGGCCGACCAAGGTGCGCGAGATCTTGAAGATCAGCCAGCAGCCGCTGAGCCTGGAGACGCCGATCGGCGAGGAAGAGCACTCGCAGCTTGGCGACTTCATCGAAGACGAAGACGCCGTCGCGCCCTTCGAGGCCGTCAGCGAGATCATGCAAGAAGAGGAGCTCAACCAGATCCTCGCGACGCTCACGCACCGAGAGCGCAAGGTGATCGAGTTGCGCTTCGGCCTTGCCGGCGGACACCCGCGCACCCTCGAAGAGGTCGGCCAGAAGTTCGGCGTCACCCGCGAGCGCATCCGCCAGATCGAGGTCAAGACGCTCGCCAAGCTCACGAGCTACCGCGCCACGGAGCGACTGAGGAGTTTTCTGGACTAGCGCGTCCTCGCCGTCGACAGACGCGTCGCTCCGAGAGCAGGGAGAAGCCCGCATGACCAGGGCGTAGGTCCACAATCTCGTCACATGCCCTTGAGGCCGCTCGCGGATGCTGCATCGCAGGACGTCGGTCGGCGGTCGGCAGAGAGTCAGGACTGCCTGCAACTGGCGCGGATCGCCAACTACGACAGAACAACAAGTCATGTTGTCTGCTCAGCAACCCAACGACCGGAAGCGTCTGGCTGAGACTCACGGGTTCACCCTGCTCGCGAGCGGCTGCCCCGTCTTCGTCGTCACGGGCAGTCCGCCCACCCGAGACCATCACCGGTCAGTCGAGCGCGGTCAGCCGCTTGCGGATGGCGTACTTCACGAGATCGGTCACGTCGTGAACTTCGAGCTTGCGCATGATGTTGGCACGGTGACTCTCAACCGTCTTTCTGCTCAAGCCGAGGATCTTGGCGACACCCTGGTTCGTGTTGCCCTCGACAATCAACTTGAGGACCCCGCGTTCCCTGGGCGTCAGCGACTCGACGTCGTCGCCTCCCTGCACGCTGCGCACGTAGTCGATGAGCTTGGCGGCGGTCGGCGGGTGGAGGAATGAGGAACCCTCGTGAACCTCGTGAATCGCTTTTCACCAGGTCCTCGGTGGCGACGCGCTTGAGAACATGGCCCGAGGCCCCCGCCGGTCTGTGCTGTGGAGGGCGGCGTCGGGGTCGAACCCATGGCCGCGGTCTCCTGCGGTCTCCTGCGATCCGCTACCGGCAGGCGGGGTCGTGATGCCCCGCCTGCGCGGCGGTTCCATTCTCGATCCCGAGTGGCTGGGAGAGCTCGAATGAGAACTCGGCCCAGGCTCCCTGCTCCGACCGGGCGCGAATCCGCCCGTGATGCAGCTGGATGATCCGCCAGGCGCTGTACAGTCCCACTCCGGTTCCCTTGTTCTGGGCCGCGGTCGAGCGCAGACGAGAGAATCGCCGGAAGAGCCCAGCGCGGTCTTCGGGGGAGAAGCCCTGACCTTCGTTCCACACCGAGACGGCAAGTCGCGACGGTTCGCGCACGACGCCGACACGGATCTCGCCGCACTCGTTGCCGTATTTCACCGCGTTGCCCAGCAGGTTGACGAGGACGATACGCAGAAGGCTGGGGTCGCACTCGACGGCGGCGGTCTCGCCGGGCAGGTCGAGCTCCACGTGCATGCTGCGCCGATCGATCTGACTGCGCACGATGTCGATGGCCGGAAGGATCACCTCGCCCACTATGTCGACTTCGGGGTCGGCCTCGAGCGCCAGCTGCCCGCCATCGACCCGTGCGAGATCGAGGTAGTCCTGAGCAAGCTCGAGGAGGTACTGGCCCTTGCCGATCAGCCTCTCCAGCTTGTCTTTCTGTGGCTGCGTGAGTGCTCCGAGGTACCCGTCGGCGAGCAGGCGCGCGTCGGTGACGATCGAGGCGACGGGGTTCTTTATCTCGTGGCTGACGAACGCCAGCATCTCCAGGTACGCGTGGTTGGCGGCCGTGAGCTGCTCGATCCGCCACGCCTTTTCGGCGGCCTGGCTGAGCCGCTCGGAGATCGCCAACTCCAGCTCGACATGACGCGAAGTGTAGGTGTTCGGCCGGCGGGAGCTGCGAAAGAGGAACCCCAGAATTCGGCCTTCCACGATCAAGGGGCAGGTCAGGCTCGACCGTGCGCCCTCGCCGACCAGGAGTCGTGTCGACTGACTTCCGGGGTGCGCTTCGAGGTAGGCGACAAGGTCGTCGATGATACGCGACTTTCCCGTCTTGGTCATGGGCTCCAGCGAGCTGCCGCGAAGATCCCCGGCGTAGCCCCTCGTGAGAAGCAGGGGCTGATAGTCCGCTCGCGCGTACTGCGAAACGATACGATGCCCGTCGTCTTCAACGAAGGCGAGACCGATGCGATCGAACGGGATGATCGACCGCGTTCCCTCGAAGAGAAAGTCGACGACGTCGTTCAGAGAGGGCTTCGCGGCGACCTTCTGGTTGACCGTGCGCAGGACGGCGCGCTCATCAGAGTTGATCTTGTGGGTCCCGTGCTCGCGCAGGGGGTCGAGATAGCGGAGCGTGGGCTGCGTGCTCACCGTGGCGTCTCCAGACCTTTCGGGTGCCTCGCGGATCTACCTGGCCGGGGCGACTCCGGATAGCGCCCCAGAGGGCCGGCAGCTACCTTGTCTGACCCATGTCAACATACTGGTTGGCTGAAGGGTGCACAACGTCGCCCAGAGCCGCTGGTCTTCCCGCCGGCCGTACCGAGCCAAACGTTCCGGGCGGGCGCGACGAACGCCTCGACCGCCGCAACGCCTGTCGAAAAACGGACAAGTATTGCCCGAATTGCCCGCCACGTTTACACTATGAACGTAGCTCTTTCTTGGGGGACGAGCGGCGCGAGCCGGCTCGTCGCCCCGTAGCGGGACCGTCGGCAACCTCCGTGAACCGAGAGGCAGGCGCCACGAACATCTCGACCGATCGCAGCTCCGCGAGCCCTCGCGAGCCGCTCCAGGCGTACGTTCGGCGCGCGACCGCCATCAACGTGGCGCGCTGCTACCAGTGCGGCAAGTGCTCGGCCGGCTGCCCGATGGGCGGCGAGATGACGCTGCCGCCGCACGACATCATGCGTCTCACTTTGGCCGACGACCGGCAGCGCCTCTTCGACGATCCGTCGCTGTGGCTGTGTCTGACCTGCGAGACCTGCAGCGCGCGCTGCCCCAACGACGTCGACCCCGCGCGCGTGATCGACGCGCTGCGCGAGCTCGCCGCCATCGAGGGCGCAGGTCGCGCGCCACGCAACATCCGCGCCTTCCACGAGTCGTTCCTCGCGCAGATCCGCTCGACCGGCCGTCTGTCAGAGGTCGGCCTGATCATGCAGTACAAGCTGCGCAGCGGCGCCCTGCTGCAAGACGTCGCGGTCGTGCCCGCCATGCTCGAGCGCGGCAAGCTGCCGCTGCTGCCCAAGCGCATCAGGGGAGTCGCCGAGGTCAGGAACATCATGGCCGCCTGCGCGCGCGAACAGGCGAGCGCCGGCGCCGACTCCGGTCGCGACGGCGAGGTCGCCCGATGACGCTCGCCTACTACCCGGGATGTTCCATGCACGGCACCTCGCGCGAGTACGACGAGAGCCTGCGGGCGGTGGCCGCGAACCTCGAGATCGAGCTGCGCGAGATCGACGACTGGAGCTGCTGCGGGGCGAGCTCGGCTCACGCCGCCGACCACCTGCTCGGCGTCGCTCTGCCGGCCCGCAACCTGGCGCTCGCCGAAGCCCAGGGGGCAAGCGAAGTCCTCGCCCCTTGCGCAGCCTGCTACAACCGGCTTTCGGGCGCCGCGCACGCGGTCGCGCCAGGAGCCGGGCCTGGCCACCAGGATCCCCGAGGTGCTCGGCCGTCCCTTCGCCAACTCCGTTCGTGTGCTCAGCATCGTCGAGCTGCTCCAGGGTCTGGCGCCTGCCATCGAACAGCGCATCGCCCGGCTCGAACGTCGTCGATGGGCAGGCAACCCGCTCGAGCACTTGAACATCGCCGCCTACTGGGGCTGCCTGCTGGTGCGCCCGGCCGAGATCACCGGCTTCGACGACACCGAGCAGCCCACCGGCATGGACGACGTCATACGCGCCTGCGGCGCCAGGCCCGTGAGCTGGAACATGGCCGTCGAGTGTTGCGGCGGGGCCTTCTCTGTGTCGCGCACCAGTTCGGTGTTGCGCCTGAGCCGGGCGATCATCGACGACGCCCGCCGGGCCGGCGCCGACGCCATTCTCGCGGCCTGCCCGCTGTGCCACGCCAACCTCGACTTTCGCCAGAGCGCCATGAGCCTGCGCGGCGAGCCGCCCATGCCGGTGCTCTACATCACCCAGCTCGTCGGGCTGGCCCTGGGTCTGCCGCCCGAGAAGCTCGGTCTCCAGCGACACTTCGTCGACACGCAGCCGCTCTTCGCGCACCTCGCAGAAGAGGCCGACAAGGCGGCCGTCGCGGCCGCCGAGCGCGACGCGGCCAAGGCGGCCAAGGACGACGCCAAGGCGGCAAGGGGCGACGCCAAGGCGGCCCGCGACGACGCCAAGGCGGGTGTGTCGTGAGCCGCATCGGCGTCTTCGTCTGCCACTGCGGCGAGAACATCGCCCGCACGGTCGACTGCGGCGCGGTCGCCGACGCCCTGCGCGAGCACCCCGGCGTGGCCCACGCCGAGGACTACAAGTACATGTGCTCCGACCCCGGCCAGCAGCTCATCAAGAAGGCCATCACGGAGCAACGACCTCACCGGCGTCGTGGTCGGCGCCTGCTCGCCGCACATGCACGAGAAGACCTTCCGCCGGGCGGCTTCGCAGGCCGGCCTCAACCCGTTCTCTGCGAGATGGCCAACATCCGCGAGCACTGCTCCTGGATCCACGAAGACCGCGACGCAGGCGACCGCCAAGGCCATCGACATCGGCCGCACGATCGTCGAGAAGGTCAAGCGCAACAAGCCGCTCGAGACGATCCGCATCCCGGTGACCAAGCGCGCTCTGGTGATCGGCGGCGGCATCGCCGGCATCCAGGCCGCGCTCGACATCGCCGACGGCGGCCACGAGGTCGTGCTGGTCGAGAAGGACGCCTCGATCGGCGGCCACATGAGCCAGCTCTCCGAGACCTTCCCCACGCTGGACTGCTCGCAGTGCATCCTCACGCCGCGCATGGTCGAGGCCTACCAGCACCCGCGCATCAAGCTGCACACCTGGAGCGAGGTCGAGAAGGTCGACGGCTACATCGGCAACTTCAAGGTGAAGATCCGCAAGAAGGCGCGCTCGGTCGACGAGGATCTGTGCAACGGCTGCGGCGACTGCCAGGCGGCCTGCCCGAGCCGCAAGATCCCGAGCGAGTTCGACGCCGGCCTGGGCAAGCGCACGGCGATCTACGTGCCCTTCCCCCAGGCCGTGCCCAACATCCCGGTGCTCGACCGCGACAACTGCACGCTCTTCAAGGGCCGCCGCAAGGGTCTGGCCAAAGACGCCTGCGGCAAGTGCCAGGAGGCCTGTCTGAAGGGCGCCATCGACTACGACCAGCGAAGACACCTTCGTCGACCGAGGAGGTCGGCGCGATCGTCGTGGCGACCGGTTTTCAGCTCTACGACATCGGCCGCGAGCAGCCCGAAGGCCTCTCAGGCTACGGCGAGTACGGCTACGGCGAGGTGCCCGACGTGATCGACGGCCTGCAGTTCGAGCGGCTGGCGAGCGCCTCGGGCCCCACCGGCGGCGAGATCCTGCGGCCCTCCGACGGCAAGGAGCCCAAGACGGTCGTCTTCGTCACCTGCGTCGGCTCGCGCGACCCCGAGAAGGGCATCCCGTACTGCTCCAAGATCTGCTGCATGTACACGGCCAAGCACGCCATGCTCTACAAGCACAAGGTGCACGACGGCCAGCGCCGTGGTCTTCTACATGGACATCCGCGCCGCCGGCAAGGGCTACGACGAGTTCTCGCGGCGGGCGATCGAAGAAGACGGCGCCGAGTACGTCCGCGGGCGCGTCAGCCGCATCTTCCGCGACGGCGACAAGGTCAAGGTCTGGGGCTACGACACGCTCAGCAACGCGCCAGGTCGTCGATCGACGCCGACATGGTCGTGCTGGCCACCGCGGTGCGGCCGCAGCCCGGCATCAGCGAGCTCGCCCAGAAGCTCTCGGTGAGCTACGACCAGGACGGCTTCTTCAACGAAGCCCACCCCAAGCTGCGCCCGGTCGAGACCAACACCGCCGGCGTCTTCCTGGCCGGCGCCTGCCAGGCGCCGCGCGACATCCCCGAGTCGGTGGCCATGGCCAGCGCCACGGCCGCCAAGGTGCTCGGCCTGTTCAGCGCCGACGAGCTCGAACGCGACCCGTCGGTCGCCATGGTCAACGAGCGCACCTGCATCGGCTGCTTCAACTGCGAGCGCGTCTGCCCCTACGGCGCGATCGAGCATCGCGACGTCTGCGATGTCGACGGTCGCGTCTGCGGCCACGTCGCCTACGTCAACCCGGGCGTCTGCCAGGGCTGCGGCACCTGCGTCGCCGTCTGTCCGTCCAAGAGCGTCGAGCTGGCCAACTTCACCGACGACCAGGTCTACGCCGAGATCAACGCCCTGGCGGGGTGGTGACTGGCCGATGGCCGAGGACTTCGAACCGCGCATCACGGCCTTCGTGTGCAACTGGTGCACCTACACCGGCGCCGACCTCGCCGGCACGAGCCGCCTGCACATGGCGAGCAACGTGCGCATCATCCGCCTGCCCTGCACCGGCCGCATCGACCCCCTGTTCATCGTCAAGGCCTTCGAGCGCGGCGCCGACGGCGTGATCGTCAGCGGCTGCCACCCGGCCGACTGCCACTACACCGCCGGCAACTACCACGCCCGGCGGCGCTTCGGCGTGTTCCGCGAGCTGCTGTCGTTCCTGGGCATCGAGCCCGGGCGCGTCACCTTCTCGTGGGTGTCGGCCTCCGAGGGCGGCAAGTGGGCCGAAGTCGTCAACGAGACCGTCGCGCGCGTGCGCGGCCTCGGCCCGTTCGACTCCTACCACGGCCTCGTCGGCGCGGCTTCGCCGGCCGACGACCCGTTCGCTGGCTTCGAGACGGCCTCGGGGGCGAGCGCCGAGAGCGCCACTGCACCGGCCTCACGGAGCGGGGGCGCGTCGTGACCGAGCTGCAAGACACCGCCCGGCGCCTGCTCGACGAGGGCGACGTACGAGTCGTGATCGGCTGGGAGCAGGGCCGCCGCGGCGTGCGCCCGGTCTTCGTGACCAGCGCCGCCGACTGCGAGCGCCTCATCTTCGACACGCGCTGCGTGCACAACCTGGCCACCTTCTTGAACCCGCGCCGCTCCCAGGTCGCCGGTCTCGGCAAGGCCGCCGTCGTGGTCAAGGGCTGCGACGCCAAGGCGGTCGCGGGGCTGCTGCGCGAGACGCAGATCGAGCGCGACGGCGTCGTTCTCATCGGCGTGCGCTGCGGCGGCGTCGCCGGCGAGCCGTCGGCGCCCGAACCGCCCGAGCTCACCGCCGACACCGTGTCGTCACGCTGCTTCGGCTGCGACGTGCGCGAACCCGGATCGGTCGACGTGCTGGTCGGCGAGGCCCGCCCCGAGCCGCCGGTTACGGCGACCCTCGACGAACGCGTCGCCGCACTCGACGCCCTGAGCCCCGACGAGCGCTTCGCCTTCTGGACCAGGGAGCTCTCGCGCTGCACGCAGTGCTACGCCTGCCGCCAGGCCTGCCCGCTGTGCTACTGCGAGCGCTGCATCGTCGAGAAGACCGAGCCGCAGTGGATCGAGACCTCGCCCCATGCGCGCGGCAACTTCGCCTGGCACCTGACGCGCGCCCAGCACCTCGCCGGCCGCTGCGTCGGCTGCGGCGAGTGCGAGCGCGCCTGCCCGGTCGGCATTCCCCTGGCTCTCATCAACCGCAAGCTCCAGCAGGTCGTGCACGAGCTCTACGGCTACACCGTCTCCGAGGACCCGGCGGTGCCGGCGCCCATCGGCGCCTACGCCACCGACGACACCCAGGACTTCATCAAATGAGTGACACTTCAGACGCGACCGCCGCCGCGACCGACACGCCGGCCGCGCGGGGCGATCCTCGCTTCCTGACCGCCGCAGCCCTCGGCCTGCTGGTCGAGCGGCTCGCCGCCGCCGGCACGCCGGCGGTGGCGCCGGCGTGGGCCGGCGATGCCGGCCGCGCCGCCGGCGCGACCGGCGCCGCGCGCGAGACCGAGTACCGCACGGTGTCGGACGCGGCCGAGCTCGCCCTTGGCGAGCGGCTGCCGCGCCTCTCCCTCAAGCAGTTCTTTCTGCCGCCGACCGAGGTGCTGTTCTCGTGGCGGCGCACCGCCGGCGAGGTCGAGCTCACCCCCGCCCCGACGGTCTTCGCCGACCGGGTCGTGCTCGGCGCGCGACCCTGCGACGCCGCCGCCCTGCCGATCGTCGACAAGGTCATGAACTGGGACTACGCCGATGAGCTGTGGAACGCGCGGCGCGCGGCGACCACCGTCTTCAGTCTGGCCTGCGGTGTCGAAGACGACTCGTGCTTCTGCGGCGCGGTGTTCCTGGAACCGGCCGCCCGCAAGGGCTCGGACGGCCGGCTGACGCCCGTCGACGGCGGCTACCTCGTGGAGGCCTTCACCGACAAAGGCGAGGCCTTCGTCGCCGCGCACCGCGAGGCGTTCGCCGACCTTCCCGCCGACGCCGGCGCGGCGCTCGGCGCCCAGGCCGAAGACTTTCGCGCGGCGGCGCGGGAGCGCGTCGCGGCCAACCTGCGGGTCGACCACGGCCGCCTGCGCGACTGGCTCGACCACCACTTCGACGATCCCTTCTGGGCGTCCCTCGGTCCGCGCTGCAACGGCTGCGGCGTGTGCGCGTCGGTCTGTCCCACCTGTCACTGCTTCGACATCGTCGACGAGCCCGAGAGCGTGGGCCGCGGCGTGCGCCGGCGCAACTGGGACACCTGCCAGACCTGCGTGTTCACCCTCCACGCCTCGGGCCACAACCCGCGGGCCGACCAGAACGCGCGCTTCCGCCAGCGCGTCGAACACAAATTCGTCACCTACCCGCTCAAGTTCGGCGAGGTGCTCTGCACGGGTTGCGGCCGCTGCTCGCGCGCCTGTCCCACCGGTCAGGACCTGGCCGAGATCCTGACCGCGATCGATGCTCGCGCCGCCGGGGACGCCTCATGACCCCGACACGCCAAGCCCAGATCGACACCCAGGCGCCGCCGGCCGGCACCATCCACCAGCCGGCCGGCACCATCTATCAGCCCGACCTCGTGGTCGTCGAGGAGATCACCGACGAGACGCCCGACACGCGCACCTACCGGCTGCGCTTCACGGACGCGGCGAAGGCCGCCGGCTTCTCCTTCCGCGCCGGCCAGTTCGGCGAGTACTCCGTGTTCGGCGCCGGCGAGTCGACCTTCTGCATCGCCAGCCCGCCGACCCGGACGGGCTACATCGAGTGCACCTTCAAGGCGGCCGGCAAGGTGACGGGCAGCCTGCGCGAGGTCGACGTCGGCGACGTGCTCGGCTTTCGCGGGCCGTACGGCAACGTGTTTCCGGTCGGGGAGTGGGAGGGCCGCAACCTCGTTTTCATCGCCGGCGGCATCGGCCTCGCGCCGGTGCGCTGCGTCATCTGGAACGTGCTCGACCTGCGCGACCGCTACGGCGACGTGACGATCGTCTACGGGGCGCGCAGCGTGGCCGACCTGGTCTACAAGCGCGAGCTCGACGACTGGGCGGCGCGCGCCGACGTGCGCCTCATCGTCACCGTCGACCCGGGCGGCGAAACGCCAGACTGGAGCGGCGAGGTCGGCTACGTCACGCCGGTCGTCGAGCAAGCCGCGCCGAGCCCCGACAACGCCGTGGCGGTGCTCTGCGGGCCGCCGATCGTGGTCAAGCTCACGCTGCCCGTGCTCGAGCGCCTCGGCTTTGCCGACGACGCCATCTTCACCACGCTCGAGAACCGCATGAAATGCGGCCTGGGCAAGTGCGGGCGCTGCAACATCGGCTCGGTGTACGTGTGCAAGGACGGCCCGGTGTTCACGGCGGCCCAGATCAAGACGCTGCCCCAGGAGTTCTGATGCGGCGCTCGACCCGTGAGGCAGGCGCACTCACCCCGCCGGTCGTCCGACCGGGGAGTGTGTCGCCTCCCAACGTGTCTTGTTGCCGACCGGCGGCGGCCGTAATATCAGGTGAGTGAAGCCCAACACCACGAGCGGGGGTGCGTTGTGAAGCGAGTGTACGTCGTCGACGACGACCAGGACATCGTCGAGTCGGTCTCGATCGTCCTCGAGAGCGCCGGCTACGAGGTCAGGGCCCAGAACGACGACACGAACGTCGTCGCCAACGTCGCCGAGTTCGGCGCCGACCTCGTCATCCTCGACGTGATGCTCCCCGGCGATTCCGGGGCCGGATTCGACCTGGCCCGCGCCCTCAAGTCCGACGAGCGCACGAGCCGCGTGCCGATCATCATGCTCTCCGCCGTCAACCAGGCGGGGATCTACGTAGGAAGCTTCTCCAACCGCGACCGCGACCCGGGATGGCTGCCGGTCCAGGAGTTCATGGAGAAGCCGATCATTCCCAAGACGCTCCTGGCGAAGGTCGAGCTTCTCTGCCCGCGCTGATCGACCGCGAGCGCTCCGCTCGCGGCCGTCACCCCGGGAGCCGCGTGAACCCGCAGGGGTGACGACGACCCCGGACGCAGGGCGGCCCTGCGGCAAACCGCCCTCGCCTCTCGCCGACTGTCCGGCGCGATGATCTCCTCGGCGGGAACCGGCGTCGGCCGCTCCGTCGGAGCCGCGTGATACGCTCGCCACGACCATGACCGACGCCAGCCAGTCACCCGTGGGGCTGCACCTCAGCGGCCGTTTCCCGGAGCTCGAGGACGCGCTCTGCGAGCGCGTCCTCGAGCTCCGGCGGGGCCGCCCTCTGGCGCCACTCACGATCGTCGTCGGCTCGGCGGCCGTGCGTACGCGAGTCGGCGACCTTCTCGTGCGCCGGCTGCACGCGCTGGCCAACGTGAGGGTGGTGACCCTGACGCGGCTGGCCGGCGACCTGGCCGCCCAGGCCGGGGGGGCGCCGCCGGCCACGCTCGCGGGCCTCGCCCGCGAGCGGTTTCTGCGGCGCCTCATCCGGGAGCAAGCGGACCGGCTCGAGTACTTCGGGACCGCCAGCGAGCTGCCTCACTTCGCCCAGGCGCTGGCGGCGACCTTCGCCGACCTGCGCGAGGCCGGCGTTGGGCCGGAGGCGCCCTGGGCCGAGGCGGTCCCGACGGCGGGAGGGTCGGTCGGCGACCGCGCTGCCGCCAAGGCCCACGACCTCGCCCGTCTCTACCGCGCCTACTGCCGCGAGCTCGAGTCACGCGGCCTGCTCGACGGAGCGGCGCTCTTCGAGGCGGCGGCGCTGGCTGTGCCAGGCTGCCGGTCGCTCGGCAAGGCCATCGTCTACGGCATCTACGACCTGAACGAGGTACAGCAGAAGCTGATCGTCGCGCTGCTCGCCGCCGGCGCCGACCTGCTGGAGCCCCTCCCGCGGGAGGCGGCAAGACTGAACGACGCCACGCTGGGCGCGGCTCGTGCGGCCGGCCTCGCGGAGCAGCGCTTCGCCGCCCCAGAGACGCGCACCGACCGCGACCGGATCGCCGCCGTCTGGCGAGTCCGCGCGGCGGCGACCGACGCACCGCCGGGCCCACTGCTCGGGGCGCCGCCCGGCGCGCCGCCCGGCGAAGCGCACGGCCCGACGACCGGCGAGTCGACTGGTCCACTGTCCGCCGCGCTGCTCGCCGCGCCGTTGACATTCGTCGGCGACACGACTCTCGCGGTCGCTTCCGTGAGCGACGAACGCGCCGAGGCCCGCGAGGCCCTGCGTGCCGTCATCGCCGCCGCCGAGAGTGGCGCCGCGCTGTGGGACTGCGCGATCGTCGTGCCCCGCGGCGACGATGTCGAGCGCGTCGCCGCCGCCCTTGTGGCCGCCGGTCTGCCGGTCGCCTGCCGCCGGGCGGACCGGTCGCCGGGGCCGCGGCTGCTCCTGCGTCTGGCCGACTGCCTGGCGCCGCCGGCCGGCGAGCCGTTCGCCCGGCGAGCTGTGGTCGATCTGTTGACGGCGGCTCCGCTTCGCCACATCGAAGAGTCGCCCGTCGCGATGGCTTTGTGGCTTGACGAAGCGCGGCAGGCCGGGGTGGTGAGCGATCTCGGGCAGTGGACGGAGCGACTCGGCCGTCGCCGGCGGGGTCTCGAGTGCCGGCTGGCCGATCTCGAGTCTCGCGCGCCCGCACCCGAGGGAGACGACGACGAGACAGACGAGAAGCTCGAGGCGGTGAGCTCGCGCCTTGCCGCGGCGCGCGGTCTCGAGGCCGCCGCCGGCGCGCTGGCGCGCGCCTGCGGCGGCCTCCCGGCGCGCGCCGCCTGGGCGACCTGGGCCGACGCGCTGGCGGCGGTCCTGGACGCGTTGTTCGAACCTTCCGAGTGCGACGGCGCGCGAGACGCCGCCGGGGGTCTGCGAGGTCTGGCGGTCGTCGACGAAGAGGTCGACGTCAAAGAAGCGGCGGCCACGCTTCGCGAGCTCCTGTCGGACAGGCCCGTGCCGTCCGGCCGGGTGGGGCGCGACGGCGTCGCGGTGCTCACGCCGCTCGAGCTGCGCGGTCTGAGCTTCAGCACGGTGGTGTTCACAGGCTTGGCCGAGGGCGGCTTTCCCGCCCGTGGCCGCCCTGACCCGATCCTCGGCGACGACGAGCGCCGGCGGGTCGCCGAGGCGCTGCAGGTGCGGCTGCCGCTCGCCAAGGAGCGCGCCGACGAGACGCTGCTGCTGTTCGCCTTCGCCTGCGAGGCGGCCCGCGACCGGCTCGTGCTGCTCGCACCGCGCACCGACGCTGCGACCGGGCGGCCGCGCCTGCCGTCGCGCCTGCTGCTGAGGCTCGCCTCGCTGGCGGCCGGCCGGCCCGTCGGACTCGAGGCGTTTCTGAGTGGCAAGCCGCTGCAGCCGATCTGGCGAAAACTCGGCGGTGGCGTGCCCGCGTTCACCGACGGCGGCGTGTGGGTCGACGCGCGGGAACGCGACACGGCGGCGCTGCTCAGCCTCTCGGAGCGTGGCGGTCGTTCGGCGGCGCGCGCCTCGGCGGCGGCCGCGTACCTGTCGGCGGTGCTCAACGACACCGGCGCCGCCGAGCGCCGCCGTAGTGCCTGGCAGGCCGCGCGCAGCCCCGAGCCGGGCGCGTGGGATGGGCTGCTCGGCGGCGAAGCCCGGGCCGCGCTGGCGGCGCGGCATCCGTTTGCCGCCGAGATGCATCCCACGCGCCTCGAGCGCTACATCGACTGCCCGTTTGCCTTTCTGCTGCGCGACGTCCTGGGACTCGACGCCCCCCAGGAGCCGAACGACACCCTCGAGATGGACGCCCGCGAGTTCGGCACTCTGGCGCACAAGATCCTCTACCAGGTCTATGAACGCGTGATCGCCGAAGAGCCTGCCGCTCGGCGGTGCCCTGAACGCGATCAGCGTTGCGTGGGAGTCGTGCTGCGCCGAGGCCGAACGGCGCGGCGTCACGGGCGCGGCCCTGTCGTGGGACGTCCGCCGCGAGACGCTGCGCGAAGACCTTCTGGAGTCGGTGCGCCTCGACCCGGTCTTTGCTTACGACGACTGGCGCCCAGTGGGCGTGGAGTGGCGCTTCGGGGAGTCGCAAGGTCGGCCGGTGGTCCTTGAGCTGGGCGATGAGCGCCGGGTGCGCTTCGCTGGCCGTCTCGACCGCCTCGACGCCACGCCGGCCGGCGCCTGCGTGATCGACTACAAGACGGGCGCCGGCAACACCGAGAGAAGCCGGATCAAGGACGGCCTGAGCGTGCAGCTGCCCGGTCTACCAGCTCGCCGTGCGCCAGGCTGGCGACGGCGGCTACGCCGCCGTCGCCAGCCTGTACCGCTCGATCACTCGCCGCGGCGGCTTCGAGGATTTGCCGCTGCAGCAGGACGAGGAGACGGCGACCGCGCGCCTGCGCGACCTCGTCCGCGCCGCCGCCGAGCTGGTCGACGCCGGCATGTTCCCGCGGACGGCCCGCGGTCGCTGCGACTACTGCGACGTGAGCTACGCCTGTGGTGTCTCCGAATGGGCTCGCGACCGCAAGCGCCGGCATGAGGCTCTCGAGCCGGTCCGCGATCTCCAGGGCTCCGGGCCAAAGGGAGACAGGTCGGACGAGGGGAACGACGATGCCTCCTGAGCGCGACGGCCGCGACGTGGACCGGCCCAAACGGGTTGCCGTCGATCACAAAGAGCGCGCCAGGGTTGAAGACGACCTCGGCACCACCTTCTTGCTCGAAGCCAGCGCCGGCACCGGCAAGACGAGTGTGCTCGTCAACAGGTACGTCAACTGCGTGTTCGCCGCTCGCGACGTGCGCCGGGTGGCGGCGATCACCTTCACCGAAAAGGCTGCCGGCGAGCTGCGGCAACGCATCCGTGAGGAGCTCGAACAACGCGTCGCCACGCCCAAAGATCCTCAAGGCACGACTGCCATCCAGACCGCCCTCGACGCCCTCGACGCGCTCGACGACGCCCCCATCGGCACCATCCACGGCTTTGCCGCTCGCCTGCTGCGCGAGTTCCCGGTCGAGGCCCGCGTCGATCCGGCGTTCGAGCAGCTCGACGCGCTGGGCTCCGAGATCGAGCGCGGGCGCTTGTGGGACGAATGGCTGACCGGGCTGGCCGGCGGCGAGGCGGACGAAGCCGACGACGGCCGGGCCGACGTGCGTGAAGCCGGTGCGCGCCGGGATGACTCCAGTCAGTCCGACGTCGGCCAGGCCGACGCGCGGCGCTGGCTCGCGCGCCTGCTGCGCGCCGGCGTGAAGCTCGATGACGTGCGTGGGCTGGCGGCCGGTCCGCGGGGCGTGTTCGGCGAACGCTACGACATCGATCCCGTTGGGCGACCCACGGACGCGCCCGACCTTGCCGCCGACCTGCCGGAGCTCACCGAGCCGCTCCGCCGCCTGCGCGACTTCTGTGTCAAGGCCTGTCTCAATCCAGACGACAACGGCTACGTCGCCGCCGTCAAGCTCGTCGATGCCTGTACGGAACTCCTCGACGAGTCGTTCGGCGTCCGCGACCTCGACCAGCTCGCGGCGGCGCTCTTCGACCTTCCCACGAAGACCAACAAGACGGCGCCCGGCGGCGCCAAGGGAAACTGGGACGCGACCCGGGGCGGCAAAGAGGAGCTGCAGGTGCGCTATCAGGCCCTCGTCGCGGCGATCGCCGCCCCGCGCGAGCGATACGCCGCGTACCTGACCGGTCTTGCCGTGGCCGTCGCCGACTCGTTCTCGCGCTGGGCCGGCGCCGAGCAGCTCAAGGAGGGCCGGCTCGACTTCACCGACCTCCTCGGCCGCCTGCGCGATCTGCTCGCGTGACGACCGCGACGCGCGGCGCGCACTGCAGGCTCGGTTCGACTACCTGCTGGTCGACGAGTTCCAGGACACCGACCCGCTGCAGTCCGAGATCGTCTTCTTCCTGAGCGAGCGCGAACCTCTGGCGCGTTGACTGGCACGAAGCCGTCCTCAAGCCCGGCAAGCTGTTCGTCGTAGGCGACCCGAAGCAGTCCATCTACCGCTTCCGCCGCGCCGACATCGCGCTGTACGACCAAGTGAAGGGACGCATCCTCGGGCAGCCCAAAGACACGGGGGTCGTTCTCAACATCTGGCAGAACTTCCGCACGACACCCAGCCTGGTCGACTGGGTCAACCCTGTCTTCTCCCGTGTGTTTCAGGACGACCAGGAGGAAGGCCGCCAGCCTGGCTACATGCGCGTCGCAGCGTGGCGCCCGCCGGCCGGCGGGCGAAGAGTCTCCGTCCTGCTCGGACGGCCCTATGGCAGCGAAGCCGGCGAGGCCGACGCCGCCCGTCGCGACGAGGCGCGCGCGGTGGCCGGGTTGCTCGCCCGCATGCACGGCGACGACGCCGAGCGCTGGCAGGTCCAGGACCGCGATGCGCCTGAGCGTGCGCAGGCCGGTGACCGCGACGCGGCCGGCGACTCCGAACGTCTGCGCCCGCTCCGCTGGGGCGACGTCGCCCTGCTGTTCCGCGCGACCACCGGCCTGGAGACCTACGAACAGGCGCTGCGCGAGGCCGGGGTGCCCTACCGGGTAGAGGGCGGCAAGGCCTATTTCAAGCGTCGCGAGGTCGACGACGCCCTGCTCTGCCTGCGGGCGGTGGACGACCCCAGCGACGGTCCGGCCCTGTACGGCGCCCTGCACTCGTCGCTGTTCGGCTTCAGCGACGACGACCTGTTCCTGTTCTGGGCCGCGGGTGGACGCTTTGATCTGTTCGCCGCGGCGCGGCCGGCCGGTCACGACGCGATCGCCGCCGCCTTCGGCGTTCTGCGCGACCTGCATGCGCGTCGCGCCGACAGCGAACCCCACGAGCTGCTCGCCGAGCTGGCGCGTCTCACCCACGCTCCGGAGCTCCTGGCCGCGACCGGCTCCGGGGCGTCCCAGGCGATCGCCAACCTCGAGAAGCTCATCGAGCGCGCGCGAGCCTTCGTGGACGCCGGCGGAGGCGGCCTCGGCGCCTTCCTGGCGTGGGCCGCCGAGGCCGGCGACGCCGCCGGCGAGCAGGAGTCGCAGGTCGACGATGACGCGGACGTGGTCCATCTGCTCACCATCCACAAGGCCAAGGGCCTCGAGTTCCCCGTCGTCGTGCTCGTCGGTGGGGCGCGATCGAGCGGAGGCAGGGCAGGCGGCGAGCCGATCGTCGACCGCGACAACCGTCGCCTTGCCATCAAGCTCAAGGCCGAGCTGCCCGGGGCGGTCGCGCGCGATCTCGAGCCGCAGCGGTACCTGGAGCTCAAGGAGCGCGAGAAGGTCATGGGCGAAAGCGAGATGCGGCGGCTGCTCTACGTCGCCGCCACGAGGGCCCGCGACCGTCTCATAGTGACGAACTTCGGCAGGCTGACCACGTCGTCGGACGAGATTGCCGCGGGCGCCGTGCTCGGGCCCATCGCCGGCGGCCCTGCCGGCGCACTTCTGGCGCCCATCGCCGGCGCCGTCCCGGCGGCGGCCGTCATCACCGAGGAGTACGACGCCGGCGATGTGCTGGTGCTTCCTCCGACCGAGCCGCCGCTGAGCGACGTTCGCCACGACGCGACGCCGGACGCCGCGACCATGGTCGCGGCCCGCGACGCCTGGATCGCCGCGCGGTCCGAGCTGCTGACGCGCGCCGCGCGTCCCGCGCGAGCCACCAGCCCGAGCGGCCTCGAGCACGTCGACGACCAGGTCCGCGCCGGCGGGCCGGGCGCGCCGCCCGGCCGGGCCCGCGCGCTGGCGCTCGGGTCGGCAGTCCACCGCGTCATGGAGCTGTGCGATCTGCACGACGAGACGTCGATCGCGCGTCTCGCCGAGGGCGCGGCGCGCGAGCTGGGGCGTCCCGACCTGGCCGACGAAGCGGCGGCGCTCGCCGGCGCCTGCTGGCGCGCGGCGCCGGTCCGCGCCGCCGCCGCCGCGGCAGCCGCCGATCCCACCGCCGTCCACCGCGAGCTGCCCATCGGGGCGCTCGTCGACGACATCGTCGTGAGCGGCGCCGTCGACCTGCTGTATCGCGACGGGCAGGAGTGGGTGGTCGTCGACTACAAGACCGACCGCGGCGCCGACGGCGGCGTGTTGCGCGAGCGCTACGCGCCGCAGGGCGCCGCTTACGCGGTCGCCGTCGAAGCCGCCACCGGCGCCGTCGTGCGCGAAGTGGTCTTCGTCGCCGCGAGGGCCGACGGCCTTGCCGTGAGCGTCTCCGTAGACGACGCTCTGCGCGACGTCGCTCACCGGGAGGTCGACGCGGCGACCGGCGCCGGCCGCGCCGTTCGCGCCGACCAGCTGACCGACGAATGATCGTCCGTTCCAGCCTCCCTTCCGGCTCGACCGTATCTCACGTGACCAGCCTCGCTTCCGGCTCGACCGCATCTGACGTGAACACCCGGCACGCTCGCCTGCTCGTCATCGCACCGCTGCGGATCGAGCGCGCCGCCGTGCGGCGCGGTCTTCCCGAAGCGCTGGTGCTGCGCTCCGGCATGGGCGCCGCTCGAGCCCGGGCTGCGGCGTTGGTGGCCGCGCGCATCCCGGCCGCTGCGGTCGCGGTCGCCGGGTTCTGCGGCGCGGTCGGCGGGGGTCTGCGTGCCGGCGATGTGGTGGTCGCCAGCGAGGTGCGCGGGCCAGAGGGCATCGTCAGTTGCGAGAGTGGACCGGTCGTTGCGGCACTCGCGGCGCTGGGGATAGAGCGCGTGCACGTCGGGCCCATGGCGTCTGTCGACCATCTCGTCTACGGCGCGCGGCGCGCGGTGCTGGCCGGCGAGGGCGTTGTGGGCGTCGACATGGAGTCGGCGTGGTTGGCGCCGGCGGCGGCGGGAAGGCCGTTTGCCGTTCTGCGCGTCGTGCTCGACACGCCGGCGCGCGAGATCTGGCGGCCGCTCTCCACCCTCGCCGGCGGCTTCGAGGCCTGGCGGGCTTTGCGCCGGGCGGCGCCCGCGCTGGCGCTCTGGGCTCGGGCGTGAAGCACAGAGCTGCGCTGCTCGCTACGCCTTTCCGTACATCACGAAGCCGCTCACCAAGAGCACCGCGGCGAGGCACAGACGCAGCGCGCGGGTAGGCGTGCGGATCGTCAGGTGCGACCCGGCGATGATGCCGGGGATCGAGCCGACGAGCAGAGCGGCCACCATCCACAGGTTGACGTTGCCGATGCTGGCCTGCGCTATCGCCGTCGCGTACAGAAGGATCGCCGCCTGGAAGACGTCGGTGCCCACGACCCGGCTGGTCGCCAGCGGATACGCGGTCAGCAGGAACATGCCGAGGAAGGTCCCGCTGCCGACCGAAGTAAGGCCTACGACGAAACCCGTCGCCGCGCCGAGCATCACGGTGAAGACCTTGCGGCGTGTCGAGAGCGCGATGTTCTCGCGGCGATGAGTCGCGTCGACCCTTACGACCGAGCGCGCCACGAGCGTCACCCCCACGATCACGAGCGCGACGCCGATCGCCCGGTACAGGATCGAGTCGAGCTGGGCGCCGTAGTTGGTCTGCAGGTAGTGGACCAGGCCCACGCCGACCAGGGTGCTCGGCACGCTGCCCAGCGCCAGGTACAGGACGAGCGGGAGGTCCACCGATCCGAGGCGCCAGTGCCGCCATGCGCCGAACGTCTTGGTGATCGCTCCGTAGGTCACGTCGGTGCCCACCGCGAGCGTGGGCTTGAACCCGAAGAAGAAGACCAGGATCGGGGTCATCAGAGCCCCGCCGCCCATGCCTGTCAGGCCGACCAGAAAGCCGATCAGCAACCCGGTCAGGGAGAGGTACGGATTGAGGTGAGCGCCGGCGAGACCGTAGACCACCACGGACGCCACGGCCCAGGCCGCGCCGGCCACCCACCAGACGTGGCGCTTTGCGAACGACACCGCGGGCCGTGCCCACGATGGCGGTGAGACGACTGCCGGCGCACCGGGCGCCTCGGGCGCCACGGGCGTCACGGGCGCCTGCGCCGGCAGTCCCGGCGTCGCGCTCATGCCGTGACGGAGGCCTTCAGCGGACGGGTGTGGATGCCGCATTCCCCGCCGCATTTGCTCGTGCCGATCCAGCGTCCGTCGCGTTCGTTGGCCCCGGTCGTTATGCGCGTGCAGGGCTCGCAACCCAGCGACCGGTAGCCTTTCGCGTAGAGGGGATTGACGGGCACCTGGTAGAGGGCGATGTACTGCCACACCTCGCGCTCGTGCCAGGGGAGGATCGGATTGAGCTTGAGCAGCCCTTCGTCGCGCTCCTCGAGCTCGAGATAGTCGGTGCGCGTGCGGCCTTCGGTGCAGCGCAGGCCGGTCACCCAGCAGGTCACGCCCATCTCCTCGATCGCCCGGCGCACCGGCTGCACCTTGAGCAGGTCGCAGCACTGGTCGGGATCGCTCGCGTACAGCCCCTCGGGGATCTCGACGTCGTTGGCGAAGACGCGCGTCTCCGGGTATCGGGCCACCGTCTCGACCATGAACTGCCTGGTCGCCGCGGGCTTGTACCGGGTAGTGACGACGAAGGCCCGAATGCCGGGACTGACCCGCTTGGCGAGGTCCCAGACCGCCACGGAGTCCTTGCCGAGGCTGTTGGCCACGACCAGCCCGTCGCCGTGCTCGTGGTAGGCGTCGCGGATCAGGTCGAGCGAGCGCTCGACCTTCTGCGCGAAGTTCAGCTCGTTCACGAGGTGGTGAATCTCCTCGGGCGTCGTGGCGACGTTCATCTCTGCTCCTCGCTGCTGAAGTTCCCGGCGACCCGGCGGCCGGTTTACCTGATCGCGGCAGTGTAAAGCGACCAATCTTATGAAGCAAATGAGGATTCCTTATAGTCACAGGCGCACGGATGAGCGCGCGAGACGCAGGGTGTATTATTAGACCGACAGTCGGTCTATGTTCCAGACGAGGTCACATGTCGCGTACGCTCGACCTTGAGGCTCATGCCCTTCGACGAGAGAGCTTCGTCGACGTCGCGCAGCGCCATATTCAGGCGAAGGGCTATGAGCAGATGAGCGTCCAGGACGTCCTGGACGAGCTCGGGGCCTCGAGAGGCGCCTTCTACCACTACTTCGACTCGAAAGGGGCCCTCCTCGAAGCCGTCGTGGAGCGCATGGTGGACGGCGCCGCGGCGACCCTGGCGCCGCTCGTGGCCGATCCCAATCTGCCCGCCCTCGAGAAGCTCGAGGGCGTCTTCGCCGGCCTCGCCCGCTGGAAGGCGCAGCGCACGGAGCTCGTGTCGGCGCTCCTTTCGGTCTGGCTCTCGGACGAGAACGCGATCGTGCGCGACAAGGTCCGGCGGGGCATGGCGATGCGCCTCGCGCCGCTGCTGGCCGCGATCGTGCGCCAGGGCAGAGACGAGGGCCTGTTCACGGCGCGCGCCGGCGACGATGATGTGGCGCGCGTTCTTTCGTCGCTCATCCAGGGAGCCAACGAGACGGCGGTCGAGCTGTATGTGGCCCGCCAGGCCGACCAGGTTTCGCCGGCAGTGGTCGAGCGAACGCTCGCCGCTTACGGCGAAGCCTTCGAGCGGCTTCTGGGTCTGCCTGAGGGGTCACTCACGGTAGTCGACCGGGCGATCTTGAGCCAGTGGTACGGCCGGTGAGACCGGTCCCGGAAGGAGAACGATGACGGCCGCGATCCTCACCGAGAAGCTGACCAAGAACTACGGCAGGAGTCGCGGCATCGTGGCGCTCGACCTCGAGGTCCGGCCGGGCGAGGTCTTCGGCTTCCTGGGCCCCAACGGAGCGGGCAAGACGACCACGATCCGCGTGTTGCTCGACCTCATCCGGCCGACGGCCGGCCGGGCGCTCGTCCTGGGCCGTGACAGCCACCGCGACACCCTGGCGATCCAGGCGCGTTGTGGCTACCTGCCGGGCGAGCTCAGCCTCTATCCCACGCTCACCGGACGCGAGACGCTGCGCTACCTCGCCAACCTGCGCGGCGGCGTCGAGTGGCGCCAGGTGGACGAGCTCAGCGAGCGGCTCGACTGCGACCTCGACAAGAAGGTGGCCGACCTGTCGAGCGGCAACAAACGCAAGCTCGGCCTCATCTCGGCCTTCATGCACCGCCCCGAGCTGCTCATCCTGGACGAGCCGACGTCGGGCCTCGACCCGCTCGTGCAGCACGAGTTCTACGCTCTCATCGACGAGGCGCGCGACGCGGGACAGACCGTCTTTCTCTCCTCCCACGTGCTGCCCGAGGTGCAGCGCGTCTGCGACCGCGCGGCCTTCATTCGCGAGGGGGGGTTGATCGCCCTCGAAGATGTCTCGAGCCTCACGGGCCGGGCGGTGCGCGAGATCGAGGTCGTGTTCGCCGCGGCGGTCCCGCCCTCGGCTTTTGAGGGCGTCCCCGGCGTCACGCAGGTCTCCGTCGACGGCAAGGACGCCACCACGCTGCGACTCACGGTCGCCGGACCACTCGATGCGGCCATCAAGAAGATAGGGCAGTTCCCGGTGCTCGACTTGACGAGCCGCCTGCCCGACCTGGAGGACGTCTTCATGACCTTCTACGCCGACACCGCAGGAGGCGGCCATGTTGCGTAACGCCTTCTTCAAGAGCCTGCGCGATCAGGCGCGGCCCCTGGTCACGTGGGCGATCGGCGTGGCCTTCTATGTAGCCCTGCTGATCTCGATCTACCCGAGCATCCGGCACAGCGCCGGTCAGCTGCAGGGCTACATCGACAGCCTGCCGTCGGCGGTGCGCGCCGCCTTCCTCGGGCCGCACGGCGACTTCTCGTCGCCGGTCGGCTACGTGAACACGGAGTTGCTCTCGTGGCTCGCGCCCATCGTGTTCATCGCCTTCGCCGTCTCGATCGCCGCCCGCGCCCTGGCCGGCGAGGAAGAGAACGGCACGCTGAGCCTCCTGCTGGCCCACACGGTCGGCCGTCGCCGGCTCGTGCTGCAGAAGTACGCCGCGATGATCGTGATCGTCGGCGTCCTCGGCCTGGCCTTCTGGCTGGCGCTGCTGGTGGCCACGAGAATCGCCGGGACGCCGGTGGCCGCGGGCACGCTCGCGGAAGCGCTGCTGCGCCTGACGCTGCTCGGCCTGGCGGTCGGCAGCCTGACCTTCGCCGTAGGCGGCGCCACCGGGCAGCGACAGGTCGGCATCGCGGCCGGCGCCGGCGTGGGGGTGGCGATGTACCTGCTGAACACCTTGGCCCAGATGAACTCCGCCATCCGGCCGTATCGCTTTCTGTCGCTGTTTCATTACTCGGGCGGCGCGGCGCCTCTTGGGCAGGGTCTCGACGCCGTGGGGGTGGCGGTCCTGCTCGCCACGTCGGCCGCTCTCCTGGCGGTGGCGCTCGTCCTGTTCGAGCGCCGCGACATCCGGGTTTGAGAGGACGAACCGGCCTGGAGTCGGCTTGGGGAGACCCCGGCCGCCTCGGCTGGCCCTCGCGCTCCGCCAACGCCGCCAACGCCGCCAACGCCGCCAACGCCGCAAACGCCGGGCAGAGCTCGCCGCGGGCGCCGACGCGCGCTCAGTCGGGCAGCGTGAAGCCTTCTTCTTCGAACAGCGCGCGGCACAGGCGGCAGTCGGCGTCGTCGTAGCGCGTCCCGGCGCCGTCGGCCAGTTCCGCCATCGCTTCCGCGAGCGGGCGCGCCGCCCGGTAGGGGCGGTGGCTGATCATCGCCTCCGCGACGTCGGCGACGGCCAGCACCCTGGCTTCGGGCAGGATCTGCGCTTCCGTGAGACCCCGCGGGTACCCGGAGCCGTCGAGCCGTTCGTGATGTTGCAGGACGATCTCCGCGATCGGTGCGTCGAAGTCGATCGGCGCAAGGATGTCGTAGGCGGCCTGGGGGTGAACCTTCACGAGGTCGAACTCGACTTCCGTGAGGAGGGCGGGCTTGGCGAGGATCTCGGCCGGCACGGCGATCTTGCCGACGTCGTGCACCAGCGCCGCCGTGCGCACCGTCTCGATCGCCAGGCTGGTCCACCCCAGGCGCTCGGCGATCAGGCAGGCGAGCTCGGCGACGCGGCGCTCGTGCCCCGCGGTGTAGGGGTCGCGCATCGCGACCGTCGCCCCCAGAGCGGCGACGGTGTCGCCGAGCGCGCTCTGCAGCCGTGACTCGCGCTCGCGAAGGGCCTGGTCGGCCTGAACTCGCTCAGTGACGTCGAGGGATGCGCCCAGCACGGTCTCGAGGCGACCTTGCGCGTCGAGGACCGGGACGCCATAGGTCGTCAGGTAGCGGACCTCGCCTGAGTCGGGACGCACGATGCGATGATCGACGCGGTAGAGTCCTCCGGCGGCGGCTTCGTCGACCGCCGCCTGCACCGCTTCGCGATCGTCTTCGTGACAGGTGAGCGTGATCTCGTCGTTCGACGGCCTGTCGCCCACCAGGCCGTGGATCCGCTGCCACTCTTCGGAGACCGTGTTCATGCCGCTGGCCAGATCCCACTCCCAGCTTCCCAGGTGGGCCAGGCGCTCCCCGTGGCTCAGCAGCCTGGCGGATCGTTCGGCGGCTTTCGCCGCCTGCTGCTGCTCGGTCACGTCCTGCACGAAACCGAACAGGAACATCGCGCCGCTGGAGAGCTCGCGTCGCGCGCAGAAGTGCTCGACAGCATCGAAGACGCTGCCGTCCTTGCGGACGTAGCGGCTCTCGACGACCATCCAGCCACCGCTCGCGGCACGGACGTCTCGCACGACCTTCTGGCGCCGGGCCGGGTCTTCGTAGATGGTCTCGGCGATGCCCCTCCGGTTCACGTCCTCGATCGCCTCGGCAGGTGACTCGTAGCCGAACATCGTCGCGAAGGCCAGATTCACGTACACGAGCCGGTCCTCGGGCGTGGACTGGAACATGCCGAGGGGAACGTTCTCGACAACGCTGCGGTAGCGCGCCTCGCTCTCGCGCAGCTGGGTCTCGATACGCCGGCGCCTGGTGATGTCGTAGGCGGTGTGAAGGGTACCCACGACGTTGCTCTGGGCGTCGGGCAGCGGCGTCACGCTAACGAAGAAGTCGCCGCCGAGCGCGTCGCTGTGCACCTCGGCGTGATGGCACCCTTCGTCGGCGAGGAGCTCTCTCAGGGGACACTCGTCGGGCACGACGCCCTGCGCGTGCATGAGCTCGTAGCAGCGGCGCCCGACCATGTCGTGCGGCTCACGACCCAAGGCCTGGGCCAGAGCGCGGCTGACGGCCACGATCGTGCGCTCGCGGTCGAGCACGAAGATGAATTGCGGTGAGTCCTCGACCGCGCGAGCCCAGAACGCGACATCCATGGGGGACGCCGCTCCGGTCCCGGCCCCCTTGCCCTCGCCGGCCCGCTTCACTGCCGCCCCCTTGTTGACCGACGCTCCGACCGCCCAATGGGGCCCGCCCAGCATCGCCGGCTCGCGTGGCTCGAGGGTGCAACGACACGCGACGACGGCGCGCGAGGGGCATGGTACGCATTCGCAGAAACCCCTCGAGACACATGGTACCCAGCTGGGCGGTGTTCAAGCGCACGCGCCGGTCGCCCGACGCGCGCTTGGCGCGCTTTCCGCATGGCCGCTGCCGGCGTAACGTTACCGGGACAAGGAGAAGCGGAGTGGACGGCACGAACAAGGACGGTCGGCCTGGCAACCGGGCGGCGTCGGCGGGAGCTGTCGCCGGGGACGCGGCGGCCGCCCGGGTCGCGATGCTCGAGGATCTGGTCGAGCAATACCGCGTGCTGCTCGACACGAGCGCGGTCATCTCCGCCGAGACCGACATCGACCAGGCCCTGGCCAAGATCACGCGGCTGACGACAGAGTGCATGAACGTGGCCTGGTGCGACATCTATGAGGTGAGGCCCGGCAACGACCAGTTCGTCGTTGCCGCCTTCTACCAGCTCCCCGAGCTCGATCTCGACGCGTCGAACTGGGTCGGGACCGTCTACGACGCCGACACGTTCGCCGACATGCAGGTCGCCGCCACCGAGCTCCGGCCGGTCACGCTCTACCGTGACGACCCGGCGCTCAGCGTGGCCGGCGCCGCGGAGCTGGACGTCTGGGGCGAGCTCGCCGACCTCACCGTGCCGATGGCCTACCGCGGGCAGCTCGTCGGCCTCATCGATGTCGGTGAGTCGCGCGGCATGCGGCACTTCAGCGACGACGACGTGCGCGTGCTGCAGGCGATCGCCGACCAGGCGGCGATCGCCATCGTCAACGCGCGCACGATCAAGCGGCTGGAAGAGCAGGCGGTGACCGACGACCTCACGGGCCTGTACAACCGCCGCCACCTCGAAGAGCGCCTGCGCCAGGAAGTCGCCAAGGCCCGCCGCTACGGGCAGGACCTGTCGGCGCTCATGATGGACCTCGACGACTTCAAGCGCTTCAACGACACCTTCGGACACACGCTCGGCGACAAGCTGCTGCAGGAGCTGGCGGCCATCCTTTCGTGTGAGACCAGACAGGAGGTTGACGTCGTCGCCCGCTACGGCGGCGATGAGTTCGTCGTGGTGATGCCGCTGACCCCGGCGGGTGACGAAGACGTCGGCGCCGCGATCGCCGCCGCCGAACGCATCCGCGCGGCGGTCGGCGCGCACCTGTTCGAAGGGTATCCCGGGCGTCGCGAAGAGCACATCACGATAAGCATCGGCGTGGCCGGCATCGCAGACGCCGCCGACCCCGCGGCTCCCGTCGGCATGGATGCGGCGGGAGACGACGCGTCCACGACCGCGCACGCCGCGGCGGTGCTGCTGACCGCCGCCGACAAGGCGCTGTACCTGGCCAAGCGCCAGGGCCGCGATCGGGTGTGCCTCTACGACGGCTGAGGCTCGTCACGCGCCACACGCCGGCAGCGGTGTCACGGGCCGCTTCGGGCGCGCCGGCTGCCGGGACGCGCAGGAGGAGGGACACGCCGGCGAGCGGCGCGACCTCGTCTGGATTCCGCCGAGAAGTGTTGTCAGGCCGGTATGGATCTCGTCGCTCAGGCGCCTGGGCAGCCCAACCGAGTCCGCGCGGGCGCCGTCGCGAAGTGAAGTCTGAGAGCCGCACTGCCGATATCTCCTGACACTGGGACCTGTCGCGTTCAGCGTGCGCCTGTCCGGCCGCGGACGCGAGGGTCGATCAGGTGGGGATCGCTGACCAGGAGGGAGGAGGGAGGTCCAATGAGACTGCCTAGAGGCAGATACCCGCGACTCGCGCTCGTAGCGTTTGTCGTTTCGCTCGCTCTCGCGAGCGGCGCGTTCAAGAAGTGGGGCTGCTGACGATCACGCTCAGACCCTGCAGACACACGCCCAAGAGAGAGAGGCTGAATATGAAGACCCTGCTTTACAGCAGAATCGCCATCGCACTCGCGCTCGTGGTCACCATGGGCTGCTTTTTCACGCCGATGTTCCTGAAGTGGGATTGACCGCTCGGCGACTCGTCCCGCTTGTTCTCAAACGTCTTCCCCCGGCCTTTCCCCGGGGATCGGTGACCCCTAAGGATCACTGACCGAGCCGCGCCCAGCGACGGCACCGCCAGCCTGTCCCAGGACATCCGCTAGGACATCCGGCGAGCCGTTGAAGTCGCGGCGTGTTGCGACATCGGCATCGTGTGCGACTCGCGGCAGGTCGGGCTGAGCGCGGGCTGAGCGCGCGCGTGCCCGCTCGCCGACGATCACCTCGCTACCGTGCGGGATGACGGCGAGCGAAGCTCTCGACGAAGGCCGTCAGGGGCCGCTCCAGCCCTCCCAGACCGTCGGCGACCACGATCGCGCAGTCGCCGCCGCCGACCCACTGGTTGAACGCCGGCCGCACGACGATGGCGTCGTCGTCCAGCCCCACGATGAATCCGACGCAGTCGCCGGCCCCGGCGCGCCCGATCCAGCTGCCGTCGTTTCTGTCGCGCCTGGCGCGGCGCTCGATCTTCGCACCGTCGGCGCAGCGCACGACATCGTCGCCGAACACGCAGAACGGGAGAAACAGCCATCGTCGGGCGGACGTGATCTCGCGAACCAGCCCGGCAAGGTGCATTCTGGGCGTACGGTCGTCAGACCGAAGAACGACGTTGCCGCGCGGCGTGGTCGCGACGACGTACGAAAGCGACGAGTTGGGCCCGCACTCGCGGCGGTCGAACGCGAGAACGGAGACGATGAAGTCGTCGAGCCGAAAGCATCCGGCCTCGTAGCGCATGTCAAGGTTCACGGCTTCCTCCGCGCGGCGCCGTGGTCACCACCCGATTCCCACGATACCACGCACGATCGTTTACATTAGTAATTAGCATGGTAAACTATCAGGCACATGATGGACACGTCCGACCCCACGACCAACCCGGCAACCGCCGCCGCCGACACCCGGCTCGACGACCCCGAGCTCGCGGCGCGCCTGCGCCTCGTGCTGAACCGGCTGGCTCGCCGGCTGCGCAGTCAGACGCCCGGCGACTTGAGCCCTTCGCTGACCTCGGCCCTTGTGACCATCGAGCTGCAGGGACCGATCACCCTGGGCCGGCTGGCCGCCTGCGAACGCGTCACGCCGCCCAGCGTGACGCGCATGGTGACTCTGCTCGAGGAACGCGGTCTCGTGCGACGCGAGGCAGATCCGGCCGACCGGCGCATCGCCCGCGTCAGCCTGACGGCGGACGGCAAGCGCACGGTGCAGCGTACCCGCACGCGTAAGACGGCGTATCTGGCCAAGCGTCTCCACAGGCTCGATGAGTCAGAGCTCGCCGTTGTGCACGAAGCGCTGCCGGTTCTCGAGCGCCTGCTCGACGACGATCGTTGAGCGACGCCGCGCACAACAACGGCGAGCCCCTCGGGTCGGACGGCGAGCGCCTCGGGTCGGACGGCGGGCGCCTCGGATCTCAGAACGGACGCCGCGGCCCCGTCTTTCTGGTGCGCATGTTCAGCTCGCTGCGAACGCGCAACTACCGCCTCTGGTTCATCGGTCAGACCGTCTCCCAATGCGGCACCTGGATGCAGTCGGTGGCCCAGTATTGGCTGGTCCTCGAACTCACCCACAGCGCCTTCGATCTGGGCGTAACGGCGGCGCTACAGTTCGCGCCGGTGCTCCTGTTCGGGACCATCGGCGGCCTGGTGGCCGACCGCTTCGACAAGCGCAAGGTAGTGCTCCTCACCCAGACGGCCTTCACGGTGCAGGCGACCGCTCTCTGGGTGCTCGTCGCCAGCGGCTCCGTGCGCATCTGGATGGTCTGGGCGTTGGCGTCGCTCATGGGCTTCATCAACGTTTTCGACAACCCCTCGCGCCAGAGCTTCGTCATGGAGATGGCCGGCCCCGATGACCTCACCAACGCTGTCAGCTTGAACAGCATCATCGTCAACGTGTCGCGCATCGTCGGCCCGGCGCTCGCCGGTATTCTGATCGCCACTGTGGGATTATCATGGGCCTTCCTGGCCAACGCGGTCTCCTTTGCGGCGGTGATCGGGGCGCTCTCTGCGATGCGACCCTCCGAGCTCCATCGCAGCCCACCGGTGAGTCGCGCCAAGGGCCAGATCCGGGCCGGGTTGCGCTACGCCTGGCAGGCCTGGGAACTGCGCGTGCCGCTGCTCATGATGGCTGTCATGGGTACCCTTGCCTACAACTTCAGCGTGCTCCTGCCACTCTTTGCCCACGACGTGTTTCATCGTGGTGCCGGCACCTATAGCGCCCTGACGGTCGCCATGGGGATCGGCGCCCTGGCCGGTGGTCTGACCATTGCCGCGCGGCAGCGGCCGAGTCATCGGCTGCTGGTGGCCGTCAGCCTCGCCTTCGGCGTGTTCATTCTCGCCGTGGCGGCGGCGCCGACCCTGCCGGTCTGCCTCCTCCTGCTGGTGGCGATGGGCGCCGCCAGCATCATGTTCATCGCCACGGCCAACTCGCTGCTACAGCTCAACTCGAGTCACGCCATGCGTGGCCGCGTCATGGCGCTGTGGGCCGTCGTCTTTCTGGGCTCGACCCCGGTCGGCGCGCCCTTGATCGGCTTTCTCGCCGGCCGCTACGGCCCGCGTTTCGCGCTGGGTGTCGGCGGCGTCGCGACCCTGCTGGTCGCGCTGTGGGCGGGCTTTGCCCTGCGGCGCATCCGCAACACGCGCGACGCCGCGGCCGACGAGGCCGCGCCGGCGGCTTCGGCCGCAGCGAGCTTTCCCGCGATCGACGCGAACGTCCTCGAAGGGGGACTGGGCCGAGGCCGCTAGAGGCGGCGCTGCGCCACGCGGCTCCCGCATCCCCTGAGCGGGCAGGCGCATGCGCGGCGCACCGCTCTGGTAAGATGAGCAGCGGCCGAGCCGCGCATCGGCGGCGGCCGGGTTCTCCCAGACACTGCCACGAGGAGGCGCTCGCGTGAACCCCGTAAGCAAGGAGTGGCGCCGGGAGCCTCTCTACGAGCTCGATCCCGAGCTCAACGAGCTGCTGCGCGCTGAGCTGCGCCGCCAGCAGGAGACGCTCGAGCTCATCGCCTCCGAGAACTTCGCCAGCCGCGCCGTCCTCGAAGCCACCGGCTCAGTGCTCACCAACAAGTACGCCGAAGGCTACCCGGGCGCGCGGTACTACGGCGGCTGCGATGTCATCGACGCCGTCGAGCAGCTGGCCATCGACCGCGCCAAGGAGCTGTTCGGCGCCGAGCACGCCAACGTGCAGCCGCACTCGGGTTCCTCGGCGAACCTGGCGGCGCTCTTCGCGCTGCTCGAGCCGGGCGATACGTTGCTGGGCATGGAGCTCGCTCACGGCGGCCACCTCACGCACGGCCTGCCGCTGAACCTCTCCGGCGTGATCTACAACGCCGTCGCCTACCACGTGCGGCGCGACACCGAGACGATCGACTACGACGAGGTCCGCGAGCTGGCCCTGAAACACCGGCCCAAGCTGATCATCTGCGGTTACAGCTCCTACCCGCGCACCATCGATTTCGCCGCCTTCCGCGAGATCGCCGACGAGGTCGGCGCTCTGCTGCTGGCCGACATCGCCCATGTCGCCGGTCTCGTCGCAGCCGGGCTGCACCCCAATCCCGTGCCTTACTGCGACGTGGTCACCTCGACCACCCACAAGACACTCACCGGGCCTCGAGCGGGCCTCATCATGTGCCGTCAGGAGTTCGCGCGCGCCATCGACCGGGCCGTGTTCCCGGGCATGCAGGGAGGTCCCCTCGCGCACGTCGTGGCGGCCAAGGCCGTGTGCCTGCGCATCGCCCGCAGCGAGGAGTTCCGGCGGCTGCAGCGGCAGATCGTCGCCAATGCGGCGGCGCTGGCCGAGGAGCTCGCCGACGGCGGGCTGCGGCTGGTGACGGGCGGCACCGACGTGCACCTCGCCCTGGTCGACCTGCGCGGCGCCGGACTGAACGGCCTGGAGTGCCAGCAGCTGCTGGAGTCGGTCAACATCACGGCCAACCGCAACGTGGTGCCCTTCGAAGAGGGCCCCATGGCCGTGGCCAGCGGCCTGCGCGTCGGCTCGCCGGCGGTCAGCACGAGGGGCTTTACCGAAGTCGAGATGCGCCAGACCGGGCGCCTGATCCTGCGCGCGCTGGCGGCCAGGGGAGAGCAGGCCGTCCTTGCCGAGATCCGCCAGGAGGTGCTCGACCTGCTGGAGCGCTTCCCGCTCTACGAGTTTCTCTGACTCGGGCTGTCGAGCATCCGGGAGCGCGTCGTCCGCGCTGCGCCGGGTGAGCGGCCGGCTCAGCTCTCCCCTTCTTCTGGCACGATGCACAGAAAGGCGAAGGTGTCGTCGCCGGCGTTGCTGAACTGATGCGTCGCGCCGGCGGGCACGAAGGCGAAGGAGCCTGCGTCGACCGAGTGGTCGGCGCCGTTCAGGTGCAGCGTGCCGCGTCCCTGGGTGACGTAGTTGATGTGCGGCCAGGGATGCGTGTGACGCGGCGTGTGGCCCGCGGGCTCCAGTTCGAAGAGCCGCAGAGCCCAGCCGTGCCAGCCGTCGTGGGGCCCGACGAGCAGGCGCTTGACGACCTTCTCGATGCCCTCGCCGCTGAGCGGCTGCCCCTCGACCGCGGCGATGTGTCCGACCATGCGCTCCAGCTCCCGTGACGAAAGTTCGACCCGCCGTCGCAACGGCGGGCGCCGGCGACGCCACGAACCTACACCTTCTTCAGCTCCTGCACGAGCGCGCCGCACGCCACACGAACGGGCTGCGGATCGACCGATTCCCGGCACCCGTTTCGTGGGTATGGTAGGAACAGCCGGCTACGTGCCGGGAAGCTCAAAGGGAATCGAGGTGGGACCATGACATCCCATCTGTTGAAGCGAGTGGTGCCCGCGGCCCTTCTGTCTGCGGGCGTGGTCGTGCTCACGCTGGGCCAGTCCGTCGCGCACGCCGCCGTGATTCACGTTCACGGCGCGCCACGCGGCGCATCTCTCGCGTTTCACGGCGGCGGCGGCACGGGCGTCGGGTTCGTCATCCTGGGTTCGGCGATCCTGGCGCTGATCGTCGCCGGCGTCGTCTACGCGATCGTCGCCGATCGGCGGGAGCAGGCCGCTGCAGTGTCGACGGGCGAGCCGCCGCGGCTCTCCGGCGCCGCGAACGAGACCGACTCAGAGGAGGAGCGCAAGGCCGCCTGACGGCTCGTCTCTAGCCGAGGTCGCGCCGCCAGTCCCATTCAGGGGCGATCAGCTGCGTGCCTTCGGTGTCTTCGACTTCACGGCGCCACGCCACGCGCTCGCCGACGCGAGCGCGCAGGCGCCAGCCGATCGGCTTGCTGGCCTCCGCGATCGACTCCTTGATCGCCGCGAGGCGCTCGCAGACCCTGTCGAGGTCTGCTCTGGAAAGGCCGTAGTCGTCGATCATGGCCAGGACGACGTCGAGGTTCGTGGCGATGTCGTGGAACAGGCCCCAGTCGTGCGAGCAGACCTCGGCGAGGTGGGCGACGTCGATCGCGGCCGCCCCGTCGGTGTCGTGCAGGGGCACGTCCTTGAGGAGCGCGATGACGTCGTGCACGTCCTTCTGGTTGATCTTGCCGATCTGCAGCTTGGCGGTCAGGGCGTCGACCGGCGAGACGGCGTAGTCGTCGATGTCGAGCCGCTCGCCGACGTCGACGTCGTGGTCCATCCTCATCACGTCCATGAAGATGTCGACGTGGTCGACGAGCGGGGCTTCGGGCGGCTTCTCGCCGGCTTGCTCGCGCGGCGCGGCGAGCGTCTCGGTCTTGACGAACTGCAGCTGTCCGGCGTCGGTCGCCTGCGTGACGTAGCGGTTCTCGGCGTAGCCGAGCCCGGAGAAGACCTGGTGCAGCTCCTTGTACTGTGACGAGAGGCCGACGACGTCGATGTCGGAGTACTCGCGGTCCATGAAGTCGAGGTCGGTGCAGTAGCGGCGCACGGCGAGACCGCCGGTGAGGCGCAGCTGCACGCCCTGCTCGCGCGCCGCGTCGACGATGGCCATGGCTTCGGCCATGATGCGGTCGGCGCGCCTCGTCGGCGCCGGCCGCCGGCCCGGACCCGACTTGAGCACGGCGCCGGGCGCGGCGCCCTGCACCGGGCGCCGCAGGTCTTCGAGCGGATGCAGCACGGCCTCGAGCACCGGACGCGCCAGATAGACGCGCGGCCAGCGTTTCTCGCCGTACTCCTCGAGCAGCCCCCTGGCGAGCAGCTCGCGGACCGCCCGGCGCGCCGTGGGGTTCGTGACTCCCAGCGTGCGCTCGGCCTGGGGGACCGTCAGGCAGGGAGTGCGAAACGACTCGTTGGCCAGTGCGAGCGCGTGGCCCTTCAGCTGGGAGCGGAACTGCCTGTGGAGCGAGACGAGCGCGTGCGCCTGTCGCGTGCCGCGTTCGGCCGTCTGGCGCACGCCCGTCAGGAAGAACAGCAGCCAGGGCTCCCACTCGCCGTGGGTCCGCACGCGCTGCAGACGCCGGTAGTACTCGTCGCGGTGGCCCTCGAAGTAGGCTGAGAGGTACAGCAGGGGACGCGTCAGGCGCCGGCGGTCGATCAGGAAGAGCGTGATGAGCAGCCGGCCGAGCCGGCCGTTGCCCCCGACGAAGGGGTGGATGGTCTCGAACTGCGCGTGCAGCATGGCGCACTGCAGCAGGTCGGGCAGCGCGCCGCGTTCGGCCAGAAAGCCATCCCAGGCCTCGAGCGCCGCGAGCATCTCGCTCACCGGCGGGGCAACGTAGGTCGCCGTGGCCAGCGTCGCGCCGGGAGGGCCCAGCCAGCTCTGCGAGGTCCTGAACTCGCCCGGCGTGCGGGCCCCGCCGATCTCGCCGCGCAGCAGATGCGCGTGCAGCTCGCGCACGAGGGCGAGCGACAGGGGCGCCTGCTCGAGCCGTTCGACCCCGTGGCGCAGCGTCGCGATGCAGCTGCGCACCTCGCGCAGGTGGTCGCGCGGCACGACCGCGGGCGCGGCGCCGACCTGGTCGAGCAGAAGGTCGGAGAGGCTCACCCGGGCGCCCTCGATGCGCGACGAACACAGCGCCTCCTGGCGCTTGAAGGGGGCGTCGAGCAGCTGCGGGTCGGGCAGCTCGCCGCCGACGCCCGACAGCTCGCCGAGCGCGGCGTCGGCGCGCGACAGCGCAACGACGAGCTCGCCGCCGTACGTCAGCTTCGGCGGCAGGGGCGCCGGCACGAAAGCCGCGTACCCCTCCGGGCAGGTGACGACCTGCCCGGCTCTGGGGTCATGAAACTCGCTCGGGTCGATGGCGCCGGCCTCGCTGGAGTCGACTCAGGGTCCGCCGGCGGGCGGACTTGAACGCATCCGAGTCAAATCTTACAAAGCGGCCGACGGCGCGCAAGGCCCGCGTTCACGGCTGCGGCGTCGCGCCGGCAGGACGGTTGCGCTCACGGCGCCCGGTGCCCGGCGCGCATCAGACCGCATCGGCGAGCACCTCGTCGACCCAGCCCATGCCGGCGATGGCCGCCGGGAACCCACAGGTCGTGACCGCCAAGAGGGCGACGTGACGGATCTCCTGGGTGGTCGCGCCCGCGGCCAGAGCCTTTCTCGCGTTGGAACGCACCGATCCTTCGGCGGCCCCGCCGATCGCCAGGCCGAGCTTCACGAGGCGCGCCGTGCGTTCGTCCAGCGGTCCCGCCGCGTCGGCGGCCTCACCCAGACCGTCCAGCGCCGCGGCCACGGCCGGGTAGTCGTTGCGGAACTTCACATAGACACCGGGGAGATGCTCGTCACTCATCGTGTCCCTCCTGCCTGGTTCGTCGACCGGCGGCATGCTCGCCGCCATCGCCCTGCACTGCTGATCATTGCCCGTGGGGGTCAGGGGCAAGCAGGATTCGGGCCGGCGGCACGCTCGCCCCGGTCGTCGCGGGGCGCCGGCCGGGAGTGCTTCGAGCCACCGGCATCGTGACCTTTTGGGGATAGTCGTATAAATCGTTTGCCTTTCGGCGCGCGCTGTGCTGGACTTGACGAGACAAGAAGCTGCCGGGAGGGTCTTGGTGGTTGCGGACGGTGTTGCGCAGGGGAGTGCGAAGAGTGCGCCCGGAGGGGGCGCGGCGCTTCGCGAGTTCGAGCTGTTCGTCGCTTCGCTGCGGGTCATCCCGGTCGTCGAGATTCCCCGGGTGCAGGACGCCGTACCCCTCGCTCGCGCCCTGGCCGATGCCGGCCTGCCCTGCGCCGAGATCACCTTCCGCACGTCGTTCGCGGCGCAGGCGATCGAGGCGATCGCCACCTCCGTCCCGGAGGTGCGCGTGGGCGCGGGCACGGTCCTGAACGTGGCTCAGGCCGAGGCGGCGCTGGCCGCGGGCGCGCGCTTCATCGTGGCGCCCGGCTTCGATCCCGCGGTGGTCGACTTCGCCCTCGAACGCGCCGTGCCGATCATGCCGGGTGTGTGCACCGCGACCGAGGTCGGCATGGCGCTGGCGCGGGGGCTGTCGCTGGTCAAGCTGTTTCCCGCCGAAGCGGCCGGTGGTGTCGGCTATCTCAGGGCGCTGGCCGCGCCGTTCGGCGGCGTGCGGTTCGTGCCCACCGGCGGGATCGGTCCCGACAATCTGGCAGCCTATCTCGCGGTCGAGCAGGTCGTCGCCTGCGGCGGCAGCTGGATGGTCAAGAAGGACCTGATCGCCGCGGGGGCGTTCGACACCATACGCAGACTCGCCGCGGAGGCGCGCGAGATCGCCTGCGCGGCCCGTCCGGCGGGTGTCCAGGAGCCGATCGGGGGGAGACCATGAGCATCCTTGAGATCCGCGTCCCCGACGGCTGTCGCTGGGACCTCGTGGCCCTCGGCGAGGTCATGCTGCGCCTCGACCCCGGCGATGGGCGGATCTCAACGACGCGCTCCTTCGAGGTCTGCGAGGGCGGCGGCGAGTACAACGTGGCGCGCGGCCTGCGGCGCTGCTTCGGTCTGCGCACGGCCCTCGTCAGTGCGCTCGCCGACAACCCCGTCGGCCATCTCGTCGAAGAGCTCATCCTGCGGGGCGGCGTCGACCAGAGCCACGTCCGCTGGGTGCCGTACGACGGGGTGGGCCGCGCCGTGCGCAACGGTCTCAACTTCACCGAGCGGGGCTTTGGCGTGCGCGGCGCCGTCGGCTGTTCCGACCGCGGCCACACCGCCGTGTCGCAGCTGCGCCCGGGCGACGTCGACTGGGACGCGATCTTCGCGCGGAGGGCGCCCGCTGGTTTCACTGCGGCGGCATCTTCGCGGCGCTGGGCGAGCGCACCGCGGACGTGGTGACCGAGGCGATGGCGGCCGCCCGGCGCCACGGCACGATCGTCTCCTACGACCTGAACTACCGGCCTTCGCTCTGGCGAGTCGATCGGCGGCCAGGAGCGCGCCCGCGAGGTCAACCGCGCCGTGGCGCCGCTCGTCGACGTGATGCTCGGCAACGAAGAAGACTTTGGCGCGGCGCTCGGCTTCGAGGTCGCGGGCGTCGACCAGAACCTTGCGGTCGCTCGACCCGAGCGCTTCGGCGCAGATGATGCGAGCGCGTCGGCGCCGCCTATCCCGAACATCCGCGTGGTGGCGACGACGCCTGCGCGCCGTGCGTCTCGGCCAGCCGCAACGACTGGAGCGCCGTGTGCTGGGCCGACGGCGCCCTTTACCGTTCGGCGTTGCGTCCGGGACTCGAGATCCTCGATCGGGTGGGCGGCGGCGACTCCTTTGCCTCGGGGCTGATCTACGGCCTGCTTTCGGGCTTCGACCTGCAGCTGGCGCTCGAATACGGCGCCGCACACGGAGCCCTGGCCATGACAACGCCCGGCGACTCGTCGATGGCGACGCTGGCCGAAGTCGCCGCTCTGGTGCAGGGCGCGTCGGCGAGGGTGCAGCGATGAGCGATCCGCGCGAGGACGCCCTTGCGGGCGCGCCCGACGGGCAACATCCCCGGTCGCGGCGGCCGGGGCGTGCCCGCAAAGCCGCCGCTCCCCGGCAGCACGGCGTCTCGATCCGCGACGTCGCGCGCCTCGCCGGAGTCTCGCCGGGGACCGCCTCGCGCGTCCTGTCCGGTTCGTCGTATCCCGTGAGCGATCGGGCTCGGGCGCGCGTCGAAGAAGCCGCCCGGGCCTTGAACTACGTCACCAACTCCGCCGCCCGCGCCCTGGTCACCGGCCGCAGCGAGATCGTCGGGGCGATCGTGCACGACATCACCGACCCGTTCTTCAGCGTCGTCGTGCGCGGCCTGCAGGACGCCGCGGTCGCCGACGGCCTGGTGGTGCTGGTCGGCAACGACGACCGTGACGCGGGCAAGCTCAAGGCTTACCTCACCATGCTGCTCAGCCAGAAACCGACGGGCGTGGTGCTCATCGGCGGGCAGCTGCGAGACCCGGCCGCGACCCTGCCGGTGGCGCAGGCCGTGCAGCGGCTGCGCGAACAGGGTGTGCCGGTCGTGGCCGTGGGCCGCTACGAGCTCGACATTCCGCACGTGGCCGTCGACGACGTGGCGGCGGCCGAGTGCGCCGTCTCGCACCTGGTCGAGCTCGGCCACCGGCGCATCGCCTTTCTCGGGGGTCCCCTCAACTCCACCACGGTGCAGGACCGCTACGCCGGCTACGGCGCCGCCCTCATGCACGTGGGCGCGCCGCTCGACAAGCGGCTGGTGATCCAGACCCCACTCACCCTCGAAGGAGGCTCGCAGGCGATCGACCGGCTCGTCGCCCTGGGTGCGTCGTTCACGGCCGTCTTCGCGGCCACCGACGAGGTCGCCTTCGGCGCGATCTCCGCGCTGCGCGAGCACGGCCGCCGCATACCCTTCGACGTGAGTGTGGTGGGGTTCGACGACGTCGTGATGTCGGCCCACTGCGACCCCCCGCTCACCACGATCCACGTGCCGGCCCGGGCGCTCGGCCTCTCGGCGTGGCACCTGCTCAAACGTGACCAAAGCGGCGCCGCTCCGGGCGGCGACCATCTCCCGTTCGAGCTCGTAGTGCGCGCTTCGACCGCGCCGCCGAGCGTCGCGACCTCAGACGAACCTGCCGCCGCCGCGGGCGACGCCGGCGTGCCGGATCCGCCACGATAGCGCGTCTCTGCACGACATCGCCGGTACCGACGAACCAAACGGAGAGTGATCATGAGCAACGCAGCTGACGAGCCGAGGGTCGCCGGTGGCGACGCCGGCGCGGCCCGAACCGCCCTGGGCAACTTCAAGATGTTCGTCGACGGCAAGTGGGTCGACGCGCACGACAAAGGTCTGCTCGACGTCGTCGACCCGGCGACCGAAGAGGTGGTGGCGCGCGTCGCCAACGGTGGCAGGGAAGACGCCGAAGCGGCCGTCCTGGCCGCACGGCGGGCCTTCGACGAAGGACCCTGGCCGCACACGCCGGCTCGCGAGCCGGGCCGGCGTTCTGCACGCGGCCGCGTCCCTTGTACGCGAGCGCGTCGACGAGATGGCCCGCTGGGAGAGCCTCGAGATGGGCAAGCTCTTCCGCGACGGTCAGGGCGACATCAGTCGTGTCGCCGACCTGCTCGACTACGCCGGCGAGCTCGCCGAGCGCCACCTCGCGGACCAGCCGATCACCGAGCCCACGGCCCTCGTACGCGAGCCCGTCGGCGTCGTAGTCGGCGTCTGTCCCTGGAACTTCCCGCTGGTGCTGGCGTCGTTCAAGTTCGCCTCGGCGCTCGCGGCCGGCAACGTGGTCATCATCAAGCCCGCCAGCATCTCGCCGCTGACGGCGCTCGGCATGGCCCGCATCTTCGACGAGGTCGGTCTGCCGAAGGGCGTCTTCCAGGTCGTGGTAGGCCCCGGTCGCAGCGTCGGCGACTACCTGGCCAGCTCGCCGCTCGTCGACATGGTGACCCTGACCGGCAGTGTCGAGGTCGGCCGGCACATCATGACGCAGGCTGCCGGGACGGTGAAGAAGGTCGGTCTCGAGCTCGGTGGCAAGGCCCCCAACACGGTGTTCGCCGACGCCGACCTGGATGCGGCGCTCGACGGCGTCGTGTTCAGCGCCTTCGGCAACTGTGGCCAGGCCTGCTGCGCCGGCTCGAGGCTGCTCGTGGAGCGCACCATCCACGATCGCTTCGTGGCTGACGTGGTGCGTCGCGTCGAGGCGCTGCGCATCGGCCCGGGGCTGGACCCGGCCTCGGAGCTGAGCCCGCTGTCGTCGCGCGAGCAGCTCGAGACAGTGGAACGCTACGTGGCGATCGGTCTCGATGAGGGCGCCAAGCTGGTCTGCGGCGGCAAGCGCCTCGAGGGCAAGGGCTTCTTCTACCGGCCCACGATCTTCGTCGATGTCGACAACAAGATGCGCATCGCCCAGGAGGAGATCTTTGGGCCTGTGCTCGTGGTCATCCCCTTCGACACAGAGCAGGAGGCGATCCGCATCGCCAACGACACCGTCTTCGGCCTGACGGCCGGCGTCTGGACGAGCGACACGGCCAAGGCCAAGCGCTACGTCAAAGCCGTGCGCGCCGGCACGATCTTCGTGAACAACACCTGGGCCTGCGCGCCCCTGGGGCTGCCCTGGGGAGGCTACAAGCAGAGCGGCATCGGCCGCGAGATCGGCGATGTCGGCATCGAGGAGTTCACCGAACTGAAAGCCGTTATCTTCGCCGGGGCCTCATGAAATGCGGATCTTGAGTCGCCTCCCGGAGGCCGAGTGAAGTCGATTGGCTTTGAGCCAGGAAAGTGAGGGGAGATGCTCAAGTTCGATCTGACGGGCCGGGCCGGGGTGGTCACCGGCGCCGGCAAAGGGATCGGCGAGGCGGTAGCCTGTGAGCTCGCCGGTCTCGGCGCCCAGGTCGTGTGCTGCGCACGCACGCAGGCTGACATCGACCGCGTTGTCGCAAAGATCCGGGCGGCTGGTGGGCAGGCCACTGGGGTCGTGGCCGACGTGCGTCGCTACGAAGACATGGAGCGCCTCGCCAAGACGTGCGTCGACACCTACGGCAAGATCGACTTCACGGTGCCCAACGCCGGCATCGACATCGAGGGCAACATGTCGGACGCCGACCCGGCCGACTGGCGGAACATGATCGAGACCAACGTGCTGGGGACCGCCTACATCATCCGCGCGACACTGCCTTTCATGAAGGCGCAAAAGGACGGCCACATCGTCATCATGGCTTCGATCTCGGGACGCGTCACCTACATCGGTGAGCCCATGTACATCGCCAGCAAGTGGGCGGTGGCCGGCATGGGCGGCGCTCTTCGCAAAGAGGCGCTGTCCTACGGCGTGCGCGTCACGCTGATCGAACCCGGCCTTGTCGACACCCCGCTGATCCACGCGCTGCCCGAGGGCAAGCATGACCTCGAGAAGATCGAGGCGCTGGCACCCGAGCACTGCGCGTCCGCGGTCGCCTTTGCCCTCTGCCAGCCGCGCGTCGTCAACACGACGCAGATCCAGATCCTGCCCCTCGAGCAGGACTACTCCTCCTAAGAAGACAAGCCGCTTGACAGCCGCCAGAGAAATCGTTTTATATCCGTATAAATCGTTTTACGCGAGGGGCAGGTGAGCGCGGCCCCTTTCGGCGCCGGCAACTGATCGCTCGAAAGGATGGGCCGGAGAAGAGATGGCCAGTGCGCGTACCGAAGAGCTGGTGAAGTACGACCGCGAGCACATTCTGCACGCCCAGATCCCGCTCGGCGAGACGCTCGGCGTGATCTACGACTCGGCCCAGGGGATCGTGCTGCGCGACACCGAGGGCAAGGAGTACCTGGACGCTTCGTCGCAGATGGTGAGCGCCAACCTGGGGCACGGCCGGCGCGAGATCATCGAGGCCGCCAAGGCGCAGCTCGACAAGCTGCAGCACGTCGGGCAGTACTACGGCCACTCGAGCACGCCCATGGTCGAGTGCGCCCAGAAGCTCGCCACGATCACCCCGGGCGATCTCGACCACTTCTGGTTCACCTCGGGCGGCGGCGAGTCGACCGACGCCGCCATCAGGCTCGTGCGCCGCTACTGGACCGCTGTGGGTCAACCCACCAGGCGCAAGGTCATCAGCCTGTACATGAGCTACCACGGCACGGGCAACGGGCCCATGAACCTGACCGGCATTCCGGCCATGCAGGCCGGCTACGGTCCCGAGGCGCCGGGGTACCTGCACATCCCGGCCTACTACTGCTACCGCTGTCCGTTCGGCCTCGAGTACCCGTCGTGCGATCTGCGCTGCGCCCGGTTCCTGGAAACCGTGATCGAAGCCGAGGGGCCCGAGAACGTGGCCGCCTTCATCGGCGAGCCCGAGCTGGGCGCGTCCGGCTTTCTCGTGCCGCCCGACGAATACTGGCCGCTGATCCGCGAGATCTGCACAAGGCACGACGTCGTCATGATCGCCGACGAGGTGATGTGCGGCTTCTGCCGCACGGGCACGATGTTCTGTATCGACCACTGGAACGTTGTGCCCGACGTCATGGCCATGTCCAAGGGCATCACCGGCGGCTACGTGCCCTTCGGGGCGGTTGCCTTCAACGACAAGATCTGGGACGGGCTGGCGGGTGTGCCGCTGATGCACCAGTACACCTTCAGCGGCGCTCCGGTCGCCTGCGCCGCCGCCATGGCCGCCATCGACGTCTACGTGAACGACAAGGTGGCGGAGAACGCCACCAGAGTCGGCCGGCACATCGTGGAGCGCATCGCCGCCGAGTTCATGCCGATGCCCTGCGTCGGCACGTTCAGCGGTCTCGGCCTGATGCTCGCCATGGAGATCGTCGCCGACAAAGAGACGAAGGCGATGTTCGACCCGCCGGTGGGACCGATCATGCCGCTGCTCGACGAGGCCCGCGAAAGGGGTCTGCACCTGCGGCAGATGGGCTCGAACCGGATCGTCATAGCGCCGCCCTGCACCACGACGATCGCTGAGGCAGACAGGATCGTCGACATTCTCAAGCCCCTGGTGGCGGCCATCACGCCACCGGACCCGGCGGCGAGGGGGTGACGGTCGGGGCGACTCAAGGCACCTCAGTCGGCTTCACGCACCCGGTGACTCAAGACCCGTAAACAAGAGGGAGGGGGACATGGATTCAAACGACTCAGACGGCGCCCCAGCCATGGGCGCCAGCATGGGGACCGCTCCGCTGCCGGCAGCTCCGCCAAGAACGGAGACGAAGTTCGGTCCGCTCGATCAGCCCAATCGTCTCAGGCGAGGCGTCCTGGGGCCGTTCGAGGTGGCCGCGTCGACGATGGCCGACATCGCCCCGGCGATGAGCTTCTACTTTGGCTTCGGATTCCTCGCGGCGACGTCGGGCATAGCCTCGCCGCTCACGATCATCGCGGCCGGCATCGCCGTCGCGTTCCTGGCGAACACCCTGTCGCGCTACATGCAGGCCCATCCATCGACGGGCTCGTTCATCACCTTCATCGGCATGGGCTTCGGACCGACCCTCGCCATCACCACCGCCATCGTCCTGATCGGCGGATATCTGGTGAACATCTTCTCGATCATGGCGATCTCCGGCGGCTTCATGACGATGTTCCTGCAGAACTACTTCCACTCGTTCCCGACGTGGACCTGGCCGATCTTCGTCCTTTTGTTCGTCGGCGGGGCCGCCTTCCTCATGATCCGAGGGGTGCACATCTCGGTGCGCTGGGCCGGCGCCTTCTTCGTGTTTGAGTTCGCCATCCTGCTGCTCGTCAGCATCATCGCGCTCATCCAGAACGCCGGACATCTGAACCTGCACCCGTTCAACCCGCACTACCTGCTGAGCGGCGTCAAGGGGTTGGGCCTGGGCTTCCCGCTGGCCGTCTACATGTTCATCGGCTGGGAAGCGGCCGGACCCATGGCCGAGGAGACCGACCAGCCGCGGCGCAATATCCCGCGCGCGCTGTTTGCCAGCGTCGCCCTCATGGTAGTGAGCTTCGTGCTCTTTGCCTACGCGACGGTCGAGGCCTTCGGCGAGAACGTCGACAAGCTCACGTCCGCGCCGATCCCGTTCATCGCGGTGGCCCAGAAGGAGCTCGCCTTCATCGCCTTCCTGGCCTACATCGCCGGCGTGACCTCGACGGTCGGCTGTCTGATCGCCGCCGTCAACTCTCAGGCCCGCCTGATGTTCAACTCCGGCCGTGAAGGCCTGCTGCCGAAGTGGCTGGGCAAGGTTTCGACGGGCCGCGGCACGCCGGCCCGCGCGCTGGTGGTCTTCCTGGTCATCGGTCTGATCGGCTGCTTCGGCTGGGCCTGGGCTCAGCACATCACGCCGATCGTGCTGTTCGCCGAGCCTTCGACGCTCGGCACCATTCTCGTGATCGTGGTCTACGCCGTGGCGAACCTGTCGCTGCCGTTCTTCTACCTGAAGCACTACCGCAGCCAGTTCAGCCTGTTCAGGGATCTCATCCTGCCGGTGATCGGCACGGCGGCGATCGTCTATCCGCTCTACCAGCTGGTCAAGCCCGGCCAGCCTTCGCCGTACGACTGGTTCCCCTACGTCGCTCTTGCCCTGATCGTCGTGGCCCTGATCTACGCGATCTACATGAACTCCCGCGACAAGACCCTGGCCGACAAGGTCGGCGCTCTGGTCGCCGATGAGTAGCTAGGACGGCACGAGACAGCGGCGGGGGCGGAGCGTACGCTCCGCCCCCGCCACCCCCGGCCTCGCCGGCGGCGGGGCCCACGGCCGGCAGCGATCGCGGGGCCCGTTGTCGCGGTATGACGCCTGGAGCGCCGGGGAGTGTGACGAGAGTCATTTCCCGGCTGGCTGTCTCGCCGCAAGAGAGGAGGATGCAGACGCCCATGCGCAACATCGGTCGGATACAGGACGCAGCGTCGCTGCTGCGCTACTTCGAGTCACTCGACCTCGAGTTGCCGTTCGACGAAGAGGTGCGGTCGGGCCCGGATTCGCCGCTCGCCCAGCCCCTCACCCTGCACGGCCGGACCATCGGCAACCGCTTCGCGATCCTGCCGATGGAGGGCTGGGACTGCACGACCGACGGCCGGCCCACCGACCTGACGCGCCGGCGTTGGCAGCGCTGGGGCCTGAGCGGCGCGAAGCTGATCTTCGGCGCGGAAGCGATCGCCGTCTGCCCCGAGGGGCGGGGCAGCCCCAGCCAGCTCATCATGCTCGAAGAGACCTTGTCCGACATCAGCGCCCTGCGAGACCTGCTCGTCGACGCCCACGCCCGGCATTTTTCGTCGGTCGACGATCTGCTCGTGGGCGTCCAGCTCACGCACTCCGGTCGCGTCGCGCATCCCCACGACATGGGTCGCCCGGAACCCCGGACCCTCTACCATCACCCCCTTCTCGACGCGAGATACGACGCGCAGGCCGACAGCGCGCTCATGACCGACGGCGAGATCGAGCGGGTCATCGCCGACTTTGTCAGGGCGGCGAGGCTCGCCCAGCGGGCCGGCTTCGACTTCGTCGACATAAAGCACTGCCACGGCTACCTGGGCCACGAGTTCCTGAGCGCCGTCGACCGGCCCGGCAGGTACGGCGGCAGCTTCGAGAACCGGACCAGGTTCCTGCGAGAAGTCGTGGCCGGCATTCGCGCCGAAGCTCCCGGTCTCGAGATCGCCGTGCGCTTCAGCGCCGTCGACTTCGTGCCCTTCGAGGACGGCGACGACGATCGTCCGCGGCCCGCTTTAGTCGGTGGGGCGGACTACCCCTACGCGTTCGGCGGCGACGGGACGGGCCTGGGAACCCACCTCGCCGAGCCGCTGGCGTTTCTCGATCTTCTGGCCGGGCTCGGCATCGAGCTCGTGTCGGCATCGGGCGGCGCCGAGTACAACTCGCACGTCATGGAACCGTACGTCTCGTTGCCCGTGGCGCCGCACCGCCCGCCCGAAGACCCCCTGGTCGGCGTCGCCCGGCTGGTGTCGGTGGTCGCCGAGTTGAAGAAGGCGCGCCCGGGGTTCGTGCACGTGGGCAGCGGCTACTCCTACCTGCAGCAGTGGCTGCCCAACGTCGCTCAGGCGGCCGTAGCGCAGGGCTGGGCCGACACCATCGGCATCGGCCGGATGGCCCTGAGCTACCCCGACATCGTGGCCGACATCCTCGACGGCAGGCCGCTGCAGTCGGAGCGCATCTGCAACGCCTGCAGCTGGTGCGACATCGCCCCGGGGTTCGGCGAGGTGTCGGGCTGCTACACACTGGACGGCTTCTACCGCGACCAGGCCGGATACGAGCGGCTGAAGCGCGCCGTGAAAGCGGCGCGGGAGCCGGCATGACACCGGGCGAACGCGACATCACAAAGCGGCCGCGGCCGGGAGGGGGCCGACTCATGATGGACCAGGTGATCGAAGGAGAACGCGCGACCCGCGTGTACGGCCAGGCCGACGTCGTGGTTTGCGGCGGCGGCGTCGCCGGCGTCGCCGCCGCCGCCTGCGCCGCGCGCTGCGGTGCGAGGGTGATCCTGGTGGAGCGCTACGGCTATCTCGGGGGCCTGGCGACGGGGGCCTCGTCATCACCGTGCCGCCGCTCGACAACGGCATCAACGCCGAGGTCCGGCAGAGGCTCGAGGAGGCGCGGACCTACCAGGTGTGCGCCAACCTGGGCGACGATCCGGCTGTCGAAGGCCTGATCGCCGTCGACCCGGAGATACTCAAGTACGAGCTGCTTACCCTGCTGCTCGACTCGGGAGCCAGGCTTCTGCTTCACACCGGCGTGGTCGGCAGCCTCGGCGGCGAGGGCCGGGTCACCGGCGTCATCGTCGAAAACAAGGCCGGCCGGTCGGCGATCCGCGCCGGTCTGGTGATCGACACGACAGGCGACGGCGATCTCGCCGCTGCGGCCGGCGCTGCCTACGAGGTCGACCAGAGGCCCTTGCCCATGACGCTGATGTCGACCGTCGTCGGCGTCGATCCCGAGCGCGCGCTCGCGCAGCTCGGCAGTTGGGGCGCTTTGAGGACGCTGGTCCAGGATGCCGTCGCGGCGGGCGAGCTCGAGTTCGATCTGGAGGTGGAATCCAAGGAGTTCGCCCCCGGCGTGTTCGCCGCGGAGCTGTGCTACCCAGGCCAGATCAACCTGTGGTCGGGCAGCCTGTTCGGCGTCGACGGCATCGATCCCGACGACCTGACCAGAGCCGAGATCGTGACCCGGCAGCACACCATGAGGCTGGTCGCGTTCCTCAGGTCCAGGCTCGACGGCTTCGAGCAGGCGCGCATCGAGTGCACCGCCACCCAGGTCGGCGTCCGCGGGACGCGACGGATCACGGGACTCGCTTCGCCCACGCTCAAGGACGTGCTTTCGACCAGGTTCTCAGACACCGTCGCCAAGCCCTACTCGCGGCGCAGGATGCGCATTCCCTATCGATCGCTGGTGCCGCGCGACGTCGACGGCCTGCTGTTCGCCGGCCGCTGCCTGTCGGCCGAGGCCGACGCCATGGTCCAGCTGCGGTTGATCCCCGTGTGCTTCGCGACCGGCCAGGCCGCCGGCACCGCGGCGGCCCTGGCCGTGCGCGACGGGGTGTCGCCTCGCGATCTCGATGTGGCGCAGATCCAGCGCAGCCTGCTGGGGCAGGGCATGGAGCTCGGCCTGCCGGCCGGGCTCGCCGGCGATCCGGCTTCGAAGGCGGCGCGCGAGCGGGGCTAGGCTCTGGCCGGCGAGCGCTTGCCGGTGAGCGAGTCCAGGCTGACGCGCACGACCACGATCTTGGCCAGGTTCTCCGGCGAGAACTCCCAGTCCTGCCTGCCGGAGTACTTGCCCATGATGGCCCGCATGGCCTGGAGCTTGTGCTTGTCGTCGGTCATGACGGTGGCCGTGCCGAAGCCGATCACCGACTCGTAGTGGCTGGTCCAGTTGCCGCAGGCCGCGGGGCCGGTCGTTATCTGGATCAGACGTTCGACTTCGATGCAGACGCTCGGCCGGTGGCGCAGACAGTCCAGCTTGCGCCCCTCGGAGAAGCTGTGCAGCCAGAGCTCGTCGCCCTCGCGGGCGAAGTTGAGCGGCACGACGTAGGGGCGCTCGCCGTCGATCATGCCGAGGTGCAACACGAGCGCCTCGTCGAGAATGCGATGCAGCTCGTCGCTGTCGGTGATCTGCTTGTCGGCCCTGCGCATCTTCGCCGCTTCTGTCACGGCTGCCTCCGATCGCTCGTATTCACCGCCGCGCAACGCTACCACCGCCGCAGCGAGCCGGCGGGATGAGAAGCGGATGAAGGGGGCGGCTCCGCATCATCCCGCCGGCTCGCGTGCCACGCCCGTCAGCCGGTTGGCCAGAGGGCTTGGCTCATTCGGGCGGCAGCTCGCCGTAGGTCAGGTGAGCCACGTCGATCCCGGCCTTGGTGCTCTGGTGCTTCCAGATGTAGTACCAGGCGATGCCGGCCGCCCAGGCGCAGACCATGAGGATCACGGCCTTGCCCGTGAAGCCGAACCCCAGTGCTCGCGTCCTGGTATCGAAGAAGGCGAAGTAGATCAGGGCGAGGATGTAGGCCAGATAGACGACCCCGGCGTAGGTGAGCACCGGCACCCCGAACAGCGTCCACCTCCTGTAGGGCGAGGTCTCCCAGATGTGGGCCACCTTCTTGCGGTAGGGCAGCAGGATGGCCGAGATCGCCGTCACGGCAAAGACCGAGACGAGCTGGATGCCGGTGGCCACCAGGCCCGACACGATGCTCGGGAACAGGTACCAGTAGGCGATTGACATGAAGGCCGAGATGCCGGCCACCAGGGCGTACATGCCGATCGGCGAGGCGAAGCGGTGGTTGATGGACGTGAACCAGCGCGGACCCATGCGGTCCATGCCCCAGGCGAACATCGCGCGCTGGCACATGATCAGGGCCACGGTCAGCAGCCAGATCACGTTCACCAGGAAGGTGATGGCCGTCACGATGGCGATCACCGGGTTGGCTCTGGAGGCGATGTAAACGAGCGACATGAAGCTCGTCGAGTAGGGCAGGTTGTAGCCCGCCGTCGAGGTGCCTGGGGCGAGACCCCCAAACATCACCCGGTAGTCCTGGTAGGCGGCGGCCCGCAGGAAGCTGAAGTCGACCAGGTGGCCGAGGGCCAGCACCGCCCAGGCGCAGAGGATGACCGGCGTCAGCACGGCCGCCCACTGCGCCATCATGACGGTCTTGTCGGGGCGCTTCACCTCACCGCCGACGTAGGCGATGCCGAAGGCCCAGATGACCAGCATGAAGACGCCGGCCGTGGCGCCGAAGGTGTCGCCCCAGTTCCAGGTGTGGGGCATCGGCGCGCCGGCGGCCTTGCCCACGGCCCCGGTGAAGGCCTGGTAGCTGACCGAGTGGTACTTGACGGCCTGGGCGTTCCAGTTGCGGATGAAGGCCGCCTTGGAGGCGAAGGTCAGCACCAGGTTGAGGATCACCACGCCGCCGATGATGACACCGACCACATAGAGGGAGAGGTGATGCAGGAGCTTCATGCCGAAGGCCACGACGAGAAAGGCGATGAGGAAGCCGATCATCGAGATGGCGGTGAGCGCCGGCCTTGCCGGTGGCGAAGTTGGTAAGACCCTTCCAGCCCAGGGACTGGCCCAGCGTGCACAGCGAGGGAACCCCCAGCAGGCTGGCGTTGAAGAGGTTCCAGTAGAACTGCGCGACGATCGCCGCGAAGCTCGCCCCCAGGGCGACCGCCGGCGTGATGATGCGCGAGTTGTAGACGTACTCGCCGCCGCTGCGTGGCATGGTGCCGCCCAGGATGCCCCAGACGATCGGGCTCGCCCAGACGACGGTCAGCACCGAGATGCCGATGGCGATCAACAGCTGCGCCCGCGGGAAGACCGAGAGGCTGAAGCCGATGACGTACCAGATCGCGTAGATGGGCGTGAGGAAGGCCAGGCCTATCCCCAGCACGTCCCAGAACGAGAGCCCGCGGACCAGACCGCTGGCCTTGCGGGCATAAGCAAGTTCCTCAGGCATACATCCCCCAGTCTTGAAGATTACGAGTCCCGATCCGAGCTCGCAGGCGCTCTGGAGGCGTCGCGCGAGTCGTGACACGAAGCGCTCGATGGTTGCTCCAGAGGCCGCTCCCATCCCCGGCGTGGTGGCCGACGGGCTTGCTGTCTGTGGTCGGGCTGAGCCGAGCCTAGGCGATGTCGAGGCCGGCGGCATCGCCACAAACGAGCGTTCCGACGCCGACGAACGGGTGCGATCGGGGCGGCAAACGGCCCATCCCCCGGGGGCCGTTTGGGGGGTGCGCTCGTCGGTGTGGTCTCGGGCTGCGGACGGGGGTGAGCTCAGGCGAGGAGGCCGTTGCGGATGGCGACGGCGACGGCGTGAGCCCGATCTGAGACGCCGAGCTTGCGATAGACCGTTTCGAGGTGGCCCTTGACGGTGTCCGAGCTGATGAAGAGCTGGGCGGCGATCTCGCGGTTGGTCTGCCCGGTGGCCACCAGGCGTAGGATCTCGAGCTCGCGGGTGGTGAGAAGGCCGCAGAGCACCTCGCGCTGATCGCCACGCAGCAGAGCTCGCACGACCACCTCGTCGAACGACTGCCCACCGGCAGCCACCTTGCGCACCGCGGTCAGCAGCTCGTCGCGGGTCGCGTTCTTGAGCACGTAGCCCTGCGCCCCGCCGCGCACGGCTCCCAGCACGATGTCGTCATCGTCGTGCACCGTGAGCACCACGACTCGCGGCGGGCGCGCCGTCTGCCGCAGAGCGGCCAGCACCTCGAGCCCATGCATGCCGGGCAGAGAGAGGTCGAGCAGCACGACATCGGGCTCGAGAGCCGCCGCGAGGCTCAGGGCCTCCTCGCCGCTGCTTGCCGAGCCCACGACCTCGATGTCGTTGCACTTAGCCAGGATGCGCTCGAGACCCTCGCGCACGACGGCGTGATCGTCGACGATCACGATCCGGGCTCTCTGCGCTGCGACGTGCGTCATCTCGCGGTCACCCCACCCCCGGCAGGGGCACGACGACTTCGACGCGGGTCCCGCAACCGGGCTCCGTGTCGATCGACATCGTCGCTCCGATCAGAGTCGCCTGCTCCTCCATCATCACCGTACCATAGTGGCCCCCGTCGGGATGCTCCGCCGCGACGAAGCCGACGCCGTCGTCTTCGACCAGAAGCCGGGCGGTCGTGCGGCCCGACGAGGTAGCGTCGACGAGCGTGATGTCGATCTGCCGCGCGCTGGCGTGATGGAGGGCGTTCAGAAGCGCCTCGCGGGCGATCTTGTAGAGCCCCGTCGTGACGGTGTCGCTCAGGCCGGCGATCTCTTCGATCGACACCTTGACCGACGCCTGGCCCTGACCGGCCCTGTCGGCCAGCGAGCGCAGCGCCGCCGGCAGCCCCAGGCCGTCGATCGCGGGGGGACGGAGCTCCCAGATGACCCGGCGGGCATCGTCGACGCTCTGTCGCAGCACGGCCACCGCCTGGTCGAACTCGCCGGTCTGACCCTCGGCCAGCGTGTCGCGGACGTCGTCGAGCCGGTAGATGGCGCCGACTATCGACTGCACGATGTCGTCGTGCACCACCCGCGCGAGCGCCTGGCGCTCCTGTTCGCGGATGCGCGTGAGCCGGGTGAGCAGCGCTTCGACGCTCGCCTGGCTCTCCGCGAGGTTGCGATACAACAGGGCGTTGTGGATGGCGATGGCCGCCTGCTCCCCGACGCTGCGCAGCTCGGCGATCTCGGGCGCCGAGTATCGCCGCCTGCGCCCGGACGCGTAGACGAGCAGCGAACCGACCAGCTCCTGTTGAGCGAACAGCGGCACGAGCACCGAGGACTCGGCGTTGAACATTCCCGCGAGTCGTGCGTCGAGGTGACCGCCGAGACTGAACTTACTCGCCGAGCGCGCGTCGGTCCGGTCGCCGGGGATAACCTTGCCCACCACGAACGCAGCCGGGCCGCGGTCGTGCGCCGGGCCGCCGGAGTCGTCCTCAAGCCGGACGCGCGTGCCCAGAAGCTCCTCGCTCTCGGGGTCGGAGCACGCCACTGCCAGACAGTCGCCGCTGCCGCGCTCCAGTTCGAACAGCAGGCAGTGCGAACCGCGCGCCACCCGGGCGGCGTTGGCGGCGATCTCCCGGTAGGTGAGCTCGAGATCGAGGCTCTGGGTGATGGCCCGCGACACCGCGTACGCCGTTTGCAGCACGGCCGCCGTGTGTTGCGACTCCGCCGCGAGTGAGCGGCTCCTGATGGCGAGGCCCATCGCCTCGGACACGACGGCGACGAACTCGATCTCCCGCTTCGAGAGGGGCGCCCGGGAGCCGCGGCCGAGGACCATGATGGCCGCGACGTCGGGGCCCGCGGATTGCGGCGCGATCACGACGCGGCCGACCTCGCGGCCGGTCACGGCCAGCAGCGAGGCGTCGAGCCGGGCCGGGTCTTCGATCTCCACGACCCGGGGACGCTTGATCAGGCCCGCGACCAGCTTGTCGGCAAGGTCGAGCGGGGGGTAGGGAAAGCCGCGCCGCGTGTCGCCGCAGGCCGCGAGGACCTCGGCCGTGTCGTTGGGCTTGACGACGAACACGGCGGCCGACGCCATGTGCAGCGCCTCGGCTACGATCTGCAGCGCTTCCTGCACGGCGGGCTTGGTGTCGCGATCCTGGTTCAAGCACGACACGACGCGATGCAACCGGTGGAGCTCCTCCTCCTCCTCGTCGTCCAAGAACCCGGCGAACTTGCCGTCGGTGGCGTCGTCGGCGACGAGCGAGCCGACGCGATCGGCCAGAGTTGCGTCGCGGGCGTTCAGAATCACGGCGTAGACCACCGCGACGACGATCACGGCCAGCGCGATGTAGGGGAACCAGTCGTAGGGAGAGGCCTGCCCCGGCTTGACGAGCTCGTAGATGGGAAGCGCGATCAGCGCCGCTCCCACGAGGGGCACGATCAGGTGTCTGACGAGCGACAACTGCTCGGGATGGTGCTTGCGGTAGAAGACGGGCAGCGCGAGGTTGGCGACGAAGTAGACCACGACTACCAGGATCGTGCCGAGAGTCGAGGCCTCGGCGAACAGCGTGACCGGGTCGATGTGCTGGCCGAACGACCAGGCGAACACCAGGACGAAGCCGATGCCGGTGAAGGTCAGCAAGGCGTTGACCGGCGTCTGGCGCCGGGCGTAGACGCGGCCGACCCAGGCGGGCAGAAGACCCTCGCGACCGGCGTTGAACAACAGGCGCGACTGCGAGTTCACCGCGGCTATGAGACAGGCCAGCGTCGAGGTCACGCCGGCCAGGTAGGCGAAGAAGGCGAGCACGCCGAGCACGCTGTCGGCGACCGTGATGAACGGGATCGGCGAGGCGCTCAGCGCGGCGACGTTCTCGCCGAAGCCCTCGACCGTGGCGTAGGCGAAGAGCACGTAGCTGACCATCATCAGCGCGACGCTCGCGAACAGGGCGCGAGGCACGTTGCGGCGAGGGTTCTCGGTCTCCTCGGCCAGCGCCGCCGAGTTCTCCCAGCCGATGAACAGGTAGACGGCGAGGGGAAAGCCGAGGCCCAGTCCCTTGAATCCGTTCGACAGGTAGTGCGGGTCGAAGGGATGCAGCGTCAAGTGGTCCGCGTGGTGCACGAGAGTGCTGATCGTCACCACCACGAGCACGACCATCTCGAAGGCGAAGAAGATGCCGGCCCACCGGGTCGAGATGTGGATGCCGCGCACCATGAGGAACGCGGCGAGCGAGACGAAGACGATCATGAACCAGGGCCACGTCGAGGTCGGGATCGCCGGGACGTAGTGATTGAGAAAGATCGCCGTAAAGCCGCCCGACATGACCAGCACGGAGATGATGGCGACGACGTAGCCGGTGATCAGGATGACCGCCGTGGCGATCGCGCTCGTCGGGCCGAACGCCTTGCCGATGAAGGTGATGAACGAGCCGGTCGAAGGGTGCGCCCGCGAGAACTGGGCCAGCGTGTTGCCGAGGAAGGCGATGGCGACGCCCGCGGCGATGATCGTGAGCGGCGAGGCGATGCCGGCGGTGAGGGCGAGAAAGCCAAAACCGAAGTAGAAGCTCATCGCCGGCGCGATGTTGGCCATGGTCGATGCGGCGATGTCGACCGGGCCGAGCACGCTGCGCATCAGCCGCTGAGGCTGACGCACCGTCTGTCTGGGGGCGGGGCCCGTGCCGGACGCAACCGCCCGCCCGCCGTTTGCAGCCGCGCCGGCCCGGCGCGGTTCCCGTACCGCCGACATCGATCAGATCCCCCAGCTCGTAGCGACGCAACCGGTGCTTGCGACCGGCATCAGTATCGCTGTCGGGGAGGCCGTGGGCAACAGGCGGCCCCGCGAGGCTGCGGTCTCGGCTTAGAGGCTAGCCGTCGAGGAAGGCTTCGTCGCCGACGAGGGCGCGGACCTTGAGCATGGTGAACACGTCGTCGACCACCGGTGGGATGTTGCGCAGCCGCAGCTGCACGCCCTGGGCCTTGTAGTCGAGGCAGAAGCGCACCAGCAGGCCGGTGCCCGACGAGTCGATGAACGTGACCCCGGAGAAGTCGACGACGGCCTGGCTTGCTCCGCGCATGGCGTCGCTGACCACCCAGCGGAACGTTTCGACCGAGTCGAGGTCGATCTCGCCCTCGAGGTGGATGACGGGAATCTCGCCGGTCTCGACGCGCGTGTGCAGCATGGGTCCCGCCCCTTCGCCTTAGATGGTCCGGTCGAGCACGAGGGTCGTGCCCTCGTCCCCGGTGTGCAGGTACACGCGCTCAAGGTTATCAAGAATGATCTTGTAACCGTACCCCATGGAAGGCTGATTCGCGCCGCCGGACTCCTCGGTCCAGTTCAGGAAGTTCAGCCCCGGACCGCGGTCGGCCACGACGGCCCGCAGGCGGTCGCCGACCAGCAGCAGGCGCATGGTGCCTTCGCCGCCGCCGTGCACGAGCATGTTGGTGGTCGCCTCCGAGACGCAGAGCTCCAGGCGCCGCCGGGCGTCTGAGTCGACGTCGAGTGAGTCGAGCACCTGCGCCACGGCCGAGCGTGCCTCGGTGAGCGAGGCCGGGTCGTCGACCGTGCAGGCGAAGATCTCGCGGCCCTCGGCGGCGACCACGGCGAGCTCCTGGTCGTCGAGGAACGACAGGGTGCCGCGCGCCACGGCGGCGGCCAGGTCGTTCAGGATCTCGACCAGGCTGCGCCGGTGGTCACCGTGGTGGTGACGCCAGCCGTTGGTGTGGATGCTGACGATCTCGCAGCAGTCGGAGCGCGGGATGAAGCAGATCTCGTCGGCCCCGAGAAGCGCGTCGTCGTCGTCGGTGGTGTGGCAGATGAAGCTGTGAGCGCGCATGGCCTCGGCGGCGCGCTGGACGAGGACCTCACGCGGCACGTTGGCGGGGTCGCCGACGATGACCTTGAGCGTGCCTCGTCGCGCGTCGTAGCGCATGACCTGGAGGGTGGCGGGGTTGTCTTTCGCTCGCATGCCCATCTCGCTCTCTATATCGGCCGATCCTGACGATCCTCGATGGCAACGACGCGTCCCAGCAGCAACGTGGCGTCGTCCGTGGCCGGCGCGCCGCCGCGAAAATCGGCTACCGCCTGCCACGCGGCTTCGAGGGTCGCGCCGGCCGACGACCCCGCCGCGCCCTCGAGCGCGGCGGCGAGTCGCGCCGTGCCGAAGAGCGCGCGACCGTCGTCGCGCGCCTCGGTCAGTCCGTCCGTGAACAGCGCGAAGGTGTCGTTGGGCGCAAGGACGAGCCGGTCTTCGGGAAACTCGAGGTCGGGGCGCACGCCCAGCAGGCTGCCGCGCGAGGGGAGCTCACGCAGGCCGTCGGAGCCCACGACGAGCAGCGGGTTGTGGCCGCCGTTGGCGATCACGAGCTCCCGGTCGAGCGGCGAGTAGATCGCGTAGGCGAGCGTCAGAAACGACGGCGCCGACTGCCCCGCGAGGTCGCGCGTCAGGGCGTCGTTGACAACGGAGAGGACCTCGCCGGGGCGACGCCCGTCGCGAGCCGCCGAGAGGATGAGGCTGCGCGCCATGGTCATGATGAGCGCCGCCGCCAGGCCCTTGCCCATGACGTCGCCGCACACGAGCCCCAGGCGACCGTCGGACAACGGCACGAAGTCGAAGTAGTCGCCGCCCATCTCGGTCATGAACTCGATGCGATGAGCGAGCTCGAGCCCGGGCACCTCGGGGGCCTCTCGCGGCAGAAGGTCGGCCTGAATGCTGCGCGCCCGCTCGATCTCGGCCGCCACGCGCTGCTGGGCGTCGCGCAGCTCGTCCTGCGAGCGAACGGCCGCGGCGATCTCCTCGCGAAACGAGGCCACCTCGCTCGAGAACGTCACACGGTCGCGCAGGCGGCCGGCGTAGACGTCGTAGGAGTACCAGATGAGAAACAGGGGCGGCACGCCGAGCACGAGGCCCGGCACGCCGAGCCACAGGTACAGGAAGGCCAGCAGCAGGCTGAGGGTCGCGCCGGTCATGTAGCTCGGCAGGCCCCACTGGTAGTTTCTGTGCCAGATGTCCCACGGGCCGTCGCCGCTGGCGAGGGCGAGCACGCCGGCCAGCACGGCGGTGTTGACGATGAAGTCGGCGCCGGTGGCCGCGAAAGCGGGCAGCACCGTCTGGACGAAGGCCGGGTGCGCGGGGACGAACGCCAGGTAGACCAGCCCGGCGATGAAGGTGGACACGACGTAGTCGCCGACGTTGAAGGCGACCTTCTGGGGGTCGCGCGTGACCGTCACCGTGGCCAGGCCCGACGCCGCGGCGACCACGACCGCCGGCCACAGGCCGAACACGATGAGCGCCGCCAGCACCGGCACGAACGACAGCGTCACGTGACCGATCACCGGCAGGCGGACCTCGCGCAGGTCGGTGACGGTGGAAAGCGCGATGAAGGCGACAAGACCGCCGAGCTCGAGCTCGTGGTGCATGCCGAAGGCCACGAACGAGCACACGGCGGCGGCCACGAGAGTGAGGGCCACATACAGCGTGACGGCCGCGCGCGGGCGCGCGGCCGTCATGGGCCTGCCGGGGTGTGTCTGGTCCTGCGTCACTCCCCGTTGATCATGACCGACCATGCGTACTTTGACCAAGCGTACTTGCTCCACGCGTACTTCGACCAAGCATACTTCGACCACGCGTACTTGGACCATGCATACTTGGACCAGGCATATTTCGACCAGGCGTACTTCTGCCACTGGAGCAGGACGTCGGGCGGCAGGATGGTGCTGCCGTTGCCGAGCTTCGCCGAGAGGTCATAGCCGTCTGTCGTGGCCGTGTCGTTGAGGGCGGCCGCCACATTCAGCTCACCGGCCCCTTCGGCGTAGCTGCTCGCGCCCGCCAGCGGGTCGGCGCTGTCCATGAGGCGCAGCTTGACGTCGCCGGGCGTGAGGCCCGGGTTCTGCTCGACGAGGAGCGCCGCGGCGCCCGAGACGACGGGGGCCGACGCGCTGGTGCCCGACATGACGGCGTAGGCGGCCGGCCACCAGGCCGGTGCGCCGGGAATGTAGCTCGAGACCGCCACGCGAGTCTGCGGATAGTTGGTGTCGACCCAGCTGCCGGGTGCGCGCAGCGAGACGATGTGGTTCCCCGGCGCGACCAGGTCGGGCTTGGCGTACTCGTCGTAGAGCGTCGGCCCGATCGAGCTGTAGGAGCACACCGCGTCGTCGCTCGGGTCGGCGGTCTGCTGGGTGTCGGAGGCGCCGACCGTTATGGCGTACGGATCGTTGCCCGGCGACAGGATGCCGCCCTCACCGAAGGCGCCTTCGTTGCCGGCCGCGCACACGACCACGATGCCCGCCTGCCAGGCGGCGTCGACGGCGCGGTCCAGAGGATCGTAGGCGGCCGGGCAGGTCACGTCGCCCTCGACCGAGATGTTCATCACGCGGATGTTGTACTGCTGGCGGTGGGCGATCGCCCACCCGATGGCGGCGATCAGCGACGACGCGCGTCCCTGGCCCTGCCTGTCGAGAACCTTGAGAGAGATGATGTTGGCGTCGGGCGCCACGCCGCGATACTGCGTGGTGGCCTTGCCGCCCTGGTCGGTCGGCAGCGACATGGCCCCGTCGCCGGCGATGATGCCGTCGACGAACGTGCCGTGGCCGCCGTCGTCGTACATGTGCCGGCGGCGATTGACGAAGTCGACGAAGGCGACGACGCGCGACTGTCCGTTGGCGCCGTCCAGGTCGGGCACGTCGGCGCTGCCGCTGTCGAGGACCGCGACCCCGACGCCGGTGCCGTCAAGGCCACCCTGGGTCGGCGGTGTGATGGCGCCGAGGCCGATGGTCGCGTTGGTCACGTCGAGGCTGTCCGAGTAGTCCGTGCCGAAGGTGGGCACGTCGGCGGCGATGTAGTCCACGTAGGGGAGCGCTTCGAGGGCGGCGAGCGACGAGGAGGTGACCGATGCCGAGACGGCGCCGATCAGCGAGAGCGAGTCGTCCATCGTCGCGGGGTTGATCTCGGCGGTCAGGTCGGCGAGGTGGCCGGGGCTCGCGTAGACGATCACGGGCACCGTGCCGCCGCCGGCGGCGTCGAGCTCGGTGAGAACGCTCGGATCGACGGGCGCGGCGCTCTGGTCGGCCCATGCCGTCCCGCCCCAGGCGAGCACGACCGCCAGCAGCAGCACCGCCGCCATCACAACGAATCTGGCTTTCATCGCACCGCCTCCGTAGCGCACCAGTGACCCGGGCGCCGGTTGTCCCGGCCGTCGGGTCCTAGGTCTTATGCCGGCGACAAAGGGTCGACGCAGACCGAGGCGGGGAGAGGAAGGTGCTGTGAGCCTTGGTAGCTCTCGCTTTCGGCAACCGAGCTATCTTGATCACCTCAAGACCTCTGGCTTTGCGTCCCTACCTCGCGGCAGGTTTGCCCTTGTCAAGTGTCTCTATCGACAGGCGTGGTGCTTCCTGTAGGGGTGGCACGACACAATGCGTTGCCGGTTCGGCAACATACGCTCCACCGAACCGTGGGCCCCGCCCCGACGATGCCTGCGCGGCGCGAAACATTCCGCTCCGCGGGTGATGGTTGGTATGATGTGATTGAGGCTCCAGGAAGCTGCGGAAGGGGAGGGAGAGACGATGAGTACGACCGAGGGTCTCTACACCGCCGTGCAGCGGCGCACGATCAACCAGATACTCAAGCTCGCGACGACCGACGACAAGGCCAAGATCGTCAAGGCCTTCAACCTCGCCGAGAAGCTCACCCCCCAGGAGCACAAGGCCGAGATCCTTTTCGTCCGCGACAAGATCATCGCCGACCATCCGGCGCTGCACATCGCCAAGCACGTCGTCGGCAGCCTGAGCCCTCGTGCCCGCGACCGCTTCATCGAGTGCTTCGTGATCAACACGATGCTGCGCGGCTCGGCCAAGCGCACCGCGTTCCGTGAGCGCGAGGGCCTGCCGACGCCGTTCACGATCCTGATCAGCCCCACGATGCGTTGCAACCTCACGTGCGACGGCTGTTTCGCCGGCGAGTACTCGCGCGACAGCGACATGGACGTAGCTACGCTGCAGAGCATCGTCGACCAGGCCAACGAGATGGGCGTCTACCTCATCACCATCCTCGGCGGTGAGCCGTTCTTCCGCGAGGACCTCCTCGACTTCTACGCCGCCAACCCCGACGTCTACTTTCACGTGTACACCAACGGCACGCTGCTCGACGACGCGACCCTCGACCACCTCGCCGCCCTGGGCAACGTCGCACCGATGCTCAGTATCGAAGGCGACCGCGAGCAGACCGACGCGCGCCGCGGACCCGGCGTCTTCGACCAGCTCATGGGCGCCATGGACGGGCTGCGCGAGCGCGGCATGGTCTTCGGCTACTCGGCGACCGTGACGCGCCGCAACTGGCAGACGCTGGTGAGCGACGAGTTCACCGACCTCATGGTCGCCAAGGGCGCCATGATCTGCTGGAACTTCCTCTACATGCCGGTCGGCGTCGACCCCGACATGAGCCTCATGCTCACGCCCGCCGAGCGCAACGAGTTCCGTCTCGGCATCGAACGCGTGCGCAACACCAAGGCGCTGTTCCCGGTCGACTTCTGGGGTGACGCGCCGTACGTCAAGGGCTGCATCGCCGGCAAGCACTACATCCACATCAACAACGAAGGCTGGGTGGAGCCCTGCATCTTCACGCATTTCGCGACCGACAACGTGCACGACGTCTCGCTCAGGGAGGCGTTCTCGTCGCCGTTCTTCCAGGAGATCCGCCGGCGGCAGCCGTTCAACCACAACCTCCTCATGCCGTGTATGCTGATCGACAACCCGCACCACTCACGCGAGATCATCGCCCAGACCGGCGCGCATCCGACCCATCCGGGCGCCGAAACGCTGATCACGCAGCTGCAGACCGACCTCGACAACTACGCGGCCGAGGTCGACCGCGTCTACCAGCCGGTCTGGTCGTGCATGACCCAAGCCAAGGAGGAACAGACCCGGGAGTGATCCTGGGTCTGCCGGCACTCGCCGGCCAGCCCTTGCGTTCATAGTCGGTCCCAAGCGGACGACGCCCGCCGCCGGACCGCGACGGCAGGGTGGCGGAACAGGCAAGCCGCCACCCGCAGCCGGCCGGCCGTAAAGGTTCGCCGCGGTTGTGACGACCATGAGCCCAGGAGCCCCCAGGGAGTGCCATGAGCATCGTGACGCGACGTCTCGCCCGTTCTTCGACCGCCACCCCGGCAACCCCGGCCGCGCACGGCGCCCGTGGGAGCCGGTCGGCGTTCGTGGCCACGGCCGGCGCGATGGTCGCCGGCGCGGCGCTGCTTTTCGCGGCGCTCGGTCCGCTCGCCGCGCCTGCGGCAGCCGGCTCACCGACGAACGGATTCATCGTGGCCGCTGGGGCCTCGTCGCCGGTTTCGGCGCTCCGCTTCGCCGCTCGACCAAGCGCCGGCCGGCGTGTCGTCGGCGGTCGGGGCGAGCGGCCTGCGGGAGCGCTGCGGCCGGATGCTGGCGGCGGGCGTCGGTCCGGACGGACGGTCGGCGGCCACGATCGACACGGGCGCGCGGTTCGACATGATCGGCATCCTGTTCCGCTCGACCGCGGCGGGCGTGCGCACTGTCGAGTTTCGTCTACGGGTGAGCCCCGATCGGCGGACCTGGACTTCGTGGTTCACGCTCAAGGCCGACGCCCAGAGCGGTCCCACGGGCAGCGCGCTGAGCAAGGCCGACCTGGTGACCGAGCCGGTCTGGGTCGGCGCCGGCCGCTACGTGCAATACGAAACGGAGATTGTCGGCGGGCACCCGGTTCCCGTGAGTGACGTGCGTTTCGCCTGCGTGGAGTCGAGGGTGACGACGGCGGCTCGGCCGGCGGCGTCACTCCGGGCGAGCTCGCTTGACGGGGGCGCGTCGGCGGCTGCGAAGAGGCTGGACGGGCCGCTCGAACCGGCGATCGTGACGCGCGCCCAGTGGGGCGCCGACGAGGCATACCGCTCCGGCCCGCCGTCGTACGGCGTCGTGCGCTGCGCCTTCGTCCATCACACGGTCAATGCCAACACCTACACGCGCGCCCAGGCGCCGGCGCTCGTGCGCGGCATCTACTACTACCACACGCAGGTCAACGGCTGGCGCGACATCGGCTACAACTTTCTGATCGACCGTTTCGGGACCATCTACGAAGGCCGCTACGGCGGCGTGGCCAAGGCGGTGATCGGCGCCCAGGTGCTCGGCTTCAACGCCATGAGCACCGGCGTGGCGCTGATCGGCACCTTCGAGTCGGTCGCGCCCTCTTCCGCGGCGCTGAGCTCCCTCGAGCAGCTGCTCGCCTGGAAGCTCGACCTGTCGCATCTGAATCCTCTCGGCACGGCGCGGGTGCTCTGCTCGACGACGGAGATGTATCAGGCCGGCCAGTGGGTCACCGTGCCGGTCATCGCCGGCCACCGCCAGGTGAACTACACCGAGTGCCCGGGCGACGTGCTGTTCGGCCTGCTGCCCAGCATCAGGGCGGCCGTGGTGGGCATGGACGACCCCGCGATCTACTCGCCGGCCGCCACGCCGGCCGCCTTCAGCCCCAACGGCGACGGCGTACGCGACACCGACACGCTGCACGCCGCGCTGTCGGGTATCGACGACTGGACGATCGCCGTGAGCAACGCGTCGGGGAGTGTAGTGGCCCGCTTCTCGGGCGCCGGCTCGCTGGCGAGCGCGGTGTGGGACGGTCGCGACACCGCCGGGCGGCGCGTCCCCGACGGGACCTACACGGCCAGCTTTGGGGCGACGAGCGCCAACGGGACCGCTCGGCCGGCCAGCGTGGCGGTCCGCGTCGACACGGTGAGCCCGACCATCACGGGACTCGGCGTCGCGCCCCGCGTCATCAGCCCGAACGGCGACGGCATCGCCGACGTCGCTCGCGTGACGTTTGGCGTGAGCGAGCCGTGCAGGGTGAGCCTTACCGTGCTCGACGCCAAGGGCGCCGTGGTGCGCGGCGTGGCTCCCGTGCGTGCTCCGGCCGGCGCCGAACGGCTGATCTGGGACGGCATGGTGAGCGCGGGCGACGCCCTGACGCCGGCGGCCGACGGTGTCTACAGCGTCGTTGTCCGGGCGGTGGACGTGGCCGGCAACCAGTCCACGTCGCAATGCGCCGTGAGGGTCGACGACACCCTCGGCCATCCGCGCGTCGCGCCGGCCTGGCTGTCGCCCAACGGCGACGGTGTCGACGACGCTGCGCTTGTGTCGTTTCGCACGGCGCGCACGGCGCGCATCGGCATTGCGATCGCCGGGCCGGGCGGCGCCGTCCGATACCGCGTCGCGCTCGGCAGCCTCACGCGCGGGCTGCACGCGTGGCAGTGGGACGGCCAGAACGCGAGCGGCGGAGTGGTCGCCGATGGCGCCTACACCTGCACGATCACGGCGGTCAACGGCGCCGGCCATGTGGCCGTGAAGCTGAGATTGCACGTGGACACCGTGCCGCCGGTCGCGGCGTGGCGGTCGGCTGCGCTCAAGCTCAAGCTCGGCAAGAGACTGCGCGCCGCCTACAGCGTGGCCGACCAGCTGAGCCCGACGGTGGCCGTGACCATCGTCGTGCGCTCCGCGACGGGCGCCATCGTTGGGTCGGTCTCGGTGCCTGCCGCGGCGACCGGAGTTGCGCGGAGCTGGTCGTTCAAGCCGAAGCTCCGCGGCAGGTACACTGCGCGTCTCAGCGCCGTCGATCTGGCCGGCAACCGTCAGAAGGTAGCCGCGCGCCTCATCATCACGGTCGACTAGGCGCTCGACCGCGTCATGCGCCGCCCAGAGCGGCGCGACGGTGCCGGCAGTGGGGCATGGCGCATCCGGCCATGCGCTCCCGGTCACACATCTCGCAGCGCTGCTCGGCCGCCGACACCGGCAGGTCGTAGTGCGAGCGAGAGCCGTTGCCGCCCAGCCCCAGTGCCGCGTGCAGGGCGGCCGAGACAGCCTTCATGTCGTCGATGGAGTCGGCCTTTTCGTCTAAGTCGACGAGCCCGATGCGGGCCGCGCGCTTGCGCAGCCGTCCGTCGGGGACACAGGCGTAGCGGTCGAGGCCGGTGGGCTGCCAGAGGCCGCCGCGGATCATTTCGCGGACGACCCAGAAGGCGCGCGACTTGAGGGCCCCCCCGGAGCAGGCGTACAGGACGTCGACGACCGTCGCCGGGTCGGCCGGCCAGGGCAGCAGGCGCGCCCATATGTCGCGCGTCTCGCTCAGGCGGACGAAGTCGATGATGCGCCCCTTGCTGTCGGTGCGGGCCACCGGTGCGGCCGCGGCGAACCGCTCGATGTCGAAACGGCGGTCGAAGATGTCGTCGGGCAGGCCGGCCGCCCGCAGCCGCTGCCAGTCGGCGCGCACGAGGGCCTCGGGCGCCGGCTGGGCCGCGAGCGCGCCGTAGCAGAGCAGCCGGTAGAACAGACGACGCTGCGTGTGGGTGTCGCCCCCAAGGAAGCGCCGCTTTTCGTCGTCGTCGAGCAGCTCAGGGGGCCGGTGCTCGCCGGCTTCGAAGCGCTCCAGGAGAAAGAGGACGTCGTCGCGACGCTCGGCGTTGGTGAGGGGTGCTTGGGTTTCCACGGCTCCTCCTGTGATCGCCAGGGACGAGGGTGTCGTTGGCAGCGACGCTCACCCTAGCCGCGGGGATGCGCCGGCGAGAAGGTGAGCGACGCCGGTTCGGGGGTGACGTCGTCCGGCCGGGCGGTACACGACCCCGCGGCGACGATGAGCTGGGTCGCGCGGAGCGGCGGAACGGTTGACCGACAATGAGGAGAAAGATAGTCTTTTATGCACTTCGCGGCGTGACGCTTGCGAGAAGCAGCTTCGCCCGCTACCCTACACGGGGCTTTCATACGGGTCCCGCGGGAGGTCCGAACACATTCCGGCATGGCGTTCCTGGGCATAGACATCGGCTGTATCAGCCTCAAGGCCGCGCTGGTCGGCGAGGCTGACGAGCGCGACCTCCTGACCCGTGGCGCTGCCCAGGCCCCCGACCTCTTTCATCTTCCACCGTCGGGTCTGGCGTCGGCCGGCGAGCGTCCCGTGCTCGCGACGCGCTACCGGCGCATCAAGGGCAGCCCCAGCGAGGCCGCGCGCGCCCTGCTCGACGAGCTCTTCGCGGTCGTGCCGGGCGATGCCGTGCGCGGCGTGCGCGTCACGGGCTCCGGTGGCCGGCTGATCGGCCAGGCGCTCGAGGCGACCTACGAGAACGAGTTCAAGGCCATCGCCCGGGGGCTGTCGGGGCTGCACCCCGACGTCGTCACGGTCTTCGAGATGGGCGGCGAGACGTCGAAGTTCCTGCGCCTCGACACCGACGGCACGACCGGCCGCACGGGCATCGCCGACTACCAGACCAACGGCGACTGTGCGGCCGGCACCGGCTCGTTCATGGACCAGCAGGCCAGCCGCCTGATGTACGAGATCGAAGATGTGGGCGACATCGTCATTGCGGCCGGCCGGGCGGCCAATATCGCCGGGCGCTGCAGCGTGTTCGCCAAGTCCGACATGATCCACGCCCAGCAGAAGGGCTACCAGCCGCCCGAGGTGCTCAAGGGGCTGTGCGACGCCGTGATCCGCAACTTCAAGGGCACCATCACCAAGGGCAAGATCGTCGAGCCGCCGGTCGCCTTCATCGGTGGCGTGGCCGCCAACAAGGGCGCGGTGCAGGCCGTGCGCGACGCCTTCGGGCTCACCGACGATCAGCTCTTCGTGCCCGACCTCTACGCCTGGATGGGCGCCGTCGGCGCCGCGCTGATCGAGGCCGACGCCGCGGGCGGCGCCGCGGACGGCGCCGCGGACGGTCGCGCGGCATCGCGCACCGGCGGTGTCGCGCTCGACCCCGCGCGCCTGCCGGCGGCCGTCTTTCCGACGGCCGAGCCGCTGTCGACCGAGGGCGTGCTGCTGCTGCGCGACCTGGCGCGGCCCTACGAGTTTCCCGCCGACGGAACGGTCATCGACACGTACCTCGGCATCGACGTCGGCTCGGTGTCGACCAACCTGGTGGTGCTCGACCGGGCGGGCGAGGTCGTCAAGGCGATCTACACCAAGACGCAGGCGCGCCCGGTCGAAGTGGTCGACGCCGGCCTCGTCGAGATCCGCGACGAGATCGGCGACCGTATCCGGGTGCTCGGCGTCGGCACCACGGGTTCGGGCCGCGAGCTCATCGGCGAGCTCTGCGGCGCCGACCTGATCACCGACGAGATCACCGCCCACAAGACCGGCGCCGACTTCATCGGTCGCAGCATCGCCCGGCAGGTCGACACCATCTTCGAGATCGGCGGTCAGGACTCCAAGTTCATCTCCATGCAGGACGGCATCGTGGTCGACTTCGCCATGAACGAGGCCTGCGCCGCCGGCACCGGCTCGTTCCTCGAAGAGCAGGCCGAAAAGCTCGGCATCGAGATCGTCGATGAGTTCGCCGACCTGGCCCTGAAGTCGACGGCGCCCATCCGTCTGGGCGAACGCTGCACGGTCTTCATGGAGCGCGACGTGATGAGCTACCAGTCGCGCGGCGCGGCCCGCAAGGACCTCGTGGCGGGCCTCGCCTACTCGATCGCCTACAACTACCTGAACCGGCTCGTGCGCGAGCGCAAGATCGGCGACTGCATCTTCTTCCAGGGCGGCACCGCCTACAACGACGCGGTGGCGGCGGCCTTCGCCCAGATCCTCGGCAAGGAGATCATCGTGCCGCCGCACAACGGCGTCATGGGCGCCATCGGCATGGCGCTGCTCGCCCGCGAGCGCATGGGTCGCACCGGCGAGGTCACCACCTTCCGCGGCTGGGACCTCTCGGCCGTCGACTACACGGTCAAGGACTTCGTCTGCAAGCATTGCACCAACGAGTGCGACATCCGCCAGTTCACGATCGAGGGCGAGAAGACCTACTGGGGCGACAAGTGCTCCGACCGCTACCGCAAGCGCGCCAAGGTCGACAAGCAGCCCGTGATCGCCGACCTCGTGGCGCTGCGCGAGCGGCTGCTGCTCGAGCCGTTCGAAGAGGCGGCCGAGCGCAGCTCGGCCGCCTCTCTCACCGTCGGCATCCCGCGCACGATGTACACGTTCGATCGCCTGCCGTTCTGGGCGACTGTGTTCGCCGGCCTGGGAGTGCGTCCCGTGCTGTCGCGCGAGACCGACAAGGGCATCCGCGAGAGCGGCGTCGACATGACCGTGGCCGAGCCGTGCTTTCCGATCAGGGTCGCCCACGGACACGTCGAGGCGCTGCTGCACGAAGGCGTCGACTACGTCTTCCTGCCGAATGTGTTAAACGAGGAGACCGAGTTTCCCGAGGTCAACTCGCACGCCTGCCCGTGGGGCCAGACGCTGCCGTTCGTGATTCGCACGGCGCCCCGCCTCGAGCGTTTCCGCGACCGGCTGCTCACGCCGCGCGTGCAGTTCCGGCTCGGCGACGAGCAGCTCGAGCGCGATCTGCGGCCCCTGGCCGAAGCCTGCGGCGCCACCCGGCGTCGGCTGCGCGACGCGCTGGCGGCGGGCAACGCCGCCCAGGAAGCGTTCCGCGACGCGCTCGCCGCGGCCGGGCGCGCGGCGCTCTCCGACCTCGAGGCGTCGGGCGAGCTCGGCATCGTGATCATCGGACGGCCGTACAACATGTACGACAAGGGCGTGAACATGGACATCCCGCGCAAGTTGCGCACCTTCTACGGCGTGAACGTCATCCCCATGGACTTCCTGTCGCTCAAGGGCATCGATGTGCGCGACGTCGTGCCCAACATGTACTGGAACTACGGTCGCAAGATCCTCCAGGCGGGCAAGCTGGTCGGCGACCACGAGCGGCTGCACATCATCTACCTGACGAACTTCAAGTGCGGCCCCGACTCCTACATCAAGCACTACATCAGGGCGGCTTCGGGCAAGCCCTTCCTCACGCTGCAGTTCGACGAGCACCAGAACGACGCCGGCGCCATGACTCGCTGCGAGGCCTATCTCGACAGCAAGGGCTTTCTGCGCTGGTGGTCCCGGGGCGCCGACGAAGAGCTTGCCGGCGAGTGCGAACCCGCCGCCGGCGAGCTGTCGGGCGCGCCCGTCCAGGCGTAGGGACGGCGACGTGGTCGAGTACGGCTCACTGGTGGTGACGGGCGACGGCCGCGGCGCGGCCCCGGCCCCGCCGACCGACCCCCGGGTCATCCGGGCCGTCCGCGACTTCGGCCTCGAGGGACGCACCCTGTACCTGCCGCACATGCCCTACGGCGGCACGTACCTGCTGGCCGCCGCGATCCGCTCCATCGGCTTCGACTGCTGGCCGACGACGCACTCCGACGACCGCACGCTCGAGCTGGGCGGCAAGGTCACCTCGGGTGAGGAGTGCTACCCGCAGAAGATCACCGTCGGCGACTTCCTGCGCATGATCGACGACGTAGGACGCGACGGGGTCGCCTTTCTCATGCCCGAGGCCAACGGGCCCTGCCGGTTCGGCCAGTACCGTCACCTGATCCGGCGCACGCTCGACGACCTCGGCTACACCGACGTGCCGGTGATCACCATCACCTCCAACGACGGCTACTCGTCGATCGGTCAGTACTCCCAGGATCTCATCCGCACGGCCTGGCGGGCCGTCGTGGCTCACGACGCGCTCATGAAGATGCTGCTGAAGACGCGGCCCTACGAGCTCGAGCCCGGAACGACCGACCAGGCGTACCTCGACGCGCTGCGCGAGGTCGGCGGGGCGCTGTCGCAACGCGACGCGTCGCACAAGGAGCGGCTCGCCGCGACGGTCGGCGCGCTGACGGCGGCGCGCGACCGGTTCCGCGCCGTCCCGGTGCGCTTCGACCGGTCCCGTCCCCTGATCGGCGTGGTCGGCGAGATCTTCTGCCGGCTGAACCAGTTCGCCAACGCCGACCTCATCCGGCTGGTCGAGGAGCAGGGCGGGGAGTGCTGGCTGTCCGACATCGCCGAGTGGGTCTGGTACACCGACGACGAGCACGGCCGGCGCCTGGCCCAGGAGGGCCGCACGATCTCCCGCGAGAACCTCGTGCGCGTGATCAAGTCGAAGGTGCAGCGGCGCGACGAGCACGTGCTGCTGGGCCCGTTCCACGACGAGTTCGTGGGCTACGAAGAGCCGCCATCGGTGCGCGAGGTGCTCGAGCTCAGCTACCCGTACCTGCCCTACGACGGGGCCCTGGGCGAGATGGTGCTGAGCACGGGCGGCGCGATCTACCTGCACGGCAAGGGCGCCGACGGGATCATCGACGTGAGCCCCTTCACGTGCATGAACGGCATCGTGACCGAGGCCATCTACCCGGCCGTCAGCCGCGACCTCGACGGCATGCCGATCCGCACCTTCTACTTCGACGGCACGCAGAGCGACATGGAACGCGACATCGGCATCTTCCTGGAGCTCGCGCGCACCTACCAGCGCCGCAAGAAACCCGCCCGGCGATACCCGGCTTCCTTCGAAGCCGCCGCCGTCTGACGGCGGTCGCGGTTTCCTGAAGCCGGCTGGGCTTCTGCGCGCCGCCGGCGACGCGCGCGTCAGATGGCCGCGCCGCGGGGCTCCCGTGCCGCCCGGCACGACCGGCGCGTCTCGCGCGCCTGGGCGTCGAGCGCGAGGATGGCGTTGCCGACCAGCAGGATGAACACCGGCGTCGCCGTGCGATGGCCGGAGAGGATCGTAGCCAGCGCGATCGAGGCGGCGCCGATCATGTACCCGTCGAGGAGGGCTCTGTGGCGGCGCGGCGAGAGCCGCGCCGCCACAGAGCCCGCGCCTATCAGGGCTCCCGGGACGAACAATGCCGCGCCGCAGCAAAGCAGGTAAGCGAGACCGGTCGCCAGGGCTTCCAGCGGCCGGCCACGGTGGCCGGCCCACAATGACGCCACCCCCAGGCAGGCGAGGGCATACCAGACCGAGTACAGCCAGTAGCGCGCCAGAGGCAGGCGCAGGAGCGCCACGGCCGTGCTGAGGGCGTCGTCGTCGAAGGGCCCAGGTGAAGGCGAAGACAGTGTCATGCCTTCTCTATCGGACGGCAGGGGTGCAGAACTTGACCGCGGCACGAAAAGGGGGGAGGGGGGCAGGCGATTGCGTCCGCCGTCAGAGGCGTTCCCGGCGCGCGGTCCTCGTTGGTGGTTGCGGTGTCAGCCAGAGGTTTCGGTGTCGGCCAGAGGTTTCGGCGCCCGCCGGTGGTGGAAGCGCCCGTCAGCCATCGCGGCGCGATGGGATCTCGTTGCCGTAGTAGTGGGGCAGGGCGTTCTTGTGGTGGCGACCGTACGAGCGCAGAAGGTCTACGTTGACACCCGAAGGCGTGCGCATGGCTTCGCCGGCGTCGTCGAGGATGCGGGTGAGAGCGGAAAGGACGCGATCGGTCATGGCAACCCTGCTTCGAGGCGGTAATGCACTAAGAATGTGCAATCTATCACAATGTGCCACGCCCGGCGAGCCTCGAAACGCGTAGCGCGGCGGCAAGACCGAAACCGCCACGGCCGGGAAACGGCCGATGGGTCTGGCGTATGCTCTTGTGCGGCGGCCGCGGCGGCGGCGACGACGACGCGCGGGCGGGCGTGACGCACTGGTTCGAGCGGCGGCGGGCGCCGACGCCCCCCGAACGCAGACGTGCACCCGGCAACGGCGGGTGCGCGGAGCGGCCCGTCGGAGGCAAGCGAAAGGACAAGCATGAGCGGACTTCAGCCGGTGACGGCAGACCTCGCGACCATGAGCGAGTTCGCGCGCGACGGGATCGTCAGCAAGAGCATCGTCGAGAACGACCATCACAAGATCATTCTCTTCGCGCTGGCCGCCGGACAGGAGCTCTCCGAGCACACGGCGAGCGTGCCGGCGGCGATCCACGTCGTGAGCGGCGCGGGTACGGTCGAGCTGGCGGGGCAGGAGCACGAGGCGCGGCCCGGAATGCTGTACTACATGCCGGCCGAGCTCAGGCACGCGGTGCGGGCCCGGGACGACCTGGTCTTCCTGCTCACCATGTTCCGCACCTGACAGGCGGCGACGCCGTCCCACGGCGGCGGCGCTCGCGTGGCGGCGCCGGCAACGGCGGCGACAAGGGGTGTGAGATGAGGATCAGGAAGAACATCGGCCAGGCGAAGGCCGCGAGCCGCGTGGTGCGGTGGTCGGCTGCTGCGGCGGCCGCCCTTCTTGTTGCCATGGGGGTTGTTGCCTGTGGAGGCAACGCCGCGCCTGCGCCGACGGCCACGGTCACCGTGAGCGGCTCGCCGTCGGCCTCGCCCGTCTCGACGCCGTCGACGTCGCCTTCGCCGTCGGCCGCGGCGACGATCTCGCTGAAGGTCTACTTCCTGCGGCCGATCGGCGGTTCGCAGCCGGCCAAGGGACCATTCATCGCCGCCGCCGCTCGGGTCGTGCCGGCGACGCCGGCGCCGGCCGCGGCGGCCATGCGATTGCTCCTGGCCGGTCCCGTGGCTCGCGAGCGGGCGATCGGCATGACCACGATGATTCCCGTCGGTACGTCGCTGCGCGATGTGACCATCGCGGGAGGCCTTGCCACGGTCGACCTCTCCGGCGCGTTCACTACCTCCGGCACGTTCGAGGCGCCGGGCGGCGAGCTGTCGACGATGGGCCGGCTCGCTCAGGTCGTCTACACGCTCACGCAGTTCCCCTCGGTGAGCAAGGGCGTGGTCTTCGAGGTCGACGGCAAGAAGGTGGCCGTGTTCGGCAGTGGGGGCATGCCCTTGATCCAACCTCAGAAGCGCTCCGACTACGAGTCGTTGACGCCGCCGATCTTCGTCGACAGTCCGGCGGCGTTCGCCGTCGTCAACGGCACGCTGCGGGCGTCGGGCACGGCCGACGTCTTCGAAGCCACCTTCCGGGCGCGGCTGGTCGTTGGGGCGACCTCCAGGACGCTCACCGTGACCGCGACCTCGGGCAGCGGCACCAGAGGGACCTTCGCCTTCAGCCTGCCGCTGCCGGCCGTCGGCAACGGCAGGCTTGTCGTGTGGGACGATTCGGCCGAGAACGGCGCCGCACTGCACACCGTCACGATTCCGCTCGTCGCCAGGTAGCTCGGTTCTGCGACGCGCCGCGCCGGACGCGGCTACCGTGCGAAGGGGTAGCGCACCTCGGTCAGGTAGTCCGCGGACCGCCTGTCCGCTGCGGGCCCTTCGAGGAAGACCTCGGTGATCGGGCCGGCCAGCCGGTAGCCCACCGACTCGAGCTCGCGGGCGAGGGCGGCGTGGGCCTTGCCGAGGGTGCCGTAGGGTCCGCGATGGCGAGCGACCATGGCGTGGTGGGCTGGGATCAGGGTCGTCGGCAACTCGCCGATCCGGTCTGGTGTCCAGCCGTGCTCGTCGGGCGCGAGCGCGAAGCAGACCTCGTACTGCGAAGCCGCGGGGTCGTACCGGTCGCCGTCGAAGAAGCGTGCCATGAGCGGGCCGTCAGGAGCGACGCCGGCCCGCTCGAGGGTCGCGGCCAGGCGCGTCGCGCGCTCGGCCAGCTCACGCACAGGGCCGCGCCCGCCGAGACAGACGACGACCTGCTCGGGGATCCGCGTCAGCTCGACCTCGTAGTCCATCGCCGGCCCATCGTAGCGCGCCGCTCAGTGGCGGCACACCGTTACCCGGCCGCGGCGGAGCGCCACGAGACCATCGGCGGCGAGACTGTCGACCACCGCGCGGCAGTCGGCGACCGTGAGGTCGAGCGCGGCCGCGGCGTCGGCGAGCGACAGCGGGCCGCGCTCGAGCAGGGCGCGTAGCAGGCGGGCGCGGCGCTGGCGCTGCGAGCCGGCGAACGGGGTCTGGCGGGTGAGCGGCGCGATGCCGGTGGCGCGCGCGGTGAGCACGAGGGAGCCGTAGTCCATCAGGGCATTGTGCCAGTCGCGCGAGCGCCCGTGAGGCAGGGCGGCCTCGGCGACGGCCTGCAGCTCCGCGAGGCTGAGGTCGCGCGGCAGGTCGAGTTCGTGGGTCAGCACGCGGCGAACGTTGGCGTCGACCGCGGCGAGGTCGGCGTTGTACGCGAAGATGAGCACGGCGCGCGCGGTGTACGCACCCACGCCGGGCAGGGCGCGCAAGCCTTCGAGATCGTCCGGCAGGCGGTGGTGGTCTGGCACACCTTCGGCACAACGCTTGAGGCGCAGCGCGCGGTTGTTGTACCCGAGACCGAGCCAGGCCGCAAGCACGTCGGGCAGCGGCGCGGCCGCGAGGCTCTCGAGGGTCGGAAAACGCTCGAGGAAGGCCGGGTACCGGGCGACGACGCGCGGTACTTGCGTCTGCTGCAGCATGACCTCGCTCACAAGGACGGCGTAGGGATCGGTGGTATGGCGCCAGGGCAGGTCGCGGCCGTTGTCCGCGTACCATTCCAGAAGCAGCTTCTGCAGCGCGGCCAGGCGCGCCGGCGAAGGCCGGCGCGCGGTCGAGCGCGCCGACGACGACCGGGGCGCCGCGCCGCGCGCGGGCGAAGGGGCCGACGGGAGGCAGCGCCCCGCCGCCCGCCGCCCGGCGGTCACTCGGCGATCTCGTCCCATGTGCCGTAGAGCTCCTCGAGCCTGATCTCGGCGCGCTCACGCTCGGCGGCCAGCTCGGCGGCGTTGGCGCGGTCGTCGTAGGTGTGCGGGTCGGCCAGGCGGGCGTCGATCTCGCCGAGCTGCTTTTCGGTACGCAGGATATCGGCCTCGAGGGCGCGCTGGCGAGCACGGCGGCGGCGAGCCTGTTCGGCGGCCTCCTTCGAGCGCGCCGCAGATGCCGCCGGCGGCGCGCCGCGGGGCGTAGTAGAGCCGGCCGCCGGGGAGTCGGCCGTCGGCGGGCCCGCCGTGCGCGATCGCGCCGCTGCGGCGGGCGCCCCGCCCTTCGCCGCGAGGGCGGCCGTCGCCTCGGCATTGCCCTGCGCCTCCCGCCGCGCCGCTCGCGCCTCCCAGTAGCGCTCGGCCGAAAGGTGGTTCACCAGGCGGTCGTCGTCGATCTCCAGCACGCGCGTGGCGACGCTGTCGATCAGGTGGCGGTCGTGAGTGATGAGCGCCACGGTGCCGGTGTAGTCGGCGAGCGCCGCCGCGAGAGCCTCGACGGAGTCGACGTCGAGGTGGTTGGTGGGTTCGTCGAGCACCAGGAAGTTGGCGTCTCCGGTGAGCAGGGTGAGCAGGCGCAGGCGGCTGCGCTCGCCGCCCGACAGCTGGGCGACGGTCTTGTGGACTTCGTCTGCGGTAAACAGGAACCGGCCGAGCAGGCCGCGGGCGACCTGCTCGTCGTGGCCGGTCAGCGGCAGGACCGAGTCGAGCGCGGTGGCGGCCTCGTCGAGCTCGCGGCCCTGCTGCGAGAAGTAGGCGAGGCGCACGTTGTGGCCGAGGTAGGCGACCCCCTCGGCGAGCGTGCGCAGACCGACGATGGTCTCGGCGAGGGTCGTCTTGCCCGAGCCGTTGGGCCCGAGCAGGGCCACCTTCTCGCCGCGCTCGATCACCACGTCGACGCCCCGCACCAGCGCGCGGCTGCTCTCGCCGGAGCCGACGATCACGGCGGGAGTCTTGAGCTCGAGCACGACGCGCGCCGAGGGCGCCGGCTGCGGCAGACCCAGATGCAGCCGGCGCGCGTCGCGCCCCGGGGCCTTCATGTCGCGCCTGATGCGCTCGATCTGGGTGAGCTTGGCCTTGGCCTGCTTGGCCTTGAGCTTCTTGGCGTGGAAGCGGTCGTAGAAGCGCTGGAGCTGCTCGATCTTCTCCTTGTCCGCCTCGTAACGGCGGGCGACGAGCTCGTTGCCGGCGGCGCGCTCGCGCATGTAGGTGGAGAAGTCGCCGCCGACGGTCGCCACCACGCCGTGCTCGATGGCCAGCACGCGCGAGCCCACGCGCTCCAGCAGCCGGCGGTCGTGGGTGACGAGCACGTAGGCCTTGGGGTAGTCGAGGAGGTACTGCTCGAGCCACTCCACGGAGTCGATGTCGAGGTGGTTGGTCGGCTCGTCGAGCAGCAGCAGGTCGGCGTCGGCGAGCAGGGCGCGAGCCAGCGTCACGCGGGTCAGCTCGCCGCCCGAGGTCGACAGCAGCGGGCGGTCGAGAAGCCCCGCGGGCAGGCCCAGGCCTTCGAGCACGTCCTCGAGGTCGGTCCGGTAGTGGTAGCCGCCGGCGAGCTCGAAGCGGCGCTGGAGGTGCTGGTAGTCCTTCATCGCCGCGGCGAGGCCGGCGCTGTGCTCGTCGAGACCAGACAGAGCCTGCTCGGCAGTGCGCAGCGCGGCTTCCAGGTCGAGCAGCTCGGCGAAGGCTTCCATGAGGTACTCGCGCACCGGCCGATCGCGCGTGAGCTCGGGTGTCTGTTCGTGCAGGCATATGCGGCGGCCCCGGGCCCGCGTGACCCGGCCGGCGTCGGCGTGCTCGCCGCCGGCCATGAGCCGCAGCAGGGTCGTCTTGCCGCTGCCGTTGCGTCCGACGAGCACGGCGTGATCGTGGCCGTCCAGGGCAAGCGAGACACCGCCGAACAGCTGCTGGCCGCCGAACGATTTGGAGACGTTGTCGAAGGAGACGATGGTCACGGGCGACCAGTATACAGAGAGCGGCCGTGGCGGGCGCCGGCGCCCGCCCGCGCTCAGGCTCGCCGATCTTGCAGCGTGCTCTGTCGCCGACCTCGGGCCGGCGACCGCTGCGTCACTCGCTCGGCATCGACTCGGTGTCGCTGGGCACGGCCGGGACGTTCGGGTTGGTCGCCGCGGGACCCGCGTCGCCCGGGCACATGAACATCTGGCGGATGCTGGGCTGGCCGCTCGACGTGGCGCCGAGGTAGTACTCCTGCCCGGGGACCAGCGCCCTGTCGAGGCCGAGGATCCCGACCTTGCCGGGGGCGATGCTGATCGCCACGCCGACCACCTTCGCCACGACTGTGCCGTCGCCGGTCGTGATCGCCGTGCCGGGGCCGATGGCCAGGGCGTGGGCGCTCGCGCTGTTCTCGATCTCGAGCTGGCCGCTGCTGTAGCCGACCGCCTTGAAGTCGAGGGTGCTGTCGGTCGTGACGTGGCCGCCCATTGTGACATCGATGTTCTTGCTGCCCTCTCCGCCCGAAACGCTCGTCAGGCTGCAGCCCGCCACGGCCAGGCCGGCCGCGCAGAGCAGGCAGGAAACGGCCAGCAGGCGGAAAATCCTGTGCATGAGGGCACCCCCAGGGTAGCCGGCGTCATCGGCGGTCGTCCGCCGCTCCGTTGTCACTCGAATCCGATATCGGCCGGAGGGCCCCTTGGGTTGAACGTGAGGCGGTGATCATGGCGCCGGTTCGGCCATCCGGGCATCGTGGACGGGGCAGTGCGGAGAGGCTAACCTTGGGCGAAGGCCGGCGGCGGGTCGACCGCCGACGGCGAGCCGCGCATCGAGACGAAGGAGCCGGCGATGACGAGTGACGAGACCGTGCTCGGCCTCGAGGCCAGAGGCTGGCGCGCCGCGGTCGTGCCCGTCGGGCGGCTCGCCGACCTGCGCGCCGAGATCGAGCACCGGCGGGCCGAGGTGGCGCCGGCTGTCATGAAGGTCGTCGAGCGCAATCTCGACTTCACGCTGCCGGCCACCCTTCACGCACCGCGGTCGCTGATCGTGGTCGCCGTGCCCCACGCCTGCGCGCGCCTGACCGTGGTGGTCGACGGGCAGGAGGTCGCCATTCCCATTCCCACGACCTACTGTCACCACGACGACATCCACGCGGCGGTGGCCGCCACGCTCGCGGCCGACCTCTCGGCGGCCCGATTGTCCGCCGCCCTCATGCGGCTGCCCGAGAAGCTGCTCGCCGTCTGCGCCGGTGTGGCCCGGTACGGACGCAACAACATCGCCTACGTCGACGGCTGCGGCAGCTTTGTGGAGCTCGTGGCCTGCGTCTCAGACCTCGTGCCCGGCGACGATCCCTGGACCGGCCCCCGATCGCTGCCGCGCTGCGACTCGTGCGAAGCGTGCCGTCGCGCCTGTCCCACCGGCGCCATAGGGCAGGACCGCTTTCTGCTGCACGGCGAGCGCTGCCTCACGCTCATAAACGAAAGCGAGCGGCCGTTTCCGCGGTGGCTCGACCCGGCATGGCATCACTGTCTCGTGGGCTGCCTGCGCTGTCAGAGGGTCTGCCCCGAGGACCGCGCCGTGCGCGACGAGATCGCCGAGACGGCCGCGTTCGACCAGCGGGAGACCGGGCTGCTGGCGGCGGGCGTCGACCACGGTCTGCTCGCGCGCGAACCCCTCCTGCGCGACAAGCTCGGCGACCTGGGGCTCCTGGGGTACGACGACGAGTTTCTCGGCGTCACCCTGGCGCGCAACCTGCGTGCGCTGCTCGGCGCACGTTAGCGGCGCACGTTAGCGGCGCGCGCTGGCGGCACGCGCCAGCGGCGCGCGCTGGCGGCGCACGTTAGCGGCGCGCGCTGGCGACGCGCTCCAGCGGCCAGAGCGGCAGCGTCTGCGCGGCAGCGCCGGCGGGCACTGGTATAGGCTAGGCCAAGGCGGCCACGGGGGGCCGTGACTCAAAGACGGGGGTCTGCATGGACATCGGCCGGATTCTCAAGGATTCATGGGCCATCTTCGTGAAGGATTGGGGCGCGCTGATCGTGGCGGCCCTCATCGTGATCGTCCTGGGAGGCGTCACGCTGGGCATCCTGGCCGTTCCCCTCAGCGCCGGCCTGTACCTCATGATCCTGCGGCGGGTCCGCGAGGGCCGCAAGGCCGAGATCGGCGACGTGTTCGGCTGTTTCGACCGTCTCGGCGCCTATATCGTCGCCTACCTGCTGTTTCTGGGCATCGGTCTCGTCTTCGCCGTGATCGTCGGGCTGCCGCTCGTGCTGCTGGTGATCCACAACACGGGCGCCCGCGCCTTTGGCGGCTTTCTGTTCGTGCTTGCCCTGCTCGCGGCGATCGTCGTGGGCGTGTACCTGCAGACCGTCTGGGTCTACTGGACGATCCTCATGGTCGATCGGCGGCGCGCCGTGGTCGAGGCGCTCAAGGAGAGCCGCGCGATCGTTTCCGGGAGCGGCTTCTGGATGACGCTGCTGGTCATCATCATCGTCGGAGCGATCGTAGGCGTGATCAACGGCGCGCTCAGCGCGTTCACCGTCGGCATCGGCGGCTTTCTCGTGTTTCTCGTGCTGCCCTGGCAGTTCGCGGCCTACACGGCGATGTACTTCCAGGCCGAAGGCGAAAGCGGCCTGCTGCCCTCGGCCTTCCCGGGGCCGTCGTCCGCCTGGCAGGGCGGCGGCGTCGTGGCTTTTGGCGGCCCGGGCGGGCCGTTCCCGCCGGGCGGCTATGCGCCCGCGCCTCCGCCCGGCTACGCGCCTCCGCCCGGCTACGCGCCTCCGCCCGGCTACGCGCCTCCGCCCGGCTACGCGCCTCCGCCCGGCTACGCGCCTCCGCCCGGCTACGCGCCGCCGGCGGGCTACGCGCCGCCGGCAGGGGCGCCGCCGTGGATGACCGCGCCGGCCACGCCGCCGCCGTGGGCGCAGACGCCGGCCGGTGGCCAGCCGTTGCCCTCGGCTGCTCCCGAAGCCTCGCCGCCGGCCCCCGAGGCCTCGCCGCCGGCCCCCGGACCGGCGTCGCCGGCTCCCGAGGCCTCGCCGCCCACGCCTCCGACGCCGCCCACGCCACCGGCCTGAGCCCGGGATGTCGCGGTCTGGGGACGGCGGGCATTCCTGCCCGCCGTCCCCAGACCCGTTCGCGCCACGAGCCTCGGTGTGGGCCTCGCGCCGGGCACGCCGCGGCGGGTTATACTCTGGGCCACGCGGACCGTCACAAGGAGCAGTCATGGCGCGCGCCACGTCCAGGACTTCGACAGGCTCATTCTCCGCTGCCGCGGTCGCGGCGGCCCCGGCCGTGATCCCGGGTTCGGACTCGCGCCCGGCGTCCGACGCAGGCTCGGAGGGGTGCTGACTCGGCCCGTGTCTCAGCCAGGCGCGAGCGCTGCGATCATCCGGGTCGAAGATCTGACCAAGCGCTACGGCGATCTCGTGGCCGTCGACGGCCTCTCGCTGGCCGTGGAGCGCGGCGAGATCTTCGGCATCCTCGGGCCCAACGGCGCCGGCAAGACCACGACTCTGGAGATGATCGAAGGCCTGCGCCGGCCCGACGGAGGAGAGGCCGTCATCGACGGCCTGCCGGTCTGGCCCGACCCCAAAGACGTCAAGCGGCGCATCGGCGTGCAGCTCCAGGCGACGGCGCTGTTCGACTACCAGAGGCTGCGCGAGATCATCTACATCTTCGGCTCCTGCTACGGCATCAACCGCGGCCGCGACGCGTGCACGGCGCTGCTGGACCGGGTCGGCCTGGCCGACAAGGCGGAGGCGTTCGTCGATGAGCTTTCGGGAGGGCAGGCGCAGCGGCTGTCGATCGCCCTGGCGCTCGTCAACGACCCGGTCGTGATCTTTCTGGACGAGCCGACCACGGGCCTCGATCCGCGCGCCCGGCGGGCCTTGTGGGACGTGATCGGCGAGATCCACCGCGACGGCACCACCGTGGTGCTCACCACGCATTACATGGAGGAGGCGGAGCGGCTCTGCGATCGCGTAGCCGTCATGGACCGCGGCCATATCATGGCGCTCGACGCGCCGCGGGCGCTCATCACGCAGCTCGGCGCCGAGGCGACGGTGCAGTTCGACCTGAGCGACCGCGTGCCGGCCGCCGATCTCTGCTCGCTCGACGGCGCTACCGACTGCCGGGCCGTCGAGAACGGCTACCAAGTCGTGGCCGACGACGCCCAGCGCACGGTGGTCTCGCTGCTCGAGTTCGCCCGGGCGCGCGGCCTGCGCGTCGCCCACCTCGACGTGAAAGGCGCCGACCTCGAAGACGTCTTTCTGAGCATGACGGGCCGCAAGCTGACCGACGACGAGGAGGAGGCGGCCGCGGCCGCCACTCCCAAGAAGCGCCGCCGCTTCGGCTTTGGAGGGGGCCGCTAGATGCGCACGTTCTGGGACTTCGTCAAGGCCGACATCCAGATCACGGTGCGCAACCGCCAGGCGCTGTTCTGGACGTTCTTCTTTCCGGTGCTGCTCATGTTCCTGCTGGGCGTCGTGTTCGGCCAGTCGGGCAGCTTCACGACCAACCTGGCCATCGTCAATCAGGACAAGGGGCCGCTGGCCGGCGCCCTGGTGTCGGCCTTCAAGAAGGTCGACGCGCTCAAGGTCTCGAGCGTCGCCAGCGAGTCGCAGGCGGTCAAGTCGCTGCGCGACGGCGACTACGCCGCCGTGCTGGTGCTGCCCGCGGGTCTGCAGCAGAGCCTGGCCAAGGGGGCGACCGCGCTGCCCTTCTACTACGACAACACCTCGCTCGCCCAGGCCGGCACCGTCACCATGGTGACCCAGCAGGTCGTCAACGCCTTCGCCGACCAGGCCAGCGGCGCGCAGCCCAAGTTCGAGCTGCACTCGCAGGGCATCGCCAGCTCGAGCTTCAACTACATCAGTTTTCTCGTGCCCGGCGTGGTCGCCATGGCGCTCATGACCAACGGCATCTACGGAGTCTCGGGATCGTTCGTGGCCTACCGCCAACGGGGCGTGCTGCGCCGCCTCAAGGCGACGCCCATGCCGCTGCCCAGCTTCATCGGCTCGCGCGTCCTGGTGCACCTGTTCCTGGCGCTCATTCAGGCGGGCCTGGTGATCACCGTCGGCGTCGTGCTCTTCCACGTCCACATGGCGGCCGGACCTACGTTGGCGCGCATGGCGGTGCTCGCCCTGATCGGCTCGGGCAGCTTCGTCTCGATCGGCTTCTTCGTCGCCGCGATCTCGAAGAACGTCGAGGCGTCGGCGGCGCTGGGACAGGTGATCGGCACGCCGATGATGTTCCTGTCGGGGATCTTCTTTCCCATGAACAACGCCCCCGCCTGGATCCAGCCGGTCGTCAAGGCCATGCCCTTGTACTACCTGGCCAACGCCATGCGCGACGTCATGATCAAGGGCTTCGCGCTGTGGTCGGTGCGCTGGGACATCATGATCCTGGTCATCGTCACCGGCGTGTTCCTGGTGTGCTCGGTCCGATTCTTCCGTTGGGAGTGATGCTCAGGTGAGCCTTCGTTTTCGTGACGTGCTACGCCGCCTGCTCGTCGTTGTGGGCTTCGCGGTGGCCTTCGCCATGGTGATCATGCTCATCTATCCGCACTACGGCCTGGCGTTCTCGCTGCTCATCATGCTGGTTCTCGCGGTGTTTCTGGTGCGTGCCTATTCGATGGGTTACCGGTACCGGTGCGCCGGCTGCGGCCATCGGTTCAAGGTGCCGCTGCTCGTCGATTTCCTGACTTTCTCGGGCATGGGCCGCAACCCCGACGGCACCTACCACACCTGGAAGTCGCTGACCTGCCCGAGCTGCGGACGGCGCACCAGGGCGGTCGCCGTCAGGATGGAACCCGACGCGAGCGACGACGCCGGCGGAACCCCGCAGCCGCCGACCCGACGGCGCTGCCGCGCCGAAGCCGGCGGGCAAGGGGCGGGGCCCGCAGCGTCGCGGCGGGCGCAAGCGCCAGTAGGTCCGCGGCCGGCTCCGCGCCGGCCACAGGGAGAGCGCCTACCGCTCGGCCGGCGGCCGGACGGCGATGCCGAGGCGGGCCAGCGCCGCCGCGACGGCGGTGGGCAGCGCCTCGGGCGCGGCGCGCACGATCTCGAGCTCGGGCAGGCTCGCGAGGAACTCGCGCTGATAGGTCTTCTGGGTGAGCCGGTGATCGAGCACCGCGACGACGCCGGCGTCGGTTTCGGTGCGGATCAGGCGGCCGAACCCCTGGCGGAACCGAAGCACCGCCTCGGGGAGGTAGAAGTCGCGAAACCAGTCGCGGCCCTCGTCCTGGGCGGCCTGCCGGCGAGCCTGGAAGCGTGCGTCCTGCCGGGGGAACGGCAGGCGCGCGATCACGAGGCAGACGAGCGCGTCGCCGGGAAAGTCCTGGCCGGTCCAGAGGGCGTCGACCCCGAGCAGCACCGTGGCCGGGTGGCTGCGGAACTCCTCGGCCAGCGCCGCCGCGCCGCCGTGCACGCCCTGGGCGAGCAGCACCACGCCTTCGTCTTCGACGTGTGGGCCGATCAGCTCCGCGACCGCTTCGACCTCGCGCTTGTTCGTGAACAGGGCGAGCAGCCGGCCGCCCGTGAGCTCGGTGAGGCGCCGCAGGCGCTCGGCGAGTCGGGCCGGCTGATCGCCGGCCTCGTAGCGGGTGTCGGGGTCGTGCTCGAGCACGAGCGCCGCCTGGCGGCGGAAGTCGAACGGCGACACGAAGACGCGCTCGCGTACGTCGAGCTCGGCGGCGAGACCGGCTTCGCCGCGGTAGTAGGCAAACGAACCGGCCACGCCGAGCGTGGCGCTGACCAGCACGCCGCTGCGCAGACGGTCCCAGAGGCGCTCGCGGACGATCGCCGCCGGCGAGAGGGGGGCGCAGTTCAACGACCACGTGCGGGTCGGGCCGAGCTCGCGGGCGGCCGGGCTGCCACGACGGCCCGCGAGCTCGGCCCAGAAGACGAGATCGGCGGGCGGCGTGCGCGTGATGTCGGTCAGCAGGCGGGCGGCGGCTGAGGCTTCGGCGCCCAGGGCGACCGTGCGGGGACGTTCGCGGTGCTCTTCGGGCAGGGCGTCGGCCGCGGTCGAGGCCGCCCGGGCGAGCTCTGAGAGTGCCGCCGCGAGCTCACCGCAGGCGGTGGCGAAGACGTCGAACACCGGTTGCTCCTGGAGGCCCGCGGTGAGCAGCAGGGTGCGGCCGTAGAGCTCGGCGGCCGCCGCATCGGCATCGGGCTCGGCGGCGGCCGCGACGAGGGCGTCGAGGGCGGCGCCGAGATCGTCGGCCAAGCCGGGCAGGGCGCGCGCGGCGCGCTCGAAGCCGTCGGCCGCCGCGACGAGCGCCGCGGCGGCGTCGGCTGCGACCTTGCCGGCCGCCGTCCGCGCGACGGCGGCCAGCGGGCGGCGCCCGTGGCGGCCGCGCGCCTCGCCGAGCAGATCGTCGACGCTGCCCCGGTCGACCCGTTCGGTGAAGATCGACACAGCCTCGTCGGGCAGCAAGTGGGCTTCGTCGACGATCAGGTCGTCGAACGGGGGCAGCGTGTCGCCGCCGGTCAGCAGCAGAGCGTGGTTCACGCACACGAGATGGGCGGCCCGCGCCGCGCTGCGAGCCCGGCGCCAGTGGCAGTCGGTCCGCGACGCCGCAGCGCCCGCCCAGGCAGGCCGCAGCCGAGGCGCGCAGCTCGCGGGCGGTCTCGGTGAGCGCCGGCAGCGCCTGTGTCGCGCCGTAGGGCAGCGCCGAGACGTCGACCTCGCCGCGCCGGGCGCGGCCCGCGAGCCAGGCGAGCGCGAGAAGGCGGTCGCGTTCGGGCAGGCCGCCGCCCGCTCCGGCGATCGCCTCGTCGAGCCGCCGCCGGCAGAGGTAGTTCTCGCGACCCATGAGCAGCGTCCAGCGAAAGCCGGCCGGAAGACAGGAGGCCACCAGCGGCAGTTCGCGTTCGGCGAGCTGCCGCTGCAGCGCCTTGGTCTTGGTGCTGACGGTCACTCGCGCGCCGCAGGAGGCCGCGCGAAAGGCGGCCGGCAGAAGGTAGGCGAGGCTCTTGCCCATGCCCGTGCCGGCCTCGAACAGACCGAGCCCCCCGGAGTCGAGCACAGCGGCCACCTCGCCGGCGAGGTCGATCTGCCCGGGGCGCACGGCGAAGCCTTCGAGGGCAGTCGCCAGCGCACCTTCCCCGCCGAAGGCGGAGCGCCAGTCGCCGGCCGCACAGGCCAGCGCCGCCGGACGCCCGTCGGCCGAACCGGGAGGAACGAGGTCGAGGCCGGCGACGCCGGCAGACGAGGCGGGCGCGTCGCCGTCGCCGGGCTCGTTGCCGCGCCCGAGACCGTCGAGCAGTTCGAGGGGCGTCCACGCGGCCGCTTCGAGCAGACGCCGTTCGTCGCCGCCGAGGCTTGCCGCCCGCCGGCGCAGCGCGCGGAGCAGGGCGGCGGTCACCTGGGCATCGGGCAAGGCGCGGTGCGGCGGCTCGCCCAGGCCGAGCGTGGCGGCCATCGAGCCCAGGCCGTGGCGATCGATCTCGGGGAACAGCAGGAGGGCCGCTTCGAGGGTGTCGAAGGTGAGGGCGCGCGGCGGCGGCGCGCCGCAGCGCGCCGCCGCCGCGCCGAGCATGGCGATGTCGAAGGCGACGTTGTGGCCGACGATGAGCGCCTCGCCGGCGAACTCGCGCAGCTCGCCGTAGGCCTGATCGAAGGACGGCGCGCCGGCGAGGTCGGCCTGAGCGATGCCGGTGAGGCGGGTGATCTGCAGGGGCAGCGCCCGCTGTGGATCGACCAGCGTGCTCCACGTGCCGGTGATCTGCAGGTGGGCGTCGAGGCGCACGGCGCCGATGTCGATGACGCGGTCGCGGACCGGGTCGAGCCCGGTGGTCTCGGTGTCGACGACGACCAGCTGGACGGGTGGTCTGGGCATGCCAGCGAGCCTACCACGGCGCCGCCGCGAGCGTCGCCGGCGGACGGGGTGGACTTTCCCGCCGTCCGCCCGAGGCGCGGCGATTCGCCGCCTGTGCGGTGTTTGGGTACGATGGACACCGAGGTTCGCAGCCGAGGCGCGCGGCCCCTTGAGCGACCTGCAGAGCGGGGGAGATGGGAGGACTGACGAGACGGTGGTCCGGCGTGCGCGCCGCGGTGTCGAGGCTCCTGGGCGACCTGCACGCGTTCCCGCGCCAGTTCTGGATCCTCGTCGCCGGCACCTTCGTCTACACCGGGGCGGCGGCCCTCGGGTTTCCGTTCGAGGGCATCTACATGAGCGAGACGCTGCACATCTCGCTGACCGTGATCGGCGTGGTGTTCGGCCTCGTGACCCTGGCGGTCATGCCCTTCCAGATGCTCGGCGGCACACTCACCGACCGCTTTGGCCGCAAGAGCATGATGATCGTGGCGGCGGTCAGCGCGACCATCTGGTTCCTCGGGTTCGCGGCCGCTCACAACGCCTGGCAGGTGGCGATCCTGGTGGCCATGGAGGGCGCCTTCGGCTGGCCGTTGTTCCAGACGGCGGCCAACGCCATGACAGCCGACCTGCTGCCCGAGCAGCAGCGCGCCGAGGCCTTCAGCGTGCTGCGCACGGCGATGAACGTCGGCGTGGTCGGCGGGCCGCCGATCGGCGGCCTCGCGCTCACCCTGGGGGTGTCGTTTCGGGAGCTGTTCGTGGCCGCGGCGGGCGGCTGCCTGGCGTTTCTCGTGCTGGTGGCCGTCTTTCTGCGCGAGACGCGCCCCGAGAGCGCGCGCCACCCGGCCCGCCATGTCGACGCCGCCGGGCGCAGCGGCTGGGCGATCGTCTTTGCCGACGGCCGGTTCGGGCTGTTCTGCGCGGTGGCGGTGCTGCCCGTCTTCTGCTTCGGCATGTTCGGCGCGATGTACTCGATCTTCATCGTGCGCTTTTTGCACGTGTCGACCGGCACGTGGAGCCTGCTGCTGGCCCTGAACGCCGCCGTGGTGGCCCTGCTCGGGTACCCGGTCGTGCGGGCGACGAGGAACGTCGATCGCATGCTCCTGCTCTCGGTGTCGAGCGTGTTCATCGCGGTGGGGCTCGGCGGAACCGCGGTCGCGCAGCCCGGCTGGCAGCTCTTCGCGCTGGTCGTCGTCCTCAGCCTGGGCGAGGTGCTGCTGGGTCCGGTCGCCGCCGCTATCGTGTCGGATCTGGCGCCCGAAGCCATTCGCGGCCGCTACAACGGCGGCTGGACGATCGTCTGGAACGGCGGCGCGTCGCTGGGGGTGCTGTTCTGCGGCTGGTCGATGCAGACGATCGGCGGCCGCGAGACCTTCGGCATCGTGTTCTTCGTCGGGTTCGCCGGCGCCGCCCTGTTCCTGCTGCTTCGCGGGAGGGTGGTGCCGCGGGCGGCGGGGGCGCGCGACGCGGCCGCCGTCGAGGCGGAGTGAGGACCGACCGACGCCTCGCCGTCGGGTACTCCGACGCCGGCGGCGAGGTCCGCGCCGGCACGTGCTGTAGTATCTAGAGCCACCCGGATCCACTCGCCGCGAAAGGCCGCCGGACTGACCGAACAGACCCCGAGAGTCGGCTTCAAGAGCGTCCTGCACCTGGGGCGTACGATCCGCCTGGTGTGGAGCATCTCGCCGGGCTGGACGCTCGCCAGCATCGTGCTGGCGGTGGTCCAGGGGCTCCTGCCGCTCGCCGCCCTCTACATGATGAAGCTCATCACCAACGCCGTCGTGGCGGGCGTTGCGGCCAGCGACAAGGCGGGCGCCTTCAAGCACGTGGGCATGCTCATCCTTGTGGCCGGCGTCGTGGGCATGGCGACCGCTCTGGCGCGCTCGGCGACCACCCTGGTCGGCGCGGCCCAGGCGCAGGTCGTCACCGACCGCATCTTCGACATCATCCACGCCAAGTCGATCGAGGTCGATCTCGAGTACTACGAGAACGCGCGCTACTACGACGTGCTGCACCGCGCCCAGCAGGAGGCGCCCTACAGGCCCACCCAGATCGTCAACGACCTGATCTCGATCGGCCAGAGCCTGGTCTCGCTGGCCGCCGTGCTGGTGCTGCTGTTCTCACTGAGCTGGGTGGTCGGCCTGATCATCCTGGTGGTCGCCCTGCCCGGGGCTTTCTGGCGCATGCGCTTCTCGAGCAAGCTCTACCAGTGGGAACGCCGGCGCACCGGCGCCGACCGCCGTTCCTGGTACCTGCACTGGCTGCTGACCGACGGCTCGCGGGCCAAGGAGATCCGCCTCTTCGAGCTGGGCGAGACCTTCCGGGGCTGGTTCTCCGATCTGCGCCGCACCCTGCGCGGCGAGCGCCTGGCGATCGTCACCAAGCGTTCGGCGGGCGACTTCGCCAGCGGCGCCGCGGCGGTGGTGGCGATCTTCGGCACCTTCACCTACATCGCCCGGCGCACCATCCAGGGCAGGCTGACGCTCGGTGCGATGATCATGTACTACGGCGCCTTCCAGCTGGGGTTGAGCTCGCTGCAGCAGGTGCTGGGCGGTTTTGCCAGCCTCTACGAAGACAACCTCTTCCTTACCTACTTTCACGACTTCGAGACCCTTGAGCGTACGATCGCCGACCCGCCCGACCCCCAGCCCGTGCCCCGGCCTTTGCAGCGCGGCATCGCCTTCGAGAACGTGAGCTTCTCCTACCCGGACACCGAGCGCAGCGCGATCGAGGGCGTCTCACTTGCCGTGCGCCCCGGCGAGGTGGCCGCCCTGGTCGGACCCAACGGCTCCGGCAAGACCACCCTGGTCAAGCTGCTCTGCCGCCTCTACGACCCGCAGGAGGGGCGCATCACCCTCGACGGGACCGACCTGCGCAGCTTCGAGGTGGCCGACCTGCGGCGCTCGATGAGCGTCATCTTTCAGGACTACGCCCAGTACCAGCTCACGGCCCGCCAGAACATCTGGATCGGCAACGTCACACTCGACCCCAGCGACGCCCTAGTCGAAGCGGCGGCGCGTGAGTCGGGGGCGGCCGATGTGATCACCGGTCTGCGCGACGGCTACGAGACGGTCCTGGGCAAGGTCTTTGCCGACGGCGAGGAGCTCAGCATAGGCGAGTGGCAGAAGGTGGCCCTGGCGCGCGCCTTCGTACGGGGCGCCGAGATCCTCGTGTTGGACGAGCCGACCAGCGCGCTCGACCCGATCGCCGAATGGCGCGTGTTCGAGCGCATCCGCGAGATGGCGCAAGGCAAGGCGGTGGTGCTGATCAGCCACCGTTTCTCGACGGTCCGCATGGCCGACCGCATCCACATCGTCGAGCAGGGCCGCATCGTCGAGAGCGGCACGCACGCCGAGCTCATCGCCCTCGACGGCCGCTATGCCCGCATGTACGAGGTGCAGGCCAGGTCGTACCAGAGGGGGTAAGGATCCGGCCGGTACCTTTCCGATCGACGTGAGTCGCTCCGCGAGTCGGCTACAGGTCGAGCGCGTTCTGCAGATCGCGGGCGTGCTCCTCTTCGACCATGAGAATGTCCTCGAGGGCGCGCCGCAGGCCGTACTCCTGGAGGAGCTCGGCCTGGCCGATGCGCGTCTTGTAGCGTGCGATGGCGTCGAGCTCGCCCTCGAGATCCTGTTCGAGCATCACCTTGGCCGCGTCGGACACGTGCACGGTGGCCACGTCGACCCCCGGCGTGCCGCCGAGAAAGTCGATCTGCTCGGCCAGCGAGACGGCGTGGGCGTGCTCTTCGTTGGAGTGGATCGTCAGCTCGGCGCGGATGGCGTCGTACTGCGGACCGGTGATGACGGCGGCGTGCTGGACGTACTGGATCAGCGCCTGGAACTCCTTGGCGAGGTCGGCGTTCAAGTGGTCGACGAGCTTGCCTACGGTGAGCGGCGTTCGTCCGGCGGAGGGCGTGGCCGCCGGCTTGCCGGCCGGCTTGCGCGCCGCTCTCGAGCTCTTTCGGGAATCCTGTTTGGGCATGTCGGGCTCCTTTCGACGACTGGCCGCGGTCACGGGGTGCCGCGTTGCGGCAAGCTGATTGCAGTATGTATCACGGCCGAACGGCGCCGACCCGTGGCATCGGCGAGGGGGCGGGACATCTCAGGCGTCGGCGCGGTCGGCCAGACCCTCGGCGACGGCGATGACACGCTCGCGGACCAGCAGCGGCTCGAGCCAGCGCCCGGGGATGGCCTCGGCGCCGTAGCGGGCGCCCGCCAGGGCGCCCGCTACGGCGCCGACCGTGTCGCAGTCGCCGCCGCGATTGACGATCTCGACCAGGGCGCCCTCGAAGGTCGTGGTGTGCAGGACCGCCCACACCGCCGCGCGCAGCGAGTCGAGCACGAAGGACGCGGCGTGGATCTCGTCGGGTTCGGCGTCGAGCGCGTCGCGCAGGACGGAGGCGACGCGCGCGTCTTCTGCGTCGAGCGCGGCGGCGACGGTGGGCAGGCTCTCGGCGAGCCTTCCCGTCATCGCCGCCACGACGAGCTCGTTCAGGGCCACGCACGACCAGCCGGCGACATGGTCGTAGTGGGTCAGCGTGGACTCGCGCAGCGACACGCGGCGTCGGGTGTCGGCGTCGTGGAAGAAGCGCAGCGCCACCGGGGTGCAGCGCATGACGCTGCCGTTGCCCGCCGTCGGAAAGCCGAGGACCTCGTAGGCGCGCCGTGAGGCGAGGTCCCAGGGCGTGCCGGCGGCCAGCGCCAGCATGACCGTGCGGGTCGTGAGACTGACGTCACAGGGCCCGCCTGCAAACCAGGCGCGGTAGCGCGAGACGACGTCCTCGGGGTCGAACTCGCCGACAGCCACCAGGCTCTCAGCCAGGGCCAGCATCATCTCGGTGGCGTCGGTGACCTCGCCCGGCCGGACGTCGTGGCAGCCGCCGCCCACCATCTCGTCGAGCACGCCCCAGCGGTCGCGCACCTGCCCGGGGGTGAGAAACTCGGCGGGAGCGCCCAGGGCGTCACCGACGGCCAAGCCGAGCAGGGCGCCGCGGAACCGGTCGCGCGGCACGGGCGGCCGGGTCGCCGGGGCTCGAGGGGCGTCCGTCATGTGAGCGTCGCGGTCGGTGGTCGCATGTCAGGCGAGCAGCTCGCCCACCAGCAGTTCGAAGAAGCGCACCTGTAGCGGCACGTCCTCGACGGCGATGCGCTCGTCGGCGGCGTGCTCCCGTCCGCCCATGGTCGCCGCGTCCTCGGCCGCGAACGGGCAGAACCCGTAGGCGACGATGTCGGGGAAGGCTTCGCGAAACCAGCGCGAGTCGGTGAAGCCGCACAGGTGCAGCGGGATCACTTCGGACTCCGGCAAGAGCACACTCATGACCCGTTCGACCGCGGCGCTGAGCGGCGTGGGCACCGGCGACTCGTTGGCGCTGGTGAGGTCGGTCCAGGCGAACTCCCAGCCGTCGATGCCGGCGAGCGCGGCGTCGACCTCGCGGCGCACGTCGTCGGGCGTGTGGCCGGGCAGGATGCGGCAATCGATATCGACCGAGGCGTGCGACGGGATGACGTTCACGGCTTCGCCGCCGCCGTGCAGTATGGTGGGCGAGAAGGTCATGCCCAGCAGCGGCTCGATCTCGTAGGCCGACTCGGGGTCCGTCCGATGAAGCTCGCGGACGGCCGCCCGCGCGAGCGACGGGTTCTTGAGTCGCTCGCGCAGGACCGGGTCGGCGATGAGGCGGTCGATGTAGCGCGCCGTGAACGGCGCCACGGCGACCTCGGCCTCGTGGTCGGCGATGGCGCTGATCACCCGGCCCAGGCGCTCGACGGGGTTCAGGTCGTGCAGCGGGACCGAGCCGTGTCCGCCGCGGCCGCGGACGGTTATGCGAAAATCGGCGAAGGCCTTTTCGCCGACGGTCAGCGGATAGAGGCGCGTGCCGTCGACGACCGAGTACGTGCCGCCGCCTTCGTTCAACAGATAGTCGCAGCGCACGATCTCGGGGCGCTGCGTGGCAAGCCAGCGGGCGCCGCAGTAGTCGCCGCGCTCCTCGTCGGCGGTGGCGATGAAGAGGAGCTCGCCGGCAAACGGTGCGCCGGCGCGCGCTAGGCGCGCGACGGCGACGGCCTGGGCGGCCACCTGGTTCTTCATGTCGGTCGCGCCGCGGCCCCAGACGTAGCCGTCGCGCACGGCCCCGGAGAACGGCGGCACGGTCCATTCGTCGGCCTCGGCGGGCACGACGTCGAGGTGCCCGAGCAACCCCAGACGGCGTCCCGGGCGGGCGCCGGCCAGCCGGACGACGAGGTTCTGACGGTCGGGGAGGTCGCCCACGAGCTGGGCGTCGAGACCGTGCCCGGCGAAGTACTCGCGCAGCACGAGGGCGGCGCGAGTCTCGTTACCGGGCGGGTTCGTGGTGTCGGCCTGCAGCAGATGCGAGAGCAGCTCCACGGCTTCGTGTTCGAGCGCCCGTCGCTCGTCGCGCGCCAAACCCGGAACCTGCACCGTGATCCTCCCGCCGTCGCCGCCTGAAGGCATGATATCGGTTTTGGCCGGCGGAGGCTCGCCCGTGCCTACAGAAGAGTCTTCTGCTCCGGGGGTTCACGGCGCTCGCCGGAGCGCTGCGGCTCGCCGCGCTCAGTGGCTCCCTGCGGCCCACCGCCGGCGAGGCCGAGCAGGGCGGTCATCTGGCGGGCGTTGCGCACGCCGTAGTCGCGATAGTTGTTGTTGAACAGCACGTGTACGGTAGCCGCGCGGGCGGCCAGCGCGCGTATCTGGGGCACCCATTCGCCAAGCTCGGCCTCGTTGTAAAGGTAGTTGAACCTGTCCGACGCCGACCGGCCGCGGATCTGCCACGTGTCGCGGTTGCGGCCGTGGAACCGCACGACGGCGAGACCGGCGGTGGCCACCGCCACCGGCGGCGTGCTATTGGCAAAGCCTTGCGGCTCGTCGACGGAGACGTAGCTGGCGCCCTCGGATTCGAGGAACGACAGCGTGCGCCCGGTGGCCGCCTCGTCGCTGAGCCAGCCGCCGCCGCGAAACTCGACGGCTACGGGATAGGGCGCCAGCTCGCCGACGGCCCGGTGGATGTGCTCGCGCCCCACGTGGCCGGCTCTGAACCAGGGCGGGAACTGGAACAGCACCGCGCCGAGCTTGCCGGCCGCGTGGAGCGGCGCGAGCGCCCGGCGATGGGTCTCCCAGAGCAGCGACTCGGCCTGAGCGGGCAGGTCGCGCAGGTACACGTTGCGCTTGCCGGCGGCCTCCGGCGGAACGAGAGCCTGGAGCGCCGGTGTCAGGCGCGCGGGCGCGGCGCCGTGGCCGGTGAGCAGGGCGAAGGCCTTGATGTCGAAGACAAAGCCGGCCGGCGTGCGCTCGACCCAGAGCTGGGCGTTGCGCTCGCTGGGGGGCGCGTAGAAGGTGGAGTCGACCTCGACGACGGGGAACTGGGCCGCGTAGAACCTGAGTCGGTCGGCCGAGCTCGTCACGCCGGCCGGATAGAAGCCGCCCGAGGCGATCAGCGTGGGGTCGGTCCACGAGCAGTTGCCGACGAGGATGCGCCCCGCTCGAGTGTGCGCCATGTCACCTCCTCCAGTGGTTCGTGCGACGCCCGCGGGCGTGCCGCCGCGACTACCCTGGCAGTCTACCGCGGGCGCCGCTGCTCGCCAGTTCCGCGGCGGCATCGTCTACGTTGTCATGGCGGGACCGTCGTCCTATAGTCAAAAGCGAAGGTCCAAGAGACCAAGGTCACGGTCGTTTGCCAGTCTGTCGGCGGCGCACTGTGGCGCCATTGAGCGGTCCTCACCGGGGTGGCCCCGGTGCGGGTGCGCGGCGGCTGGCTCGCCGGTACCCAAAAGGATGAATCCGTTCCGTCTGGCGCCGCCGACAGGCATACTCACGGCGGGCGGGCGCCGGTACACCGGGGCCCGCCCGCGCCACGACGCCATGTCCGCCCGGAGCGTCCGCGGCGCGTTGACCGGTGCGTGCCGGGCATCTATACTCTCTCGTCCGGGCGCCATCCGCGCCCGGACGCGCGTGTCGGAATGGCGGAATTGGTAGACGCGCTAGGTTGAGGGCCTAGTGAGGGCATTTCCTCATGGGGGTTCAAGTCCCCCTTCCGACACCACTCCGCAGTCCCTTCGAGTCATGACCGTCGCGGCCTCTGCGGGCACGATCCCGCGTTCCGGCTCGCCGCGCCGCGTCCCTCACAAGCCACGCCACAGGGGCAGGCCCGTCACTTCGTCGTGGGCGCGCTCCAGTGACGGCCCGTGCAGCTCGGTGACCACGAGCTCGCAGGCGAACACGACGCACCCCGGCGCGGCGTGGCCCCCGAACGCGCCGGCGTCGCGGTCGGCCAGCGTCAGGTGCACGTGGGTGGCCGCGGCGCCGTCGCGCCGCGACAGGTTGCCGGCCAGGGCCGTGATCTCGAGCGGCCGGTCGAGATCGACCTCACGGTAGCTCTTGTCGGCCTGATCGTAGTAGGCGAGGCGGGCGCGCTGCAGGGCCCCCAGGCCCTGCAGCGCGCCCGCCTCGATACCGTGCCGCTCGGCCAGCGCGACGATCTCCTCGAGAAGATCGGCGCCGTGGCGCAGGCGCGCCACGATCAGCCGTCCCTGCGTGAACTCCATGCTGCCCATGCCGACTGCTCCTTCGCGCGCTGCCGTGGTCGAGGTTGCTCTCGAAGGGTGATTCCTTCGCGCAACCCAGTATGACTGTTCACGCCTTTGCGCGGGCGCCGTTTCCTGCCATCGGGCGCGATGCGCGGGCAGGCCACGATGCGGCAGGCCACCATGCGGCAGGCCACGATGCGGCAGGCCACGATGCGACAGGCCACGATACGGCAGGCCACCATGCGGCAGGCCACGATACGGCAGGCCACCATGCGGCAGGCCACGATGCGGCAGGCCACGATGCGGCAGGCCACCATGCGGCAGGCCACGATACGGCAGGCCACGGGCCCGCCCAGGCGGCGGACCGCCGCGACGTTGTCGAGCGCCCGGCGAACCGTCGATTCGCGGTAAGATCAGCCGGTGGACGACGCCGCGGTCAAGGGCCGCCTCATCCTCATCGACGGTTCCAGCCTGGCCTACCGGGCGTACTTCGCCCTGCCCGAGGCGATCGCCACGCGCGAGGGATTCCCGACGAACGCCATCTACGGCCTCGCGCAGATGCTTCTCAAGCTCGCGACCGAGTTCGAGCCGGCCGCGGTGGCGGTGGCCTGGGACGCCCGCGAGAAGACCTTTCGCCACGAGGAGTTCGACGGCTACAAGGCGCAGCGGCCGCCCATGCCGGAGCCGCTCTCACGGCAGTGGGCGCATCTGCCGGGTCTCATGGACGCGTTCGGCATCCCCAACCTGGTCAAGCCCGGCTACGAGGCCGACGACATACTCGGCACGCTTGCCGAAGAGGCCAAGCGGCAGGGCCGCGGCTCGCTTGTGGTCACCGGCGACCGCGACGCTCTGCAGATCGTCGACGACGACGTCTGGGTGGTCACCACCGGGCGCGGCGTGACCGACGTGAAGATCTACACGCCGGCCGGCGTGGTCGAGCGCTTCGGCGTGACGCCGGCCCAGATCCCCGACTTCATCGGCCTCAAGGGCGACACGTCAGACAACATCCCCGGCGTGCCGGGAGTGGGCGAGAAGACCGCCGCCGCGCTCGTCCAGCAGTTCGGCACCGTCGAGAACCTGTACGAACACCTGGACGAGGTGGGCTCCGAAAAGCGCCGCGCGCTGCTCGCCGAGCACGAAGCCGCGGCGCGGCTCTCCAAGAGACTGGCCTGCATGGTGCTCGACGTGCCGCTCGACGAGGACGTCGTGGGGATCGTCGGGCGCACCGGCTACGCCCTGCCGGCCCGTGAGCTCGAGGAGTTCTTCAAGCGGTTCGAGTTCGCGAGTCTGGTGCGCCGCGTGCGCGAGCTGCCCCGGCCTCAGGACGGCGCCGCGGGCGCCGCGGGTGTCCCCGCCGCCACGACCGCCTTTCCCAGGGTGGAGATCGTCGACGACGCCGGCGCCCTTCTCGAGGTGCTCGAACGGGGCGACGCGGCGCTCGGCGTCGTGGCGGCCGATGAAGGTGAGGGCGACGGCCGCGTCGCCGCCGTCTACGACGGCGGCGACGCGGCCGTCGCGGCGCGGCTCGCGCCCGACGACTGGCCCCGGCTGTGGCGTTCGGCCGGTCACGTCGTGACCCACGACGCCAAGTCGCTGCCGTGCTTCACGGCGGCCGTCTGCGACCCCGCCTTCGACACCGACATCGCCGCCTACCTGCTCCAGCCCGAACGTCCCGAAGACGACCTGTTCAAGCTCGCCGGGGGAGACGAGGAGCACATCGCCGAGGGGCCGCGCCACGAAGCCCTGGCCGCCACCCGGGCGGTGCTCACCTGGCGTCTGTGCGGCGAGCAGCGCAGGCGTCTCGCCGAGCTCGGGCTCGAGAAGCTCTTCAACGAGGTGGAGCTTCCGCTGGTGCGGGTGCTGGCCGCGATGGAGGCGGCGGGGGTGGCCATCGACGTCCATCGCCTCGGCGAGATCACGGCCAGGCTGCGCGACCGCATCGACGAGGTCCGTGACGGCATCGTCGAGCTGGCCGGCGGCGAGTTCACCATCGGTTCCCCACAACAGGTCGCCGAGGTGCTGTTCTCGCGCCTCGGCCTGCAGCCCGTGCGCAAGGGCAAGACCGGCTACTCAACCGACGCGCGCGTCCTTAAGTCGCTGCGCGAGCAGCACGCGATCGTGCCGCTCATCGAGGAGTGGCGCGAGCTCACCAAGCTCGTCAACACCTACCTAGAGCCGCTGCCGGCGCGCATCGACCCGCGCACCGGCCGGCTGCACACCACCTTCAACCAGACGGTAGCCTCGACCGGACGCCTGTCGAGCTCCAACCCGAACCTCCAGAACATCCCCATCCGCACCGAGCTCGGCAGCCAGATCCGCGACTGCTTCGTGGCCGCCGAGGGCACGCGCCTGGTGGTGGCCGACTACTCGCAGATCGAGCTGCGCCTCATGGCTTTCCTGGCCCAGGAGCCGGCCCTGATCGACGCCTACCGACGCGGCGACGACGTGCACCGGGTCACGGCCGCCGCGGTCGCCGGAATCCCGGTCGAGCAGGTGACCAAGACCCAGCGCGAACGCGCCAAGGCGACCAACTTCGGCATCATGTACGGCCTCTCGGCGTTCGGTCTCTCGGAGCAGGTCGACATGCCCGTCGACGAGGCGCGCGCCTTCATCGACGCCTACTTCGCGAAGTATCCGCGAGTCAAGGTCTTTCGCGAGAAGGTCATCGCCGATGCCGTGGAGGACGGCTACGTCACGACCGTGCTCGGCCGCCGGCGAGCGGTGCCCGAGCTGCGCGCCCACAGCTTCCGCGAGCGCTCGCTCGGCGAGCGTCTGGCGGTGAACACCGTCCTTCAGGGCAGCGCCGCCGACATCATCAAGGTGGCCATGCTGCACGTGACCGCGGCCCTCGCCTCGCGGGAGCTGCGCAGCCGCCTCGTCCTGCAGGTCCACGATGAGCTCGTCTTCGAGAGCCCGCACGACGAGATCGACCGGCTCCTGCCGCTGGTGCGCGAGGCGATGTGCGACGCCTTCCGCATGGACCCGCCGCTCGACGTGGCGATCGGCGTCGGCGACACCTGGCTCTCGGCCAAGTAGGCGGCGCGCGCCCGCGGAGCCGCGGCGCCGGCGCGCGTCGCGCCTGGTCGGGAAAATCGCGCAAGTGATACAATCCGTTGGTTTGCGACCCGAGGCGGTCCTGCAGGGTCGCAGGCTCATCCGCAAGCTACGGACCGCTTCAAGGCACGCCGGAAAGGAAGGCAAGCGACCGATATGACCGAGAACACTCAGGAAGCCGCCCCCGTCCACATCTCACCCGAGAACGCCCAGATCATCGCCGAGAGCGAGGGCTACCTCACCGAGGTCGACGGACAGATCGTCCCCAACTACGACCTCACCATCAACATCTTCGGCGAGGGCGACATCGTCACGGGGACCGTGGTGCGCATCGACAAGGACGAGGTCCTGGTCGACATCGGCTACAAGTCCGAAGGGGTCATCCCCGTCAGCGAGCTCTCGATCCGCAAGTCCGTGAACACCTCCGACGAGGTGCAGCTCGGCGAAGAGATCGATGCGCTCGTCATGCAAAAGGAGGACGCCGACGGGCGTCTGATCCTCTCCAAGAAACGGGCCCGTTTCGAGAAGGCCTGGAAGCGCATCGAAGAGGCTCACGAAAGCGGCGTCCCGGTGCAGGGCACGGTCATCGAGGTCGTCAAGGGCGGTCTCATCCTCGACCTGGGCGTGCGCGGTTTCCTGCCCGCCTCGCTGGTCGACATCCGTCGCGTCCAGGACCTGTCCGAGTACGTCGGTCAGGAGCTTTCCTGCCGCGTCATCGAGATGAACCGCAACCGCAACAACGTGGTCCTGTCGCGTCGCGCGGTGCTCGAAGAAGAGCGCAAAGAGGTGCGCCAGCAGATCATCGACGAGCTGAACGTCGGTGACATCGTCACCGGCACGATCTCGAACATCGTCGACTTCGGCGCGTTCGTCGATCTCGACGGCATCGACGGCCTGATCCACATCTCCGAGCTGTCCTGGACCCACATCAACCACCCGTCCGAGGTCCTGCAGGTCAATCAGGAGGTCAAGGTCAAGGTCCTGGACATCGACCGCGACCGGCAGCGCATCAGCCTGGGTCTCAAGCAGACCCAGGAAGACCCCTGGCAGAAGATCGTCTCCGAGCATCGCATCGGCGACGTCGTTCAGGGTCGCGTCACCAAGATCGTGGCCTTCGGCGCATTCGTCGAGATCTACGAGGGCATCGAGGGTCTGGTGCACATCTCGGAGCTCGCCAACCGGCATGTCGAACGGCCCGACGAGGTCGTCTCGGTCGGTCAGCAGGTGCAGGTCAAGGTCATCGAGATCGACTCCGATCGCCGCCGCCTGAGCCTCAGCATCAAGCGCGTCGAGGGTCAGCAGGTCGAGCCCATGATCAAGCCCGAACCCGAGACCGAGCCGGAGGCCGAAGACGAGGCCGAGACCCGGGACGAGGTGAGGGTCGCCGAGGCTGCCGAAGAGGTCGCTGAAGAGGTGGCCGACGAGGTCGTCGCCGAGGTGGCTGAAGAGGTTGCCGCCGAGGTGACCGAAGAGGTTGCTGAAGAGGTTGCCGAAGAGGTTGCCGCCGAGGTGGCTGAAGAGGTTGCCGCCGAGGTCGCCGAAGAGCAGACGGTCGACGAGGCGGCAGACGAAGCCGACGTCGACGGTGCGACGCCGGCCGACGACGAGGCCGGCCTCGAAGACATGCCGACGCTGGGATTGAGCGACGAGGTGTTCCCGGCCGGCGCCGACCAGCCTGTGTCCGCTGAGCCCGACGACGACGCCGAACCCGCCGACGACGCCGAATCCGCCGACGACGCCGGATCCGCCGACGACGCCGACGATGCCCCGGCCGTAGCGGGCGAGGCTCCCGACGAGCCGGTCTCAGAGGCCTAGGATCGCGGACGAACCCGGCGTGGCGGCGGCGGGGCGCTCGAGCGCCCCGCCGCCGCCACGCCCGACGGTGGAGCAATGACCACGCATCGTATCCCTCGCCTCGGCGTGACCGGCGGCATCGGCTCTGGCAAATCCACGGCCACGGCGTTTCTCGCCGAGCTCGGCGCGGCGGTGGTGTCGGCCGACGAGCTCGTCCATCACCTTCTCGCGGAGCAGGCCATCATCGATCGCGTCGAGCGCCATTTCGGTGGCGGCGTCCTCGAGGAGGAGCGGATCCATCGCCCGGCGCTCGCGCAGGTGGTCTTCAACGACGCCGCCGAGCTCCTCTGGCTCGAAAGCCTGCTGCACCCGCACGTCAAGCGCCTGATCGACGACTGGGCGCGGGAGCAGGAGACCCGTCGGCCGCGGCCGCCCCTCCTGGTCGCCGAGGTGCCGCTGCTCTTCGAGACCGACATGGCCGACGCGTTCGATTACATCCTGCTCGTCACGGCGCCCGAAGCCGCCCGGCGCAAGCGGCTTTCGGCCAAGGTGACGAGCTCGGAGTTCGGCCGCCGCGCGGCGCGCCAGCTGCCCGAAGCCGACAAGGCGGCGCGCAGCGACTTCGCCGTCGAGAACGTCGGCGGCCGCGAGGGCCTGAAGAGGTACGTCGGCGAGGTGTACGCGACCATCCTGGCCGAGCGTGGCCGGCGGGGCTCCCCGCCGCCGACCCGCTAGAGAGCTCGTGCGACGCCGGTTGGTGATCGGCGGCCTCGTCCTGGTGGCGCTGGCGGTCGTGTGGGGTCTTCTCTGGCTGACCAAGCCGGGCCCGTTCCTGCGCGCCGTCTACCCGCTCTCGCACGTCGACGCCATCCGGGCGGCGGCCCGCGAGAACCGCCTCGATCCCGCGCTGGTGGCTGCCATCATCTACGAGGAGAGCCGCTTTCGCGACGACGTGAGCTCGCACCAGGGCGCGATCGGGCTCATGCAGGTCCTGCCCTCGACCGCCGAAGACATCGCTCACAAGACGGGGGGCACGGACTTCGTCGTGTCCGACCTCACCGATCCGCGCGTCAACATCCTCTACGGGTGCTACTACCTTCGCCAGCTGCTCGACCACTACCACGGTTCCGAGGCGGCCGCCGTCGCCGCCTACAACGCCGGTCAGAGCAACGTCGACGCGTGGTTGACGACCACGGGGGGCAAGCTCTCCGCGCAGGCCATCCCATTCAGCGAGACTCGTGACTACGTGACCCACGTGCTGGCTCTGCAGAAGCTCTACCGGCGAGCCTACGGAGCACAGCTGGGCCCGGCGCGGGGCGGGTGACGATTGCGAACATACGTTCGCTCTGCTAGCATCTCGTCATCATGACGGACGCCTTTCATCTGGCAGCCACGTACGGGCTCACCGGCGACCAGCCCCAGGCGGTCGAGAGCCTGGCCGAGGGCGTGGCGCGCGGCGACCGCTTTCAGACGCTCCTCGGCGTCACGGGCTCGGGCAAGACCTTCACCATGGCCAACGTGATCGCCCGGTCACGCAAACCGACCCTCGTGATCGCGCACAACAAGACGCTTGCGGCGCAGCTGTGCAACGAGTTCCGCGAGTTCCTGCCCGACAGCGCGGTCGAGTACTTCGTGAGCTACTACGACTACTACCAGCCCGAGGCCTACGTCCCTCAGCAAGACCTGTACATCGAAAAGGACTCGTCCATCAACGACGAAATCGACCGCTTGCGCCACGCGGCCACCAACGCCCTGCTCATGCGTCGCGACACCGTCATCGTGGCGAGCGTGAGCTGCATCTTCGGCCTCGGGTCGCCCGACGACTACCTGCAGAGCGTGGTGCTCCTGCGCAGCGGCGACCACGTCGACCGCGACGCCGTGCTGCGCAAGCTGGTCGACATCCAGTACCAGCGCAACGACTACGAACCTTCGCGGGGCAAGTTCCGCGTGCGGGGCGACTCGTTCGAGGTCTGGCCGGCCGACCAGGACACGCTGGTGCGCGTCGAGCTGTGGGGCGACGAGATCGAAGCCATCACGTGCTACGACCCGGTGAGCGGCGAGGTCGTCGACAAGCCGCAGTACGTGGCCGTCTACCCCGCGACGCACTTTGTCACGAACGCCCCGGCCGTCGAGCGGGCGCTGGCCGAGATCCAGCGCGAGCTCGACGAGCGTTGCGCCTGGTTCGACGAGCACGACAAGGTCCTGGAAGCGCACCGCCTGCGCCAGCGCACGCAGTACGACATGGAGATGCTGCGCGAGATGGGGTTCTGCAACGGCATCGAGAACTACTCGCGCATCCTGCTCGGCAAGCAGCCCGGGGCCACGCCCAACTGCCTGCTCGACTTCTTCCCCAGCGACTTCCTCGTCTTTATCGACGAGTCGCACATGACGGTGCCCCAGATCCACGGCATGCACGAAGGCGACCGCTCCCGCAAGCAGACGCTGGTCGACTACGGGTTCCGGCTGCCGAGCGCCCTCGACAACCGGCCGCTGCGTTTCGACGAGTTCGTCGCCAAGGTGCCGCAGATCATCTTCGTCAGCGCCACGCCCGGGCCCTTCGAGCTGCGTGAGAGCGTCAATATCGCCGAGCAGATCATCCGGCCGACCGGCCTGATCGACCCGGCGGTCGAGGTGCGCCCGACCGCCGGCCAGATCGACGACCTCATGAACGAAGCGCGGCGGCGCATCGAGCGCGACGAGCGGGTCCTGGTCACCACGCTCACCAAGCGCATGTCCGAAGACCTCACCGACTACCTTGTCGAGAACGGCTTCAAGGTGCGCTACCTGCACAGCGAGATCGATACGCTCGAGCGCCTGCAGATCGTGCGCGAGCTACGGCTGGGCGAGTTCGATGTTCTGGTCGGCATCAACCTGCTGCGTGAGGGTCTCGACATGCCCGAGGTCACGCTGGTCGCGATCCTCGACGCCGACAAAGAAGGCTTCCTGCGCGGTCAGACGAGCCTCATCCAGACGATCGGCCGGGCGGCGCGCAACGTCCACGGTACGGTGATCATGTACGCCGACCGCGAGACGGCCGCCATGCGGGTCGCCATCGACGAAACCAACCGCCGACGCGCGCGGCAGATGGCTTACAATGAGGAGCACGGCATCACGCCGCGCAGCATCGTCAAAGCGGTCACCGACATCGCCCAGATGAGCTCACAGCAGGCGACGGTCCCCGGCAAGGGCCGGCGCCGGAGCTTGCGGGCGGTCGACGAGCGCGCGGCCCTGCCGGCCGCCGACCTCGACAAGCTCATCGCCAACCTCGAAGCCGAGATGTTCGCGGCGGCCGACCAGCTCAAGTTCGAGTACGCCGCCAAGCTGCGCGACGAGATCAGGGAGCTGTCACGCGAGCTGGGGCGGCGTCAGGCGACGGTCGCCTGACGCCGCCCCGGCTCGCCGGGTCCGCCGCGCCGGCGGGCGCCGACAACGGGGAGAGGCATGGTCAGTGTCGAGCAACACGCCGAGGAGCTGTGCGAACGTGCGGTCGGGCTCGGGGCGCGCGCCGCGCGGCCGCTGCGGGCGCACGACGTGGTGGTCGACCCGCGCGTCGCTCTCAAGTGTCGCGTGCCGCTGTGCGCGGGCTACGGGCGCAACCTCATGTGCCCGCCGTTCGTGCCTACGGCCGAGGAGTTCGCCGACGCGCTGCGCCGGTACGCGCTCGCCCTGTTGGTTCAGCAGCCCATCGCGCTGACGGCCGCCGACGTCCGGCGGCGCTACCCCGGCAAGGGCATCGACGAGCTCCAGGCGAGCGGGGCCTATCGGCGCGCCCTGGCGGCCGGCCAGAACACCTTCGCCGAGGTCATGGGCGCGCTCGAGCGCGAAGCGCTGAGCCTGGGGTACGCGTTCGCGGCCGCGCTGGGCGGCGGCGAGTGCCGCCTGTGCGACGCTTGTGTCGCCGCCGACACGGGCACATCGACCACAGCGCCCTGTCGCAAGCCGTTCCAGGCGCGGCCGTCGATGGAAGCGGTGGGTATCGACGTGCTCGCCACGGCTGCCGCGGCCGGATTGCCGATCCAGATGCCGGCCACCGACGATCCGGTCTGGACCGGCCTGCTGCTGTTGGACTGACCACCGAAAGGAACCGCTTGAGCGACGCCATCGTCATCACGGGCGCCCGTGAGCACAACCTCAAGGACGTCTCGCTCACACTGCCGCGCGACCGCTTCATCGTCATCACGGGTCTCTCGGGCTCCGGCAAGTCGTCGCTTGCCTTCGACACCATCTACGCCGAAGGTCAGCGCCGCTACGTCGAGTCGCTGTCGGCCTACGCCCGCCAGTTCCTCGGCCAGATGGACAAGCCCGACGTCGATAGCATCGAAGGCCTGTCGCCGGCGATCTCGATCGACCAGCGGACCACTTCGCGCAACCCGCGCTCCACAGTGGGCACCGCCACCGAGATCTACGACTACCTGCGCCTGCTCTACGCGCGCATCGGACATCCGCACTGCCCCAACTGCGGGCGCCCCATCGAAGGTCAGTCGCTCGAGCAGATCATCGACCAGGTGCTCGAGCTCGAAGCCGGCACCAGGTTCAGCGTCAACGCGCCCGTCGTGCGCGGCCGCAAGGGCGAGTACGGGCAGCTGTTTCGCGAGCTGCGCGACGACGGCTTCACCCGCGTCGAGGTCGACGGCGAGGTGCGCGCGCTCGACGACCAGATCGAGCTCGACAAGAAGTACAAGCACGACATCTCGGTGGTCGTCGACCGGCTGGTCATGAAGGACGGCGTGCGCCGTCGTCTGACCGACTCCGTCGAGACGGCGGCCCGCCTCTCCGACGGGCTCGTCGACGTGGAGCTCGCCGAGGGGCCCACGCTGACCTTCTCAGAGAAGTACGCCTGCCTGCACTGCGGCATCTCCATGCCCGAGATCCAGCCGCGCGTCTTCTCGTTCAACAACCCGCACGGCGCCTGCCCCGCGTGTCATGGGCTCGGCTCGACGCAGGAGATCGACCCCGACCTCGTCGTGCCCGACCACACGCTCTCCATCAACCAGGGGGCCCTGCTGCCGTTCGGCATGGCGAAGGGCTGGATGGAGGACACCTTCCAGGCCGTCATCGAGCGCTACCACGTCGACCCCGACGCCCGGTGGCAGGATCTGCCGTCGGAGCAGCGCGACCTGTTCCTCAGGGGCACGCCCGACCGCATCGACATGCGCTACCGCAACTACGAGGGACGCTGGCGGCACTACAGGGCCCAGTTCCACGGCATTCTCGCCAGCCTGCGGCGGCGCTATGCCGAGACCGAATCCGACCTCATCCGCCAGAAGATCGAGGAGTACATGAGTGAGCGCCCGTGCACGGAGTGCCAGGGCGCCCGGCTCAAGCCGACCAGCCTCGCCGTCACGGTCGGTGAGCGCAACATCTACCAGTTCACGCTGATGAGCGTCGGCGAGGCTCTCGCCTTTCTGGAGACGCTGTCCATGACCGACACCGAGCGTCTCATCGGCGGCCGGGTGGTCAAGGAGATCCGCGAGCGGCTGCGGTTCCTGGCCGACGTCGGAGTGGGCTACCTTACGCTCGGGCGCGCCGCGGCTTCGCTGTCGGGCGGCGAGGCCCAGCGCATCCGGCTGGCCACCCAGATCGGCTCGGCCCTCGTCGGCGTGCTCTACATCCTGGACGAGCCCAGCATAGGCCTCCATCAGCGCGACAACCGCCGGCTCATCGACACGCTGCTGCGGCTCCGCGACCTGGGCAACACCGTCATCGTGGTCGAGCACGACGAGGAAACGATGCGTTCGGCCGACCACCTCGTCGACATGGGTCCCGGCGCCGGCGAGCACGGCGGCTGGGTCGTGGCCCAGGGACCGCCCTCGTTCATCGCCGCCGAACCGGCCTCGCTCACCGGGCAGTATCTCGCCGGCCGGCGGCGCATCGCGATTCCCGAGCGGCGGCGAACGCCGCGCCAGTGGCTGACGGTTCGCGACGCCGCCATGCACAACCTCAAGCACATCGACGTGGCGTTCCCCGTGGGGGTGTTCACCTGCGTCGCCGGCGTGTCGGGCTCGGGGAAGTCCACGCTCGTCAACGAGATCCTCTACAAGGGCATGGCCGCGCGCGTGATGCGCGGCTCCAAGGCCCGCGCCGGCGCGCACGGCGGCATCGACGGCGTCGAGCTGCTCGACAAGGTGATCGACATCGACCAGTCGCCCATCGGCCGCACGCCGCGCTCCAACCCCGCGACCTACACGGGCGTGTTCGACCTCATCCGCCAGCTCTTCGCGGCCACGCCCGAATCGAAGGTCCGAGGCTACAAGCCCGGGCGCTTCAGCTTCAACGTCAAGGGCGGGCGCTGCGAGGTCTGCAAGGGCGACGGCCAGATCAAGATCGAGATGCACTTCCTGCCCGACGTCTACGTGCCCTGCGAAGCCTGCAAGGGCCAGCGCTACAACCGCGACACGCTCGAGGTCTACTTCAAGGGCAAGAGCATCGCCGAGGTCCTCGACATGAGCGTCGACGACGCCTGCGCGTACTTCGCCAACGTGCCGCGCATCGCCCGCCGCCTGGCCACTCTGAACGACGTCGGCCTCGGCTACGTCAAGCTCGGTCAGCCGGCGACCACGCTCTCCGGCGGCGAGGCGCAGCGGGTCAAGCTCGCGACCGAGCTCTCCAAGGTGGCCACCGGACGCACGCTGTACATCCTGGACGAGCCCACCACCGGCCTGCACTTCGCCGACATCGAGCATCTTCTCGGCGTGCTGCAGCGGCTCGTCGACCAGGGCAACACGGTGGTGGTGATCGAGCACAATCTCGACGTCATCAAGTCGGCCGACTGGGTCATCGACCTCGGGCCCGAGGGCGGCGACGAGGGGGGAGAGGTGATCGCCACGGGCACGCCCGAAGACCTTCTTCAGGCGGCGGAGCGCTCGTACACGGGTCAGTTCCTGGGCAAGGTCCTGGGCGACGGCCGGCAGGCCCCCGTCGAAACGCCGGAGCGCGGCGGTGGGCAGCAGCCACCCATCGCAGGCGGCGCCGGCGCGCGTGCGCCCGCCGGCCGCCGCCCCTGAGCGATTACTTCACGGTCACGCGGAAGCTCTTGACCGCCGAGAGGTTCCCGGCCGTATCGGCCAGTCGCAGGCGCACGACGTAGGTGCCCCGCCGCAGCGTCAGGCGCAGCCTGGCGCGCCGCCAGGGCCCCGTCCGGTTCATCTTGAAGGCGTAGGCGCGCCGGACGACCCGCTGGTGGGCTTTGCGCGAGATCGTGACGAGCAGCTTGCAGGCCCCTCCCGCATCGCGGGCGCGATAGCGCATCCTCATGAAGTGGCCCCTGCGGACGACGAGGTGCTTGGCGACGCGGACGCGCAGGAGCGGGCGGGTCGTGTCGATGCGCACCTTGAACTGGCTGGTCGCCGCGACGTTGCCGGCCGTGTCGACCGAGTAGTAGCTGACCGTATGCACGCCGTCCATGGAGTGGTTGGCCGGCGCCGTGACGATGGCGGCGGTGCCGCTCTGCCAGGCGTTGCCGTCGATGCGGTAGAAGGTGGCGGCGACGCCCGACTGCGCATCAGTCGCGCTGAAGTGCACGACGGCGGTCACGCGCTGCGGCGTGGTGGGCCCGGTGGCCACGGTCACCGGCGGGGTCGTGTCGATATTGACGTAGCCGCTGCTCGGTTGTCCGCTGTCGCCGACGGTGTCGCTCGATTGGTAGTCGACGCGGTGTGAGCCCGATCCGCCGACGCTGAAGGGCGCGGTGTAGGTCTGCCAGGAGCCGCTGTCGATGCGATACTTCGTGGTGATCGTGCCGCCGCCGCCGCTGGGCGTGAGGGTGACTGTGGCCGGGCTGGTCCGCCAGCCGGAGTGGCTGCTGCCGGCGAGCCCGCTGGCGATGGTCACCAGGGCCTGGTCGGGGGCGATGTTGACGTAGCCGGTGTGGGTGGCCTCGGTGTTGCCGAGCTTGTCGACCGAGTTGTAGGTGATCGTGTGCGAGCCCACGCCCGCGACCATAAATGATCCTGCGTACACGGTCGGCGCGCTGCCGTCGAGCGTGTAGTAGGTCGCCTTGCAGCCACAGCCGGAGTCGGTGGCCGTAAGGGTAACCTGCTGGGAGTCGTGGATGTAGCCTGTGTCGGGGCTGCTCACGAGACCGGTGGCGGTGGTGACCGGCGGCCTGTCGTCGATGTTGACATAGCCGACGTGGGCCGTCTCTGTGTTGCCGGCGGCGTCGACGGCGTGGTAGCTGACCACATGCGAGCCGTCGCCCGCGACCGTGAAGGACGCTGTGTAGACGGCCTGGCTGTGACCGTCGACCGAGTAGTAGATGCCAGCCAGACCCGAACCGGAGTCGGCTGCCTTGAGGGTGACGGTCTGGGCGTTCTTGCGCCAGCCGCTGTGGGCGCTGGGCTGCAAGCCGGTTGCACTGGTTGTCGGAGGCAGCGTGTCGATGTTGACGTAGCCGGTCTGAGTCGCCTCGGCGTTGCCGAGCTCGTCGACCGAGTGGAAGGTGACCTTGTGTGAACCCTCGCCGGCGACCGTGAAGGGTACGCTGTAGGTCTGCTTCTGGCCGCCATCGACCTGGTAGTAGGTGGCCGCGACGCCCGAGAGCGTGTCGGATGCCTGAAGTGTGACCTTCACGGGGCCGCGTTGCCAGTCGGAGTGGGCGTCGTCGGCAAAGTCGGCCGAAGTGGTGACCGGCGCGGTTGTATCGATGTTCACGTAGCCCGCGTCGTGGGTCGTTTCGGTGACCAGCGAGTCGCTGGCGTAGTACTCGACGTGATGGCTGCCGTCGCCGCTTATGTTGACGTCGGTGCTGTCACCGGGGACTGCGGCCCAGGTCGCGCCACCGTCGGTCGAGTAGTGGATCGTGCGCGGGGTGCCGCCGCCGCTGGCTGTAAGCGTCACAACCTGCCCGCTCGCGTGCCAGTCGCTCGTGGAGTCGGCGGCGAAGCTGTAGGTCGAGCTGCTCGTCGGCGCCGGAACGGCCTGCACCGTTACGGTGAAGCTGCCGTCGGGGGTCTCCCGGTTGCCGGCGGCATCGGTCGAGCGGTAGTCGACGGTGTAAGTGCCCGGGGTCGAAAGGACGACCGTGGTGCCGGACTGCGTGGCGCCGCCGTTGATCTCATAGGTCGTGCCGGCCAGCCCGCCCGTCATGCCGGAGAGGGCGTCGCTGGGGCTCAGCGTGATGGTGGCCGGAGCGATGAGCGAGGCCGTGGCGTGGTCGTCTGTGGTTGTCGGCGCCGTGCTGTCGATCCACAACGACTTGGTCACCGGCGTGCTCTGGTTGCCGGCGCCGTCGACGGCGTAGTAGCTGATCGTGTGCTTGCCGTCGCTGCTTACCGCGAAGGAACCGCCGCCTGCCGCCAGGTTCTGGTCGACACCGTCCAGCGTGCAGACCAGCTTGGCCAGACCGGAGCCGCCCGTGTCGGCGTCTGAGATCGTCACGGTCTGCGCGGTGGTCTGCCAGCCGCCGGCGATGTCGTCGGAGGCGGTCGGCGGGGTCGTGTCGATCTGCGCCTGGAAGCTCTGCGGGTCTTCTGAGTTGCCGGCTGTGTCGGTCGACCAGTAGCTCAGCACCTGGGCTGAGCTGGAGAGCAGCGGCTGGTTGTCGGGCGCGTAGGTCTGCACCTGGCCGTCGTCGATCTGGTAGTAGGTCTGGTCGAGGCCCGAGCCGCCGGTATCTGAGGCGCTCAGGGTCACGGTGACCTCGCCGTTGGTCCAGCCGGCGGGATCGGGGCTGGCCGTGGTGACCGGTGCGGTCGTGTCGATGTGGGCCTGGATCGCGCCCGGTGTCTCGGCGTTGCCGGCCGTGTCGGTGGACCAGTAGTAGACGGTCGGCTCACCCTGTCCGGAGAGCACGATCGGTGCGTCGTAGGTCTTCACCTGGCCGTCCTGGCCGACCTTGTAGTAGGTGGCCGCCAGGCCCGAGCCGCCGGTATCTGAGGCGCTCAGGGTCACGGTCACCTCGCCGTTGGTCCAGCCGGTCGGGCTGGCGCTGGCGGTGGTGACCGGCGCGCTTGAGTCGATCTGCGCCTGGAAGCTCTGCGGGTCTTCTGAGTTGCCGGCTGTGTCGGTCGACCAGTAGCTCAGCACCTGGGCTGAGCTGGAGAGCAGCGGCTGGTTGTCGGGCGCGTAGGTCTGCACCTGGCCGTCGTCGATCTGGTAGTAGGTCTGGTCGAGGCCCGAGCCGCCGGTATCTGAGGCGCTCAGGGTCACGGTGACCTCGCCGTTGGTCCAGCCGGCGGGATCGGGGCTGGCCGTGGTGACCGGTGCGGTCGTGTCGATGTGGGCCTGGATCGCGCCCGGTGTCTCGGCGTTGCCGGCCGTGTCGGTGGACCAGTAGTAGACGGTCGGCTCACCCTGTCCGGAGAGCACGATCGGTGCGTCGTAGGTCTTCACCTGGCCGTCCTGGCCGACCTTGTAGTAGGTGGCCGCCAGGCCCGAGCCGCCGGTATCTGAGGCGCTCAGGGTCACGGTCACCTCGCCGTTGGTCCAGCCGGTCGGGCTGGCGCTGGCGGTGGTGACCGGCGCGCGTGCTGTCGATCTGCGCCTGGAAGCTCTGCGGGTCTTCTGAGTTGCCGGCTGTGTCGGTCGACCAGTAGCTCAGCACCTGGGCTGAGCTGGAGAGCAGCGGCTGGTTGTCGGGCGCGTAGGTCTGCACCTGGCCGTCGTCGATGCTGGTAGTAGGTCTGGTCGAGGCCCGAGCCGCCGTATCTGAGGCGGTCAGGGTCACGGTGACCTGCCGTTGGTCCAGCCGGCGGGTTGGGGCTGGCCGTGGTGACCGGCGCCGTCGAGTCGATGTGGGCCTGGATCGTGCCCGGTGTCTCTGCGTTGCCGGCCGTGTCGGTCGACCAGTAGTAGACGGTGGCTCCCTGTCCGGAGAGCAGATCGGGGCGTCGTAGCTCTTCACCTGGCCGTCCTGCCGACCGAGTAGGTGGCGCCAGACCGGAGCCGCCCGTGTCGGCGTCGAGATCGTCACGGTCTCGTCGCCGTGGTCTGCCAGCCGCCGGCGATGTTGTCGGAGGCGGTCGGCGGGGTGGTGTCGATCTGCGGAACAAAGGTGTTGATCGTCTCGCTGTTGCCGGCGCCGTCGGTCGACCAGTAGGTCACCGGAGTGGCGTCGGTGACCGTGAAGGGCACGCTGTAGGTCTGCCGCTGGCCGCCGCCGACCTTGTAGTAGGTGGCCGCCAGGCCCGAGCCGCCGCTGTCGGTGGCGCTCAGGGTCACGGTCACCTCGCCGTTGGTCCAGCCGGTCGGGCTGGCGCTGGCGGTGGTGACCGGCGCCGTGCTGTCGATCCACAGCGACTTGGTCACCGGCGTGCTCTGGTTGCCGGCGCCGTCGACGGCGTAGTAGCTGATCGTGTGCTTGCCATTGGCGGTCACCTGGAACGAACCGCCGGTAGCCGGCAGGCTCTGGTCGACGCCGTCCAGCGTGCAGACCAGCTTGGCCAGACCGGAGCCGCCCGTGTCGGCGTCTGAGATCGTCACGGTCTGCGCGGTGGTCTGCCAGCCGCCGGCGATGTTGTCGGAGGCGGTCGGCGGGGTGGTGTCGATCTGCACCGCGAACGTGGTGGTCTGGCCGCCCATACCGAGGTTGTCGACGGCGCGCACGTGGAAGTACCAGGTGCCGTCGGCCTTGCCCGTGTAAGAGGCGGCGAGGGTCGACGACGCCGGCCTGAAGTTGGCGTTGCCGATCAGCACGCTCACCGTGCCGTCGTTTTCGTTGGTGACGGCGATATCGCCGTAACCGTCGCCCTTGAAGTCGCCCAGCGCCACCCAGAAGGGGCCGCCGCCCGTCGCGTAGTCGACGTGGGGCGTGAAGGTGCCGTCGCCGTTGCCGTAGAGGATGCTGACGCTGTTGGCGGTGTGGTTCACGGTCACCACGTCGGGCACGCCGTCGTGGTTCAAGTCGGCCACGTCGAGTGAATAGGGACCCGAGCCCGTGGCGTAGTCCACGTGGGTCGCGAGGGTGCCGTCGCCCTTGTTGAGCAGGACGCTCGCGGTGTTCGTGTAGTTGGCCGTCACGACGTCGAGCTTGCCGTCGCCGTTCAGGTCGGAGAGCGCGACCGTCTGGGGCTCCGCTCCACAGGCGTAGTTGACGGCGGCCTGGAACGTGCCGTTGCCGTTGCCCAGAAGGACGCTTACGTTGTTGGTGGCGTAGTTCGCCGTCACGATGTCCTGCTTGCCGTCGCCGTTCAGGTCGCCGATGGCGATCGACGTCGGATGGGTCGGCGTGCTGAAGGTCGTGGGGGCGCCGAAGGTGCCGTTGCCATTGTTGAGCAGCACGCCGATGGTGTTGGTGCCGGCATTGGCCGTGATGATGTCGAGTCTGCCGTCGCCGTTCACGTCGCCCAGGCGCATGCACTCGGGCGAGCTCCCCGCCCCGGTCGTGTAGTTGACGGCCGGCTTGAAGGTGCCGTCGCCGTTGCCGAGCAGCACGCTCACGGTGCTGGCGGCCTCGTTGCAGGTCACGATGTCGAGCTTGCCGTCGCCGTTCACGTCGCCGATGTCCATCGACCAGGGGTCTGAGTCGGTCGCGTAGTTGACGGCGGGCTTGAAGGTGCCGTCGCCGTTGCCCAGGAGCACGCTCACCGTGTTGGAGGATGCGTTCTCGGCGATGATGTCCAGCTTGCCGTCGCCGTTCAGGTCGGCGACCCGGTCTTCGGCCGGGCCCGAGCCGACGGTGTAGGCCACCTGCGGCAGGAACGAGAGGGAGCTGCCGCCACCAGTCACGGGGGGCACTGTGCCCGGGTTCTGGTCGAGCACGTAGGAATACCCGGCGATCGTACCGGAGCCGCCCGTCTCCTGCGCCGCCGTCCACGTGAACTTCGGGTTCGCCGACGGGTACCACACGGCAGGATCGGGGTGGGTCGTCGATGAGATCGTGACCGTCCCCGGGCGTGCCCGCGGCCAGCGCGACGCTGGTCCAGACGGCCAGCGCCGTCATCACCGCGGCGGCGATGAACAGGATGGTGACGCGCGGTGTGAGAGTTCGGGCCCGGGCCATGTAGCCTCCGCGTGCTGCCAGGGCGGCAGGCGCCTGCCGCCACCGTGAGTTCGTCCACCACACCTATCGGCGCCGGGCAGCGGCATCCTCATGGGACATCTGTTTAGTTTCACAATGGTACTAAGCACGCTATGAAGAACGGCGGGCAGCGCGCCCGGAGCGCTCTTACGCTCGATTCGCGCTTCGGTTGCGCGGGTCCGAAGGCGGAGATGCACCGTCCTCGGTCGCTGCGCCTCGCCACGGTGCGGCGCCTCCCCTCGAAACCACGGTTCCTCTTCATCGGCAGCGGGAAGGCGCCCGCCCGAACTGCTTTTGAGTGAAGGAGTGGCCCGCACCGGTGCGGCATCCGTACAATCTGGACGAAGGCCGGGGCGGGGACCACGGAATCGGCGGCCGGCGCCGTCACCGTTTGGGGGAGACCTTGAGTTCACAGACACAACGCCGACACACGGTGGGTCTGGTCTGGCTCCTGGGATCGGCCACGTGCGCGCTCCTTCTCCTCTGGGGTTCAACGGCGATCGCCGGCACGCCGAACGACCTGAGCCGGACCTTCTCAGACCGGCTGGAGGGGCTGACCGGCGTGTCTCGCTGCACGACGCCGACCATCGCCAAGGCGCCCTGCGCCGCTCCGATCCAGCGCGTCACCCGTCGCGGCCCACAGGTGTCCGAGCTGTGCGGCTCGGATGCACTCCAGGAGACGACCGTGAGCGCCATGAACTGGGCCGGGTATGACGCCACCGGGGGCGGCTTTGCGAGTGTCACGGCCAGCTGGGTCGTGCCGCCGGTTCAGGCAAGTGACTGCGCTCTGGCCTACGCCAGCTTCTGGGTCGGCCTCGACGGCGACGGCAGCCCGACGGCGGAACAGACGGGCACCGCGGCCTGCAGCCAGAACGGCAGCGTGTCCTACTACGCCTGGTATGAGATGTATCCGGCCGCCGAGGTCCGCATCGCCGGCCTGAGCGTCGGCTCCGGCGACGTGATGACCGGCACAGTGACGAGGGACGGCCTGGGCACGTTCACGCTCACCCTCGTCGACGACACCACGCACGACTCCTTCACCACGACCCAACGCAGCGACGCGGCCGCTTCTTTCTCGGCTGAGATCGTCGCCGAGGCGCCCACCGACGCTTCGATCGGGAAGCTCATCCCGCTTGCCGACTTCGGTACGGTTGACTTCACGGGCTGCGCCTTCAACGGGCGGCCGATCGGCGCGTTCGCGCGCAATCAGATCGACATGGTCGCCAGCGGCGGCGCCACCCTGGCCGCGGCCTCGGCCCTGGGCGGGGACGGCGCCAGCTTCTCGGTGACCGAGTGTGCGGGCGACACCACACCACCGACGACCACCGTGTCGGGCGTCGACGATCTCTGGCACAACCGGCCGGTGACGATCACCCTGAGTGCCACCGACAACCCCGGCGGCGGCGGTGTGGCCTACACCGAGTACAGGCTCGACCAGGGTCCCTGGACCAGGGCGACAAGCCTCACGATCCCCGCCCCCGCCGACCACGCGAACGACGGTTCACACGCGGTCCTCTACCGTTCCGTCGACGCTGCCGGCAACGCGGAGACGGTCAGGATCTGCACCGTCAACATCGACACGCGCGCTCCGAGGCCGGTGGCCTGTCGGGCGGCGCTGGTCACGCGCGGTCGCAGGGCAAGCCTGGCGTACTTCGTCGGCTCGTCGGGCCCCGGCCTGCCGCGAGCCGACGTGACGATCAAGATCAGAACGTCGACCGGGCGACTCGTGAGAACGCTGGTCGAACGCGGCGTAGCGGTCAACACGCGGCTTGTGGCGCGCTTCTCCTGCCGCCTCGCCGCCGGGCGCTACCGCTTCTACGTCTGTGCCACGGACGCCGCCGGCAACGCCCAGGCAAAGATCGGGTCGAACAGGCTCACGGTCACGTAGAGCGGCACTCGTCCGCCGGGACGAGGTCCGCACCGATGCCGGAGAAGGCCCTGGGTCTCGCGCGACGTCCGCCCGTGCTCGCAGCGCCTGGGTTCGCGCGCCGTGTCGGGATGTGAGGGAATGCCGCGGACGGGATGACAACCCGTCGTCTTGCGCTAGACTCAACCACGGCAGCATCGGCTGGGCGCCCGCGACGCGGGCCGCCGGCCGTGTCAGTCGACGGGGGAGCGGGCAATGGCGCTGGCGAACATCGTCCTCGAGCAGATGGCTACGGGGGTCATCGCCATCGACCACACCGGCCTCGTGTCGCTCTACAACCGCGCCGCCCAGGACATCCTGGGTGTGTCGGCCGATCGCGTGCTGCAGCGCAGCTGCGCCAGTCTGGCAGGCGATGGCGAGCCCATGCCCGCGATCGCCGGCGCTCTGTCGGCGGGCCTCTCCAGCGGGCGCAGCCGGGCCCGGGTCCAGCTCGAGGTCGAAACGGCAGCCGGTCCGCGGGTGCTCGGCTATGGCCTCCATGTCCTCGGCGACCCGGCGATCGTCGCCATGTTCTTCACCGATCTCACCCAGACGCTCGACCGCGAGCGCCGCGCGCACGCCGAACGCCAGGTCGCCGATGCCGGGCGGCTGGCCAGCGCCATGGCTCACGAGCTCAAGTCGCCGCTGGCCACCATCGGCCTCTACGTCGATCTTCTGCGCCGGCAGCTGCCGGCCGACGGGCCGGCTCTCGGGAACCTCGACGTGATCACCGCCGAGCTTGCCGATTGTCAGTCGCGACTGTCGACGATCCTGCACTCCATGGCCGGCGCCGCGGCCATCGGCACCGGGCTGCGGCTGACCTCGCTGGCCGGGGCGATCGGCGCCGTCGTCGAGGAGCAGCGGCTGCGCGCCCCCCAGACGGACTTGCGTCTCACGATGTCGGGCGACGCGCGGGTGGCCCTCGACCAAGCCAGCCTGTCGTCGATCGTGGGCAACCTGGTGAGCAACGCGGTCGAGGTGGGCGACGGGGTCGGTCCGGTCGAGGTGACCATGAGCTGCGGCCACGACGCCGCGCTGGTGTCGGTCGCCGACCGTGGGCCGGGTCTGCCCGACGGCGACGTGTTCGCGCCCTTCTTCTCGACGAAGGCCCAGGGCACGGGACTGGGGCTCTGGCTGGTGCGGCGTCTCGCCCTCGAGGCGGGCGGCGACGTCACGGCCGTCGACCGCGCCGGCTCCGGGGCGGTGTTCACGGTGCGGCTGCCGGTCGCCGATCGCGCCCGCCTCGCGGGTCGTCACGTGCTCGTGGTCGACGACGACGTGCACCTGACGACCGCCGTGGCCGCCGCCCTGCGCGAGGCCGGGTGCGCCGTCGACACCGCGGCCTGCGCCGAGGACGTAGTCGACAGCACGGCGAGCCGGCGGTTCGATTGCGCCGTGCTCGACTATCGCCTGCCCGGCATCGACGGCATCGCGGCAACCGCCCGGCTGCCTGGGCTGCCGGTCATCGTGATCAGCAGCGACGAGACCGCGGCGGCGGTGCTGGCGACGTCCGGCGCCGAAAACGCCTGGTTCATGGCCAAGCCGTTCCCCATGGACGACCTGCTCGACGCGCTGTCCCTGCTCGTGGAGCGTCGGTCGTGAACATCCGCGTCATCATCGCCGACGATCACGCGCTGTGGCGCGCCGGTCTGCGTCAGCTGCTCGAGGCCGAGGGCTTCGAGATCGTCGGCGAGGCGGCCACCGGCGACGAAGCCCTCGAGGCCGTGCGCGCCAACCCCGGCGCGGTGCTGCTGCTCGACCTCGCCATGCCCGGACGGCTCGATGGTCTGGCGACCACGGCTCGCCTGAAGCAGCGCGGCGACGACGTGAAGGTCATCATCGTGAGCGGTCGCGACGACCGCGACGCGCTGTTCAGCTCGATCACCGCGGGCGCGCGCGGGTACATCGCCAAAGACGCCGATCCGGCCCAGCTGATCGGCGCGATCCATCTGGTGGCCGGCGGCGGCAGCGCGTTCGGCGGCTCGATCGCCGGGGGTCTCGCCGAGGGCGTCACCGGCCTCGACTACTCGCCCGGCGAGTACGAGCGGCGACGTCTCGACCTGTCGGAGCGCGAGCTGCAGGTCCTGCGGCTGCTGGCCACGCCGATGACGGCCGCGCAGATCGCCTCCCACCTGTTCCTCTCGACGAAGACCGTCCAGAATCACGTCTCGTCGATCTACCGCAAGCTCGGCGTGCGCAGTCGTTCCGAGGCCGTGGTCAAGGGCATGGAGCTCCACTTCATCGCCGGCGGCTCCTAGGATCGCGGCCCCACACACTCGGCACGAATTAGGGACTTTTACCCATCGCCGTCGGGATGCGGCGCCCCGATGTCTATAGACATGGGATCGAGGATCCGAGGGCCGATCGGCCACACTACGGAGCTCGCAAGAGGACGGACTGCCGTCCGTGGCCTCGAGTCGCGGTCGGGTGGGGTCCAGGCCCCGCGACCGTGCGAGTCACGTGGGATCGACCCAGGCGGTTGCCTCGATCGGTAGACGGGCGGACGACGGCGCGCGCGGAGGGTATATCCCTTCACGACCGGAGACCGGATGAGGTAGGTCCGGGCGCGCCGCTCGTCCGCTGTCTGTTGCTCGTCCGCTGTCTGTTGCTCGTCCGCTGTCTGTCCATAGTGCCGGCGACGCACGTGCATCTCCGATTTCGGCCGGCGCCGCATCGATCGGCGGGGAAGAGTCGTTCTTCAGTGGTCGGTCGGCGCGGCGTGAGCGGCGGCGGGCCGCGCGCGGGCCCGCCTGGTGGGATAATCGCTGGTGCCATGACTGACCAACGGAACGACCAGACGATCGCCGCGTTGCACGAGACGGCTCGCCGGGCGCCGGCGGCGCCCGGCGTCTATCGCTGGCTCGACGGCGACGGCGGGGTCCTCTACGTGGGCAAGGCCAAGGACCTGCGCAAGAGGCTGGCGTCGTACTTTCGGGGCGGCGCGGCCGCCGCAGGCGGCCGCACCGCCGAGATGATCTCGCGCGCGCGAGCGATCGAATACGTCGTCACCGGCTCCGAGACCGAGGCCCTGCTGCTCGAAGACAACTTCATCAAGGAATCACGGCCGCCCTTCAACCTGCGCCTGCGCGACGACAAGAGCTACCCGTTCATCGAGATCACCCTTACCGACGAGTGGCCGCGCGTGCGCTTCTTTCGCGGCCGCCACGCGCCGGGCAACCTCTACTTCGGGCCGTACTCCAGCGCCCGCAAGGTCCGCGAAACGCTCGAGCTGATCGGTCGCATCTTCCCGTATCGCAAGTGCCGGGCCGACAAGCCGGGCCGTCCGGGCGGCTCGCCGTGCCTGCAGTACTTCATCGCCCGTTCGCTCGGACCCTGCGACGATCGCGTGTCGCGCGAGGAGTACGCCGAGGTGATCGATCAGGTCGTCGGCTTTCTGCGGGGACGGCTGTCCGATGTCGGACGCGCCATAGAGCAGGACATGCGGGCCGCGGCGGCGGCGCGCGAGTTCGAGAAGGCGGCTCTGTTGCGCGACCGGCTCGAGGCGGTACGTCACGTGCGGGAACGTCAGGCGGTCGAACGCGAGGGATCCGGCTCGTTCGACGTGCTCGGGCTCTGGCAGGGTGAGCCGGGCGGCAACCTGCAGGTGTTCCGCGTGCGCGAGGGCGCGCTGGTCGATCGCCAGACCTTCTTCGTTGAGAACACCGCCGGGCGCGAAGCGCGCGAGCTCGTCGAGGAGTTCGCGCTCGGCTACTACGGCGACGGCGTGAACATTCCCGGTCAGGTGATCGTGCCGCTCGACGGCGGCGCTGCGGAGCTTTCGGCCGTGCTGTCGGCTCGTCGCGGCGCGCGAGTCGAGGTGCGTCGCGCTCTCCGTGGCTCCAAGCGCCGGCTGCTCGAGATGGCGCAGGGCAACGCCGCGCAGGCGGCGCGCGAAGAGGAGGCGCGACTGGCGCGCACGAGCGAGGCGCGCCAAGAGGCGCTCTTGCGTTTGCGCGACGCCCTCGGCCTCACCGACCTGCCGCTGCGCATCGAGTGCTACGACATCTCCAACATCGGGGAACAGCACGCGGTCGGCTCGATGGTGGTCTTCGTCGACGGTCGCCCGCGCAAGGCCCACTACCGCAAGTTCGCGATCCGCACGGTCACCGGCCAGGACGACTGCGCGATGATGCGCGAGGTGGTCGGGCGCCGCCTGGGGCGGCTCGCGGCCGCATCGACGGCGCCGGGACGGCGCGGCGCGAACGGCCGCACAGACGAGGCCACGGAGGACGGGCGGGACGAAGGCGGCGACGAGGGTCACGAGGGCTACGAGGGCTACGATGAAAGCTTCGCCGCCCGGCCGAACCTGATCGTGATCGACGGCGGGATAGGACAGCTTTCGGCGGCGCTCGAGGCGCTGCGCGGAAGCGCCGCCGATCTGGCCGTGATCGGCCTCGCCAAGCAGCGCGAGGAGGTGTTCGTGCCGGGCCGCGCGACGCCGCTGCCCCTGCCGGCCGACGATCCGGCTTCGTTGCTGCTGCAGCGCATACGCGACGAGGCGCACCGCTTTGCAGTAACCTTCCATCGGCAGCGGCGCGGCGGCGACCTGCGCCGGGCCTCGATCTTCGACGAGCTGCCCAAGGTGGGGCCGGTGCGGCGGCGCGCCATCCTCGAGCACTTCGGCAGTCCGGAGCGGTTCATCGCCGCCTCGCGCGACGAGATCGAGCAGGTGCCCGGGCTGCCGCACCGTGTGGCGCGCGAGATCTACGGGCAGCTGCACAAGACGGGCTAGCGAGGGTGGGCGCCGGTTCCGGACCGGCAAGGCTCGAGGACCGCGCCAGGGCGGCGAGGCTCCGACGATCGAGAGGTGACAAGGTGACGACGACGGCCAGCGAGAGTGCGATAGGCGTGCCGCGCCGCGCGGTGCGGCGCGAGACCTTCTTCGGCACCGCCTACGGCGTCGGCCGGCTTGTGCTCCGCGGCGATCAGCCGGTCGAGCTCGAGATTCCCGATCCGTCGCGCGAGCCTCCCGCGGGGGCGGCGCGCGACGACGACCGCTGGTGCGCTCTGCTCTCGCGCTACTTCTCGGGCGAGCGGGTCTCGTTCCCACTCGACGTCGAGGCTTACATCGAGCAGCTCGGTTGCACCTCCTTCGAAGCCGACGTGCTGCGTGCTCTGGCTCGCGTCCCCTACGGGCGCACGGTCAGCTACCGCGATCTGGCGCGCGACGCCGGCCATCCCACCGCCTGGCGGGCGACCGGCTCGGTGATGGCCCGCAATGAGCTGCCGGTGATCCTGCCCTGCCACCGTGTGACGCGCAGCGACGGGCGGCTCGGCAACTACGGCGACGATCCGTCCTGGAAGCGGCGGCTGCTCGAGATCGAGGGCGCGATCGAGGCGTCGCCGGCGACCGCGCGGCACAGCGGTGCGCGCACGGCGCCGGTCGCGACCTCGGGTGAGAGGCGATCATGACCAACGCCCCCATGCCCTTCGTCATCCTGTCGGGCCTGTCCGGGGCGGGCAAGACCCAGGCCATCGACGCCTTCGAGGACGCCGGCTACTTCTGCGTCGACAACCTGCCGCCGCAGCTGCTGTCGCCGCTGGTCGACTTGGTTCGTATCGAGGGCAGCAAGGTGCGCCGCGTGGCGGTCGTCTGCGACGTGCGTGGCGGCGAGTACTTCGCCGAGATCGAGCGGGTGCTCGACGAGCTCGGCGCGGCCGGCGTCGACTACTCGCTCGTGTTCCTCGAGGCGTCCGACGACGTCCTCGTGGCGCGTTTCAAGGAGTCGCGCCGCCGGCATCCGCTCGCCGTCCACGACAGCGTGCTCGACGGCATCAGGCGGGAGCGCGAGCTGCTCGACGCGCTGCGCGAGCGGGCCAACCACATCATCGACACGAGCGGCATCACGATCCAGGAGCTCAAGCTCTGGTTGAACGAGGAGATCATCCACCGCGGCCAGCGGCAGAGCATCACCTTCAGCTTCGTCTCGTTCGGCTACAAGCACGGTGTGCCGATCGACGCCGATCTGCTGTTCGACGTGCGCTTCCTGCCGAATCCCTTCTACGATCTCGACCTGCGACCGCTCACGGGGCTCGACCGGGAGGTGCGCGACTACGTGCTCGGCTCGGTCGACGGCGCCGAGTTCTTCGCGGCGCTGCTGCCGCTGCTCGACTATCTGTTTCCGCGCTACGTGGCCGAGGGCAAGGCGCATCTGACGATCGGCATCGGCTGTACGGGCGGACGCCATCGCTCGGTGACGATTGCCACCTGGCTGGCCGACCACTATGCGGCTGAGGGTTTCCAGACCACCGTGCGTCATCGCGACATGAGCAGAGGCTGACCCGGAGGCCGCCGTGACGCCGCGCTGGTCTCGCCCGACAAGACTGCAGTGGCTCTATCCGGGTCTTGGCATGAAGCGCCGCGTGCTGGCCGTCTGCGCGGGCGGCGCGCTCGTCGGTCTGGCGGGGTGGCTCGCGGTCGGCATCCTCGTCTCGAGCGGCCGGCGCCACGACGTCGGCGGCACCTGGATCACGGGGCACGTGTGGTTCGCTGCGGCGCTCGTCGCCGCCTGCTTTGCCGCCGGCCTGGTCGTGCTCGTTCTGGGGGCTCGCAGTCTCTACCGGTTCGCGCGGCCCGCGGGCGAGCCGGGCGTGGTGGCGTTGCGCAGCGGCGCGCGTCTGGCCCGCGGGCCGCGGATCGTGGCGCTCGGCGGCGGGACGGGCCTGTCGGTGCTCCTCTCGGGTCTCAAGCAACACTCCAGCAACCTCACCGCCGTGGTCACGGTCGCCGACGACGGCGGCAGCTCGGGCCTGCTGCGCAGCGGCCTCGGAGTGCTGCCGCCCGGCGACATCCGCAGCTGCCTCGTCGCTCTGGCCGACGACGAATCGCTCATGAGCCGCCTGTTTCAGTACCGGTTCCCGGAGGACGGCGGCCTGCAGGGCCACAGCTTCGGGAACCTGTTCGTGGCCGCTCTCGCCGACGTGACCGGCGACTTCGAGCGCGCCGTGCAGGAATCCACGTCCGTGCTCAACGTGCGCGGCCGGGTGCTGCCGTCGACGCTGCAGAGCGTCACTCTCCACGCCGAGCTGCAGGGCGGAGAACGGGTGGCCGGCGAGTCGTCGATCACGGCGAACGAGCGCCTGCCGCTGCGCGTCTGGCTCGAGCCCGGCCGGCCGGGGGCGACGCCTGGGGTGCTCGAGGCGATCTCCGTCGCCGATCTCGTCGTGCTCGGGCCGGGCAGCGTGTACACGAGCATCGTGCCGAACCTGCTCGTCCCCGACGTGCGCGAGGCGCTCAAGCGCACGCGGGCTCGCGTGATCTACGTCTGCAACGTCATGACCCAGCCGGGCGAGACCGACGGTCACTCGGCGGCCGACCATCTGAGCGCCCTCTGCCGCCACGGCGCCACGGGCATGATCGACGACGTGCTCGTCAACGACACGCCGGTCTCGAGAGATCTCGCCGCCGTCTACCGGGCCGGCGGCGCGGCGCCCGTCGTGGCCGACGACCAGGCGCTCGCCGCGCTCGGGGTCCGGGTCGTGCACGCGCGCCTGGCCCACGAGGGCGACTTCTTCCGGCACGACTCCGCGAAGCTGGCCGACGCCGTCCTGCGCCTGGCGAAGTGACCCGGTGAGCTTCGCTCAGGACGTCAAGCGCGAGCTCGCCGCCATCGTGCCGGTCGAGAGTCACTGCGGGCGTGCCCAGCTCTCGGGGCTGCTGTTCGCGGCGGGCACGTTCGAGATCGCCTCGGGTGGCCAGTACACGGTGCGGGTCAGCTCGCGCCTGCCGGCCGTGGCCCGGTCGGTGCTCTCGCTGCTGCGGCCCATGGGCACGCACGCCGAGCTGCGCACCGCCGACACGCCGCCGGCCGGTCTGCGCTACGAGGTGGTGCTCGGCGACGACCCGCGCCATCTGCAGGTGTTAAACGAGGCCGGCGTGCTGTCGGACTCGTTCCAGGTGCAGATCGGCGTGCCGGCGCGGATCGTGGCCCGGCACTGCTGCCGCGTGGCCTTCGTACGCGGCGCGTTTCTGGGGTGCGGCTCGATCTCGCCGCCGGGAGCGGCGGTGCACGCCGAGTTCACCTTCGAATCCGAGGAGCTGGCCGACGAGTGTCGCCGGCTTCTGCGGCGCTTGGGCCTCGACTTTCGGGTCGCTACGCGTGAGCGCAACACCGCCTGCTACACCAAGCGCGGCGAGACCGCCGCCGACCTGCTGGCCGTGCTGGGCGCCCACACCGCGCGACTGGCCTGGGAGGAGCATCTCGTGTTCGGCGAAGTGCGCGGCCGCGCCAACCGCCTGGCCAACTGCGACCAGGCCAACGCGGGGCGGGCCGCCCGGGCGGCCTTGCGCCAGACCGAGACTGTGCGGCTCCTCATGGCCGACGAGCGCTGGGCGACCGTTCCGGCCGTGCTGCGCAGCGCCGCGGCCCTGCGACTGAAGCACCCCTACCTGAGCCTGCCCGAGCTCGCCGCCAAGGCCCGGCCGCCGATCACCAAGTCGGCTCTGAATCACCGCCTGCGGCGGCTCGAGGCCCTGGCCGAGAAGCCGCGGCGGGCGTCCGCCCGCCCGACCGCCGCCGACGTTTGACCATCTGAGCCGCAACGGCATATTCACCGGAAGGGCGGCGAGCGCGTCACGCGGGCGGGACCGGCCTGGTGGCCGCGTGGGCGCCGGGTTTCACGCGAGTCCGTTGCCGCGCCGTGCGACCGAGGCTGCTCTGGTAGACTTCCGCATGCAATCGACCTGGAGGACAGCATGACTCTGAAGGTAGGCATCAACGGGTTCGGCCGGATCGGTCGCCTGTACGTGCGCGCGGTCGCCAAGCGCGGTACCGACCTCGACATCGTGGCCATCAACGACATCATGGACGGCGCGACCATGCGCCATCTCTTCAAGTACGACTCCGTGCACGGCACGTTTCCGGGCGAGGTCGCCTTTACGGGCGACGCGCTGGTGATCGACGGCAAGCCGATCAAGGTGCTCAGCGAGACCGAGCCGGCCAGGCTGCCCTGGCGCGATCTCGGAGTCGACGTGGTGATCGAGTCGACCGGGCGCTTCACCAAGCGTGAGGCCGCCGCGGCCCACCTCACGGCCGGCGCCAGGAAGGTCATCATCTCCGCTCCGGCCGGCGACGCCGACGTCATGGTGGTGCTCGGCGTCAACGAGGCCATGTACGACAAGGCCCGGCACGACGTGATCTCCAACGCGAGCTGCACGACCAACTGCCTCGCGCCGATGGTCAAGGTGTTGGACGACGCTTTCGGCGTCGAGAAGGGCTTCATGAGCACCATCCACGCCTACACCAACGATCAGAAGATCCTGGACTTCCCCCACAAGGACCTGCGCCGGGCCCGCGCCGGCGCCCTTTCGATCATTCCGACCACGACCGGCGCCGCCCGCGCGGTCGGTCTCGTGCTGCCGCACCTCAAGGGCAAGCTCGACGGCTTCTCCCTGCGCGTGCCCACGCCCGACGGCTCGTGCACCGACCTCACGGTCGAGCTCAAGCGCGACGTCACGGCCGCCGAGGTCAACGCGGCGTTCAAGGCCGCCGCCGACGGCGAGCTCAAGGGCATCCTCGAGTACTGTGAGGACCCGGTCGTGTCGGTCGACGTCGTCGGCAGCGCCGCCTCGTCGGTCATAGACGCGGCCCTCACACTGGCCAACGGTCGTCTCGTCAAGGTCGTGTCGTGGTACGACAACGAGTGGGGCTACACGTGCCGCCTCGTCGATCTGACCGAGCGCGTCCTGTAGCGGCTCGGCCGACTTCGGGGAGGATCCCATGCCCAAGCGTGCTCTGACCGACTATCCGGTCGACGGGCGCCGCGTCTTTCTGCGGGTCGACTTCAACGTGCCGCTCTCAGACGGCGCGGTCGCCGACGACACGCGCATCCGCGCCGCGCTGCCCACCATCGAGTATCTCATCGAGCACGGCTGCCGGGTGGTCCTGGCCTCACACCTCGGCCGCCCCAAGGGGCAGGTCGTGCCCGAGCTGCGCATGGACCCTGTCGCCAGGCGGCTGTCCGAGCTGCTGCACCGGCCGGTCGAGAAGGTTCACGACTGTGTCGGTCCCGACATCGCGGCCGCCGCCGGCGCGCTTGCCTCCGGCGAGCTGCTGCTGCTCGAGAACCTGCGCTTCCACGCCGAGGAGACGGCCAACGACCCCGCCTTCGCCGCCCAGCTGGCCGCGCTCGCCGACGTTTACGTGAACGATGCCTTCGGCACCGCCCATCGCGCGCATGCCTCGACGGTCGGAGTACCGCAGATCCTGCCGGGCGTGGCCGGCCTTCTCATGGCCCGCGAGCTCGATGTCCTGGGCCGGCTGCTCTCCGACCCGGCGCGACCGTTCGTCGTGCTGCTCGGGGGCGCCAAGGTGTCCGACAAGATCGGCGTCATCGAGAAGATGCTGACCGTCGCCGACGCGATCCTCGTGGGCGGCGCGATGTGCTTCCCCCTCCTTTTGGCGAAGGGTTGCGAGGTGGGTCGCTCCAAGGTCGAGGAGGGGACCGCCGAGGTCGCCGCGCGCGTGCTGGCGGCGGCCGCCGGGTCGGCGTGCGACTTTGTGCTGCCGGCCGACATCGTCGTCGCTCCCGAGCCGGCGGCCGCGGCCCGGCGGCGCGTCGTAGCCGCCGACGCCATCCCGGCGGACGAGATGGGTCTCGACGTAGGGCCGGCCACCACGGCCGCGTTCGGGGAGCGGCTGGGAGCGGCCGGCACCGTGTTCTGGAACGGTCCCATGGGTCTGTTCGAGGTGGCCGAGTTCGCCGCCGGCACGCGCGCGGTGGGCGAGGCGGTGGCCGCCTGTCCCGGGGTGAGCGTGGTGGGCGGCGGTGACACGGTGAGCGCCGTGCGCGCCTTTGGGCTCGAAAGCCGCATCACCCACGTGTCGACCGGCGGCGGCGCCTCGATGGAGTTCCTCGAGGGTCGGGCGCTGCCTGGGGTCGAGGCGCTGCTCGAAGCCTGAACGTCCGCAGCGACGGGCGCTCTCCGGGGCGCCGGAAGGAGACTGAAGAGCGATGGACTTCGCGCGCAGGCCGCTCATGGCCGGCAACTGGAAGATGTACAAGACGCAGGCCGAGGCCGTGATCTACGCGCGGACCTTCGCGCCGCTCGTGGCCGGCGTCGACGACCGCGACATCCTGCTGTGCGCGCCGTTCACCGCCCTGACGCTGCTGGCCGGCGAGGCGAGCGGCACGAATTTCATGGTCGGCGCGCAGACCATGCACCACGCGCTCGAGGGCGCCTACACGGGCGAGGTCTCGGCCCCGATGCTGGTCGAGGTCGGCGTCGACGCCGTCATCCTCGGCCACTCCGAGCGACGCCAGTACTACGCCGAGAACGACACTGAGCTCGCCCAGAAGGTCCGCGTGGCTCTCGACCACGGCCTTTTGCCGGTGCTGTGCTGCGGCGAGACCGACGACGAGCGCGTCGCCGGCCGCACGCAGGAGAAGATCGCCCGTCAGATCGATCGGGATCTCGCCGTGGTCAGAGCCGACGAGCTCGCCGCCCTCGCGATCGCCTACGAACCCATCTGGGCGATCGGCACCGGCAAGACCGCGACCGCCGAGATCGCCCAGGAGACGGTGGCCTTCGTGCGCTCGCGCGTCCGTGAGAATCTGGGTTCGGCGGCCGACCAGGTGCGCGTCCTCTACGGCGGCAGCGTCAAGGCATCGAACATCGACGAGCTCATGGCGCAACCCGACATCGACGGTGTCCTGGTCGGCGGGGCGAGCCTCGACCCGGCTGAGTTCGCCCGCATCGTGCGGTTCGTGGCGGCGTGAGCCAGCCTTCGGGTTGCGGCCGCGAGGGCGAGAGCGCGGCGTCCGTTCCGGACGCCGCGCTCTCGCCGAACGGCCGCACCTACCGTCCCGTCGTGCTGGCGATCCTCGACGGCTGGGGCAGCGCCGAGCCGGGCTCAGGCAACGCCGTCGAGCTCGCCGACACGCCCACGTTCGACCACCTGTGGGCGACCTGCCCGCACGGCACGCTCGAGGCCTCGGGCGCCGCGGTCGGCCTGCCGGCCGGTCAGATGGGCAACTCCGAGGTCGGCCACCTGAACATCGGCGCAGGAAGGGTCGTCTACCAGGACCTTACGCGCATCACGAAGGCCATCGCCGACGGCGACTTCTTCGAGAACCCGGTGCTCAAGCAGGCCTTCGCGACGGCCCGCGAACGCCGCCGCGCCTTTCACCTGATGGGCCTCGTGTCGGGCGGCGGGGTGCACTCCGACATGGGCCATCTCAAGGCCTGCCTGGAGATGGCCCGCCGCGAGGGCGTGGACGACGTCGTCGTGCACGCCTTCTTGGACGGCCGCGACACGCCGCCCGACTCGTCGCCCGGCTTTCTCGCCGAGATCGAGGAGCACATGAGGACGGTGGGTGTGGGCAGATACGGCACCGTCAGCGGCCGCTACTACGCCATGGATCGCGACAACCGCTGGGAGCGGGTCAAGCTCGCCTACGACGCGCTGGCCTACGGCGCGGGTTTCACGGCCCCGGACGCGCGGTCTGCCGTCGCGGCCGCCCAGGAGCGCGGCGAGACCGACGAGTTCGTGCGGCCCACCGTCATCGGCGCGCGTGACCAGCATCGGGTGCGCGACGGCGACGTCTGCCTTTTCTTCAACTTTCGCCCGGACCGCGCCCGCGAGCTCACGCGCGCCTTCTTCGAGGAGTCGTTTGCCGAGTTCGACCGCGGGCCGCACCCGCCGCGGGTCGCCTTTGTGACGATGACCCGCTACAAGAAGGAGTTTCCGCTGCCCGCCGCCTTTGGGCCGCAGGTCGTGGACCACGTGCTCGCCGAGGTGCTCGCCGACCACGGCCTGCGCCAGCTGCACATCGCCGAGACCGAGAAGTACGCTCACGTGACCTTCTTCTTCAACGGCGGCGTCGAGCGCGCCGTCCCTGGGGAACGGCGCATTCTCGTGCCGAGCCCGCGCGACGTGCCGACCTACGACAAGAAGCCGCAGATGAGCGCCCCCGAGGTGACCGACGAGCTGATCGCGCAGCTGGAGACCGGCGAGCTCGACTTCGTCGTGGTGAACTACGCGAACGCCGACATGGTCGGGCATTCAGGCGTGCTCGAAGCGGCGGTCGCCGCGGTCGAGGCCGTCGATGCCTGCCTCGGGCGCTTCGTGCCGCGGGTGGTGGCCCAGGGCGGAGCCTGCCTGATCACCGCCGACCACGGCAACTCCGACCACATGATCGATCCCGACGGCGGTCCGAACACCGCCCACAGCACGAACCCGGTGCCCTTCCTGGCGACGGTCGAAGGGGTAGAGGTGTGCGGCGGCGGTGTGCTGGCCGACATCGCGCCGACCGTCCTCGGGCTTTTGGGGGTGCCGATCCCGGTCGAGATGACCGGCCGCGGCCTGCTGGTCGAGAAGCGCTGAGGCCGCTCGCTCATGCCGCGCGCGGCTCGACGGCGTGTTGCATAGCTGATTCGGGATTATTATTGTGTGGCGTGCACCGGCACGACGCACGGCTACCGAGCACGAAGGAGTACCTCTGGTGCTGAACGCCATCCTCATCGCCCTGCAACTTGCCATCTGCATCCTGCTGATCGTCCTGGTGCTGCTGCACTCCGGCAAGGACGCCGGCATGAGCAGCGTGACGGGCTTCTCGTTCGCGGCGCAGGCGAGCGTGATGGAGCGCAACCTGACGCGCTACACGATCGCCGCGGCGGTCGTGCTGTTCATGATCACGTTCGTCCTGGACTGGCGTCTGTAGGCCGCCGCGCGCCACGGCTGATCCGAGCCTGCTGGGCTGGTCGGAAGGGACGTGGTAAGGTGGCGCGAAGAACACAAATTGCACGCTGCACGATCATGAAAGGGGGTCGGGTCTATCGGCGAACGTGCGGGAGCGGACCGCGGGCGATGATTCGCAAACGTTCCGCGACAGGGAGCCCCGTACCGGGTCGTTCCTTTCCTTCCGTGTGATCAAAGGAGGTCACCTTGAAGAACCTCAGGATGAGGTCGCGGGGGGCGCTCATCGCAGGCATCATGCTGATGGCGCTCGCCCTCGTCCTGGCTGCCTGCGGCAGTAGCAGCAGCAGTTCCAGCACCACCAGCAGCACGCCCAAGGCCGGCGGCACGTACAACTTTCCCCTCGTAGGGGGCGACCCGGTAGGCATCGCGCCCAACACATTCCAGGAGAGTATCGGCTACTGGGTCGTTCGTCAGATCTTCGAAGGTCTGATGCAGTACCAGGTCGCGCCCGGCGGGACGATGAACACGGTGCCCGACCTCTGCACCGGCTACACCGTGAGCCCCGACGCGAAGGTCTTCACGTTCACCATCAGGCAGGGCGTCTACTTCCAGCCTCCGGTGAGCACCGAAGTCACGGCGCAGGACTTCGTAACCAGCTGGAATGCCGTCGCCAACCCCAAGAACTGGGTCAGCGGCACACCCGCCTACATCCTTGAACCGATCGTCGGCACCGACGAAACGGGCGCCGCCAGGCACGGCCTCACCGGCGTTAAGGCGACCGGCAAGTGGACCCTCCAGGTCACCCTCAAGTACCCGTTCGCCGAGTTCCCGGCGAGCCTCGGCCACCCGATCCTGTCGGCCTGGCCGGTCGCCTATGCCATGAAGGAAGGCCTCAAGAACTTCGACCAGGCCCCGATCGGCACGGGCCCCTTCATCCTGCAGAAGTGGGTCCACAACCAGGAGGTCGACCTGGTGAAGAACCCGCACTGGTGGAACGCGAGCGCGACCAACGGTCCGTTCGTCGACAACATCCACATGCCCATATTCCAGGACCCCTCGACCGAATGGCTCGCCTTCCAGGCCGGCAACATCGACTTCACCGGGGTGCCGACCGGGCAGGTCGCCTCGTCTGAGGCCATGGCCGCCCAGAAGGGCTGGGTCGCCAAGAAGTGGCCCTCCCTGGCCGTCTATTTCATCGGCATCAACCAGAAGAACCCGGTCGTCGGCGGCGCCAAGAACCTGCCGTTGCGCCAGGCCCTGTCGTACTCGGTCGACCGCAACGCGGTTATCAACACTGTCTCCGAAGGTGTGCCAGTGATGCCCAACGGCATCGTGCCCGTGGGCATCCCCGGTAGCAACCTGTCCACACTGCCGTATCCGTACGACCCCGCCAAGGCCCAGGCGATCGTCAAGTCTCTGGGCACTATCCCGACCCTCCAGCTCTGGTACAACACCGGTGCGAACCACGACAAGATCCTCGCTCCGGTGCAGGCCGGCTGGCAAGCCATCGGCCTCAAGGTGAGCATGACCGGCCTGGCCTGGGCCACCTACCTCACGAAGTGCTCCCAGGGCACGCAGGATGAGATCTACCGTCTCGGCTGGCTGGCCGACTACCCCTCGATGGACGACTTCCTGTACCCGCTCTTCCAGAGCAGCGTCTCGGGTACGAACACGTTCACCTTCTACTCCAACCCGACGGTCGACAAGCTGCTCGCCCAGGCGCGCGGCACCATCGACACGACGCAGCGGCTGCAGCTCTACGCGCAGGCCGAGAAGCAGATCCTGGCCGACGTGCCGGTCATCCCGCTGTACTTCTATCGTGACTATGTGATCACGGACAAGCGCGTCCTTGGGCAGTATGAGGACCCGATGGGCGGCGAGAACATGAACCTGGTGTGGGTCGCCCAGTGACCCTTCGAACACCATCAGGTGCAGGTTGTTCGCGGTAATCTGACCGCGTACACTGCGAAACGCGGCGTGCCGGCGCCACAGGCGCCGGCACGCCGCCTCGAGGAAGGTCGCCGGGAGCGGCGCGCACGTCGGCAACGAACCATCCGGACGGACCGACAGAAAGGGTTCACACGTGTTCGGCTACATCGCCAGACGCCTCGTGCAGCTCGTCTTCGTGCTGATCGGCGTCAGCATCATCACCTTCCTGATCATGTTCCTGATCCCGGGGGATCCGGCCTATCTGCTGGCCGGCAAGAACGCCACGCCGCAACGCGTCGCCGAGATCCGCGTCGAACTTGGTCTGAACAGACCCATTTACGTCCAGTACGAGCGCTTCGTCGACCGCCTCGCGCACGGCAACTTCGGCGAGTCGTACCAGTTCGAGCGGCCGGTCCGGCAGATGCTGCAGGGCGCGATCCCCAACACGGCGCAGCTCGCCTTCGCGGCCGTCCTGATCGAGTTGCTGGGCATCCCGCTCGGCGTTTATTCGGCCTTGCGCCAGTACACCGTCTGGGACAGCACACTGACCACGGCGGCGCTGATTATCTGGGGCATTCCCGTGTTCGTGCTGGCGGTATTCATGCAGTACGTCTTTGGAGTCTACCTGGGCATCCTGCCCTTCTTCGGCACGGGCGGCAGCACGTTCCTCTGGGTCATCCCGCTCGACTGGAACAACCTCTCGCACCTCATTCTGCCGGCGGTGACCCTGGGGATCATCGAGGTCGCCTATATCTCGTACATGCAGCGCGCCTCCATGCTCGAAGTCATCCGCTCCGACTACGTGCGCACGGCCCGGGCCAAGGGGCTGCCCGAGCGGTCGGTCATTCTCAAGCACAGCCTCAAGAACGCCCTTATCCCAGTGCTTACGATCGCAGGCATCGACCTTGGCGCGCTGATGGGCGGAGCGATCCTCACCGAGACAGTCTTCTCACGCTATGGTGTGGGCCTCATGATCTACAACGCCATCAACGAGCGCGACCTGCCGGTCGTGGTGGGCGGCGTGCTGTTCGCCACCCTGGTCTACGTCATCGCCAACCTGGTGGTCGACGTGGCATACGCCTACGTCGACCCGCGCATCCGCTACGAGTAGCAGCCGATGACCGACACCGGATCAGCCGCCTCCTTCGCCGAACCGCAGCTCGACTCGCCGCTACCCGTCGGCTCCGAGAACGCGTCGCTGAGCGCCAAGCCACTCAGCCTGTGGGCCGACACGTGGCGCCGTCTGCGGCGCAACAGGCTGGCCCTCGTGGGTCTCGGCATCATCACCGTTTTCATCATCGTCGGCGTGGCCGAGGTCTTCGCCGGCGTCACCGGCATCCACGGCGGCTATCTGGCGCCCTACGATCCGACCGCGGTCGACTACAGCATCGCCAAGGCGCCGCCCTCGCTCGCTCATCCCTTCGGCACCGACTACATCGGTCGCGACGTGTTCTCGCGCACGCTCGTGGCCACGCGCATCTCGCTGCTGGTCGGCGTGATCGCCGTCAGCATCGCGCTCGCCCTGGGGCTAGCTCTCGGTCCGCTGTCCGGCTACTACGGGGGGGCCATCGACTCGGTGATCATGCGCATCGCCGACGTCTTTTTCGCCTTTCCCTACATCCTCTTCGTGCTGCTGCTCGTGGTGGTGCTCGGACCCGGCTTTCGGAACGTCTTCATCGCCATCGGCCTGCTCTCCTGGGCGTCGTATGCGCGCATCGTGCGGGGCATGGTGCTCTCGGTGAAGACGCAGGAGTACATCGAAGCCGCCAAGGCGGCCGGCGCGAGCGACCTGCGCATCGTGTTCGGCCACGTGCTGCCCAACAGCATGGCGCCGGTGTACGTCTCGATCGCCATGGGCGTCGGCGGGGCGATCGTCACCGAGGCGGCCCTGAGCTTTCTGGGCATCGGCGTGCAGCCGCCGACGGCGAGCTGGGGCAACATGATCTCCGACTACCTCAACTACCTGCAGGCGGGCCAGTGGTGGATGGAGCTTTTCCCGTGCGTCGCCCTGGTTGTCACCGTGTTCGGCTTCATCTCGTTCGGCAACGGCCTGCGCGACGCCACCGACCCCAAGCTCAAGGAATAGGCATGACCGAGCGCCTTCTCGAGGTCACCGATCTCAGCACGCACTTCTTCACCCACGCCGGCGTCGTGAAGGCGGTGAACGGCGTGAGCTTCACGCTCGACCGCGACGAGACTCTCGGCATCGTCGGCGAGTCGGGCTCGGGCAAGACGGTCACCGCGATGTCGGTGATGCGGCTCATCCCCGACCCGCCGGGCCGCGTCGTCGAAGGCAGCATCGTGCACAAGGGGCGCGATCTGCTCGCCCTGTCCAAGGACGAGATGAGCGACATCCGCGGCAACGACATCGCGATGATCTTCCAGGATCCCATGACGAGCCTGAACCCGGTGTTCAAGGTCGGCGACCAGATCGCCGAGGTCATCAGGCGCCACCAGGGCAAGTCCAAGCGCGAGTCCTGGAAGATGGCCGTCGAGCTGCTCGCCAAGGTCGGCATTCCCGACCCCGACGAACGCGTCAGTCAGTACCCGTTCGAATACTCGGGCGGCATGCGCCAGCGCGGCATGATCGCCATGGCGATCTCGTGCAACCCCGACATCCTGATCGCCGACGAACCCACGACCGCGCTCGACGTGACCATCCAGGCGCAGATCATGGACGTCATCCGCGCCATGCAGGTGCAGTACCACAGCGGCGTGATCATGATCACCCACGACCTGGGCGTGGTGGCCCAGATGGCCGACAAGGTGATGGTCATGTACGGCGGTCGCACGCTCGAAGACGGTCCCGTCGACGAGGTCTACTACAACCCGCACCAACCCTACACGTGGGGCCTTTTGGGCTCGCTGCCGCGGCTCGACGAGACCGAGAAGCAGCGTCTCACGCCGATCGAGGGCCAGCCCCCGAACCTTCTCCTGCTGCCCGACGGCTGCCCGTTCTCCGGACGTTGCCCGTACGAGAAGCCCGTGTGCGCCGGCGAGTTCCCGGCGCTCGAGATGGTCGGTCCCGGCCACGGCGTGCACTGCTGGGTTCCGCGAGCCGAGCGCGAGAAGCTCCGCGCCGGCCTGCCGCGGTTCCTGCACAAGGCGGCTTCGTGAGCATCCTCGCGGTCAGCGACCTCAAGAAGTACTTCCCGATCAAGTCGGCCGTGCTCAAGCGCACCACCGGCCACGTCTACGCGGTCGACGGCGTCTCGTTTTCGATCGAAGAGGGCGAGACGCTCGGCCTCGTGGGCGAGAGCGGCTGCGGCAAGTCGACCACCGGCAGGGTGCTGCTCCGCCTGCTGCCGGCCACCGGCGGGAAGGTCTCCTTTGACGGGCTCGACGTCATGGCGGCCTCGCGCGCCGCGCTGCAGCGCCTGCGCCGCGACATGCAGATCGTCTTCCAGGACCCGTACGCGTGTCTGAACCCGCGCCGCACGGTGAAGAACATCATCGCCGAGCCGCTGCGCATCCACGACATCGGCACCGAAGCCGAGCGCAAGAGGCGCGTGTTCCAGTTGCTCGAGACGGTCGGTCTGACCGTGGAGCACGCCGAACGCTACCCGCACGAGTTCTCGGGCGGTCAGCGCCAGCGCATCGGCGTCGCCCGCGCCCTGGCCCTGAACCCGCGTCTCATCATCTGCGACGAACCCGTGAGCGCCCTCGACGTCTCCATCCAGGCGCAGATGATCAACCTGCTCGAGGATCTCCAGAAAGAGCTCAAGCTGACCTACCTGTTCATCGCCCACGACCTCTCGGTGGTCAAGCACATCTCCGATCGCGTCGCCGTCATGTACCTGGGCAAGATCGTCGAGATCGCCGACAGCAAGCTGCTCTACGTCAAGCCGCAGCATCCCTACACCGAGGCGCTGCTGTCGGCAGTGCCCATCCCGGACCCGCGGACCGAGCGCGAGCGTCGCCGCCTGATCCTCGAAGGCGACGTGCCGAGCCCGGCCAACCCACCGTCGGGCTGCGTGTTCCATCCCCGCTGCCCGCGCATGCAGCCCGACCCGTGCACCAGAGAGATGCCGTCGCTCACCGTCGTGGGCGGCGCCGGCGACGATCACCAGGTCGCCTGCCACTTTCCCACGCTGTACGGTTCGTCCGGCGCCGCGTCGCCGGGCGCCTGACGCCCGGCATTCGACCATGATCCGTACGTCCTGCCGCACCATCGTCTCACGCGTGCGTCAGTGGCGCGGACGCCGTGGCGCTCAAGGACGGCGCGGGGCGCCGTCCCGACGCTCGCCGCTCGCGCTGCTTGCCGTCCCGGCGCTCGGCGCCATGCTCCTTGCCACCCTGGTGCTCGCCGCCCTGGCGCTCGCCGGGGGCTGCGGCGCGGCGACGGGCGGTCACTCCTCGTCCACCTCCCCCAGGCCGAGCCCTCTGTCCTCGAACCCGGATGCGGCCGTGGTCGTCGCCCACGTGAACGGCGACGTAGTGACCAAGGCCGAAGTCGAGCGTACCCTCAGCTTCTCGCGGCTGTCGTCGAAACCGCTCACCTACAAGCAGGCGCTCGAGGCGACGGTCCGCGCCCATCTGCTGAGCCAGGAAGCCGCGCGGTTGGGGATCACGGTCACCGACGCGGACGTCGAGCCGCGCCTCGCGCAGGTCGCGGCGAGCGTGGGCGGCACGACGGCCCTCCAGCGGCAGCTGGCGGCCGTGGGCCTGTCGCTCGGCGACTATCGCCTGGAGTTGCGCGCCGGACTGCTGGCGGAACGGCTCGGCGCGCGCAAGTTTCCCGCGGCCGTGGCAAGCCAGAGACAGGCTCTCTCGTTCTACCGCGGCCATCGCGCCCAGCTCACCACGCCGGCCACGGTTCGCCTCGCCGAGATCGTCGTCAAGACGAAGTCGGCCGGCGAGGCCGTGATCGACCGGCTGCGCCTGGGCTACTCCTTCGCCGAGGTCGCGCGCGTCTACTCCATGGACCCCGAGTCCAAAGCGGCCGGCGGTGTGATCGGCTGGGTGACGACGGCTTCTATGCCGCAACCGCTCGTGCGGGCGCTGGCGCGAGCGCGTGCCGGCGTCGTCGTGGGACCGGTCGCCGCGATCGGCGGCTGGCACGTGCTGAAGGTCCTTGGCCGCCGGCCGGCACACACGCAGCCGTTCGCCGCGGCCCGGGCGGCGATCGTCGCGCAGGTCACGCTGGAGCGCCGCGCGGCGCTGCTGTCGGCGTGGCTTGCCAAGGCGCGCGCCGCGGCTCACGTGACGATCGGTTCCTAGCCCGTCCCGACCCCACGTCCCCGGCGGGCGCGCCGCGCTATACTTGGCCTGGACAGTCACACCCGGAGCCGCCGCGCCATGAAGAATATCCTCACCGTCCTGCTCGTGCTGGCCGTGCTCGTCCTTCTGGTCGGGGTCGCAAACCACGCGGCCAGGGTCGACGTGAGCTACCTGGCCGGCACCTGGCATCGCGTGTCGCTGCTGGCGGTGGCCGCCGTCGTGGCGGCCCTGCTGCTGGTCGTCGGTGTGCTGTCGGCGGTCACTGCCGATCTCGGCGCCGGCCACGATCGTCACGCGCTCGAAGAGGAGCTTCAGCGTACGTACGTCCGCCTGCGCGCGGCCGAAGCTGCGCCGCCGGTGGACACGGCCGCGCCGCCGGCGGCTGAGGCTGAGTCCCCAGCCGGGAGGGCCTCCCACTCCACGGCGGAAGCCGTGCCGCCCGCGCGGCGCGGCGCGCCGGCGGGCGGCACCGCGCCAGCGGGCGGCACCGCGGCGCCGGGCGGCGACGAGCCGACGGGCGCTTCCTGACCACGCCGCCGTCTCCGTCTGCCGGGGCCTGTAGACTGGGTCGGTGATGAGAGAGCAGACCTGGCAGATCGGGCCGGTCGACCTGCGGGCGGCGGCGGTGCTGGCCGACGAGCTCCACCTGAGCCGGCTGGCCGCCGAGATCCTCGCGCGGCGGGGGCTCATCGACCCGGCCGCGGCGCACGACTTCCTGCACCCCGACTTTCGCGTCCACAGCCCGTACCTGCTCGAGGGCATGGCCGAGGCTCGGCGGCGCATCGACCGCGCTCTCGGCCGCGGCGAGACCATCGCCGTGTACGGCGACTACGACGCCGACGGCATCACCGCCACGTTTCTGCTCTCTGAGTTTCTGCGCACCCAGATGGGCGCCGAGGTGCTCTGGCGGCTGCCCAACCGCGCCAGCGAGGGCTACGGCATCGGCAGCGAGGCGCTCGACGAGCTCGCCGCCGCCGGCGCCGGCCTCGTCGTCACCGTCGACTGCGGGATCGGCGCTCACGCCGAGGTCGCCCACGCTCGCACGCTGGGTCTCGACGTCATCGTCACCGACCATCACGAGCCGATCGGGCGGCTGCCGGAGTGCATCGTGATCAACCCCAAGCTGGGCGCCTACCCGTTTCCCCATCTGGCCGGCGTCGGCGTGGCGCTCAAGCTGGCGCACGCGCTGCTCGAAGACCGCCGTGACGACCGCGTCGAGCTGCCGCTCGCCCTGCGTCCGTACCTCGACGTCGTAGCCGTGGGCACGGTGGCCGACGTCGTGCCGCTGCTCGACGAGAACCGCAGCCTGGTCGCCATGGGTATCGGCCGCCTGCGCAGCGCGCCGCGGCCCGGCCTGGCCGCTCTGCTCGAAGTCAGCGAGACGCGGCCCGACGACGTCGACGCGGCGACCATCGGCTTTCGCCTGGCGCCGCGCCTGAACGCCGCCGGGCGTCTCGAAGACGCCTCGCAGGTAGTCGAGCTTCTCGGTGCGCCCGACCGCGCCGCGGCCCTGCCGCTGGCCCAGCGGCTCGGGGCGCTGAACGCGGAGCGTCAGGAGATCGAGGCGCTGATCTTGCGCGAGGCCCTCGCCCGGCTCCCCGACCGGCTGCCGGCGGCGCTGGTGCTGTCGTCGCCCGACTGGCACGCGGGGGTGATCGGCATCGTCGCGGCGCGTGTCGTCGAACAGACGGGCCGGCCCACCATCTTGCTGAGCGAGACGGACGGCATCGCCAAAGGGTCGGGGCGCAGTATCGCGGCCTTCGACCTGCTGGCCGGCGTGGCGGCCTGCTCGGACCGGCTGCTCGGCTACGGTGGCCATCGCGCCGCCTGCGGCCTGCAGCTGCGGGCCGCCGACGTCGCGGTCTTCGCCGAGGCGCTCGCCGGCTACGCCGGCGAGCGCCTCGGCGAAGACGACTTTCGCAGCGTCACCGCGGTCGAGGCGGTCGCCGCCGGTGACGAGCTCACCCTCGGGCTCACCGACGAGCTCGACCTCTTCGCGCCTCACGGCCTCGGCAACCCGCGGCCGCTCCTGCTGCTCCACGGGGCCGAGATCGGCGCCTGCCGGCTCACGCGCAACGGGCGCCATCTGCAGTGCGACCTGCGTCTCGACGGCGTCACCGCGCCGGGCGTGCGGTTCGGCTTCTCGGCGCTGTCGGAGCTGCTGCCCGGGGCGCGCTACGACGTGCCGGTCGCTTACGTCAAGAACTCGTTCAACGGCATGGTCAGGCCGCAGGCTCAGGTGAAGGGGGCCTTTGAGCTGGCGCGTCCCGACGTCGACCTGTGCGAGACCGAGTGCGTCCTTGCCTGCCCGTATCGGGTGTCGGGCGACGAGTTCTGGGAGGCGCTCGCCGACGCTGCGCTGCCCGGCGCGCCGGCGGCCGACAGGGCCGCCGCGGCGGTCGCCGCGCTGCGCCGCGAGCGGCGTCTGTTCGACCGTCGCCGGCGCCCCGTCGGCGCGACGCTGTCGTCGCTCGTCGCGGCGGGTGGGCGGCTGCTCGTGCTGGTGGCCGACGTCGCGCGCCGCCGGCCGCTGCTCACGCGCGACGCCTACCTTCCCAAGCTCGGGCGCTCCTGCGTGTATCTCCACCCCGCATGCGTCGCGTCGCGCCTCGGCCTCGCCGTGTGCGGCGACGGCGCCGGCGACGAACCCGACGTCGTCATGACCGACACGGTCGTGGCCGCCGCCAATCCCGAGCTTGTGAGCGTCTTCGACCACGTGGCGTTCGTCGACCCACCGTTCGACGGGGCCTTGTTCGGCGAGATCCTCGCGGCCGCCGCCCCGTCGGCCTGCGTCCACGTCCTGTGGGGTGAGAGTGAGGTAGACTTTGCGAGGGCCGTCGTGGCCGACGCGTACGACCTCGAAGCGGTCTGCCGCCGGGTGTATCGCACGCTCGCGGCCGCAAGCGACGGCGGCGACCTCGTCGCCGAGCTGCTCGGGCGGCAGGGCTTCCTGGCGGGACTTACCACGCTGGCCGCCGCCTGGACCACGCTGTCCGAAGCCGGTTTGCTGGCCGACGACGCAGGCAAGAAGGGAGTGAAGAGGGCGGAGGGCAAGATCGACCTGGCGACCTCCGCCACCTATCGCCGATGGCACGAACGATTCCACACGACGACGTTCCTCAAGCACTGCCTGAGCATTCGCCTCCAGGACCGCTAGCCCCCGCGGCCGAACCGCAGCGGGAGCTGCTCGAGCGCGTCCTTGCCGCCGTGGCGGTCTACAATCCCGACCTCGACGAGGCGCTCATCACGCGCGCCTTCGAGCTGGCCTGCGACAAGCACGGCGGGCAGAGCCGCAAGAGCGGCGAGGACTACATCAACCATCCCGTCGGCACCGCCCTCATCTGCGCCGAGCTGCGGCTCGACGACGCCACCATCGCGGCCGCCCTTCTGCACGATGTGGTCGAAGACTCCGACACGTCCGTCGACGTCATCCGCGCGCAGTTCGGCGACGAGATCGCCATGCTGGTCGACGGCGTCACCAAGCTGACCAAGATCGCCTTCACCTCGACCGAGGAGGAACAGGCCGAGAACTACCGCAAGATGGTCGTGGCCATGGCCGAGGACATCCGCGTCATCCTGATCAAGCTCGCCGATCGCCTGCACAACATGCGCACCCTGTGTTACCTGGGCAAGCAGAAGCAGATCCAGAAGGCCAAAGAGACGCTCGAGATCTACGCGCCGCTCGCCCATCGTCTGGGCATCAACAGCGTCAAATGGCAGCTCGAGGATCTCGCCTTCTCGACCCTGCATCCGCGCAAGTACGCCGAGATCGAACGCATGGTGTCGCAGCGCCGCGCCGATCGCGAGGAGTACATCCAGGACGCGGCGCGCTTCCTCGAAGACGAGCTGTCGAAGGTCGGCGTGCGCTCCGAGATCACGGGGCGCGCCAAGCACTTCTACTCGATCTACGTGAAGATGAGCCGCCGCGGCAAGGAGTTCAACGAGATCTTCGACCTGACCGCCCTGCGCGTCCTGGTCGAGACGGTGAAGGACTGCTACGGCGCCGTCGGGGTGATTCACGCCGTCTGGAAGCCGATCCCCGGTCGTTTCAAGGATTACATCGCCATGCCCAAGTTCAACCTGTACCAGTCGCTGCACACCACGGTGATCGGTCCGGGCGGCAAGCCGCTCGAGATCCAGATCCGCACCTTCGACATGCACCAGACGGCCGAGTTCGGCGTGGCCGCGCACTGGCTCTACAAGGCCAAGGGCGACGACGACCGTCCCGCCGACAAGCTCGCCTGGCTGCGGCAGATGATGGAGTGGCAGTCCGAGACCGCCGGCGACCCGCGCGAGTTCATGGACACGCTGCGCATCGACCTCTTCGAGGACGAGGTCTTCGTGTTCACCCCCAAGGGCGAGGTGAAGAGCCTGGCGGCCGGCTCGACGCCGATCGACTTCGCCTACGCGGTGCACACCGACGTCGGCGCCCACTGCGTGGGCGCCAAGATCAATGGTCGCATCGTGCCCCTGCACACGAGGCTGAGCTCGGGCGACATCATCGAGATCATCACGTCGCGCTCGAGCCGCGGTCCCTCGCGCGACTGGCTGGGCATCGCCACGACTCCCAGGGCGCGCCAGAAGATCCGTCAGCACTTTCGCCGCGAGCAGCGCGAAGACTCCGAGCACTCGGGCCGCGACCTGTTGCAGGAGACGCTGCGCCGTCAGGGCCTGCCGGCCCAGAAGCTGCTCTCGTCCGACGTGTTCTCGCGCGTCGTCAAGGACCTCGGCTACCAGAAGGCCGACGACCTCTACGTCGCGCTCGGCTCCGGGCGCGTCCCGGTGCGCGCCGTCGTCAACAAGGTCCTGCAGCGCAGCGGTGGCGAGGCCGCCGCCGTGCCCGAAGTCGAGATGCTGCCCACCGAGCCCAAGGCCGGTGCTCTGGCGAGCGCCGCCTCGAGCGAGTTCGGCATCGCGGTCGAGGGCATGAGCGACATCGTGGTGCGCATGGCGAAGTGCTGCAAGCCGATCCCCGGCGACGAGATCCTCGGCTACATCTCGCTCGGCAGGGGGGTGACGATCCACCGCGGCGAGTGCAAGAACGCCCGGGCGCTGCTCGCCAAGAACCGCGAGCGCTTCACGACCGTCACCTGGGAGGGCCTTGGGGTGCAGGCCTTCCGCGTCGAACTGCAGATCGAGGCGCTCGATCGCAACCACCTGCTCGAGGACATCGCCCGCACCCTGTCCGATTCGGGGGTGAACATCGTCGGCGCGGCGGTCCAGACGCTCCCCGACGGCATCGTCAGAGACCGCTTCGTCCTCGAGATCGGCGACGTCCATCAGGTGGCCAACGTCATCGCCAACCTCAAGGCCATCGGCACCGTCTACGACGCCTACCGGGTGGTCTCGAGCTAGGGGCGCGGCGTCGCGGCGGGCGCGGCCGCCCGCCGCTCGACGGCGGGCGGCCGCGCCTGATAGCGTAAGCCGTTCCATTGCCCGCAAGTGAGGAAAACACCAGATGGCCGACCATTTCGACGTCTTCATGCTCACCCTCGGGCCACTCGGCGCGAACTGCTTCATCCTGGCGAGCGCCGGCAAGGCGCTCGTCATCGATCCGGGCGACGAGGCCGACGTGGTGGCCGGCGCCTTCGACGAGATCGGGGCGGTCCCGCAAGCCATCCTCGTGACGCACGGTCACTTCGATCACTTCGGCGCCGTCGACTCCCTCGCCAAGCGGTTCGATCTGCCCGTCTACGTGGGCGCGGCCGACGCCGCGCAGCTCGCCGCGCCGGCGAGCGGCCCGCTCGCCGGGTTCGCGGTCCAGGCGGTCTCGCTCGACCCGATCCTGCTCGACGGCGAGCGGCAGCTCGAGCTGGTGGTGCCGGTGACGGCCATCCCCACGCCGGGGCATTCGGCCGGCTCGCAGTCGTTCTTCGTCGAAGGCCATCTGTTCTCGGGCGACCTGTTGTTCCAGGGCAGCGTGGGGCGCACCGACCTGCCCGGCGGGTCGACCGACCAGCTGCTCAACTCGATCGCCGCCCTCATTCGCCGGTTTCCGCCCGACACGCTCGTGCACTGCGGCCACGGGCCCGACACGTCGCTCGGTCGCGAGCTTGCGCTCAACCCGTTCCTGTCGCCGCTGCGCTACGATCCGGAGCACCGCTGGTGAACGCCCCCAAGGCCCCCAAGGGCACGTACGACCTGCTGCCGGCCGACGCCGAGCGGCGCGCCGACATCGTCGCCGTCGCCGCCGACGTCTTTGCCTCGTACGGCTTCCGTCAGATCGTCACGCCCGAGTTCGAAGAGACCGGGCTGTTCGCCAGGGGGGTCGGCGATGCCACCGACATCGTGCGCAAGGAGATGTATTCGTTTCCCGACCGCGGCGGGCGCGAGCTGACGCTGCGTCCCGAAGGTACGGCGCCCGTGTGCCGCGCCTACGTCGAGCACGGCATGTTCAAGCTGGCCAAGCCCGTGAAGCTCTGGTACTACGCGCCGATGTTCCGCTACGAACGGCCGCAAGCGGGGCGCTACCGCGAGCACTACCAGCTCGGCGCCGAGGCGCTGGGCTCAGACGACCCGCTGGTCGACGCCGAGGTCATCGCCATGCTGGGCCAGGTCTACGACGAGCTCGAGATCGGCGACCTCACGCTGGCCGTGAACAGCATGGGCGACCCGCAGTGCCGCCCGGCCTACATGGAGCTGCTGCGCGGCTTTCTCGTGCTGCACGCCGGCGAGCTGTGCGGCGAGTGTCGCGAGCGCACCGCGACGAACCCGCTGCGGGCGTTCGACTGCAAGGTCGAAAGCTGCCGCGCCGTGCTGAGCAAGGCGCCTCGCCTGGTCGATCACCTCTGCGATCACTGCCGGCGTCACTTCGACACTGTGCTCGAGCTGCTGCGCCGGGTCGGCCTCGACCCCGTCATCGACTTCAGGTTGGTGCGTGGCCTCGACTACTACACGCGCACCACCTTCGAGTACCAGTCCAACGCGCTGGGGTTCGCGCAGAGCACGATCGGCGGAGGCGGGCGCTACGACGGCCTGGTCGAGCTGCTCGGAGGGCCGCCCACGCCGGGCTTCGGGTTCGGCAGCGGGCTCGAGCGCGTCACCGCGGTGGCCGGCCTCGAGGAGGCCGAAGACGAGGGGCCGCTCGCTTACGTGGTGTCGTTCGGGCCGGAGAGTCGCGCCGACGCCTTCGCCCTCGCCCAGCACCTGCGCCGCGACCTGCTGATCGACGCCGAGTGCGACCTCGCCGGCCGCAGCGCCAAAGCCCAGCTCAAGCAGGCCGGGCGCAGCGGCGCCGAGCTTGCCCTTCTCGTGGGGCTCGACGACCTGGCCGAGGGCGACGTCCGCCTGCGCGACCTGGACAGCGGCGACGAGGAGGATGTGGCGATCGCCGAGCTCGGCGACTGGTTCGACGACTGGCTGGCCGACGACGAGCTCGACGGCCACGGCCACCATCACGGCAACGGCAACGGCAATCCCCTGGGGGGCAACGGCGGGGGAAAGACGTGATGCGCACCGCGCTGCCCGGCGAGCTGCGTGCCGCCGACGTGGGACGCGACGTGCGGCTCGCCGGCTGGGTGGCTCGCCGGCGCGACCACGGCAACCTCATCTTCGTCGACCTGCGCGACCGCTCCGGCCTCGTGCAGCTCGTCTTCGACCCTCGAGTCGCGCCCGAAGCCCACCGTCTGGCCGAGGGGTTGCGCTCCGAACACGTCGTGCTGGCGACCGGCGCGGTGGTCGCGCGCGACGACGAGACGGTCAATCCCAGCCTGCCGACCGGCGAGGTCGAAGTGCGCGTCACGGCCGCTGAACTGCTTTCGAGCGCGCGCACGCCGCCGTTCGAGATCGAGGCCGGCGACGGTCGCGACGTCGACGAGACGCTGCGCCTGAAGTACCGGTACCTGGACATTCGCCGGCCGGGCGTGCTGGCGCGTCTCGAGCTGCGCCATCGCGCCGCGCGGGCGGCGCGCGACTACCTCGACGCGCAGCGGTTCCTCGAGATCGAGACGCCGATGCTGACCCGCTCCTCGCCCGAGGGGGCGCGCGACTTTCTCGTGCCTGCGCGCCTGCAGCCGCACAGCTTCTACGCGCTGCCGCAATCGCCGCAGATGTTCAAGCAGATCCTGATGATGGGCGGCGTCGACCGCTACTACCAGATCGTGCGCTGCTTTCGCGACGAGGACCTGCGCGCCGATCGGCAGCCCGAACACACCCAGATCGACGTCGAGATGTCGTTCATGTCGGCGGCCGAGATCCGCGCGCTGCTCGAAGGCCTCATGGCGGCGATCGTCGAGGGCGTGGGGGAGGGGCCGCTCGAACTGCCGCTGCCCACGCTCACCTACGACGAGGCGATGCTGCGCTTCGGCTCCGACAAGCCCGACCTGCGCTACGACCTGGAGATCGTCGAGCTGTCAGACCTGTTCTCGGCGAGCGGGTTTCGGGTGTTCCGCGGCGCGCTCGACGGCGGCGGGGTGGTGCGCGCGATACGGGCGCCAGAGGGCGCCCGGCTGTCGCGCGCCCAGATCGACGGCCTGACCGAGCTCGCCAAGGCTCACGGCGCCGGGGGCATGGCCTACGTGACAGTCGAGGAGGGCCGCGCGCTGCGCGGCCCGATCGTCAAGTTCCTCTCCGCGGCCGAACAGAGCGGCCTGGTCGAGCGGACGGGCGCCGCGGCCGGCGACCTCATCGTGTTCGCCGCCGGTGGGGCGCCGGACGCGGCCGGCGTGCTGGGCGCGCTGCGCGGGGCGCTCATCGAGCTGCTCGCGCCCGAGCCGTCGCGGCGCTGGTCGCTGCTGTGGGTGGTCGAGTTCCCGCTGTTCGAGATCGACGCCGAGACCGGCAAGCTGACCTACGGTCACAACCCCTTCAGCCTGCCGACCGACGAGACCCTGGCCTGTCTCGACGCCGACCCGCTGCGCGTGAGAGGCGCCCAATACGACCTCGTCCTGAACGGCGTCGAACTCGGCTCGGGCTCGCTGCGCATTCCCGACCCCGCTCTGCAGCGCACGGTCCTGCGCGTCCTGGGCCTGAGCGAGGCGCGCATAGACGAGTCGTTCGGCTGGTTCCTCGAAGCGCTCGAGTACGGCGCCCCGCCGCACGGCGGCATCGGCCTGGGTTTCGATCGCATCGTCATGATGCTGGCCGGCGAATCGTCCATCCGCGACGTCATCGCTTTCCCCAAGACCTCCTCCGGGTCCGACCCTCTGACCGGCGCGCCGGCGCCCGTCGAAGCGCGCCAGTTGCAGGAGTTGCACCTGCGGCTGCTCTAGAGATTCGGGCTCATCGCTCAAGCATTCCGCCAGATTGCCGACCTAGTTGTGGGACGAGAATGCGTCTGTTAGCATGCCGACTGCTCGACCTTGTGCGTGATTTGCGGCGTTATTGAGCCAACACTCACGCGCCGGGAGCCCGGCTCCGGTCGGTCCGTGGACCGCCGGGAGGGCACCCACCTGCTCTTGCAGGTTCAATAAGAAAGCGAACACGGCAAGGTGGAGCCTTTTCACTGGAGGCGAAGATGAGTGGCCAGCCCGCGTACCGGTCGTTTCTGCTCAAGGTGGCCCTGATCATTGTGATGGGCGCGGCGATCATGGCAGTGGTGACCGGAGGCATCGTTCTGGCGAACACCGCCGCCCCGACCCCCGTTGCCCCGACCACCGTGGTCGGCGGCTACAACACCGCCGGCAGCTACGGCATCACGGGCTACCCGACGCTGACCGTCAACCCGCAGGCCGCGAACGTCCCCAGCTTCATCAAGAACCCGCTCGCCGAAAAGCGCGGCGTCATTCTTCTGGTCTACGTCGCCGGCGTCACCGAAGACGATCAGATGCTCGGCTACTTCAACGCCATCAAGGCCAAGTACGCCGCCCAGGGTTCCTTCTTCTCGTTCGAGGCGCGCAACGCCCCCGAGCTCGGCGATGTGCTCGCGCAGCTCAAGATCAGCCAGCCGCCGGCCTTCGCCGTCATCTCGCCCGACGGCAGCGTCTACCAGGAATACACCGGCTGGATCAGCGAGAAGGTCATGTCGCAGGTCGTCGCCAACGCCCTCGGCAAGTAACAGCCGGACCCCGCACCTTTAGACATCCCACTTCGTGCCGCGACGCCGCCTCCGGGCGGCGTCGCCGTCGTGCGGCACGATCCCCCGAGCTTCGCGGCTAAGTCCCGGGCGCTCATCCCCGGCGTCCCCGGCCATTTTGTTTGACTCACGCGACCACGGTGGTACAGTAATCCCGACCTTTTCTGTTGGTATTCGACCACCATGTCACGGAGGACTGGAGTGCGGATCTCCTCTCGCTGCGAGTACGGTCTGCGGGCGATGATCTACCTCGCGCGGGCCGAACGCGACGACCCCGTGCCCCTGACCGAGATCGCGCGTCGCGAAGACATGCCCACCGCCTTTCTCGAACGCATCCTCGCCCGCCTGCGCGAAGGCGGCCTGGTGGCGAGCACGAGGGGCGCGAGCGGCGGCTACCGCCTCTCGCGCCCGGCCGGCGCCATCTCGGTGGCCGACATCGTCACCGCCATCGAAGGGCCGCTGTCGCTCGTCGGCTGCCTGCCCGACGAAGGCGGCTGCTCCAGGGCCGGAAGCTGCGCCTCGCAACGGGTGTGGCGCCGGCTCGACGACGCGATCAGCGGGGCGCTTGGCGACATCAGTCTCGACGACCTGTCTGTGGAGGCCTTGACGACATGAGAACCGTCTACTTCGACCATGCGGCGACCACTGCCGTCGACCCGCGCGTCTTCGCCGAGATGGAGCCGTACTTCGTCGAGCGCTACGGCAATCCGTCCGAAATCCACCGGCTCGGCCGCGAGACGCGCGAGGCGGTCGAGCAGGGACGCGCCCGCGTTGCCGCGGCGCTCGGGGCGGCCGACAAGGAGATCGTCTTCACGAGCGGCGGCACCGAGTCCGACAACATGGCTCTCAGCGGCTTTCTGCAGCGCTTCGAGCCCGGCCATCTGATCGTGAGCGCGATCGAGCACCCGGCCGTGATGGAGACGGCGCGGTATCTGATGCGCCAGGGCTGGGAGGCGACCTTCGCGGCCGTCGATCACGACGGTGTGGTCGACCTCGACGCCTATGCGGCGGCGTTTCGCCCCGACACACGCCTCGCGTCGGTGATGTTCGCCAACAACGTGGTCGGCACCCTGCAGCCCGTCAGGGAGCTCGCGCGGATCGCTCATGAGCACGGTGCGGTGTTCCACACCGACGCGGTGCAGGCCGTGGGCGCCGTGCCGATCGACGTCGACGACCTGGGCGTCGACCTGCTCTCGCTTTCGGGCCACAAGCTCTACGGCCCCAAGGGCATCGGGGCGCTGTACATCAGGCGCGGCACCAGGGTGGCTCCCATCCTCCACGGCGGCGGCCACGAACGGCGGCTGCGCTCGGGCACCGAGAACGTGCCCGGCATCGTCGGCCTGGGCGCGGCCCTCACCTTCGCGGTCGCGGAACTGCCGACCCAGGGCCCGCGCCTCGCCGCGCTGCGCGACCGCCTGGCCGAGGGCCTGCTCGCGTCGATCGACGACACCGTCTACCTCGGACACCCGACGGCGCGGCTGCCCGGCAACGTCTGCGTCTCGGTCCTGTACATCGAGGGGGAGTCGATGGTCCTGCAGCTCGACGGCAAGGGCGTCGCGGCGGCCAGCGGCTCGGCCTGCGCCTCGGGCTCGCTCGAGCCCTCGCACGTGATCCTCGGCATGGGCTACGGCGCCGAAGAGGCTCACGGCAGCGTGCGCCTCACCCTCGGCCGCGAGAACACCGAGGCCGACGTCGACTACTTTCTCGAGGTCTTCCCGCCCATCGTCGCGCGGCTGCGCGCGATGAGTCCGCTCTACGTGAAGAGGTAAGCGCATGTACACCGATCTCGTGATGGACCATTTCTCGAACCCCCGCAACGTCGGTGAGGTCGAGGACCCCGACGGCGCCGGCCAGATCGGCAACCCGGTCTGCGGCGACGTGATGCGCATGACGATCAAGGTCGACGACGACCGCATCACCGACGTCAAGTTCAAGACCTTCGGCTGCGGGGCGGCGGTGGCGACCTCGAGCATGGTGACCGAGATGGTCATGGGCAAGACGCTCGACGAGGCCGCCGAGATCTCCAACCGGGCCGTCGCCGAGGCGCTCGGCGGGCTGCCCGCCCAGAAGATGCACTGTTCCAATCTCGCCGCCGACGCGTTGCACCTCGCCATCGAGGACTATCTCACCAAGGCGGGGCGCAGCGGCGACGTCGCGAAGGTACTCGGAAAAAAAGTGTCGTCGTAGGCCTGAGCGGCGGCGTCGACAGCGCCGTGGCCGCCCTCGCGCTGCGCGAGGCCGGCTACGAGGTGCGGGCCGCCACGGTGAAGCTCTGGCCAAGCGATGATCAGCGCAGCTGTTGTTCGCCGGCGGCCGTGGCGCGGGCGCGGGAAAGCGCGCACGCCATCGGCGCGCCGCACTTCAGCCTGAACGACGAGTCGCGTTTCGCGGCCGACGTGGTGGCGCCGTTCGTGGCGTCGTATCTCGCCGGTGAGACTCCCAATCCCTGCGTCGAGTGCAACCCGGGCCGTCTGGCGCGGCTCGTCGAGCTGGCCGACCGCTTTGGCGCGGCCTGGATCGCGACCGGGCATTATGCGCGGATCGTCCGCGAAGCGGGCGAGCCGCGCATCGCGCGCGGTCGCGATCGTGGCAAGGATCAGTCGTACATGCTGTGGCGCGTGCCTCCGGAGACCCTGGAGCGCCTGCTGCTGCCGCTCGGCGATCTCACCAAGCCCGTGGTGCGTGAGCGCGCTCGCCGGGCGGGGCTGCCCCCGGCCGACCAGGCCGACAGTCAGGAGGTCTGCTTTGCTCCCGGCGACCATCGCGAGTTCCTCGCGGCGCACGGCGCGTCGAGCCAGGAGGGCGAGATCGTCGATCGCGAGGGGCGCGTGCTGGGTCGCCACAAAGGTTGCTGGCGATTCACCGTCGGCCAGCGGCGCGGCCTGGGGTTGAGCGCCGCGTGGCCCCTCTATGTGCTGGCCATCGAGGCCTCTTGCGGCCGCGTGACGGTCGGCCGGGCCGAGGACCTCGCGGCGACGACCGTCGAGCTCCGTGAAGTCGTCGACCGCGGACTTGGCGACGGTGAAGGCCTCGAGGTGCAGCTGCGCTACCAGGCGGACGCGGTCCGCGTGGCCTGTCTGCGGCGGCTGGCCGGCGAGCGCGTGCGGATCGGTCTTGGAGAGCCGTTCTACGGACCGGCGCCGGGGCAGTCCGCCGTGTTCTACAGAAGCGATGTGATCGTTGGAGGCGGCATCATCACCTCGAGCACGAATGGGCGTTCACCGGCCTCATGCGGGTGTGATAAGGTGACCGCGCAATCGCGAGGCCGGAAATAGCGGCGATGGAGGCGACGTCGATGACAAACTCACTGTTGACCGTGGCCGCCGGCACGCCTTCGATGGCGCTGCACTACGCCGCGGCGTTCTTCCTGGTGGTGGTCGGCATCGGGCTGATCTACGCCCTCATCCGTCTGGGCGGCACTCTGGGTTCGGCCAAGAAGCTGCTGACCGACGTCGACACCGAAGTCGTGCCCCTGCTCAAGCAGGCCACCGAAACACTCGACGGCGTCAACACCGAGCTCGACAAGGTCGACGTCGTCATGTCGAGCGTGGTCGACGTTACCGAGAAGGTCGACCAGACGACGCGCGTCGTCGAGTCGGCGATCACCGTGCCGGCCAAGAAGGCCGCCGCGTTCGGCGCCGGCGTGTCGCAGGCCGTCTCCAGCTTCTTCAACCGGAGCTCCGACCAGAGCGAGCCGGTCGCCGATGAAGGTCCGTCGAGCGGCGCCGCGTGGAGCCCGCCGGCTGGCGGCTCTCCCGATGTGGCAGAGCCCGAGACGCCTGCCTCGGCTGCGCCGCCGTCGCCGGACCCCGCGGTCGAAACGTCCGGCGATGCGCCGGCCGCCGAACCCGGCCCCGAAGCCGGCGAGGTGAGCGGCGGGTGAAGTTCTGGGGGACCCTCGTCTTTGGTGGCGTGCTCGCCGGCGCGAGCCTCGCCTACTACGTGCGCGAGCGCAGCCAGACCACCGGGCAGAGCTACGTCGAGGTGCTGCGACTGCTGCCCGGCGAAGCGCGGCGGGGGTACGGCGAGGCTCGTCGCCGGGCACAGCTGGCCATCGACGACGGGCTGCGGGCCGCGCGGATGCGCGAGCACCAGGTCGACCGCGCCCTGGTGGCGGTGGCGCAGCGCGACGACCCGGCCGTCTGAGCGAGGTCCTTGTGGCAGACACTATCCGTCTCGAAGTGACGGCTACACCGGCCGCGCTTCCGGTCGTGCGCATGGTGCTGGGCGGCGTGGCGGCCCGCGTCGATCTGTCCCTCGACGAGATCGGCGACCTGTACGTGGCCATCGAGGAGCTGCTCTGCGCGGCCGAAGACTCGGGCGAAGACCCTCGCCACGAGCTGACCATCGAGGTCGCCGCCGATGGCGTGACCGTGAACGCCGGCCCGTTTCGCTCGCCGGCGCTCAGGGCGCGCCTCACCGGCCGGGAGCGTGCCGGCGAGTTCGACCTGCAGACGGTCATGCGTGGGGTCGTCCAGTCTGTCCAGGTCTGCCCGGAGCCCGACGATTGCTTCTCCGTCGTGTTCGCCAAGCGACGCGGCGGCGCCTGAGGCACTCATGGCCGACGCAAACACGGCAGACCCACTCGGCAACCCGTTCGACGACCGCGAGTCCGACGAGCCCGACGAACGGGGCGGCTCGAGCGAGCCCCTCGCCGGCGACGACGAGCGCGGCGACGACGAGCGCGGCGACGACGAGCGCGGCGACCTCGAGAACGCAGGCGGCGACCGGGGCAGCCGCGACGAAGGGCCCGATGGCCCCGACGACGAGATCGTCGATCGAGTCGTGCCGCCGACCGGGCGCGGCAAAGACGAGTCCGAGAAGCTCGACCAGTTCCTGCTGCGCCGGTATCACCTGCACGGCGACCGCCGGGCGCGCGACCAGCTGATCACCATGTACCTGCCCCTGGTGCGCTCCCTCGCACGACGATACTCGTCGCGCGGTGAGCACTTCGACGATCTCGTCCAGGTGGGATCGATCGGCCTGATCAAGGCGATCGACCGTTTCGACCTGACGCGCGGCGTCGAGCTCACGACCTACGCCACGCCCAACATCATCGGCGAGATCAAGCGCTACTTCCGCGACAAGGGCTGGTCGGTGCGCGTGCCGCGCGGCCTGCAGGAACTGAACATCCGCCTGAACAAGGTGATCGACGAGCTGGTGCCCAAGCTGCAGCGCTCGCCGACCATCAACGAGATCGCCGAGGCGGCGGGGGCGACGCCCGAAGAGGTGCTCGAGGCGCTCGAGACGAGCCAGGCGTACAACTCGGTCTCGCTGCAGGCGTCGCCGAACGGCGAATCGGGAGACGATGAGACCGGCCTGATCGACTACATGGGCACCGAAGAAGAGGCCTACGACACGATGGAAGACCGCACCATGCTCGCCCCGGGCTTCGCCAAGCTCGACGCTCGCGAACGCTACATCCTCCATCTGCGCTTCTTCGAGGGTCTCACACAGTCGCAGATCGCCGCACGGGTCGGGATCTCGCAGATGCACGTGTCACGGCTCATTCGCCGGGCGCTCGAGAAGCTGCGGGCGAACATCGGCGAGGGTGCGCTGTGACGCCCCGGCTCTGACCATGCGGGCAGGCCGCTGGATGAGGTGCGCATGACCCGGGCACGAAATGCCCCGACGCTGTCGTCGGCGGCGATCCGCCGCGCGTTCGCCGAGTTCTTCGAAGCGCGCGGCCATCTGTCGCCGCCGCCGGCCTCGCTTGTCCCGGCCGGCGATCCGAGCGTGCTGTTCACGACCGCCGGCATGCAGCAGTTCAAGCCGTACTACCTCGGCGTCGACACGCCGCCGGCCGGTCGGCTGACCACCTGTCAGCGCTGCTTTCGCACCTCCGACATAGAGAACGTCGGGCGCACGGCGCGCCATGAGACCTTCTTCGAGATGCTCGGCAACTTCTCGATCGGCGACTACTTCAAGCGCGAGGCGATCGCCTGGGCGCTCGAGCTCTCGGACCAGCTCGGGATCGACAGGGGGCGGGTCAAGGTCAGCGTGTTCGGCGGCGACGACCAGGTGCCGGCCGACGACGAAGCGATCGCGCTCTGGAAGTCCCAGGGCTTCACCGACGACGACATCGTGCACCTCGGGCGGAGCGACAACTTCTGGGGACCGGCCGGACCGACGGGCCCCTGCGGGCCGTGCACCGAGCTGTACTACGACATGGGCGAGGAGCTCGGCTGCGGGCGGCCCGACTGCGGCCCCGGCTGCGAGTGCGACCGCTGGATGGAGTACTGGAACCTCGTCTTCGTGCAGTACGAGATGGACGAGCGTGGCGGACTTTCGCCGCTGGCCCAGCAGAGCATCGACACGGGCATGGGCCTCGAACGTACCAGCGCGATCCACCAGGGCGTCACCTCAATCTTCGAGACCGACGCGTTCCGGCCGCTGATCGAGCTCGGCGAGCGGCTCTCCGGCCGGGCCTACGGCTCCGATGAGGCCGTGACCCGCGCGCTGCGCGTCATGGCCGACCACGCCCGCGGCATCGCCTTTCTCATCATGGACGGGGTCCTGCCGGGCAACGAGGGGCGCGACTACGTCCTGCGGCGCATCATCCGTCGCGCCGTCCAGCAGGGCGTCGCGATAGGGCTCGACGAACCGTTCCTTTCTCGCGTGTGCGATTGTGTCGTCGACCTCATGGGCGAGGCTTATCCGGCGCTCGTGGCGAGCCGCGACGCGATCGTCGGGATCGTCGGCGAGGAGGAGACGCGTTTCACGCGTACGCTCACCCAGGGCATGGGCATACTCGACGAAGCCCTGCGCCGGGCCCGCGACTCGGGCGCCGAGCTGCCTCCCGAGGTCGCCTTCGAGCTCCACGACACGTACGGATTTCCGTTCGACCTCACGCGCGAGATCGTCCAGGACAGCGGCATGAGCGTCGACGAGGCGGGCTTCGAACGGCTCATGGGCGAGCAGCGCGAGCGCGCCCGCACGGCGCAACGGGCGGGGGAGAGCGGTCCGGGAGAGCTCGAGGCTTTCCAGCGCGACACGGCGGTCCTCGAAACGACGTTCGTCGGCTACGAGCGCCTCGAGGTCTACACCATGGTGCGCGCGGCGCGCGTCCTGGCCGACGGTCGGGTGGCGCTCAAGCTCGAGGAGTCACCGTTCTACGCCGAGGGCGGCGGACAGGTCGCCGACGCCGGCTGGATCCACACCGACTCGGGCAAGCTCGACGTGGTCGACGTCGCGCGCTTCGAAGGCGACCAGGTCATCGTCGGGCGCGTGACGGAGGGCGCCGTCGTCGAAGGCGAGCGCGCCAAGGCCATGGTCAACGCCGTGCGGCGACACCAGACGGCCTGCAATCACACCGCCACCCACCTGTTGCACAACGCCCTGCGGATCGTGCTCGGCGACGACGTGCGGCAGGCCGGCTCTCTCGTCACTCCCGAGAAGCTGCGCTTCGACTACAAGACGCGGCGCGCGCCGACGCCTGCCGAGCTGCGCCAGATCGAGGACCTCGCCAACCGGCGCATCGTCGAGAACCACCCGGTGCGACCCTTCGTCACCACCCGTGAGTACGCCGCCGAGATCGGCGCGCTGGCGTTCTTCGAAGAGAAGTACGGCGAGTTCGTTCGCGTACTCGAGATCGACGAGTTCAGTCGCGAGCTCTGCGGCGGCACGCACGTGTCGTCTACCTCCCAGATCGGTCTCTGCAAGATCACCGCCAGCACGTCTGTCGGCGCCAACACGCGGCGCGTCGAAGCGATCACCTCCGCCGCGGCGATCGAGCACTACCGTGGCCTCGAGGCGCGAGAGGCCGCCCTGGCAGCTGAGCTCGGCGTGGCGGCGGACCGCGTCGCAGACGCGGTCCGCCGCCGTCTCGCCGAGATCGGGGAGCTCAGGGAAGCGGCGCACGCCGCCGCGCGTGGCGAGCGCCACGGGCGGGTCGACGAGCTCCTCGGCGCGGCGCTCACAGTGGGCGGCGCGACACTCGTCGCCGGGCAGGTCGACGTCGAGAAGCCCGACGAGCTGCTCGCCCTGGCCGACGAGATCCGCGCGACGCGGCCCGACGCGGCCGTGGCGCTGCTGGCGAGCATCGCAGGACGCGTCGCCGTGGTGGTGGCCGCGACCGACGCTCTCGTGGGGCGGGGATTGCGCGCCAACGAGGTCCTCGCCGCCATGATGCCGGCGATCGAGGGGCGCGGCGGCGGCAAGCCGACACTCGCCCGCGGCGGCGGGGCGAACGTCGAGGGCATGGCGGCCGCGCTCGAGGCGGGCGTCGTCAGGGCGCGGGAGCTCCTCGGAGGCTGAGGTGCGGCTCCTGGCGCTCGACTACGGCGTCGCGCGCACGGGCGTCGCCATCTCCGACGAGACGGGCAGCATCGCCCGGCCGCTGACCGTCGTCACTCGCGCGGGCACGGCCGCCGGTCTCGAGGCCGTGCGAGAGCTCGTGGCCACCGAGGGCGTGTCTCGGGTCGTGGTCGGTCTGCCCGTGTCGCTCGACGGCGGCGAGCACGGTCAGGCGCGCGAGGTACGCTCGTTCGTGGCGCGCCTGCGCCGCGTGATCGACGTGCCGGTCGACCTGTACGACGAGCGCTTCACGACCGCGATCGCGCAGCAGCGAGGGGGGAGAGGGGCGCTCGACGCCCGGGCGGCGGCGCAGATCCTCGAGGACTACCTGAACGCGACGTGAGCTTCGGTTACGACCCCCAGACCGACCAGAGCTGGTTCGAGTCGTCCGACCGCGATGCGCGGCGCACGCAGTCGGAGCACGAGGCCGTGCGTCGCGGCGGTTCGAGCCGCCCGCCGCGCCGGCGCCCGCCGAGAGTGCTCCGCTTGCTGGTCGTCGCGGTACTGCTGCTGCTGGTCGTTGGGCTTGGCGTAGGCCTCTACCTGAGGTCGTATTTCTCGACCGGGCGTCCGGGCAAGGTGGTGAGTGTGAAAGTTCCGGAGGGTGCAAGCCTCACCGAGATCTCCCAGATCCTGGAGCGTGCCGGAGTCGTCGCGCACGCCGGGGCATTCGCCATTCGGGCGCAGACCGACGGCTACGGCAGCGACTTCAAGTCGGGCCTCTACCGCTTGCGCCTGAACGAGCCCTACGCCAGCCTCGTCGCCGCGCTGGAGCACGGACCGCCGCCGGTGCGCGTGACCATCCCCGAGGGCTACACGGCCCGGCAGACGGCCGCTCTGCTGGGCGAGAAGATCCCGGGCTTCAGCGCGCGACGCTACGTCGTTCTGACGCTGATTCACCCGCTGCCGTTCAGCTGCCCGGGGTTTCGCAGCGGCGGCCCGCTCGAAGGGTTCCTGTTCCCGTCGACCTACGACGTGTCTCCCGCGATCACGCCGCGAGACTTCATCGAGCAGCAGCTCGCCGCGTTTCGCTCGACCGTGGCCCGCGTCGACCTGGCCCGCGCCGCCTCCAAGAACCTCACCGAGTACGATGTGGTGATCATCGCCTCGATGATCGAGCGCGAGATCGAGGTGCCGGCGGAGCGACCGCTCGCCGGGGCCGTCATCTGGAACCGTCTGCACCTGCGCATGCGGCTGCAGATCGACGCCACCGTCGAGTATGCGTTGCCGGCCTACAAGCCCGTGCTGTCGTACCGCGACCTGCGGATCGCCTCGCCCTACAACACCTACCTGCACGCGGGACTGCCGCCGACGCCCATCGCCAACCCCGGGCTTGCTTCGCTGCAGGCCGCAGCCAACCCTGCCGGAGTCGACTACCTCTACTACGTGGCCCGCAACGACGGCAGCGGCCGGCACTACTTCTCGGCGAGCTACGCCCAGTTCCTGCGAGACAAGGCGCGCGCCCAGCAGTAGGGCCGCTACTGCGCGGCGCCGGCGGGGCGGTCACGGCCGGCCGGCGACGGTCGGCCCTCCACGGTGCGGTGCAGAGCGGACGGCGTCGGCCGTTGCGCTCCGGGGCAGGATGTAGAGCGTCGATGTGCAAGCTTGCAGTGACGGCCGACGACCCGTCGCTTGCCGGTTTCACACCACCCTGGGGGCGATAGACGTGACGACGATCGCAGGCAGCACTGTCCTGACGGGCATCATCGGCTGGCCGGTGACGGACTCGCTCTCGCCCGCCATCCATAACGCCGCTTTCGCGGCGCTCGGGCTCGACATGGCCTACGTGCCGCTGCCGGTCGCCCCGCAGGGCGTCGAGGCCGCGGTGAGAGGGCTGCGGGCGCTCGGCTTTCGGGGCGCCAACGTCACCATGCCGCACAAAGCAGCCGTCCTGCCGTTTCTCGACCGCATCGCCGACGACGCGCTGCTCATCGAGGCCGTGAACACGATTGTTGTCGACGACGACGCCCTGTGTGGCTACAACACCGACATCGATGGTTTCGTGGCCGCGCTGCGCGACGTGGTGGCTGAGCCTCTGAGCGGCGCCTCCGGCCTCGTGATCGGGGCCGGAGGCGCCGCCCGTGCGGCGGCGCTCGGGTTGGTCCGCCTCGGCGTGGGCCGGTGCGTGATCGTCAATCGCACAGTGGCGCATGCCGAGGAGCTCGTGCGCCTGCTCCAGCCGTTCGACGAGGACGCGCGCTTCGAGGTCGTGGCCCTCGACGAACTCGGCGCCGCCGATGTCCGCGGGGCGGACATCGTGGTCAACGCGACCCCCCTGGGCATGGGCGAGCCGCTTAAAGTGCCGGGGGTTTTGGTCGATAACATCCGGCGTGACCACATTGTGTACGACGTGGTTTACGGACAGCGGCCGACGATGCCTCTCGAACGTGCCCGGGCGATGGGAGCGCGGGCCATCGACGGCCTGGCCATGCTCGCTTGGCAGGCCGCGCTCTCGTTCGAGCTCTGGACGGGGCGGGCCGCGCCACTGGAAGTGATGCGGAGTGCCACACGACGATAAGCGTCGAGTCGCGGGTCGCGCAGCGGCCCACGACGGTGGACTTCCCGAGGTCGAGATCGTCTCACACGACGATGTCGATCCCGCCGGAATCGACGAATGGGGCGGCCACGAACCGCACGGCGACCAGGAGACGGACGGTTTCGTGAGCACCGATCACGACGAGATCTTCGATGCCGACGACACGTTCGACATTCTGGCCGACCTGACCGAAGCCGACGTGCTTTCGACCGTGAAACCCATCGAGATCCCCGACGAGGACGATCTCGGGCAGGCGGGCGACGGCGGCGACGCCGCACGGCGACGCCGTGACCGTCGAGGGCGAGTCTCACTCGGCCGGCGTCGGCGCGGTCCTCGAGCGGTTGGAGGCGGCCGATGCCGCAGCAGCCGCTCCGGGCGCCTCGCCGCAGCTGCGAGCGAGCAAGAAGCGCCTCGGCGAGATCCTGGTCGACATGGGTCTGGTCACCGAGGAACAGATCGAAAGCTGCCTGGCGCGCCAGAAGGACACCCTCAAGCGCCTCGGTCAGCTGCTGCTCGAAGACAAGGCCGTCTCCGAGCTCGACCTGACCAAGGCGCTCGCCACCAAGTTCGGCATCGAATACCTCGACCTGACGCGCGTCCAGCTCGACATGTCGGCCGCCGGTCTGCTGTCGGAGAGGCTCTGCCGGCGCTACGGCGCGATCCCCGTGCGGTTCCTCGACGACAGCACCCTTCAGGTCGCCATGATCGACCCGGCCAACGTCCTGGTGGCCGACGACCTGCGCATCATGACCGGCTACACCATTGTGCCGGCCATCGCCAGCGAAGAGGACGTCTATGGGGCGATCGGCAAGCTGAACCGCCTCGACGATCACGTCACCGAGAACACGGAGGCGGTCACCCAGGGCGACGAAGAGATCACCGACATCCGGGAGATGACGGAGGAGCCGCCGATCGTCAAGCTCGTCAACTCGGTGATCGCGCAGTCCGTCGACGACGCCGCCAGCGACATCCATTTCGAGCCGCAGGCCAAGGAGCTGGTCATCCGGTTCCGTCTCGACGGAGTCCTGCACGAGGTCATGTCGGTGCCGCGGCGCATGCAGAACGGCGTGATCAGCCGCCTCAAGGTCATGGCCGATCTCGACATCGCCGAGCGCCGCGTGCCGCAGGACGGCCGCATCGGCCTCGTGGTCGGCGGCAAGCCCATCGACATGCGCGTCGCCACGCTGCCGACCGTGTACGGCGAGAAGATCGTGATGCGCCTGCTCGACAAGAGCAACGTCATGCTCGACCTGTCCGAGCTGGGCTTCTCGGTGAAGGCGCTCAAGCGCTACCGGCGCTCGTTCACGAGACCGTACGGCGCCATCCTCGTCACCGGGCCGACCGGGTCGGGCAAGTCGACCACGCTGTATGCGACGCTCAACATCATCAACTCGCCGGAGAAGAACGTGATCACCGTCGAGGACCCGGTCGAGTACCGCCTGCCGGGCATCAACCAGGTCCAGGTCAACGTCAAGGCCGGCATGACCTTCGCCGCGGCGCTGCGCTCGATTCTGCGCTGCGACCCCGACATCGTGATGGTCGGCGAGGTCCGCGACCGCGAGACCGCCGCCATCGCCATCGAGTCGGCCCTGACCGGCCACCTCGTGCTCTCCACGCTCCACACCAACGACGCGCCAGGCGCGCTGTCTCGACTCACCGAGATGGGCATCGAACCCTTCCTCACCTCGTCGGCCGTGGACTGCGTTCTCGCTCAGCGCCTGGCGCGTCGTCTCTGCAAGGAATGCAAGGAGCCCTACGAACCGTCCGAAGAGATGCTCAAGAAAAACGACTTTCCACCCGAGGTCTTCGAGATGGGCAAGCTGACGTTGTACCGACCGAAAGGTTGCTCACGGTGCAGCAACTCAGGTTACAAGGGGCGACTCGGCCTCTACGAGGTCATGATAATGAGCGAAGCCATCCGCAGACTGACCGTCGAGCGCAAGAGCGCCGACGAGATCAGCCGCGTGGCGCAGGCCGAGGGCATGAAGAACCTGCGTGAGGACGGCATCGACAAGGTGCTCCAGGGCGATACGTCGATCGAAGAGATCGCCCGTGTCATCATCTGACAACTTGGCTGCGAGGGGACGATAACCATGGATCTTGTCGACATTCTGCTAGAGGTCCTGGAGCGCGACGCCAGCGACCTGCATCTGTCGGTCGGCGCGCCGCCCATCGTGCGCGTCAACGGCGTGCTGGAGCGGCTCGACTATCCGCGCCTGGGCGCCAACGACACGCGCGAGCTGATCTACAGCATCCTGTCGCAAGACCAGCGGCAGCGGCTCGAGAACGAATGGGAGATGGACTTCTCGTACTCGGTGCCCGGACGCGCGCGGTTCCGCGTCAACGCCTACTTCCAGCGCAACAGCCTGGGCGCGGCCTTCCGCCTCATCCCCATCCAGATCCGCAAGCTCGAGGAGCTGGGGCTGCCCAAGGCGCTCCACAACCTCACCAAGATGCCGCGCGGCTTCGTGGTCGTGACGGGACCGACCGGCTGCGGCAAATCGACGACGCTCTCGGCGATGATCGACGAGATCAACGAGGTCCGCGAAGAGCACATCATGACGATCGAGGACCCGATCGAGTTCCTCCACCGCCACAAGAAGTGCATGATCAACCAGCGCGAGGTCGGCGCCGACACGAAGTCGTTCAACCGGGCCCTCAAGAGCGTCCTGCGCCAGGACCCCGACGTCATCCTGGTCGGCGAGATGCGCGACACCGAGACCATGGCGACGGCCCTCACCGCGGCTGAGACGGGCCACCTCGTCTTTGCCACGCTGCACACCCAGGACGCGCCGCAGACCATCGACCGCATCATCGACGTCTTCCCGCCACACCAGCAGGAGCAGATCCGCGTGCAGCTCTCGACGACCCTGGTCGGCGTGTGCACGCAGCAGCTCCTGCCGACCCGTGACGGACGCGGCCGGGTGGTCGCCTGCGAGCTGCTCATCCCGACGCCGGCCGTGCGCAACCTGATCCGCGAAGGCAAGACGCATCAGATCTACTCGGTCATGCAGACCGGCAACAGGTATGGCATGGTCACAATGGACGCCGCGCTGGCCGACCTCGTGCGGCGCGGCCTGATCTCGCGCGAGCTTGCCCAACGGCGTTCGAGCACGCCCGATGAGCTCAACCGCCTGCTGGGCGCTCCGGCCCAGGCGGTCAAGGCCGGCTAAAGGTTTGCCGGAGCATGACGACTACAGTCTCGACAAGGGTCGAAGGCAGCCGGGGCGATCACGCCCCCCGTGCCGGCGCCGCCGAGAAGTGACGGAGGACTCATGGCCACGTTCAGCTACAAGGCTCTCGACACCAGGGGCGCAGCGGCGTCTGGCCAGATCGACGCCGACAACAAGGCCGCGGTCGCGGCCAGCCTGCGCAACAAGGGACTCACCGTCGTCGACATCGACGAGGTCAAGACCGGCCTCGCCCAGACCGACATCTTCGCCTCGCTGCAGCGCATCAAGGCCAAGGACCTCACCATCTTCTCGCGCCAGTTCGCGACGATGATCAACTCGGGTCTTGCGATGCTGCGGGCCCTGTCGGTGCTCGAGGAGCAGACCGAGAACAAGAAGTTCGCCAAGGTGCTGGGCATGGTGCGGGCCGACGTCGAGGCCGGCACCTCGCTGTCCGACTCGCTCGAGAAGCACCCCAAGGTGTTCTCGCCCCTGTACGTCAACATGGTGCGGGCCGGTGAGATCGGCGGTATCCTCGACGGGGTCCTCAACCGCCTCGCCACCCAGCTCGAAAAGGACGACAACATCAGGCGGGCGGTCAAGTCGGCAATGACCTACCCGTTGATGATCGCGTCGTTTGCGCTCATCGTGATGACCGGCATGGTGCTCTTCCTGATCCCCGTGTTCGCCGGCATGTACCAGGAGCTGGGCAATGCCCAGCTGCCCCTGCTGACGAGGATGATGGTAACCGCCTCCGACACCATGCGCAGCTGGAAGGGAGCGATCGTGGTCGTCGTGATCATCGCCCTGATCGTGATCATCCGCAAGGTCAAGCGCACGGAGAAGGGCACCGAGGTCTGGGACCGCTTCAAGCTGCACGTACCGATGGGCATCGGCGAAGTCATCCGCAAGATCGCCGTGGCGCGCTTCTCGCGCACGCTGGGCACCCTGGTGTCGAGCGGCGTGCCCATCCTGCAGGCCATCGAGATCACGGGCAAGTCGGCCGGCAACGTCGTCATCGAATACGCCATGAGGGCGGTGCAGGTGAGCGTCAAGGAGGGCCAGACCATCTCGGCGCCACTCAAGGATGCCAGGGTGTTCCCCGACATGGTCGTGCAGATGATCGCCGTGGGCGAGGAGACGGGCGCTCTCGACAGCATGCTGCAGAAGGTCGCCGATTTCTACGAAGACGAGGTCAACGCGGCGGTCAAGTCGCTGACGTCGATCCTCGAACCGATCATGATGCTCGGCGTCGGCGCCATCGTCGGTGTGGTCGTCATCGGGATGTACCTGCCGATCTTCAACATGATGAACATCGTCAAGCAGTAGCCGCGCTTCCGGGGCGTCGTTGAACAACGAGCAGCTGGTAGCCGACTACGCGGCCACCCGCTCGCCGGTCAGTCTCGACCAGATCGTGCGCGACAATCAGCGGTTGCTGCACCACGTCCTCAAGCGGTTTGCGACCGCCGACGAGCCGTACGAAGACCTGCTCCAGGTCGCCAATCTGGGACTGATCAAGGCGGTCCAGCGCTTCGACCCCGGCAAAGGCGTGCGATTCTCGACCTACGCCGTGCCGGTGATCGAAGGTGAGGTCCGCCACCACCTGCGCGACTCGCTGCTGCTGCGCCAGCCCCGCTGGGTCAAGAGGGTCTACCGCGACATCGAAGACGCCGTCGGCGGCCTCACCCGCAAGCTCGGCCGCCCGCCGCATCTGAGCGAGATCGCGGCCGAGCTGAACATCAGCGAGGCCGGCATCCTCGAAGTGCTCAACGTCTACGCCCGCATCGACCTGCAGGGCCTGCCCGACAGCTACGCCGACGGCGGCAACAGTCCGGTGGCCGACCCCGGTGAGGTGCATTCGCTGCATCTCACGTCGTTCTCGCTGCCGATCGAGGACAGGATCGCGCTCTACGACGCCCTCGACCGCCTGACGGCCTTTCAGCGCAAGCTGATCTACCTGCTCTTCTTTCGCGAGTTCACCCAGCACGAAGTGGCCGCCGCTCTCGGTCTGACCCAGAAGAAGGTTTCGCGTGAGTCGATCAAGGCCCTGGCGCGTCTCAAGCAGGTCATGACGCGCCGCGTCTTCTAGGCAGGGCGGCGGCGCGCGGCGCGCGCCGCCGCCCTGCGCCAGCCGCCGGCGCCGCCGCCGTGACTCACACTGCGCAGCCATTGTGACCGGGTCACGAAGGGTTGCCCCTAAAGAGAACGGGCCCGGCAACCGATACCCTGTGCGAACCGGCAGCCGGGTCGAAGAAAAGTGTCTAGCGCTCTGGCGGTTGGGCAACCTGAGTTTGAAGGCGATAAGAGCAAACCGTCCGCGAGGGCGGGGCGCAAAGCCACAGGACTCCTGTCAGGTGAGTCGGCTGGGTTGCCGCCGCAGCGAGCACGACGCTGACGGACCTGTGGCTTGCCGGAGAGGCGCCACGGGTCTTTTTCGTGGTCTCTCAACAAAGACAGGATTTGCAAAGACTGAAAACGATTGGGAAGGAGGTGACAATTCACATGAAGCGCTTCACGAAGGATCAAAGCGGTTTCACGCTCATCGAGCTCCTGATCGTGATCATCATCATCGGTATCCTGGCCGCCATCGCCATCCCGATGTTCCTCAGCCAGAGGAACAAGGCCAAGGACGCCGCGGTCAAGGAGGGCATCCACAGCCTCCAGGTCGGTGTCCAGAGCTACGCGGTCGACAACAGCGACACGTATCCCGGGACCCTCACCCAGGCCGGCCTGGTCGATTCCACGGGCCATCCGTACGTCGACAACTGGCCGAAGAACCCGTTCACCAACGTCCTGATGGCAAGTAGCTCGGCGCAGGGTGACTACACCTACACCAACAACGCTGCGAGCAGCACGTTCACGCTCCAGGGTCACTTGTCCAACGGCGGACAGTTCCAGGTTCCCTGACCGGGGAGTCTGATCTGATCGCGGACCGGGCGGGAGGCGGCTTCCAAAAAGCCGCCTCCCCTCCCGGGCCGGTTCGTCGCGAACCTCGTCAGGGGTGCGCGCGACCGGGTCGGAGCTCGTCTCGAAAGTCGGAAGACGAGCCCCAGAAAGGTTTGTAACCGACGGTGACGGAAGGAAAGGCAGGTACGATGAACAGGAGCGCAGGCCAACGGGGCTTCACGCTCATCGAGCTCCTGATCGTGATCATCATCATCGGCATCCTGGCCGCCATCGCCATCCCGATGTTCTTGAGCCAGAGGAACAAGGCCAAGGACGCCGCGGTCAAGGAAGGCATCCACAGCCTCCAGGTTGGTGTCCAGAGCTACGCGGTCGACCACAGCGACACGTATCCGGGAACGCTCACCCAGGCCGGCCTGGTCGACACGACCAACCACGTCTACGTCGACAACTGGCCGAAGAACCCGTTCACCAACGTCCTGATGGCAAGCAGCTCGGCGCAGGGTGACTACACCTACACCAACAACGCCGCGAGCAACACGTTCACGCTCCAGGGGCACTTGTCCAACAGCGGCCAGTTCCAGGTTCCCTGACCAAAGACTGATCTGATCGCAGACCGGGCGGGAGGCGGCTTCCAGCAAGCCGCCTCCCTTCTCGTTTCGGGTGTGACGCGCTTCATCGGAGGAGCGCGCGGTGGGAACGCTACACTGCCCGTCCCAAGATTTCTGGAGTTGGGCAGACTATTGACAGAAGGCGTTGCAGACAGCAGCGACGGAACGGAAAGGAAGCGACGATGAACAGGCGCGCAGGCCAACGGGGCTTCACGCTCATCGAGCTCCTGATCGTGATCATCATCATCGGCATCCTGGCCGCCATTGCCATCCCGATGTTCTTGAGCCAGAGGAACAAGGCCAAGGACGCCGCTGTCAAGGGGGGCGTGCACGACATCGAGCTGGGGATCGCCAGCTATGCGGTCGACCACAGCGACATCTACCCGGCGGCCGTCGCGACCAAGGCCGCGCTCGTCGACGCCAGCAACACTCCCTACGTCGACCACTGGCCCCAGAACCCCTGGACGTCCGTCGACATGAAGGACAGCAGCGCCAACGGCGACTACACCTACACCCAGCTCGGTGGTGGCACGAACTACCAGCTCGTGGGCCACATGAGCAACGGCGGCGCGTTCACCGTCCCGTAAGACCCGACCGCGCGGCCGCTCGTCGTGTACGATGCGGCATGGTGACTGACTCCGGGTACACGCAGCGGTTCGTCGCGACCTCCCGAACTCTCCACGCCGCTCTGCTGGCGGCGCCGTTTGTGGTGGTGATCGCGGCGACCTCCGGTCTGCGCCGCGCCTTCTGGGTCTACCAGGCATACGACGAGCAGGCGCACTACCAGATCGTCGTCACGGTCGCCCGCACCTGGCCACGGCTGGTGCTCTCCGGTTATGGCTCCTGGTCGGGACCGCTGGTCTACTGGCTTCTGGCGGGGCTCTCGCGACCGTTCGGGACTTCGCTCGTCTCGGGCAGGCTGGTGGTGTCGGTGCTGTCGTGGCTGGCCTGCGTGGCGGCGTATGTGGTCTTTCGGGACCGGCTGGGCGCGCGACCCTGGGTGGCGCTGGCCCTGGCGCTCATGCTCGCCCTGTCACCGTTCTTCTTCGGCCAGTCGTTCCGGGTGCTCACCGACAACCCGACCTGGCTGTTCGTCGTCCTTGCGTTGGAGCGCCTGCTCGCTTACGTGCAGGCTCCACGAAGCGGCAGACTGGCGGCCTTTGCGGCCTTCGCCGCCGTGGCGACGCTCATGCGGCAGAGCGCCGCGTGGCTCTTCGTTGCCGGACTGGCGGCCGTGTTCTGCGTGCGTGTGCCCTCGCGGAGCCGGGCGTGGGGCGCGGCCATCGTCACGCTTGGCGTGGTGCCTCTGGCGGCGCTCCTTGTGCGCTGGGGAGGTCTGCTGCCGTCGGGGGCTGCGCAGGCGGGTTCGGGCGTGTTTCGCCTGCGCAACGTGTGCCTCTCTCTCGCCGTGGTAGGGCTCTGGGGCGTGTTGCTCGCGCCGGCCGACGACATTGCCGCGCTTCCCGGCAGGCTTCACCGGCGGGGGGTCCTGGCAGTCGCCGCCGCGGCCCTGGTGGGGCTGACGGCTGTGGCGGCCGGCGCCATGGCCAGCCTGCGGGGCGGCGATCCCTACGGCATCGGCCTTCTCGGCAGAGTCGGCCAGGCGTGGTGGCGCGTCCTGGGCACCAGCCTGGTGTGGTGGACCTTCGTACCCCTGGGAGCGGCGGTGCTCGCCGCGCTCTTCGCGACGCGCTGGCGGCGTCCGTCTGATCGGGTGCTGCTGATCGCGCTCGCCGCGATCGTGCTGAGCTGCGCGGCCAACACCACGTGGTACCAGCGCTACGTCGACTTCGCCGTGCTTCTCCTGCTCGGCGGTCTGGTGGCGTCGGGCGCGGCCCGGGTGCGGCGGCTCGACGCGCTGCGCTGGGTGGGGATCCTGCTGATCTCGCTGCTGTGGACGGCGGTGCTGGCGAGGGCGTGACGGCCCCACCGGCGCTGGGCTGGCGGTCACGTCGTCGTCCCCAAAGGCAATCCCGCTGGTCCTCTCGGCCCTTCAGCCGGGAGACGGCGGTCGTCGAAAGCTAAAGGTTTTTCGCGTCTTCCCGAGGAATCATCTTGCGGGCCGCAGCATGAGTTGCGGGTAGAGCTTCTGGAGAGCAGAACGTGATCACCACCGACGATCTACACTCTTGCGCCCGCATGCTCGAGGTGCGCGACCTTCACAAGACGGTGGTCGTCGGCTTTCGCCGGCGCAAGGTCGAGATCTTGAACGGCGTCGATCTCGAGGTCCGCGACGGCGACGTGTTCGGGCTCCTGGGTCCCAACGGCGCCGGCAAGACGACCACGCTGAAGGTCGTGCTCGGTCTGATGCGTCCGACGAGCGGGTCGGTGACCCTCGGCGTGCACGGTCTCGCCGAGCTCGGGTACCTGCCCGAGAACCCCTATTTCTACGACTACCTCACGGGATCGGAGTTTCTGCGCTTCTGCGCCCGTCTGTTCTCGCTCGACGGCCGGGAGCGCGACCGGCGCGTCACCGCCATCCTGGCCGACGTGGGCCTCGAGCGCGCCGCCCGGGTGCAGCTGCGCAAGTACTCCAAGGGCATGCTGCAGCGCATCGGCATCGCCCAGGCGCTCATCAACGAGCCCCGGTTCGTGCTCCTCGACGAGCCCATGACCGGGCTCGATCCCGTCGGCAGGGTCGAGGTCAAGGAGATCATCCAGCGGCTCCACGAGCGCGGCACGACGGTGCTCTTCAACTCGCACATCCTGGCCGACGTCGCGGCCCTGTGCACGCGCATCGCCATCATGCGCGGCGGCCGGGTGGTCTGGCAGGGCGCCGTCGAGGAGGCGCTTTCGCAGAGCTCCACGGGCGACCTCGAGAGTTTCTTCATGGACGTGGTGCGGGCGTGAGGCGGGTCGCGGCGGTCGCCGTCAACACGTTCCGCGAGACCATCCGCGACCGCATCCTCGGGGTGATCATCCTGTTCGCGCTGGCGATGATCGTCGCGAGCCTGTGGCTGGCCAGCATCAGCCTCGGCCAGGAAGATCGCATGATCAAGGATTTCGGCCTTGTGGCGATCAGCCTGTTCGGGCTGATCGTGGCCGCCTTCGTGGCCGCCAGCCTGGTGCGCAAGGAGGTCGAGAAGCGCACGGTCTTCATCATCTTCTCCAAGCCGGTCTCGCGCAGTGAGTTCATCTGGGGCAAGTTCCTCGGCCTGGCGGCCACGATGTTCACGGTGCTGGCCGGCATGACGGTGTTTCTCTTCGTGCTCGCCTGGATCGTGGCCAGGAGCCCGTCGGGTTCGCTGCTGCTCGCGGGCCTTCTGATCTATCTGCAGCTGCTCGTGGTGATGGCGGTCACCATACTGTTCTCGACCATGACGTCGGCGATCCTGGCGAGCGTCTGGGGGATCTGCGTCTACGCCGCCGGTCAGCTGAGTCACAACGTGCTGTCGCTCTCGCGCCTCGGACACTCCGGGATCACGCATGCCGCGTCGGTCCTCGTCTTCTACCTCGTCCCCAACCTGAGCGCGATCGACATACGCGCCGCCGTGGTGGGTGAGGGGGCCGTGGGGTGGACGAGCCTCGCCGCCTGGTGCGGCTACCTGCTCGCCTACCTCGTCATCGCCCTGTTCGTGGCCACCTGGATCTTCCGGCGCAAGGAGTTCTGAAGTGCGCCTCTTGCGCGTCATGATCGTCGCAGCGATCGTCGTGCTCTGCGTCGGCGTCGTGATCGGCTACCAGTCGAACCGGCCCGCCGCGGCGACGCCCAATCCGGTCGTCTTCGTCCCGTCGCCGGGCTTCTACGAGAACTTCTCGCCCGCTGTCCGGGTGACCGTGGCCGACGTGTACTGGCTCTACACCATCCAGTACTACGGCGAACATCTCAACTCCGACCACAGACTCGATTCGCTGCCGGCTCTGGTGCGCCTCGTCACGGCCCTGAGCCCGCATTTCACCGAAGCGTACTTCTTCGGCTCTTTTGCCATGATCGACGCCGGCCGGCCCGACGTCGCCTACGCGCTGCTCAAGAAAGGGTTCGCCGCCAACCCCGACGACTGGCGGTTCCCCTTCTACCTCGGGTTCTTCGTGTACGCCTACGCGTCCGGCTCGCACAAGGACGCGGTCGCCTCCCAGTGGTACACGCAGGCGGCGCGGCTGCCGGGAGCGCCGGAGTTCACGTCGCGGCTGGCGGCGGAGCTCGCCACGCGGGGCAACGAGAGACAGACGGCGATCGATCTGTGGACGCAGGTGTATTGCCAGGGCGACAAGTACGCCCAGCAGAAGGCCGTCGACGCGCTCAACAAGCTCCTGCCCAAGGAGAAGGTCGCCCGAGAGAAGGCCGTGGCCGCTCTCGAACCGGTCGTGCCGCACGCTCTGTTCGACCAGTTCATCGCCGATCTGTTCCAGGGCTATCGGTGATGGGCCGCGGCGCACGGCGCCGGGAGGTCTAGGGTGCTCCACGCCTACGTCATCGTGGTCGCCGGAGTGTTCGGGCTGCTCATCGGCAGCTTCCTGAACGCCTGGGCCTACCGTCTGCCGCTCGGCATCAGCGTCGCCTACGGCCGTTCGTTCTGCCCCGCCTGCACGACGCGGATCCGCGCCGTCGACAACATCCCGCTCCTGAGCTGGGTGCTGCTGCGCGGACGGTGCCGCGCCTGCGGAGCGCCGATCAGCTGGCGCTACCCGCTTGTCGAGGGCCTGACGGCGGCGCTGTTCGCGGCCGTCGCGGCGCTCGCCGGGCCGAGCGCGGTGCTGCCCCTGCAGCTGCTGTTCGTGGCCGCCCTCATCCTGGTGAGCGACATCGACATCGCCGAGCGGATCATCCCCGACGTGGTGATTCTGCCGGTGGCCGTCATCGGCGTCGTGGGCATGACCGTCTTGAATCCGGGCGGCGGGGCGCGCTGGGAGTGGCTCGTCTCGGGCCTCGGCGCGGCCGGGTTTCTGCTCGGGGCGGGCCTGGTCTACCGGCGCCTGCGCGGCGTCGAGGGCATGGGCATGGGCGACGTCAAGCTCGGCCTGTGCATGGGGTTCTTCCTGGGTGTGGCCGTGATCCCGGCCCTGTTCATCGGCTTCATCGTCGGAGCGCTCGCCGGCATAGTGCTCCTCGCGCGCGGGAAGAGCTCGACGACGGCCGTCCCCTTCGGTCCGTTCCTGGCCTTGGGCGCGGTCGTCTCTCTCGTCTGTGGCGACCAGCTCGTGCACCTGTACCTGCACGTCGCCCTGCGCTCCTAGCGACGACCCGCGACTCGCGCATCGGCCGACCGCGGCCTGCGGCGCCGGGCAACGACGGCGGACCGTCATCTGTCGCCCACGTGAATGTGAACGCCCAGCCGACCGACGCGGCGTGGCAGTGGGTGAACGTGCGCGAGTAGCATCGACGGGCCGGCGCATGTCCGGGTCGGTCGCTCTTTCTGGTCCCGCCGTCGTCCACGAGGCTCATGCAACGCGGTCACACCATCTCCGAACTCGTCGTCGTGCTTGCCGTAGCGGCAACGCTCGGCGGCGTCAGCGTGCCCGGCCTTGCCTGGGTCGAGGGCAGGGCCGCGGTCAAGACCGACGCCCAGCGGTTGGCCCTCGTGTTGCGGCGCGCGCAGGCGCGCGCCGCAGCCTCGGGCGACACGGTCTGCGTGCGGCTCGATCGTCAGGGCCGAGGCTACGTCTGCGAGCAGACCGGCGGCTCAGTCACGACCATCGTCGAGAGCGGTGAGTTCCACGGCCCGTGCGCTACGAACTACCCGGGCGCAGCCGTCGAGTTCCGTCTGTCGGGGTGGCCCTGCTCGCTTTCCGGCGAGCCTCGCGCCGGCAGCTTCACCTTCGCCTGCCACGGGGCCGAATCGTCGGTCGTGCTGCAGATGGGGGGGCGTGTCCGATGGAGCTAGGCGGCCGCGGCATGACGCTCATCGAGGTCGTCGTGGCCACGGCGGTCGTCATGACCGTCGTGATCGCCGCCTCCAGCGCCGTCACCGCGGTCAACGGGGCGACCGTCCGGGCGAGCGGCAGCGAGGCGGCCGAGGCCAGCGTGGCGGCTGAGCTCGAAGAGCTGCGCAGTCTGCCGTTTGCGACCACCGGTTCCGCCGACGCCTCGCCGGCCGATCTCGTGTCGAGTGTCTTTCCCCACGCCGACGCCGGCCGCGACTCAGCCGACGCCACCTTCGCCGCCGAGCCGCGCGCCGGCTGTCCCGCCGGGACGTTCTTCACGGTCAGGCCGGTGCCCGGCGGGAGCATGACCATCGCCGCCACGTTCGTCGCCGGCACCGCGGCCGGCTGGACGCCGGTCCTTCTTGCCCGCCTCGCCGGCTACGACGCCCGGCGGGCGGTCGAGCTGCCGTCGGCGGCGCTGGTCGTGCGCGTGTCGGTCGCCTGGCGGGCCGGCGCGCTCGGCGGGGTCGTCGCGCGTTCGGCGATCCTCGCAAACCGGTCCAGCGGACCCTGCCGGATCGCCGCGCCGGCGCCGCCGGGAGCGACATGACCATGGCCGCTCGCCTTCGACCACGCCGTCGCGAGGCTGGATTCAGTCTGGTTGAGCTGCTCGTCGCCACGGCTGTCGCCGCCGTCGTCCTGACCGGAGGGTGGGCCTGGTGCTGGTCGGTTTGCGGGTCGTGCGCCGCCGGTTCCGGGCGCCTCGACGCAGGCTCGTCGCTCGCGTTCGCGCGGCGCCTGAGCACCGGCGAGCTCCGCCAGTGCGAAGGACTCGTCACCACGTCCGACGCCCGGTGTTCCGCGACCAGCATCGCCTTCATCGTGCCATCCGGCGACGCCGCCACCACCGAGCTCGTCACCTACGTATGGGACGCCGGCCGCCGGGTGCTCTGGCGCAAGGCGTCCGGCTCCCACCTCGCCGAAGGGGTGGTCGATTTCTCGATCGCCTACTTCGACGATCAAGGGCGGAAGCTGCCGGTCCCGGCGGGCGGCGACCTGCCCGGCGCCGACCTCGCCCTGGTGCGCCGGGTCGAGCTCAGTGCGGTGATCCGCTGCGCCGCGCAGACCGCGAGCGCCTCGTGGCAGGTCTGTCTGCGGTGCGCGACGTGAGACGCGGGCCGCACGCGGGCGGCGAGCAGGGCTTTGCCCTGCTCGCCGCCCTCCTCATCGCCTCCATCGCCCTGCTCGCGACCGCCACGCTCGCCGCCGCGGCGCTCTCGTCCAGCGCGATCTCGGCCGACGACGCCGCCTCGTCGCGGGCCGCCGACGCCGCCGACGCGGGCGTGGCCGATGCACTCGACCGCCTGCGCTGGGGATGGTTGCGCCTCGACGCCTCGTCGTTACCGGCCGCCCTTGCCTGCGTGGAGTTCGCCGGCGGATCGTACTCGGTAACGCTCGAGCAGCTCTCGGGCACCGACCTTCAACCGCGGCTCGACGCCTCTTCGCCCGTGAGCTCCGACGACCCGGCCGTGGCCGCCTGCCGCATCGACTCCACGGGCGTATGGGGGCCGGCCCGGCGCGTCGTCCACGTGATCGTCCTGTCGACTCCCGACGGCCTGCCGCGCGGCCTCGTGGTGGGCGGCGCAACCACGATCGAGGCCCCCACGCAGCTGCGCGGCTGCGGGCTGTACGCGGGCGGCGACGTGAGCGGTCGCGAGTGGGTGACGCTGGCGCCGCCGCCGACGCAGCCCAGCGGCGGGGCGGCGCAAGACCCTGATCTGGCGTATGGCGGTCTCTACCCGCAGGCGGGGGTGCACGCCGACGGCCAGATCTTCTCGCGCGGCGTCGAGGAGCACTCCACGGCCGGCGCGCCCGCCGTCGACACAGACGCCGACGCGGGCGCCGCGCCTCCGTCCGACCTCGTCGCGGGCCCTGGTCCGGCGATCGTCGGCGAGCTCGCCGCTCACGCTTCCGATCCGCTCGCCGCCCTCGGCCCGTACGGGCTCGATCTCGCGCTGCTCGAGCGCGCCGGCCCGGCGCTCACGTCCGAGCCCCTGCTGCCGGCCGGTGGGCGCGTCTACGTCATCGATGCGACCGCCGCGCCGCTCGGTCTGTTCGGTAGCCGCCCCCCGGCGCCACAGGCGTGTCCGGCGACGGTCGTCGTGCTCGGCGACTGTGTCGCCTCCAGCGGGCCCGACGGTTCGGCCGCGCCGGTGCTCGGTGGCGCCCTCATCGTCACGGGCACGCTCGCCGTCGACGCGCCGCTCCGTGTCGAAGGGGGTCTGTACGCGGGGCGACTTCTCGTCCGCGCCCCCCTTGCCGTGAGCTTTGCCGGCACGTCGGGCCTCTCGGCGCCGCCGGGCTCGGCGAACGTCCGTTGCGCTTCGTGGCGAGAGTGACCGGGGCAAGAAGGCGGCGTCGCGCGGTGCGCCGCCGACGGTCACTCCGCGTTCGGCTCTGGCACGAGCAGCGACCTTTGGCCTAAAGCGCGGTGGGAAACGTGCCGACAACCTGCCTGAAGCAATAGAGGCGAACGGGGAAGGTCATGGCGAAGAACGGAATGCGTGTAGGTCTCGATCTGGGACAGTCGTCTATCGCTGCCGCCCAGGTCAAGCCCGGAAAGCAGCACAACGTGCTGACGCATGCTGCCATCCGCGGGCTTCCCGAAGGACTGGTGTTCGAAGGCGAGATCGTCGACGGTGACGCCCTGGCCGACGAGCTCAAAGTCCTCTGGAAAGAGGGCGGATTCGCGAGCAAGAACGTCGAGCTGGGGGTGGCGAACCAGAAGATCGTCGTCCGCACGATGGAGTTTCCCCAGATAGACGAAAAGGAGCTGCGAGCCGCGGTCGAGTTCCAGGCTCAGGAGCATATCCCCATCCCGGTCGACGAGGCCATCCTCGACTACAAGGTACTCTCGACCCACGCCGCCGACGACGGGAGCATCAAGCAGCGCATCCTGCTGGTCGCGGCGCAACGCGAGATGGTGCACCAGTTCGTGAACGTGGCCAAGAAGGCCGGTCTCGTGATCGGCGGCATCGACCTGCAGGCCTTTGCCATGATCCGCGCCCTTGCGCCCAAGACCAGCTTCATCGATCAGGGCGGTCCCGCAGACGGCGACGGCGCCGAGGTGGTCGCCCTGGTCAACATGGGCGGAGGCATCACCAACCTCGTGATCGCCGCGGGCGGCGTCACCCAGTTCACCCGGGTGATCAACGTCGGCGCCGAGACGCTCACTCAGGCGCTCATGCAGCACCGGGCGGTCTCGTTCGAAGAGGCCGAGGCGCTGCGCATCCAGGTGGGGCTCCCCGGAGAGCAGCCCGATCAGCCGGGCGATCTCACGGCCGAAACACAGCAGGAGATCCATCACACGTTCGATCAGGCCTGCGAGCCGTTCTCCGACGAGCTGCGCCGCTCCATCGACTACTACCACACGCAGGAGCACGTGGGCGAGATCTCCAAGCTCGTGCTCACGGGCGACGGCGCTCTCACCCGCAACATCGCGTACTGCCTTTCGCAAGCGCTGCATCTCCCTGTCGAGATCGGCAACCCGCTGCGCGAGATCGGCGAGAACAAGACCAAACTGACCGAAGTCCAGCTCGAGTGGATGGCGCCGCGACTCGCGATCGCCATTGGGCTGGCGCTCGACGACGAGGGGTAGGCCGCGATGACGCGAATCAACCTTCTGCCAGCCGAAGAACGGTCCAGGGCCGCGCGCGAGCAAGGCCTTCTGCTGGTCATCCTCGGACTCGTCGTCCTGGTGGTCGCCCTCGGCGCGGTCTATTTCATGTCGGTGCGGCAGGTGTCCGCCAAGCAGGGTCAGCTCGACACCGTCGCCGCCCAGGTCGACGTGGCCAACGTGCGGCTCGCCGCGCTGCGGCCCTATCAGACGCTGCAGATCCAGCGCCAGGCGATGTCGCAAACGGCCGCGCAGATCCTGAACTCGAGGGTCCTGTTCTCGAACGTGCTCGAAGAGATCAGCCTGCTGATCCCGTCGGGAGTGTCGCTGCAGGCGATGAGCGTGACCGTGCCGCCGTACATGGTTGCCGGCTCGAGCGACCAGACCGCGTCGGCGGCCTCAACGACGACCGGCACCGATCTCACCATGACGGGCGACGCGACGGGCGCCACGCTCTATGCCGCCCACGATCAGGTCGCCACCCTCCTGACCCAGCTGGGTCTCATGCCGCAGATCATGAACATCAGGCTCTCCTCTGTGGCCGTTTCGACGGCGAGCGTCTCAACGCCCGACGTGACCTTCACGATCACCGCGAGCCTGAGGCCCTTTGCGACAACGCCGCCGCTGGCTCCCCGAGCGCCCTCGATCACGATGGGAGGTGGGCAGTAATGAAGCTTCGTGGTCGTGAGCTCTACATCATCGTGGGTGTCGTGGCCGTGGTCGTCGGCGTCCTGTGGTACTTCTTCCTCTTCAGTCCCGAGCAGAAGAAGATCGCCGACCTGAACACCCAGTACCTCGCCCAGCAGAACACGCTGCAGCAGACCAACGTGCAGATCCATGGCCTCCAGCTCCTGCAAAAGACCGCACCGCAGGCCGAAGCCGATCTCATCAAGCTCCATCAGGTCATGCCGGCCGAAGGCGGGGTCCCGTCGTTCATCGTTGGTCTCGACAAGACGGCCGAGAGCTCGGGGCTCGCCTGGCTCGCCGACAACCCGCAGCAGACGGCGCCCGGTGTGCCGTTCTCGGTGCAGCCCATCCAGCTCGAGTTCGACGGCGCGTACTTCGACATCGAAGACTTCCTGTACAGGCTCGAGAACTACGTCGACTACCGCAACGGCCAGTTCCTCGTGACCGGGCGCATGTTCTCGGTCGTCAACCTGGCGCTGACGAAGAGCGCTTCCAAGGACTATCCCGACCTCGACGTCAAGGTGACGATCAACGGGTACCAGTGGACTCCTGCCGGGGCCTCCGCGGCGCTGTCAGGTGAGCAATGATGACGATCAACAAGTCGAACGTGGTGCTCGTGATCGTGGTGGTGGCGGCGATCGCCGTGGCGTCCGTGGTGGCCGTGCATGGCCACAGCGGCGCCGCAGTGACCAGCCTCAGCGCCTCAGGCGCCGAGAACCCGTCGGCAGCCGGCCTGGCCGACACGTCTGGCGTGGCCTCGTCCACCGGCAGCGGCCTCGCGGCCGTCGATCCCGCCAAGCAGGACCCGACGCTCGACCAGTTCACGAGCCGCAACCCGTTCATCCAGGCGACTGCGGCGCCGTCCACCGGCGGCTCTACCCCCGCCCCGACCGGCACGCCGACCGCTTCTCCGTCGGCGACGCCCAAACCGGTGGCCGCCAACATTCACATCAAGTCGGGCAGCGTCAACGCGACCTTCAGCGACCAGAAGGTGGGCGCCAAGCTGCCCCCCAGCTCGTCGGTGTTCAAGATCACGGCGATCTCCTCGACCGCAGTGACGTTCGAGTTGCTCAACGGCTACACGCTCGGCGGCGACACGAGCAAGAAGACCTTCGCCGTCACCCAGTCCACTTCCCCGACGCAGGTCATCCTGGTAAACGGCTCCAAGCAGAGCGTCTACCTCATCACGGTGCTGCAGATCGTCTTGAGCGGCAACGGCAGCGGTTCGAAGAGCAGCGGTTCGAACAGCAGCGGTTCGAACAACAGCGGTTCGGGCGGCAGCGGTTCGGCGAGCGACGTTGCTGGTCACAGTATCAAGGCGCTGAGCATCGAGACCCACAACGGCGTCCCCGGCGCGACCCTGGCGGTCGACGGCACGACCTTCGCCGCCAAGAAGGTGGGCGACGTGATGACCACGTCGTGGGGCCAGATCAAGATCCTGGGCATCAACGGCCCGGCACAGACGGTCACTATCCTGCACGCCGACGTGCAGATGACGCTCCGCGTCGGACAGTCCGTGTCCAAGTAGGCCGCGTTCCTCAAGAGACGAACTCTCCGAGGGCGGGCTGCGTAAGCAGCCCGCCCTCATTGTCTCGTCTTTGGGGCGGCGTGTAAGGTAGCGGTCATGACGACGTTTCGCTACCTCACGGCCGGCGAGTCGCACGGCCGCCAGCTGACCGCCATCGTCGAGGGTTGCCCGGCGGGCCTCGCACTCGACGCGGCGGCGATCGACGCCGACCTCGCCCGACGCCAGCTCGGCTACGGACGCGGCGCCCGTCAGCAGATCGAGAACGATCGAGTGGCGATCCTCTCCGGGGTGAGGTACGGCCACACGACCGGTGCGCCGATCACCCTGGCGATCGACAACCGCGACGCCGCGAACTGGGCCGAGGCGCTCTCGACCGAGGCCACGTTACGGCCTGTGGAGCCGGTGCGGGTCCCGCGGCCGGGGCACGCCGACCTTCCCGGGGCGCTGCTGTATGGGGCCGACGATCTGCGCGACGTGATCGAGCGGGCGAGCGCCCGTGAAACCGCGGCGCGGGTCGCCTGCGGCGCGGTCGCGCGCCGGCTGCTCTCCCTGCTCGGCTGCACGGTGCGCAGTCACGTCGTGGCGATCGGCGACGTGACGGCACGCGCCGCGGCGTCGCCCGCGGCGCTCGAAGCGGTCGACGGCGATCCACTGCGCTGCCTCGACCGGGCCGCGAGCCGGGAGATGCGCGACGCGATCGCGGCGGCGGGGCAGGAAGGCGACACGCTGGGCGGCGTGTTCGAGGTCGTGGTCTTCGGTTTTCCGCCCGGCGTCGGCAGCTATGCCCAGGCGGACCGCCGTCTCGGCGCCCGGCTGGCCGCGGCCGTGTTCGGGATCCCCGCCATCAAGGGCGTCGAGATCGGCCTGGGGTTCGCCGCGGCGCGGCTGCCGGGCTCGCGGGTGCACGATGAGATCGTCTGGTCGAAGACAGAAGGCTACGGTCGCGCGAGCAACAACGCGGGCGGCGTCGAGGGCGGCATCTCCACCGGGCTGCCGATCGTCGTGCGCGCCGCCATGAAGCCGATCGCCACCCTCATGACCCCGCTGCGCAGCGTGCGGCTGGGCAGTCACGAGGTCGTCGAGGCGCACGTGGAGCGTAGCGACGTGTGCGCGGTGCCGGCTGCCGCGGTGGTGGGCGAGGCGGTGGTCATGCTGTGTCTGGCGGCCGCCTCGCTGGAGCGCTTCGGCGGCGAGACGGCCGACGAGTTCGCGGCCGCCGCCGAAGCGTTTCGCGACCGCGTGCGACGGTCGTGACCGGCAGCGTTGCGCTCGTGGGGTTCATGGGCGCCGGCAAGACACACGTCGGCCGACTTGTCGCCGGGCGGCTCAGTGTACCCTTCATCGACACCGACACGGTCATCACCGACCGCCACGGGCCGATCGCCGCGCTCTTCGCCGCGCGCGGCGAGCAGGGTTTTCGCGAGATCGAGCGGGTCGTCGTCCTGAGCCAGCTCGCCGCGGCCGAGCGCAGCGCCAGTGTGGTCGCTCTGGGGGGCGGCGCGGTGACGATCGACGACGTGCGGGAGGCGCTGCGGCGCCTCCCGCACGTCGTCTGGCTCGACGCGCCGCCGCAGGTGCTCTTCGCCCGTTCACAGTCGGGCGCCAGGCCGCTGGCGCGCGACGAAGCGCAGTTCGAGGCGCTGTACGTCAGGCGGCGGTCGCTGTACGGCGAGGTGGCGACGGCCGTGGTGCGCACCGCGGGTCGCGAACGCCTCGCCCGGGTGGCCGACAGGGTGATCGCGGCGGTGGCGGCGTGAGCGCCGGCGACGCAGCGGTCACAGCCGTGAGCGTGACGGTGAGGGCCGGCGACGAGACCTACGACGTGAGGATCGGCGCGGGGCTTCTGGGGCGGCTCGGCGAGCTCTGCGGCCGGCCGGCGACCCAGGCCGTGGTGGTCTGTGACGAGAACGTCGCTCCGCTGTATCTCGAACGCGTCATGGCCGGTCTCGAGGCCGTCGGCACGCGGCCGGCGCGCGTGGTCCTGCCCCCGGGCGAGCAGACGAAGACCCAGACGGTGCTCGAGACGCTCTACGATCGCCTTTACGATCTCGGCGTTGGTCGTGGGGACACCGTCGTGGCCCTGGGCGGCGGCGTGGTCGGCGATCTCGCCGGGTACGCCGCGGCGACGTTCCTGCGCGGGGTGCGCCTGGTGCAGGCGCCGACCACCCTCCTGGCCATGGTCGACGCCGCCCTGGGCGGCAAGGTCGCGGTCGACTTCAGAGAGGGCAAGAACTACCTCGGGACGTTCTACCAGCCTCGTCTCGTGGTCGAGGACCTCGACACGCTGCCGACGCTGCCCGCGCGCGAGGTGCGCAGCGGCTGGGCCGAGGTCGTCAAGCACGGCCTGCTGGCGGGTGGCGAGACGCTCGCCTTGACCGAGGCGGGCGTGACCGACGCAGCGCGACCCGCTGTACGCCTGCTCGAGGCCGACGTGCGTTTCAAGGCCGGCGTCGTCGAGCGCGACCCGCGCGAAACGACCGGCGCGCGCGCCGTGCTGAACTTCGGCCACACGGTCGGTCACGCGATCGAAGTGGCCGGCGGCTTTGCCCTGTATTCGCACGGCGAGGCCGTCGGCCTGGGGCTGCGCGCGGCGCTGTGGCTTTCCGAGCGCTTGACGGGGCTCGGCGGCGAGGCGGCCACCCGCGGCCAGGAGCTTCTGTCGGCCGCGGGACTGCCCGAACGGCTCACCGGCGTCGCCGCCGCCGAGGTGGTGCGCCTGATCAGCCGCGACAAGAAAGTCGCCGCCGGCGCGGCCCGGTTCGTCCTGCTCGAGGAGATCGGCTGCCCCGTCGCCGGGGTAGTCGTGCCGCCGGAGCATCAAAGCGAGGTGATCGCATGGCTGATCGAGAGATGAAGGTTCTCTGGCTGCTGCACGGGGTCAACCTCGACATGCTCGGCAGACGGCCCGAGGAGCACTACGGAACGGTCACCCTCTCGGAGCTGTGCACCCGAGTGACCGCGCACGCCGCGCAAAGCGGGTTCGAGGTCCGGTGCTTTCAGACCAATCACGAAGGCCGCCTCGTCGAACAGCTGCATGCCCTCGCCCGCGGCGACGAGCCGGTCGACGCCATCCTGATCAACCCCGGCGCCTGGACGCACTACAGCTGGGCGCTTCACGACGCGCTCGAGCTGGTCGCCTGCCCGGTGGCCGAAGTTCATCTCTCCGCCATCGAGGATCGCGAGGAGTGGCGACGGCGGTCGGTGATCGCCGATCTCGCCGCGGTTCGCGTCTCGGGCAAGGGCCTCGACGGGTACCTGGAGGCGGTCGACAGGCTCGCGGAGGTCGTTGCTTTGTGAATGATCGGCTCGCGGCCCTCCGCCGCCTGCTCATCGACCGCAAGCTCGACGCGGTCCTCGTCACCGACGTGACCGACATCCGGTATCTGTCGGGGTTTCGCGGTGACGAGGCGATCCTGGTCGTGAGCGACGAGCACGCGTTCATCTGCGCCGACTCGCGGTTCTGGGTGCAGATCGCCGGCGAGGCCACGGGCTTCGAGCTCGTCAGGAGCGAGGGCGGCGTCGCCCTGACCACGGATGCGCTCGCGGCCTGGACCGCGGCCTGCGTCGGCGACGAGGCTGGGCGTGGCCTGGGGTTTCAAGGAGACGCCCTGTCGTATGCTAGCCATCGTCGCCTGCGCCGCCGGTTCGCAGGTCGTCTCGTCAACCTGGGCGAACGGGTGAGTGCGCTGCGTGAGGTCAAAGACGCCGCCGAGCTGCGGGTGTTGCGGGCGGCGGCGGCGATAGCCGACGCCGCGCTCGAGACGGTGGTCGCCCAGGGCCTGCGGGGGCGCACCGAGAGCGAGGTGGCCTGGGCCGTCGAGCAGGCGCTACGCGCCGCCGGCGCCGAGGCGGTCGCCTTTCCGACGATCGTCGCCACGGGGCCGCACGGCGCGCTGCCCCATGCGATTCCGGGCGACGCCGTGATCGCCGACGGCGACCTGGTGGTGATCGACATGGGCGCCCGCCTCGACGGCTACCACAGCGACATCACGCGCACGTTCGCGGTCGGGCGGGTCGGGGCTGAGGAGCGAGCCGTCTTCGACATCGTGCTGGCCGCACAGCTCGCGGCGCTCGGGGTCGCGCGCGGCGGCGTCGAGGCCCGGGCAGTCGACGCCGCCGCGCGCGACCTGATCGCCGCCGCCGGCTACGGCGAGCGCTTTGGTCACGGCACGGGTCACGGCGTCGGCCTCGAGATCCACGAGAGTCCGCTGGTGAACCGGCGGAGCCGCGAGCGGCTCGAGACGGGCATGGTCGTCACAGTCGAGCCGGGCATCTATCTCGAGGGCCGCTTCGGGGTGCGCATCGAGGACACGGTGGTAGTCGCCGACGACGCCTGCGAGCGGCTCACCCTGTTTCCCAAGGAGCTGCGCGTCGTCGGGTAGGCGGTCGCTCGCCGGCCGCCGGCACGAGGGCCGCTGGCGCCGGGGCCGCCGGACACGCGCCGGGCGGACCGCGCCGACGCCCGCTCGCGCCCCGCCTGCGCGCCTTTCGTGTATCATGGTATGCCGCCCGGGAAAGACCGCACACGGGCGGCCCCGGAGCCGTTGTCCCAACCGAGCCAGAGAGAACCTATGGCCGACGTAGTGTCCACCGCCCAGTTCAAGAACGGCATGGCGATCGAGATCGACGGTGAGAACTTCACCATCGTCGAGTTCCAGCACGTCAAACCGGGCAAAGGCGGCGCGTTCGTGCGCACCAAGCTCCGCAACATCGCGACCGGAGCGGTCCTCGACAAGACCTTTCGCTCGGGTGAGAAGTTCGATCGCGTGCACACCCAGTCGCGCGCCATGACCTACCTGTACTCGACCGACGACGAGGTCGTGCTCATGGACCCGGCGACGTTCGAACAGGTCACGGTGAGCCCCGCCACCGCGCGCGAGGCGCTGGAGTGGGTGGTCGAAAACCAGGAGGTCCAGCTTCTGTCGTTGAACGGCGAGCCGGCCAGCGTCGAGGCGCCCAACCACGTCGAGCTGGCCATCACGCACACCGAGCCCGGTCTGCGCGGCGACACCGCCCAGGGCGGCACCAAACCGGCCACCCTCGAGACGGGCGTCGTTGTTCAGGTGCCGCTGTTCATCGAGGAAGGCGAGCGCGTGCGGGTCGACACGCGCACCGGCGGCTACATCACGCGCGTCTAGCGCGAAAGGCGAGAGGCACGGGGAGAGGCGTTTTGCGGGCCAGACGGATCGGGATCACCGACACCACGCTGCGCGACGCCCACCAGTCGCTGTGGGCCACGCGCATGCGCACCTCCCAGATGCTGCCGGTCCTCGAGCAGCTCGACGCGGTGGGGTTCCGCTCGCTCGAATGCTGGGGCGGAGCCACCTTCGACGCCTGTCTGCGGTTCCTCGACGAGGACCCCTGGGAGCGTCTGCGGGTGATCAGGAACCACGTGCACCGCACGCCGCTGCAGATGCTGCTGCGCGGCCAGAACCTGGTCGGCTACCGTCACTACGGCGACGACATTGTGCGCCGCTTCGTGGCCAAGTCGGCGGAGAACGGCATCGACATCTTCCGTGTCTTCGATGCCCTGAACGACACCCGGAACTTCGAGACCACGGCGGCCGCGATCAAGGAGGCCGGCAAGCACTTTCAGGCGGCCGTGGTGTACACGATCTCGCCGGTGCACTCGCTCGACCACTACATCGAGGTCGCCGGACGCCTCGTCGAGATGGGCGCCGACTCCATCTGCATCAAGGACATGGCGGCGCTGCTGTCGCCGTTCTACGCCGAGCAGCTCATCACCCGCCTGAAGACCGAGTTCGCCATTCCGATCCAGCTGCACTGCCACTACATCGGCGGCCTGGCGCCGATGACCTACCTGAAGGCGATCGAGGCGGGTGTCGACGTGATCGACACGGCCACCGTGCCGATGGCCTTCGGCAACTCGCAGCCGGCCACCGAGATGGTGGTGACGGCCCTGATCGGCACGCCGTACGACTCCGAGCTCGACCTCGAGAGGCTGTTCGCCATCGCCAAGTACTTCGAGACGGTGCGCCTCGAGGGCGGCTGGGACCGCGGCGTCACCTCGCTCACCCACATGCAGGTCTACTCGCACCAGGTGCCCGGCGGCATGATCTCCAACCTCGAGGGCCAGCTCAAGGAACAGAATGCCCTCGACCGGTTGCCCGAAGTGCTCGAGGAGATCCCGGTGGTGCGCGCCGAGGTCGGCTTTCCGCCGCTGGTCACGCCGATGTCGCAGATCGTCGGCACGCAGGCGGTGTTGAACGTATTGTCGGGCAAGCGCTGGCACATCGTGCCCGACGAAATGAAGGCCTACCTGCGCGGTCACTACGGAGCGGCTCCGGGCCCGGTCTCGCCCGAGATCATCGAGCGGGTGCTGGGCGACGAGCGGCCGATCACCGTGCGACCTGCCGAACTGGTCGGCGAGACGCTCGACGACTTCCGCAGCGAGGTGGGCGACCTGGCGCACTCCGACGAAGACGTCCTGTCGTATGCGCTCTTCCCGCAGACGGCGCGCACCTACCTCGAGCGACACCGCCTGGGGCCCGAGCACGACGTGTTCGGCACGCAAGTACCCGCCTACCTGACCTCGCAGATGCAGACTGCGGTGACCGAGGCCGGCGCGGACCGCGTCAAGGAGATCATCGCCATGGTCGAGGCGAGCGACCTTCAGGAGCTCATCCTCGAAGAAGGCGACGTGCGCATCACGGTGCGCAAGACGGCGCCCGAGAAGTCGATCGGCGACGACGGCGGCGCTCGGGCGGCCGCCGAAGCGGCCGCCGGGCCGCCGTCGCCGGGCGCCGCCGAGAGCAACGGCTACCACGTGGTGCGCTCGCCGATGGTGGGCACGTTCTACCGCGCCTCGTCGCCGACGATCGAGCCGTTCGTCTCCGTCGGCGACACCGTGGCGGCCGGGCAGACGCTGTGCATACTCGAAGCGATGAAGCTGATGAACGAGTTGGGCTCCGACATCGGCGGCGTCGTGCGAGAGGTGCTCGCCGACAACGGCGCCGCGGTAGAGTACGGCCAGCCGTTGTTTGCCATCGAGCCTGCATAAGTACGCGGGCCCGGCGGTCGTGACAGCTCGCAGACCAAGTCGCAAGCAGGCTCGCCGCGATGCGGTGTTCGTGCTCTACCAGCGCGAGGTCACCGACCTGTCGCGCGAGGCCCTTCTTGCCAATCGTGCCGCCAGCGAGGGTTACGACCTCGACGAGTTCACCGTGCGCAGCATCGCAGGCGTCATCGCGGGCGAGCGTGAGATCGACGCGGAGCTCGGCCGGAACTCGCCGGCCTGGCCGCTCTCGCGCATCGCGCCGCTCGAACGCAGCATCCTGCGCCTCGCCCTGTGGGAGCTGCGCAGCGGCGAGACGCCGCCCGCGGTGGCCATCGACGAGGCCGTACGCCTGGCCAAGCGTTATTCCACCCACGAGGCGGCGGCCCTGGTGAACGGCATCCTCGCCGGGGCGCTGCGCACCGGCCCGACTCCCGCGGCCGCCGGCGGCCGCGGAAACGAGGAGACGCCATGACCGCAGACCGACCGGGCGCCGCGCGAGACGCCCGCGCGCTCGCCCGGGTGCATGAGATCGCCGCCGAGCTGCGCGACCTCGAGGAGCGGGCCGGACAGGTGGGTTCGACCGACATCGAGATGAGTCTGTTCGAGCGCGCGGCGGAGCTCGCCGACGAGGCTGCGCGGCTGCTCGAGGAAACGGGCAGGGCCTCATGAGCGACGCCGGCGGGCCCGATCAGGGCGACGTACTCGCCGGCACGGGCGGCGCCCGCTATCCGGACCACCTTCGCGAGCTCGTCGAGCGCTTTCTCAACGAGCTCGATTTCGCGGCCGCGCCCGCGGCGCGGCCGCTCGTCGAGGCGATGCGCTACTCGCTGCTGGCCGGCGGCAAGCGCATCCGCCCCGTGCTCAGCCTGGCCGTGGCGGAACGGCTCGGTCAGGCGCCGCAGCGGGTGCTGCCGTTCGCGGCCGCTCTCGAGCTGATCCACACGTACTCGCTTATCCACGACGATCTGCCGGCCATCGACAACGACAGCCTGCGCCGCGGCGTGCCCACCTGCCACGTCGTGTTCGGCGAGGACATCGCCATTCTCGCCGGCGACGGCCTGTTCGCCGAAGCGTTCCGGCTGATCACCGACCGCCAGGAGGGCGAGGCCGCGGTGGTCGTCGCGGCCCTGTCCGAGGTGGCCTGGGCGACCGGCGTGCAGGGCATGGTCGGCGGGCAGTACATGGACGTCGCCGCGACCGCCAGCCGCGACCAGGAGCTGCGTCTGCTGCACTCGCTCAAGACGGGCCGTCTGATCGAGGCGTCGGTGGCCGGCGCCGCCGTCCTGTGCGGCGTGTCGGGCGCCGAGCTCGAGCCCTACCGCACGTTTGCGCGCGAGATCGGCCTGCTGTTCCAGATCGTCGACGACATCCTCGACGTCGACGGTGAGGCCGACATGCTGGGCAAGACGGCCGGCAAGGACGCCCGACTCGACAAGACCACATACGTGTCACGGTTCGGTCTGGACGGGGCGCGCGGGCTGGCCGCCGAGAGCCACAAGCGCGCTCGCACCTCTCTCGAGGAGCTCGGCGGCGACGTCGGCAGCCTGGCGGCGGTAGCCGACTACATCCGCTACCGGCGCTCGTAAGGGCTCGGCCCCGGCGCGGGGCGGGACGCGACGCCGCGAGCCGGCCGTGCCGGGACTGGGGCCGGCGGAACGCCGGCACGGCGGAGCGGCCGGGGGGACGGTGGTATACTCCGGATTCAAATGGACCAGCTTTCGCGCATCCGCGGTCCTTCCGACCTGCACTCTCTGACCGTTGCTGAACTTCAGGACCTCGCCGACGAGATACGCGAGGTGATCCTGTCCTGCGTCAGCGAGGTCGGCGGCCATCTGGCCGCCAGCCTCGGCGCGGTCGAGCTGGCGGTCGCGCTGCACAGCGTCTTCGACAGCCCCCGCGACAAGATCATCTGGGACGTCGGTCACCAGGCGTACGCCCACAAGATCATCACGGGGCGGGCCGAGTGCTTCAACACCATCCGTCAGTACGGCGGCCTGTCCGGGTTTCCGTGTCGCGACGAGTCGGAGCACGACGTCGTGGGCACCGGGCACGCGTCGACATCGATAAGCTACGGATTGGGCCTGGTCGAGGGCGCCCGGCTGGGCGGGCGCTCCGACGGCCATGTCGTGTGCGTACTCGGCGACGGGGCCCTCACGGGCGGGGTCGCCTTCGAAGCGATGAACCAGGCCGGGCAGCTGCACACGCCGCTCGTCGTCGTGCTGAACGACAACCAGATGTCGATCAAGCCCAACGTCGGCGCCTTTCAGCTCCACCTCAACCGGTTCCGCCTCGACCCGGGGCTCACCCGCCTGCGCGAGGACATGGAGCGCACCATCGCCCGCATTCCGGCGATCGGCGCCCGGGCCTACAGTCTGGGCAAGGACGTCAAGGAGAGCATGAAGGCCTTCCTCGGCCCGGGACTCATCTTCGAAGAGCTCGGCTTCGCGTACATCGGTGTGGTGAACGGCCACGACATCGGCGCGCTGCGCGAAGCGATGCGGCAGGCCATGGACACGGGGCGTCCCGTGCTCGTCCACGTGCGCACGATCAAGGGCAAGGGTTACGAGCCCGCTGAGGAGAAGCCGGCGGAGTACCACGGGACGGGTCCGTTCGAGCGCAGCAACGGGGAGCGCAAGCCGCATCCCCGCGGCGCGACCTACACCGAGGCCTTCGGCCGGGTCCTCGTGCGCGAGGCGCGGGCCGATCCCCGGGTGGTCGCAGTCACCGCCGCCATGACGCAAGGCACCGGCCTCGAGGGCTTCGAAGTCGAGTTTCCCGACCGCCTCTACGACGTGGGCATCGCCGAGGAGCACGCGGTCGTCTTCGCGGCGGGCCTCGCGCTGGCCGGCATGAAGCCCGTCGTGGCGATCTACTCGACCTTCCTGCAGCGGGCCTTCGACATGCTCGTGCAGGACATCGCTCTCCAGCACATCTCCGTGGTCTTCGCGCTCGACAGGGCGGGACTCGTCGGCGACGACGGCCCCACGCATCACGGCGCGTTCGACCTGTCGTACCTGCGGCTGATCCCCGGCCTCGTCGTCATGGCGCCCTCGAACCAGGCTCAGCTCCAGCACATGATGCACACCGCGCTGGCTCACGACGGCCCCGTCGCGCTGCGCTATCCGCGTGGCCTGGCCGCCGAGTTCAGCGAGCCCCGCAAGCTGAAGAAGATCGCCATAGGTACGGCCGAAGTGCTCCGCGAGGGGCACGAGGTGGCGCTGATCGGCATCGGCACCGGCGTCGGCCTGGCTTTGGGAGCGGCCGACGTGCTCGCCGAAACCGGGCTGCAGGCGACCGTGGTCGACGGCCGGTTCGTCAAGCCGCTCGACACGGCGTTGCTCGACGAGCTTGCCGACACCCATGCCCGGATCGTGACGATCGAGGAAAACGTGCTGGCCGGCGGGTTCGGCAGCGCGGTCGCCGAGCACCTGGCCGACAGCCCCGTGAGGGTGCGCCGCTTCGGTCTGCCCGACCGTTTCGTCGCGCACGGCGATCGGGCGCTTCTCCTGTCCGATCTCGGCCTCACCCCCGAGGCCATCGCCGCGGCCGTCCTCGAACGCCAGCCGGGGCTCGCCCGCATCTCCTAGCCCGTGCGGGAGCGGCTCGACACGCTGCTCGTCGCCCGGGGCTTGTTCGCCACCCGATCGCAGGCCCGCGCCGCCGTGCTCGCGGGTGAGATCTCGATCGGCGGCCGTCCCGCCGACAAACCGGGAAGCATGGTCGACGACGCCAGCGAAGTGGTCGTCGCGCAGCGCCCGAGGTACGTGTCGCGCGGCGGCGACAAGCTCAGCCACGCGCTGCGGGTGCTGGGCGTCGACGTGAGTGGGGAGGAGGTCTGCGACCTCGGCAGCTCGACCGGCGGCTTCGTCGACTGCCTGTTGGCGCAGGGCGCCCGGCGCGTGATCGCCGTCGACGTCGGCTACGGGATACTCGACTACGCGTTGCGCACCGATCCGCGCGTCATCGTGCTCGAGCGGACCAACGCCCGTACGCTCACGGCGGAACGTCTTCCGTTCGCGCCGACCTTCGTCACCGCCGACGTGTCGTTCATCTCGCTGCGGCTCGCCCTGGGCCCTGTGCTAGAATGCGCCCGCGTCGACTATCGTGGGCTCGTGCTCGTCAAGCCGCAGTTCGAAGCCGGCCGCGAGCAGGTCGGCAAGGGCGGCGTCGTGCGCGACCCGGCCGTCCACCTGGGCGTGCTCGTCGGCATCATGTCGTGGCTCGAGCAGCACGGGGCGGCGGTGCTCGGCGCGTGCGATTCCGGCCATCCCGGGCCAGGGGGAAACGTGGAGTACTTCGTGTATTTCTGCGATGCTCGCAGTCCGCTCGCCGCGGGGCGCGCCGACGCGCGCGCGACGGCGCGGCGGGCGGTCGAGGGCACCCATGGCTGAGCCGCTGCGCCGCATCGCCGTCCTCACCCATCATCTGGCCAAGACCACGCACCGCACGGTGCGCGACTTAGCCGACGAAGGCCGGCGTCTCGGGCTCGAGCTCGTGGTGCCCGCCGACGAAGCCATCAAGCACGGGCTCTCCGACGCTCTCGGCTATCGCGTCGTCGACGACGACGAGCTGCGCTCGGTCGACCTGTGCCTCGTGCTCGGTGGCGACGGCACCATCCTGCGCGCCCTGGGCCGCATGCTGGGCAGCGGAGTGCCCACCACCGGCGTGAACTTCGGCAACGTCGGCTTTCTGGCCGGCATGCGCCAAGCCGACTGGCAAGCCGGGCTCGAGCGCATCGCCCGCGGCAGCTACACGATCATCGAGCTGCTCACCGTCGAGGCGCGCTGGAACGGCGCCCGCCAGATGGCGGTCAACGACATCGTGCTCGCCAGGGTGCGCTCGCAGCGCGTCGTGCGCCTGGTCTACGAGGTGTCCGGCACCCGGGTGGGCGAGATGCTGTGCGACGGCATGGTGGTCGCTTCACCGGCCGGCTCGACCGCCTACAACCTGTCGTGCGACGGGCCTCTCGTGGTCTGGGACGCCGACGCGCTCGTGCTCAACTTCATCGCGCCCCACTCGCTCGGGTTCCGGCCGCTCGTGCTGCGCCCCGACCACGTCATCCGCGTGCGCAACGCCTCGCCCTCAGACGAAGCCGAGGTGCTGGCCGACGGCTCCGAGGTGGGCCGCCTGTGCTGCGGGGACACCATCGAGATCACGGCCGGCGACACCCGCGCGAGGCTGCTCGTGAGCGAAGGCGGCTCGTTTTACCACAACGTCGAAGAGAAGCTCTTCAACCGCGCGCGCCATGCCTTCTGAACGCCCGCGCGCCGGCGGGCGCGCCCATGCTCGCTGAACTGTCGATCGACGATCTCGTGCTGATCGCCGAGGCGCGGCTCGAGCTCGCCGCGGGGCTCAATGTCATCACCGGCGAAACCGGCGCCGGCAAGACCCTGCTCACGCAGGGGATCGGCCTGCTGCTGGGCCAGAAGGGCGAGGAGAGCCTCGTGCGGCCGGGCGCCGAACAGGCGCTCGTACAGGCCGTGTTCGACGACGACGGCGAGACGCTCTCGGTGGCGCGGCGCATCACCAGGGGAGGACGGTCCCGGGCGTTCCTCGACGGCCTCGTGTCGTCGCTGCCGGCCGTCGAGACGGCCCTGCGCGAACGGGTCGCCTTCTACGGTCAGCTCGAGCACGCGCGGCTGCTGCAGCTCGACCGCCAGCTCGATCTGCTCGACGCCTGGGCGGGCGCGGGTGTCGCGGCGCTGCTCGACGACTACGGCGCCGCCTGGTCCGCCGCCCAGGGACTCTCACGTGAGCTCGTCGCGCTGCGCAGCGCGGGCCGCGACCGTGAGCGCGAGCTCGACCTGCTGCGCTTCCAGATCGACGAGATCGAGGCGGCCGCGGTCGAGCCGGGCGAGGACGAGCTGCTGAAGGCCGAGCGCGAGCGCCTGCGCCACAGCGAGAAGCTGGTCGAGCGGGTCGGCGGCGCCGTCGCCTTGCTCTCCGACGAATCGTCCGCCGGGGGGCTCGACGCGCTGCGCACGGCCGAGCGCCTGCTGGCCGAGGCCGAAGGCCTCGACCCCGCACTGGCCGCCGCTGCGGCGCGGCTCGCCGGTCTCACTGCCGAAGCCGATGACCTTCTTGGCGTCCTGCGCGCCTACCTCGACGATCTCGACGTCGACCCGGCTCACCGCGACGCCGTCGAACTGCGCCACGACCAGCTCTCTTTGCTTGCGCGCAAGTACGGCGGCTCGGCCGACGCGGTCATCGCCCACGCGGCCGCGGCGAGCGAGCGGCTCGTCGCGCTCGAGAGGCTGGCGGCCGACGAGTCCGATCTCGCGGCCAGGCTCGACCGCGCGCAGTCCCAAGCCGCCGCACTGGCCGCGCGACTCTCCGCGGCGCGCGCGGCGGCCGCGCCCGCCTTCGGCGCCGGAGTGGCCGACGAGCTGCGCGGCCTGGCCATGCCGCACGTGCGCTTCGACGTCATCCTGCAGCCGCGCGGCGAAACTCTCGAAGCACTGGGTCCGCGTGGCGCCGACGAAGCCGAGTTCGTCTTTTCGGCCAACCCCGGGGTGCCACCGCGCCCGCTGCGCGAGACGGCTTCGGGCGGCGAGCTCTCGCGCGCCATGCTGGCCATCAAGAGCCTCGTGCACCTGGGACACGACGTCCGCACGCTGATCTTCGACGAGGTCGACAACGGCATCGGCGGCGTCACGGCGACCGTCCTCGGCGAGCGCCTGGCGGCGCTCGCCACCGCCACCCAGATCGTCTGCATCACCCACCTTCCCCAGGTGGCCGTCTTCGCGGAGCGCCACTTCGTGATCACCAAGCTGACCGACGCCCAGGCCGACACCACCGAGACGGTCGTCGCCGAAGTCGTCGGCGACGACCGTCTCGACGAGCTGGTGCGCATGCTCGGCGGGGAGCGTGGCGACCTCACCGCCCGCGAGCACGCCCGCGGGCTTCTCGAGCGGGCGCGCTCGACGCGCACGACATAGCCTGCCGGCCCGCGCTCGGGCGAACCGCTCCCCCGCGACATCACGCCGCCCATCCGGCGCGGCCGCATCCTTGTCGGCGCCGGGCCCTTTGGTATACTTGCTCCCCGAAGTGACGACAGGGCTCGCCGGACAGCCACTCGTGACGGCCCGCATGCATCGGGCAGAGCCCACCACCCGCCGATTCGACTCTCGCGACGCCTGCGCGGCGTGCCGCTGCGTGGCCGCCGTGGGCGGCGGCGCGGCGCGGCCGCCCGGGCGCCGGGCGCCGGCGTGTGCGGCGATCGTGCGGGCCCGGCTTCAGAGGTTCTGCGTCGGCGACCGTGGGGGTCCCGCGACACGACCCGGCAACGACGACGTGGCCGCGGGCCACAAGGCGGGGGGCATGGCGAAGCACATCTTCGTGACCGGGGGCGTGGTGTCCGGCCTCGGCAAGGGCATCACGGCGGCGTCGATCGGGCGGCTGCTGAAGGCCCGCGGCTTCAAGGTCGCAAACCAGAAGTTCGATCCCTACATCAACGTCGACCCCGGCACGATGAGCCCCTTCCAGCACGGCGAGGTGTTCGTCACCGAAGACGGCGCCGAGACCGATCTCGACCTGGGCCACTACGAGCGCTTCATCGACGAGTTCGTCGAGCGCGACTCCAACATCACGACGGGCGGCATCTACAACGCCGTGATCCAAAAGGAGCGCCGCGGCGACTTTCTCGGCGGCACGGTCCAGGTGATCCCCCACATCACGAACGAGATCAAGAGCCGCGTGCACCGGCTTGCCCAGAAGCTCGGGGTCGACGTGCTGATTACCGAAGTGGGCGGCACGGTCGGCGACATCGAAAGCCTGCCGTTCCTGGAAGCGATCCGTCAGTTTCGCAAGGACATCGGGCGCGACAACGTGCTGTACGTCCACGTCACGCTGGTGCCGGTCATCGGGGTGGTCGGCGAGCCCAAGACCAAGCCCACGCAGCACAGCGTCGCCGAGCTGCGCGAGATCGGCATCCAGCCCGACATCATCGTCGCCCGTTCCGAAGAAGCGCTCACGCGCGGCATCCGCGACAAGATCGCCCTCTTCTGCGACGTCGAGCCCGAGGCGGTCGTGTCGGCGCGCGACGTCGACGACATCTACAAGGTGCCCTTGCTCATGCACGACGAAGGGCTCGACGAGCTCGTGGTGCGCAAGCTCGGTCTCTCCGGCGGCGAGCCTGAGCTCGAGGAGTGGCGTTCGCTGGTCGAACGCATCGACGCCTGCCATGAGCCGGTCACCATCGCGCTCGTCGGCAAGTACGTCCAGCTCCACGAGGCCTACCTGTCGGTGTGGGAGGCCCTGAAGCACTCGGCCATCCACCACCGCCGGCAGCTGCACATCCTGTGGGTCGATTCCGAGGAGCTTACCCCGGACACCGTGGCCGAGCGACTCGGCGGCGCCGACGGCGTGATCGTGCCGGGCGGCTTTGGCATGCGCGGCATCGAGGGCAAGATCGAGGCCATCCAGTACTGTCGCGAGCGCCGCGTGCCCTACCTCGGCGTGTGCCTGGGCATGCAGTGCGCGGTCATCGAGTTCGCGCGCACCGTCTGCGGCATGACCGGCGCGAACTCCTGGGAGTTCGACGAGGAGACGCCGTTCGCGGTGATCGATCTGCTGCCCGAGCAGAAGGGCGTCGAGGACATGGGCGGCACCATGCGCCTGGGCGGCGAGACGGTGCGCCTCGTCCCGGGCACCAGGGCGCATGCGGCCTACGGCTGCGACGAAGTCCGCGAGCGCCACCGGCACCGGTTCGAGGTCAACAACACGCTGCGACCGCGGATCGAGCAGGCCGGTCTCGTGGTCTCCGGTACGACGCCCGACGGCCGCCTCGTCGAGATCGTGGAGCTGCCCGATCACCCCTTCTTCGTGGCGTCGCAGTTCCACCCCGAGTTCAAGTCGCGGCCCAACCGTCCCGCGCCGCTGTTTCGCGACTTCGTCGGTGCGGCGGCCCGTTTTCACAACGAACGCGAGGGCGAACTGGAGGAGTCGTGGGCGCAGTCGTAGACGACCTGCTCGACCTGTTCGTGCGGCTGGTCGAGATTCCCTCGCCGTCGGGTCACGAGCGGGCCGTCGCCGACTTCATCATCGGTCTTCTGCGCGACGCCGGGCTCGACCCGGTCGAGGACGACAGCGGCGCGCTCACCGGCTCCGACAGCGGCAACATCACCGTCCAGGTACCGGGCGAGGGGCGCGGCACGCCGATCGTCGTGGCGGCCCACATGGACACGGTCGCGGTGAGCGGTCCCATCAAGGCCGTCGTCGAGGGCGGCGTGGTGCGCAGCGCCGGCGACACAATCCTCGGCGCCGACGACAAGGCGGCTTGCACGGCGCTGCTCGCGCTGCTCGCCGACCTCGCCGCGTCGCCGCCGCCCTGCGGCCTTGCCGTCGTGTTCTCGACCTGCGAGGAGATCGGCCTGCGCGGCGCCAAGGCGCTAGATCTCGCGCGCCTCGGCGCGCGCGCCGGCTTTGTGCTCGACAGCAGCGGGCCGGTCGGCGACGTGATCACGCGGGCGCCGTCGCAGAAGATGGTGGCCGCCGACTTCCACGGGGTCGCGGCGCACGCCGGCATCGCCCCGGAGCAGGGCCGCAGCGCCATCGCCGCGGCCGCCGCGGCCGTGGCCGCCATGCGGCTCGGTCGCATCGACGAGACGACCACGGCCAACGTCGGCCTGATCAGCGGCGGCAGCGCCGTCAACGTCGTGCCCGAGCGTTGCCGCATCGAGGGCGAGGCGCGCAGCCACGATGCTGCGCTGCTGGCCGCTCAGATCGCGCACATGGTCGATGCGGCGCACCTCGCCGCCGGACTCGCCGGCATCGACGTCGAGGTCACCGTGCGCGACGCCTTTGCGGGGTTCGCTCTGGCCGACGACGCCCTGCCGGTGCGCATCGCCGCGGCGGCCCTGCGCGACACCGGTCTCGAGCCGCGCATCCGGGCGAGTGGCGGCGGCTCCGACGTGAACGTCTACAACGCCGCCGGGCTGCCGAGCGTCAACCTGGGCGTTGGCATGGAGCAGGTCCACTCGCCCGACGAGTACCTGCCGGTCGAATGCCTCGGCGAAGCCTACCGGCTGCTGCATGCCCTCCTGCCGGCGGCCGCGGCCGCGACGGAGTGAGCGTCCCGCGCACGAGCGCCCTGCCCGGCGAGTCGTCGGGGGAGGCGCCCGATCCGGTCGTCGAGGAGTACCTGGCCTACCTCGAGTTCGAGCGCGCGCTGAGTCCGAACACGGTCGCCGCCTACCGGCGCGACCTGGTGAGGTTCGCGGCCTGGCTCGCGAGCCGGACGGGCGCGCGAGGGACCGCCGAGGCGAGTCGCGAACCGCGACCGGCGCCTGCCGGCGCGACGGTCTTCGAGGCGAGCGAGAACGACGTCTATCGCTACTTCGCCGGCGCCGGCGGCGACGGCGCCACGACCAGCGTGGCGCGGCGCATGGCGGCCGTGCGCGGCCTCTACCACTATCTGGTGCGCGAGAAGAGCCTCGCGGCCGACCCGGCTGCAAGGCTCACGACCCCGCGGCACCCTCACGGCCTGCCGCGCGTGCTCGACGTCACAGAGATCGAGCAGGTGCTCGGCGGCGTGCCGCTCGAGGGGCCGCTCGCGGAGCGCGACCTGGCGCTGCTGGAGCTGCTCTACGGCTGTGGTCTGCGGGCCACCGAGATCGTCACGCTGCGGGTGACCGACGTCGATCTCGAGGGCGGTCTGGTACGCTGCCTGGGCAAGGGCGACAAGGAGCGCGTGGTGCCGCTGGGCTCGTATGCGGCGGCGGCCGTGAGCCGCTACGCGGCTCACGGCCGCCGCCTTCTCGCTCACGGCCGCCGCCGCGACGAGCTGTTCCTGAACGCGCGCGGCGGCCCCCTGACCCGTCAGGGTCTCGACTACGTGCTGCGCCGCACGCTCAAACGCGTCGGCCTCGAGGGCAGAGCGAGCGCGCACACCTTCCGGCACAGCTTCGCGACGCATCTCGTCGAAGGCGGCGCCGACCTGCGCAGCGTGCAGGAGATGCTCGGCCACAGCGACATCGCGACCACCCAGATCTACACGCACGTGACCGCCGACCATCTGCGCGAGGTGTTCTACAGCACACATCCACGCGCCCGGCGGCGCCGTCCCATGGGACCGGGCTCCGACGCTCCCGCCGGCGCCGGAGAGTCCGGCAGGGCGGCCGAGTGACCAGGGTCTTCGTGTGCGTGCTCGACGGCGTCGGCGCCGGCGAAGCGCCCGACGCCGACGCGTACGGCGATCGCGGCTCAGACACTCTGCGCCACGTGCTCGAGCGCAGCGACGTGGCGTTGCCCAACCTCGCCGCGCTCGGTCTGGGCGAGGTCGTCGGGCTGCCGCTCGGAGCGCCACGCCCGGGAACGACCTACGGGCGCCTGCTCGAGCGTGGCGCCGGCAAGGATACGACCACCGGCCACTGGGAGATGATGGGCCTGGCGCTCGAACGTCCGTTTCCGACCTATCCCGGCGGCTTTCCCGCCGAGGTGATCGAGCCGTTCACGCGGACCATCGGCCGCGGCGTGCTGGGCAATCGGCCGGCGTCGGGCACGGCGATCCTCGACGAGCTCGGCGACGAACACGTGCGCACCGGTCGCCCGATCGTGTACACGTCGGCCGACTCGGTGTTTCAGGTGGCCTGTCACGAGGACGTCGTGCCGCCGGCGCTGCTCTACGAGTGGTGCCTGATCGCGCGCCGCATCCTGAGCGGCCGGCACGCGGTGGGTCGCGTGATCGCGCGGCCGTTCGCGGGCGTGTCGGGCCTCTATGAGCGCACGCCGCGTCGCCGCGACTTCTCGCTGCCGCCGATCGGTCCGACGTATCTCGATCTGCTGCACGATGCCGGCGTGCCGGTGATCGGCGTCGGCAAGATCGGTGAGATCTTCGCGCAGCGCGGCGTCGACGTCGACGACCACACGACCAGCAACGCGGCGGGGCTGGCCGCCTGCCGGCGCCATCTGGCCACGATGACGGACGGCCTGCTGTTCGCCAACCTGGTCGATTTCGACCAGACGTGGGGACACCGCAACGACGTCGCCGGCTTTGCCGCCGGCCTGAAGGAGGTTGACGAGGCGGTGCCGGGCCTGCTCGCCGAGCTCGCCCACGGCGACGTTGCGATCTGGTGCGCCGACCACGGCGTCGATCCGACGACGCAGAGCACCGACCACTCCCGCGAGTACGCGCCGCTGCTGGCGTGCGGTTTGCGCGGCGGCCGTTACGACGGGCTGTTCGAGGACGTCGGAGCGACCGCATACCGGCGTCTGACCGGCCTCGAGCCGTCGCTCGGCGGGTCGGTCATCCCATGAGCCGGGCAGCGCGGCGGGGAGGCTCCGTACGAGGCGCGCCGGAACGAGGGCGACCGTGACCGCGCGACCGCCTCAGGGCGACCTGGCGATCGTCTTCGGCTCGGGCCTGGCCGTGGTGCCCGACGGCGCCGAGGTGATCGACGAGATCGGCTACGCCGAGCTGGGGTGGCCGACGACTGCCGTCGCCGGCCACCCCAACCGCCTCGTGGTGACTCGGTGGGCGCCGGACGGCCGGACCGGGCTGCGGGTACTGCTGGCCTGCGGGCGCGCGCATCTCTACGAAGGCTGGAGCGCCGCGGAGCTCTCTCGCCCGATCGACGATCTGGCCGAGTGGGGCGTGCGGGCGCTGCTGCTCACAAACGCCTCGGGCGCCCTCGACCAGACGCTCGAGGTGGGCACGGCGGTGGTCGTCACGCAGGTCGTCGACCTGCAGGGTGAGCTCGTCGACGAACCGCCCGTGCTGCCGGTGACCGACGCCGCCGGGGCGCTGCGCCTGGCGGCCGCCCTGGCGCCCGCGCTGGCGGCGCGCCCGGGACGCTACGTCGCCGTTCCGGGGCCTCACTACGAGACGCGTGCCGAGGCGGCCTGGCTGTCCGGGTACGGCGACGTCGTGGGCATGTCGACCGCGACCGAGGTGCGCGCCGCGGCTCGCCGGCGTGTGCCGGTCTGCGTGCTCTCGCTCGTGACCAACGTGTCGGGGGCGGCGCTCGACCACGCCGAGGTCCTGGCCGCCGGGGCGCGGCTCGCCGCGGGGCTCGAGCGCGGCCTGGGTGCGCTTGCCGCCGCCTTCGTCGCCGGACTCGCACCCGGCGCCGGCTTCCTAGCGCGCGATCGAAAGGACGGGGCGTGACCATCGACGTGGTGAACGACATCATCGCCCGCAAGCGCGACGGCGAGGAGTTAGACGAGGAGCGGCTGCGCGCCTTCGTCGCGGGCGTCGTCGACGGCTCGATCCCCGCCTACCAGGCGAGCGCGCTCCTCATGGCGATCGTCCTGCGCGGCTTCACGCCGGATGAGACGCTCGGCCTCACGCGGGCCATGGTCGACAGCGGCAAGGTTCTCGATCTCTCCGTGTTGGGCCGCCCGGTGCTCGACAAGCACTCGAGCGGCGGCGTCGGCGACAAGGTGACCCTGGTGCTGGCGCCGCTCGTGGCGTCGTGCGGGGCGCTGTTCGGGAAGATGTCGGGTCGCGGCCTCGGCCACACGGGCGGCACGCTCGACAAGCTCGAATCGATCCCCGGCTTTCGGGTGCAGCTTTCGCAGGGCGACTTTCTGCGGCAGCTCGAGCGCATCGGCGTGGCCGTCGTCTCCCAGAGCGAGCGTCTGGTGCCGGCCGACCGCATCCTCTACGCGCTGCGCGACGTCACCGCCACGGTCGACAGCGACGGCCTGATCGCCGCCAGCATCATGGCCAAGAAGATCGCCACCGGCACGTCGGCCGTGGTGCTCGACCTGACCGTCGGCGCGGGCGCCTTCATGAAGACCGTCGAGCAGGCGGCGGCGCTCGGCGCCCTGTGCCGGCTGATCGGCGACAGCTACGGTCGCAAGGTCACCTGTGTCTACACGTCGATGGCGGCGCCGCTGGGCCGCAGCGTCGGCAACCGGCTCGAGGTCGAGGAGGCCTGGGAGGTGCTGTGCGGCGGCGGGCCGGACGACGTACGCGAGGTCGTCCTGACGCTGGCCGCCGCGCTGCTCGCGCTGGCCGATCTGGGGGTCGACGAAAGCGAGGGGCGAGCGCGCGCGGAGCGCGCGCTCGCCGGCGGACGGGCGGCCGAGTGGTTCGAGCGATGGGTGGCCGTGCAGGGCGGGAGCTTCAAGCCCGGAGAGTTTCACCGGCTGGCGTGCGACGAGGTCACGGCCCGGCGCGACGGCTGGGTGAGCTCGGTCGATGCGCGGAGTGTCGGCCATGCGGCGCAGCTCGCGGGGGCGGGGCGCAGCCGGGTCGACGACGAGGTCGACCCGGCGGCCGGTGTGGTGGTGAGCGCCAAACCCGGCGAGGCTGTGACCGCGGGTCAGACTCTGGCGCGCGTCCACGCGCGGCGGCGCGACGCGCGCGCCGCCGCCGCGTTGCTGCTGCGCGACGCGTTTACCATCGGAGACGAGCCGCCCCGGGCAAGCCCTGTGGTGCTCGGCCGCGACTAGCGCCGCCGGCGCCGTCGGGTGCGGGCGCCGCGGTCGCCAGCGGAGCCGGGCGTGGCCCGGGCCGTGAACGCCGGCCGGACGAACCGGTAGGATAGGCTGCGGCGACCGGCGGCGGCCAGACGTGGAGGTGCGGCGATCATCGTGACGACAGTCGGGCGGGCGGGCTGATGCGCGTCGTCGGCGGCGCGTGGCGCGGCCGGCGCCTGGCGGCGCCGGCCGGCCGCGCCACGAGGCCCACCTCGGATTTCGTTCGCGAAGCGATCTTCGACGTGCTCGCGTCGCTGCCGGGTGGCGTCGCAGGCGGCGCCGCAGCGCTCACGGCGACCGACGCGGGTCCGCTCGCCGGCCTGGCCGTCCTCGACCTGTTCGCCGGCAGCGGCGCGCTCGGCATCGAGGCGCTGTCGCGTGGCGCGGCTTCGTGCACGTTCGTGGAGCGCGCGCCGGCGGCCGTCCGAGTGCTGCGTGAGAACCTCGCCCGGGTCGGCGCGCCGGCGGAGGTCGTTTGTGTGCGTGCCGCCGACTACCGTCGGGCGCTCAGGGCTGACGCTGCCGGCGCGAGACTGTATAATCTCGTGCTCGTGGACGCGCCGTACGCGCTGTATCCGGCGGTCGAGCCCGAACTGGCGGGACGGCTGCCGGCGGTGGTTTCGCCGGGTGCGGTCGTGGTGGTCGAGACGGCCAGAGATCAGGCCGTGAGCCTGTCGCTCGTGGAGAGCAGCGTGAGGCTCTACGGCGACACGCGGGTCACTTTCCTGCAAGCGAGGTCTTGAGCGTGCCGAGCAACGTCACAGCGATCTGTCCGGGGACCTTCGATCCGGTCACGGTGGGTCACCTCGACATCATCACTCGCGGCGCGCACGCGTTCCGGCGCGTGGTAGTCGGGCTCATCGAATACCCCACGCGCAAGCAGACGATGTTCACCTCGGCCGAGCGCGCCGCGTTCCTGCGCGAGGCGCTCGCCGACCATCCAAACGTGTACGTCGACACCTTCAACGAGCTCGTCGTCGAATTCGCGCAGCGCTGGGAGGCCAACGTCATTCTCAAGGGTCTGCGCGCCATCTCCGACTTCGAATACGAATTCGCCATGGCCCAGCTCAATAGGAAGCTGGCCCCCGACATCGAAACTGTCTTCATGATGGCTTCGCCCGAGCACAGCTTTCTGAGCTCGAGCGGTGTGAAGGAGATCGCCACGTTCGGCGGGTCGGTCGACGATCTGGTGCCACCGGCGGTGGCCCGGCGCTTCGCCGAGCTGTTCCCGCGAAAGGCGTAAGCGCCTCAAGGAGAGGTAGGTCCGCATGGATGTGCTGGTTCTGATCGACAAGTTGGACGACCTCATTCACAACGCGCGCTCTGTTCCCCTGACCGACAGCGTGATGATCGATCGTGAGGAGATCTACGACCTGCTCGACCAGATGCGCTCCACCATCCCCGAAGAGGTCAAGCAGGCGCGCTGGATCGTCAAGGAACGTCAGGAGATGCTGGCCGAGGCCAAACAGGAGTCCGAGCGCGTCGTCTCCGAGGCTCACGAGAAGGCCGAGCAGATGGCCGCGCAGGAGGAGATCGTGCGGGTCGCCGAGCGTCAGGCGCACGAGATCGTCGAAGACGCCCGTGAGCGCGAGCGCGAGATACGACTGGGCGCCGAAGACTATGCCGACGAAGTGCTGGGCAACCTCGAGGTGAACCTCGACAAGTTCCTGGCGGCCGTGCGCCGCGGGCGCGAGCGCCTGCAGACTCCGGCGATCGGGCCGGAGCCGCAGGACTGACCGTGACGGCCGGCCTGGCGGCCGGCTGAGGCGCCGGCGGACATGCGCCTGTTCAACATGCGGTCGCTCCCGTTCGGAGAGCGCAGCGAAGCTGAGCGACGGCTCTTCTGCGACGCGGCCCCGTTCTCTCTGAGCGGGCTCGAGTACGAGGTCGCCGGCGGGGGGATCGATCTCGAGCTTCACGTGTCGCGCGTAGGTCGGCGCATGACGCTGCGCGGCGACGGCGTGGCGGTGGTGAGGGGTCCGTGCCAGCGGTGTCTTGCCGAGGCGTCGCTCGACCTGCCTGTGGCATGCGTCGAGTACGTGACCGACGGCGAGTCCGTGGTCGGCGACGACGAGCCCTACGTGCGGGGCTACGTCCTGGACGTCGAACGCTGGGTGCGCGACGCCGTAGCCGAGGCGCTGCCGGCGCAGATCCTTTGCCGCAGGGAATGTCGCGGGCTGTGCCCGGTGTGCGGCGCCAACTTGAACGACGCGGCCGGCGGACACGGCCACTGAAGGCAGCGGCGCGAGAGTGCGCGCCCCGACTGTTTGGACAGACGGACGCGGCGACGGTAGAGTAGAGCGTCCGCGAATCGAGAAATGAGACCCGATGCCAGTTCCCAAGAGAAAGACCTCAAAGAGCAAGCGCGACTCGCGCCGGGCTCAGCACAAGCTCAGCGTCGAGACGACGAGCTTCTGTCCGCAGTGCAAGAGCCCCAAGCTGCCCCACCGTGCCTGCCCCAAGTGCGGCACCTACAAGGGCCGCGAGGTCATCGCCCTCGACGTCGAGAAGAAGAAGAAGTAGCGGAGCTCGGTCCGATCCCGTTGCCGTCCTTGAGCCGGGGGTTGCCGTCCTTGAGCCGGGGGTTGTCGACATGAGATCGTTGTACATCGCGTCGACCGAGGGGAGCGGGGGCAAGACCACCCTCTCGGTGGGCCTGTGTCTGGCGCTGCGCGCCCGCGGCCTCGACGCCGGCTACTTCAAGCCGGTCGGCATCATGCCGCAGGGCTCGTCGGGCGAGCTCGTCGACGACGACGTGCGCTTCGTGGCCGATGTGCTCGGTCTGGACACCCCGCTCTCCGACCTCTGCCCGGTCGTCCTCGACGAGGGCGCCCTGCACGAGGTGCTGGCCGGCTCCGACGTCGACACCCTGGCGCGGGTGGCGGGCGCCTTCGAGCGTGTGCGTGAGGGGCGCGACCTCGTCGTCTGCGAGGGTCTGGGCGAGATCTGGCAGGGCCGGTTCCTAAGAGCCAGCGGCGCCGACGTGGTGGCCCGGCTCGACCTCGGGGCGATCATCCTGGCCCGCTTCGCCGGGGCACGCCTGCTCGACGACATCTGCTACGTGAAGGACGGCCTCAAGGCGCGACTGCTGGGAGCGGTCTTCAACATGGTCCCCGAGTCGCGCCTGGCTCTCGTGCGCGGCGAGTACGCGCGGTTCCTGGCAGGGCAGGACATCGCGACGTACGGCGTGCTGCCGGCCAGCCGGCGGCTCGCCGCGGTGAGCGTCGCCGAGATCGTCGCCGCGCTCGGCGCGACCTACATCTGCGGCGAGGAGCACGGCGACGCGATGGCCGAGACCTGCCTGATCGGGGCGATGAACCCCGAGCACGCCATGCGCTACTTCCGCAGCACCGCCGACAAGGTGGTGGTGGTCGGCGGAGACCGGGCGGAGATCGTCCTGGCGGCTCTCGAGACGCCCACCGTGGCCATCGTGCTGACCGGCAGCTACGTGCCCAGCGCGACGGTGCTCGCCCGCGCCGAGGAGCTCGGTGTGGCGATCGTCTCGGTGGCGACCGACACCGTCACCGCCAGCGACGGCATCCGGCGGCTGTTCGGGCGGCTGGGCGTTCACGACAAGCGCAAGATCGGGCTCATCGCCGACGAGATCTCCGCCAACATCGACCTCGACCGTCTGGTCGACGATCTCAGTCGGTAAGACCTTCTTGGGCAAGGTTCTCACCCCTCACGACATCCAGGCGGCGATGGTCGCCCAGCAGCCGGGCGTCGTAGTGCGCGTGGCGGTCGACGCCCTCGGCGGCGACCGGGCGCCCGAGGTCGTGGTCGAGGGCGCCCTCGAGGCGGCCGGCGAGCTGCTCCACGTCCTGCTCGTCGGGCCCGAGGACACCCTGCGCGAGCTTCTGCCGGCGGGCGGTCACCGGCACATCGAGATCGTGCCGGCCGCCGACCGGATCGGCTCGGGCGACGAGCCGGTCGAAGCGGTGCGCGGCCGTCCGCAGTCGTCGCTCGTGGTTGCCGCCCGCCTCGTGGCGGACGGCCGCGCCGACGCCTTCGTGTCGATGGGCAACACCGGCGCGGCCCTGGCGGCCGGTCTGCTGCACCTGCACCGCATACGGGGCGTCCTGCGGCCGGCCCTGTGCACGCTGTTGCCGGCCGTGCCCATGCCGGTGGTCTTCCTCGACGCCGGCGCCAACGCCGAGGTACGGCCCGAGGCGCTGCGCCAGTTCGCCATCCTGGGCCAGGTGTTCGCCCAGGAGATGCTGGGCATCGAGCGGCCGAGCGTCGGGCTGCTGTCGATCGGCGAGGAACCCACCAAGGGCACCCAGGTCGTGATCGAAGCCCACAAGCTGATGGCCGCCGACCCGCAGATCAACTTCTTCGGCAACGTCGAGGGGCGCGATCTCACGCGCCACACCGTCGACGTCATCGTCGCCGACGGCTTCAGCGGCAACGTCGCCCTGAAGGTGTTCGAGGGCACCGCCCGCACGATCGTGGGCGAGATCCGCAACGCGGTGCTCGGGTCCCTGCGCGCCAAGATCGGCGCCGCCATCATGTCGCGCGACCTCAAGCGCATCGGCGAGGCGCTCGACCCCGAGCAGTACGGGGGCGCCTACCTGCTGGGCCTGCGGCGGCCGATGATCGTCGGCCACGGCAGCTCCCACGCGAAGGGTGTCGCCAACGCCATCCGGACGGCCTCGCGGGGCGTGACGAGCGACCTGCTGCCGACGATCGCGCGGCGTCTGGGCGCCGACGCCGAGCAGCCCGCCGCGTCCGGCTGACGAGCGCCGCGGCGGCGTCTTGGGTCGTGTTGCACCGCCTTGGCGTTCTGGTAGAGTAGCCGCAAATCTTGAGCCGGAGGTTCGTGCATGACGAGGGAAGAAGTTTTCGAGCAGGTCAAATCGATCCTCGTCGAGACGCTGAGCGTCGACGAAGACAAGGTCACGCCTGAGGCGCGCTTCCAGGAGGATCTCGAGACCGATTCGCTCGACCTCGTGGAGCTTGTCATGACCATGGAAGACAAGTTCGGCATGAAGATCTCAGACGAAGAGGCCGCCGGCATCAAGACGGTCGGCGACGCCGTCGATTTCGTCATGGGGCGGCTGAACTAGTTTTCGCGATCGGCCGCGGGCCGGTCACGCCGAAGCAGTGGGGCTGCCTCCTGCTCGATCTTTCCGGGAGCCGGCCCTTCTTCCATAGGGGAGAACAGACAGATGGTATGGCGTCTGCTGGCTCTGGCGGAGCAGCTCGACGACGGGCTGTTGCGCCAGGTCTTCACGCACTCGTCATGGGTGGCGGAGCGTGGCCACTCGTACGAGCGTCTCGAGTTTCTCGGCGACAGCGTGCTCAGCCTCGCCGTGACGACCGAGCTGTATCGCCGCTTTCCCGAGCACTCCGAAGGCAGCCTCGCGCGGCTGCGCGCCTACGTCGTCAGCCGCGCCACCTGCGCCAAGGTCGCCACCAGACTGGGACTGCCGGCCTTCGTGCGCCGCTTCGGCGCCGGCCACGAGCAGGCCGAGCTCGACCAGCTCGTCGGCAACGAGAACATCCTCGCCGACATGACCGAGTCCCTCATCGGGGCCATCTACCTCACCTACGGTCTCGACGTGGTGCGTCCCGCCGTCATCGAAGCGTTCACCGAACACATCTCGTTTGCCGAACGCAGTTACGTCGACTTCAAGACCGAGCTGCAGGAACAGCTCGCCAAGACGGGCCGCTCGGTCGCCTACCGGCTGGTCGAGACGATCGGCCCGCCGCACGCGCGCGAGTTCGTGCTCGAGGCGGTGGTCGACGGTCTTCCGGTAGGGCGCGGGGTGGGGGCCAGCAAGAAGCGCGCCGAGCAGGATGCCGCCGCCGAGGCGCTGCGTGAGCTGGCCGGCGCCGGCAAGCCAAAGCGCCGGCGGGTGCGCCTGAGGGGCCGCCGCAGGCACACCGCCGCAGTCGAGACGGCCGGGCTGCCGGCGGCAGGCGACGAGCGCGAGGCTAAGGCAAGCGCGGCCGTCGCCGGCGACGGCGAGCTCGAGGCTCCGCCGGCCGATGACGGCCCTCCACAGGCCGCGGTCCACGAGGCGCGCGCGGTCGAGGCTCCGCTCGCCGACGAGCCCCCTCTCGAGGCGACCGGCGGCGAGGCTGCCTGGGGCGCCGGCGACGACGAACCGCACCGGGCGCCCCGATCAGAACGTTCCTCTCTAGACGGCGGGGTGTAACCGAGGGTGTACCTGCGCTCGCTGCGCATGAAGGGCTTCAAGTCGTTCTCGCGTCAGACCGAGCTGGTCTTCGAACCCGGCGTCTCCGTCGTGATCGGGCCCAACGGCAGCGGCAAGAGCAACATCGCCGACGCCGTCATGTGGGTGCTCGGCGAGCAGAGTCCCACGAGCATCCGCGGCACGTCCATGCAGGACGTCATCTTCGCCGGCAGCGACGGGCGCCGCGCTGCGGCCGCCGCCGAGGTCGAGCTCACCTTCGACAACTCGGACGGCACGCTGTCGGTGCCGACACCCGAGGTGAGCATCGGCCGGCGGGTCGTACGCGGTGGCGAGACCACCTATACGATCAACCGCGCGGCTTGCCGTCTGACCGACGTGGTCGAGCTCACCGCAGAGCTGGGCCTCGGCCGCGAGATGCACTCCATCATCGGCCAGGGGAAGGTCGAGACGCTGCTGGCCGCCAAGCCCCACGAACGACGCGCGCTGGTCGAAGAGGCCGCCGGGCTGGGCCGCTACAAGCGCCGCCGCGAGCGGTCCGAGATCAAGCTGCGAGAGGTCAGGCGCAACCTCGAGCGGGCCCATGACCTCGAGCGCGAGGCGAGCCTGCAGCTCGCGCCGCTGCGTCGTCAGGCCAACGCCGCCGAGACGCTGCGAGGCATCGAGCACGAGATGGCCGAGACCCGGGGCCGGCTGCTCGCCGGCGAGCTCGAGGCGCTCGACCGGCGTCTCGCCGAAGAGCGCGAGACGGTCGCCCAGGTCGCGGCCCGCAGGGCCGCGACATCCGAGCGCCTGGCGCGCATTGAGGAGGCGCGTCTGGCCGAGGAGGAGTCGTTCGCGCGCGACGCCCGCGAACGCGAGCGGCGCGCCGGGCGCGCCCTCAGGGCGCGCTATCTGGGCGACCGTCTGGCCGGCTGCCGCAGGCTGATCGAACAGCGCGGCGCGCTGCTCGACGAGGTGCGCCGCGCAGCCGAAGCCGAACGCCAGAGTCTCGCGGTCGAGCTCGAGAACGGCGGCGCGCCGGCCGAGCCTTCCGTGTCGGCCGGGCTCGACGTGTTCGAGGAGGCGCTGACCGCCGCCGAGGCGGCTCAAAGCGAGGCTGGTGCGCGGCTCTCTGCGGCACGCGGCGCGCTGCGCGAGCGGCGCGCCGCGTGCGAGCGTCTCGAGCTCGACCTCGAGACGCTCGCGGCACGGCGGGCCCGCGCTGGCCGGCGACGGTCTGTGGTCGAGGCCGAACGCGAGCGGCTCGGCGTCGACGCGGCGGCGACCGACGGCGCGTGCGCCGCGCTTGCCGAGGGCGAGCGAGCCGCCCATGTCGCGCTCGATGAGGCGGCCGCGATGCTGGCCGTCGCCGAGACGGCCGCCGATGCGGCGAGCGCCGCGGCCGCGAGCGCCGCCTCCGCGCTCGGCGAGGCGACCGCGGCCCGGCAGCGGATCGCCGCCGAGCGGGCGGGGGTCGAGGCCGATCTCGAACACGCCGGCGCTTCGCTTGCCGAGCTGCGCGAGGTCGATGCAGCCGTGCTGGGCGTGGCGGAGCGGTACCCAGGCGTGGTCGAGCTGTCCGCGGCGGTGAGCTGCGAACGCGGCTACGAGCTGGCGCTCGGAGCCGCGCTCGCCCAATACCCCGGCACGCTGGCGGTCTCGGGCGGGCAGGACCAGTGGTCGCTGCTCGAAGCGCTGCGCACCGCCGGCGTGCGCCTCGTCCGGTTGCTGGCGGCGTCGCGCGGCCCGCGTGGCGCGGCGACGGCTGCCTTTGCCGGTGCGCTGCCACTCAGCGACAAGGTGAGGGTGGACGGCGAAGAGCCCCTCGGCCAGGTGCTCGCCGATGTGGTCGTGGTCGACGACCTGACGGCGGTGCCCGACTCCTTCGGGGGACTCGCGGTCACGCGCGACGGTTCCTACTACAGGCCGACGACCGGGCAGCTCGGTCTGGCGGCGGGCGTGCCGGCGGCGCTCGTCATGGAACGACGGGCTCGCGTCGACGCCCTGACCGAGCGCCGCGACGCGCTCAAGGAAAGCGAAGCGCGCGAGGCGGCTGCCGAGGCGCGGGCGCGGGTGAGCGCCGAGGCGCTCGCGAGCGCCCGCGCCAGCGCCGCCGAGGCGCTGGAGGAGGCCACGGCGGCCGCAGACGAAGCAAGGCGTGGCGCGGCGGCGGCCGCGGTCGAGCACCGCGCCGCGAGCGAGCGAGCGCGGCGCCTGGCCGAGGCGCGGGCGGCGGCCGAAGCCGAAATCCAGGCTCTCGACGCCGAGCTCGGTGAGCTCGCGCGGCGCGGCGCGGAGCTCGAGAACGACGCCGGCGCGGCACGCGCGGCGGTGTCGGCCAGCGAGCTGGCAGCCGCCGAGGCGGAGGCGGCGCATCTGGAGACCCTCGGGGCGCTCACGCGAGCCCGGATCGAGCTCGACGAGCGGCGCTCCCGTGAGCAGCGCGCCGCCGACGAGCGCGCCCGCGGCGAGCGCCGTGCCGAGAGCGTCCGCGCCCGCCTGCGCGAGGTCGAAACCAGGCTCGAGGCCGTGCCCGGGGCCGCCGCGGCCTGCGCCGACGTCGTCGCGGCGCTCACCGCGTTGCAGGCCGGCGTCGAGCCGCTCATCGAACGGCTCGGCGACGAGGCGCGCGAGGCCGAGGGGCGGGTGCGCGACAGGGTCGCCGCACGCCGCCTGGCCGAGGACGAGGTGGCGTTACGCCACGAGGCCGAGGAGCTGAGCGAGGGCCGGGGAGCGGCTCAGGTGGCCGTCGCCCGTCTCGAGGAACGGCGCGTCGAGGTCGCGACGCGACTCGAAGAGGTCGCGGCCGCGCTCGAGATCAGCGCCTTCGAGGGGCCGGAGGGCGACGACGAAGCAACCACGCTGCGCGAGCGTTTGGAGCGGCTCGAACGCCGCCGCGACGGCGTGGGTCCGGTCAATCCCCTGGCCGAGGCCGAATGCGCCCGCCTGTCGGAACACGTCGAGTTCCTGCGGGAACAGCGCCGGGACCTGGAGCGCTCGCTCGACGAGACCGAGTCGCTCATCGTCGAGCTCACGCAGCGCATCGAAGCCGACTTCGACGAGACGTTCGCGGTCGTGCAGGGCAACTTCGCGCACATGGTGGGCATCCTCTTCCCGGGGGGTGACGGCCGCCTGGCGACGGTCGCCGGTGAGGGTGACGAGCCGTTGGGCATCGCCATCGAGGTCAAGCCCGCGCGCAAGCTGGGCCGCAAGCTGGCTCTGCTGTCCGGCGGCGAGCGATCGCTCGTGGCGCTCGCCTTCCTGCTGGCGCTCCTGCTGTCGAAGACCTGTCCCTTCTACATCCTCGACGAGGTCGAGGCGGCGCTCGACGACATCAACATCGGCCTGTTCGTCTCGCTTGTGCGTGACTACCGCTCGAGGACTCAGTTTCTGATCATCACCCACCAGAAGCGCACCATGGAGGCGGCCGACCTGCTCTACGGCGTGACGATGGGCTCCGACGGCACTTCGCAGGTCGTGAGCGCGCGCATGGCCGAGGAAGAGATCGATCACGAGGCGGGAGGGGCCTAGGGTGGACTGGCACGAGGCGTTCAAGGGGTTGTCCGCCCAGCTTCCGGTGGCCGCGGTCGAGCACGAAGAGCAGGAGCGGCACGGCGTGTTCGGCAGGCTGCGCGACAACCTCGGCAAGGCGAGCGGAGCGCTCCGCGAGCACTTTCGCACCATCCTGTTCGACGGCATCACCGACGAGCTCTGGGAGCAGATCGAGGAGGCGCTGATCTTCGCCGACGTCGGCGTCGAAGCGACCGTCAGGATCGTCGCGCAGCTCGAGCGTGAGGCGGCCGAGCGGCAGCTCACGTCCCGTGACGAGCTGCTCGGCCGCCTCGCCGGGATCGTCGCCCGAATCCTGCTGCCCGACGACCCCGACGAGCGTCTGATCGACGTGTCCGGGCAGCCCTCGGTGATCCTCATGGTCGGCGTCAACGGCACGGGCAAGACGACCACCATCGGCAAGCTCGCCTTCCGGCTCGACGAGCTCGGCAAGACGCCGCTCATGGTGGCTGCCGACACCTTCAGGGCGGCCGCTGTCGAGCAGCTCGCCGAGTGGGCCTCGCGGGTCGGCTGCGAGATCGTGCGTCAGGCGGCCGGCAGCGATCCGGCGGCGGTCGTCTACGACGGCATCGCCGCCGCCCGGTCGCGTGGCGCCGGCGTCGTGATCGTCGACACCGCCGGGCGTCTCCACACTCAGGTCAACCTCATGAACGAGCTGGCGAAAGTGCGCCGCGTGATCGAGAAGCAGATTCCCGGCGCGCCGCACGAGACGCTGCTCGTGATCGACGCGACGACGGGGCAGAACGGCCTGCGCCAGGCGCAGGTGTTCGCCGAGGCCGTCGACGTGAGCGGCATCGTGCTCACCAAGCTCGACGGCAGCGCGAAGGGCGGCATCGTCATTGCCATCCGCGAGGAGCTGGGCATCCCCATCAAGCTGATCGGCGTGGGGGAGAGGCTCGAAGACCTGCGCCCGTTCGATCCCGACGAGTTCGCCCGGGCGTTGTTCTTGGACGACGCGCCGGTCGACTCGGGCTGACCTCGCAACGGGAGCCCGCCTGGGCGGGCCCGCCGCATCGCGTGTGGGCCATCGCGCTCGGGGGCAAGCGGGGCGGCCGCTCGAGCGATACCGCCGTCTGAGCGGCGTCGCCCGCGGCGCCGCGTCCGCCGCGCCCGATCGGCCGTCCGGCGCATCCGGGCTTTTCGCGCTCGCGCCCGGGGCGGTAGAATCCAGTGCCCGTGGGTACGGTCCCACTGTCCACGACGAAAGAGGCTGTTCGAGCATGTTCGATTCTCTTTCCGAACGCTTGCAGGGCGTCTTCGGCGAGCTGCGCGGTCACGGCAAGTTGAGCGAGGCCGATGTCGACAAGGCGATGCGCGAGATCCGTCTGGCCCTTCTCGAAGCCGACGTGAACTTCAAGGTCGTCCGCGAGTTCGTCAACCACGTCAAGGAACGCGCCCTGGGCGCGGAGGTCATGCAGAGCCTCACGCCGGCCCAGCAGGTCGTGAAGATCGTCGACGAGGAGCTCGTCGCGCTGATGGGCTCGGGCGACTCCCGCCTGGCCTTCAGCGGCCGGCCGCCGACCGTCATCGTGATGGCCGGCCTGCAGGGCTCGGGCAAGACCACTGCCTGCGCGAAGCTGGCGCGGTTCCTGCAGAAGGACGGCAAGCGGCCGGTGCTGATCGCCGCCGACGTCTACCGTCCGGCGGCCATCGACCAGCTCGTCATGCTGGCCGAGCGGGTCGGCGTGCCGGTCTACGCGCCGGGCGCCGACGTCGACCCGGTGGACATCGCCCGAGACGGCGTCGCCTTTGCCCGCGAGAAGGGCGACGTGGCCATCATCGACACGGCCGGCCGCCTGCACGTGGACGACGAGCTCATGGAGGAGCTCGTGCGCATGCGCAAGGAGGTCAAGCCGCACAACATCCTGCTCGTGATCGACGCGATGACCGGTCAGGACGCCGTCAACGCCGCCGAGCAGTTCAAGGCGCGCGTCGACATCGACGGCGTGGTGCTGACCAAGCTCGACGGCGATGCGCGCGGCGGCGCCGCGCTGTCGGTGCGGGCGGTCACGGGCAAGCCGATCAAGTTCGCCAGCACGGGCGAGAAGCTCGACGACTTCGACTCCTTCCATCCCGATCGCATGGCCTCGCGCATCCTGGGCATGGGCGACGTGCTGACCCTGATCGAGAAGGCCCAGACCGACATCTCGGAACAGGAGGCGGCCCGCATCGAGGAGCGCCTGCGGCGCGCCGACTTCACCTTCGAGGACTTCCTCGACCAGCTGAAGCAGGTGCGCAAGATGGGCTCTCTTTCGAGCATCATCGGGCTGCTGCCGGGCGTGCCCGGCATGAAGGAGCTGAAGAACGCCCAGATCGACGACCGCCAGATGGACCGTATCGAGGCGATCGTCTTCTCGATGACACCCGAGGAGCGTCGCCACCCCGACCTGATCGACGGCAGCCGTCGCCAGCGCATCGCGCGTGGCAGCGGCACGCAGGTCGCCGACGTCAATCGGCTGCTCAAGCAGTTCCGCGAGATGAAGAAGATGCTCAAGCAGATGACGGGGCCCAAGGGCGGCCTGCTCGGCCGGCTGCCGGGACTCGGGGGGCAGTGACCGGCGCCGCACCGTCGCCGCCGGCGGCCGGGGCGCCCCGCGGGCGCCGTGGCGCCCGCGGGGCGCCCCGGCCGCTGTGGTATCATGAACGTCCGTTCGGGGCGCAGGGAGCGCCTCACGTTCATCTGTGGGAAGAGGTGATGAGTTGGCCGTCCGTATGAGGCTGAGCAGGGTCGGGAGCGCCAAGAACCCGATTTATCGGATCGTGGTGGCCGACGCACGGTCGCCGCGCGATGGGCGCTCGATCGAGACCATCGGTCAGTACAACCCGCGGCAGACCCCCTCGCTGATCGAGATCGACGCCGACAAGGCCGCCGCCTGGCTGCACAAGGGCGCGCAGCCCTCGCGCACCGTCAAGCGGCTCCTGGCCATCAAGGGCATCGACGCCTAGGAATGGGCGCCGTGGACGAGACAGAGGGCGTCGTTCTCAAGGAGCTGCTCGAGTATCTGGCGAGGTCGCTGGTCGACAGCCCCGATGAGGTCCACGTCCAGGCCACCGAGACGGACACGACCGTCGTGCTCGAGCTGTCGGTCGCCAAGGACGACGTCGGCAAGGTGATCGGCAAGCAGGGCCGCATCGCCCGGGCGCTGCGCACGATCATCAAGGCGAGCGCCGTACGCGACGGCAAGCGCGCGATCGTCGAGATCCTCGACTGAGGGTCCGCCGTGGCTCTCGGCCTGTGGGCCTGCGGCAGTGTGGGTCGGGCGCACGGGCTCAGGGGTGAGTTCTATCTCGATCTGCTCCCTCGAGGTCTGGCGTATCTGACCGCAGGAGAGCGGTTCTTCATGGAGCGCCCCGGAGCCGGCGAGCCGCAGGAGATCGAGCTCTCGCGCGCCGGCGGCACTGAGGGGCGGCCGCTCGTCAGGCTCGCAGGCGTCGACTCGCGCGAGGCCGTCATCGGTCTGCACGGAGCCGTCATTCTGGCGTCGGGCCCCGGCCTCGACGAGGGCGTCGACCACTACCCGGTCTCCGAGCTGCTCGGCGCCCGCGTCGTGTCGGGCGCGGTTGAGCTGGGGGTGGTCACCGACGTTCTCATGAATCCCGCTCACGACATCCTCCAGGTCGATGCGTCCGACGGCGCGAGGTCGCTCATCCCGTTCGTGGCGGAGCTCGTCGAAGTCGACCGCGAGCGGCGCGTGATCTCCGTGCGCGAAGGGCTCCTCTAGGTGCGGCTCGACGTCTTCACCCTGTTTCCCGAGGCGTTCGAGTGGTTCTCGCAGCAGGTCCACGTGGCCCGGGCGCGCGAGCTGGGGGTCGAGTTGAACCTGTGGGACTACCGCGACTCCACGCCGCTGCGGCACGGCCAGGTCGACGACGCGCCCTACGGCGGCGGCGCCGGCATGGTGCTGCGCATCGACGTGGTCTGCGCCGCCCTCGAGGCGGTGTTCGATTGCGACGCCGCCCGCGTGGCCGAGACGCGGCGGGTCGTCGAGCTGACGCCCCGCGGGCGTCAGCTCGACGACCCGCTCGCCAGCGAGCTTGCCGGGGGCGATCTCTGCGTGTTGTGCGGCCGCTACGAAGGCATAGACGAACGCGTCGCGCACCTCGTCACCGACCGTGTCTCCATCGGTCCCTACGTCCTGTCGGGGGGCGAGATCGCGGCGCAGGCGCTGCTCGACGCCGTCGTGCGCAAGATCGACGGGGCCGTGTCGAACCCCGACAGCGTGGCCGGTGACTCGTTCGCACAGGGCCTCGGCGGCGCTCTCGAATACCCGCAGTTCACTCGTCCCGCCGAGTTTCGCGGCTGGGCCGTGCCGGACGTGCTGCTGTCCGGTGACCATGCCGCCATCGAGCGCTGGCGGCGGGAGAGGTTGCGCGGCGGGCAGCGACTCGAGCTGGGCTGAGGCCCCCGGCGATTTTGCGTGCGGCGCCTGCTTCTGGTAGAGTACCGCGCGCATTTCTTTCGAAAGAGGCTCCTGTGACGATCATCGAAAACATCGAAGCCAGACAGCTGCGCGACGACATCCCGCAGTTCAAGGCCGGCGACACCGTAAAGGTGCACTTCAAGGTCATCGAAGGCAGTCGGCAGCGCACCCAGGTGTATCAGGGCACCGTCATCAAGCGTCAGGGCAACGGCGCCCGCGAGACCTTCACGGTGCGCAAGCAGTCCTTCGGCGTCGGGGTCGAGCGCACGTTTCCGCTCCACTCGCCCAAGATCGAGAAGATCGAGCTGGTGATGGTGGGCGACGTGCGCAGGGCCAAGCTGTACTACCTGCGCAAGAAGGTCGGCAAGCAGGCGCGGGTGCGCGAGAAGCAGCACTAGGCCTTCGCGGCCGTGTCCACTGCCACGCCGGCCGAACGGCCGATCCGATCGTCGCCGGGCAGGGTGTTCGCCGAGTACGGCGTCATCCTGGTCGTCGCGCTCGCCGTCGCCTTTCTGCTGCAGGCCTTCGTCGTCAAGCCGTATCGCATTCCGTCGCCGTCGATGGCGCCGACCCTCGAGCCCGGCGACCGCGTGCTCGTGGCGCGCTTCCTGTACCGTTTCACGACACCGGCGCGTGGCGACATCGTGGTCTTCAAGTATCCGCTCGACACGCACGTCGTGTTCATCAAGCGCGTGATCGGGCTTCCGGGCGACACGCTGTCCCTGAGCGATGGGCACGTGTACGTGAACGGCGTGCGGCTGAACGAGCCCTACGTCGCGAAGGTGAACGGCCGGCCCGCGGCGACCGACCCCGCGCCGCCCATCGCGGGCTCGACCATCACCGAGCCCTGGTCGCTCAACCAGCCCTACAAGGTGCCGCCGGGCACGTACTTCATGATGGGCGACAACCGCCTCGACAGCGACGACAGCCGCGTGTGGGGGCCGGTGCCGGCCCGCGACCTGATCGGCAAGGCGTTCTTCGTCTACTGGCCGGTGACGCGCATCGGCTTGCCCTGACCGCCGCCGGCGCCTAGAGTGCCGGCATGAACCCGCGGTTCGCGCACGACCTGCAGCGCGGCGCCGGCGGCACCGTGGCGGGCGCCGACGAAGCCGGGCGGGGCTGTCTGGCGGGTCCCCTCGTGGCCGCCGCCGTCGCCTTCGAGTACGCTTCCTGGTCGGCCGCCGATTTCGCCGCGCTCGAGGCGCTGAACGATTCCAAGAAGCTCACTCGCGCGCGGCGCGAAGAGCTCTTCGCCGGCGTCCTCGCCCGCGCCGGGCGCCTGGCCGTCGTGTCGCTCTCGCCGGCGTCGATCGACGGCCGCGGACTGCATCACTGCAACCTGCTTGCTCTCGACCGCGCCCTCACGCTCCTCGGGCCGGTCGACGGGCCGGTCTTCGTCGACGGGTTCGCGCTGCGGGCGAGCGCCGTGCCCCACGAGGCGCTGGTCGGCGGCGACGGCCGCTCCGCGGCCGTCGCCGCCGCCTCGATCGTGGCCAAGGTCACGCGCGACCGTCTCATGATCGCGCTCCACGAGCGCTACCCAGGCTACGGGTTCGACCGCCACGTCGGCTACTCGTGCCCCGACCACCGGCGGGCCATCGCCGAGCACGGGGTGAGCGAGCTTCACCGGCTGTCGTTTGCCAGCGTCGCCTACCAACAGCTCGACCTCGAGCTGTAGGTCCGCGCCGGCGGTCCCCGAGCCGCTCCGCGGCGCCGGGCCCGGCGGCGGTCGGTGACGGTAGACGAAAGACGATCGTCACCGTCTCCTTCCCGTTTCGTGTCTTCATTGCCTGGGCCGCTCGCGCTAGCGTCGTCAAAGTCCTCATCCGCGCATCGACACGTTCGACCAGAAGGGAGGCCCGGCGTGCAGCGAGACCCACACGATTTCGGCCGGGCGGCCGAGCGACTGGCGGTGACGTACCTCCAGCGGCAGGCGTACCGCATCATCGCGGTCAATCAGCGTGTCGGGCGCGGCGAGATCGACATCATCGCCCGGCGGGCCGGCGTGCTGGCGTTCATCGAAGTCAAGGCGCGCCGCACGCGCACCTGCGGCGCGCCCGAAGACGCGGTCACGCCCCGCAAGCGCCGCCAGATCGCCCGTCTCGCCACGCTCTGGCTGGGCAGCCATCCGCGGTCTCTCGCGGGCGTCTCCGACGTTCGTTTCGACATCATCGCCATCGACGCTCTCGAGCGACCGCCGCGCATCCGCCATCTGCGGGCGGCCTTCGATGCCGGCGCCTGAACCCGCGTGCTGGCCCGCGTCCAGACCGAAGCGCTGTCGGGCCTCGACAGCCATGCCGTCGCCGTCGAAGCCGACGTGGTGGCCGCCGCGCCGGCGTTCACCATCGTCGGATTGCCCGACGCGGCCGTGCAGGAGAGCCGCGAACGCGTGCGCACGGCGATCGTCAACTCTCACTACGAGTTCCCTTCACGGCGCATCACCGTCAATCTCGCGCCCGCCGACGTGCGCAAGGAGGGGCCTTCGTTCGACCTGCCGATCGCCCTCGCCCTGCTCTGCGCCACCGGGCAGAGTTGCTGCTCGCTCGACGGCGCGGCGGCGATCGGCGAGCTGGGCCTCGACGGCGCGATCCGCCCGGTCGCGGGGGTGCTCGCCGTGGCGCAGAGCGCTCATCGCCGCGGTCTGCGGGCCCTGCTCGTGCCGAGTGCCAACGCGCGCGAAGCGGCCCTCGTCACCGGCCTGACCGTGCTGCCGGCCGCCACGCTGCGCGAGGCGGCCGCGCTCATGTCGGGCGCCGGCGGCCCCGCCGTCGAGCGCCCCAACCCCGAGACGCTCCTGCGGAACGAGCCGGCAACCGACGCCGACCTCGGCGACGTCCTGGGTCAGGCCCGGGTCAAGCGAGTGCTCGAAGTCGCCGTGGCCGGGGCGCACAACCTGCTCATGGTGGGCCCGCCCGGCTCGGGCAAGACCATGCTCGCACGACGGGTGCCGTCGATCATGCCGCCGCTGTCGGTCGCCGAGGCGATCGACGTGACGAGGGTGTACAGCGTCGCCGGCATGCTGCCCCCCGACGTCTCGCTGGTGGTGCGGCGCCCGTTCCGGGCGCCGCACCACACCATCTCGGCGAGCGGTCTCGTGGGCGGCGGCGTCACGCCGCGCCCCGGCGAAGTCAGCCTGGCTCACCTCGGTGTGCTGTTCCTCGACGAGTTCCCCGAGTTTCGCACCTCGGCGCTCGAAGGCCTGCGCCAGCCGCTCGAAGACGGCGAAGTCACGATCTCGCGGGCGCTCGCCTCGCTGACGTTCCCGGCGCGCATCATGCTGGTGGCGGCGATGAACCCGTGTCCGTGCGGCTATCGCGGCGAGAAGGGCGGCCGCTGCCGCTGCCCGGAGCATCGCCTCGCTCAGTACGCGCAGCGGCTGAGCGGTCCGCTCCTCGACCGCATCGACTTGCGCATCGACGTGCCGCGGCTCACCCGCCGCGACCGCCGCGACCACCCGCAAGGCGAACCCTCGTCGGTGGTGCGTGGGCGAGTTTCGCGCGCCCGCGCCCGACAGCGCGTGCGGCTCGCGTCCGCGGGCGTCAGCGCCAACGCCCATCTCTCGGCTCGCGGGCTGCGCGAGCTCTGCGTGCTCGAACCTGAGGCGACCAGAGTCCTCGACCAGGCCTACGACACGATGCGTCTGAGCGCGCGCGCCTGCGACCGGGTGACCAAGGTCGCCCAGACGATCGCCGACCTCGAGGGCTCCGACACCATTCAGCCCCGGCACGTCGCGGAGAGCCTCTCGTACCGCGAGCAGTCGTGGATCCGGCGCTAGGCGATCGCCTTCAGAGCCGTCCAGGCTCGGCGACCGGCGATGTCGCCGCCGCGGCGCCCGATGGGGGCTGCCGGAGCCAGACGCGGCGGTACGGGGACTCCGGCAGCGACGCGCAGCGGTTGTGTCGCTGGCTGGCTGAACAGGCCGCCTACGACCGTGGGCTCGTGCACAGGCTCGTCAAGACACACGGCAGCTTCGCGGCGGTGGTCGTCGCAGCCCCGGTCGGCGCTCGTGGGGGCGCTGCGGGGCGGCTCCGGTTCAGACGAGGCCGGCGAGCTCGGCGTCCGGCCGCCCGAGGGCTGCAGACGAGGCCGTGGTTTGCTGGTGCGACGCCGAGTACCCACCGGGGTTGCGGGAGCTGTTCGACCCTCCTCCGGCCCTCTTTGTGCGCGGCCGGCTATGGCGGGCGATGCTCCAGGGCCTGCGGCTGCGGCCGACCGTGGCGATCGTCGGCGCCCGGCGACCATCGCCCTACGGTCTCGAGATGGCGTGGCTGCTTGGCGCAGAACTGGCGCGTGCCGGAGTCAACGTCGTCTCCGGCATGGCGCTGGGGATCGACGCCCAGGCGCATGTCGGGGCGCTGGAAGGCCTCGGCGAGCCCGTGGGCGACGACCAGGCGCGCGGCGTCCCGGTCGTTCTCGCCGGAGTGCTGGGGTCCGGTGTCAGGCTGGCCGTGCCACGGACCAACGAGAGCCTGTTCGCGGCCGTCGTCCGGCGCGGCCTGTTGCTCTCGGAGTACGGCTGGCTGCTGCCGCCGCAGCCGTGGAGGTTTCCCGCCCGCAACCGCCTGATCGCCGGCTTGTCGGACGCCGTCGTCATAGTCGAGGGCGGCGCCACGAGCGGCGCCCTGCACACGGCCGCCTTCGCCGCCGACCTCGGTCGCGACGTGCTGGCCGTGCCCGGCGAGGCCGGGCGGCCGCTGTCGGCGGGCCCCCACCGGCTGCTGCGCGACGGGGCGCACCTGTGCGAATCGTCCGACGACGTCCTTTCCCTGCTGCCCGAAGGCTCGTGGTCGAGGCTGGCTCACGGAGGGCGTGTGTCCAACCATGGAGCGCACGACCCCGCCTGCGGCGCCGACCCCGGATCGCCCAGGGCGGCCTGCGCGGCAGACGGTGCGGCAGACGGCGCGACAGATGTCGCAGCCGACGCCGCGGCAGACGGCACGGACCGCGATGGCAACGGACCCGAAGGGCGTGTCCTGGCGGCGCTGCGGCGCGGCCGGCACACCGCCGATCAGCTCGGCCGGTCGCTCGATCTGGCTCCCGAAACCGTGTCGGCGGCGCTGACCATCCTCGAGATCGAGGGTCTTCTCGAAGTCGAACCAGGCGGCTGGCTACCGTGCGGTGCGGGGCGCTCGCCGGCAGCCGGCCCGATGACCGCCACGCCCGCCGGCGCCGCAAGGCGCGAGCCCGTCGGCAGGATGCGAGCCTCGCCGCGGCGAACTTGCGAGGCAGAGAATCGGCGTGCCCGTGTCGATGGCGGGGTCGCGCCGCGGCGCTTGCGGGCTGAGGACGAGACGACGCTCACGGAGACGATGCCGACACAACCGACACCGGGCGACACCGCCGACTTGATCGGGCAGTTCCTGCGCTCCCTCGAGGTGCGCGGCACGTCGCCCGCCACGCGGCGATCGTACGCCTCCGATCTGGCGCAGTTCGACGAGTGGCTGGACCGACGCGGCATGGCCCTCGACGGGCTCGACCGCAGCACCGTGCGGGCCTTTGCCGCCGACCTCGGCCGGCGCGGTTACGCGCCCGCCACGCTGGCCCGCAAGCTGTCGACGGCGCGCTCGCTCAGCCGCTTCCTGACCGAACGGGGCGTGCTCGCCGCCGATCCGGCCCAGTACCTGCCGGGTCCACGCCGCCGCCGCCGGCTGCCGCACTGCCCTCCGACCGGCCGACATCGACGCGGTCTGCGATGCGGTGCGGGGCTCCGATGCTCTCGCGTTGCGCGACCGCCTCGTCTTCGAGCTGCTCTACGGCTGCGGCCTGCGCAGCCAGGAGCTGGTCGACCTGGGCTGCGCCGACGTGCATGAACGGCGTGGCGAGCTGCTCGTGCGCGGCAAGGGCGGCAAGATGCGCATGGTGCCGCTCGGCGACCTGGCCGCCGAGGCGCTCGAACGCTACCTCGCGTCGGGGCGCGGCGCCCTCGGGCGGCGGGGCGGCGACGCCGCCCCGCCGCCCGAGGGCGCCCTCCTGCTCACCCGCAACGGCCGGCCGCTGCACACCTCGGATGTGCGGCGCATCGTCGCCAAGTACGCCGGCATCGCCGGCGTCACAGCCTCACCGCACATGTTCCGGCACGCCTACGCGACGCACATGCTCGAAAACGGCGCCGACCTGCGGGCCATCCAGGAGCTTCTCGGCCACGGCTCGGTGTCCACGACACAGATCTACACCCACGTGAGCGGCGCGCACCTGAAGGCCGTCCACCGGCGCCACCATCCCCGGTCGTGAGCGACGTGGCTGCGGCGCGACGGCCGCGCACCGTCCGGGATGAAGGCGTGGCATGTGGGCAGACTGAGAGTGGTGGTAGCATGAGGACGTTGTCGCCCTGGGCGACGATGCGGGCAGTAGCGACGTGGTGACGTCGGTGGGTAAGGTCGCGTCAATGGGTCGTCTCGACGAGAGCAGGATCAACGATCTCTGGCGCCGGTTCAAGAACGACGGCGACCAGCAGGCTCGCGACCGCCTGATCCTGGCCTACGCGCCGCTCGTCAAGTACGTCGCCGGCCGCATGGGCAGCGGCCTGCCGGCGCACATCGAAGAGGCCGACCTCATCAGCTACGGCCTCCTGGGTTTGATCGGGGCGCTCGAGCGGTTCGATCCAGGCCGCGAGATCAAGTTCGAGACCTACGCGATCTCGCGCATCAAGGGATCGATCATCGACGAGCTGCGCTCGCTCGACTGGGTGCCGCGCTCGGTGCGCAGCAAGGCCCGCGAGATCGAGCGCGTGTGCGCGCGGCTCGAGAACCGCCTGCAACGCGCCCCGACCGACGCCGAGATCGCCGCCGAGCTGGGCGGCACCGTGGCCGAGTTCCATCACGCGCTCTCGCAGATCTCCAACACCTCTCTCGTCGCGCTCGACGAGCTCTGGGCGATCTCCGGCTCAGACGGCGACACGGCCTCGCTCATCGACACGATCGAAGACCCCAAGAGCCCCGACCCGTCGCGGCTGCTCGACGTGTCCGAGATGAAGAGCCGCCTGGCGGCCGCGATCGACGCGCTGCCGCCGCGCGAGCGGATCGTCATCGCGCTCTACTACTACGAAAGCCTGACACTGCGCGAGATCGGCGAGGTCCTGGGAGTCACCGAGTCGCGCGTCTCGCAGCTGCACACCAAGGCGGTCCTGCGCCTCAAGGGTCGGCTGCGCGACGAGATCGAACCGGCCGTGATCGGGTGAGGTCTGGCGTTCGCCGCTCCTGGCGGGGGCGGGCGGCAACGTCCGCCGGCGGCTACCCGCCTGCGCTCACGATTCTCTAGGACGCGGACACGCCCGGACGGCGGCCTCTCGGCAGGCTCCCCCGACCGAACGTCCCGTTTCCGGGCCTCGAGCGTGCGGCTTGCGGCTTTGTGGTACTATGGGGCGCTGGTTTTGTCCTGCCAACCCACGACCCGACGGGTCCCGGGCGCGTGGCGGTGCCCCTCCACAGCGGGGTTCCACGCCGCTTTTTCCGTCGGCACAGACCGTACAACATAACCGACCCCTCCAAGGAGGCACCCGTGCCTACGGTCAGCATCAAGGACCTGCTGCAGAGCGGCGTCCACTTCGGTCATCAGACGCGCCGCTGGAATCCCAAGATGCGCAGCTACATCTTCACTGAGCGCGGCGGCATCTACATCATCGATCTCCAGAAGACCACCGTGCTCATCGACGAGGCCTACAACTTTCTGCGCAACGTCGCCGCGCGCGGCGGCAGCGTGCTGTTCGTGGGCACCAAGAAGCAGTGTCAGGAGGCCATCAAAGAAGAGGCCGAGGCGGTCGGCCAGCCGTACGTCGCGACGCGCTGGCTCGGTGGTCTGCTGACCAACTACGCGACCCTTTCCAAGCGCATCAAGCGTCTCCACGAGCTGCGTCAGCTCGTCGCCGAGGGCTCGATCGACGTCCTGCCCACGCGCGATCAGATGAAGCTCCGGGGCGAGCTCGCCAAGCTCGAAACCAACCTCGGCGGAGTGGCCGGGATGGAGAGCCTGCCGAGCGCCGTGTTCGTGGTCGATCCGCGCAAAGAGGCGATCGTCGTCAAAGAAGCACGCAAGCTGGGCATTCCGCTCGTGGCGCTCGTCGACACGAACTGCGACCCCGACGAGGTCGACTACGTCATTCCGGGCAACGACGACGCCATCCGCTCGTGCTCGGTGATCGTCAAGGCCATGGCGCGCGCCGTCGCCGACGGCCGCGCGCAGGTCGTGCTCGCCGAGTTCAAAGCGGCCGAAGAGAAGGCCGCGGCGGCACAGGCCGCGGCCGCGGCCGAGGCCGCGCTCGCCAACGCCGCCGCCGCGGTCGCCGCCGAGGCTGTCGCGCAGGCCGCCGCCGTCGAAGCGGTCGCCGCCGAAGCCGTCGTCGAAGCGGTTGTCGCCGAAGCGGTGGCGACAGCGGCGGTCGACGAAGGCGCGGCTCCCGAGGCCGCTGCCGAAGCCGCCGCCGAGGCCGCCCAGGCCGAAGCCGCCGCCAAAGCCGCCGTCGTCGAAGCCGCCGTCGTCGACGACCTGGCGGTCGAGGCCGTCGAGGCGGCCGTCGTGACCGCCGCCGTTGCCGAAGAGGCCGTCGTCGAGGCGGTCGAGAGCGAGGTCGAAGCCGAAGTCGCGGCAGTCGACGCGGTCGCCGCCGAAGCCGAAGTCGCAGCGGTCCAGCCCGCTGCCGAGACGCCCGCCGCCGAGATGCCCGCCGCCAAGGCGCCGGCCAAGAAGACCGCCAAGCCCGCCGCTGGCAAGCAGGGCAAGGCCGGCAAGGGCGCGGCGGCCACGAAACCCGCCCGCAGGGCCGCCGGCGAAGCCGGCACCAAAGAAGAGAGTGAGGCGTAGTGGCTGACATCACGGCTGCCATGGTCAAGGAGCTTCGCGACAGAAGCGGGGCCGGCATGATGGACTGCAAGAAGGCCCTGTCGGCCACGGGCGGCGACCTCGAGAAGGCCGTCGACGAGCTGCGCAAGAAGGGTCTTGCGGCCGCCCAGAAGAAGGCGTCGCGCACCACGCGCGAAGGCGCCATCGACTCGTACATTCACGCCGGCGGCAAGATCGGCGTGCTGGTCGAGGTGGGCGTCGAGACCGACTTCGTGGCGCGCAGCGAGCCGTTTCGCGAGTTCACGCACGATCTGGCCATGCAGGTCGCCGCCTCCAGCCCGCGCTGGGTGCGGCGCGCCGAGGTGCCCGACGAGGTCGTCGAACGCGAGAAGGCCATCTACCGCGAGCAGGCCAAGGGCAAGCCCGACAACGTCGTCGAGAGAATGCTCGAGGGCAAGCTCAACAAGTTCTTCCAGGAGGTCTGTCTCGTGGAGCAGCCCTTCGTCAAAGACCCGGACCGCACGATCGAACAGCTGCGCACCGACCTTGTCGGCGTGATCGGCGAGAACGTCGAGGTGCGACGATTCGTGCGCTACCAGCTCGGCGAGACGGCCGAGGACTGATCCGTGGCCGGGGGTGGGTCGCGCGACGGAGGCGGTGCGGGCGGGCAAGCTCCCTTCAAACGCGTCCTGCTCAAGCTGAGCGGCCAGGCGCTGGCCGGCGACGGCCACTCCATCGATCCGGCGCGCACGCTCGAGATCGCCCATCACGTGAAGCGCGTGCGCGAGCGCGGCGTCGAGCTCGCCATCGTCGTGGGCGGCGGCAACATCTTTCGCGGCGTGGCGGCGGCGGCGAAGGGCTTCGACCGGGCCACCGCCGACTACATCGGCATGATCGCCACGGTGCAGAACGCCCTCGCCCTGCAGGACGCCCTCGAAGACCAGGACGTCGACACGCGGGTCATGAGCGCGATCGAGATCAAGGCGGTGTGCGAGCCGTACATCAGGCGACGCGCCCTGCGGCACATCGAGAAGGGGCGCGTGGTCATCTGCGCGGCCGGCATCGGCAACCCGTACTTCTCGACCGACTCGGCCGCGGCCCTGCGGGCGCTCGAGCTCGGCGCCGAGGTGATCCTCATGGCCAAACGCGAGTACGACGGCGTCTACGACGCCGACCCCGACAAGGTGCCGGAGGCGCGGTTCATCGCCGAGATCACGCATCTTCAGGCGATCGAGCGCGGGCTCAAGGTGATGGACACCACCGCGCTGTCGCTGTGCATGGACAACCGCATGCCGATCCACGTGTTCAAGATGACCGGCGAGAACATCGAGCGTGTGCTGGCCGGCGAGCGCGTCGGCACGGTGGTGAGCACCCGGTAACGGGCAAGCAAGGAGGGGTGTGACGTGGAGAAGGAGCTGCTCGACGACGCGACCGATCGCATGGCCAAGGCCGTCGCGGCCACCCGGACCGAGTTCAACACGGTGCGCAGCGGCCGCGCCTCGACGGCGCTGCTCGATCGCATCCACATCGACTTCTACGGCGTCTCCACGCCGCTCAAGCAGATGGCCACGGTGGCGGCTCCCGAGCCGCGTCTGATCACCGTCACGCCGTACGACAAGTCGTCCATGAAGGCCGTCGAAAAGGCCATCATGGAATCCGACCTCGGTCTGAACCCGAGCAACGACGGCGCCATCATCCGCCTGCCCATCCCGGCGCTCACCGAGGAGCGCCGTCGCGACCTCGTCAAACTCATCCACAGGCTGGCCGAGGACGGACGCGTGGCCGTTCGCAACATCCGTCGCGAGGCCATGAAAGACCTGAAGGAGTTCAAGAACGAGGGTCTGATCGGCGAAGACGCCGAGCGGCGCGCCGAGGAGCATCTGCAGGAGCTCACCGACCAGCGCACTCACGAGATCGACGAGCTGCTCAAGCACAAGGAAGCCGAGATCCTCGAGGTCTAGCGTCCTTTCGACCGGAAGACCGGGCCCAGCGATGGCATCGCACCAAGCCAAGCCGAAACGGACGGGGCCGTCGCTGCTGCGCAAGGCGGGAACGGCGCGGCGGCTGTCGCGCGGCGGGCCGTCGGAGCGCGCGGCCGGCGGCGCCCAGTGCCGCTACCTCGCCGTGATCATGGACGGCAACGGCCGCTGGGCCCGGCGCCGGCGTCTGCCGGTGGCCGCCGGGCATCGGGCCGGCGCCAAAGCCCTGCGGCGTCTGATCGAGCGCGCGCTCGACCACGGCATCCTCGAGGTGACGGTCTACTCGTTCTCGAGCGAGAACTGGCGCCGGCCCGCCGACGAGGTCGGGGCCCTGATGGAGCTGTTCATCGAGCAGATCGAGTCCGAGGTCCCCGAGGTGCAGAGCCGTGGCGTGCGTGTGCGGTTCCTGGGCCGCCGGGAGGGCGTCGATGCGCAGCTGCTGCGCCGCATCGACGCTGCCGAAGCCGCCAATCCGGACGTGCCGGCCATGACGATGTACATCGCCTTCAACTACGGTGCGCGCGACGAGATCGTCGACGCCGCCCGTGCGCTCCTGGGGTCGGTCGCGCGCCAGATGGGCGAGAGCGCGGTCGGCGGTCCCGCCCCACCGCTCGCGGAGCTCGTCACCGAGGACGCCTTTCGAGCCTTCCTCTACGCACCGGAGATGCACGATCCCGAGCTGCTGATCCGCACGAGCGGCGAGGAGCGCATCTCGAACTTCCTGCTCTGGCAGCTCGCCTACACCGAGCTGTACTTCACGAGCAAGCTGTGGCCCGACTTCGGCCCCGACGACCTGGACGACGCCCTGGCCGTCTACGCGACGCGGGCGCGCCGGTTCGGCGGCCGATGAGAGGTCGCCCGACACGACGAGCGGGGGCTCGCGGTACGGGCCGGCGCGCATGCTAGGCACGCGCGTCGTCGTCGGCGCGGTTCTCGCGCTGCTCGCTCTCGTCGTCACGATCCACGGCGGCCTGCCCTTCTTTGTCGTGGCGCTGGGCGTGGCCGTGATCGGCGTCAACGAGTTCTACCGCATGATGCGTCCCTATCGGCCCGTGGTCCTGGCCGGCCTTGCCGGCGTCGTGCTCATGGCCTGGGCGGGCTGGACACGCTCGCCGCAGGCTCTCATGGGCATCGTCGCGTTGTCGCTCCTGGCGTCGTTCGGTCTCGCCGCCGTGCCGGGGCCCCGCCGCGGCGTGAGCGTGCGCATCGCGATCACCATGCTGGGTCTCGTCTACGTGGGTTTTGGTGTCGGTCATCTCGAGCTCATCCGCAGGCTCGCCGAGGGGCAGGGATACGCGCTGATGGTGGTCTTCGGCACGTGGGCCGGCGACACCGTCGCCTACTTTACGGGGCGTTACTTCGGCGCGACCCCGATGGCTCCGCGCCTGTCGCCCAAGAAGACCTGGGAGGGCTTTGTCGGCGGCTTCATCGGGACCGTGCTCATGGTGGTCTTCATCGGCCTGTACTACCATCCGATCGGCGAGCTTCACTCGCTGCTGCTCGGCGTGACGATCGGCGTGCTTGCCCCGATCGGCGATCTGTTCGAGTCGCTGCTCAAACGGGACGTCGAGATCAAGGACGCGGGGCGTTTCTTTCCCGGTCACGGCGGCCTCCTCGACCGCTTCGACGGCCTGCTGTTCGCGGCCGTGGCGAGCTACTATCTGATCATCGTCCTGCACTGACAGGGAGGACCCCGTGAACGCCTGCGAACCGACCGGACCGGCTTCGCGACGCGTCGTCATTCTCGGCGCGACCGGGTCGATCGGCCGCCAGGCGATCGAGGTGGCGGCCGTCCTGCCGGGGCTCGCGGTGGCCGGGCTCGTCGCCGGGCGCAACGTCGAGGCGCTGCTCGCCTGCGCCGCGACCACGGGCGCCGCCGCGATCGGTCTGCACGACCCGGCGGCCGCAGCGGCGGCCGCGCGACGATCAGGGCGTCCTGTGTTCGCCGGCGACGGCGGCATCGCCGAGCTGATCGCCGCCGCCGCGCACGACGCCGCGCAGGCCGGCAGCGAGCTCATTGTGCTCAACGGCATCGTCGGCGCCGCCGGACTGCGCGCCAGCCTGGCGGCTTTGGCGACGGGCGCCACGCTGGCGCTGGCCAACAAGGAGAGCATGGTCGCCGGCGGGCCGTTCGTACTGGCCGCGGCGCGCGCCGCAGGCGCGCGCATCATTCCCGTCGACAGCGAACACAGCGCCATCTTCCAGTGCCTTGAGGCTGGTCGCCGGGGCGCGGGGAGGATGGGTGTCGAGGGCCGCGAGCGCATGGCCCGCACACCGGCGGCGGCGGCCGCGGCGGCGGGCGGGCGGCCCGGCGACGATCCGCTGCTGCGCGCCGAGGAGATCCTGCTGACGGGCTCCGGGGGGCCGTTCCGCGGTCGCACGGGCGACGAGCTCGCCACCGTGACGGCAGCGCAGGCGCTCAAGCACCCCAACTGGGTCATGGGTCCCAAGGTGACGATCGACTCCGCCACGCTCATGAACAAGGGGCTCGAGGTCATCGAGGCCCACGAGCTGTTCGGCGTGCCCTACGACGCCGTGCGCGTGATCGTTCATCCGCAGTCGATCGTGCACTCGCTGGTGCGTTTCTCCGACGGAGCCGTGCTGGCGCATCTCGGCGTGCCCGACATGCGCACGCCGATCGGCTACGCACTGAGCTGGCCCGGCCGAGCGCCGCTGCCCATGGTGCCGGCGCTCGACCTGCTTGGCCGTGAACTCACCTTTGCCGAGCCCGACACGGCGACCTTCCGTTGTCTCGCGCTGGCGCGAGCGGCCGGTGAGTCGGCCGCGCGCGCCTGGGCCGGTCGCACGACAGGCGATGGGGGCGGCGGCGCGGGCGCCGCCGCCCCCATCGCCCTGAACGCCGCCAACGAGGTCGCCGTGCAGGCCTTCCTCGACGGGGACATCGGCTTTCTGGCCATCGCAGCGGTGGTGGAGCAGGCGCTCGAACGTTGCGGCGATGGCCGGGTCGCGGGCCTCGACGACGTGTTCGGCTGCGACGCCGAGGCGCGCCGCGTCGCCCGGGAGTCGGTCGAGGCGGCCGGGTAGGTGTTCAGTACGCGGTCGGCTGAGCGTGCAGGGCGCGGCGGGGCGTCGATCGGCCGGGTGCGGGGAACGCTAGGAACCGTGGGAGGGTGCCGATGATTGTTCCGACAGGACCGCCGCGATCGACATGAGGGTCGCATGAGTCAAGCAGCACCACAGAAGGAGCGCGCCGCCGCCGGCGACGAGCGCCGCAGCCCGTCGCCGTGGGGGCTGGTGCTGCTCGTGGCGATCGCGCTGCTGGTCGTCACCGGCCACTGGACTCTGGTCGTGGCCGTCCTTGGGCTGGCGCTGCTCATCTTCGTGCACGAGCTGGGCCACTATCTGGCGGCCAAGGCGTTCCACATGCGCGTGGAGCGCTTCTACATCGGCTTCCCTCCAGCGATCGTCAAGCGCACGTGGGGAGAGACCGAGTACGGCGTCGGCGTCATTCCCCTCGGCGGCTTCTGCAGGATCAGCGGCATGATGCCCGAGGAGGCACTGCCCGACGACGTGCTGCCGCGGGCCTACTTCAGCAAGCCCGTGTGGCAGCGCAACCTGACCATCTTCGCGGGGCCGCTCATGAACTTCGTCGCCGCCGTCGCGATCATGTTCGTGTTCATCCAGGCGGGCGGCATCCAGCAGCCGAGCCTCACGGTGGCCCAGGTGGTGAAGGGCTCGCCGGCCGCCGCCGCCGGCCTGCAGCCCGGCGATCGTCTCGTCGCCGGCGACGGCCGGATCTTCAGAACATGGGACGCGACGACGGCGTTCTTCGAGGCGCACGCGCCGCGCCAGACCGTACAGATCGTGTATCGCACGCCCAACGGGGAGCAGCGCACGGTCGCCGTGACGCTCTCGGCAAGACCCGGCGCCGCCGGCCAGGGCTTCCTGGGCGTCAGTCCCCGCGGGACCCCGACCTACCCGGCGCCGTGGCGCGCGGCGGATCTTGCGGTCGCCAAGACGGCCGGCATCGTGGCGGCGACCTTCCAGGGGATCTGGATGCTGGTGAGCGGCAAGATCAATCCCACCGGGCCCGAAGGGGTGGCCGGCCCGGCCGGCATCATCTCGGTCTCGCAGACGGCCGTGCGACAGAGCTGGTATCCGATCCTGCTGGCCTTCCTGTCGGTTAACCTCGGCATCATCAACCTGCTGCCCTTCCTGCCCTTCGACGGCGGCCACATCTTCTTCAACGTCATGGAGAGCGTGCGCGGCCGGCGGGTCGACCCGCGCGTGCTCGAACGCGCCATCGCGATCGGCGTCGTGCTGCTGGTCACGCTGTTCATCCTTTTGACCTACAACGACCTCCACCGCATCTTCCACTTCGGCTAGTCCGGCCTGCCCCCGGGCGCGCCGGCCCTCGCCGCCCGGCCGCGAAGAAAGTGCCGTCCGGGCCCTCCAGCCCGTGCCCCGATGCGCCGATGATGAGAGGGTTCGCCGCGCCGTCGCCGTATCCAGAGTGGACAACGGTGTGCGGGCCGGGCGCCAGGGTCCCGTGGGAGAGGGACGCTGCCCCCCTGTCGCGTGGCGACACCGGTAGCGACGCACTCTGGAGGGCGAACGTGAAGGTCGTGATCCTCGCCGGCGGACTGGGTACGCGCCTGTCCGAAGAGACCCAGGTCAGGCCCAAACCGATGGCCGAGATCGGCGAGCGCCCGCTGCTGTGGCACATCATGAAGATCTTCGGCCACTACGGGCTCACCGACTTCGTCGTCTGCCTGGGCTACAAGGGCTACGTGGTCAAGGAGTACTTCGCCAACTACTTCCTGCACAGCTCCAACGTTACGTTCGACCTGCGGGAGCGGGGGATTGAGGTCCACGACGGCGAGGTCGAGCCCTGGCGCGTGACGCTGGTCGACACCGGCTCCGACACGCAGACCGGCGGGCGCGTGAAGCGCGTGGCCGGGTATCTCGACGACGAGACGTTCCTGCTGACCTACGGTGACGGCCTCGCCGACGTCGACATCCCGGCGCTGCTTGCCTTTCATCGCGCCCATGGGCGCCTGGCGACGGTGACCGCCGTGCAGCCCCTCGGGCGGTTCGGCGCGCTGGAGCTCGACGACGAGCAGCGGCGGGTGACCTCGTTCACCGAGAAGCCGGCCGGCGACGGCGCCTGGGTGAACGGCGGCTTCTTCGTGCTCGAGCCCGGCGTTCTCGACTACATCACGGGCGACGACACGTTCTTCGAGCACGAGCCGCTGGAGCGGCTCGCGCTCGACGGCGAGCTCATGGCCTACCGCCACGACGGGTTCTGGCAGCCCATGGACGTGCTGCGCGACAAGAACCTCCTCGAACAGCTCTGGCAGTCGGGCCAGGCGCCGTGGAGGGTGTGGTGAGCGACGCGGCAAGCGACGGCGCCGCTCGCGCGGCGCTCTTCGACGGCGTCTACGCCGGCCGCCGCGTGCTCGTGACCGGCGACACCGGCTTCAAGGGTTCGTGGCTGTGCGCCTGGCTGGGCGAGCTGGGGGCGACCGTGGGTGGATATGCCCTTGTGCCGCCGACCGACCCCAGCCTCTTCGAGCTCATCGACCTGGGCGGCGAGGTCGCGCACGTCACCGGTGACGTGCGCGACCTCGCCGCCGTCTCGGCGGCCGTCGCCGCCTTTGAACCGGAGATCGTGTTCCACCTCGCAGCCCAGCCGCTCGTGCGGCCGTCGTATGCCGATCCGCGGGGCACCTTCGAGACCAACGTCATGGGTGTCGCGAACCTGCTCGAGGCCGTGCGGGCGTGTCGCTGCGTGCGCGTCGTGGTGAACGTCACCAGCGACAAGTGCTACGAGAACCGCGAGACGCCGCGCGCCTACACCGAGGCGGACGCGCTGGGCGGTCGCGACCCCTACAGCGCCAGCAAGGGCTGCGCCGAGCTGGTCACCGCGGCCTACCGGCGCAGCTTCTTCGGCGCCGGCTCGCCGGTGTGTATCGCCAGCGCGCGGGCCGGCAACGTGATCGGCGGCGGCGACTGGGCGGTCGATCGCGTGGTGCCGGACTGTGTCAGGGCGATCGCCGCGGGCGGCGAGGTGCTGGTGCGCCGGCCGGACGCGGTGCGACCGTGGCAGCACGTGCTCGAGTCGTTGTCGGGCTACCTCTGGCTGGGCGCGCGCCTGCTGCTCGACGGCCACGTGTGCGACGGCGCCTGGAACTTTGGTCCTGCGCCCGACACCGGGGTGACCGTCGCCGAGGTGGTCGAGGCCTTCCTTGCCGCCTACGGCGCCGGGTCGTGGCGCCCGGCCGACACAGCAGGCGGGCAGCCCCACGAAGCCGGGCTGCTGCTGCTCGACTGCGCCAAGGCGCGCGCCGAGCTGGGCTGGCGCCCGGTCTGGGACGTGCGTGCGGCGGTCGCGCGCACGGCGGCCTGGTATCGGGCCTGGGCGGCCGGCGGAGTCGATCTGCGCCAGGCGCTCGAGGACGACATCTCAGCCTACGTGCAAGCCGCACGGGGGCTCGACGTGGCGTGGACGCGCGGCGCGGCCGTGACGGCCGAAGGCGCCGCGTCGTGAGCACGGCCGACGAGCTGCGGGCCGAGATCCTGACGCTGGTCGAGCGCTACTACGACGAGGCGTTCGGGGGCGGCGAGGGCGCGGCCCGCGCCCTCGCCGCCCCCGGCGCCGACGCCTCGCGGTTCGTGCCGGGGCAGTCGCGCGTGCCCTACGGCGGTCGGGTGTTCGGACCTCAGGAGCTGCGCAATCTGGTCGACGCCTCGCTGGACTTCTGGCTCACGCACGGCCGCTTTGCCGAGCGCTTCGAGCGCGAGCTGGGCGCCCTGCTCGGCGTGGAGCATTGTCTGCTCGTGAACTCGGGCTCGTCTGCCAATCTGCTGGCGTTCATGGCTCTGACCAGCGAGCGCCTCGGCGAGCGGCGGATTCTGCCGGGCGACGAGGTCGTCACGGTCGCCGCCGGATTTCCGACGACCGTGGCGCCGATCGTCCAGTTCGGCGCCGTGCCGGTGTTCGTCGACGTCGAGCTCTCGACGGCCAACGTCGACGCGTCGCTGCTGCCGGCGGCGCTCTCGCCGCGCACGAAGGCGGTCTTTCTGGCCCACACGCTGGGCAACCCGTTCGACGTCGATGCCGTGCTCTCGTTCTGCCGCGAGCACGACCTGTGGCTGATCGAGGACAACTGCGACGCTCTGGGTCGCGCTACGGCGACCGGCCGACCGGGACGTTCGGCGACATCGCGACCAGCAGCTTCTACCCGCCGCACCACCTCACCATGGGCGAGGGCGGCGCCGTGTACACGGCCAGCGACGAGCTGGCGACCATCCTCGCCTCGCTGCGCGACTGGGGCCGCGACTGCACCTGCCCTCCGGGCATCGACAACAGCTGCGGCCGGCGGTTCTCACACGACCTCGGCGCGCTGCCGCACGGCTACGATCACAAGTACGTCTACTCGCACTTCGGCTACAACCTGCGCGCCACCGACCTGCAGGCGGCCGTCGGCTGCGCCCAGCTCGAGCGTCTCGAGTGGTTCACCGAGCGGCGCCGCGCGAACCACGCCCGCCTGGCCGCCGCGCTCGCGCCGCTTGCCGACTCCTTTGTGCTGCCCCGTGCGACCCCCGGCAGCCGGCCGAGCTGGTTCGGCTTCCTTCTCACGCTGCGCGACGAGGCCAAGGCGGCGGGCCATTCGCGCGACGCCGTGGTGCGGCGGCTCGAAGCGGGCGGGATCCAGACGCGCATGCTGTTCGCCGGCAACATGGTGCGCCAGCCGTGCTTCGACGGGCGCCGCGCCCTTGGCGGCGGCTATCGGGTCGCCTCCGAGCTTGCCAACACGGATCGACTCATGAACGACGCGTTCTGGGTGGGCGTCTATCCGGGCCTGACCGACGAGATGGTCGACTACGTCGTCGGCCAGATCGGCGCGGCGGTGGGGGGCGGATGATCAGGGCAGAGGAGTCGGCGGCGAAGGAGCGGGCGGTGCGGATCGGGCTGGCCGTCGGTGTTGTCGGCCTGGCGATGAGCGCGCTGGTGCTGGCCCGTGGCGGAGGCTACTACGTCGTCGTCCCGCGGCTCGCCGTCATCTTGCCGCTCGGCGTGGTGGGTGTGGTCAGCGCTCTCGCCGCCGCAGACGTCGGGCCGGCGACGCTCGGCGCCGTGGCGTGGCTGGGGGTGATCGCCCTGGCCGGGGTGGCCTGGAACTTCTTCGTCTACTCGCTGAAGTTCGGCAACGCCGTCTGGGGGATGCTGGTGCCGCGCGCGCGCCCTATCGGCGTCGACTTTCGCGACGGCCTGTACGATCCCGCCCGAACGTTCTCGACGGTCCACAGCGGCTGGCCGCCTCTGACGCTTCTCCTGGGACGGCCATTCACGATGGTCGGCTTTTCGACGGGCTACGCGATCCAGGTCTGCATTCTCGTGGCCCTGGCGGTCGCCGCCGCGGTGCTGAGCGCCGGGCTGGCCACCAGGGCGGCGTGCCCGCCCGAGACGTCGGTGCAGGCCCGCAAGGTGGACGCGCGGCTGCTGGCGCTCGTCATGGGCTTCTGGCTAATCACCTCGTACGGGTTCATGTACGAGATCGACAGAGGCAACATCGACCTCTACGCGCTGGTCTTCTCGCTGCTGGCGGTGTGGCTCACCATCCGATCTTCAAGGTCGGCGTGGCCCCCGGCCGCCGTCCTCGCCGTGGCGATCGGCCTCAAGCTCTACCCGGCGATTCTGCTGGTGGTGCTCTTCTGGCGGTATCGGTGGCGGGCGCTGCTGCCGGCCGTGGTCACGACGCTGGCGGTGCTGCTCGTCGCCGGACCGGCGAACCTGCGGCACTCGTTGGTCACGTTGAACTCGATCCAGGCCGGCGTCCACGCCGAGTGGTGGGGGCAGGACTCCGCCACGGCCATGGCTCACGTGCTGCGCGACCACACGAGCTGGGCGCCGTCCTGGATCTGGTATCCGCTTCTCATCGTTCCGCTGGGTGTGTGGGCGGTCACGATGGTCGCCCTGTTCAGGCGTGGCTGGAGCGACCGCGGCGCCGTGCTCGCCGCCGCCGCGTGCGTGCCGCCGATGGCGATCGTCCCTGCGGTGAGCAACGACTACAAGCTCGTGCTGTGCGTGTTTCCTCTGGCCGTGCTCGCCGTCGTCGTGGCGACGATGAGGCGCGAACCCGGGGCGGCGTGGGTGGTGCTCTTTGGCGCCCTGGCGTTCACGATGATCTTCCTTGCCCGATCGACGATCCTCGTTGCGCCGTCGCTGCAGGCCAGCAAGTACACCTTGCTCGTGGTGCTCCAGGTGCTGCTTGTCGCGGTGGTGCTGATGACCGGCCGGGAGCGAACACAACCCGCGGCAACGCCGGCGGGGCCGTCGTGAGCGATCAGGCCGAGCGGCCGCGCCGCGGGGGCGAGCGGACGATGAATGCGACGGTCGACGCCACAGAGGCCGTGGCGCGCGTGGGCCGGCGCTGGGAGAGCCTGCGCGGCGCGCGGCTGTTCGTTTCGGGCGGCACCGGTTTCGTCGGACGCTGGCTGCTGGCCACCCTGTGCGACGCGAACCGCCTGCTGGGCCTCGATGTCCGGGCGGCTGTGCTGACGCGCGATCCCGACGCCTTCGCCCGATCCGCGCCGGATCTCGCCGACGACGCGGCCGTCGAGCTCATCGCCGGCGACGTCCGTGAGTTCTCGTGGCCGACGGGCCGTTTCACGCACGTGGTTCACGCGGCCGCGACGGCCGATGCGGCGCTGGCTCGAGCGCATCCCTCGGACGTGCAGAGCACGATCACCGAAGGCGCCCGGCGCGTGGTCGAGTTCTGCGCGGCCAGAGGCGTGGGCCGCTTGCTTGCCGTGAGCTCCGGCGCCGTCTACCGACAACCGGGCAGCGCCGGGCGACCGCTGTCCGAGGACGACCCCCTCGGCCGGGACGGCCCGGACGCTCCGGACGCCGATCGCTGGGTCTATCACCGCGCGAAGCGGCAGATGGAGTCGCTCGTCGTGGCCGGCGGCGACGGCGCTCCGGCGGCGTCGATCGCGAGGCTCTTCTCGTTCGTCGGTCCGGGCCTTCCTCTCGACCGGCATTTCGCCATCGGCAACTTCATCGCCGACGCTCTGTCGGGAGGGCCGGTGATCGTGCACGGGGACGGCACGCCGGTGCGCTCGTACCTCTACGCCGCCGACATGGTGGCCTGGCTTTGGACGATGCTCGTCGACGGCCGACCGGGCAGAGCCTACAACGTGGGCTCGGAGCGTGCCGTGACGGTCGCTGAAGCAGCCGGCATCGTGGCCGGCGCGACGGCGCCGCCTCTGGATGTGCGCATCGAGGGCGCACCCGGCGGCGGCGGTGGGGGAGGCTGGTATGTGCCCAGCACGCGGCGGGCTCGCTCCGAGCTTCGCGTGACGGAGTGGACCGGCCTCGAGGATGCCGTGCGGCGCACCATCGCCTGGCACCGGGAGGGAGCGCGATGATCCGGGTTGCCGACTACGTCATGGCTCGCTGCGCCGCGGCGGGCCTGCGCCGAGCCTTCCTCGTGACGGGCGGCGCCGCCATGTTCTTGAACGACGCGCTGCGCCGCGAAACCGCCATCGCCCACACCTGCATGCACCACGAGCAGGCGGCGGCGATGGCCGCCGAAGGCTATGCGAGGGTCTCGGGGCGCCCGGCGATCGTCAGCGTCAGCTCCGGTCCGGGCGCCATCAATGCGCTGAACGGCGTGTTTGGGGCCTGGACCGATTCGCTGCCCATGATCGTGGTCTCCGGACAGGTCAAGCGCGAGACGGCCATGGGCTCGTATCCCGGCCTGAGAGTGCGCCAGCTCGGCGACCAGGAGGTCGACATCGTGCCCATGGTCAAGGGCATCACGAAGTTTGCGACATGCCTCAACGATCCCGGCGACGTGCGCTGCTGCGTCGAGCGGGCGCTGTGGCTTGCGACTCACGGGCGCCAGGGCCCCGTGTGGCTCGACATCCCCGTCGACGTGCAGAGCTGTCTGGTCGACGAGGCCGCGCTGTCCGGCTACGATCCCGGCGCCGAGCCCGCCATGGCGGTCGACGACGTGGCCGCGATGGCCCGCGTCGTGCTCGATCGCCTGGCGGCGGCCGAGCGTCCCGTGATACTCGCCGGCAGCGGTGTCCGGCTGGCCGGCGCCACCGACACGTTCCGCGCCGTGGTCGCCCGTCTGGGAATGCCCGTGACGACGGCCTGGACGCACGACCTGCTGTCGACCGACGACCCTCTCTGGTGCGGGCGTCCCGGGACGATCGGGGACCGGGCGGGCAACTTCGTCGTGCAAAGCTCGGACACACTGCTCGTTCTGGGCTCGCGCCTCAACATCCGCCAGACGGGGTACGACTGGGCCGGCTTTGCCGCCGACGCCTACAAGATCCAGGTCGACGTGGACGCCGGCGAGATGGACAAGCCGACGGTGCGCGCCGATCTGCGCGTCGTCGCCGATCTCGCGGACTTCCTCGAGGCGCTGGCAGCCGAGCTCGACCGGCGCGCCTTCGCGCCCGGCCGTCACGCTGGATGGCTTGCCTGGTGCAGGCAGCGGGTGGCGCGTTATCCGGTGGTGCGCGAGCACCAGCGCACGACCGCGCCGCCCATCAACCCCTACCACTTCATGGAGGAGCTCTTCGGGCGGATCGGCGCCCACGATGTGGTCGTCACGGGCAACGGCGCCGCGTGCGTCATGGCGTTCCAGGCCGCTCGTCTCGGCGGCGGCCAGCGCCTCTTTTCGAACTCCGGCGCCGCGTCGATGGGCTACGACCTGCCGGCCGCGCTCGGCGCCGCCGCCGCCGTCGTCGAGGAGTACGGCGAGTCGGCGGTCGACGAGAGGCCGAAGGTCGTCTGCCTGGCCGGCGACGGCAGCCTCCAGATGAACGTGCAGGAGATGCAGACGCTGGCCACCACCTGCTGGCCGGTCAAGATCTTCGTGCTCGACAACGGCGGCTACCTGTCGATCCGCAGCACGCAGCGAGCGTTCTTCGACGGCCGCATCGGGGAGAGCCGCGAAAGCGGCCTCGAGCTGCCCGACTACGTTGCCGTGGCCGCGGCGTACGGCCTTCCGGCGCTGAGACTGACCGACCCCGCGACGCTGGCCGAGACGATCGGCGCCGTGCTCGCCGGCGACGGCCCCTGCCTGTGCCAGGTCGTGGTGGATCCCGAGCAGGGCTTCGAGCCGCGCGTGCGGTCCCGTCAGCGGCCGGACGGCGCCATCGAATCGCCCGCTCTCGACGATCTCTATCCGTTCCTCGAGCGCGAGGAGCTCGCCGAGAACCGGATCTCCGGCGCTCGCGATACACCGCCCGGCAGGCCGGGGACATGACTCAAGGCTCGGGGGTCGCGGCGCCGCGCTTCAACCTGGTCTTCTACGATCTCGACGGCACGCTGGTCGACTCGCGGCCCGGGATCGAGGCGTCGCTGCGGGCCGCGTTCGCGGCTCACGCGCCGGGAGTCGAGCCTCCGCCGCTCGGCACGCTCCTCGGCCAGCCGCTGGCCGGTCTGCTGCGCGGCGTGCTGCCTGGTCTCGACCGGGCCACGCTGGCGGCCGTCGCCGCCACGTTCACCGAGCACTACGATGCCGACGGCTGGCGCCTCAGTCGGCCGTATCCGGGCGTGCCGGCAGCGCTTCGCGACCTGGCCGCGGCCGGTGTCCGCCAGGTCGTGCTGACCAACAAGCGACTGCGCCCCACGACCGCGATCCTCTCCGACTGCGATCTCGCGCCGTTTCTGGAAAGGGTCTTCACGCCGGACTCGGCGAGCCCGCCGTATCCCGACAAGGCCGCCATGGCGCGCGCGGCGTGCGCGGCTTGCGCCGCGCCCGGCGACCGCCTGCTGGTGATCGGCGACTCGGCCGACGACCTGCGCATGGCCGACGCCTGCCACGCCGCCTTCGCGGCCGCGGCGTACGGCTACGGCGACGCCGTTGCGGCAAGCGGCTGCCGCACCGCCGGGCGCGGCGCGACCGCCGCCGCGGCGCCGCTGGTGCTGCGATCGGCAACCGGGATCGTCGATCTCGTCATGTCGGCCGGCGGCCCGGCACACGCTCAGTGATGGGCCGCGACTGTCCGGTCTGCGGCCTGCGGGAGCCCGAGCTCGTCTACCGGCAGCGATTCGCGGTCGAGGACGACGGCAGGCGCATCACCGGATACGAGGTCGTCTGCTGCCAGGGCTGCGGCGCCGTGTACGCCGACGGCGTCCCCAGCCAGGAGTCGCTGGACGACTACTACGCCGTCGCCTCCAAGTACGAGTACCTGGAACGCGGCGGCGAGGCGCCGGCAGCGCTGGGGGAGTCTCATCGTGACATGGTGGAGCGACTGCGCGCGCTCCTGCCGGATCCCGCGTCCAGGATCGTCGACGTCGGCTGCGGCAACGGCGATGTCCTGGGCCTGCTGCGGCGCGCCGGGTACACGAACCTGCTGGGCGTCGATCCCGCCGAGCATTCGGCCGCCGCCGCGCGCCGGCTGCACGAGGTCGAGGTCGTGCGGGGAAGCGTCCTTTCGATGCCGCCGGGCGCGGCCCAGTCGGGCTGCATCGTGTTGAGCGCGGTTCTGGAGCACGTGCGCGAGGTCGCCGCGGCGCTGCGCGAGGTGTCGGGCATGCTCGCCGCCGACGGGCTGCTGTACGTCGAGGTGCCCGACCTTGAGCGGTTCGCGCGCTACGAGTCGGTGCCGTTCCAGCAGTTCAGCGTCGAGCACATCAACTACTTCACGTCAGGCTCGCTGGCGCGCGCCGCCGCCGGCGCCGGGCTGAGGCTCGCTCGAACGTGGCGCGCGCTGCGCCACACCGGCACCACCCCGGAGCCGGTCGTCTGCAGCGTGTTCACGCTCGCCGGGAAGGTACCTCTGCCGGCGACCAGGGACCGGTTCGGTCCGCGCGCGGCTCGCCGCTACGTCGTCCAAAGTGAGGCCGCTGAAGCCGAAGAGCGGGCCGGGCTGGAACGCCTGACCGCGGCCGGCAGGCCGCTGATCGTCTGGGGCGCCGGGACACACATGCAACACCTGCTCGCGCGGCCGCCTCTGGCCGACGCCAACATCGTGGCGATCGTCGACGCCAACCCGAGACTTCAGGGCGTGGTGGTGGCCGGCCTCACCGTGACCGGGCCCGAATCGATCGCCGGACGCGGCGAGGCCATTCTGGTGGGCTCGCCGGCGCACGAGCAGGAGATCATCGACATGGCACGCCGGGACTATGGCCTGCCAAACGAGTTCGTGTCGCTCGTCCGGCCGACGACTCCCGGCCCGCAGACCGTTTGACCGATGACGAGCGACCCGGAGACTTACCAGGCGTCCAGGCCGGGCGTTGTCAACGCAGACTACTTGAGTTCAGGCACGATGATGCCGACACAGGCACTGAGTCGGCCAGGTGGGCCCGGCCTCATCAGGTGGCCCTGGAGGTGCAGATGAACCGCGACATCTTCGAGGATCTCTTCGTGCTGGAGCTCGCCAACAACCACGCGGGCAGCGTGCAGCGCGGCCTCGACATCATTACGGCCTACGCGAGCGTCGTTCGCTTCAACAACATGCGCGCCGCGCTCAAGCTGCAGCTTCGTGATGTGGAGCACTTCATCCACCGGGACTTCCGCGATCGCGACGACATCCGCTACATCAACAAGACGCTGGCCACGCGTCTGTCCAACGAGGACTACGGAGTTCTGGTCGAGGCCATCCGCAAGGCGGGGTGCGTCACCATGGCGACGCCCTTCGACGAGGCGTCGGTCGACCTGTGTCGCGAGCTCGGCGTGCAGATCCTCAAGCTGGCCAGCTCCGACGGCAACGACTGGGTGCTGATCGAGAAGCTCGCCAGCCTGCGTCAGCCGGTGATGGTCAGCACCGGCGGCTGTTCGCTCAAGGACCTGGACGACCTCGTGACGTTCTTCGAGAACCGCAACATTCCGCTGGCCATCAATCACTGCGTCTCGCTCTATCCGTGTGAGGATCAGGAGCTGCAGCTCAACCAGATCGACTTTCTGCGCGTCCGCTATCCCAACCACATCATCGGTCTGTCGTCGCACGAGTGTCACGACTGGACGAGCTCGATCACGATCGCCTACGCCAAGGGGGCGCGCACCTTCGAACGACACGTCGACATCGCCACCGACGGCTCGCCGGTCTCTGCGTACTGCTCGCTGCCCGAACAGGTCGATACCTGGTTCAAAGCCTGGAAGAAGGCCAAGGAGATGTGCGGGCCGACCGGCGACAGCTGGCGCACGTGCAGCCGCCCGGAGATCGAGTACCTGAACGGTCTCGTGCGGGGCGTGTACGCCCGTCGCGACCTGCCTGCCGGACACGCGCTCTCAGACGACGATATCTACCTGGCGATACCGCTGCAGAAGGGGCAGATCTCGTGCCGCGAGCTCATGCGGGGCGAAGTGCTGCTGCGCGCCGTCGGCGCCGACGAGGCGATCGCCATCGACGCGATCGACAGCCCCTACGCACACCATGAGAGTCTGAGGAATGTCATCGACGGCCGTGGCATCTAAGGCGGAGCGCGGCGCCGAGAGACTCGCGCCCCTGTTCGTGGAGAGCCGTGCCGAGGCCCGCGACCGCGAGCTCGAGATCGCCTGCCGAGTGACTTCGCCGGACGCCCCGCCGGTGATCCTCTTCGGGGCGGGTGGTCTGGGCCGGCGCGTGCGCGCCGCTCTCGCCTCGGCCGGCGCCCCTCCGGTGGCTTTCACCGACAACGACCGACGTCTTTGGGACACCAGTGTCGACGGCGTCGCCGTGATCTCCCCAGCGCAGGCCGCCGCTCGCTACGCTGGCGAAGGCCTTTTCGTGGTCACGGCCTGGAACCCCGACCACGCGTTCGTCGACACGGCGAGGCAGCTCCACCGGTCCGGCTGCCGCGAGGTGATCTCGTGGATCCCGCTCGCCTGGGGCCTGGCGGCGGCCGATCTGCTGCCCAGCTATGCGGCCGGCCGGCCGAGCGACGTTCTGGCGGCGGCCGACCGGGTGATGCTCGCGGCCTCGGTGTGGGCCGACGGCGCCTCGCTCGACGAGTTCGTGCGTCAGACGCGCTGGCGGCTGAGCGGCGACTTCGCCGACCTGGCCGACCCCGCGCCCGACCAGTACTTCCCGGCCGATCTGCTGACCCTGCGGCCCGGAGAGGTCTTCGTGGACTGCGGCGCGTTCGACGGCGACACCCTGCGAGAGCTGGTCGCCCGATGTCCCGAGTTCGGCAGCGTCGACGCGTTCGAACCCGACGCCGGCAACTTCGCCATCCTGCAGCGCCGCGTAGCGACGCTGCCCTCGCGGTGCGGCGGTCGCATTCGCCTTCATCGGGCGGCCACGGACGCCGAGTGCGGCGCACGGCTGTTCGCCGGCGTCGGAGCTTCCGGAGCTTTCGTCGAGGCGCCGGCCGAAGCAGCCGTCGCGGGTGGCGCCGTACAGGCCGAGAGCGTGCCCTGCGTACGTCTGGACGATGCCCTCGAAGGCGTGCCCGTGACGTTCATCAAGATGGACGTTGAGGGCGCCGAGGCCGGCACGCTGCGCGGCGCAGAGGGGCTCCTGCGCGGGCGACGCCCGGTGCTCGCCGTGTCGGCGTACCACCATCAGGCCGACCTGTGGCGGCTGCCGGCGCTGCTGGCCACGCTGGCCGATGACTACCGGCTTCATCTGCGGGCACATCGTCCCGATGGCTTCGACTGCGTGCTGTACGCCATCCCGGCCGAGCGCGGTGAGTCGTGAGCCGGCGAGCCGTCGAGGCTGCCGCCGACCGCTTCGTGCCCGGATTCCTGGCGCCGCACGGCGAGAAGCTGCAGTACCTGGTCGTCGGCGTCTTCAACACCGTGTTCGGGTATGCGGTCTGGGCCGCGCTGTACGCGCTCCTGGCGGAGCGGCTGGGCTACGCCCTCGTGCTGGTCATCTCGTACGCGATCGCCATCGCCAACGCCTACGTGTGGTACCGGTTCGTCGTGTTTCGCAGCCACAACAGCGTGTGGCGGGAGCTGCCGAGGTTCTCGGCCGTGTATCTGGCCACGATGGTCGTCAATCTCATCGTCTTTCCGATCGCGGTTCGCCGGCTGCCCTTCAACGCGTATGCGATCCAGGCGGTCTTCACGCTCGGCGTGGTGGTCGCGAGCTACACCGCCCACAAGAGAATCAGCTTTCGCGGGCCGGCCGGCGGTCGCGGGCGGCAAACCCGATGACGACGAAGGGACAGACTTGAGTACGATCAGCATCGTCACCGGCTGCTACAACGAGCAGGATAACGTCGCCGAGCTCTACCGGCGCGTCCGCGCCGTGCTCGAGTCGCTGCGCCGGCTACGAGTACGAGCACATCTTCATCGACAACGCCTCGACCGACCGCACCGTGGCCATCCTGCGCGACATCTGCGCCGCCGATCCGCGCGTCAAGGTGATCGTCAATACCCGCAACTTCGGGCACGTGCGCTCCCCGTATCACGGCCTCCTGCAGGCGCGCGGCGACGCGGTCTGCTCCATCGCCGCCGATCTCCAGGACCCACCCGAGCTGATCCGCGAGTTCGTCGCCAGGTGGGAGGAGGGCTACAAGGTCGTCGTGGGCGTCAAGAAGCAGAGTCTCGAGAGGCGCTCGATGTTCTTCGTGCGCGGTCTCTACTACCGGCTCATCAACCGCCTGAGCGACGTGCCGCTCATCGAGAACTTCACCGGCTACGGACTCTACGACAGGGTCGTGATCGACTCGCTGCGCGACATCGACGACCCGTACCCGTACTTTCGCGGCCTCGTCAGCGACCTGGGCTACGATCACTTCGAGATCCCCTACGTGCAGCAGCGCCGCCAGCGCGGCGTCACCAAGAACAACTTCTACACGCTCTACGATCTCGCCGTGCTGGGCATCACGAACCACTCGAAGGTGCCTCTTCGCCTGGCGATGATGGCCGGCTTTCTGCTGTCGATCTTCGCCCTGGGCATTTCGCTCATCTACCTCGTGCTGAAGCTCATGTTCTGGCACACGTTCGACCTTGGCCTGGCGCCGCTGCTCATCGGCATCTACTTCTTCGGCAGCGTGCAGCTCTTCTTCATCGGCATCCTGGGGGAGTACATCGGGTCGATCCAGACACAGGTCTACCACCGGCCGCACGTGATCGAGAAGGAGCGCATCAATTTCGACTAGACCAGTGCCGGCTCCGACGGCGGAAAGCCCCGAGCGGCCGGCGGTCGGGGCTTCGTCGGCCGGCGGGGTCGAGCATGCCACGCGGCGGCGCTTCGCGCCGCCGCCCCTTCTGGCCACGGCCGCGGTGGCGGTGGCTCTCGTGGCCCTGGCCTTCACGTGGCGGCGCCTGTTCCTGGGCATCGACCTGAACGACGAGGGCTTCTACGTTGCGGTTCCCTACCGCTTCGCGCTCGGCGCGCGACCGTTCGTCGACGAGATGAACATCCTGCAGACGGCCGAGTTCTTCGTCTTTCCGTTCGTGAAGCTCTACGTCTGGGTCACCGGTGGCGCCAGCGGCCTCGTGCTCTTCACGAGACACCTCTACCTGGCGTGGGTGACGATCGTCTCGCTCCTGGCCTGTCTCGGGCTCAAGAAGCTCGTGCGCTGGGAGCATGCGCTCGTAGCGTGCCTCGTGTGCGCGACCTTCGTGTTCGTGTCGACGACCAACCTCAGTTACAACACGCTTGGGGCCGGGCTGCTGGTGATCGGCATGGCGCTGGGCGCCCGCGCCGTCGTGAGCCGCGGCCGCGACCGCTGGCTGGTCGCCGCGGGGGTGGCCCAGGCTCTCGCGGCGCTGGCCTACCCGACGCTGGTCCTGGCGCTGCCGGTGACGGCCGCCTGCCTGGCGTGCTCGACGCCGGGCCGCCGGCGGCGGGCGCTACGCGCCTGGGCTCTCGGCGCCGGAGCGACTCTGGTGGCCGAGGCGCTGCTGCTCGCGAGTTTCGGTGTGGGCAACGTGCTGCGCTGCGTGCACTATCAGCTCACGGGCTGGCACACGGTCAACGGCGCGAGCGGTGCGGCCAAGCTCTGGGACGTGGCGGCCGGCGCCACGCGCCACGTGGAGCTCTTTCCGCTCGTGGTGGTCGCGGCGCTTGCACTGTGGCTGGCCTACCGCCGCTGGCCGGCCGCCCGGCTGGCGCTGGTCCTCACGCCGCTGGCCCTGCTGCCCTTCGGCGAGCAGCTCGTGTCGGGCGCCGACGGCTTCGGCGTGATCTATGGTCTAGCGGCGCCCTACTTCTACCTGTTCGTGCCCATCGAGCGCCGCGCGCTCGCCACGCGCCTGCTGGTGTGGGGCTATCTCCCCGCTCTGGCCGCCGGGCTCGTCAGCGGGTACTCGAGCGCCAACGGCTGGCTGCAGATGGACGTCGGCCTTCTGCCGGCGATGGTCCTGAGCGGGGTGTTCCTGGCGCTCGCCCTGGCGCCGCGCAAGGGCGAGAGCGAGCGCCTGCGCAGGGTGCTGCCCGGCGTGACCCTCGCCTGCCTGGCCGGCATTCTCGCCGTCACGGTCGTCTATCAGTTCCAGTTTCTGCCGCGCGCGGTGCCGTACTCGCAGATGACGGTGACCCTGCGCAGCGGCCCCTACGCCGGCATCCGCACCACTCCGCAGCGCGCCGCCTACCTCGAGCAGCTGCGCGCCGACCTTGCGCGCGTGGCGGCGCCGTCGGACCGGCTGCTGTTCTTCTACCAGGTCCCCGCGTTCTACCTGTTCTGGCCGCACCGGATCGCCGCGAACTCGGTGTGGATCGCCAGCACCAGGGGACTCACCGATATGGACGATCCCGGGCCGCTGCCGCCGGCCACCCTGGCGTACTACGAGCGCGAGCACACGCTGCCCGACGTGGTCGTGCGGGTCGTGAACACAGCCGGCCTCAGCGCTCGGGAGCTCGAGCAGCACTACTGTGGCGGGCTCGACTACCGGCTCGTCCTGGTGCGGCCACAGTATGCCGTCTTCCGCCGGCCGGCCGGCGTGACTTCGCTGGCCGACGTGTCGCAGTCGGGGCGCTAGATGGTGCTCAGGGTCGGCGGCGCTCCGAGACTTGCGCATGGCGACGAGCGGCGCGCGCGCCACCACGGCGGACCAGCGAACCGGAGAACTTCTGCAGGACACCGGTATCACCATGATCTCTAGGGTCTCGCCCAGAGTCGCCTGCGTTGCGATCGGGGCGGCCGGCGCCTGCGGCGTGTTCCTGCTGCCCTGGTTCGTGCCGGTGCGCGGCGCCCCGGTGCTCTCCGACTCCTACATGCTCGGCTTTGCCAACACCGCCGCGACGCTGGCGCTGTGGGCGGCGTCGCTGCTGCTCGTCCTGCTCGCCTCGCGACGCCCCGCTGCGGCTGCGGGCGGGCCGCTCTGGCAGGCGGGATCACCCGGCGGGCGGCGCCGGCTGCGCATCGTCGCGGTCACGATCGGGGCGCTCTCGCTTCTCGTCTTCGCCGCCCTTGTCTGGATGACCGCCGGAGTCGCCTACGGCGAGGTCACCTTCTTCATCGACCGCATGGCGCAGCTGGCCGCCGGCTACCGGCCGTTCACGGACTTCTCCTACGGGTACGCGCTCGGGGGACTCTACGGCCCGGTGTGGCTGTGGAGGGTCCTCAGGGGGCATGGGGTCTCCGCGCTCGAGTCCTACTACGCCGTCTACGGCGTGTTTCTGCTCTGCTCCTGGGCGATGCTCTATGCGCTTGTCGCCCGTCTCGCGCTGAGCGATCGACGTCGGGCTCTGCTGTTTGTGTGCCTCGGCGGGGTGTGCATCGTAAACATCACCGCCGGCATCCAGTACACGCTGGTGCGCTACCTCACGCCGGCCGTCGTACTGCTGGCGATCCATCTGACCGTGACCCGCACGAGCCGCCGGTGGCGTCCTTGGGCAACCGGCCTGGTGGCGCTCGGCGGGCTGCTGGCGACGCTGGTCTTCTCGACGCCCGAGATGGAGCTCGCGGCTCTGGTGGCCATCCTGGCCTATTTCGTCGTCCTGGGGCGCACCGAGCGCCGCGTCGCCCTGCTCTCGGCGCTCACTCTGGCGGTGGGCCTGGCGCCGCTTTTGATGTTCTCCCGAGGGTACTTCGGCCTTGTTGTCTCGTTCGCTGGGGGAGCCTACAACCTGCCGGTCCTGCCCGGCCCTCCCGCGCTTGTCTACGTGCTCGCGGTGTTCATCGTGGCGGCGTTGCTGCCCGCGACCCTGCGCGGTTCACCGGCCGCCGAACAGCCACTCACGGTGGCGCTCGTCGTGCTCGCCGCGCTCCTCGTTCCGGCCGCGTTCGGCCGCGCCGACTCGGGCCACGTCTTCTTCAACGGCATCCTGGTCTTTCTGCTGGCCGCGGCGTTCCTGGCGCGCCACAGGGAGAGACTGTTCGCACCCTTCGTCGTGGCCGTGCTGCTGGTGTTCGGGGTGGCGGGGTATGTCGGCATCACGCAGATGGGCGGCCCGGTGCTGCTGCCGGCGGTCGCTACGAGCGGCTCGCTGACGGACGGTCAGTTCCGGCTGCTCAGCGCCGTCCTCTCCTGGCCGCCCGGCAGCGTGCTCTCCGGAGGGCAGGCAAGGTATCTTCTGCCCAGGGCGAAAGCGAGTCTCGCGCAGCTCGACGGGTACCGGCTGATCGCGGCGCCGGTCGGGTTTGAAGAAGCCGACTCCGGCATCGCGTTCGCGCTCGCCGGGCAGCGGCGCCTGGCCCTCGATCCCGTCGCGGGTCTGGGGTACACGCAGCGGGATCTCGCCACGAAGCTCTCTCAACTGGCCAAGGCCGACTGCCTGCTGCTGCCTCTCGAGGACGTGCCTCAGATCGAGCAGGCAAACGCTCAGAACACGGTCGCGGCGGGTTGGCTCGTCGGCTCTGAAGAGCGCTCGTACGGAGCGCTCAGTCTGTTTCCCTTCCCCCTGTACGAGCGCAACCCACAACCCAACCTGAACGGTCTCTTCGCGGTTTACGTTCACGAGCACTACCGCCGAACGGGCTCGTGGGGCAACTACGCGGTGTACGTTCCGCTGCGCGGCGGCGTCTGACCCCACCGCCGCACCGTCGGCCCGGCCGGGATTGCGGGGAAGAGGGCGCGGGAGTCCCCAACGGCGCCGACCCGACGCGAAGCCGGCGGTCGCGCGCCGCGGCCTGTAGTATCCTCACCTTCATGACTGACGGGGTGCTCATCACCGGCGGGGCCGGCTTTATCGGCTCACACGCGGCCGAAGCGCTGCTGAGCGCCGGCGAGCGGGTGCGCGTGCTCGACGACTTCTCGACGGGTCGCCCTGAGAACCTGGCCGGTATCTCCGGGGCGCTCGAGGTCGTCGAGGGCGACGTCCGCGACCCTGAGACGGTGACCGCGGCGATGCGCGGCTGCGACCGGGTGCTGCACCTGGCGGCGATCGCCTCGGTGACCCGCTCGTTTGCCGACCCGGCGACCACCGAGGCCGTCAACGTGGGCGGCACGGCCAACGTGCTGGCCGCGGCGCGCGACGGCGGTGCACGGCGAGTCGTTCTGGCCTCGTCGTGTGCGGTCTACGGCGCAACCGCCGCGCTGCCCGTGTCCGAGGCGGCGCCGACGCGCCCCGAGTCGCCCTACGCGCGCTCCAAGCTCGCCGGCGAGGATCTCTGTCGGGCGGCCTGCGCGCGCGACGGGCTCCAGGCCGGCGTCCTGCGCTTCTTCAACGTCTACGGCCCCCGGCAGGACCCGTCATCCGACTACTCGGGCGTGATCGCGATCTTCATGGAACGGCTCTCGAGCGGAGGCACCTGCACGGTGTACGGCGACGGCCGCCAGACCCGCGACTTCGTCTTCGTGGCCGACGTGGTCGCCGCCTGTCGCGCGGCGCTCGACGCTCGCGCGCTCGACGGCGCGCCGGTGAACGTCGGCACCGGCGTCGAGACCAGCCTGCGCGACGTGCTGGCGGCGCTCGCGACGGCAAGCGGCCGGGAGCCTCTGGTGGCCTTCGCGCCCGCCCGGGAAGGCGACATCCGGCGCTCCTGGGCCGCCTGTGACCGGGCCGCCGAGCTGCTGGGCTTTCGGGCCACCACGGCCCTAACACAGGGCCTCGCCGCGACGTGGTCGTGGCATGCGGCCACGCGCGCCGCGCCGCCGGCCGTGCCGGCAGGCGATGGAGCAGGCCGCGCGAGGGTCGGCGGACTGAGCGCCGCGGTGGCCAGCGCACGACAGATCAGCGTAGGCGGCGTGGCCGTTGGCGGCGGCGCGCCGATCGTCGTCCAGTCGATGGTCAACACGCCCACCGGCGACGCCGGCGCGACGCTCGAGCAGGTCCGGGCGCTGGCGGCGGCCGGCAGCGAGCTGGTCCGCGTCTCGCTGCCGGCCGCCGCCGACACCGACGCGTTCGCCGAGATCGTGCGACACGCGCCGGTGCCCATCGTCGCCGACATCCACTTCGACTGGCGTCTCGCCCTGGCCGCGCTCGCCTGCGGCGCGGCGGCCGTGCGCATCAATCCCGGCACCATCGGCAGCGACGCGCATGTGCGCGAGATCGTGCAGGCGGCCGCCGAGCAGGGCGCCGCCATCCGCATCGGGGTGAACTCGGGCTCGCTGCCGCGAGAACTGCGCGGCCTCGCCCAGAGCAGACCCAGCGAGGCCCTGGTCGAAGCGGCGCTCGGCTATGCGGCGCGTTTCGAGGAGTGGGGGTTTGCCGACTACAAGCTGTCTGTGAAGAGCTCCAGCGTCCCCGACACGATCGCCGCCTACCGGGCGCTCTCGCAGCGCACCGACGCGCCGCTGCACGTGGGGGTCACCGAGGCCGGCACGGTCTGGTCGGGCACGATCAAGAGCGCCGTCGGCATCGGCGCGTTGCTGGCCGACGGCATCGGCGACACCATACGCGTCTCGCTGACCGGCGACCCGGTCGAGGAGGTACGGGTCGCCTGGGCGATCCTCGCCGCTCTCGAGCTGCGCCGCCGCGGGCCGAACCTCATCTCGTGTCCCACCTGCGGCCGCACCGAGATCGACCTGGTGGCGCTCGCCGACGCGGTCGAGGAACGGCTGCGAGCCTATGCGGCGCCGATCAGCGTGGCCGTCATGGGCTGCCGCGTGAACGGCCCCGAAGAGGCGCGCCACGCCGACTTCGGTATTGCCGGCGGCAGGGGAGAGGGTGTCGTGTTCGCGCACGGGGTCAAGGTGGCGGCGGTGCCCGAGGCGGAGCTCGTCGGGGCGCTGTTCGCACGCATCGACGCCGAGCTCGGCCGCGCCGGCAAGGAGGGGCCGGGCTCCTGAGCAAGCGCGTCGCTCTGCTCCTGCTCCACCCGAACCCGGCCGCACCGCTCGACGTGGCGGCGGTCTGACGGCGCCGGAGGCTCGTGCGGCCACGCTACGGCGCGCGCAACGGTGGGCACCGCTGGCGCCGCCGGCTGCGGCCCGGAGTCGCGCCCCGGCTACGGTGCGAAGTCGCCGCCGGCCAGGAACTGTCGTGAAAGCCGGAGCAGCCGCGATGCCTCAGAAGTCTGACCCGCCTGGTCGAGCAGCCGCGCGCGAGCCGCCAGCAGTTCGCCGTACCAGCTGCGGATCATGAGGACGTTGCGGTCGAGTGGCACGGTGCCGTCGGTCAGGTGCGCGAAGTCGAAGCCCGAGAGATCGAGCGGCGTCAGCCACGAGGCCACTGCCGCCCGGCCCTTGCCGGGTGTGCTGCGGCGCGCCTTGAGCGCGGCGATCACCGACTCGCCCGAGTAGCCGGCCACGATGCGCGGGTCCGGCTGATAGGTGAAGTACACGTTGCGTCCGGCGTCTTCGTACTGGTTGACGAAGGACGCGATCATGGCGTAGTAGGCGGCGTCGATGGCGGCGCCGTCGTAGGCCTGTCCGGCCTCGAAGGGTTTCACGGCGGCGAGGAACGCATCGACCTGCGCCCGGGAGCCGGCGATCAGCGCGGGGTACCGGTGCTCGAGATCCTGCAGGTACCAGCTGCGGCGCAGCAGCTCCTGATCGAGTACGACCACATCGGGCCGTTGCCCGTCGACGTCCTGAGCGTACATCAGCGGAAAGCCGAACTGGTCGCGGTCGACCATGATGAGCGAGTGCGGCGAGGCGACGCTGAAGACGTTGTGGATGTAGGCGTCGGCGAAGCGATAGCGATGCATGGTCAGGTCGGGCGCCCTGACGATCGCCATGGCGAGCGGCACCGCCGCGACCAGAAGGGCAAGCGCGAGGGTGAGGCCTCGCGGGGTGCGACGGACGGCGGGACCCGGCCGGCGGCGGGCGCGGCGCGCCGGCTTGCCGCGCGTTGCCGGTGACGCGACGGCCGGCGTTTCGGCGCGCGTTTCGGCGTCGCCGCGCGCCCCGGCCCAGGCCCGCACCCGCGTCGAGAGCCACCACGCGCCGAGGCCCATGAGCGCCGCGAGCAGGAGATACGAGGGGATGTAGAAGACCGAGACGAGCGCCCGGTTGTCGGCATTGACGAAAGCGTCGGAGGTGTTGGTCGGGAAATCCGTGATGAGGGTGATCACCGGCCATGTCAGAACGATCAGGACGAGCGCGAGCCAGAAGAGCGGTCGGTGCCGGGAAAAGAGCACGATCATCGCGACGATCGCCAGTACGAGCAGGACCGGCGACCATTGGTGGCCCAGCAGGGACACCGAGGTCCAGAGCTCGGCGAGGGTCGCCCCCAGGCCCGAGTGGCCGCCCGTGACGTACTGGCGTCGTGTGACGACCCGCCAGAAGTTGGTCCAGGTGCTCGCGTTGCCCCAGTTCATGAGCGGCTGGCGGGCGGCCGCCAGCGGCAGATAGAGGTACGGCAGCAGCCCCACGAGAAACAGCCCAACGCCGGCGGCGAGCCGGCGCCACGAGGGGCGCAACCGGCGCTCGATGGCGAAGGCGTAGAGCGCGAGCGCAGGGAGCAAGACGATGAACGTGTCGTGGGCCGTGAGGCCGAGTCCGAGGACCAGACAGATCGCGTAGAAGAGGCGTGTCCGCCCGCGAGGCGTCGTGGCGCGTGTCCACAGGAGCGTGAGCAGAAGAAGGAGGGCGACCAGCGCCGCGTTCAGACCGTAGACTTCGGTGATGATCGCCTGGCTCCAGGTCGTTTCGGCCGTGGCCGCGAGCAGGCCGGCGGCGACGGCCGCGCCGCAGGCCAGAATACCCTCGCTGCCGGAGAGCGCCGGGAGCCAGGCGGAGCGGCCGGCGCCGGCCGACTGGCCGGCGCTGCCGTCCCGCGTCGCCGGCGCGCACTCGTCGATCACGAGCATCGCCGCCCACGCGACGAGGGCCGCGGCGAGTGCCGTGAAGGCGGCCGACATCAGGTTCACGCGAAACGCGACGGTGCCCAGCGGCAGCCAGGTGAAGAGGTGGGCGATCATCGTCCACAGCGGATAGCCGGGCTCGTGCGGCACGCCGAGTGTGTAGGCGGCCGAGATCAGCTCACCGGAGTCTTCGAACGTGACCGTGGGGGCGAGGGTCACCAGATACAGCGTGGCCGCCAGCACAAACGACAGGGCTATCGCCGCGGCGAGACAGAGGCGCGCCGAAGGTCGCCCGACCACGGCTGCGACGGTGCGCCCGCCCGTCGCCGGCGCTGTCGCGGCGGGCCCCCCGGCCGAGGCGGCGGCACGGCTGGCGGCCGATCGCCCTGGCGACCGTGTCCGAACCGCAGACCGGCGCTTCTTGGGGTTCACGGGGCGCGGCTCAGTCTTTGGTCTTGCGGGCTCGTTTGGCGTAGATCGTGGGGGGTTCGCGGCGCAGCCCCGTCAGCGAGTGCGGCTTGTTGGCGCGCTCGAAGGCGAGCATCCTGGACAGCCCCTCTTCGAGGGTGACGCTGGGCTCCCAGCCGAGGGTCTCGCGCGCCCGGGTGATGTTCGGGCCGGCGCACCTTGGGGTCGTCGAGCGGCAGGGCCGAGTAGACGACCTGGCTCTCGCTGCCGGTCAGGCGAATGACCGTCTCGGCGAGCTCGCCCAGGGTGAGCTCCGCGGGGTTGCCGATGTTGACCGGCTCGTGCTCGCCGCTGGCGGCGAGCCGATAGAGGCCGTCGATCAGGTCGGTCACGTAGCAGAAGCTGCGTGTCTGCGTGCCGTCGCCGAACACGGTGATCGGCTTGTTCTGCAGGGCCTGGCGGACGAAGGTGGGCACCGCCCGGCCGTCGTTGGTGCGCATGCGCGGCCCGTAGGTATTGAAGATGCGGGCGATGCAGGTGTCGACGCCCTGCTGGCGGTGGTAGGCCATGGTCAGCGCTTCGGAGTAGCGCTTGGACTCGTCGTACACGCCGCGCGGGCCGATGGGGTTGACGTTGCCCCAGTAGTCCTCGGACTGGGGGTGCTGGAGGGGGTCGCCGTAGACCTCCGACGTCGAGGCCAGCAGAAACCGGGCTCGCTTGAACTTGGCCATGCCCAGGGCGTTGTGGGTGCCAAAGGAGCCCACCTTGAGCGTCTTGAGCGGCAGCCGCAGGTAGTCGATCGGGCTCGCCGGGCTGGCCAGGTGAAAGACGTAGTCGACGTCTTCGGGCAAGCCGACGAACTCGACGAGATCGACGTTGCGAAACTCGAACCGCGAGTCCCGGAGGTGCTCGATGTTCTGCAGCGATCCCGTGTCGAGGTTGTCGAGGCAGATGACCCTGTGGCCCTGAGCCAGCAGATACTCGCAAAGGTGGGAGCCGAGAAACCCGGCGCCGCCGGTGACCACCGATGTCGTCACGTGCGTGCTCCTTTCGGTCGGACACGGTCGCATTGGGCGCAACAGAGGCCGGGCTCCTGGAGTCGGGCGCGGCGGCGCCCTGCGGCCGTGGAACGGTCGTTGCCGGTCCGCCGGGCGGTCAACACGCCCCGCACGCGCCGCAGATGGCGCCGGTCGTCGGGGCGAGCGTCGAGAAGTCGGCGGTGATCGGCCACGAGTCGATGCTGCAGTCCGAGCGGAGCGTCGGGCCTCCACCTGTTGGCGACCAGTATATTTTGGCCGTCCGGGGTCGACAACAATGAGCGGCCGGCCTCGCTGGGGCGACGGGCACGCTCTTGCGTGCGACCAGGCGGGCGTCGGGGACTCGGTGATGGCCGGGGCTGCCCCTCCGAGAGGCGGCCCCGTGCAAGGGGCGCGCCGGCGCCCGGCCGATTGCGGCCCGCGCCGACGGTGCCGTATCATGACACACGTTCGCCCGCGGCTGCGTCTGCCGCCCGGGCGTCGGGTCATACCGAACGTCGGCCGCCGGGCGCCTGCGCCCGAAAGCCGGCCGAGCGACCAGGTCTGGAGCCCCGCTTGCGCGCGAGTCAGCTGCTGCTTCCCACCGTCAAGGAGGACCCGGCCGGCGCCGAGGCGGTCAGCCACAGGCTCATGGTGCGCGCCGGGCTCGTCCGGCAGCTCGCGGCCGGCGTGTACGTCTTTCTGCCGGCGGGCTGGCGCGTCATGCGCAAGATCGAGGCCGTCATCCGCGAGGAGATGGAGTCGATCGGCTGCCAGGAGATGCTGTATCCGGTCGTCAATCCCGCCGAGATCTGGCAGCAGTCCGGCCGCTGGCAGACGATCGGCGACGAGCTCTTCAGGCTCAAGGACCGCAAGGGCGCCGACATGGTCCTGGCGATGACCCACGAAGAGGTCGTCACCTGGCTCGCGGCGCGTGAGATCCACTCCTACAAGCAGCTTCCCCAGCTGTGGTTCCACATCCAGACCAAGGAGCGCGACGAGGCCCGGCCCAAGAGCGGCCTGCTGCGCGTGCGCGAGTTCATCATGAAGGACTCCTACAGCCTCGACACCGGCTTCGACGCGCTTGCAGGAGAGCTACGCCAGGCACATCGCCGCCTACGACCGCATCTTCGCGCGCTGCGGCGTCGCGGTAAGAAGGGTGCTGAGCGACCCCGGCATGATGGGCGGCAGCATCGCGCACGAGTACATGGCTCCGAGCGAGGCGGGCGAAGACGAGATCGTCTTCTGCCGGCAGTGCGGCTACGCGGCCAACGTCGAGCTCGCCGTCGCCGGGCCCGAGCCGGCCGGCGGAGGCGCCACCGGCCCGGGGGGCGGGGAGGAGGGTCGCACGTGAGATCCACACTCCCGGCCAACGCACGATCGACGACGTCGCCGCGTTCCTCGACGTCGAGCCGCGAGCGCTCATCAAGTCGCTGGTGGTGGTGAGCGAGGGGCGCGGGCCGCTGCTGGTGACCGTGCGCGGCGACCACGAGCTCCACGAGGGCAAGCTGCGGCGCATCGTCGGCGAGTTTCGCCTGGCGACGCCCGACGAGGTCGCCGAGGCCCAGGGCGTGCAGCCCGGCTTCGTCGGACCGGTCGGCGCGTCGCTGCCGGTCCTGGGCGACGAAGCGCTGCGCGGCGGGGTGTTCACCGGCGGCGCCAACAAACCCGACTATCACCTCGCCGGGATCGTCGCCGACGAGGTGGTCGCCGAGTACCACGACCTGCGCGCGGTGCACGGCGGCGATCCGTGCCCGGAGTGCGGCGCCGGCCTCGTCGGTGAGCGGGTGATCGAGGTCGGCAACATCTTCCAGCTCGGCACGAAGTACTCGAAGCCCATGGGAGCGACCTACCTGGACGAGCAGGGCGTCGAGCGCGACATCGTCATGGGCAGCTACGGCATCGGCCTGGCGCGCATCGCCGCGGCGGCGGTCGAGCAGCATCACGACGATCACGGCATCTGCTGGCCGGCCGCGATCGCGCCGTTCCAGGTGCACCTGCTCGTGGTGCGCGCCGCCGACCCGGCTCAGGCGGCGCTCGCCGAAGAGATCTACGCCGCGCTCGGCGAGGGCGGGTTCGAGGTCCTTATCGACGACCGCGAGGTGTCGCCGGGCGTCAAGTTCAACGACGCCGATCTGCTGGGCTGCCCCGTCCAGGTCGTGGTCGGCAAGCGCGCGGCCGAGCGAGTGGTCGAGCTCAAGTCGCGCGCCGGCGGCGAGCGCCGCGACCTGGCCGTCGGCGATCTCGCGGCGGCCGTCGCCGCGGCGCTCGCCGCCTCGTAGCCCTTCCGCCGGCCACCGTGGTCGGCCGCCACGGGCCGATTCCGGGCCGCCGGGCGTGCCCGGCGTTGTCAGATCGGGCGACAAAAGGCCTGCAGTGCCCTCAAGTTGAACGCGCTTTTGGGCGATAACGTCTAGCGATATGCAGACGATGCTCAAAGCGACTCGGCCGCGCTACTCCCGCGAGCGCTTTCAGGTTGCCCTGAAGGGACTCATGGAGGAGCGCCATCTGAGCTACCGTCAGCTGGCGTACAAGAGCCAGCTCTCGGCAGGCTACCTGAACCACCTCACCAAGGGCACGAGGCCGGTGCCTGCCGATCCGGTCATCCGCACGGTCGCCACGGCTCTGTGTGTCGAACCCGACTTCTTCCTCGAGTTTCGCCTGCGTCAGGTCGCCGACGTGCTCGACGCCTCGACCCAGCTGATCGACGCGCTCTACAGCGTGCTGCTGCTCCACACACCGGTCTCCGACGACATGAAGGCGATGCTCGAGAAACCGGGCAACGGGAACGGCAACGGGAACGGCCACGGCGATTCGCGCTCGCACAGCATGTCGATCTGACCTCCTGCGACACTCCGTCAGAACCTTGCGACCGGCCGCGCCCGGTCGCTTTTCGTTGCGCCGAGCCGGAACCCCGCCGTCGTCGGCGGCATGGAGTCTGCGGGTGGTGGGGTCAGCGGGTGGTGGTGAGCCGGACCGTCGGAAGCGCTCAGGGAGGCGGTGGCGGATGAGAGTCGGTGAAGCCGAGCAGACGCACGACGGCGAAAATGGTCGGCGTGGCCAGATTTGAACTGGCGACCCCTAGTCCCCCAGACTAGTGCGCTAACCAGGCTGCGCCACACGCCGACCGCGGCCGAGGCCGTAGTGTAGCACATCGTCCGCGGCGCCGGCAGGCGTGGCCGGGGACGTGAGGACGAGGCGGGCGGGGCGGCGCCAGCCGCCCCGCCCGCCTCGTCCTGTAGACTACGCAGATGTCGCGACGCATGATCCCCAACGCCATCACGATCGGACGCCTGTGCGCCTTGCCCGTGTTTCTGTGGGTGTACCGTCTTCAGGCGCCCAAGGCCAGTTGGCCGGCGGCCATCCTCGTGCTCGTCCTGGCGCTGTCGGACGTGCTCGACGGCTGGCTGGCGCGCCGCTACCGGTGGCAGAGCGACCTCGGGCGGGTGCTCGACCCCGTCACCGACCGCATCTTCTTTCTCTTTCTGGTCGGCGCGCTGCTGCTGTTCGGCGTGCTGCCGTGGTGGGCCGTCGTGCCGCTCATCGTGCGTGACGGTCTCATGCTGGCCGGCTCGGCGCTGATGCTGTTCCACTACCACGAGAAGCCGAGCATCATGAGGGGCGGCAAGCTCGCCAACTTCACGCTGGTCTGCGGCATCGAGTTCTTCATCATCGACGTGCGCGAGATCGCCTGGCCGGTCTACGTCGTGGGCGCCGCGTTGTACCTGGCCACCGGTTTTCGCTACATCTGGCGGGAGCTGCTGCGCTGGAAGCGCTCGCGGCCCACGTCGCCGGCGGTGTCCTAGGGCCGATCGCCCTGGCGCCGCCGTATGACGGCGGCGCGCCGCTGGCTTCTGGTACTATCAGGTCATGCCGTTCCAGCCACAGCCGCGTCCCTCCGAGCCGACGGGAGAGCCATGCGCGCCGTCGTGATGGCCGGGGGAGAGGGGACGCGCCTGCGTCCGCTGACCAGCAACCAGCCCAAGCCGATGGTGCCGGTGGCCAACAAGCCGTGCATGGAACACATCGTCGAGCTGCTCAAGCGGCACGGGATCGAGGACATCGTCGTCACCCTCGCCTTCTTGCCCAAGGCCATCCGCGACTACTTCGGCGACGGCAGCGAGCTCGGCGTCAACATCAACTACTCGGTCGAGCAGGTGCCCCTCGGCACCGCCGGCAGCGTCAAGAACGCCGAGGAGCTGCTCGGCGAGCGCTTCATCGTGATCTCGGGCGATGCGCTCACCGATTTCGACCTCACGGCGGTCATCGCCGAGCACGAACGCCGCGGGGCGATGGTCACGATCGTCCTGAAGCACGTCGAGAACCCGCTCGAGTTCGGCGTCGTGGTGGTAAACGACGAAGGCCGCATCGAGCGCTTCCTCGAAAAGCCGACCTGGGGGCAGGTGTTCTCGGACACGGTCAACACGGGCATCTACGTGCTCGAGCCCGAGGTCTTCAACTACATCCCGGCAGGACAGGCCTACGACTTCAGCCAGGAGCTGTTCCCCAAGCTGTTCGAGCTCGGCAAGCCGCTCTACGGCACGGTCGCCGACGGCTACTGGCAGGACATCGGCAGCCTCGGGCAGTACCTGGCCGCCAATCGCGACGTGCTCGACGGCAAGGTGCAGGCTTCGATACCGGGCATACGCCTCGAGAACGACATCTACATCGGCGAGAACGTCAGCATCGAGTCGCTCGAACACGTGACGGGACCGGCCGTGATCGGCAACTACGCCAAGATCGACCGCAACGCGCGCATCGGCGCCTACACGGTGATGGGCAGCAACGTGGTCGTCAAGGACCACGCCGAGACGCGCTTCAGCGTGATCGACGCCAACACCTACATCGGCTCCGCGGCCAAGGTCTTCGGCGCGATCCTCGGCAAGAACTGCGACGTCAAGCCGGGCGCGACCATCAGCGAGGGCGCCGCCATAGGCGACGAGTGCGTGATCGGCGAGCAGGCCTACATAGCCCCCGACGTCAAGATCTACCCCTTCAAGACGGTCGAGTCGGGCGCGCAGATCAACTCGAGCATCATCTGGGAGTCGCGCGGCACGGCCCAGCTGTTCGGCAAGGACGGCGTCGTAGGGCTCATCAACGTCGACATCACCGCCGAGCTCGGCCTCAAGCTGGCGCTGGCCTACGGCACCACCCTGCCCAAGGGCGCGAAGGTGGTCACCAGCCGCGACGCACACCCCGCCTCGCGGGTCATCAAGCGCGCCATGATCAGCGGCCTGAACTCGACCGGCGTCGACGTCCGCGACCTGCGGGTGAGCTCGGCGGCGGTCAATCGCTTCGAGATCAAAGGCGGCAACGCGCAGGGCGGCGTCCACGTGCGCATCTCGAGCTGGGATCCCGAAGTCGTGCAGATCCAGGTGTTCGAACCGCCCGGCATCCCCGTGCGCGAGAAGACCCAGAAGAACATCGAGAAGTACTACGGCCGCCAGGACTTCAGGCGCGCCTTCTACACCGAGATGGGACGCATCCACTTCCCGGACCGGGCCCACGACACCTACATGCGCGGCCTCACCGACTCGTGGGATACGGAGCTGATCCGCTCACGCGGCTACCGCCTCGTCATCGACTACTCCTACTCGCCGGTGGCGCTCGTGCTGCCCCTCGTGCTGCCGTACCTGAACGCCGAGGTGATCTCGCTGCACGCCTTTACCGACGAGCAGAAGACGACCGCGACGCCGACCGAGCTGGGCGTCAACGTCACCGACGTGCAACGACTGGTGAGAGTGATGGGCGCCGATCTCGGCGCGGTCATCGACCCGGGAGCCGAGCGGCTCTATCTGGTCGACGAGCTGGGGCAGGAGATCCCGCTCGAGAAGGCGCTGCTGCTGTTCGTGCGCCTCGTGGCGGGCACGCTGCCCAAGGGCCGCACGATCGCCCTGCCGTTGACCGTCACCCGCCTGGCCGAGGAGATGGCCGCGCCCTTCGGCATCGAGATCGAGCGCACCAAGGTGTCGCTGCCGGCGCTCATGGAGGCCGCGACGGCCGACGAGGTCGCTTTTGCCGGAGTCATCGGCGGCGGCTACATCTTTCCGCAGTTCCTGCCCGCTTTCGACGCCCTCATGAGCCTCGGCAAGCTGCTCGAGCTGCTGGCGCCGAGCGCGGTGCCGCTCTCGGAGCAGGTCGCCGGCGTGCCGTCGAGCACGCTGGTGCACAAGACGACCGGCTGCCCGTGGTCGCTCAAGGGCACCGTCATGCGCACGGTCACCGAGGAGCTGCAGCGCGGCGACGGCCACGATCTCAGCTTGCTCGACGGCATCAAGGTCTTCTACAAGGGCGGCTGGGCACAGATCCTGCCCGATGCCGACGAGGCGCTGTTCCACGTGTACGCGGAGGGCGTCGATGCCGACGCCTCTGAACAGATGGCCGACGGTTTCGTCGCCAGGGTCCGCGCGGTGATCGCCGCCAAGACCGACTAGGGCCCGCCGCGACACCGGCCTGTCAAGCCCGCCGCCGGACGTCCGATAGATAGCCGTGTGGGCGCTCTCCAAGGAAGCGCGGGCGCCGCGGTGAACCCTCAGAGACTGATCGATGGCGTTCGGTGGACCGAGCATGATCAAACCCCTTGAACCGACACGAGGTGCGAGCGGCCCTGCCGCGCGGTGGCGGTGGCCGGCGCTTGCCGCGGTGGCGACGATCGGCGTCGTTGTCGTCGTGGCCGTGGCCGCGTTCGGCGCGCTGCAGGGCTACCTGAGCGGGCGCGTGCCGTTCGGCGTTACGGCGGGCGGCCTGAGCCTGGCCGGCGACACGGCCGCTCAGGCGCGGGCCGCCCTTGCCGGTGAGCTCGCCGCGCGCGACCTCTCGAGCGTGGTGCTGCAGACCAGGCGGGGGCCGTTCACCCTTACGCTGGCCGATCTTGGTATGACCGTCGACGTCGAGGCGACCGCGCGACGGGCGTCGAACCGCGGTCGCCTCGACGTGCTCGGCCTGCGTCCCTGGTACGGCGCCGGCGGCGCGATCGAGCCGGTCGTGCGGTTCAATCCCACCGCCTTTCAGGCCGGCTTGCAGAAGATCGCGCCGGCCGTCGAGACCGCGCCGCGCGACGCCACCTTGGCGCTGGTCGGCGACACGGTAGGTGTGCGACCGTCGGCCACAGGCCTCGCCATCGACGAGGCGGGCCTCGAGGCCCAGGTACTGGCGGCGCTTGCGCACTGGCGGCGGTTCCAGGGGCCGCTGCCTCTCATGGTGTCGCAGCCCGCGGTGGAGACCGCCGCCGCCCAGACGGCCGCGACGCAGGCCTCGGTGTACGTGAGCACGCCGCTGCGGCTGCGCTTCCGCTCGCGGGAGTTCGACCTGAGCCCGGCTCAGATCGCGGCCATGCTGTCGGTCAGCACCGGCGCCGACTCGACGAGCGAGCCGCTGACCTTCGACAACGCGAGGGCCCGGGCCGTGCTGCTCCGTCTGTTCTCGTTCGTCGAGACGCCCGCCAGGAGCGCGACGGTCGTCGTGAAGGGCAAGAAGGTGCTCATCTCGCCCAGCAAGGAGGGCTTCGGGCTCGACATGCCGCGGCTGCTTTCCGACATGGACTACGCCGCCAGCCAGCCGGGCCTGCGCGAGGTCGTCGTGCCGTTGACGACGCTGGAGCCGACGACCACGACCGATCAGCTCGTCGCCCTCGGCCTCGACGGCCTGGGCTCCCAGTTCACGACCTACTACGACCAGACCAACAGGCCGCGGGCCCAGAACATCATGCAGGCCGCCAGGCTGGTCAACGGCACGGTGATCAAGGCCGGCGAGGTCTTCTCGCTGAACGACACGCTCGGCCCGCGCACAGTGAACCGCGGCTTCGACTACGCTCCCGTCATCCAGGACGGCGTGCTGCGGCTCGGCGTGGGGGGCGGACTGTGCCAGTTTGCGACGACGCTCTTCAACGCGGCCTTCTTCGCCGGCCTGCCGATCGTCGAGCGGCATCCGCACGACTTCTTCATCGACCATTACCCCATCGGCCGCGATGCCCAGGTCGCCTACGGTTCACAGGATCTCAGGTTCACAAACGATACGGGCCACGCCCTTCTGCTGCGCTGCTGGGCGGGCAGCGGCCAGGTCACCGTCGTCCTCGTGGGCAGCACCGGACGGACCGTCACCTACACGACGAGCCCGTTCTACGATGTGAAGCCGTCGGGCACGTCGCGCAGCCATCCGCGGGTCATCACCGACGACACCCTGTCACGCGGCATCGTCGTCTACGAGCAGGGGTTCGACGGGCGCACTGTCAAGGTAGTACGTACCGTAAAGCAGGGAGACCGGGTGCTCTGGACGGACACGTTCGTCTCGACGTACGCGCCCAAGGACTGGATCAAGCGCATCGGCACGAAGGGCTAGGACGAAGGGCTAGGCGACGGCGCGGACGCGCGCCCCAGGCGGGGAGGGGCGGTCAGGCCGTCTTGGCGATGACCTGCTTGCAGACGAGCTTCAGCGTCTCGAACACCCCAAGCCCGCTCACCGCGCAGGCCTCGATGACCGACGAATGGGTGTGGTTGAGCAGCTCGTTCAAGTCTTCGATCGAGAAGATGTCGGTGAGGTCGCGCTTGTTCATCTGGATGACGAAGCCCAGCTTGGTCAGGTCGTCGCCCTGGGCGATCAGGTTGTCCCAGAGGTTGAGGTAGCTCTCGACGTTTTCGTCGAGCCTCGTGATCTGCGAGTCGGCGACGAAGATGACGCCGTCGACGCCCTGCAGGACGAGCTTGCGGCTGGCGTTGTAGTAGCTCTGGCCCGGCACCGTGTACAGGTGGAAGCGCGTCTGCATTCCCTTGACCGTACCCAGGCTCAAGGGCAGGAAGTCGAAGTACAGGGTGCGCTCCTCTTCGGTGGCGATCGAGACGAGCTTGCCGCGCGCCGACGGGTTGATCTTGCGATGGATGTACTGGATGTTGGTCGTCTTGCCGCACAGCCCGCAGCCGTAGTAGACGATCTTGTAGTTGATCTCGCGAGCGGCGAAGTTGATCAGCGGCATATCAGGGCTGTCCTTCGAGGTCGGCGAACAGGTCGTCGATCGCCTTGCCGGCGGTGACTTCGTAGTCGTCGTCGACCGACAGCGCCTCGTTTTCTTCGTCGGAACCCTCGAAGATTGGTCGCAGCACTTCGATCGCGCGCTGCGTGTAAAGCCGTACTTTGCCGACCTGGGTCTCGCGCCCGAAGGTGATGATGAGCAGAACCTGATCGGAGACCTGAGAGACGTGCAGGTTCGAACTCTTGCCCTCGTGGAAGAGCAGCGTGAACTCCTTCTCGTCGAGGATGCTCGCGAGCTGCTGGGTCGCGGCGAACGAGCTGGCGGCGAGCGAGGCCAGCGAGAGCGTCTCGGGATGGTAGTCGTCGGAGGCCGTGGTGATCGGCTGCCCCGATGTGGAGATCAGCGCAAGGAAGGTCGACCCGGTGACGTCTTTGAGCTTGCGCAGAAGATCGTCGCAGAGGTCGAGCTGGCGATCGTTGATGACGAGGCCTTTACGCTTCGCCACTCCGGTCTCCTTTCGGCACGGCGCGCCTTACCCGCGGAAGTATATCAGTATGGTCGGCCGCAAGAGTGCCTGCTTGTGCACGCTCAGGGTATCGTCGTTTCGGGGCCTGAACTGAAGCTCGGCGCGGCCGGCGCCGCGGGTGACGGGACGGGCGCGTGGTAGACTCACGATTCGTGGAGGCAGGGGGACGATCATGAGCTTGACGGGGACCCTTTCCGAGCTTGCGCTGTGCGACCTCGTCGAGATCACGACGCTGGGCGCCAAGACCGGCGTGCTCGACGTCACCCACCCCGACGGCTCGCCCGCCGGGCGCCTTGCTTTTCGCGGGGGCGCGCTGGTGAGCGCGTCATCTGGCGCGCTGTCCGGCGAACGCGCCTTCTATGCGCTCCTCAGCCTCGAGCAGGGCAGCTTCGTGTTCGACCCCGATCTCGACCCGGGCGAGACCTCAGCCGACCTGCCGACGGGCTCGCTGCTCATGGAGGCGATGCGCCGGGTCGACGAGATCCGTCACCTGCGCGATGCGCTGCCCTCGTATGCTCGCGTCACGTTCTTCGCAGGCGCCTCGGGGGACGCCATCGAGACCATGGTCCTGAGCCACCTTGGGCCGGGGCAGCGCGCGGTGGGCGACATCGTCGACGGGGCTCTGGTCGACGGCACCGCCGACGAATACGACGTGTTGCAGGCGCTCGCCCGGCTGCGCGATCGCGGCGTCGTGCGGCTGCTCGACTGAGGCGACGGCCGGGGCGACGGCCGGTGACGGCCACGCCGGGAACATCTCAACGTGAAGTTGAAGGTTGCCTCTGCGTGCTGTAAGGTAGCCATCCCGGTCGCGACCACGGAAGGACAAGCGCGATGGACGACATCATCGACCTCGTTTCGCTGTCCGACGAGGAGCTCAAGAAGCTCATCGGCGAGTTGACCGCCGAAGAGCACGACGTCTCCCGTCAGCGACGCATCCTCCACGGCAAGATCGACATCCTGCGGGCCGAGCTGGTCCTGCGTCTGCAGCGACACCACGAGGCCGGCGAGTCGATCATCACCGCCGACGACGTCACGCGGCTGTCGCAGATTCTGGCCGGCAAGCACCTGGCGGCCGACGATGCGGAGGGGGGCTGGGACGAGCCTTCCATCGGCGGGGAGTAGGCCGTGTTCTGCCCGAACTGCGGGTACCGCAACTCCGAGGGCGTGAACTACTGCGCGCGCTGCGGCGCGAGCTTGATCGCCGACCAGCCCGATCCGCAGACAACCATGAACTACTCGCCCGGTGAGAGTCCCGAGACGCTCGCGCCGCTGTCGGGCCAGCTTCCCGAGCGCGCCACCCTCGTCATTCGCAGTGGGGGCGGCAGGGCCGGCGAGACCTACACGCTCGCCGCCGAGCGGACGACCATCGGCCGCCACCCCGACTCCGACGTGTTCTTAGACGACGTCACGGTGTCGCGCAACCACGCCGTCGTCACGCGCGAGGACGACGCCTACGTGATCGCCGACCAGGGCAGCCTCAACGGCACCTACGTCAATCGGCGCCGCATCGAGCGGCAGACGCTGCTCGACAGCGATGAGTTGCAGATCGGCAAGTACAAGCTCACGTTCATCACGCCGTGAACGAAAAGACCGAAGTCCTGTTCGACATCGGCGACGAGAAGCTCATGACGATCGGGGCGGTCGTCGACCGCTTGAAGAGCGAGTTTCCCGACGTCAGCGTGAGCAAGCTGCGCTACCTCGAAGAGCAGGGCCTGGTCACGCCGCAGGCGCACCAAGGGCGGATACCGGCTGTTCTCGCGCGACGACTATCAGCGGCTCATCCGCGTGCTGGCGATGCAGCGCGACGAGTACCTGCCGCTCAAGGTCATCCGCAAGGAGATCGACCGGTCGCCGGCCGGCGTAGCCGGGCCGGCGCGGGGCGGGCTGCGCAAGGCCGATTTCGTCCCCAACCCGGCGGGCGAGAAGGAGTTCACCGCCGAGGAGCTCCAGCAGCTCGCCGCCGCCGACACGAACCTGCTCGTCGAGCTCGAGGAGTTCGAGCTCATCAAGGGCCGCCAGGTGAGCGGCGTGCGCCGCTACACGGAGCTCGAGGCGAGTGTCGTGGCCACCGCGGCCCGGCTCGCCCGGGCCGGTCTGCGGCCCAAGAACCTGCGCGCCATGAAGAGCGCGGTCGACCGTGAGGGCGGCCTCATCGAGCAGGTCATGCTGCCGTCGCTGCGGTCGCACCGCGCCGAGCAGCGCCAGGAGGCCCTCGAGGCTCTCGAGGAGCTCGCCCAGGCCATGTCGCAGCTGCAGCTGCTGCTGCTCACCCGCTACATACGACGCCTCACCGTCTAGGCGCCGCTCGAGCCCGCCGCTCCCAGGAGGCCACCGTGCAGGACGTCAGGCAGATCGACCTTGCCGCCCGGATCCGGACGATCCCCGACTTTCCCAAGCCCGGCATTCTCTTCCGCGACATCATGCCGCTGCTGCAGGACGCGCAGGCGCTGCGCGCCGCCGTCGACCGCATGGCGGAGTGGTCGGTCGGCCGCCACGTCGACGTCGTGCTGGGCGCCGAATCGCGCGGCTTCATCCTGGGCTCGGCGCTCGCCTACGCGCTCAACGCCGGCTTCGTCTGCGCGCGCAAGCCGGGCAAGCTGCCCTACACGACCGTGACCGAGTCGTACGATCTCGAGTACGGCACCGACGCCCTCGAGATGCACGCCGACGCCATCACGCCGGGCATGAACGTGCTGGTCCACGACGATCTGCTCGCCACGGGCGGCACGGCCGCCGCCAAGGTGCGCCTCATCGAGAAGATGGGCGGGACGGTAGTGGGCGCCGCCTTCCTGATCGAGCTTGCCGACCTCCACGGCCGCGACAAGCTGGCCGGCGTCGACGTCCTCACACTGATCACCTACTGACTCCGGCCGCCGCGCCGGGCCGGTCCTCCCGTCGCCGCGCGCGACGACCCGGCCGCTGCCGCCTCATTCACCCTTGAAGCGACCCGCGCGCACGGCGATCCGACCGCCAGACGCGAACGCCATGCACGAACACGTGTTCGTGCTCCAGGCCGCCAACGACTGCCGCGGACCAGGGCAGGGCGGGGTGGCGGGTCTCAGGCCGGCGCGAACGTGTGTCTCAGCCGAACTCCAGGGCGAGATGCGCGAAGCCGTGGCGGTGGCGGCGTTTCACGCCACGCACGGCACGCCACGGCGCCGCCGATCGCGGCGTCGCTCAACGGTTGCCTCTGCGTGGAGTCGGGGCCGACGGCGGTGTGGGGAGAGCCGGTGGGCGACGGGCGGCGGCGCCGACGGCCGGGTTCGTCCTTGAGTCGAACTTTACATAACACTGATTATCGTGCGTACAAGCGAGCCCAGACCGGGACTCTCGCTCGGGCTCGCCTCGCGCCGTCGCCGGCCCTACCAGACGACGCCGAGGTACTCCATGCGGCTGGGCAGATCGTCGAAGCACGTGTCGAGGAACGGCGCGATAGGCGGCGTGAGCGTGAGACCGGGCAGCGCCGCGCGCGTGAAGAAGCGCGCCTCGAGGACGGCGGCGTCGTCGCCCAGGCGCGGCTCGGCCGTGGCGTCGAGGAGGGTCGCCTGCGAGGATGACGTGGACGACGTGCTTGGGATAGCGCGCCATGTCGTCGGAGATCGCTTCGACCAGCGCCACCGGCCGCCCGGGATCGATCTCGAGGCGCAGCTCCTCGAGAAGCTCGCGGCGCAACGCTTGCGCGACGGATTCGCCGAACTGCACGCCGCCGCCCGGCAGCAGCCAGTACGTGCGATCGAGACGGCGCTGCCTGACCAGCAGCAGCCCGCGGCCCGTGACGATGAGAGCCGCGGCGCGCACGGTGGGGCCGGGACCACGAGACTCTCCCCCGGCCTCGCCGCCTTGGAAGCGTGTCGTACGGTTGTTCGTCATGAGGGCCGACGAGCTATCAAGTACGGCCACCGTCGCAGGGTTCGTCACGCGAGCTGCCCGGCGCAGCCGGTGCGTGTCGGCGGGTACCGCCGGCCGCCGCGGGGGCAGTGCCGCTCGAGCCGAAGCCCTGGGCGCCGCGGACGGTGTCGTCGAGCTCGGCGACCTCGACCACTGCGGCGTCGAGCAGGCCCACGAGGAGCAGCTGGGCGATGCGGTCGCCGGCGTGAACGGCGAACGGCTCACGTCGGTCGGTGTTCAGCAGGATGATCTGAACCTCGCCCCGGTAGCCGGGGTCGATCAGCCCCGGAGTGTTGACGATCGTCACGCCGTGACGGGCCGCGAGGCCGGAGCGCGGCAGCGTGAGCGCGGCCACGCCGGGCGGGAGCCCGAGAGCGATGCCGGTCGGTATCACGGCTCGTTCCTGAGGCGCGATCACGACGTCGACGGCAGCGTGAAGGTCGAAGGCGGCGTCGTCGGTGTAGGCGCGCTCGGGCAGGCGCGCCCCGGGCCGCAGGCGTTTGACCGGCAGGTCCACCTCTACCCCACTTCGCCTGCGCGTCGCGGGCCGTCGTCGCGGTCGATGGGCCCGGCGTCGCGGTCGATGGGCCCGGCGTCGCGGTCGATGGGCGCGTCGTCGAGCCCCTCGTCGAGCTCGTCGAGCGGCGGCAGGTCGGTCCTCAGGGCGGCGTAGCGGCTGGCTTCGCGGTGCGGCAGGCGGGCTTCGACTATCGTGCCCTCGGGCGTGCTCTGCTGGCGAATGTCGGTCGCCACGCCGTGCAGGCGGTCGATCACGGCGCCCTGATCGTAGGGCACGAGGAGTCGCACGGGCACGAGCGAGCGCTCGAAGAAGCCGCTGATGCGCTCGAGCAGATCGTCGAGGCCTGCGCCGGTGATCGCCGAGACAAAGACCGCGTCCGGCTCGCGGGCTTCGAGGCGCGCCCTGGCGGGGCCGTCGACGAGATCGACCTTGTTCATGACCAGCAGACGCGGCACGTCGGTCGAGCCGATCTCGGCGAGCACGTCGGCGACGGTCTCCTGATGGGCCAGGATCTCCTCGGCCGGCTGACCGGCATCGGCCACGACGAGCAGGAGATCGGCCGTGCGCGTCTCCTCGAGCGTCGAAGCGAAGGCGTCGACCAGCAGGTGCGGCAGCTTGCGGATGAAGCCCACTGTGTCGGTGACCAGGTAGTCACGGTCGCGGTAGCGAAACGAGCGCGTCGTGGGGTCGAGCGTCTCGAACAGACGGTCGCGAACCGGCACTCCGGCGTTCGTGAGCGCGTTCAGCAGCGTCGACTTTCCGGCGTTCGTGTACCCCGCCAGGGCGATCAGCGGCAGGTCGGCGCGCACGCGGCGCACGCGTTGCGTGCGCCGCGTGCGCGCCATGCGCTCGATGCGGCCGCGCAGCGTCTGGATGCGCTGCCTGATCACGCGCCGGTCGACTTCGAGCTTCTGCTCGCCCGGGCCCCGCATGTCGGTGCCGGCGCCGAGGCGCGACATGATCTGGCCCTGGCCGCGCACGCGGGTCAATTCGTACTGCAGCTGCGCGAGGTCGACCTGCAGCCGGCCCTCGAGTGAGCGAGCGTGACGGGCGAAGACCGTCAGGATCAGCTCGGTGCGGTCGAGCACGTCGACGTCGACCGCGTCGAGCACGGCGGCCACCTGGGCGGGCGTCAGATCGTCTTCGCAGACCGCGCACGTCGCAGCGCTCGCGGCGATGGCCGCCCGTAGCTCGACCAGCTTGCCCGGACCCAGGTAGGAGCGCGGGTCCGGCCTCTTCTTGTGCTGGACGACCTGCCCGGCGACGGTCATCTCGGCCGACTCGACCAGCTCGCCGATCTCGGCCAGGCGGTCGCGTTCCTCGCGGCCCTCGTCGTCTCCGGGCGGCATGACGGCAAAGACGACCGCCTGGGGACGTGCGTAGCTGTCGGGAGGGAGCGTCATGGATCGCGGACGGCAGGCGTGGTCGGCATCGGCGGCGCGCTACAGCCTGACGCGTGATTCGATGCGCTCGACCGCTTCGCGCAGCCGGTGGTCGGGCACGGTCAGCGAGAAGCGCACGTAGCCCTCGCCGGACGGACCGTACGCCGCCCCCGGCGAGACGATGACGTCGGCCTCGTTTAAGACGAGCTCGGCGAAGCTGCCCGACGTGTGACCTTCGGGCACGGGCGCCCACAGGTAGATCGTGCCCTTCGGCGGCGAGACCTGCATGCCGGTGCGCTGCAGCGCAGCCACCAGCAGATCACGCCGGTGAGCGTAGAGCCGGCAGAGCTCCGCGACCGAATCCTGAGGGCCGGTGAGCGCCACCGCCGCGGCGTGTTGCAGGGCGGCGAACATGCCCGAATCCAGGTTGGTCTTGAGGCGCCAGTAGGCGTCGATCACCGAGGCGTTGCCGACGATCGCCCCGGCGCGCCAGCCCGTCATGTTGTAGCTCTTCGACAGCGAGAGAAGCTCGACGCCGACTTCTTTGGCGCCCGGAGTCTCGAGAAAGCTGGGCGCGACGTAACCGTCGAAGGTGATGTCGGCGTAGGCGTTGTCGTGGACGACCACGATCTCGTGCTCGCGCGCGAAGGCCACGAGCCGGGCGAAGAAATCGTCCTCGATCACGGCGCCGGTCGGGTTGTTGGGGTAGCTCACGAAGATCATCCTGGCCTTGGCCAGCACCGACGGCGCGATGCAGTCGAGGTCGGGTTGGAACCCGAGCTCGGGGCGCAGCGGCAGGTGCACCGCCGTACCGTCGGCGATCAGCGGCCCCGTCGTGTAGACCGGGTAGCCCGGATCGGCGCAGAGACAGACGTCGGCCTCGTTCAGGAGCGCGAAACAGATGTGGGCGACACCCTCCTTGGCGCCCAGCAGCGGCACGATCTCGGTCTCCTGGTCGAGCGTGACGCCAAAACGAGTGGCGTAGTAGGAGGCTACCGCCGCGCGGAACTCCGCGGTGCCCCTGTTGGTGGGGTACTGGTGGGTGCGCGGATCGCCGACGGCCTCGATCATCGCCGCCACGACGTGGGCCGGCGTCGGTGAGTCGGGGTCGCCGATGCCGAGGCTGATGATGTCGACGCCGGCGGCCCTCTTGGCGGCCACCTTGCGCTCGATCTCGGCGAACAGGTACGGCGGCAGGTTCTGCACCCGCCTCGACAGCCGATGCTGGAAGGTCTTCGTCATGTCAGATGCTCCAGGAACTCGAGTGACAGATCGCCGTGGTAGATCTCCTCGGCCGGTCCGGTCATGTGCACGCGCCAGTCGGCGGCCACTTCGACCTCGAGCTTGCCGCCCGGCAGCTCGACGGTCACCGGGCTCGCGCACGTGCCGCTGCGCACGAGCGCCACGGCCGTCGCCGTGGCGCCGGTGCCGCACGCCCGCGTCTCCCCCACTCCCCGCTCCCACACGCGGATCTTGGCGTTGTGGGCGTCGATGGGCACGACGAACTCGACGTTGGCCTTGCGCGGAAAGTACCTGTGCCCTTCGATGGCGGGACCGACTTCGTGCAGCGGCACGAGCTCGAGAGGCCACGGCGACTTGATCACCGCGTGCGGGTTGCCGACGTCGACGAACGTGAACTGGAACGTGCGTCCGGCCGTGGTGAGCTTCTCGTCGACGGCGTCGCCGCCGAAATGGGCGAGCTTCTCGCCGCCGAAGCGGGCGATGCCCATGTCGACACGCACGCTGAAGCCGTCCTGCAGAACGGGCACGATCTCGCCGGCGCCGGTCTCGAGCACGACGCGCTCACCGGTGATCGAGCCCTCCATCTTGAGCTTGCGGGCCACCATGCGCACGCCGTTGCCGCACATCTCGGCCTCGCTGCCGTCGGGGTTGAAGATGCGCAGGCCGAAACGGTCCGCGGCAAGGCGCGGCCCGATCACCAGGATGCCGTCGGAGCCTATGCCGAAATCGCGGTTGCACAGCAGCCGGATCCGGGCCGGCGTGAGCTCGAACGGGATCTCCTCGTGGTGGAGGACGATGTACTTGTTCCCCAGACCCTGCCAGGTGGAGAACTGCATCTTGCCGGGACCTCGCCAGTTCGACGGCACGGGCGGACCCTCCTCTGCGTCAGGACAGTCGCCGGGCGATCTCTCGGGCGACGGACTCGGGGGAACGGGCGGACGTCGGGATGATATCAGCGTTCAGCTTGCGCATCCACGTAAGCTGACGGCGAACGTACCGGCGCGTGCGCGCCTTCATGCGCTCGAGGGCGTGGTCGAGGCTGAGCTCGCCGGCCAGCACGGCGAGCATCTCACGCACGCCGATGGCCTGGGCCACGGTGCGCGAGAGCGGCTGCGGCAGCGCGGCGATCTCGTCGAGAAGACCCCGGTGCAGCATCTCTTCGACGCGGTCCTCGACGCGCTCGCGCAGACGCTCGCGGTCGACGTCGAGGCACAGCAGACGTGTCGGGTGGCGCAGTCCGGCGGTCGACCACAGTTCGTCCCGGACTTGCGCGGGCGGCAGCCGTCGTGCGCCGTCGAGCGCCTCCAGAGCCCGCACCACACGTCGCGGGTTGGCGGTGTCGATGGCCGCGAAGGTCGCCGGATCGGCGCGGCGCAGGCGCTCGCGCAGCGCGGCGGGGTCGGCGGCCGCCAGCGCTTCGAGGCGCGGTCTGCTGGTGAGATCGGGCGGCCCGCCGAAGGTCAGGCCGCCGAGCGCCGCCCGCAGGTAGAGCCCCGAGCCGCCAGCCACGATCACCCGCCGGCCGCGCCCCAGCACGTCGTCGACGGCGGCGCCCGCGAGCTCGGCGTAGCGGGCCGCCGAGAACTCCCGCCGCGGGTCGACGACGCCGACCAGGTGGTGTGGCACCCGGGCCTGCTGGTCGCTCGTGGGCTGATTGGTCACGATCGGCAGGCCCCGGTAGACCTGCATGGAGTCGGCCGCAACGATCTCGGCGTCGAGCAAACCGGCCAGCGCGACGGCGATCTCGGTCTTCCCCATGCCGGTCGGTCCGAACAGGGCGACCACCGGCGGGAGCGCCGCCGGCTCAGCCACAGACTTCGTCGCGGCCGGCCTCGCCGAACCTGCTGACCGTGAAGCGCTGCAGCGCGTAGGGTTCGTCCGCGGCGATCCCGGCCTTTTGGAGGGCGATGGCGAGCTGGCGGTCGACCGTGTCGACCCCGGCCAGGTCGGGCAGCAGCACGCCGCGCCGCGCGCCGGCGGTCACGATCACGCCGTAGCGTCGTGGGTCGAGGTCGGCTCTCGTGCAGGGTTCGCTCGGGCTCAGCACGTCGACCGAATACGACAACGCGTCGAGCTCGGACTCGCCCACCGGCGGAAAACGGGGATCGCGGAAGGCTGCCGCGTAGGCGTTGCGGGCGATCTCGTCGCCGAGTGACGGCTCGGCCGGCGTCAGGGTGCCGATGCAGCCACGCAGCTCGCCGTGCTTCTTGAGCGAGCAAAAGCAGGCCGCGACGCGCTCGTAGAGGGCGTCGGCGGGTGCCGGCGGAGCCGGGCGCCCGCCGACGAACGCCTCGACGCAGGCGCGGACGTACTCGGCCGGCCCGGTCGCCGGCGGCGCCGGACTGCCCGCGGCGGCGATGGGTGGCTCTGGCCTCATGCCGTCCCGCCGAAGGCCGCCACCGCGTAGCCGACCCCGAACGGGCCCTCGTAGGAGAGGACGCGCGCCGGCGCCGTCTCGCCGCCCAGGAACGCCCCGAGCGTGATGAACGAGCGCAGGCCGCACTCCCCCGCTCTGTGGACGAGGTCGGGGTCGAGCCGACTGAGACCATCGAGGTCGCCGCTGGCAAGCAGGTCGACGACCTGGGCGTCGAACTCGGCGCCGCGCGGATCGTAGCCCGCCGGCGCTCCCGGCTGGAGGCGATGAGAGAGGTCGCCCGACGCCACGAACAGCACGTCGCGGCGCAGCTCGTCGGCGGTCTCGCGCACCAGCCGGCCAAGTATCTTATGAAGATCGTAGTCACGCGCCACCGAGAGGTTCACGAGGCGCGGCGCGGTCAGGAAGAAGAGGGGCACCAGGACGCCGTGGTCGAGCTGGTCGTCGTCGAGCGGCTCGACGTCGAGGTCGCTCCGCGCCGCCGCGCGTTCGAGCAGACGGTCGACGAACTCGACGTCGTTGTCGATCTCGACGCCCACCTCGGGGCAGCGAAAGGCGGCGAAGTCGCCCCACAGTGTGGCCGGCGAGCGCACCGCGACGGCCTTGGAGTAGCCCGGCGTATGCGGCGAGATCACGATCACGAGATCGGCCGCATCGACTTCGGAGGCGAGACGCTCCATGGCCTCGACCGTCGCCTGTATCCGGCGGCGGTTGTCGCCGCCGACGGCGGGGATCAGGAGCGGCGGATGCGGGCAGACGCAACCTTGCATGACCGGCACCTCCTAGCGGATGTCCGTGCGGCCTCGCAGCGTGGTCGAGGTCGAGTCGGTGACGTAGACCGGAACGAGCGCGCCCGGCGCGGCCGTTCCGCTGAAGTTCACGGTGACGTTCTGTCGCGTGCGGCCGCGCAGCAAGGCGCCGCGCCTGCTCTGCCCCTCGACCAGCACCTCGACCGTTGTGCCGACGGCCGCGGCGCGCCGCCGGCGGCTCTGGGCCTGCGTCGCCGCGACGAGCCGCTCGATGCGCCGGCGAGCGACCTCGGCCGGCACCGGGTCGGGCAGCGAGGCCGCCGCCGTGCCGGGCCGGGGCGAGTAGACGAACGTGAAGGCGGCGTCGAACCCGGCCGCTTCGACCAGCCGCAGCGTGTCGTCGAACTCGTCGTCGGTCTCGCCGGGAAAGCCGACCATCAAGTCGGTCGTGACCGCGATGTCGGCGACCGTTGCGCGCAAGGCTGCGACCCTCCCCAGATACCATTCCATGGTATACCCGCGTCCCATGGCGGCCAGCACGCGGTCGGAGCCCGACTGGGCCGGCAGGTGGACGTGCTCGCACACCGACGAAAGGGCGGCGACCGCCTCGATGAGCTCGTCGGACAGGTCGCGAGGATGCGACGTCGTGAACCGCAGGCGGCGCAGGCCGTCGATCGCGTCGAGATCTCGCAGAAGCCCGGCGAAGGTCGGTCGCGCCTCGACGGCAAGGTCGTTGCCGTACGCGTTGACGTTCTGGCCCAGCAGCGTGACCTCGAGAACGCCGTCGGCGACCAGCGCGCGCGCCTCTGAGACGATGGCGGCCGGCAAACGGCTGCGCTCCGGGCCCCGGGCGGCCGGCACGATGCAGTAGGAGCAGGCGTTGGTGCAGCCCGACATGACCTGGACCCAGGCCTGGAACGGGCGCTCGCGGTGTGCCGGCAGCTCACCCGAGAGCGCGCCCTCGCCGTCGAAGCAGCCCGTCCGCGTGCCCGCCGCCAGCGCTCCCGGCAGCTCGCGCAGGTGCTGCGGTCCGAGCGCGACATCGACGAAGGGGTAGCGCTCGAACAGCGCTTCGCGCGCGACCTGGGGCAGGCAGCCGGTCAGAACGACGACTCTCCGCGGGTCGAGCGCTTTGACCCGGGCCGCTTCGCCGAGGTGTCCGGCGAGACGGTCGTCGGCGCTGCGGCGCACGGTGCAGGTGTTGTAGACGAGCACGTCGGCGTCGTCGACGCCGACGACGGGCACCAGGCCTTCGTCCTCCAGCAGGGCGCGGATGCGCTCGGCGTCGTGATCGTTCATCTGACAGCCGAACGACCGGAGGAAGTATGTCCGCATGGCCTACTTCGCGAGCTCGGTGGCGCGGCTCTCGCGGATCACTGTGACCCTGATCTGACCGGGATAGTCGAGGGTCTCCTCGATCTCCTTGGCGATCTCGCGAGCCAGCAGCACGGCGTCGTCGTCTGAGATCTCGGCCGGCTTGACCATGACCCGGACCTCGCGGCCCGCCTGCATGGCGTAGGACTTCTCGACGCCCTTCTTGGCCTCGGCGATCTTCTCGAGTGACTCGAGGCGCTTGACGTAACCTTCGAGCGTCTCGCGGCGGGCTCCGGGCCGGGCCGCCGAGATGGCGTCGGCCGCTTGCACGAGGACCGCCTCGACGGTCTGCGGCTCCACGTCCTGATGGTGGGCCTCGATCGCGTGCACGACGCTCTGCGTCTCGCGGTACTTGCGGGCGAGCTGGGCCGAGATCTGCCCGTGGGATCCTTCGACCTCGTGGTCGATCGCCTTGCCCACGTCGTGCAGCAGCCCGGCGCGTCGCGCGATCTTGGGGTTGGCCCCGAGCTCGTTGGCCATGATGCCGGCCAGGTGGGCGACCTCGACCGAATGGTTGAGCACGTTCTGTCCGTAGCTGGTGCGGAACTTGAGCCGGCCCAGAACCTTCACGAGCTCCGGCGCCACCCCGTGAACGTTGGCGTCGAAGCAGGCCTGCTCGCCGGCCTCTTCGATGGTCGCGTCGATCTCGGCCCTGGCCTGGTTGTACATCTCCTCGATGCGGGCGGGGTGGATGCGCCCGTCGGCGAGCAGCTTGGTGATCGTCAGCCGGGCGATCTCGCGGCGCACGCCGTCGAAGCCGGACAGCACGACGGCTTCGGGCGTGTCGTCGATGATGAAGTCGATGCCGGTCAGGCTCTCGAGCGCCCTGATGTTGCGGCCCTCGCGGCCGATGATGCGTCCCTTCATGTCGTCGGACGGCAGCGGCACGACCGAGACGGTCGTCTCGGCGACGTGGTTGGCGGCCGTCCGCTGGATCGACAGCGACAGGATGTTGCGGGCGCGGCGATCGGCTTCGTGCTTGGCCTCTTCTTCGACCGCGCGCACGAGCTTGGCCATGTCGTGGCGAGCGTCGTCTTCGGTCTGTCGGAGCAGCATCTCCTTGGCTTGCGCGCCCGTCAGTCCGGAGATGCGCTCGAGCACGGCGGCCTGTTCGGCCTGCGCCGCCTTGAGCTGCTCGGCGAGCGCCGCGGTCTGTTCCTCGCGCTCGAAGACCTGCTGGTCGCGGCGCTCGAGCTCGGCGGCGCGGCGCTCGAGCTGCTCTTCGCGCTGCGCCGCGCGATCCTCGGCGGTCTTGAGCTCGAGGCGTCGCTCGCGCAGGTCGGCCTCGACCTCGGAGCGCACCTTGTGAAGCTCCTCTTTGGCTTCGAGGCGAGCCTCCTTGACGGTGGTCTCGGCCTCGCGCTGCGCGTCGCGCAGGACGCGCTGCGCCTCTCCCTGCGCGCCCTTGAGCCGGGAGTCGACGAGGGACCGTCTCACGAGGTACCCAGCCGCCACGCCGGCCGCCAGCGCGACCACGATGAACACTACGATCATGCCATCCCCTTGTGCCGGTGATCATTGGTCGTCCGTCAAAAAACGAAAAAAGCCGGGCAACTTGCCCGGCTCGCGTGAGCGCGCCTGTTATGGCTGACAGGACCATGCTACGGCGTACTTCTTCCGTTCTGTAGACGTGTGACGTGCGGCTTCGGTGAAGCCAGGAGGTTCTCAGGTAGATTCCTACGTGATGAAAAGCCCCTACGTCGCTCGTTCGACAGGCCGGCCTTGACGGCCGGAGTGCATGGCCTTCAGACGCCACAGGTACGTTAGTAAAGTCGGTGAGCAAGCTGCTCGACCCCAATTGTAGGGTCGGGCGGAAGAGACTGTCAATCGGTCGGGCCGACAGACCACTCGCGGACCGCCCGGTAGGCGACCGCCGTCGAGTAGCCGCGCCGCACCAGGAACTCGAAGGCGCGCTTGCGGGCCGGCTCGAGAGGCGCTCGCGCGGGCCCGCGCCGCTCGAGGGCCCCGCGGGCCCGCGCGAGCTCGTCGTCGGTCGCCTCGTCTGACTGGGGCAGCACCGACCGGACGATGGCGGTAGCGACGCCCAGCCGCTCGAGCTCGCGGGCGATGCGGCCGGCTCCCCAGCCCGCGAGGCGCCGTTTGTCGGCGACGAAGGCGCCGGCGAAGGCCTGGTCGTCGACCAGGCCTTCGCCGGCCAACCTGTCGAGGACGTTCTGGACGGCCGGCTCGTCGTGGCCTTTGCCATGCAACCGCGCGGCCAGCTCCGCCCGCGAACGCGCCCGGTGGGCGAGCAGGCGGTAGGCGTCGGCGAGAATGCGGTCGGCGCCGGCGTCGTCGCGCAGCGCGGAGAGCTGGTCGTCGCTCAGCTCGAGACCGACGAACAGGCCGTGGGAGACGACGAACGAGGCGCCGACCGCGGCCACGAACCGGCCGTCGACGTGCACCGAGACGCGACCCTCGCGACGGGTCGGCCTGAGGGCGGTGACGGTCGGCATGAGGCGCTGTGCGGTGGGGCCGCGCCTAGCCGGTGGCGCCGGGCGCCGCGGCGGTCTCGGCCTCGGCTTTGGCGAGTGCGGCCGCGGCCGACGCCTTGCCCCTGGCGTCGGGGCGAGAGCTCGGCACGGGCGCCGCCGGCAGACCGGCGCGGTCGCGGATCTGGCGCTCGATGTCGTCGGCGATCTCGGGGTTGTCGCGCAGGAACTGGCGGGCCGCCGCGCGCCCCTGACCGAGGCGCTCGTCGTTGTAGCTGAAGAACGCTCCGCTCTTGTGGACCACGTCGGCGGTGACGCCGAGGTCGAGCAGCGTACCCTCGCGCGAGATGCCAGTGCCGTACATGATGTCGAACTCGGCCTGCTTGAAGGGCGGCGCGACCTTGTTCTTGGCCACCTTGACGCGCACCCGGTTGCCCACCGCCTCGGTGCCCTCCTTGAGCGTCTCGATGCGGCGGATGTCGAGGCGGATGGTGGCGTAGAACTTGAGCGCCTTGCCGCCGGTCGTGGTTTCGGGGTTGCCGAACATGACGCCGATCTTCTCGCGCAGCTGGTTGGTGAACACGCAGATGGTGCCGGACTTGCTCAGGGTGCCGGCCAGCTTGCGCAGCGCCTGGCTCATGAGCCGCGCCTGCAAGCCCACGAAGCTGTCGCCCATCTCGCCTTCGATCTCGGCGCGCGGCGTGAGCGCGGCCACGGAGTCGATGGCGACGATGTCGAGCGCGCCGCTGCGAATGAGCATCTCGGTGATCTCGAGCGCCTGCTCGCCGTAGTCGGGCTGCGAGACCAGGAGGTCGTCGACGTTGACGCCGATGGCGCGTGGCGTAGTTGGGATCCATGGCGTGCTCGGTGTCGATGAACGCGGCCACGCCGCCGAGGCGCTGCGCCTGGGCGATGAGGTGGTAGACGAGGGTCGTCTTGCCCGACGACTCGGGGCCGTAGATCTCGATGATGCGGCCCCGCGGGATGCCGCCCACGCCGAGCGCGATGTCGAGGGCCAGCGACCCGGTCGGCACGGTGGAGATGTCGCCGGCGGCGGCATGTTCGCCCATGCGCATGATGCTGCCCTTGCCGAACTGGCGCTCGATCTGGGTGACGGCGGCTTCGAGGGCTTTGTCCCTATCCACGGTGGCGCACTCCTCTTCTTCACGCTGGTGTGGGAAACGTCGCAAGGGGAGTGTGGACGGCCCCGCCCCTCTCCAGGAGGCTAGCATACAGGATGACCGAGGGCAGTCCAAATGGCTTGACGGTGACGTTTTGCAGCGGAAATGGGTGACCTGGGCGACGGTAGCGGGCGACGGTCAGGTGGGCCAGCCACGGCCGCTGCTCGGGCGCGTACAGATGCTGCCGTGACAGAGCGTCGGAGACGGCCCGCTGCGTCGCCGCGAGCGCCCCGCTCGGGTCGTCGAGCGGCAGCGCGACGACGCGCTTGGCGCCTCGCGCCGGCAGGAAGAGCGGTTCCCCGAGCGCCGTCGGCAGCGGTGGCAGGTCGAGCGCGGCCAGCGCCGCGCCGACGTCGTCGACGCGGCGCTCGGCCACGTCTCCCAGAAAGCACAGCGTCACATGAAGGGTGGACGCGACGCGCAGCTCATCGTGGAGGGCGAGCTCGGCGACCTGCCAGCGGCCGACCGCCGCGACGACCTCCGCAGGCAGGTCGCAGGCCACGAAGAGCCGCCGCGAGGGCTCGGCGCGATCATGCTCCGGCCGCCGGTCGGCGCCGCTCCCGCTCACGTCGCGGCCGCCCGGCGCAACAGGTGCAGCGCGCTCACCACGCTCCAGGCCCGCACCGTCGGCCGGTCGCCGGGGAACTCGTGCCGTCGCACGACCGTCTCCCCCGGTCCGGCGCAGCCGATGAAGACGAGACCGACCGGCTTGTCGGGTGTGGCTCCTCCCGGCCCGGCGACGCCGGTCACGCTGAGCCCGTACGTGGCGGCGAGCCGGGCCCGCACACCTTCGGCCATGACGCGGGCGACCGGCTCGGACACGGCCCCGTGGCTGCGCAGCAGAGCGTCGGGCACGCCCAGCAGGTCTCGCTTGGCGGCGTCGGCGTAGACCACGGCGCCGCCGAGCACGTAGGCGGAGCTGCCCGGCAGCTCCGTCAGACGTCCGCCGAGGAGTCCGCCCGTGCACGACTCGGCGACGGCGACCGTCGCCCCGCTGCCGCGCAGCAGATCGGCGACGATCTCGTCGACTGTGCGTCCGTCGGTCGAGAAGACGGGAGCGGCGGCGCGGAGCGCCGCCGCCAGATCGTCGGCCTGCGCGGCCGCCGCCGGATCGCGCCCGTCGAAGCCGGCGGTGACGGTGACCTCGCCGCTGGCCGCGGTGATGGCCAGGCGCAGCCGGTCGGTCGCCGCGTCGCGCAGCAGCGCGCCGACCTGCACCTCGCCCCAGCCGTAGAGGCGCACGGTCAGCGTGCGCGGCGGCTCGACGCCGGCCTCGGCGGCAAGTCCGTCGAGCACGCCGGGCCACATCGCTTCGAGCTCCCACGGCACGCCGGGCAGAGCCACGATGGTCGTGTCCTTCAGACGCAGCACGAAGCCGGGCGCCACGCCGGCCGGAGCGATCGCCCGGCTGCCGCGCGGCAGGAGCGCCTGGCGAGCCATCTCGGGCAGCAGCTCGTCAAAGGAGATCCCGCGTCGCTCGGCCACGCGGCGGGTCGTCTCGGTGACCATGCGCAGCGCCTCGGGGTCGCTGTGAAGGACGCGACCGGTGACTCGGGCGACCGTCGCGGCGGTCAGGTCGTCGTGGGTGGTTCCCAGGCCGCCTGAGGTCACCAGCAGCGTGGGATGCCGATCCACGAGAAAGGCGAGATCGTCGCGCAGGACGTCGGGGTCGTCGGGCGAGAGCACGACGTGGGTGACGCGGAACCCGCGGCGCGACAGCGTGGCGCCCAGATACTGCCCGTTGCGGTCGCGGGTGCGGCCGTCGAGCAGCTCGCTGCCGGTGAGCAGCACCGCCGCCGTGGGCCGGTTCATCGGCTGCTGCCGGGCAGACGCAGGTTGTCGCGCGCCCTGATGAAGTACTGCACGCCGGAGATGAGCGTGAGGGCGACCATCGCCGCGACGGCCGGCACCTCGACCCAGGGAGCCCACGACAGGTGGCCGTGCGGCCACATGAGGATGATGACGCAGACGATCTGGCTCGTGGTCTTGGCCTTGCCCAGAGGGCTCGCCGGGATCGACACGCCCTGGTCGATGCCGACCACGCGCAGAGCGCTCACCGCGAACTCGCGGGCGATGATGACCATCGCCACCCAGGCAGGCAGCTTGCCGAGGCCGACGAGGGCGATCAGCGCCGCCGAGATGAGCAGCTTGTCGGCCAGCGGATCGAGGAACTGCCCCAGGGTCGTGACCTGGCCGCGCGAGCGGGCGACGTAGCCGTCGAGCTTGTCGGTGAATGCCGCGACCCCGAAGACGGCGATCGCCAGGAAGGCGCCGTACGGAATGTCCGAGACCAGCAGCACGACGAACACGGGAATGAGCATGATGCGGGCGATGGTGATCGCGTTGGCCGCGTTCAAGGCCGACCGGCCGGTGGCGGGCTGCTTGTCGGTGTCGACATTCATGTCACGGCCCGTGCGAGGAGGTCGTACCCGGCGACGTCGTCGACCACCGCCCGCACGATCTGACCGCGACGCGCCCTGGCATGGGCCACGTGGGTGAGGCCGTCGACGTCGGGGGCCTGCTGGGCGATTCTACCAGTCGCCTCGGGCGACACGCCACGGGAGCCCCGTTCGACCAGCACCTCGACCGTCCGCCCGACGAACGATTCCCAGTAGGAGCGGGCGGCGCGGGCGACGGCGTCGCCGACGCGCGCCGCGCGCTCTTCGCGGAGCGCGGCCGGAACCTGGTGGGGAAGCGCCGCCGCCGCGGTGCCCTCCTGAGGGTCGAAGGCAAAGACACCGGCGACGGCCAGACCTGCGGCGTCGATGAAGTCGATCAGCTCCTCGACGTCGTCGTCGGTCTCACCCGGGAAACCGGCGATGAACGTCGAGCGCAGGGCGGCCTGCGGCAGACGTGCGCGCACCTGCTTCAGGAGGGCCAGGTAGGAGTCGCCGTCGCCGCGGCGCCCCATGGCCCGCAAGACGCGTCGCGAGGCGTGTTGCAGGGGCAGGTCGAGGTACGGCACGCGCGAAGGCCGCCAGGGCTTCCAGAACCGCCCTCACAGAGCCCGTCGGGCTGCAGGTAGAGCAGACGGAGCCAAAGGGCCCCCAGGGCCCGCAGATCGCCCAGCAGACGCTCCAGGCCACCGTAGCCGGGAGAGTGCCAGCGGGTCGTGTCCTGGCCGACCAGAACGAGCTCGCGCGCGCCCGCCTGCAGAGCGTCGCCGGCCGCCGCGAGGATCGCCTGCGGCGCGACCGTCTCATAGGTCCCCTTGATGAGCGGGATGGCGCAGAAGGCGCAGCGCCGGTCGCAGCCGTCGGAGATCTTCACGTAGGCGTGGATCGCCGCGGCGGCGGGGGCGCTGCGCGCCCCCGCCGCCGCGGCGATCCGACCAGCGAGAGCAGGTCGAGCACAGGCTCGACGTCGAACCGCGAGAACACGTCGATCTCGGGGATCGTGGCGCGCAAGCTCGGCCTCGTGGCGGGCGACCAGGCAGCCGACGCGGCCACCCGGGCGCCACGCGCGTGAGCTGCATCGCAGGCGTCGAGCAGGGCGTCGATGGACTCCTGTTTGGCGGCGTCGATGAAGCCGCAGGTGTTGACCAGCACGAGGTCGGCCGAGCCCGGGTCTGCCGGCCGGTGGCCCGCCGCCCTGAGCTCGGCCTCGAGCCGGTCGGAATCGGCTTCGTTCTTGGGGCAGCCCATGGTGACGACGGCGAAGGTCGCGTAGGGCGGTGCCGTCACGTCACGCTCGCAGCGCCGGCCCCGGTCAGCGGTAGTTCGTGAACTGCAGCGGGATGCCGAAATCCTCGTCGCGCAGCGCCTGCATGGCCGCCTGGAGCTCGTCCTTCTTGGGTGAGAAGACGCGCACCGCGTCGCCCTGGATCTGCACCTTGAGCTTCTTGAAGCGCTGGCGCAGGAGCTTGCTGACGGCTCTGGCCTTGTCGTCGGCGATGCCGTGGGTGACCGCCACCCGCTGGCGCACCGTGCCGCCGAGGGCCGCCTCGATCTTGCCGTACTGCAGCGCCTTCAAGGGCACCTTGCGACGCACGAGCTTCTCCTCGAGCAGATCGACCACCGAGCGCAGCTTGCCCTCGTTGTCGGACAGCAGCACGAGGTCGTCGCCCTCGAGCGTCGACCTTGCTGACGGATTTCTTGAAGTCGTACCGCGTGGCGATCTCCTTCTGGGCGAGGTTCACCGCGTTGCGCACCTCGCTACGGTCGACCTCGGAGACCACGTCGAACGAGAAGTCCTGAGCCATCTAGAGCTTCACCACGCCTTTCCTGCCCACCTCGTAGCTGGTCGACACCGTCTCGACCGGTCTGAAGGCGCCCTTGCCGTCGACCGCGATCGACACGTAGGCCGGGACGCCGAGCCGCACGTAGATCGGGCTGCGCGTCTTGAAGCTCCGCGACTGGCCCTGGGGCATCGTCGCCTGATAGACGATCGGGCCCGTGACGCCGGTCTTGCGCACCTGGATCCAGCACGCGCCCCGGTCGGCGACGACGCGCACGGTGAACCGAGAGGCGGCAGTCGACGTCGGGTGCACCGTTGAGCTCGGCTGCGGCGTATGGCTGACGACGGTCACCGGCGGTGGGGTCGTCGGCTTGTTCGATGAGTTGTAGCGCCCCAGCACGTAGAGGAGGCCGATGATGAGCAGACAGACCACCGCGATGAAGGCCAGCGTGTTGCGTCGGCGGTGGGCGTGCGGCCGGCCGAGGGCGGAGTTGCCGCCGAAGGGTTCGTGCTCTTCGTTGGGCTCGAAGCGCGAGCGGTACTCGTCGAGGATGACATCGGCGTCGAGCCCAAGATAGACGCAGTAGGTGCGCAGGAAGCCCTTGACGTAGGCCGGCGACGGCATGAGGTCGAAGTCGTCGTTCTCCATGGCCTGGATGTACTTGACACGGATCTTCGTGTCGTCTTCGGCCTGCTGGAGCGTCGTCTTGCGCCGGACCCGGGTCTCGCGCAGGGTGCTTCCGATCTCGAACACGCGACTCTCTTCTCGTCGTTGGTCGGCGCCAGGAGTTCAGGCCACGACGGCGCCGCCTGCGGCGACGCTGCGACCAACCAGTCTACGTTCGGCCCGGCGAGAACACAATTTCGCCGGCGTCCTGCAGAGGAGCGACGCCCGTCGCGCCGGACTCGCCTACACGAGCTCCTCGCCCTCGCCCTCGTCGCCGGCGAGCGCCGCGTCGGACGGCGGCGTCTGGCCGGGCGGGGTCTCGGCGCCGCCCAGGACGCGCGCCAGATCGTCTTCGTCGATCAGCACCTTGCGGGCCTTGCTGCCGTCGAAGCCCGAGATGATGCCGCGCTCCTCCATCATGTCGATGAGACGACCGGCGCGCGCGTAGCCCACGCGCAGGCGGCGCTGCAGCAGCGCCACCGAAGCGGCGCCGGTGCGCACGACGGTCGTGACGGCCTCGGGCAGCAGGGCGTCGCCGTCGGTCGCCGGCGGCGCCCGCGCCGCTGTCGCTGGTCGGCGCTCTCCAGAAGGTCCTCGCGGTACTCCGGCGCGGCCTGCTCGCGCCAGTGCTCGGTGATCAGCTTCATCTCCTCGGAGGAGATGAAGGCGCCCTGGACGCGCAGCAGTCTTCGAGCTCCGATACGGGTGGAACAGCATGTCGCCGTCGCCGAGCAGGCTTTCGGCGCCGCCCGTGTCGAGGATCACCCGCGAGTCGGTCTGGGACGAGACCTCGAAGGCGATGCGCGACGGGATGTTGGTCTTGATCAGGCCGGTCACGACGTCGACCGACGGCCGCTGCGTGGCGACCACGAGGTGCATGCCGACCGCGCGGCCGAGCTGGCCGAGCCGGATGACCGCAGTCCTCGACCTCGGCCGGCGCGACCATCATGAGGTCGGCGAGCTCGTCCATGACGATCACGATGTAGGGCATGCGGCCGTTCGCCGCCCTGCGCCAGGCTTCTTGTTCAGCTCGCGCAGGTCACTGGGCGTTGCCGGTGCGCGATCATGAGGTCGTAGCGGCGCTCCATCTCGCGGATGATCGTTGGTCAGCACGTCGCCGGCGTTGCGGCATGTTGGTGACCACCGGCGCCAGCAGATGCGGCACGCCGTCGAAGTGCGAGAGCTCGACCTTCTTGGGGTCGATCATGATGAAGCGCACCTGGTCGGGCGTGGCCCGCAGCAGGATGGAGCTGACGATGCTGTTGAGGCAGCCGCTCTTGCCCGAGCCGGTGGTGCCGGCGATGAGGACGTGGATCAGCTTGCGCGAGGTCGGCCAGCACCGGCTTGCCGGTGATGTCCTTGCCGATCCAGAATGGCCAGCGGCGAGGCGTTCACCGGGAAGGTCGCCGTAGATGTCGCCGAGGCTGACGCAGTTGGGCTCGCGGTTGGGCACCTCGACCCCGACCGCCGACTTGCCCGGTATCGGTGCCTGCACGCGGATCTCGGTGGCCGCCAGCGCGTAGGCGATGTCGTCGCTGCAGCGCAGCGACCCTGCTGACCTTGTGCCGGGCGCGAGCTGCAGCTCGTACTGGGTGACCCGTGGTCCGGAGATCGTGTTGATGACGCGCGCCTCGACGGCGAAGTGGCCGAGCGTCTCCGTGAGCTGGGCGGCGACCGACTCGATCACGGCGCGAGCCTCGCCCTCGCCTGCCTTGGTGCGCTGCAGCAACGCCGGGTCGGGCAGCCGCCAGAGACGTTCGGCGGGCTGCTCGAAGGCCAGGGCGCCGGCCTCGTCGCCGGCCTCGTCGGCTTCGCCGGCGAGCGAGAGCTGCTCGCCCGAGCCGTCGTCTGTGAGCTGGTCGTCGGGCCGCCTCGGCAAGCGACGCCGACGGTCTGTCGGCCGGGCCGGCGCCGCGAAAGACATCGGGCAGGTCGCGAGCGCCGTCGATCAGCCCGACGGAGCGCTCGCCGGGCGAGCGGGCAAGCGCGTGCCCTGGGGCCGCGATTCGTAGCGCGCTCTCGCGAAACTCCTGGGCCGCCGCGCGTCGCGCACCCAGCGTCTGGGCGGAGCGCTCGGCCGAGCGGCGCGCCACGCCGCGCGCGGCCTCGACGCCGCGTTTGGAGCGGCTCGCCCACAGACCGAGCGACGATCCGCTGACGCAGGAGCAGCCCGGCGACCGTGGCGCCGATGACCAGCACCGTCACGCCGATGGCGCCGATCACGGGGTGAAGGCCCGACCAGAGGCTCTCCCCCACCAGGCCGCCGTGCCCCTTCATGTACGGCACGACGTAGGCGCGGACGGGCCGCGCGCCGCCGAACAGCCCGAACGTGTCGGCGGCGGCGGCCAGGGCGAAGGCCAGGCAGAGGGTCACGACCCCGGCCGTGATCTCGCCCGACGGCCGGCGGTCGCGCCGCGCGGCCAGCAGGACGGCCGCGTAGACCAGAACAAGCGGCGCGACAAAGGCCAGCAGGCCGACCAGCACGCGCAGACCCTCGACCAGCCAGTTCCCGAGAAAACCGCCGTGCCAGCCGAGGTAGAGCACGAAGACGAGAAAGACGGCGACGGCGACGCAGGCCAGGGCGCCGATCTCTCGTCCGCGGCCGCCGTTTCGGGTGCGACGCCGTCGCGAGGAGACCGGCGAGGGTCGCGCGGCGCGCCGTGACGGCGCGCCGCGCGACCCCTTGGACGCCGACGCACCGCCCGCACGGCGCCGGCCGGCGGCCGATGAGGTGCTGCGCGATGTGGCCATGGCTCGCCTATTCGACGGCCGCGGCCCGAACCCTAGGAGAATGCCGCGGCCAGCCGCCGGCGGTCAGATCTCGACGACCACCGGCATGATCAACGGCTCGCGCTTGGTGCGCCGGTAGATGAACTGCGCGAGCGTGTCGTGGATGTCCTCGCGCAGCAGACGCTGCCCGGTGACGTGCTCGTCGGTGAGCTCGTGCAGACGTGTGACCAGCTCGTCGCGCGCCTCGGCCAGGAGATCGTGCTCGTGCTCTTCGTCGTAGAGGAAGCCCCGCGCCACGAGCTCAGGGGGCGCGACGGTCTCGCCCGTCTGGACGCTGACGGTCACCACCGCGATGAGGATGCCGTCGCCCGACGAGCTGCTGGCGTTCGCGCAGCACGACGTGCTCGGCCCCGCCGATCTGCAGCCCGTCGACGAACATCATGCCGGCCGGCACCTTGCCGGTGACGGCGGCCGACTCGGAGGTCGAGCTCGAGCACGTCGCCGTTGTCGAGCAGGAAGATGTTCTCGTCGGGGATGCCCGCCTCGCGGGCCAGCTCGGCGTGCAGGAACTGGTGGCGATACTCGCCGTGGGCCGGCACGAAGAAGCGCGGCGTGAGAAGGTTCAGCAGCATGCGCTGGTCTTCGCGCGAAGCGTGGCCGGACACGTGGACGCCGCTGTCGCGGCCGTAGATCACCCTGGCTCCCGAGCTGCAGCAGCCGGTTGACCGTGTCCATTACGCTGACCTCGTTGCCGGGCACCGGCCGCGCCGACATGACGATCGTGTCGCCGGGCCGCAGCTCGACCTGGGGATGGTCGTCCCAGGCCATGCGCGACAGCGCCGACAGCGGTTCGCCCTGGCTGCCTGTGGTGAGGATGAGGATCTGGTCGGCGGGATAGTCGTCGATCTCGGTCAGCTTGATCTGGGCGTCGTCGGGCACCTGCAGGTAGCCGAGGTTGCGGGCGATGTTGACGTTCTTCACCATGGAGCGCCCCGAGACGGCGAACTTGCGACCGTGCAGGTGGGCGATCTGCACGGCCTGCTGGATGCGGTGGATGTGCGACGAGAAGCAGGCCATCAGCACGCGTCCGTCGGCTTCGGCGAAGATGCGGTGGAAGGCCTGGCCCACCTGGCTCTCGGAGCCCGTGCTGCCTTCGCTCTCGATGTTGGTCGAGTCGGCCAGGAGGGCGAGCACGCCGTCCTGACCGAGCTGCGCCAGCTTGTTGACGTCGGTGGTGCGGCCGTCGATCGGCGTGTGGTCGAACTTGTAGTCTCCCGAGTGCACCACTCGCCCCTCAGGCGTCTCGATGATGATCGCCAGGGCGTCGGGCACGCTGTGGCTCATGGCGCAGAACCGCACCGTGAACGGGGCCAGATCGAGAACCGAGTCGTCGGTCACCTCGTTTAACTCGACCACCTTGAGCAGACCGTGTTCGTCGAGCTTCGACTTGGCGAAGGCCAGCGTGAGGCGGCTGCCGTAGACCGGGACGTTGATGTCGCGCAGCACGTACGCCAGGGCGCCGAAATGGTCCTCGTGGCCGTGGGTGATCAGGAACGCCAGAACGTCGTCCCGGCGCTCGCGCAGGTAGGTGATGTCGGGTAGCACGAGGTCGATGCCGAGCATCTCGTCGCGCGGGAACGCCAGCCCGCAGTCGACGACCACGATCTTGCCGCGGTACTCGACGACCGTCATGTTCTTGCCGATCTCGCCCATCCCGCCGAGCGGGATGATCTTCAGGGTGTCTTCACTCATTTTCTTCAGCTTGTCCTTGTGTTGTACCTGAGGTCGCGCGACCCGGCCCGAAAGCCGGTCACTCGCGACCATCCAATGCTAGAGAAGTCCGAGCCGCTCGAGCTCGACCTCGACCCGGCGCCGTTCGCCGTCGGTGGCCTCGACCAGCGGCAGCCGCAGGCCGCCGACCTCGTGGCCGAGCATGTTGAGGGCGGCTTTCAACGGTATCGGGTTGCTCGTCACGAACAGCGCCTCGAACAGCGGCGCGAGCTCGCGGTCGATGGCGGCGGCGCGTGCGGCGTCGCCGCCGCGCGCCGCCACGACGAGCTCCTTGAGGCGCGGTCCCACGAGGTGGCTCGCTACCGAGATGGCGCCCCAGCCGCCCATGCGCGGCGATCTCGAGCGTCATGTCGTCGTTGCCGGCATACAGGCCGAGGTCGCACAGCTCGAGGAGCCGGCGCGACTGCTCGAGGTCGGGGTTGGCCTGCTTGACGGCGACGATGTTGGCGATGCCCGACAGGTCGGCCAGAAGCTCCGGCGATAGATTGACGACGCAGCGCGACGGGATGTTGTAGATGATCACCGGCAGGTTCGTGGCCGCGGCGATGGCTTCGAAGTGGGCCCGCAGCCCGCGTTCGGGCGGCTTGTTGTAGTAGGGCGTGACGACGAGCACGCCGTCGACGCCGGCGTCTTCGGCGCGCCGGGTGAGGGCCACGGAGTGCTCGGTGTCGTTGGAACCTGTGCCGGCGATCACCGGGCCGCGCCCGCCGGCGACCTCGACCGCGTGGCGGAACAGTGCGACCTTCTCGTCGTCGCTGAGCGTCGGCGACTCGCCCGTGGTGCCCGCCACGACCAGGCCGTCGGAGCCGTTTTCGAGCAGGTGGTCGGCCAGCCGTGCGAAAGCTACCTGGTCGACCTGCAGGTCGAGGGTGAACGGCGTGACCATCGCGGTCAGGATGTCTCCGAAGGATTCCACAGCCTCTACCCCTCCAGCTCTTGGTCGGCGGTCGTGGCAAACAACAGGTTCTCCAGCCCCACGGTCGTACCTTCGAGCGAGGGCGCACGCCGGATGGCCAGCAGAACGCCGGCCATGAAGGACTCCCGCGACAGGGAGTCGTGGCGGATCGACAGCGTCTCCCCCGCGCCGCCGAACACGACTTCCTGATGGGCGACCAGGCCCGGCAGTCGCACGCTGTGGATGCGCACGCCGCCGCTCCCCAGGCCGCGCGAGGCCCGCGTCTCGCCGGCGCCGTGCGGGTGGGCGGCGCCGCCCTCGGTCATGAGCCGCGCCGTGCGCAGCGACGTGCCGGACGGCGCGTCGACCTTGTCGAGATCGTGCAGTTCGATGATCTCGGCCGAGGGGAAGTAGCGGGCGGCCTGCGCGGCGAACTGCATGAGAAGCACGGCGCCCAGGGCGAAATTCGGCACGATCAGCAGCGCCGTGCGGCGTTCGGCGGCCAGGGCCGCCAGCCGCTCGACCTGGTCGTCGGCGAGCCCCGTCGTGCCGACCACTGTGGGCAGGCCCGCGTGCAGCGCGGCGGCGACGTTGGCAAAGACGGCGCCGGGCACCGTGAAGTCGACCGCCACATCGGGGCGCACCGCCGCGAGGGCGTTGTCGAGTGTGGGAAACAGCGGCGCCCTCGACACAGGGGCGCCGCCGTCCGGGCCGTCGGGGCCGGCGAGCGCGCTCGCGGGATCGACGCGCGCGACGAGGGTCAGGTCGTCCTGGCGTTCGATCGTGGCGCACAGCAACGATCCCATGCGGCCGAGCGCGCCGAGCACGACGACGCCGATCACTGGGGGTCCCACCACTTGTAGCTGCCCACGGTCGCCTGGAACGGCCCCGATTCGGGACCGATGCAGACCGCCGACCACGTGCCGACGTCGTAGAACTCGCGGGCCAGGGCGACGACCGCGTCGCAGTCGACGGCATCGATCTGGTCGAGCATGCCGTCGAGCGTGCGGATCTCGAGACCCAGCAGCACGCTGCGACCGAGACGGTTCATGCGGGCCGACGGGCTTTCCATGCTGAGCACGATCTGTCCCTTGATCTGCTCCTTGGTACGCTCGACCTCTTCGACCGTGAGCGTCTCGGCCAGCCGCTCGAGCTCGGCGGTGCAGAGATCCATGACCTCGGCCAGACCCTCCGGCCGCGAGCCGAACGAGATCGCCACGAGTCCCGTGTCGGCGTAGAGCGAGGTGTAGGAGTAGACCGAGTACACCAGGCCGCGTTTCTCGCGGATCTCCTGGAACAGTCGCGAGCTCGACGATCCGCCGAGCGCCGTGTCGAGCACGGAGAGGGCGAAGCGGCGGGGGTCGTCGCGAGGCATGGTCGGCGCGCCGAGACAGACGTGGAACTGCTCGGTGTCCTTGCGCATGAAGAAGGCGTCGTGGCGCGCCTCGGGTTGCCGCAGGCGCGGCTCGGGCGCCGTCGTCAAGCCGCCGTCTCCTGAGAAGTGCCGCCGGGCAAGCTCGACGATGCGCTCGTGGCGCAGGTTGCCGGCCGCCGCGACCACGATCGCCGGGCTCACGTAGTGCTGCCGGTGGTAGCTCGTGATGGCCGGCTCGTCCAGGCTCTGCAGGGTGTCGGCCGTGCCGATGATCTGGCGACCCAGCGGATGCTCCCAGAAGACGGTCTCGGCGAGATAGTCGTGGATGAGCTCCGACGGGGAGTCCTCGTAGAGCGCGACCTCCTCGAGGACGACCTCGCGCTCCGCGTCGAGGTCGGCCATGAGAGGTCGCGCCACCATGTCGGCCATCACGGCGAAGGCCTCGTCGAGATGAGCGTCGAGGAACCGCGCGTGGACCAGCGTGTACTCCTTGGCGGTGGCGGCGTTCAACTCGCCGCCCATCTGGTCGAAGATGCGGGCGATGTCCCACGCGGAGTAGTCGGCGGTGCCCTTGAAGATGAGGTGCTCTATGAGGTGCGAGATCCCGGCGCGGGTCGGGTCCTCATTGCGGGACCCGACCCCTATCCATACGCCGAGCGCGACCGACCGCACTCCGTCGATGGGCTCGGTGACGACCCGCAGCCCGTTGTCGAGCGTGGCGATCTGGAAGCCCTGGATGGCCGGCCTCCGTGCCCTAACGGTCGGCCGGCGCATCGAGCGGCTTGAGGCCGATGCGATTGCGCGCCTTGTCGATCTCGACGACCTCGACGGTGATCGTGTCGCCGCGGCTCACCACGTCCTCGACCTTGTCGACCCGCTTGCCGCCGCCGAGCTTGGAGATGTGGATGAGCCCGTCGACGCCCTTCTTGAGCTCGACGAAGGCGCCGAAGTCGGTCGTCTTGACCACCTTGCCGGTGATGATGTCGCCGACCTCGATGTCCTTGGTCATCGAGGTGATGCGCTCGGTGACCGCCTCGCCGGCCTCCATGTCGGGGGCGGCGACGATAGACCGTGCCGTCGTCTTCGATGTCGATCTGGACGCCGAACTCCTCGTCAGAGTCCCTTGATCGTCTCGCCGCCCTTGCCGATGATGAGGCCGATCTGGTCGGGGTTGATCTGGATCGTGAAGATGCGCGGCGCGTACGGCGACAGGTCGGCGCGCGGCGCGGGCAGCGTGGCCAGCATCTTGTCGAGGATGAACAGACGGCCGCGCCGGGCCTGCTCGAGGGCGGCGCCCAGGATCTCGAAGCTGACGCCTGAGATCTTGATGTCCATCTGCAGCGCGGTGATGCCGTTGCGCGGAGCCCGCCACCTTGAAGTCCATGTCGCCGAGGTGGTCCTCGACGCCGGCGATGTCGGACAGCACGACGTAGTCGTCGCCCTCCTTGATCAGCCCCATGGCGATGCCGGCCACGGGCTCCCTGATCTGCACGCCGGCGTCCATGAGCGACAGGGTCGAGCCGCAGACGCTGGCCATCGACGAAGAGCCGTTGCTCTCGAGGATCTCGGACACCAGACGGATGGTGTAGGGGAAGCCCTTTTCGTCGGGCAGCATGGGCAGAAGTGCGCGCTCGGCGAGCGCGCCGTGGCCGATGTCGCGCCGCTTGGGACCGCGCATGAAGCCCGTCTCCCCCACCGAGTACGGCGGGAAGTTGTAGTGATGGAGGTACTTCTTGCTCTGCTCGGGGTTGATGGTGTCGATGCGCTGGGCGTCGCCGGTGGCGCCGAGGGTGAGCAGCGTGAGAGCCTGCGTCTGGCCGCGCGTGAACAGCGCCGAGCCGTGCGTGCGCGGCATCAGACCCACCTCGCAGGTGATCGGCCTGATCTCGTCGGCGGCGCGGCCGTCGGGGCGCCGCTTCTCGACGGCGATACGACGCCGGATGACGTCCTTTTCGAGCTGGGCGAAGGCGCGCTTGACCTGGATCGTGCGGTCGCGGAGCGCGAGCTCGTCGAGCCCCTCGGTCAGGCGTTCGACGATCTGCTCGCGCAGCTCGACGGTGGCCTCCTGGCGGGCCTTCTTCTCTTCGACCGCGGTGACCCGCTGAACCTCGGCGCCGAAGCTCCGCACGAGCTCGTCGTAGAGGCCCCGGTCGATCTCGTAGACCGGCACCTCCCACTTGGGCTTGCCGGCGAGCTCGGCCAGACGCAGCTGAGCGTCGATCAGCTTCTGGATCTCGCGGTGCGCGATGCGCAGACCTTCGAGCACCTGCTCTTCGGTGGCCTCGTTGGCGCCCGCTTCGACCATGACGATGGCGTCGCGACTTGCGGACACCACGAGATCGAGGGTGGCCTCGTCGAGCTGTGAGAGCAACGGGTTGACCACATAGGCGCCCTCGATCAGGGCGACGCGCACGGCTCCGAGCGGTCCCAGGAACGGGATCTCGGAGATGGTGAGCGCCGCCGAGGCGCCGGTCATCGTGAGGACGTCGTAGGCGTTGTCCTGGTCGTACAGACAGCACGGTGCCGATGATCTGCACCTCGTTCATGAAGCCCTTGGGAAACGACGGCCTGATCGGCCGGTCGATCTGGCGGGCGGTGAGGGTGGCCTTGTCGCTCGGGCGCGACTCGCGCTTGATGAATCCGCCGGGGATCTTGCCGGCGGCGTACATGCGTTCCTCGACGTCGACGGTCAGCGGAAAGAAGTCCTGGTTTTCGCGCGTCTCCTCGCGGGCCACCGCGGTGACCAGCACGACGGTGTCTTCGCAGCGCAAAAGCACTGCGCCGTTCGCCTGCTTGGCGAGCTTGCCGGTCTCGAGGGTGATGGTGCGCCCTCCGACCTCAACTTCAACGGTGTGGACGGTAGTCATGAAATACCTTCGAATCCTTCCGGCCGCCCCACGCTCGTCGGGGTCGGCCCAGTCATGGCTGCGGGGATCGGCCGCGCTACTTGCGCAGGTCGAGCTCCTTCACCAGGGAACGGTAGCGCTCCATGTCCTTCGCCTGCAGGTAGTCGAGCAGGCGGCGACGGTGGCCGACCATCATGAGCAGCCCTCGGCGGGAGTGATGGTCCTTCTTGTGGACCTTGAGGTGCTCGGTCAGGTCGTCGATGCGCTTGGAGAGCAGCGCCACCTGCACTTCGGGCGAGCCAGTGTCGCCGTCGTGCTTTGAGAATCGCGAGATGATCGCTTGCTTGTCTTCGCTCGTGATTGCCAGGGGAATCACCTCCCTTGCGGGATGATCCGGAAACCCAGTACCGGGTCGGCGGCCCAGAACCGAGAGACGGTCGCCCGGTAGGGTACCACATGCGGGGGTAGCGACAAACTGGGAGGCCGCCTCGCCGCTCTCGTCGGCCGAGAAGCATGGGCCGGCGCGGTCGCTTTCACAGGCCGAGCTCGAGGTAGGCCGGATCGCTGAGAGCGGCCGTGCGCTCGATGTCGCCGTGCATGCGCGAGACGAGCGCCTCGGGGCTGGGGAACTTCTCTTCGTCGCGCAGCTTGGCCAGGAAGTCGACGGTCAGAATGGCTCCGTAGGCATCGCCCGAGAAGCCCAGCAGATAGGCTTCGATGCGGACGAACGCCTCTTCGTCGCCTTTGCGGAGAAAGGTCGGGTTGTGGCCGACGTTGACCGCCGCCCGGTACCAGCCGCCGTGCAGCTCGACCCGGGCCGCGTAGACGCCCCGGCCGGGGAAGATCATGCCTGTGTGAGCCTCGATATTGGCCGTCGGAAAGCCCAGGCCGCGGCCGCGCTTGTCGCCGTGAACCACCATCCCGACGAGGCGCGGCGGGCGCCCGAGGATGGCGCGCACCTCGGGCAGGCGGCCGTCGTGAAGCAGCCGCCGGATGCGCGACGAGCTGATCGGGCGACCGTGCGATTGAAGCAGGGGCACGACGATGGTCTCAAACCCGAGGCGCCGGCCGCACGCGACAAGCGACGCCGCGGTGCCGGCGCCACGCGCCCCAAAGGTGAAGTTCTCGCCGACCGCCACGATCGCGGCCTGCAGGCCGTCGGCGAGCACCGTCCGGCAGAACCGACCGGGCGTGATGGCGGCGAGGGCGGCGTCGAAGTGCAGCACGACGAGCTCGTCGACGCCAAGCGCCGCCACGAGCTCCTGCTTGACCGCCGGCGGGGTCAGCAGACGCGGCTGGTGCGCCGGATCGACGATCGCCAGCGGGTGGTGATCGAAGGTGACGACGGTGGCGGTGAGGCCGCGCTCGCGGGCGGCCCTTCGGGCGACGCCGATGACGAGCTGATGGCCGGCGTGCACGCCGTCGAAGGTGCCCAGGGCCACGCTGCGCGCCCGCCTGGGCGCGGCCGCGAGATCGCCGACGACGTCCATCACAGAAGGACGAGCGGCCGCAGGCCCGGCCCGTCTTCGATGGGACCGTAGACCGCGAGGAGCTCGCCGCGAAACAGGAGGCGGACCGGGTGCGGCGGCCCCCCGGGCAGCCGGGCGCCGTTGCGCACGGCTGCCACCTGGGCCGCCGTGACGGTCACCGCGGGCAGGAACTGCAGGGCCTGAGAGGGCGAGACGAGCCCGGGGATGTGCTCGTCGTCGGAGTCGCGCGCGGCGACGGCTTCTTCGAACTCCGGCAACGCCTGGGCGTCTTCCAGGCGAAACGGGCCGGTGGCGGCGCGAGCGAGGCTGGCCACGTAGGCGCCGGCGCCCACGGCCCGGCCGATGTCGATCGCGAGCTGGCGCACGTAGGTCCCCTTCGAGCACAGCACGCGACAGGTGGACGACAGCGCGGCGGGGTCGAAGTCGAGCACGTCGATGGCGCTGATCTCGATCTCCTTGGTCGGCGTCTCGACAACCTCTCCACGGTGGGCCTTGCGGTAGAGGCGTTCGCCGTCGACCTTGACCGCCGAGGTCATCGGCACCCGCTGCGCGATCCGTCCGAGGAACTGCGGGAGCGCCGCCGAGAGCTCATCGAGACTCGTCGAGCGGCCGCTGGCCACGAGCTCGCCGGTACAGTCACCCGTGTCGGAGGTCCAGCCGAACTGCAGGGTGCACACGTACTCCTTGGGCAGGTCGACGAAGAAGCGGGCGAGCTTGGTCGCCCGGCCGACGAGCACGATCAGCAGGCCCGTCGCGAACGGATCGAGAGTGCCGGCGTGACCGACCTTCTCGATTGTCGGTCGCAGGACCCGGCGAACCCTGGCCACCACGTCGTGCGAGGTGCAGCCGGCCGGCTTGTCGATCAGCAGGACGCCGTCGAGAGGCGCTCGTCGAGTACGGTACTGAGCCACTCAGTCACCCCCTCGACCGTGCCGGCGGTCGTGAATCCGGCCGCCTGGCGGTGCCCGCCACCGCCCTTGAGGCTGGCGACGGCGCTCACGTCGAAGCCCTCGGAGCGCAGGCTCACTTTCACCACACCGTCGCCCTGCGGTCGCGCCAGCGCGGCGACTTCGACTCCCGGCACGCTGCGCAGGGCGTCGACGATCCCCTCGGTCTCGTCGTCCGTGGCCCCCGTGGCGGCAAAGTCGTCGCCGGTGAGCAGCGTGAGGAGGGCGCGGCCGGCCGCGGCCGGCCGCGCCCTCTCGATCGCTCGCGCCCACAGGCGCAGCGAGGCCAGCGACCGCGTCTCGTAGAGCAGCCGGTAGACGCGGTCCGGATCGGCCCCGTCGGCGACCAGGCGGGCGCAGCAGGCGAACGTCTCGGCCGAGGTGCTGGCGTGCTGAAAGTGGCCGGTGTCGAACGAGATGCCGGCGTAGAGCGCCGCCGCCGCACCGGCCGAGAACCGCAGGCCAAGCCGGGCGGCGATCTCGCAGACCAGCTCGGAGGTGCTGCTGGCGTCGCCGTCGACGAGATTGAGATCGCCGAAGCGCGTGTTGTCGTGGTGATGGTCGATGTTGACGGTGCGCGCGCGCCGCTCGCCCAGCGTCACGGCCAGGCGCGCCGCGGAGCCGCAGTCGAGCGCGTAGAGCGTCGTCGCGGCGCCCGGCGACCCCTCCACGACGAGGCCGGCCGGCAGGAACTCGCCGGCCAGGGGCAGCACGACGCCGGCGTCGACGAACAGGTGCGCGTCGGCGCCCAGCTTGCCGAAGAGATCGAGCATGCCGGCGGCCGCGCCGACCGCGTCGCCGTCGGGGCTTTCGTGGATCGCCAAGGCCACCCGCGACTCGGCGCGCATCGCCGCGCACACCGCCTCGAGCTCCCGTGCGCGAGCCGTCATGGCAGATCCGGCCTCTCGACACCGGGCACGTCGGGCGGGAGCTCGGCGCCGGCCTCGTCGGCAGCGAGATCGTCCTCGCCGGCGTCGGGCCCGAGCTCGCTCTCGTATCGTTTGAGCAGGGTCTCGATGCGCATGCCGCGGTCGATCGTCTCGTCGTAGACGAACTGCAACTGGGGCGTGCGCCTGGTGCGCACGTCGGCGCCGATACGCTCCTGAAGAAAGCCGTGGGCGGCGCGCAGGCCCGCGAGCGTACGCTCGCGGGCCTGCGCGCCGCCCAGCACGCTGACGAAGACCTTGGCGTGCTGCAGGTCGGCCGAGGTCTCGACGCCGGTCACCGTGACGAATCCGATGCGCGGGTCCTTGAGGGCGGCGATCTCCTGCGAGAGCACCTCGCGCAGGGCTTCGTTGACCTTCAGGAGCCTGTATCCCACAGAGCCTCGACAGGGTCGACCGACTTGACGAACACGCGCGACACCTCGAAGTCGCGGCTGTGGAGATACCGGTCGATCTCGTCGATGCGCTCGCGGGCCTGACGGCCCGACGAGGCCGCGAGAACGACCAGCACCTCGGCCAGCTGCCAGCTGTCCTGCCGTCCGACTTCGGCGAACGACGCCCGATACCGCCGCTGCAGGGTATCGCGCAGCGAGTTCAGCGGTCGCCGTTTGGCCTTGAGCGAGCGGTTCGCCGGAAAGTGCAGCTCGGCGAGCAGCACGGCGACGTGCGCGTCACCCGCCACGGGCGACTTCCTTGGTCTCGTACGCCTCCAGCGTGTCCCCCTCTTTGAGGTCGTTGAAGCCGTCGAGCAGGATGCCGCATTCGAATCCTTCGAGCACCTCGCGCGTGTCTTCGTTGAAGCGTTTGAGCGAGGCGATCCTGCCGTCGTGGACGACCACCCCGTCGCGCAGCACGCGGATGCTCGCCGCGCGCGTGACCTTGCCGTTGACCACGTAGCAGCCGGCGATCGTGCCCAGGCGCGAGACCTTGAACAGCTGGCGCACTTCGGCCTGGCCGAGCACTTCCTCGACGACCTCGGGCTTGAGCAGGCCGACCAGGGCGGCCCGCACGTCCTCGGTCACCTTGTAGATCACCCGGTAGGTGCGGATGTCGACGCCCTCGGCCTCGGCGAGTGCCGCCGCGGGCACGTTGGGACGCACGTTGAAGCCGATGATGATCGCCTTTGAGGCGGCCGCCAGCATGACGTCGGATTCGTTGATGCCGCCCACACCCGAGTGGATGATGCGCACCTTGACTTCGTCGTGGCCGATCTGGCCCAGCGCGTCGGCGAGCGCCTCGATGCTGCCCTGCACGTCTGCCTTCAAGACGAGGTTGAGCTCGCCCACCTCGCCCTGCGCGATGCGCGCGTAGAGGTCGTCGAGCGTGAGCGCGTGCTGCTTGGCGAGCTCTTCGGCGCGCAGCCGGTTGGTGCGCCGGTTGGCCAGCACGCGGGCGGCCTTCTCGTCTTTGACCACCCGGCAGAACTCGCCCGCGTCGGGCACTGAGTCGAAGCCGATGATCTCGACCGGGACCGAGGGGCCCGCTTCGGTCACGGGCTCGCCGCGAAAGTCGTGCATGGCGCGCACGCGGCCGCTCGCCTCGCCGGCCACGATGGCGTCGCCGACACGGATGGTGCCGCGCTCGACCAGCATGGTGACGACCACGCCGCGGCCGACGTCGACCTTGGCTTCGATGATGGCGCCGCTCGCCGCCACGTCGGGGTTGGCCTTGAGATCGGCGACGTCGGCGACCAGCTGCAGCATGTCGAGGAAGTTGTCGAGCCCGATGCGCTTCTTGGCGCTCGCCTCGACGAACACCGTGTCGCCGCCCCACTCTTCGGGCACGATGCTGAACTCGGTGAGCTGCTGCTTGATCTTCTCGATGTTGGCGTCGGGCTTGTCGATCTTGTTGATGACGATGACCATCGGCACGTCGGCCGCCTTGGCATGGTCGATGGCCTCGACCGTCTGCGGCATGACGCCGTCGTCGGCGGCCACCACGATCGCCGCGATGTCGGTGACCTTGGCGCCCCGCGCGCGCATGGCCGTGAAGGCTTCGTGACCCGGGGTGTCGAAGAACGTGATGGTCTTGCCGTCGTGCTTGACCTGGTAGGCGCCGATGTGCTGCGTGATGCCGCCCGCCTCACCGGCCGCCACCTCGGTCTCGCGGATGGCGTCCAGCAGGCTCGTCTTGCCGTGGTCGACGTGGCCCATGACGGTGATCACCGGCGGGCGCCGCTTGAGATCTTCGGGGCGGTCTTCGGGGGCCTCCTCGATCTCGGCCTCGTCGTCGGCCGCATGGGTGATCTCGACGGTGCGCTTGAAATCGTCGGCGAGAATGGTGATCGCCTCGTCGGAGAGCGGCTGCGTGATGGTGGCCATCTCGCCGTAGCCCATCATCGTCTTGATGATGTCGGCGGTCGAGACGCCGAGCAGCTGCGAGACGTCCTTGACGCTGGCCCCCGAGGGCACCTTGATCATCTGGCCTTCGACGGGCGCCTGCGGCGCCGCATCGGCGCGCTCGCCCTGCTGGTGGCGGTCGCGGCGGCCGCGGCGGTCGGTCGACGGTCCGGGGCCCCGGCGCGACGCCTGGGCGTCGATCACGACCCGGCGACGATGGCTGCCGGCGCCGCCCGGCCGGGCGCGGCGCGCCCCGCCGGAAGACTGGGCGTAGGCCTTGTCGACCACGTCCTCGTCGACCTCGAGCTGGCCTTCGGCGAGCTCCACGCCGGCGCGCCTGAGGTGGGCGAGTACGTCGGCGACGGTCATGCCGCGCTGCTTGGCGATCTCAGCGACAGGTCTCATGCGAGCCACCTACCTCACCGCCTTTCGCTGGTCGCAGACGCTCGTGAAGCGCCTGCGCAGATCGTCGTCGACAAGGACTCGCGCGCGCAGGGCGCGATCGAGCCCCCGCCGCCGCGTTGCCTGCTCGAAACAGTCCGCCTGCGGGCAAAGCCAGGCGCCGCGCCCGATCGGCTTCGGGTCGCCGACCGCGACATGCCCACCGTGCAGCGTCAGCCGCACGAGCGCGTCGCTCGAAGCGACTCGCCGGCAGCCGACGCAGGTGCGTCGCGGTCCGCTAGTCTCGCGGCGTCGCCGTCACTCCGTCGTCACCTGCTCTGCGGTTTCGGCATCGGCGAGCTTCTGGTGAGCCGGAATGCCGCAGTAGCGGCTGCCCGCCAGGGCGATGTTCGGGCAGCGCTTGCCGTTGGCCATCACCGCGACGCAATGACCACTCACGTCGCCGCCGTCTTCGGCGTAGACGAGCTCGGCCTCGTTCTCGGCCATCTCGCTCTGGCTCTTGATGTCGATGCGCCAGCCGGTGAGCTTGCTCGCCAGGCGGGCGTTCTGGCCTTCCTTGCCGATGGCCAGCGACAGCTGGTCGTCGGGCACGATGATGGTCGCCGAGCGGCCCTCGTCGTCGACCAGCACCTCGCGGACGCGGGCCGGCGACAGCGCCTTGGCGACGAAACGCGCCGGTTCGTCGTTGTAGGGGACGATGTCGATGCGCTCGCCGCGCAACTCGCTCACGACCATGCGCACGCGCGAGCCGCGCGGCCCGACGCAGGCGCCGACGGGGTCGACCCCGTCGGTGTGCGAGATCACCGCGATCTTGCAGCGGAAGCCGGGCTCGCGGGCGACGTTCCTGATCTCGACCAGGCCGTCCGAGATCTCGGGGACCTCGAGCTCGAACAAGCGGCGCACCAGGTCGTCGGAGCGACGCGAGAGGATGACCTGTGGTCCCTTGGTCGAGTTCTGCACCTTGATGATGATCGCCTTGACGCGGGCGCCGTGCTCGTAGCGCTCGGTGTCGACCTGCTCGCTCTTGGGCAGCAGCGCTTCGACGCGACCGAGGTCGACCAGCGTGTAGCGCTGATCGCTCTGCTGCACGATGCCGGTCACGATGTCGCCGACGCGATCGACGTATTCGTCGTACATGAGGTCGCGCTCGGCCTCGCGGATGCGCTGCAGGATGACCTGCTTGGCCGTCTGGGCGGCGATCCGGCCGAAGTTGTCGGGGGTCACCTCGTGGCGCTCGATCTCGGACTCGTCGACCGACGACAGGTCGATGCCGATCTCGTCACCCTCTTCGTTGCGCACCTTGAGGGCCTCGACGTCGACGTGCTCGGGAAAGATCAGCTGAAAGACGCGGATATCGCCCGTCTCGGGGTCGATCTCGACCTTGGCCGTCTCGACGGCGTCGGGAGTCTTGCGGTAGGCGGAGTGCAACGCGTCTTCGAGCGCGCTCAGGAGCGTCTCGGCGCTGATGCCCTTTTCCTTCTCTATCTGGCGTAGAGCTTCGACGATCTCTCTGCTCACTGGTGCCCTCCGTTGTCGTCGAACTCGAAGATCACGTGGGCCTTCGCTATCTGGTGGAGCGCGATGTCGAGCGCGCCACCCTCGTCGAGCGTCAGCGTGACTGCGTCGGGGCCCGACCCGGTGAGTCGGCCCCTGAAGACCGCTCGCCCCGCGAGGGGTGTGCCGGTCTTGACGTACACTCTCTCGCCTTTGGCTCGGGAGAACTGCGCGGCCGTGCGCAGCGGACGATCGAGGCCGGGCGACGAGACGTCGAGCGCGTAGCGGTCGCGCAGGTCGTCGAGCGCCCGGGTCACGGCCTCGCAGAGGGCGAGGTCGACGCCCCCCGGCCGGTCGACGTAGACGGTCAAGCACCCGCTACGGCCGCCGTGTACGTCGATGTCGACGACCTCGAGCTCGGGGAACCGCCCCGCGAGGGTCGTCTCGATCGTCGTCACAAGCTGCCGATGCTGGTCGCTTTCACTCATCTCCACAAAACAAAAGTGGGCGACCGCGCACCCACTTCTCGAAAGCCTTCGCCTCCTGGTTGAACGTGTTTGTCCGCGTAAGTATATACCACCGGCCTGAAAGACTAATCAAGCACGGCGCGCTCGCCTCTTTCGCTCATTACGCGGGGCAATCGTGCCGATACCGGGGAGGCACCGTTGAAGATCATGTCGTCGACTACCAGAAGAGGGATTGCGGGCATGGGAGAGTACACGACCTTCGTCTGCCGCGAATGCGGCTACTCGGCGGAACAGATCCGCTGGGGCGTCAGCGCCAACGATCCACGCAAGCGCTTCATGCCGGCCATCTGCGTCGAGTGCAAGGCGATCGCCGAGGTCGACCTGACGGGCGCCGACATTCTCGTCGACGAATTCCACTGCCTCACCTGTGGCTGCCAGCTCTTCTTCCTGGAGAAGGCTCACTCGTACACGTGCCCCAAGTGCAAGGCCAAGGACATGAAGCTGATCCAGGGCGAGTACTGGTAAGTCGTCGCTTCGCGTGACGGCGCAAGCCGAAACCAGACGCGGCCGGGGCGGCCTCGAGGCCGCCCCGGCCGCGTCTGGTTGCGCCGCAGAGGATCTACTTGACGATCACCACGGGACTGCCGGTCGGCACCCAGGCGCTGACCTTGAGCACGTCGGCGTCGTGCATGCGTACGCAGCCGTGACTGATGGCCTGGCCGATCAGCGCGTCCTGGTTGGTGCCGTGGATGGCCACCGGACCACCCTGAGGCCAGTTCGGAAGCCTGGGCTGAAACGCGCTGAGCCCCAGAGCAAGTACGCCGAACGGACCTCCGGGAGTCGGCGGCCGGAGCTTCTGGTTGATGTAGAAGATGCCGGTTGGCGTGGGCAGCGCGGGCATGCCGACGGCTACCGGAAACGTGCCCACGACCAGCCCGCGCCGGTAGACGATCAGGCGGCGCGCCGACAGCTTGATGACGATCTTCGCCGTCGTGGTGTAGATCGCCACGCTGCCCTCCTTCACCCAGCCGTGGCTTTCGTTGGGGCGGATCGGCAGCCATACGTCGTACCAGGTGGTGGTGCCGACCTGGCGGACGGAGCGCACCAGGAACACCGTGGGAAAGTCGTTGGCGTTGACCTTGTTGAAGCGCTGCCTGACCGCAGCGGAGGTCGAGGGAGCCTTGTAGGCGACGACCGGGCCCACGGCTTTGGCGACCTGCCAGCGGGGCACCGGCGCCGGGGTCTGCGCCGTCGGACTTGCGCCGGTCGGACCGGGCGCCGGGCTGGCCGTGGGTTGGCCGGTGCCGCCTCCAAGCGAGCGGGCGTGCACGACACCGTAGCCGACGCCGGCCAGCGCGACGAGCACGATCACGGCGACCGCCACCCTGACGAGCGTACGCGTCAAGGCAGCCTTTCCGACACCCTGGCGTGAGGCTCCATGCACGCCAGCATAGCATTTCGTGACCTGGGGAAACCTCTGGGAGCGGCGGCCGGCGTTCGGCCGCGGCGTGACCGATGCCTACCCGATCGCTCGTCTCGTCGTAGAATGACGGTAGTGCGCAGGCCGAAAACCTAAAGAAAGGGAGCGGACGTTGTGATTGCCCTCATCGTCGTGATTGTCGTCGTGGTCGTGCTGGCCCTCGGATTGTGGTCGACCTACAACGGGCTCGTGCGCCGCCGTAACCAGGTCGACAACGCCTGGAGCCAGATCGACGTTCAGCTCAAGCGCCGGCACGACCTCATTCCCAACCTGGTGGAGTCGGTCAAGGGCTACATGCAGTTCGAGCAGGACACGCTGACCAAGGTGACCAACGCCCGTGCCGCGGCCGTCGCCGCCGGCGCCCAGGGTCCCGCAGCCCAGGCCCAGGCCGAGAACGCGCTGACGCAGACGCTGCGCTCCCTGTTCGCCGTGGTCGAGAACTACCCCGATCTCAAGGCCAACCAGAACGTCATGGCGCTCCAGGAGGAGCTGACCACCACCGAGAACAAGATCTCCTTCGCGCGCCAGTTCTACAACGACAGCGTCATGGCTTTCAACACGAAGATCCAGCAGTTCCCGAGCAACATCATCGCCGGCATGTTCAACTTCGCGGCGCGTCAGTTCTTCGAGGGCGAGGCGGCCGATCGCGAGGTCCCCAAGGTCGATCTCGGCATGCAGGCCCCCCAGGTGCAGATGCAGCAGCCGCCGGCCCCGGATCAGCAGCCGCCGGCCCCGCCGGTTCAGCCTCCGAGCCAGCCGCAGCAGCCGGCGCAGTAGAGCGGCGGTCGGCCGGACCATGTACGAACAGATCACCCGCAACAAGCGCGACTCCATCCTGCTGGTCGCGATCATCGTGCTCGTGCTGCTCACGCTGGGCTTCGCCATCGGGTTCGCCTACTTTCGCACCTACGCGGCAGGCCTCGGGCTGCTCGGCGTCTTCGGCGTCGTCGCCATCGTCTGGAGCGTGATCGGCTACTACGGCGGCTCGGGCATCGTGCTCGCCGCAAGCCGCGCGCAGCGCGTCACGCACGAGCAGGCGCCGATCCTGTGGGACGTGGTCGAGGAGATGTCGATCGCGGCCGGCATCCCCATGCCGGCCGTGTACGTCATCAACGATCCGGCCCCCAACGCCTTCGCCACAGGTCGTGATCCCAAGCACGCCTCGGTGGCGGTCACGGTGGGCCTTCTGCAGACGATGAGCCGCGACGAGCTGCAGGGCGTGATCGCCCACGAGATGTCGCACGTGCGCAACTTCGACATCCGCTTCGCCATGCTCGTCGGCGTGCTGGTCGGCATGATCGCCCTGATCGCCGACTTCTTCCTGCGCTCGACCATCTTCGGCTTCGGGGGGCGCCGCGAGGGCAACAACAGCGGCGGCGCGGGAGCGATCTTCTTCGTGATCGCCATCGTGCTCGCGATTCTGGCGCCGTTCTTCGCCTTGATGGTGCAGATGGCCGTCTCGCGCCATCGCGAGTACCTGGCCGACGCTTCGGGCGTCGAGCTCACGCGCAATCCCCTGGGCCTGGCGCACGCTCTGCAGAAGATCGCCGGCGACCCGCGCTCGCTGCGGGTGGCCAACGAGGGCCACGGCGCACCTCTATATCGCCAACCCGCTCAAGGGCAAGAAGGACAAGCAGTCGGCGGGGCTCTTCGACACGCACCCGCCGATCCAGAAGCGCATCGAGATCCTGCTCGCCATGGCGCATGGCGGACCAGACGCCCTGCCGGCGCCCCAGGCGGCGCCCCAGCAGCCCGCGTCCTGAGCGCGTAGTCCGACCTAGCTCGCCGCGAGGCAGTCGTCGAGCGCCCGCCGGTAGTCGGCGTTGGCCGGCGACATGGCCAAGGCCAGGCGGGCGGCGCGCAACGCGCCGGCCACGTCGTCTGTCGCGAGCAGGCAGCGAGCCAGGGCGAAGTGGGCATAGTCGTTCGTGGGAGCGCGGCGGAGGAGTTCTTCGAACTCCTCCGCCGCGCTCCCGTACCTGCCGAGAGCGAAGTACGAACGCCCCAGCGCCTCGCGGATGGAGTTCTTGTCGGGGGCGAGCAGCAGCGCCCGCTCGAGGTACATGGCCGCTTGACCGGGGTGTCGCTGGGCCAGGAAGCGGCGCCCCGTCTGAAAGAGGTCGTAGACCCTCTCGGCAGCCGCGGACCCCCCGGTCGGTTCGCCGCCGGTCGTCTGCGCGTCCGGGGGACGGTCTGTCGGCGCGGCGGCGCTCACTGGCCGGCGAGCCCCAGGTCGGCGGCCACGGCCTGCATGGCGGCCAGGGAGATGGTCAGGAACTCGTCGAGGTCGAGGCCGAGCTCCTCGCAACGCAGGATCGACCGGCGATCGACCCCGCGGGCAAAGGCGCCCTCTCGCATGCGCTTGCGCACCGAGGAGACCTTGACCTGCGGCAACGACCGGTCCGGGCGCACCAGCGTGGCGGCGGTGATCAGGCCGGTGGTCTGGTCGGCCGCGATGAGCGCGACGTCGATCGGGCGCTCGACCGCGGCGCCGGTCGCCGGGTTGTGGGCGGCGACCGCGTGAGTGATCTCGGACGGCAGCCCCAGCTCGGCGAGCCGCTGGGCCGCTCGCGCGCCGTGCCGAGGCACGTCGCCTTCGGTCTGCTCGGCGTCGAGATCGTGGGCGAGACCGGCGAGGCCCCACGTGTCGGGATCGTGACCGAGCCGCGCGGCCAGGCCCCGCATGACCGCCTCGGTGGCCAGCATGTGACGCCGCAGATTGACGTTGGCGACCGAGCCGTCGATCAGGCTTACGATCTCGTCGCGAGATGCGGAAGAGACGCTCATGACGGCAGCCTCCTTGTGGGGCCGGCGCTCGGGCCTTCCCCGTGGCGGTCCCGCCCCCAGCGGCAGCCGGAGCCGGCCGACGGCGCGACGGCCATGGGCGTCACCGGTCGCCGAGGACGGCCTCGACCTCGTCCAGGATGGCGCGCGCGCAGGCCGCCTTGCTGGTGCGCGGCACGTGCACTTCGCGGGCGGGGGTGAGGATGGTGATCTCGTTCTCGTCGGAGCCGATGCCGATGCCCGCCGCCAGGATGTCGTTGAAAACCAGCAGGTCGACGCCTTTCGCGGCCTTCTTGGCGCGCGCCCTGTCGATGCGCGGCCCGGCCTCGGCGGCAAAGGCGACGCGCAGCAGGCCCGCGGGCCGGGTCTGGGCGAGGATGTCGACCGTCGGCACGAGCCGCAAGGTGAGCTCCGGCGAGTCGGACCGCGACAGCTTGCCCTCGGCGACCGACGCCGGACGGTAGTCGGCGACCGCCGCCGCCATCACCAGTACGGCCGCTTCGGCGGATTCGCGGGCGACGGCGTCGGCCATTTCGGCGGCGCTCTCGACCACGACGCGCCGGTAGGCCGTCTCGTCGCTTTCGTGAGTCGTGATGAGGACGACTTCGGCGCCGCGCAGGTAGGCCTCGTCGGCCACGGCGCGTCCCATCTTGCCGCTCGAGCGGTTGCCGATGTAGCGCACGGCGTCGATGGCCTCGCGGGTGCCGCCGGCCGTCACCACGACCCTGCGGCCGGCGAGCGCCCCCGCGGCCAGGCCGGCGAAGGCGCGGCGCACCGCCGACATGATCACCTCGGGCGAGGCCATGCGGCCGGCGCCCTCCTCGCCGCAGGCGAGGTCGCCCGTGCCCGTCGGCAGCACCTCGACCCCACGCTTCGCGAGGATCTCGAGGTTGCGCCGGGTCGCTGCGTGTTCGTACATCGCCCAGTTCAGGCCGCGGGCGCCACGATCACCGGGCCGCGAAAGGCGAGGTAGATGGCGGACAGCAGGTTGTCGGCGAGACCGGTCGCCAGCTTGGCCACGGTGTTGGCCGTGGCCGGCGCGACCACCATGACGTCGGCTTGCCGGGCGGCCTGGATGTGCTCGAACCAGCCGCTCGACGCCTGCCACGAGCTCTCGTCGTCGAGCACGCCGGCGCGCGACACGGCGGCGAAGGTCAGCGGCATGATGAAGCGCTTGCCGGCTTCGGTGGTGACGACCGTGGGCCCGAAGCCCTCTTTGGCGAGCAGACGCACGAGCTCGACGGCCTTGTAGATGGCGATGCCGCCGCTCACGCCGACGAGCACGTGACGCTGCGGCGGGTGAGCTGCGACCTCGGTCATGCCCGCCGGGCCCTGCCTCAGCCCTTGCTCGTAAAGTGGATCTTGCCCTCGGCGATCTCCTCGAAGGCGATCGTCAGGAGGTTCTTGCTGCGCGAGTTCACGAGCGGCGGCGGGAACTCGTCGAACATGCCCTCACCAAGAGAGTTGTAGTAGTTGTTGATCTGTCGCGCCCGTTTGGCGGCGATGATGGTGAGCGAGTACCGCGAGTTGCCGGCCTGGGCCAGGAGCTCGTCGATGCGGGGACGGTCCACTAGTCTCCTTTGTCTCGTGTTTCGTTGCCGCGTCGCCCGGCGATCACGGCCGCCACTTCGGCGGCCGCGCGGTGAGCCTCGTCGTTGACGACGACGACGTCGAACTCGTGCTCGGCGGCGATCTCGGCCTTCGCGATCTCGAGCCGGCGGGCGATCGCCGCGTCTGAGTCGGTCGCCCGTCCGTGCAGCCGGCGGGCCAGCTCGCCGACCGACGGCGGCGCGACGAAGATCAGCGTCGCCGCGGGGATGGCCTTTCGTATGGCGCGCGCGCCCTGAAGCTCGATCTCGAGGATGACATCATAGCCTGCGGCGAGCTTCGCATCCACGTCGGAGCGCAGCGTGCCGTACAGGTTGCCACCGTAGTCTACCCACTCGAGGAACTTCCCCGTCTCGGCGGCCCGCCGGAACTCGTCGGTGGACAGAAAACGGTAGTGGCAGCCGTCGACCTCGCCGGTGCGCGGCGGTCGTGTGGTCGCGGACACCGAGGTGACGACGCCGGGAAGCGCTGCGCGCACCAGGCCGATGACGGTCCCCTTCCCGGCGCCCGACGGCCCCGAGACGACGAAGACCGACGGGATGGTCAGCTCCCGAAGAAGCGCAGCAGCTCGGCGCGCTGACGTTCGGACAGGCCGCCGACCGTCTTGCTGGGGCTCACGCGGCACTGCTCCATGATGCGCGCCGACTTGACGCGGCCGCATTTGGGCGCCGCCATGAGCAGGTCGATCACCTTGGCCGTCAGCAGGAACTCGGGCGGCCGGCGCAGCACCGAGGCGATGGTGACGGCGCCCCGTTTGAGGTCGACCTTGAGCCGGGCGCGCTGGCTGCGCACGTGGTTGGCGCGCTTGAGAGCGTCCATGCGCTGATCGAGCGAGCGTTCGGGGGCGACGTTGAGCTGTTTGGCCGGCATCTGCATTGAGAGGGAGTATATGGAACGCCACCGGCCGGTTCAAGCGCCGACCGCTGCCCAAAATGGCGACGCTAGCTGCGGATTCGCGACGCCGGCCCGGGTCGCGGGCGCAAGACCGCCACTAAGTCAGGAGCGGCCGAGCGCCCGGCCGCGCACCGCCGCCAGGTCGGCCAGGCCGCGAGCGCGCATCTCCGCGAAGAGCTCGTCGACGATCCGCCGCGCCGCGTCGGGCCCGGTGAAGTTCGCCGCACCGACCGCTACGGCGGTCGCTCCGCAGGCGATGAACTCGAGGACGTCGCGCCCCGTCACGATGCCGCCCATGCCGATGATCGGCACGTCGAGCGCGCCGGCGACCTCCCAGACCATGCGCAGCGCGACCGGCTTGATGGCCGGGCCGGAGAGCCCTCCGGTGCGATTGCCCAGAAACGGCGCCAGACGTCTCGGGATCGAGGACCAGCGCCCGCAGCGTGTTCACGAGCGACAGGGCGTCGGCGCCGGCGCCGACGGCGGCCCGCGCGACGGCCACGATGTCGGTGACGTTCGGCGTGAGCTTGACGACGACCAGGCGCCGGGTGAGGGCGCGTACGGCCGCGGTGAGGCCGGCCGTCTCGGCCGGTTCGGTGCCGATCGCCAAGCCGCCCCTCCCCACGTTCGGACACGACACGTTCAGCTCGTAGCCGACGACGCGCGGCAGGACGCCGCCGCCCTGCGAGACGCTCCTCGATCCGGCGCACGACCTCGAGGTAGTCCCCGGGACGGCTGCCGCCGATGTTGACCAGCACGGGCACGGGGAGGCCGCCGAGGAGCGGCAGGTCGTCGAGCCAGGCGGCGATGCCGGGGTTCTCCAGGCCGACGGCGTTGATCATGCCCGACGCCGTCTCGGTCAAGCGCGGCGGCGGGTTGCCGGCGCGCGCCTCCAGCGTGACGGTCTTGGGCACGTAGAGGGCGAACGGAAACGGCTTCAGGGCGTCCGCCCCGAAGCGGCGCGCGGTTTCGAGGGCATCGAAGGTTCCCGAGGCGTTCAGGACGGGGTGTTCGAGAGGCAGCCCCGCGAGAGTCACGGACAGGTCTGGAGGCTCGGCGACGGGCGGCGCGTTCACCGCGACGCCTCCGCAGTGCCGGCGGACGGCTCGGGACCCGACGCCAGCAGGTCGAGCGGGAACACCGGGCCCTCGACGCAGACGCGCAGGTACCCCTCGCGGGTCGGCACGACGCAGCCGTGGCAGGCGCCGGTGCCGCAGGCCATGTGAGCTTCGAGCGACGCGTATCCGGACAAGCCGGCCTCGGCGGCCCAGGCACGCACCGCCGCGAGCATGGGCGCGGGGCCGCAGGCGAGCACGCTCGCCTGCGGCCCCGCGCCCACCTCGCGCGCCAGCTCGACGGCGGTGCCGCGCCGGCCGACGGCGCCGTCGTCGGTGGCCACCCAGAGGTCGTCGATCTCGAACGCCGCGGCGAGGCGGGCCTGGCCCTGGTCGCGAAAGCCGAGCGCGGCCGTCAGCGGCACGCCCCGGGCGCGCAGCACGTCGGCGACGAACTGCAGCGGCGCCGCGCCGATCCCGCCGCCGACGAGCAGCGCGGCGCGCACGGTCTCCAGGGGGAATCCCGTGCCCAGCGGGCCGGTGAGCGACAGGGTGTCGGCGACGCCGGCCTCGGCCAGCCGCCTGGTGCCTTCGCCGCGCGGCTCGACGAGCAGGCGCAGGCGCTCGCCGTCGACGGAGTGCAGCGACAACGGCCGCCGCAGCCGGAACTGCGCACCCGGCACCGCGACCATCACGAACTGGCCCGGCCGGGCGACGGCCGCGACGTCGGGCGCAAGCAGAGTGAGCAGGGCGTACGGTCCGAACGAGCGGCGTTCGACCACGCGGTAGCGTCCGCTCGTGGCGGCCGCGCACGTCGGCTCGCCGCCCTGGTGCGCTGGGTGGCTCATCGCGGCTCTCAGTCCTCCCCGCTGCCGTTCAGGTCCTGCAGGCAGTGCACGGTCACCCGCGGCCGCCGCGCCGCCTCCATGGCGGAGACGGCCGCCGAGGCGCCGGCGAGGGTCGTGATGCAGGGCACGCCCTTCTCGAGCGCCGCGCGACGGATCTCGTAGCCGTCGCTGCGGGCGCCGCGGCCGAACGGCGTGTTGACCACGAAATCGACGCGGCCCTCCTCGATCAGGTCGACGATGTGGGGCGTCCCCTCGGTGACCTTGTTCACCTCGATGGTCGGCACGCCGAGGCTTTGCAGGGCGCGCGCCGTGCCCCGGGTGGCGAGGATCGTGAAACCGAGGCCGTGCAGGCGCTGGCCCGAGGATGGTGGCCGCCGACTTGTCGGGATCGCAGACCGACACGAAGATGGTGCCCTCGATGGGCAGCGGCGCGCCGGCCGCCGCCTGGGCCTTGGCGAAGGCCTGCGGGAAGGTGTCGGCGATCGCCATGACCTCGCCGGTGGCCTTCATCTCGGGCCCCAGTCGATAGTCGGCGCCCGGGAAGCGGTTGAACGGCATGACCGCCTCTTTCACGCTCACGTGACGCGGCACGCGGCCGTGCGGCGGAGCGAGCTCGGCGAGCGTCGCGCCCAGGATGATGCGCGTCGCCAGCTTGGCGAGCTGCACGCCGGTCGCCTTGCTCACGAACGGCACCGTCCGCGACGCCCGCGGATTGACCTCGAGCACGTACAGCTCGTAGCTCTGATAGGCGAACTGGACGTTCATGAGGCCTTTCACGCCGAGCGCCCGGGCGAGGGCCCGGGTCTGACGTCGGACCTGCTCGAGCGTGCCCTCGCCGAGCGAGATCGAGGGCAGCACGCACGATGAGTCGCCGGAGTGCACGCCGGCCTCTTCGACGTGCTGCATGATGCCGCCGATGTATACCTCGTCGCCGTCCGACAGCGCGTCGACGTCGACCTCGATCGCGTCTTCCAGGAACTTGTCGATCAGGATGGGGTGATCGGGGCTGGCGTTGACGGCCGTGTCGACATAGCGGCCGAGCTCGGCGCTCGAGTAGACGATCTCCATGGCCCGCCCGCCGAGCACGTAGGAGGGACGCACGAGGCACGGGTAGCCGATACGCTGTCCGGTCTCGAGCGCCTCGTCGCGGGTGCGCGCGACGCCGTACGTGGGGCATTTGATGGAGAGCTCGTCGAGCAGCCTGCCGAACCGGCCGCGGTCCTCGGCCAGGTCGATGGCCTCCTGGGGCGTGCCCAGGATGGCGATGCCGGCGGCCTCGAGCTCATGGGCGATGCGCAGCGGCGTCTGGCCGCCGAACTGCACGATCACGCCCTTGGGCTGCTGGTTCGCGCAGATGTTGGCCACGTCCTCGAAGGTGAGAGGCTCGAAGTACAGACGGTCGGAGATGTCGTAGTCGGTCGAGACGGTCTCGGGGTTGCAGTTCACCATGACGGCGTCGTAGCCGCTCTCGCGAACGGTCATCGCGGCGTGCACGCAGCAGTAGTCGAACTCGATCCCCTGACCGATACGGTTGGGGCCGCTGCCGAGAATGACGATGCTTTCGCGCTCGCCGGGCTGGGCCTCGTTTTCGTCCTCATAGGTCGAGTAGAAGTAGGGCGTCTCGGCGGCGAACTCGGCGGCGCAGGTGTCGACCGCCTTGTAGACCGGCACGATGCCCTGCTCGAGGCGCGCGGCGCGGATCTCGCGCTCGCTCGTGCCGGTGAGCTCGCCCAGGCGCCGGTCGGAGAAGCCGTAGCGCTTGAAGCGCCGCAGCGGGCCGGCGCCGAGCGCCGGCCCGCTGCGGCGCGCTTCGCCTTCGAGCTCGACGATGTCGGCGAGCTCGGCCAAGAAGAAGCGCGGCACCGCCGTGAGCTGGTGGATCTCGTCGAGCGAAAAGCCCTGGCGGCAGGCGTGGAGGATGAGCTCGTAGCGTTCGCACGACGGCACCGACAACGCCTTCGCGAGGGCCTTGCGTTCGAGCGGCAGGTTCGGCGCGGCGTCGAGCTCGCGCGAGCGCAGCGCCTTGAGAAAGGCTTCCTTGAAGGTGCGCCCGATGGCCATCGCTTCGCCCACGCTCTTCATGTGCGTGGTCAGCTCGGTGTCGGCCATGGGGAACTTCTCAAAGGCCCAGCGCGGCATCTTGACGACGATGTAGTCGAGCGTGGGCTCGAAGCTCGCCGGCGTCTGGCGCGTGATGTCGTTGGGGATCTCGTCGAGCGTGTAGCCGACGGCCAGCTTGGCGGCGATCTTGGCGATCGGAAAGCCGGTCGCCTTGGAAGCGAGGGCCGAGCTGCGCGAGACGCGCGGGTTCATCTCGATGACCACGACCTCGCCGGTTTCGGGCTGCACGGCGAACTGCACGTTCGAGCCGCCGGTGTCGACCCCGATCTTGCGAATGATCGCCTTGGCCGCGTCGCGCAGCTCCTGGTACTGCATGTCGGTCAGCGTGAGGGCGGGCGCCACCGTGACGCTGTCGCCGGTATGAATGCCCATGGGATCGACGTTCTCGATCGAGCAGATGACCACCACGTTGTCGGCCCGGTCGCGCATGACCTCGAGCTCGAACTCGTGCCAGCCGGCCACCGACTCCTCGAGCATCACCTGGGTGATGGGGCTCAGTCGCAGGCCGTTCTCGGCCACCCGGCGCAGGCTCTCGCGGTCGTGGGCGATGCCGCCGCCGGCGCCGCCCAGGGTGAAGGCCGGGCGCACGACCAGCGGCAGGCCGAGATCGTGCGCGGCCCGCTCGACGTCGGCCAGCGAGGTCGCGATGACGCTGCGCGGCACGCGCAGGCCGATCTCCTCCATGGCGGCGCGGAACTCGCGGCGGTCCTCGGCGCGGCGGATGGCGTCGGCGTCGGCGCCGATCATCTCGACCTCCCAGAGGTCGAGCAGGCCGCTCTCCTTGAGCTCGATCGCCAGGTTGAGAGCGGTCTGGCCGCCGAGCGTCGGCAGCAGCGCGTCGGGACGCTCGATCTCGATGATGCGTGTCAGCGTGGGCAGATCGAGCGGCTCGATGTAGGTGCGGGCGGCGAAGTCGGGGTCGGTCATGATGGTCGCCGGGTTGGAGTTGACCAGCACGACCTCGTAGCCTTCGTCGGCGAGCACCTTGCAGGCCTGGGTGCCGGAGTAGTCGAACTCGCACGCCTGGCCGATGACGATCGGTCCCGAGCCGATGATCAGGATCTTGTGGAGGTCGTCGCGGCGCGGCACGGCTAGTTCACCTCGGCTGCGGCGTGCTCGCGCTGCTCGGCGCAGCGCCGCATCTCGGCGGCGAAGCGCTCGAAGAGGTGCAGCGAGTCGTGCGGTCCGGGCGTCGACTCCGGGTGGTACTGCACCGAGAAGGCGTGGTGAGCGGGCGCCGCCAGTCCCTCGACCGTGCCGTCGTTCAAGTTGACGTGCGTCACCCGGGCCGCGGGGTCGTGCGACGTCTCACCGTCGTCGCGCACCGCGAAGCCGTGGTTCTGCGTGGTGATCTCGATCTTTCCGGTCGTCAGGTCCTTCACGGGGTGATTGGCGCCGCGGTGGCCGAACTTGAGCTTGTAGGTCGACATGCCCAACGCCAGGGCGAGCAGCTGGTGTCCGAGGCAGATGCCGAACAGCGGCGTCTTGCCGAGCAGCTTCTGGATGGTCTTCACGGCATACGTGACGGCGGCGGGGTCGCCGGGTCCGTTCGACAGGAAGACGCCGTCGGCACGGAGCTTCAAGACCTCGCGGGCCGGCGTGGCCGCCGGCACCACGGTCACCCGGCAGCCGGCGGCGGCCAGATACCCGACGATCGAGCGTTTGATGCCGAAGTCGAGGGCCACCACGTGGAACGCCCGGCCGCCGTCGGCCGGCGGGCCCTCGGCGAGCGTCTCCGAGGGCTCGCCGCAGGTGACCACGCCGGCCAGATCGAGGCCCGCCATGCGCGGCAGTTTCTGGGCGCGTCGGCGCAGGGAGCTCACGTCGGGATCGTCGGTCGAGACCACGGCGCGCAGCGCGCCCTGGCTGCGGATGTGCCGTGTCAAGGCGCGCGTGTCGACGCCGCCGACGGCGAGCACGCCGTGGGCGTTCAGCCAGTCGAGCCAGCTGGTCGTCGAGGCGCGGTTGAAGGTGTAGTTCACGAGCTCGCGGGCGATGATCGCCCGAGCGTGCGCCTGGCGCGACTCGTCGCGCGAGGGATCGGCGCCGTAGTTGCCGTTCAGCGGGAACGTGTAGGTGATGATCTGACCGCAGTACGAGGGGTCGGTGGCGATCTCCTGATAGCCCGTCATCGACGTATTGAAGACGATCTCGCCGCCCACCGTGCCGGCGCCGGCCACGGCTTCGCCTCGAAACGCGGCGCCGTCTTCCAAGACGAGGAGCGCCGGGCTAGGCACGGTGGTCGTCGAACGCCACGCGACCGGCGGCGACCGTGAGAGTCACGCGCCCCTGCAGGGTCCGGCCCAGCCAGGCCGAGTTGGCCGACCTGGAGTGCAGCCCGGCGGCCGCGACCACCCAGCGCGCCGCGCCGTCGACGAGACAGAAGTCGGCCGGCTCGCCGACCGCGAGGGTCGGCGCCGGCAGGCCGGCGATGCGCGCGGGCGCCTGGCTCATGCGAGAGACGAGCACGCCCAGCGGGAGCTGCTTTGTCAAGACCAGACCGGTGTACAGGGCCGCGAAGGCCGTTTCGAGCCCGGTCGTGCCGAACGGCGCGGCCTCGAAGGGGACCTCCTTCTCCTGTGGGGCGTGCGGCGCGTGGTCGGTCGCGACGCAGTCGACGAGGCCGCTCTTGAGCGCCTCGACCAGCGCCCGGCGGTCGGTCTCGGCGCGCAGCGGGGGGTTCATCTTGAGGTTGGCGTCGAGGGACGTGACGCACTCGTCGGTCAGGGTGAGATGGTGAGGCGTCGCCTCGGCGGTCACCGGCAGGTCGAGGTCGCGGGCCCGCGCGAGATGTTCGAGGGCAAGGGCCGTGCTCAGGTGGCAGAGGTGCAGACGGCCTCGCTCGTAGCGGGCCACCTCGAGCGCGCGAGCGACGTCGGCGCTCTCGGCGATGGCGGGGATCCCGCCCAGTCCGAGCTTGGCCGAGACCGCGCCCTCGTGCATGACGCCCGTGCCCATCAGCGAGTCATCCTGGGCGTGCACGGCCACGAACCGGTCGGTCACCTTGACGTACTGCAGCGCGCGCCGCAGAAGCTGGGCGCTGGGCACGGGCCGGCCGTCGTCGCTGAAGCCCACGACGCCGCTGCCGGCGAGCTCGTGCATCTCGGTCAGCTGCTTGCCGGCGAGGCCCTGGCTCATCGCGGCGAAGAAGCCGATGGGCACCGTCGCCTCGACGCCGGCCTGTCGGGCCAGACCTTCGAGCACCGGCGCCGAGTCGACCACCGGTTCGGTATTGGCCATCCCGAAGACGGCCACATAGCCGCCGGCCGCCGCCGCCGCCGAGGCCGTGCGCAGGTCTTCTTCGTCCTCGCGGCCGGGCGTGCGCAGATGGGTGTGCAGGTCGACGAACCCCGGCAGCAGAAGCTGTCGCTCGCCCTCGACCACGCGCACGCGCGCAGGCGCGGCGAGGCCGTCGCCGAGCTCGGCTATGCGACCCTTGCGGACGAGGACGTCGACGACCTGGTCGAGACCGGCCAGCGGGTCGACGGCGCGGGCGCCGCGGATCAGCAGATCCGCGCCCGCGCCGCCTCTGCACCACGTGCGCACGGTCATGCCGCACCCCTCTCGTCGGTCGAGCGCTCGTCGTAGCCGGCGATCGTCCGGTACAGGATGGCCATGCGCACGGCGAGGCCGCTCTCGACCTGCTCGAGGATGAGCGTGTCGGGGTGATCGGCGACCGCGGCGCTGATCTCGATGCCGCGGTTGATGGGCCCGGGGTGCATCACTTTCTGGCCCGGCCGCAGGCGCTCGAGCGTCATGCCGTAGAGCGTCGAGTACTCGCGCAGCGAGGGGATGAAGTTGGCGCCCTCCTGCATGCGCTCCATCTGCATGCGCAGCAGGTAGACGACGTCGGCCTCGGGCAGGCGATCGAGCGTGTACTGCACCTTGACCCCGAGCATCTCGATGTCGCGGGGAATGAGCGCCGGCGGCCCGGCGACCGTGACGTCCATGCCGAGCAGCCGGAAGCCCGCGATGTCGCTGCGCGCCACGCGGCTGTGCAGGATGTCGCCGACGATCCACACCTTCGTGCCGTCGAGCTCGCGACCCAGGGCCTGGCGCAGCGTGAACAGGTCGAGCAGACACTGCGAGGGGTGCTGGAACTTGCCGTCGCCGGCGTTCACCACACTGGCCTGCGTGTACCGCGCGGCCAGCCGGCAGGCGCCGATCTGGGGATGGCGCATGACGATGATGTCGGGCTGATAGGCCGACAACGTGAGGATCGTGTCCTTCAGCGACTCGCCCTTGTCGACCGCCGAGCCGGAGGCGCGCACGTTCATGGTGTCGGCGGAAAGGCGCTTGGCGGCCAGCTCGAAGCTCGTCAGGGTGCGCGTCGAGGACTCGTAGAACATGTTGATGATCGTGCGGCCGCGCAGCGTGGGCACCTTCTTGATATCGCGCTGCAGCACCGGCAGAAAGCTTTCGGCCGTCTCCAGGATGAGCTCGGCGTCGGCGCGCGTCAGATCGTCGATCGACAGCAGGTCGCGCTTGGCCATCTCACTCCTCCCCGGCCGGGCTGACCAGCACGACCTCGTCTCTGCCGTCGGCCTCGGCCAGGCACACCTCGATGCGCTCGCGCCGGGCGGTCGGCAGGTTCTTGCCGATGTAGTCGGGCCTGATGGGCAGCTCGCGATGACCGCGATCGACCAGCACGGCGAGCTGTACGTTCGCCGGCCGGCCGTAGTCGAACAGGGCGTCGATGGCCGCCCTGATGGTGCGCCCCGTGTAGAGGACGTCGTCGACCAGGACCACCGTGGCGCCGTCGACCTCGAAGTCGAGATCGGTGCTCTTGACGATCGGGTTGGGCGTCGAGGGCACGACGCCGTACGCCCCGCGGGCGGCGACGTCGTCGCGGTAGAAAGAGATGTCGAGGTCGCCGAGGGGCACGTCGCGGCCCGCTATGTCGCGCACGATGGCGTGCAGGCGGCGAGCCAGAAAAGCGCCCCGGGTGTGGATGCCGACGATCGCCAGGCGGCCCTCGCCGGTGTTCTTCTCGATGATCTCGTGGGCCATGCGCGTGACCGTGCGGGACAGCTGTTCGCCGGTCATCACGACCCTGTCGGGGCTCTCAGACATAAAAAAACACCGCCCCGATGTGGGCGGCGCGGCTGCTCTGGCGGTGCTTCATGGTACCCCTTTCCGGTCTCACAGGACCTGGATTAAAAGGTTTTACCGACTCTAGACTCCAGGCGTCGCCCGGTCAAGGGTCAGAGGGGGTCGGGCAGGTCCGTGCGCCTCGAGGCCGGTCAGAAAACCGGCGAGATCGGCCGGCAGGGGCGCGTCGAACGACAGCGGTTCGCCGGTAAGCGGGTGAGCGAACTCGAGATGGGCGGCGTGCAGGAACTGGCGGGCGAGGCCGGCGGGACGCCGGCCTCGCCCGCCGTAGGTCGTGTCGCCGGCGACCGGAAAACCCAGGGCCGCGAAGTGCACCCGGATCTGATGGGTGCGGCCGGTCTCGAGGCGCACGTCGAGCAGCGTGTAGCCGGGCAGGCGCCGGCTCACCGTGAAGTGGGTGACCGCGCGTCTCGGCCGTGTGGTGTGGATGGACATGCGCTTGCGGTCGCGCACGTGCCGGCCGAGCGGCGCGTCGATCGTGCCTGCGTCCTGGGGCAGCGCGCCGACGAGCAGCGCCACGTACCTGCGGGTGATCTCCCGGCGCGCCATCTGGGCGACCAGCCGCCGATGGGCTTCGGGCGTGCGCGCCACGATCAGCAGGCCCGACGTGTCGCGGTCGAGGCGATGGACGACTCCGGGACGCGACTCGTGACCGCCGGCGATGCCGTGCGGCAGGAGTCCCTGCACCAGCGTGCCGTGCTCGTGGCCCGGCGCGGGATGGACGACCACGCCGGCCGGCTTGTCGACGACCAGCAGCGCCGGATCTTCGAAGACGAGGGTGTAGGGGACCTCCTCGGCGGTCAGCGTCGCCGGGGTGGCCGGCGGCGGCTCGTAGGTCACCTTCTCCCCCCGGCGCAGCAGATGGCCCTTGCCGAGCAGGCGTCCGTCGACCGCCACTGCTCGCGAGTCGATCAGGCGTTGCGCGGCGGCCCGGCTCACGCCGAGCCGCCGCGCGAGCGCCGTGTCGAGCCGTACACCCGCCTCCGCACCCTGCACCGCGAAGCCCGGCACGGACTCACGCCTCCTGGTCGGTGCGGCTGCCGGAGGCGGGCCGCAACACGGCGGCCGCAAAGAGCACGGCGCCCACCGCGATGGCGACGTCGCCGAGGTTGAAGGTCGGCCAGGGGCCTACGGCTACGTAGTCGACCACATAGCCGAATCGCAGACGGTCGATGAGGTTGCCGGCGGCGCCGCCGAGCACGAACGCCAGCGGCACGGAAAAGCGTGCCGGCGCGCGCCACACGGCCAGCGCCAGCGCCACACAGACCAGCGCTATCGTGGCTCGCAGCCACGCGCCGCCGTCGGACAAGCGGCTGAACGAGATGCCCGTGTTGTGGGTCAGACGGATCGCCAGGTCGCGGCCCAACGTCCAGGGCAGGCGAGCGGCTTCGTGGCGGATCGTCCAGCCGGCGAGCTGGTCGGCGGCGGCGATCGCGACGGCGATCGCCGCCGCCTTCACTCGCACGCCGCTCACCGTCGGGCTCCACCGCACGCGAGTGGCGTCATGCGTCGCTTTTCGTAAGGCCGAGACGCCGGCCCGCGGTCTCGAGGCCGACGCCGCTGATGCGGATCGTCTTGCGGCGCCCGCTGTCGCCTGCGGTCAGCGCGACGGCGCTCGGGGGCACGCCGACCATCTCGGCGAGGAACCGGCAGAGCTCGCGATTGGCGCGTCCCCCGATCGCCGCCGCCGCTACGCGCACGCGCAGGCGGCCGTCGACCACGCCCGTGATCTCGGAGCGGCGCGCGCCGGGCGCCGCCCACACGGCGAGGCGCAGCCCGTCGGCGGAGCCGCGCAGCGGGCTCGGGTCACCACTTGAAGGCGTTGTCGTCGACCTCGCTCTCGACGTCGGCCAGCAGATCGTCGGGCTCGCCGAGGAACGGCGCCCGCGGGTCGGCGCTCGCCTTGTCGGCGGCCGGAGTCGGAGGAGCAGCCGGGCGCGGCGCGTCGGTGCTCTCGTTGTCGGCGGCCCGAGTGGGAGAAGCAGCCGGGCGCGGCGGCGGACCCGTCGGCGCCGGAGCATGAGCCGGCTGCGGGGGCGGTGTGACCGGGGCCGCCGGAGGGGTCTGAGCCGCCGGCGCGGCCGCCGGAGGTCGGGCTGCCAGCGGCGCCGTGGCCACCGGCGGCTTGGCCGCCGGCGGCGCGCCGGCGCGGCTCGCGGCGTCGCGCGTCATGGCGTCCTTGATCTGCTCGCCGTCGGTGGCAAAGCGGCCGGCCTTCTTGGACTCGGCGTCGATCTCGGTGAGCTGCTTGACGTAGCCTTCGAGCAGCGAGCGGAACTTGAAGCGGAAGTCCTCTTCGGAGCTTCTGAGCACGACGATCTGCTTTTCGACGGACTGCTTGTCGGCGTAGGACTCGTTGACCATCTGACGCGCCTTGAGCTCGGCCTCGCTGAGCATGAGCTGGGCTTCCTTCTGGGCGTTGGCCTTGAGCTCTTCGGCGCTGCGCTGGGCGGCGACGAGGGTGTGCTGCAGGGTCTCTTCGAGGTTGCGGTACTGCTCGATCTTCTCCTGCAACGCCTCGCCGCGCTCGGAGAGCTCGATGTTCTCCTTGAAGAGGCGCTCGAACTCGTCGGCGACTTCGTCCAGGAACTCGTCGACCTCGCCGTCGACGTAGCCGCGCATGCCGCGCTTGAACTCCTTGTGGCGGATGTCGAGCGGTGTCAGCTTCATCGGGCCTCCAGTCTTCGCGTGCCTACAGCAACGCGACAAGGCGTTGCACGATGAACAGGACCGCCAGCCCCACCACCGGGCTCAGGTCGAGGGCGGCGTTGCCCAGCCGTATGAGCGGCAGGAACCTTCTGAAGATCTGCAGGTACGGCTCGGTCACATCATAGAGGATGGCGTACAACCTGTAGGAGAACGTTCCCGAGCGCAACGGCAGCCAGCTCAGCAGAATGCGCGCGAGTATCGCCAGCGCGTAGAACGACAGCGCCGTCTCGACGATGCCGAGCAGCAGGATCATCGTGCGCGTCTCGCGCGCTCTACCGCGGCCGCCACCGCGGCCGCCAGCGCCGCCCTCATGCCCCTGCTCTCCAGCACGTCGATGCCTTCCGCCGTCATGCCACCCGGCGTCGCGATCGCTTCGCGCACGCCCACCGGGTCGCCGTCGCGAGCCACCAGCGCAGCCGCTCCCGCGACGCCCGCGACCGCCAGCTCGCGAGCCATGGTTTCGTCGAGTCCCGCCTCGACCCCTGCTTCGGCCAGCGCCTCGATGAAGAGAGCGGTGAAGCCGGGACCGCAGCCGGCGACCGCCGTGGCCGGGTCGAAGAGCCCCTCAGGAACATCTACCACCGTTCCGGCCAGGGAGAACAGGTTGCGCACCTCGCCGGCCTGCGACGCGGTCAGTGTGCCGGCGGAAAGCAGGAACACGCCGCGCCCGATGGCGGCGGCGACGTTGGGCATGACGCGCGCCACCCGGGCTCCGGGCAGCAGGCCCGCGCGCAGGTCGTCGAGGGGCACGGCGGCGGCCAGCGACAGCAGCGGTCGCCCCTCGAGGACCGGCGCCACCTCGGCGAGCGCGCTCGCCACGTCGGGCGGACGCATGGCGAGCACGACGGCGTCGCAGCCGGCCACGAGCTCGGCCACCGACCCACAGACCCTGGCGTCGAAGTCGGCCGCCAGCGAGCGCGCCCGCCCGGGCATCGGGTCGTAGGTGAGAAGAACGGGACGAAGGGCCGGATCGGACAGGGGCTGTCGCCAACCCTCAGCGAGGGCCCGTGCGATGTGCCCGGCGCCGAGGAATCCTGTCCGCATCGTCAAAACTGGTTGAAGAAGCCTTTCTCGATCAGCCGGGCGCGCTCCTCGGCCGACACCTCGACGTTGCGCGGCGTGAGCAGAAAGACCTTGTCGGCGACTCGCTGCATGCCGCCGTCGAGCGCGTAGGTGAGCCCGCTGGCGAAGTCGATCAGGCGCTTGGACAGGTCCGTGTCGGAACCCTGCAGATTGACGATCACGGGGATGTCGACCTTGAACTTGTCGGCGATCTGCTGGGCGTCGTTGAAGTTCTTGGGGATCACGAGGTGCACCTCGACGCGCTGCGGTCGGGGCGCCTCGAGGGGGCGCACGACGCCGCCCCGCTGCGGGCGTGCGGGCGGCTCGTCGGCGAAGATGTCGTCGTAGTCGGCCTGCCGGCCGCGCGAGCCGCGACTCAGCTTGCGAACGTTCGGCCGGTCCTGGTAGGAGCGCTCGAGCTCTTCGGGTGGGGCGAGCGTCTCTTCGTCGTCGTACTCGTCGTCTTCGGAGATGCCGAAGTAGATCATTACCTTGTGCCAGCTATCGCCTAGGCCCATCGTCCCTCCCGGTCCGCATGTCAGAAGAGCACGCTTCCGACGCGGACGATCGTCGCACCCTCCCGCACCGCCACCTCGTAATCGACACTCGTGCCCATCGACAACTGGGCGAAAGTATACCGTCCGGCCCAACGCGCCGAAAGGTCGGTCGCGAGCTGCCTGGCCTGCGCGAAGTACGGCGCCGTGAGCTCGGGGTCGGCAAACAGCGGCGGCATGCACATCAGGCCGCTGAACGACACCTTGTCGCACCCCGCCGCCTGGTCGAGGAAGCGATCGGCTTCGCCGACCGCGATGCCCGCTTTGGATTCCTCTCCGGCGATGTTCACTTCGAGCAACACGTCTACTGGGTTCTGCGCGCGGCCCTGGAGTTCCTCTACGACGCTCGTCGTCGAAACCGAGTGGATCAGACGCACGAGAGGCAGCACGAGCTTCACCTTGCGGCTCTGCAGGTGACCGATGAAGTCGAACACGAAGTCGTCCGCGAACCGCTCGTGCTTGGCAAGCAGGTCCTGCGCCCGGTTCTCCCCCACCAGCGTGACGCCTGCGTCGCGCAGGACTGCCATGTCGTCGGCGGCGACGTATTTCGTCGCCACCACGATCTCGACCTCGTCGCCGGCGCGCCCGGCGCGCCGAGCAGCCTCGTCGACCCGCTCGCGCACCTCGGCGAATCGCCCTCGCACGTGGTCGGCACTGCCGGAGAACTGCTTCACCTATGTCCCTCCTGTGATCCAGGCGATCGCCGCCTGTCTGCCGGTCGCCCCGTGGGCGCGGCGGTGCGAGAAGAACTGCTCATCGTGGCAAGTGCACAGCTCGCTCGAGACGACGTCGGCGGCAGCAAACCCGCCCCCCGCGAGCTGACGGCGGGCAACCTCCCACAGATCGACGCGCCCGTCGCGCCACGTTCCCGGAAAGGCCGCTTCGAACTGCCCGCCGACATCCGGCGAGACGGCGAAGCAGCAGGGGCCGATGCTCGGGCCGATGACGGCGGCGGCGGGGGCGCCGCAGGCGCCGATCGCCCGCGCCGCCTGACTCACGATGCCGGCCAGCATCCCGCGCCAGCCGGCGTGCACGAGGGCCACGGCGCACGCCGGCGTTCCCGCCACGAGCACGACGGGCACGCAGTCGGCGAAGCTCACGAACAGCGGCACGCGGGCTTCGCGGGTGAGCAGACCGTCCGTGCCGGCGACGACATCGTCGCGCTGGCGGGCGCCTCTGCCGCGCTCTCCGCCCCCCACCTCGCTGATCGTCGTGCCGTGGACCTGCCCCGGCACGACCAGATCGACCGCCGCGACGCCGGCCGCGGCGGCGAAGCCGCGCCGGTTGCGCCACACCGCGGCGGGGTCGTCGTTGGTGGACATGCCCAGGTTGAGCGTGTCGAAGGGCGGGCCCGACACGCCGCCCAGCCTCGTCGAGAAGGCGGCCCGCCAACCGTCGCCGCGCGCCTCGTACCACACCGGGCCGCCGTCGTCGTGGCGCACGAGAGCGTCGCCGGGCCGCCGCCGCATCGCTGCTCTGTCGTGGGAGACGGGCAAGGCGCTCCCTCGGTCAGCTTCCGCCGAGCATGCGCCGCGCCGCTTCGAGCTCCTGCCGTCGCCCCGCGACGGCGCCGTTCAGCTTGAGACGCAACAGGGCGTGCAGAACCGACCCGAGGTCGGCCGACTGGCGATAGCCCATCTCCAGGAGATCGCTGCCGTTGATCGCCAGTCGCACCCGGCGCGAGCGCCGCAGGAACTGCGTCAGGCGCTGCTCGACTGGCCCGCCGGTGCTCACGGCCATCGCCACCAGCAGCGCTTCGAAAGGCTCGCCGTGGGCGATCTCATACAGGTCGGCCTCGCTCAGCGGTCGCGAAAGTCGCCGCTCGAGCCGCGTGCCGACGAGCCAGGCCCGCACCAGCACCCGCGCGTCGGCGCGGCGGAACTTCATGCGGGCTACCCACTCCTCGAGCTCCTCCGGCGCGAGGTCGCGCAGGGTGACCACGAGGCGCGCCCGCCAGGCCGGCACCTCGCCGGCGACATTGCAGCGGCGCCGCAGGGCATCGACCGCGTCGATCAGCTGCGCGCTCGTGTCGTCGAGGGCGAGGCGCGGATGCAGCACGTGCTGCAGGCCGAGCTCCCTCAGGCGGCGCAGCGTGAACGAGATCCGCGGCTCGTCGAACAGCGACACGAGCTCGTCGCGCAGGCGCGCCGACGACAGGTCGCCGATCAGGTCCATCTCGGCGCAGGCGCGAGCCAGAGAGAGCGTGTGGCGATCCATGCGAAATCCGTAGCGGCCTTCGTAGCGCACCGCGCGAAAGATGCGCGTCGGGTCCTCGATGAAGCTCAGGTTGTGGAGCACCCTGATGCGTTTGTCCCGCAGGTCGGCGAGGCCGCCGAAGAAGTCGAGAAGGGCGCCGAAGGTGCGCGGGTTCAGCGACACCGCCATGGCGTTGATCGAGAAATCGCGGCGCGCGAGATCGCCGCGGATGGAGGCATGCTCCACCTTGGGCAGGGCCGCCGGGTAGTCGTAGAACTCGGTGCGGGTCGAGGCCACGTCGACGCGCAGCGTCGCGCTCGCCTCGCCGACGGCGCGGTCGACCACGATCACGCCCGTCTGGAACTTCTGGTGGGTGCGCACGCGGCCGCCGAGTCGTGCGGCCAGCTCCCGTGCGAACTCGATGCCGTCGCCTTCGACGGCGATGTCGATGTCGGAGACGCGCTGCTCGAGCAGCAGGTCGCGCACCGCCCCGCCGACCAGGTAGGCGCCGCGATAGGCCGCCGCCACGGCCTGCACCTGGTCGAAGAGGTCGTCGAGGCCCAGGCGTGCGAGCTGCTGTCCGAGAGAGGCGCCGGAGGGCCCGCCCTGGGTCTCGCCGCCGGCGTGCAGGGCGCGCAGCACGTCGCTGCGCGTCACGACGCCGATCACGTCGCTCACCGCCACCGATCCTGCGGCGCCCGAGCGCACGACCGGTATGCGGCCCACCGGATCGCGGGCCAGGATGTTCGTCACCTGGTCGAGCGCGGTCTCGGCCGACACCACGGTCGCCGAGGTCGTCATCACCGCCTTGACCGGAGCATGACTGAGCCTGTGGCGCACGGCCCGGTCGAGATCGCGCCGCGAGACCGAGCCCACGAGACGATCGCCGTCGGCGACCGACAGGCCGCCGTATCCGTGCCGCTCGCAGGTCACCCGCGCCACGTCGACGGTCGTGTCGACCGTCACCCAGTGGACCGGCTGCGACATGAGGCTGGCCGCCGTCGGGGCCGACGCGCGCGAGCGCTTCAGAGCCGCGACCACGCGCCGCCGGGCGGTCGACAGGGACACATCCTTGACGATCGCCGAGGCGGCGGCGGCGTGGCCGCCGCCGCCCACCGACTTCAGCACCTCTGAGACGTCGAGCGCCGCCACGCGGCTGCGGGCGGTCACGAAGACGCGCTCCTCCATCTCGACGAGCAGTACGAGCGCGTCGCAGTTGGCCACGTCCATGGCCTTGTGGACCACGAGACTCACGCCCTCGACGTACTCGGCGCCGGTAAGCGCCGCGACCAATACGTCGAGCCCGCGCGCTTCGACCGGACGGGCGCCTTCGAGGACGCGCAGGAGCATCTCCCGCTGCGGCGCGCTCAGCGGGTTGTGCAGGAAGCGCTCGATCACCAGCTGGTTCGCGCCGCGGCGCATGCAGAAGGCCAGCGCTTCGACGTCGCGCACGGTCGTCGTGGGAAACGTCAGCGACCCGGTGTCCTCGTGGATGCCCAGGGCGAACACCGTCGCCTCGAGCGGGGTCACCTCGAGCTCTCGTTCGGCGATGATGCGCAGCATCAGCGTGACCAGCGAGCCGTCGTCGGAGGTGATCACGTTGGCCGCGTCGATGGACGGTGGCCGGCCGCCGGCCGGCCGATGGTGGTCGAACACGACGATCTCGACGCCCGGCTGCTCGGTGAGCGGGCCGAGCTCGCCCAGCCGGTTGGCGTGGCGCGTCTCTACCAGAACGAGGCGGGTGACCTTGGCCAGGTCGACGGCGCGGGCTTCGATCACCGGTATCTCGTCGGCGAACAGCGTGCGGAACTCGCGCACGTTGCGGTTGACCGCGCCGCTCAACACCATCTGCGCTTCGGGGTAGAGCTTGTGAGCGGCGACCATGGCGGCGAAGCCGTCGAAGTCGGTGTTGGAGTGCGTGGCGATGAGTTCGGTAGCGCTCATGTCAGGCCCACCATACCCCCTGCCTCACGCCTTCAGCAGCCAGGCCAGCTCGTCGCCGAAGGCCTCGCGCACCGCGTCGGCGAGCGGCCGGCCGGCCGGCGACTCGAGTTGCGGGTCGCCGGCGAGAATCTCGCGCGCGAGCCGTCGCGCCCGCACCACCGCCTCGCGGTCGCGCGTGAGCTTGGCCAGCTTGAGATCGGGCAGACCCGACTGGCGCGTGCCGAAGAGCTGACCTTCGCCGCGGAGCTCCAGGTCGCGGTCGGCCAGGGCGAAGCCGTCGGAGGTCGCGCGCAACGCCTTGAGCCGGGCGTCCGAGCGCTCGCCCGAGGTGCGCTCCCGCCGGGGGCTCGTGAAGAGAAGACAGAACGACTTCTCGGTGCCGCGGCCCACCCTGCCGCGCAGCTGGTGGAGCTGGGCCAGGCCAAACCGCTCGGCGCCTTCGACGATCATCACGGTTGCGTTGGGCACGTCGATGCCCACCTCGATCACACTCGTGGCGACAAGCACGTCGGTCGCGCCGGCCTTGAAGGCGGCCATCGCGGCCTCGCGGTCGGCGGTCTTCATCTGCCCGTGGAGCACGCCCACTTCGTAGTCGCGAAACTCGCCGGCAGCCAGGCGCTCGGCTTCGGCCATCGCCGCCGCCGACTGCAGCGCCTCGGATTCTTCGATCAGAGGGCAGACGACGTAGGCTTGCCGGCCCCTGTCGAGCTGCTTGCGCACGAAGTCGTAGCCGGCCGATCGTCGCCCCTCGGAGACCAGGCGCGTGGCGACCGGGGTGCGGCCGGCCGGCGCGCCGGCGATGACGGTGACGTCGAGATCGCCGTAGAACGTCAGGGCCAGCGTGCGCGGAATCGGCGTCGCCGTCATGAAGAGGGCGTGCGGCGTGCGGCCTCCGGCGGCGGCGCGCCGCGGCATCTCGTCGCGCTGCGCGACTCCGAAGCGGTGCTGCTCGTCGACGACCACCACCGCGAGGTCGGCAAACGCCACGTCGCCCTGGATGAGAGCGTGCGTGCCCACCACGATGGCCGCCTCGCCCGAGGCGATGCGGCCGAGCGCCGCGCGGCGCTCGGCCGCCGTCAGGCGCGACGTCAGCAGCTCGCAGGGGACCAGCGGCCCGAGCAGCGCCGCCATTGTCGAGAGGTGCTGCTCGGCGAGCGTCTCAGTAGGCGCCATGAAGGCTCCCTGATGGCCGTTCTCGACCGCCCGCACCAGGGTATGGACGGCCACCACGGTCTTGCCTGAGCCGACGTCGCCCTGCAGCAGACGTCGCATTGGTGTTGAGCGCTCGAGGTCGGCGTCGATCTCGGCGATGGCCTGCGTCTGGTGATCGGTGAGGCGGAAGGGCAGCCCCGCCAGGAAACCCTTGGCCAGGTCGCCCGGCCGGTCCAGCACCGGCGCGCTGCTGGCCTCCTGCTGCGCGTGTTTGTGCAGCAGCAGCCCGAGCTGCATGAGGAGCAGCTCCTCGAGAACCAGACGGTCTCGGGCGGCGGCGGCTTCGGGGTGCGAGCGCGGCGCGTGGATGGCGAGGATGGCGTCGGCCTTGGCGGGCAGGCGTTCCGCGGCGCGCAGCGCGCCCGACAGTGGGTCGGGCACGCTGCGCGCCGCCCGCCGCGCAGCGTGTACGAGGTCACGCAGCACGCGCGCTGAGATGCTCTCGCTCGCCGGGTAGACGGGCACGATGCCCTCGGTGTGGACGGTCTCTCCCTCGCCCGCCAGGATCTCGTGCGCCTTGACGACGAACGAGGCGCCGCCGGCGCGCAGGCGGACGCTCCCGCGGAGGCTGAGCACCATGCCGGGCTCGAGCACCTTGGCCAGCCACGGCTGGTTGAACCAGACGCCGATGATGACGCCGGACTGGTCGCGCAGGGCGACTTTCAAGAGCGTGACGCGGCGCCGGCGCGCATGATCGAGAGTGACGCGCTCCACCGTCGCTCTCACCGTGGCCTCCTCGCCGACCTTGAGGTCGGCGATCGGCTTGCGGTCGGTGAAGTCCTCGTAGCGGCGCGGGTAGTGCGTGAGCAGGTCGCCGACCGTCTCCAGGCCAAAGCCGGCGAGCCGCCGGGCCAGAGCGGGTCGCACGCCGGCCAGATCGGCGAGCGGCCCGGCGAGCGCTGAGGCGTCGGGAGCCAGCCGGGGAGGCTCCGGCCGCCCGTCGTACCGGCCGCCGGCGAAGCGCAGGGGAGGTCGCCCCTCGCTCACTCCACGATCATGGCGAAGGCGAACACTCCCGGGCCGCCGTGGGTGCCGACGACGGCCCCCACGCGCCCGCGAAACACGACCTCCGCCCTTGGCCGGGCGGCGAGAAGCGCCTCTTCGAGCGCCGGCAGCTTGTCGTCGGCGTCGGCGCTCCATGTAGTCAGCTTCACGGCGTCGTCGGGCGCCGTGCGTTCGCTCAGCAGGGCGGTCATGGCCTCGAGGGCGCGCCGCTCACCGCGCACCTTCGCGTAGGCGACGAGCTCGCCGTCCTCGATCGTGATGAGCGGCCTTATGCCCAACACGTCGCCGACCATCGACTGCGCCCTGCCGATCCGTCCGCCCCGCCGCAGGTACTCGAGAGTGGCGACCTGAAAGAGCATGTGGTTCTCGCGCAGGAAGTGGTCGATGTAGGCGTGGGCCTCGTCGAGCGAGACGCCCTCGGCCAGTCTCGTCCGCAGGCGATCGACGAGCAGGCAGACGGTGGCCGACACGGTGCGCGTGTCGTAGACCTCGATGCCGCTGTAGGGCTGCGCCGCGGTGAGCGAGGCCTGGAAGGTGCCGCTCATGCGGCTCGAGAGGTGAAAGGCGAAGATGTGCTCGTACTCCCGGCTGAGCTTGGCGTAGACGGTCGTGAACTCTCCGACGGTGGGCTGCGAGGTGGTCGGCAGCATCGGCGACGCGGCGAGCTTGGCGAAAAACTCGGCCGGCGAGAGGTCGACCCCGTCACGGTACGTCTCGTCGCCGAAGTGGACCTTCAGCGGCACCATGGCGAGACCCGGCCGATCGAAGTAGCCGGGCGGCGGGTCACAGGTCGAGTCGACCACGATCGCCGTGTTGTCGAGGGTGAGCCGCGTCATTCGGCGCCCATCAGGATCGGATACAAGGGCTGGCCGCCCTCCTGAAAGACAAACTCGGCCAGGGGGCAAGCCGTGGCGCACGCCTCGGCGGCCGCCTGCTGGAGGTCGGCCACGGTGACGCCGCAGCCGTTCAGAGCGGTGAGGATGGTGATGAGTTCGGCGCCTTGCGCGCCGAGAGTGCGCACCACGTCGCCGAACACGAGCCGCAGATCGTCTCCGCTGGCCGCCAGTCGGCCGTCGACAAGACCGATGACCTCGCCCTGCCGGATGGCTGCTCCGTCGATCTGGGAGTCGCGCACGGCGTAGGTGATCTCGGCGCTGCGCACACGCAGCATCGCTGCGCGCATGGCGGCGGCGTTGCCGGCGGCGTCGGCCGTCGCGTCGAAGGCGACCATGGCCGCAAGACCGGCCGGCAGCGAGGTCGACGCCACGACGGCGACCCGACGATCGCACATAGTGGCCGCCTGTTCGGCCGTCAGCACGACGTTGCCGTTGTTGGGCAGCACCACGACCTCGCCGGCGTCGAGGCTCTCAACAGCCGCGACGAGCTCGGCGGCGCTGGGGTTCATCGACTGGCCGCCATCGACGACCGCTTCGCAGCCGAGCTGGCGAAACAGCGCCTTGTTGCCCTCGCCGGCGGCGACCGCCACACACGCCACGCGCTGATCGAGACGCAGCCGTTCTCGCCGCGCGCGGGTCTGCTCGCGCATGTCGGCGACTTCGATGTCGTCGATCGTGCCGTGCGCGGAGGCGTAGCTGAGCACCGCGCCGGGGTGGTCGGTGTGGACGTGGACCTTGAGCATGCCCTCCCCGCCCACCACGAGGGCGCAGTCGCCTTGAGCGTTGACGAACCGCTCGAGATCGTCGTGGTCGAGGTCGTCGCCCAGCAGCAGGAAGCTCGTGCAGTAGCGAAATCGCGAGTCTTCGAGCGCATCGGGCGGGATCCCCGCGATGTGGCGCGACGCTCGCCCGCGGCGGCGGTCGCTGCCGTCGGCGGTGACCGCCGCCGCCGCCAGGGTTCCCGTTTCGGCTCTGACAAAGCCGGCCGCCGCGCCCCGCAGCAGGACGAGCAGGCCGTAGCCGCCGGCGTCGACGACCCCCGCGCGGCGCAGCACCTCGAGCTGGTCGATCGTGTGCTCCACCGCCTCGGCGCCCGCGGTGACGACGGTGGTCAGCAGCGCCGGCAGCGGGACGGCGTCGGGGGTGTCGGCGGCCGCTTCGGCCATCGCCCGGATGACCGAGAGCATGGTGCCCTCGACCGGCTGGCGCACGGCTCTGTAGGCGGCGTTCGAGGCCTCGCGCAGGGCGTCACGCACGGCGCCGGCGTCGAACGCCCGGGCGGCGGCGATCGACTCGCAGGCGCCGCGCACGATCTGCGAGAGGATCACCCCGGAGTTGCCGCGGGCGCCCATGAGCGAGCCACGGGTGATCGCCGCCATGAGACCGTGCAGGTCGTCGACCGGGGCGCCGTCGAGCTCGTCGATGATCGCCTGCACGGTCAGGAACAGGTTGGTGCCGGTGTCACCGTCCGGAACCGGGTAGACGTTCAAGTCGTTGATGTAGTCGCGCTCGAGCCCGAGAGCGGCCGACGCCCCCGCGAGCACCTCGAGGACGTGACCGCGAGTGCTCATCGGCGAACGTCCTCGACGCGGACGTGCACCTCGCCGACCCTCACTCCGGCGACGCGCTCGACTTCGAAACGGACTTGCTCCTCGAGCGTGCGCGTGACTTCGGCCAGGTTGAGTCCGCGCTCGATCACCACGTGCAGACTGATGTCGGCGTGCGACTCGTGGGCATCGACGTCGACCCCGTTGGTCAGCTGGTCGCCAAAGAGCCGCGTGATGGTCGACAACCGCGAGCGGCGCAGGTCGACGACCCCGTAGGTGAGCAGCGCCGTGCGACCGGCGAGCTTGGCGATCACGCCGTCGGCTACGGTGACGTCGCCGCGGAGATCGTCGCCCGGAAGGTTGGCCTTGAGATCGGGTTGAGCCACGTTGGCGCCGCGCGATCGGTTCAGTCCGACGCGACCGCGCGGTCGAGCCGGTTGAGCTCGGCAACGACCTCGTCGGGGTCGACGGCGTGCATGATGGCGCCGCTTTCGATGCTCTCGAGCTGAGCGCCGATGCAGAGGCTGCAGCCCATGCCCCAGCGGGCGAAGACCTCGCGTGCCTCGGGGTGCGACTCGAGCGCTTCGAGGATGGACATCTGTTTGGTGAACTGCCCCATGAGTGACCTTACGACAGTGGCCGCGGTTGCGTCGCGCGGCCGCCTGTAGCATAATTCCGGCCCGTCACCTTTCGCAAGCAAGGACCCCGCATGTCACGAATCTGCGTGAGCTGTGGCAAGAAGCCCGCCGTGGGCAACAACCGCAGCCACTCGAACAGAGCCACCAAGCGGCGTTTCGAGCCGAACCTGCAGCGCGTTCACATCATGCTCGAGGGGCGCGCCCAGGCGGCCTACGTCTGCACCCGCTGCCTCAAATCGGGGCGCGTGACCAAAGCCCTCTAGCGGTTTCGGCCGCGTCTCGCGGGGCGCCCTCCTAGGGCAGCACCCGCAGCAGGTTCGCCATCTCGAGAGCGGTCGTCGCGGCCGCCCAGCCCTTGTTGCCCGCCTTCGTGCCGGCCCGCTCGACGGCCTGCTCCACGCTGTCGGTGGTGAGCACCCCGAACACCACCGGCAGGCCGCTGTCGAGGCTGGCCTTGGCGATTCCCTTCGCCGTTTCGGCGGCGACGTAGTCGAAGTGCGGCGTGCCGCCCCGGATCACCGCCCCCAGGCAGATGATGGCGTCGTAGCGTCCGCTCGCGGCGAGCTTCTGGGCGACGAGCGGCATTTCGAAGGCGCCCGGCACCCAGGCGATCTCGATGTCGCTGTCGGCCGTTTCGTGACGGCGCAGGCTGTCGAGCGCTCCGTCGAGGAGGTGCGTCGAGATGAACTCGTTGAAACGTCCGACGACGAGCGCGAACTTCAGCCCCTTCCCGGTCAGCTTTCCTTCATAGGTCGTGTTCATGCACGGCTCCTTTCGGATACGGCGGGCCGTCGGTGGCCCCGCTAGGTCACTAGCCCTCGTCGCCCTCGGCCGGCAGGAGCTCTTCGTGCTCCAGCAGGTGGCCCATCTTCTCGCGCTTGGTGCGCAAGTAGGTGATGCTGTGCTCGTGGGGCGGCACTTCGATCGGCACGCGCTCCGTGATCGTGAGACCGTAGCCCTCGAGGGCGATCAGCTTCTTGGGGTTGTTGGTCATGGTGCGGATGCTCGACAGGCCCAGGTCGACCAGGATCTGGGCGCCGATGCCGTAGTCGCGCAGATCGGCCGGGAAACCCAGCTCGAGGTTGGCCTCCACCGTGTCGCGGCCCTGCTCCTGCAGGGCGTAGGCCCTGAGCTTGTTGAGCAGGCCGATGCCGCGACCCTCCTGGCGCATGTAGAGCAGCACGCCCAGGCCCTCCTGTTCGATGCGCCGCAGGGCGATCTCGAGCTGCTCGCCGCAGTCGCAGCGCAGCGAGCCGAAGACGTCGCCCGTGAGGCACTCGGAGTGGACCCGCACGAGCACGTCGCGCTTGCCCACGACGTCGCCCTTGACCAGAGCGACATGATGCGAGCCGTCGATCACCGACTCGTAGCCGATCGCGCGAAAGTCACCGTAGCGCGTGGGCATCTGGACCACCGTGACCCTCGCGCACGAGCTTCTCGGTGCGACGGCGGTACCGGATGAGGTCGGCCACCGTGACCATCTTCAGTTCGTGCCGCCGGCAGTACTCGATGAGATCGGGCACCCTCGCCATGGTGCCGTCGTCGTTCATGACCTCGCAGATCACCGCCGCCGGCTGGAGGCCCGCGAGGCGGGCCAGATCGACCCCCGCCTCGGTCTGGCCGGTGCGTTCGAGCACGCCCCCGGGCTGGGCGATGAGCGGAAAGACGTGGCCGGGCTGGACGATGTCCTGGGGCCCGCACTCGGGATCGACGGCCACCTGGATCGTGCGCGCGCGGTCGGCCGCGGAGATGCCCGTGCTGACGCCCTCGCGCGCCTCGATCGACTGCGTGAAGGCGGTCTGGAAACGGGCCGAGTTCTGGGCCACCATCGGGCCCAGGTTGAGCTCGTCGCAACGCCTGGGCGTGAGCGCGAGGCAGATCAGGCCACGGCCGTAGGTGGCCATGAAGTTGATCGTCTCGGGCGTGACGAACTGGGCCGCCATGGTGAGGTCACCCTCGTTCTCGCGGTCTTCGTCGTCGCAGACCACGACCATGCGCCCGGCGCGGATGTCGGCCAGGGCCTCCTCGATGCCGGCAAAGAACGACGGCTCGCGCGCGCCGCCGGTCGGCGAATCGTCGCGTGCCCCGGTCACGGGAGCCGCCGGGCTCTCCGGGCTCGCGGTGGGCGTCTTGCTACTGCTCATAGAAACCCCGCTTCTGACAGCTTCTCGAAGGTGAGACCCTGGGCGGACCCGGGTCGTGCAAGGTAGGCGCGGACGTACTTGCCGATCAAGTCGGCTTCGAGATTGACCTCGTCGCCGGCCCGCAGGTCGCGCAACGTGGTCGCCACTACGGTGTGAGGGATCAGCGACACTTTGAGGACATCGGCCTCGAGGTCGACGATCGTCAAGCTGACGCCGTCGACGGCCAGCGAGCCCTGGGGAACGCTCACCTCGACGACGTCGGCGGGTGCGGCCAGGGTGACGATTGCGGCGCCAGGCTCATGCTCAACCTTGACCACCACGCCGACGCCGTCGACGTGCCCTTGTACAAGATGCCCGCCGAGGCGCGACTGGAGCGTCAGGGCGCGCTCGAGGTTGAGCCCGTCGCCGGGCCGCTTGCGGCCGAGCGTCGTGCGGCGCACCGTCTCGGGCATGGCGTCGGCCCAGAAGCGGTCTGCGGAGAGCCGTATGACCGTGAGACAGGCGCCGCTCGTGGCGATCGAGTCGCCCTCCTTCGTGCCCTCGAGCACTGCACGGGCCTCGACTTCGAGCACCGCGCTGCGCTCGCGCACCATGAGGCTGCGCAGGCGTCCGACCTCTTCGACGATGCCGGTGAACATGGGCTCAACCCCCCCGTTCTCGGCCGGCGATAGCCGAAGGCCGATCCGACTGCCGTCCCGGCGCCGGGCTCTCGACGACCGGCGACGCCGCCGCGGCGTCGGCGCGCTTCACGACGCGACCGCGACAGACGATGTCGGCTCCGGCGGTCGTCCAGACGACGTCGGAGAGCACCCGTCCCTCGGCGATCGTCGCCGGCGCCGCCAGGGCGACGAGATCGGGTGCGCCCCGCCCCACGACGAGCGGCGCGACGAACACCACGAAGCGGTCGATCAGGTCTTCGCGAAGCAGCTCCCCGGCGAGTGTCGGACCACCCTCCAGAAGGATCTCCACCAGACCGCGCCGGGCGAGCGCGGCGAGCCCGTCATGCAGGCCCGAGGCCGGTATGACCTCGACGCCGCGCTCGCAGAGCGCCTGAGCGCCGCTCTCGTCTATGGTCTCGGTCAGCAGGATCGTGGGAGTCTCGCGCGCCGTCCGGACGACGAGCGCGTCGGGCGGGAGGTCGCCGCCGCGGCTCACGATCACGCGCACCGGGTCGGGTCCGTCGGCGTCGCGAGCCGTAAGGCGGGGGTCGTCGCGGCGCACGGTGCCGGCGCCGACCATCACGGCGTCGGCGGCCGCCCTCATCTGGTGAACCTGGCGGCGACTCTCGGGCGAGGAGATCCAGCGGGCGTCGCCGCCGGCCGCCGCGACCTTGCCGTCGAGTGACACGGCCGCCTTGAACGTGAGAAACGGCAGTCCCGTGCGAATGAATCGCGCGAACGGCTCGTTCAGCAGCTCGCAGAGGGCGTGGAGATCGCCGCCGTCGACGATGGTGTCAACGCCGGCGGCCCGCAGGGTCTCGATCCCGCGACCGTCGATCGCCGGGTTCGGGTCGGTGGCGCCGACGATCACCCGCGAAACTCCGGCCGCGATGATCTTCTCGGTGCAGGGGCCGGTGCGCCCGTACAGACAGCACGGCTCGAGGGTTACGAAGAGCGTCGCGCCCCTGGCCCGCTCGCCCGCCTGCGCGAGGGCGATCGCCTCGGCGTGGGGGGTCCCCGGTCCGCGATGGTAGCCCTCCCCCACCACCTCGTCGCCGGCTACGACGACCGCTCCTACGCGGGGGTTGGGATGGGCTTCGCGCCGGCCCCGGAGGGCCAGCTGCAAGGCGCGATCCAAATACTCGTCATCGACCATCAAAAAAACCCCGGCGCGCACACGCTCCAGGGCTCTCTTGGCAGACCAGCGGTCTTCTTTCATCCGGACTCTGACCGTCGGCCCAGGGATTCCACCTGGTCGGCCCCACTGCCGTGGGGTTCGCGGGCTCTCACCGCCGGTGGGGACTTTCACCCCGCCCTGAAGACACTCTCTTGCCGAGAAGTATAGCGCATCGTCGTGCCTGCCGCGAGCGGTAGAGCCGTGGCGTTGCGCACCCGCGCCGGCCGGCGCCCTACGACGCCGCCGCCACTGCGGCCGCCAGCTCGCGGAACGCGCGGGCTGGGTCGGGCGCTCCGTAGACGCTGTTGCCGGCGACCAGCAGGTTGGCTCCGGCCGCCACCAGCAGCGCCGCGTTGTCGAGCGACACACCGCCGTCGACCTCGAGCGCGACGGCCGCCGGAAAGTACGCGCGGGCGCGGCGCAGCTTGTCGAGCGAGCCCTCGATGAAGCGCTGCCCGCCGAAACCGGGGTCGACCGACATCACCAGCACCAGGTCGATCTGATCACGGACCTCGGCGAGGCTCTCGAGCGGCGTCGCGGGGTTGAGCGCGACGCCCGCCCCGACGCCGGCCTCGCGAATGTGGGCGAGCGTGCGGTGAAGGTGAACGCAGGCCTCCTGGTGAACGGTGATCGAATCGGCGCCGGCCGCGATGAAGGCTTCGACGAAGCGCTCCGGATGCTCGATCATCAGGTGCACGTCGAGCGCCGCGCCGCGCTCGTGGACCGGCGGCGCGATCGCCTCGACGACCAGCGGGCCGATCGTCAAGTTGGGCACGAAGTGGCCGTCCATGACGTCGACGTGGATGAGTCGCGCTCCCGCGTCGATGACGGTGACCGTCTCGGCCTCGAGGCGACCGAAATCGGCCGACAGGATCGACGGCGTCACCAGGCGCTCGTTCAGAACATCAGTCACGGTTTCACCCCTGCTTCGCCTCTATGACACCAGCGGCGGCAGCGCCGCCCCCGACCCTGCCGGGAGGCCGCCGCAGGCCCTGCCCGCACTATCCATGCTATGCCACTCGCCGCAGGCGCGCGACGAAGAAGCCCGTGGTGTCGTCGCGCGAGGGCATCGTCTGCACGAAAGCGCCGTTCCCGGGATGCCGGTAACCGGGGTAGGCGGCGCCGAGATCGTCGAGCGCCCATGCCGTCGGACCGCCGGCGCCGGACGTGGTGTCCAGCGGTCCCCGTGCGATGAAGCGCTCCACGACCTCGAGCGTCTCGACGCGCGTCAGGGTGCACACCGAGTAGGTCAGCGCGCCGCCGGGGGCGACCAGGGCCGCGGCCGCGGCGAGCAGGCGCCGCTCCAGGACGGCCAGCCGCCCAAGGTCTCCGGCTCGTCGGCGCCAGCGCAGATCGGGACGTGAGGCGAGCGTGCCGAGGCCTGAGCACGGCGCGTCGAGCAGGACGACGTCGTAGCTGCCGCGCTGCGCCGCGTCGTCGCACATCGCCAGCACGTCTCGTTCGACGACCTCGACGTCGGCCGCGCCCAGCCGGGCGAGGTTGGCGCGCAAGGCCGCGACCCTGCGCGGTTCATCGTCGACCGCCAGCACCTGCCAGCCCGGCAGCAGCGCCGCAAGCTGCGAAGTCTTGCCGCCCGGGGCCGCGCAGAGGTCGGCGACCCGGCCGCCGCCGGCGGCCGGGTCGCACGCTCCCGCGGCGATGGCGGCGGCCAGCTGGGAACCCCGCGATTGCGGCGTCACGAGCCCCTCGCGAAAGGCGGCGCTGGCCTCGAGCGGCGGACCCTCGAGCAGCAGCGCGTCGGGCGTGTCGGAGGATCCGTCGACAGACGTGCCGGGGACGGCCCGCGCGACGATGCCGTCGCGCGCGAGCGACGCCTGCGCTTGCGCAGGCGTCGCTCGCAGGCGGTTCAGCCGCACACAGCGTTGGGCCGGCAGGTTGTCGGCCGCCATCAGCGCCTCGGCGGCTTCGCGGCCGAGCTCGGCGACCCACAGGGCGACCAGCCACTCGGGATGCGAGTGGCGCAGCGCGAGCGCTTCGGTGGTCTCGGCTGCCGAGAGGCGGCTGAGCTCGGCGCGCCCGTCGGCGGCGACCTTGCGCAGCACGGCATTGACGAACGACGCGGTGCGGCCCCCGTGACCCTTGGCCATCTCGACGGCATCGAACACCGCGGCATGGGCCGGCACGCGGTCGAGGTACAGGAGCTGGAACGCCGCGAGACGCAGCGACTCGCGGGCGTCGGGCGACACGCGCGACGATGCGGCGTTGGAGAAGGCCGCGATGACCCGGTCGAGCGAGTTGCGCCGCTTGATCGTGCCCATCACGAGCTCGTAGGCCAGCGCCCGGTCGCGCGCCTCGAGCGGAGCGAACGCAACCGCCGTCGCCGCAGTCACGTCGAACGGCGCCCGGCTGCGAGCTTCGCGCAGCAGAACGTGAAACGCGGCGGCTCGCGCCGGCGCCACCGTCGCCGCGGCCATCCGGCCTACCCCTGCACCAGCCGCCGGCCGGCGCCGCGCAGATACTCCTGGGCGCTCATCCGCCGCCGTCCGGCCTCCTGGAGCTCGACGATCTCGAGATAGCCGCGCCCGCAGGGCACGACGAGGCGGTCGCGCGAGTCGTCGCCCTTAGGCAGGGATGTTCGGGGAACCGCCCTCCACACGAGAACGCGCCGGCCGCCGAGCTCGGTGTGGGCGCCGACCTCGGGCGAAAGCGCCCTGACCTGGTCGGCGATGGCGCTCGCCGGTCGCCGCCAGTCGATCACGCGGTCGGCCTCGGTGACCTTCGCGGCGTAGTCGGCGGGGCCGAGCTGGGCCTTGAACACGACCGAGCCGTCGGCCATGGCGGCCAGCGTGGCCAGCAGGCTTTCGGCCGCCGGCCCGGCGAGCAACTCGTAGGCGCCGCCGGCGTCGCGGTCGGGCGGAACCGTGACGACGCGCTCGTCGGCGACCGGTCCCTCGTCGACGCCGGCGCCCATCTGCAGCGTCGAAACTCCGAGACTGGTCTCGCCCGCCATGAGAGCGCGCACCACAGGGGCCGCGCCGCGCCAGTGGGGCACGAGCGACGGGTGCACGACCAGCGCGGGCAGGGCCGTGAAGAGCTCGGCGGGCACGATGCGCCCGTAGGCGCAGGCGACCAGCACGTCGGGCTCGTGGGCCAGCAGCGCCGCCAGGGCCTCGGGCGCTCGCAGGTCGTCGGGCTGGATCACCGGCAGACCCAGGTCGAGCGCGGCCGCCTTGAGCACGGACGGCTGCGGCGCGCCGTGACGGCCGCGGGGCCGGTCGGGCGTCGTGACACAGACGACGATCTCGTGGGGCGAGGCGACGACGTGCGCAAGCACGAGCGCCGCGAACCGCGCTGTGCCGGCCCAGGCGATCCTCAAGGTCGGCCCGACGCCCTACAGGCCCACGCCGGCGGAGACGGCGCCGGTCTCGCGCTCGCGAAACTCGCGGAGAGCGCGGGCGCGCTCCTCGCGGGAGGTACGCTCCAGAATGAGGACGCCGTCGAGGTGGTCCATCTCGTGCTGGACGACACGCGCCTCGAGGCCTTCGGTGTCGTACTCGAGGCGACGACCGCGCAGGTCGCGGGCGCGCACGCGGACGGCCACCGGCCGCTCGACCGGGAGCGTCATGCCGGGCAGGCTCAGGCAGCCTTCATCGAGAACCTCGGTGTCGGGCGACGCCTTGACGATCGTGGGATTGACCAGGGTCACCGGTTCGTCGTCGACCTCGTAAACGATCACCCGGCGCAGCACGCCCAGCTGCGTGGCGGCCAGGCCGACACCGGGCGCGTCGCGCATGATCGTGACCATCCGCCGCGAAAGCGCCGCCAGCTCTGCGTCGAACTCTTGAACGGGTCGCGCGGGCTCGCGCAGCACGGGGTCGCCGAGCGTGCGAATCTGGCGCCGCGCCGCGGCCTGGCGCTCGGGCGGCACCTCGGGCCGCTCGTGGCGCTCACTGGAGGGGCGGTGTTCGCTGCGTTCGGTCTGACTCATGCCGGTATTGTACCCTGCGTCATAACCATTGTGGCTCGACGTCGACGACCAGGCGGGCGCCGCGCCGCGCGAAACGCGCGCCGTAGCGGGCCAGCAGCTCGCGCATGACCGGCAGCGTCGCCTCGATCTCGGTGCTCTTGACCAAGACGCGCGCCACGTAGCGGGCGCGCTCTCGCGACAGCGGGCCCGGCCCTATGACGCTCTCGCCGTGGCACAGCGCGGCTATCAGACGCGCGGCCACGAAGGCGGCGCCGGCGGCCGCCTTGTCGGCCGCCGGCGACGAGACCTCGACCGCCAGCAGCGTGCTGGCCGGCGGGTAGGCGAGCGCCTCGCGTCGGGCGACCTCGTCGTGGTAGAAGCGTTCGTGCTCGCCCGAGGCCGCGAGAGCGATCGGGCGCGCCTGCGGGTCGAGGGTCTGCACGAGCACCCGGCCCGGGTGCTCGCCGCGCCCGCTGCGGCCGCCGACCTGCACCAGCATGGCGAAGGTGCGCTCCTCGGCGCGAAAGTCGGGGAAGCGCAGCGTCAGGTCGGCGTTGACGACGCCGACCAGCGTGACGTCGGGGAAGTGATGGCCCTTGGCGATCATCTGTGTGCCGACGAGCACCTTGGCGCCGGGTGCGGCGAACCGTTCGAGGACGTTCGTGAGGCGTGGAAACGACGCGGCCACGTCGGAATCGAGCCGCAGCAGCTCGATGCCCGGCAGCAGGCCGGCGACCTCGCGCTCGAGCGCCTCGGTGCCGTAGCCGAAACGCGCCAGTTCGGCGCTCCGGCAGGCCGGGCACACCCCGGGCGCCGGCTCGTGGTAGTCGCAGATGCGGCAGCGCAGACGATCGCCGCGAGCGAAGTAGGCCAGGGCGACGTCGCAGTGCGGGCAGATCCAGGTGTGGCCGCAGTGGTCGCAGGCCAGCAGCGACGCGTAGCCGCGGCGGTTCAGGAAGAGGATGACCTTGTCGCCGGCCTCGACGGCCTGGGTCATGGCGCGCGCCAGCTGCGGGGAGAGAAGCCCGGGTGTGTCGCGCAGGTCGACGATCTCGAGGCGCGGCGGCGGCGAGCCGTCGACGCGCCGCGACAGGTCGGCGTGGCGGACCGTGCCGGCGAACGCCTCAACGCTCGGCGTGGCCGAACCCAGCACCAGCGCGGCGCCCGTGCGGCGCGCCCGCCAGCGGCCACCGTGCGCGCGTCGTAGCGGGGGTCGTTGTCCTGCTTGTACGAGGAATCGTGCTCCTCGTCGACGACGATCAGCCCGAGATCGCGGATGGGCGCGAACACCGCCGAGCGCGCGCCCAGGACGAGCCGGGCGTCCCCGCCGGCGGCGGCGCGCCAGGCCGCAAGGCGCTCGCCCGAGGATCGGCTCGAGTGGAACATCGCGATGCGCTCGCCCGGGAAGCGCGCCGCCAGGCGCGCGACCGTCTGTCCCGTCAGGCCGATCTCGGGCACCAGCAGAAGGACGCCGTGCCCCGAGCGCAGCACGGCCTCGGCGGCGCGCAGGTAGACCTCGGTCTTGCCGCTGCCGGTGACGCCGTGCAGCAGGACCGACTCGCCGCGACCGATCGCCGCGAGAATCTCCGACAGCGCCGCCTCCTGCTCGGGCAGCAAGGTCGGCGCCGGCGCGGCGGCGCCCCGACGCCTCATCTCTTCGCCGGCCACGCGCAACAGGTCGTCGGCCAGCAGCCGGGCGAGGCCGCGCGCGCTCAACCGCGTGCGCCGGCGCAGCGTGGCCTCGTCGACCGTCCGGCGCGCGCGCGCGTACTCGAGCGCCGCCCGCTGGCGAGTCCCGAGCCCGGCGGGATGCCCCTCGCCGACCGTGAGCAGACGCGGGACCGCCCGCTCGCTCGCGACGTGCAGGCGATACGCGGCGGCGAGCCAGCCGCGGCGGCGAAGGCGGTCGGAGCCGGCGGCGCTGGAAGCGCCGCCGACATACGTTTCGAGCGCCTCAGCGCCGCGCTCGCCCGCCGCGAGCGCGGCCAGGCCGGCGGCGGTCGGTTCGAGCACGCGCCGCAAGCGCAAGGAGCCGGCCGGCGGCAGGACCAGAGCCAGAGCCGCGCCGAGTGTCGAGAGGTAGTGGTCGCGCACCTGCGCCGCGATGTCGAGCAGCTCCTCGGGGACGGCGGGCACGTCGATCACGCTCAGGATGGTCAGGTGGCGGCCGGTGTGGCCGGAGGCCTCGGAGAGGGCGAGGACGATGCCCAGGACGGTCTGGGCGCCCAGGCGCACGGCCACCACCGAACCGCGCCGCACTGAGGCGGCGAGCTCGTCGGGCACGAGGTAGTCGAACGGCTCCTCGATCGCCCGCGCGGTCAGCAGCGGAAAGACGGCGGCATACAAGGGCACACCCTCGCCCAGTCTAGCGCCGCGCACGGACGTCAGCGTTCGGCCGCTCTTTCAGTCGGCGACCGACTCCGCCTCGAGCTCGAGGCCGGCCGCCTCGCGCAGAGCGGCGGCCTTGTCGGTGCGCTCCCAGGTGAAGTCGTGGTCGTTGCGGCCGAAGTGGCCGTACGCGGCCGTCTTGCGGTAGATGGGCCGCCGCAGGTCGAGGTCGCGGATGATGGCCGCCGGGCGCAGGTCGAAGTGCTCGCGCACGAGCGCCTCGATGGCTTCGACCGGGACCTTCTCGGTGCCGTGGCAGTCGACCATGACCGACACCGGGTGGGCCACGCCGATGGCGTAGGCGATCTGCACCTCGCAGACGCTCGGCGAGGCCGGCGGCCACGATGTTCTTGGCGACGTAGCGCGCCGCGTAGGCGCCCGAGCGGTCGACCTTGCTCGGGTCCTTGCCCGAGAACGCGCCGCCGCCGTGGCGGGCCGCGCCGCCGTAGGTGTCGACGACGATCTTGCGACCGGTGAGGCCGGTGTCGCCCATCGGCCCGCCGATGACGAACTTGCCGGTCGGCGTTGACCAGGGTAAGGTCGGCCAGCTCGCCCGCGTCGTAGAGCTCCCGGGGCAGGATGGGCTCGACCACGTGCTCGATCAGGTCGGGCTTGATGAGCGTGTCCACGTCGGCTTCGGCGCGCGTGCTGGGTGGCCAGCACCACGCTGCACGATCTCGACCGGCCGGCCGTCCTTCGTAGCGCACGGTGACCTGCGACTTGCCGTCGGGGCGCAGGTACGGCAGCACCTCGGCCTTGCGCACCTCGGCCAGGCGGCGCGCGAGCCGTGGGCGAGCATGATCGGCAGCGGCATGAGCTCGGGAGTCTCGCTGCAGGCGTAGCCGAACATCATGCCCTGGTCGCCGGCGCCCTGCGCTGTCGAGTGCGTCGTCGTCGTTGACGTCGGTGCGCACCTCGTAGGCTCTCGCCCACGCCCTGGGCGATGTCGGGAGACTGCTCGTGGATGGTCGTGATGACCGACGCAGGTCTCGTAGTCGAAGCCGAACGACGAGTGCGAGTAGCCGACGTCTCTGACCACGTCGCGCACGATCCGCGGGATGTCGATGTAGGTCTGCGTGCGTGATCTCGCCCGCGACCAGCACGAGGCCGGTCGTGGTGAGAGTCTCGCAGGCGACGCGGCTGTAGGGGTCGTCGGTCAGCGCCGCGTCGAGGATGGCGTCGGAGATCTGGTCGGCGATCTTGTCGGGGTGACCCTCGGTCACCGACTCCGAACTGAACAGGTACTCGTGCTTGTCCACGTGGTCCTCCTGGATCCGCGCCTTCGTCACGGCATGCGCGAACGTCACGACTTCTGTACGGCCAGACTGTGCTCGGTCGACCCATCTGTCAGGCTCTTCGCCTGCTGGAGTTGGCACCGTGCCGTGCGACCGGTTGCCGGGCTTCGTAGGGCCAGTCCCTCAGCCAGGACCGCCTTGCGTGAACGCGTCGGCGGCCTCTCTCGTGATGGGTCAGAATCGACCTGCCGGCGAGTGTACCAGAAGGGCCCGGACGGCAACAACGCCGGAGCCGCGGCCGCGGCGTCGGCGGCCGTCAACGTGGCCCGGCCGACGGGAGTTCAGGGCAGCAGTCTGCGGGCGGTGCGCCTGGCCGTCTTGGCGGCGGACTGGCGGATCTGCGTGACCAGGCTCGCGAGGTCCTGGCCGGCTTCGGCGGTGACCTCGCGGCCCATCAGGCTGCGCACGCAGTCGACCGGCGAGGCGTCCCGTTCGAGCACGTCGTAGACGGCCTCGGTGACCGGCATCTCGACGCCGAGCTTGCCGCTGAGATCGTGCAGCGCGTAGGTCGTGGGAATGCCCTCGACCACCTGGCCGATGATCTCCTGAACCCGACGCCAGTCTTCGCCGTGGCCGATCAGCTCGCCCGCCCGGCGGTTGCGACTGTGGATCGAGGTGCAGGTGGCGATCAGATCGCCGATGCCGGCGAGGCCGGCGAAGGTGGCGAAGTCGGCGCCGAGCCGCATGCCCAGACGCGCCACTTCGGCGAGGCTGCGCGTCATGAGCGCCGCTCGCGTGTTGTCGCCGAAGCCGAGGCCGTCGGCGATGCCGACCGCGATGGCGATCGGGTTCTTGGCGGCGCCGCAGAACTCGACGCCGACGACGTCGTCGTTGGTGTACACGCGCAGCGTGTCGCCGGTGACGATCTGTTGCAGCCGGCGCGCCAGGCCGGCGTCGCTGGAAGCGATCACGGTGGCCGACGGCATGTCGCGCGAGATCTCCTCGGCGTGGTTGGGGCCCGACAGAGCGGCCGCTCCGGCGGCCGGTCTCCTTCGCGATGACTTCGGTCGGGCGCAGTAGCGTATGCAGCTCGAGACCCTTGGCGAGAGACAGCTGCAGCGCGCTCGCCGGGCGCCGCCGGGCCACCCAGGCAGCGACCTCACGCACCACCTGCGTGGGCACCGCGTAGACGACGAGGCCCGAGCCTTCGAGCGATGCCTCGGCCATGCCGACGAAGCGGATCTCGGGCGACAGCTCGACCCCCGGCAGGAAGTGCGGGTTGGCGTGAGCCTCGTTCAGCTCGACGGCTTCGGCGGACGTGAGCGTGAGAACCTGGACCTCGTGGCCGTTGCGCCACAGGAGGCGGGCGAAGGCCGTGCCCCAGCTCCCCGAGCCGACGACGGTGACGCGCACGCGCGCTACCGCGACCGGGCCTGGCCGGCGCCGGTCTGCCCCGGACCCGACGAGCCGTGGTCGCGATTCCAGGGGAAGGTCACCTTGCTCTCGCAGCGCAAGGCGATGCGCCGAATGTTGGAGCGATGCGCAAAGATGACGACCAGGGCCGCAAAGACGGCCAGGATCTGGTACCAGATCGGCTTGTCGAGCGCGATCGTGCACACCGCGAAGGTCAGCGCCGCGGCCATCGAGGCGACGCTGACCATGCGCGTCGTGAGCAGGAGTATGAGAAAGACGCAGAGCGCGATGATGAAGATCCAGGGCACCAGCGCCAGGACGATGCCGGCCCCCGTGGCGACACCCTTGCCGCCGCCGCCGCGCAGAAACACCGAGTACATGTGGCCGAGCAGGGCCGCCAGAGCGACGATCAGCGCAAACCAGGTCGGAAAGTAGTGGGCGGCGATGTACACGGGGATGAACCCTTTCGCCATGTCGCCGATGAGCACGAGCGTGCCGGCCCGGCGCCCCAGGACGCGGAACACGTTGGTCGTGCCGACGTTGCCCGAGCCGTGGTCGCGCACGTCGACGTGCCAGAACCATTTTCCGATCACGATCGCGAAGGGAACCGAACCCATGACATAGGCCACGAGCACCAGGAAGACGCCGGCGACGATGTGCAGCGCCACCGTCTAACGTTCCTTGAAGTCGATGATGAGCGGCACTCCCTGGAACGAGAGCGCCTCGCGCAGCCGGTTCTCGACGAAGAAGCCGAAGTCGCGAGTGACCAGATCGCGGTCGTTGACGGCGACCGCGAACCGGGGAGGAGACGTCTGGTACTGGGAGATGTAGTAGAGCTTCAACTTCCTGCGTCCCTTGCCCGGCATCGCGCGCTGCTCGGTGATGACGGAGAGCGCCCGGTTGAGGGCGCCCGTCGGAATGTGGGCAGTATAGCGACTCTGCAGATCGGCAACTAGCTGCAGCACGTGTTCGAGTCCGCGCCCCGTGCGCGCCGACACCGCGATGGCCTGCGGGCGCTGGCGCAGCTTGCGGGCGGCGATGCCGCCGATCTCGGTGAGGTCGGGCGCCGTCAGGTCGGACTTGTTCACGGCCAGCAGCGTCGCGCAGTCGCGGCGTGTGGCCTCGCCCACGATCTGCAGATCGAGCTCGCCGAGGCCGACCGTCGCGTCGACCACGACGATGGCCACCTGGGCACGGTCGAGACTGGCGAGACTGCGCAGATACGCGTAGTACTCGACGCCCGAGACCTTGGCCGCCTTGCGCATGCCCGCGGTGTCGACGAACCTGAAGTCGTGGCCGTGCCAGCTCACCGTCGTGTCGATCGCGTCGCGGGTGGTGCCGGCCGCCTCGGCCACGATGACCCGGTCCTCCCCGGCCAGCGCGTTGAGCAGCGACGACTTGCCGGCGTTGGGACGCCCGACGATGGCCACCGCGATCTCGCTCGCCCGGTCGTGCTCCTCGCCGGCATCGGTGGCAGCGGCCGGGTCGCCGGCAAGGCGATCCGCCAGCACGACGAGCTCGTCGAGCAGATCGCCGCTACCGGTGCCGTGCAGCGCCGAAACCGGCAGGGGCTCGCCGAGCCCGAGCTCGAAGAACACGACGAGCTCACCCTCGTGCCGGGGATCGTCGACCTTGTTGGCCACGAGCAGCGTGGGGATCCTGGCGCGGCGCAGGACGTCGGCGATCTCGTAGTCGCCGGGCAGCGGACCGACGCGCCCGTCGACCACGAACAGGGCGGCGTCGGCTTCGCCCAGCGCCGCCTTCACCTGGGAGCGGATGTCGCCGCCAAGAGTTGAGTGGTCGGAGGTGTCGAATCCACCCGTGTCGATCAGCTTGAACGTCCGTCCCCCCCACTCCGTCTCGATCACCTTGCGGTCGCGCGTAACCCCCGGGGTCTCGTGCACGACGGTGACGCGAGTGCCGGTGAGGCGGTTGATGAGGGTGGACTTTCCGCCATTGGGAACGCCCACCACGGCGAACGTGGGGACACGGGTCATGCGCGGCAGTCTACCAGAGCATCCGCACCGCTCTCCGCTACGCGAGCGTTCGCCGCAACCGTCGCGGGCACCTGCCGGAGTCCGCGTCGCCGCGATCCGCGGTCGGCCAGAAGCGGCGCGCGAGCTTCGGTTCAGGCGCCGCCGCCCCGCCGGGCCCGGCGCACGGCGTCGTCCACGTACTTCTTGATGGCGACGAACTGGCTCTCGCCGTCGAGACCGGCTTCGGCCAGCACCACGTCGCCCTGGCCGCTACCAAGATAGTGGCCCTTCCGGTAAGGGTGCAGCGTCGCTTCGCGGCCCGCGTCGCAGCGCACCCACCGATACAGCGTGGGCAGCGTGAACCCCGTGATGCCGATCGCCGCCCACGCGTGCTCCTCGGGAAACAGGGCGCGCCGCCGCGCGAGCGGCAATGAGTCGAAGAGCTCGGCGCTGGCCACGTAGTAGACGCGCGCGTCGATGCCCTCGCGCTCGAGCAGGGGCAGCGCCTCGGTCACAAACGCGTAGGCCACCGCGCTCTCCTGCAGCACGATCGTCACGTCAGCCGTCCCGCGTGGCCGCCGCAGGCAGTAGACGCCGGTCGTGGCCTCCTCGGGCGCCGCCAGACCGAGCGCCACACGGTCGAGCACCGTCTCACCGGGCCGGGTCACGAACGGCGCGATGAGCGCCGGCCGTTGCGCGAGAGCGGTGGCCAGCAGCGGCCAGATCTCCTGCGGCTCCCAGGGGGTGAGAGTCACGGCCGTGCCCCGCGGAAAGTTCTCCTGGAAGATCTGCAGCGCCTGCGGGTCGGCGTGCGTCGGACCGTCCTCGCCGGTGGCCAGGCCGGCGTGCGCGCAGATCAGGATCATCGGCCGATAGGGGTCGCCGGAGGCCGCCTGTCGGGCCTGGGCGCCGATGGCGTGCAGCCGGGCGGCGATGTGGCCGAGCGGCGCCATGAAGGCTCCGTACGACGAGCCCACGCCGATGGCGTGGCCGTAGGCCGAGACGCCCGAGAGCACGCCGGCGATGGCGTCCTCGCAGATGCCGCCGATCGACAGCAGCCGAGCGTCGGGGTTGGTCTGAGCGTTCCAGTAGCCGGGAGCAAAGCCCGCCGCGATCAGGTTCGACGCTGGTCGAACCGAGCAGGTCCGCGGACGCCGTGAGCAGAGCCCCGCCGGACGCCTCGTTCAAGAGCCGCAGCGAGCGCCCGAGGGCGTCGCGCAGAGTGGTCGTGGCCCCCGGCTCGAGGCGCAGCCCGTCGGGGATTTCTGTCGCGGCGCGCTCGGCGAGCTCGTAGACGGCCGCGACGCGCGGCGCCCCGGGGCGCGGCCTGCGGCCGCGCCCCTCGAGGCGCTCGCGAGCCGCGGCAAGCCTTCCGGCCAGAGCCCGGGCCGCCGGCAGGTTCTGCTCGATCCGTTGCCGCACGATCTGCAGCGCCGCCCAGAAGCACGCCTCGCGCACCTCGTCACCGCCGGGGCCCGCGCAGCGGGGGTCCCCGGGCTCGCAGGTCGGCAGCTCCGCCTCGCCGGCGTCGGTCAGTTCGGCCAGCGCCTGGTAGAAGCCCGCCGAGCAGAGCTTGTGTCCGGCGCCGTGTGAGACCCGGCCTTCGAGCCCGTACCCCCAGCCCTTGCGCGTGCGGTAGATCACCGCGGTGGGCTGGCCGTTGGCGATCGTCAGAGCGTGGCGCTGGGCCGCCACGATCTGCTGGAAGTCGTGGCCGTCGGCGACCGGCACCACGTTCCAGTCGTGCAGGTGAAAGAGCTCACCGGGATCCCACTGCACGTAGTCGCCGGCCAGGCGGCCCTCGCGACAGACACGGTCGCTGTCGATCGAGGCCTGGTTCCAGTCGAGGTGCAGCATGACGTTGGCAAGCGAGGCCGTGCCGGCGGCTGCCAGAGCCTCGGCGACGCGTCCCGGCGTGAGTCCGCCTTCACCCTCCGAGATGTGGACGACCGGGCAGTCTGCCCCGTAACGGTCGCGGGCGGCGATGGCCAGGCCGATGGAGCTCGCCACACCCACTCCCGAGGCCCCGGTCGCCAGGCGCACGAAGGGCGTCGCCGGCGTGGGGTGCCCGTCGAGGGCTCTGGCGTGCAGGCTCCGAAAGAGCGGCGTGGCGGTGGTCGGGTTGCGGCGAAACCCCAGAAGGTCCTCGAGACGCAGGCGGTGTCGGTCGCCGCCGGGCAAGAGCTCGGGCGCGGCCACCCGGGCGATCTCGTCGCGCAGGGCCCACATCGCGTACAGTCCCATCGCCTTGTGGCCGGCGGCGTACGACAGGATGTCTGAGTCCTCGCGATCGGGATCGGCGAGGTCGTACTCGAGTGAGTCGAACAGGAGCGCGGCGGTAAGACGCCCCGACGAGATCGAGCCGCCCGGATGTCCGGATGTCGGCACGTAGTTGAAGAGCACGGCGCACAGAGAGCGGTAGAGGAGGTCGAGGAACTCGAAGGCGCCGAGCTCGGCCGGGGACAGCGGGTCCCGGCGCGCCGGCTCAAGCTCGGCCGCACCGACGCAGATCGCTCGCCTTGGTCCAAACGCACGTCCCATCACAGGACTCCTTCCGGTCGGCGGGGCGGGCCGCGCCGGCCGCTCGAACCGGCGTCTGCGGGGCGCCATCTCATTGCAGGAATGCGGCCAGCTTGTCGAGCTCCCCACCGAGCTCCTCGGTCCCAAAGCAGAACCGCAGCTCGCGGAAGCGCGCCCGCAGGTCGCTCACCCGGGTCGCCACGGCGGCGTCGCGGAGAATGACGTCGGCAATGAGCGCGGCGAGCTCGCCGAAGTCGTCCTGGCGCATGCCGAACCGGGTCATCTCGGCCACGCCCAGGCGCAGGCCGCCGGCGGCGGTGAAGGCCTCCTCGTCGGGCAGCCCCTGGTAGTTGCACAGCACGTTGCCGGCCTCGAGTCGAGCCGCCATCTCGTGGCCGCGCCCATAGCCGACCTTGACGACGACCTGATGGGTCTCGGTGAAATCGACGGCCGGATCGCCTTGCACGTCGAGTCCCGCGTCGTGGAGGGCCCTGGCGAAGGCCTTGGCGTTGGCCAGGACCTGAGGCTGATACGAGTCGCGGAAGGCGCGCATCTCGTAGGTGGCGTAGAGCAGGCCGAGGAGTGTCCCGAGGTGGTGGTTGGAGACCGAGCCGGGGAACGCCCGGCGGCGCAGCGCCTCCCAAAGGTCGTAGCGCTCGTCGGCTTCGACGAACCGGCCGCCGACCACGCCGCGCTGCGTGCCGAAGAAGGTCTTGTGGGTGGAGCCGCTCACCAGGTCGGCGCCTTCGGCGAACGGCTCCTGGAAGTACGGCCCGAGAAGGCCGAGCACGTGGGCTGCGTCGTAGAGGATGACGGCGTCGATGCCCTGCTCGGTGAGGAAACGCCTGATCTCGGCGACCGGCTCGCGATGCAGCACCATGCTGCGTCCGAAGATGACCAGCTCGGGCCGCTCGCGGGCGATCAGCTCACGGGTCGCGGCCAGGTCGACGAGGTAGGGGTTGTCGTCGCACACGGGGAAGTTCACGACCGCCGGCGCGTCGGTGCGCGGGTCGCGCGCCACGAAGTCGCGCAGCGCGCCCATCGGCTGGGCGCTCAGGTGACCGCCCTTGCCGATGTGGTGGTTCATCACCATGCGGATGCGCCGCGGCTCAGCCTTGGGGTCGGCGCGGTTGACGTAGTCGAGAAGGGCGCCGAACACCGCCATGTTGGCCATCTGACCGCTGATCAGGCGGGTCTCGGTCTCGGCGCAGCCCAGATACTCGCTGAGCTCCGCTTCGAGGCGACGCTCAACCGAGGCGATGAACCCGGTGCCCTGGTAGTAGAAGACCTCGTCGTCGTAGAAGGCCTCGGACCGGCGGTGTTCGGCGTAGCGAAACGACGGGTCCGCGATCGAAGCCAGGCGCACGAGCGGTGAGGCCGTCATCTCCGAAGGGATGAGGTTGACGGCCGCGGTCTGCCGCCATGAGGTGTTGGCGAGGGTCTCGCCGAGCAGCCGCCGCGCCTTGCCCAGCGCGTCTCCGCGGGGCAGCTCGGCGGGCGGCAGCTCGTGATCGTAGACGATCGGCCGCGCCAGCGGCGGCGCGTCGCTGCGCAGGTGGTAGGCGACGACCAGGCCCGGCACCCGCGTCCCGCGGATGTCGATGGCCACGGCGTCGTTTTCGACCACGTCGCAGTCGAGGTAGGCGAGCGCGATCGAACGCTGGCGGCGCTCGTCTGTCTGGTGCGAGTCGAGCCCCTCGCCGGCCACGACCCAGTAGGGCACCGAAGTGCCGCTGGTCACATACCCGACGCGCCGCTTTTCGGCGAACACCGGCGCGTGCGTGCGGGCCACGCCGCGGCCCGCGACGGCGACGGGCTGCACCAGGCGCGGCAGGTCGGCCCTGCTGGAATAGTCGCGCGCGAGGACGCGCGCGAAAGCGTCATGCTGGCGGGCCAGGGCAGCGCGGCCGATGAAGTCGCCCTTGAGGGGCGAGAAGCTCACCGCCAGCTTGGCGAGCGCTATGGCAAAGACCGGAATCTCGGCGCCGTCCTGGTCGCGGCCGAGCTCGAACCCGTACAGCGGCAGGCCGGCTTCGAGGCGCAGCGTGTCGCGCGCGCCCAGGCCGGCCGGCGCAGCCCCGCCGGCGACCAGCGCCTCCCAGAGCCCGGCGGAGTCATCGGCCGCGACAAAGAGCTCGAAGCACAGCGGCTCGCCCGTGTAGCCCGTGCGGCCCACGCGCACCGTCGCGCCGGCCGCCGTGAGCACCGAGAGCTCGTTGCGCAGCGGCTCGGGCAGTCTCCCCCGCTCCACCACGCTCGAGAGAATCTCGCGCGACCGCGGCCCCTGCAGGGCGATCATCGCCGTCTCGAGGGTCGCGTCGTGGAGCTCCACGTCGTCGTAGCCGCTCGTCTGGCGCCGCAGGTGCTCCCAGTCGCCAAGACGGTTCGCGGCGTTGACGACCAGGAGGTACTCGTCAGCGGTGAAGCGGTACAGGTAGGCGTCGTCGATGGCGCCGCCCGCCTCGTCTGAGATGATCGTGTACTGCGCCTGACAGACCTCGAGGGCGGCCGCGTTGTTGGTGAGGACGTGCTGGCAGAAGGGCAGCGCGCGAGCGCCGCGGATCAGGAACCGGCCCATGTGGGAGACGTCGAACAAACCGGCGCGCTTGCGCGTGGCGAGGTGCTCGGCGACGATGCCGCCGGCGTACTGGATGGGCATCTCCCAGCCGGCGAAATCGACCATCCGGCCGCCGGCCGCCACGTGGTGATCGTACAGGGCGGTGCGCTCGAGCGCGTTCATGGCGGTCACTCTGCCCCGCTCCCTCTGCCTTGCCGTTCGTGAGCGCCGCGGTCTTCACGCCGGGCACTCCTGCGGTCGTCCGCAAGATATGCCTTCAGGCGCTCCAGCCCCTCGGCCAGCCGCGGCGTCTCGATGCCCGAGTAAGCGAATCGCACGTAGGACTCGCGCTCGCCGGGCTGGCGGCGGCCGAAATGCACACGGGAGCACACCGAGACACCGGTGTTGCGCAGCACCGCACGCCGGAAGTCCTCGACGTCGGTCAGGCCCATGGCCTGCATCGCGCCGGTCACGTTGGCGAACAGGTAAAAGGTGACGTTCGGCTTGGCGCAGCGCACGCCGGGCGTCGCGTTCAACAGCGCGACCGCGGTGTCGCGGCGCTCGCGAAGGACGGAGACGATGTGCCGGGGACCGCTCTGGTCGCCGGTCAGGCCCTCCAGGGCGCCGTACTGGATGAAGTGATTGGCACACGATTCGTCGTTGACGTTGAGCGTGGCGATCACCTCGACGATCTCGCGTGGCCCGATCGCGGCGCCCAGGCGCCAGCCGGTCATGGCGAACTTCTTGGAGAACGTGTACAGGATCACGCAGCGCTCGGCCATGCCGGGCAGCGAGGCCAGCGAGGCGCTGGCGCCCTCGTAGCGGATGTCGAAGTAGGCCTCGTCGCAGAGCACCATCAGGTCGTGGGCGAGGACGAGCGCGGCGAGGCGCTCGAGATCCGCCGGCGAGCACTCGGCGCCGGTGGGGTTCTGCAGGTCGTTCAAGATGAGGAGCCGGGTGCGCGGCGTGATGGCGGCCTGCAGAGCGTCGAGGTCGAGGGCGAAGCCGTCGTCGGTCTCAACGAAGCCGTACGGTACCGCGACACCGCCGTGAAACTCGATCTGCGACTCGTAGATGGGAAAGCCCGGATTGGGGTAGAGCACCTCGTCGCCGGGGTTCATGAGCGCCAGCAGGAACTTGCCGATCACCGGCTTGCCGCCCGGCTGGACGGCGACGTTCTCGGCCGCGTAGTCAAGGCCGTGCGAGGCGGACACGTCGGCGGCCAGCGCGGCGCGCAGGGCCGGGATGCCGGCGTTCGGACAGTAGCCGGTCTTGCCGTCCCTGATCGCCTTGAGCGACGCTGCGACGACGTTCTCGGGCGTCGGGATGTTCAGGTCGCCGAGGTGGAACGGATATACCTGGTTGCCCTCGGCGGCGAAGGCGGCCGCCTCGGCGGCCACCGCAAAGGCGGTCTCGGTACCCAGGCGCTCGATGCGGTCGGCGATCCTGGTGCGGCCTATGACCTTCATCGCTCCTCCCTGCTGGCGTGCGACCCGATGAACCGTCGACCGGGCCGGCCACTTCGCTCTCCTTCCGAACTACCCTCCGCCTGTGCCTTCCGACAAAAAGAAAGGACAGCGGCGAAGCGTATGGCTTCACCCTGTCCACGCGTTGCCCGCCGCGTCACACCGGCGCGAGCACGTTCAGGGACCCGTCCAGTCGCGTTCCGTTGGCCTGAGAGTTTCGGCAGCCTTCACGCTGCCTTGCCCCTTCGGCGACCGCCACCCGCATATGCGGGGCGGACGGTCTCTCGCGCGGCCTTCCACCGGGAGAGCATCCCACCTGTCGATACGGCCTATCTCAGACTGACTCCCTTCGCGTGCTCGCGCCGCCTGCCTTCCGGCGTCGCCGGCCCGCGATCGCGGGCCGGGCCGTTCGCATGTCGGTGCGCGAGCGCCGGGCGGCCTCCTGCGTAGTGTAGTCGTTCAGACGACGAACGTGAACCGGCGCGGTGAGCCGCAAGGCTCACCGCGCCGGTGCGGTCCGTCTGGCGCGCAGGCTCAGCTGACGGGCACTTCGAGGCCCATGGCCCCAAGCTCGGCGCGCACGTCGTCTATCACCTTGCGGTAGTCGTCGTTGACGATCCGCTTGCTCTGAGCGTCGTAGACCTGCTGGAAGGTCAGGCCCTTGTCGGGCTCCTTGAGCTTGTCGCCGAACAGCGGGAAGAGCCTCTGCGCGAGCGGTTCGGCTTCGGCTCGCGTGAGCTTGGCGGCGGCCAGGCCGATCTCGGCGTGGAACTTGTGGTCGTCGGGCACCAGTGAATCGGACTGCACGGACATCGCCGGGTGACCCGAGAAGACGTTGCCTCCCGACGTGACCACGGCGAGCATGTAGCAGGCCATCTCGTGGTGGTACTGCCTGGTGCCGGAGCCGCCGCCCAGGTACGGGAGGTTGACCATCGGGTAGCCCATGTTGCGCCCGATCGCGGCGTTCGACATGGCGATCGCCCAGATCAGCGGCCGCGTCGACGAGAGGTGCAGCTTGCTGTGCAGCGGCGCGTTGTAGTGGTAGCTGCCGCGGAAGATCAGGTTGCCCATGATCATGTAGCAGGTGGCCGTGACGGCGACGCCTTCGGCCCCTCCGGCGTAGCCGCCGAACAGCGGCGTCGAGGTCGAGCCGATGTTGGCCGAGAGGCTGTTGTAGAAGGCCACCTTCTGGAGCGCCTCGTAGCCGACCACGAGCTCCGACAGAAAATCGATCAGAAAGCCGTCGCTCGGCCGCAGGCCGAAGTCGGGATGGCTCGCGGCGAACATCGAGGCCGGCTGCGCGGCCGCGGAGATGCCGTTGATGATCGGCAGCCCGGCGCGGCCGGAGCGGCGGATCCCCTCGCGGGCCAGACGGACCGTCTTGCAGGCGGCCAGGACCTCCTGCGGCGAGCGCACGCGCGCGTCCTTGCCGCGGATGTGAAGTATCGAAGGCACGCTGACCGAGTCGACGATGGTAAACGACGCCATCTTCTCGACGGTGTCCATGAAGACCTGTTCGTCGGTCGTGTAGATGCCCGCGCCGACGTGCACCCAGGGCCGGTCGTCGGTGGTGTCGGGGCGCCGGCCGCGCATGACCTTGCGCTCGCGGCCTTCGCCGAAGGTCGCCTCGCGCGGGCACTGCCCGCAGGCCGTCACGATCTCGTCGCGCGTGAACTCCATCACGCGGTTGGTCTCGGGGCAGTAGGCGCCGGCCTCGGCGAGCAGGTCGACGGCCGCCTGGAAGACACGGTCGGTCAAGTCGTCGTCGGTGTTGACGATGGTCTGCTTGTCCCACTTGATCCCGTGGCGCGCGATCACTTCGCTCAGCTTGGGGACGAAGCGCTTCATGTAGTAGTCGGTCTCGGAGGTGAGCGGCCCGATCTCGGCGCGCTCGAACACCTCTATCAGATCGATCATGGCGTTCTCCTGGGAGTCGGGGTCGACGGAGCGAGGCAGCGATGGGCAGTGACGGCGAGCGCCGTCGCCGGACGGCTGCCCGGATGCTCCCTCACGAGACCAGCCTCGTGGCCAGGTTGACGGCCTCGTAGGCGGTGCCCGCCCAGCCGTCGGCGCCGATCGAATCGGCCCACGCCTGGGTGGTCGCGCCGCCGCCGATGATCACCTTGTAGCGGTCGCGCGATCCCTGGCCCTTGAGCGCCTCGATCACGTCGCGCTGGCCCACAAGCGTCGTGGTGAGCAGCGCGGACATCGCGATGACGTCGGCGTCGACCTCCTTGGCCTTGTCGACGAACTTGAACAGATCGACGTCGATGCCGAGGTCCCACACCTCAAAGCCGGAGGTCTCGAAGAGGAGCTTGAGGATGTTCTTGCCGATCGAATGCAGGTCGCCCTTGACCGTGCCGAGCACGATCTTGCCCTTCTTGGGGCCCTCGTTGCCGCTCTCCTTGATCTTCGGCTCGAGCACGGCCATGGCCGCCTGGAAGGCGAGCGCGGCCTGCATGAGCTCGGGCAAGAAGATGTCCTCGCACTCGAACTGCTCGCCGATGACGTTGAGACCCGGCAGCAGACCCCGGTCGATGATGGTCTTGGGTTCGACGCCGTCGGCGAGCGCCGCGTTGACGGCGGCCAGCACGGCGTCTTCGTTCTGGTCGATGATCGCTTGCTTCAGCTGCTCGAAGAGCTCCTCGTGCCCCATGGGCGCACTCCTTGGTCTCGAAAGGTGACGGGTATCGGCCGCGCTACCGGGCCGCTTCGCTTCTCTACGCCGTTACGACGGTTCGACTACACCTGCGGCGCCTCCAGGGGGACGGCGTCGCCGGCGACGAGGCCGGGGAACCGCTCGCGGATGGCCGCGTCGAGCGCGGCATCCCACACGGCCGGATTGGGCGCCGCCAGGATGCGGCGCGCTTCGGCGAGGGCCCGCGCCTGGATGTCGGGCCGGCCGGCTTCTTCCCACAGGCCGCGCATCTGGCGGTCGGCGAGCCTGGGCAGCACGGCCGTCGTCTTCATGCGCTCTTTGGTGTGCCGGCGGCCCATGTAGCTGCCGCCGGGACCCACGGCGGCGATCTCGGCGAGCGCCAGGTTGTCCTCGCTGAACTCGAGGCCGCGCCAGACGCGCTTGTCCATGAGGGCGATCTCGTTGTCGACGACGCACTTCGCAAAGTCGAACGCCATGAGCGAGCTGAACAGGCCGCCCATGTTCAGGAGGGTGGCGCCGGCCGTCACGCCCAGGAGCGTGTTCATGCCGGTCTCGAAGCCCGACTGGGCGTCGTTGCCGTGCGCGTTGGTGAGGCCGATGTAGCCGCCGGCCGGCACGTTGTAGAAGCGCGCGAGCTGCGCCTGGGCGGCGAGCAGCATGCCCGTCTCGATGGCGCCCGGCGCGTAGGCGCCCGTGCGCATGTCGGCGACGGTCGGCAGACCCGCGTAGATCACCGGCGTGCCCTCGCGGACCATCTGCTGAAAGACGGTGATCGCGAGAAACTCGGCGTTTCCTACGACGAGGCAGCCCATCATGGTCATCGGCGCGGTGAGGCCGGCGTTGGGCACCACCGTGGTGTAGACCGGCAGGCCGCGCTCGGTGAGCCACAGCACTGCCTCGGTCGACTCGACGTCCATGCTGAGCGGACTGACCATGGGACAGTAGTGATGGTTGATGATGGGCCGTTCGCGGTAGGCGTCGGCGCCCCCGGCGATCAGCTCGCCGAGCGCGATCACCTGGCGCAGGTCGTCCATGTTGGGCGTGTTGCTGCGCACCGGCTTGAGGCAGTTCTTGAGGGCCGGGTAGAACCGGCTCAGGCTGAACTGCCCGGCCGGCGCGTCGTCGGCGAGCGTCGAGATCGAGAACACGTCGAAGCCCGGCAGCTCGTTCACGAGATAGGCGATGGTGGCGATGTCGGTCGACGTCGCCCGGCGCTCGACTCCCGTCGCCGGGTCGATCACGTTGGGCGCCGACGATCCGGTGACGACGATCGGACCGTCGTCGGGGATGGTGCGATCGAAGCGCGGGTCGCGGCCCCGGAACGTGAAGCTCGGTGGCGCCATCGCCCGGTAGGTCTCGACGATCTCGGCCGGAAACCGCACGAGGCCGGTCTCGGAGTCGACGCTGCAGCCGTGCCTGGCGAAGATCTCGCGGGCCCGTGGGTTGTGGGCGGCGATGCCCACCGCCTCGAGGACCTCGAGCGACGCCTCGTGCGTGCGTCGGACCTCCTGCGGCGTGAGCAGCTCGGCGAACCCCATGCGGATCAGCCCCTCTCCTGGTCGTGGTCGAGGCCGGACGGGCTCGCCGGCATGGCCGGCGGCTCGGCCAGGCGGGACAGCTCGTCGAAGTGGGCCTCGATGAACTCCATGAGCATGACCTGGTGCTTGAGGTACATCAGGTACTCGTCGTCGTTCAAATCCTCGTCGGCCTCGTAGTAGGCGCTCACATCCCAGTTGAGCACGTACAGGTTGGCGTTGGCGATCATGCGCGGCAGGGCGGCGAGCTCGGCCGCCGTCATGGCGCCGGGCTCGGCGAACCTGGCCGCCTCGTCCTGGTAGGCACGCACGAAGATGGCGGCCTTGTCCAGCCACAGCTCGCCGCTGTCGCGGCCCTCCCACGAGCTGCAGAAGTAGACGATGCCCTCGGCCACGTCGAAGATGCGGTAGTCCAGCTTGGACCAGTCGAAGTCGAACAGCCCGGAGCACGACGAGCCGGACGTCTCCACAGGCCGGAGAGCGGCCGTCTCCTGATCGACCCACTTGAGGTTGCCGGGATGGTAGTCGCAGTGAACCGGGATGTAGGGCATCCCCCGCAGCTCCGGCTCCTGATCGGCGCCCTTGCGCAGGGCCTCGTCGATGGCGGGCAGCCATTCCAGGTAGTACTCATCGACGACGCTGCCTCCGGCCCTCGCCTGCTCCGCGTAGCCTGCGAAGGTGGCACGCAACGCCCGCAGGAGCTGCATGATCGGCGGCTGCTCCCGGCCGAGGCCCCCGGAGTCGAAGTCGTGCGCGAGGTAGTGGAACTGCGCCAGTACGCGGCCGCCGCTCTCGTACTCCCTGTCCGTGCAGCGGTTCTTGACCCAGGTGTACTTGTCCTTACCCTCGAGCATCTCGTAGACGGCGAAGAAGCGCGTCTCGCGCAGGCCGCCGCGCAGCTCGTCGCGCACCACGAACGTCTCGCCGGCCTTGTTGGGAAAGACGCGCGCCGCCAGGTGAAAGCCCTTGCGGTTGATGTGGTTCACGAGCGCGTGCTCAAAGCGCACCTCACGCTCGGTGATGGCGCGGCTGTACTTGCGCACGAAGTAGCGCTGCTCGCCGGCGTCGGTGCGGGTACGCACCGCGAAGCTCAGGTTGACGTAGCCGCCGAAGACCTGATCGACCCCGACGACCTCGCCCAGGTCGTAGTCCTCGTCGACCACCGCGGCGAGCTGGCTCGTGAGGAACTCTATCTCGAGCTCGTCGCGCAGCTTCCTGGCGTCGGCCGACAGCCTCTCCGCCACTTCGAACAGTTCGTTTGCCCTGGTTGGGTCCAACCTCGCCTCCGCTCCTGCCGCTCCGGCGCCGCGGACTGCGCGGCGCAGACGACCTCGCCCGCGCCCTCTAGACCACGATGCAGCGCAGTCCCAGCCGCCGCATCTCCTCGCGCACGCCCTCGTCGACGCCGTCGTCGACCATCACGACATCGACCTGATCGATCCCGCAGATCACGACGTCGGCCACCACGCCGATCTTGCTCTGGTCGACCAGCACGACCACCTCACCCCGGGTGTGGGCTATCATCGCTCTTTCTATGCCGGCGATGCCCAGCGACGGCGTTGTCAGGCCTTCCCGAAGATCGAAGCCGTCGATCCCCAGGAGCATGCGCCCGGCATGGAACCGGCTCACGAACTCGACGGCCGCCGGGCCGTCGACCACGTTCGACCGGGGGCGGAACTGCCCACCCAGGACGATGAGGTCGAGCCGCAGGCCGTGAGCTTCGGCGAGCGCGCCGACGTTGTGGGTGACCACCCGGGCCTCGAGCTCGGGGCTGACGTGACGAAGCACGCGCGCCGCAGTGGTGCCCGAGCTCAGAAACACGGTCTCGCCGGGCTGGATCATGGCGGCGGCGGCTCGGGCGATGCGCTCCTTCTCCTCGGCGTGCGTCGCGACGTTGTCGAGGTACTGCGGCTCTTCGACCATGTGGCGCTTGAGTATGGCGCCGCCGTGCGTGCGCGAGAGCAGGCCCTCGGCCTCGAGCCGCTCGAGGTCGCGCCTGATCGTCATCTCGGAGACCCGGAGGTGCTCGGAGAGCGACGAGACGCGCACCGCCCGGCGTTCCTTGAGAAGTTCGACGATGCGCACGCGACGCTGAGCCGGGATCATCTCGCGCGCCTCAGGGCCTCCCGGCAACGACATCGGCTCCCCCGTTCCTTACGGCCCAGACGTTCGGCTGAGCCGAACGTCATCGGCCATTTCGAACACAGTCGCACACATCATAGCACCTGTGTGGGGCTGTCAAGTGTGACATTGTGGGAGAACTCGCCTGTCGTCTGCCCGCCGAGACCTTCATCGCCCGCGCCAGGGAACAGGTCGCCGACGTGATCGGCGCCGACGGCATCGTGATACTCGGTGCAGTGCGCGATCGCCGGCGGTCGAGACTGCGCGACGACGTGCTCTGCTTGCGGAAACGATAAGTTGCGGGGTCGCGAACACGCAAATGCATAAATCTCACAGGCCCAAGGTGTTGACATACCACGACTCAGATAGGCTAGATACCGTCAACACATTTTGGCCATCTTGGACTACGGGGGCAGCCATGGCTGACGATCTGCACACACCGCCCACAGAAATGGGGGGAGGTGGGGCTGCACCGCCGCCGCCGCCCGCGGGCCCAGTGGCGCCATCGGGATTGAGCGAGGACACCAAGAGGCTCCACGAACTGGGCTACGCCCAGGAGCTCGACCGCCGCATGAGCGGCTTCTCCAACTTCGCGATCTCCTTCACGATCATCTCGATCCTGTCGGGCTGCCTGACCGTCTACGAGTTCGGTCTGCTCCACGGCGGCCCGCCGGTCATGAACTGGGGCTGGCTGTTCGTCGGCATGATCGTGATCTTCGCCGGCCTGTCGATGGGCGAGATCTGCTCGGCCTACCCGACGGCCGGCGGCCTGTACTACTGGGCGGCCAAGCTGGCGCCCGGCAACAGCGCCCCGATCTGGTCGTGGTTCACCGGCTGGTTCAACCTGCTGGGGCAGGTCGCCGTCACGGCCGGCATCAGCTTCGGCTGCGCGTACTCGGTCTCGGCCTTCCTCGCGGAGTGGACCAGCAAGTCCTACTGGCTGTCGCCCGGGCACACCATCGCCCTCCTGGCCGTCATCCTCTTCGTGCAGGGCCTGCTGAACACCTTCGGCATCAAACTGGTGGCCCTGCTCAACGACGTCTCGGTCTACTGGCATCTGATCGGCGTGGCGATCATCGTCATCATCCTGTACTGGGCGCCCAGCTCGCACGCCCATCAGAGCGTCTCGTTCATGTTCGGGAAGGCGGGGTGGCACGCGTTCGCCGGCCTGTCGGGGTTCGCGGCGCCGCTCTACGTCGTCGCCCTGGGCATGTTGAACGCGCAGTACACCTTCACGGGCTACGACGCCTCGGCCCACGTGTCCGAGGAGACGCGCGAGGCGAACATCCAGGCGGCCAAGGGCATCGTCCGGTCGATCTGGGTCTCGCTGATCGCCGGCTTCATCCTGCTCGTCGGGGTGAGCTACGCGATCCCGCACTTCGTGCACCCTGTCACCTTCGCAGGGACCCCCATCACGAGCTATTCCGACCTCAGCTTGAGTCTCGTCCCGTGGGCGGTCGCCTTCAAGTTCGCCGCCGGCAGGACGCTCGCGCTGCTGATGATCCTGATCGTCATCGGCGCGCAGTTCTACTGCGGCATGTCGTCGGTCACCGCGAACTCGCGCATGATCTTCGCCTTCTCGCGCGACGGCGCCGTGCCCTTCTCGAACTACTGGCACCACGTCAACCCGAAGCGCCGCGTGCCGGTGCACTCGGCCTGGTTCGGCGCCGTCGGGGCGTTCATCCTGTCCTCGACCTACATGATCAACTACTACGCCTACGGCGCGGTGGTCTCGATCGCGGTCATCGGTCTGTACATCGCCTACCTGACGCCCGTGTTCCTGCGGCGCATCAACCGCAAGGCGTTCACGCCCGGTCCCTACAAGCTGAACAAGACGTGGGGCCCGGTCATCGGCTGGATCGCGATCGTCTGGGTGGTGTTCATCTGCATCATCTTCATGCTGCCCTTACTACGAACCGATGCTGACGTCGCACGACTTCAACTTCACGCCGGTGGCCGTGCTCGTCGTGATCGGTTTCGCCGGCATCTGGTGGGCGATCTCGGCCCGCAAGTGGTTCAAGGGCCCGAAGATCCAGGGTACGGCGGAGGAGCTCGCCGCGATCGAGGCCGAGCTCAGGCAGTTCGACGAGGTGTAAGACCAACGATCGTGTGAGGGCGATTCTCACACCTCGGTCGTCACACACGGAAGCGCGGGTGGGCGGCGCGGTAGCGCCGCCCACCCGCGTCACACCCCTGTTGCACCGTTCGAGCAAAGGAAGAGGCCATGGCACATGGGTTGACCCCCGACGAGGCCGTCGCGCGCATCGACGACTGGAAGGGCAAGGACATCCGCTGGGAAGAGCTCGGCGGCGGCATCACCAACCACAACTACATCATCTGGGTGAACGGCGGCTGGGGCAATCCCGGCGGCGGCAAGTACGTGCTGCGCGTGCCCGGCGCCGGCACCGACATGTTCATCGACCGCAACATCGAGCGCGAGTGCATGATCGAGGTGGCCAGGATCGGGACGGCCCCTCGGGTCGCCCACGTCATCGAGCCCGAGAAGGCCATGGTCATCGACTTCATCGACGGCGAGGTCATGCACCCAGACACGATGGCCGGGCACCCGCGAGCGCATCAAGCAGGCCGTCGAGGCGGTTCGCGTGTACCACGACAAGGCCATCCTTCGGCAACAAGATCGAGATCTTCGACATGCTGCGCCGCTACACGAAGGTCGCGCGTGAGATCAACACCCCCATGCCGGACCGTCTCGCGGCGCTGCTGTCGCGGATGGACGAGATCGAAGAGGCGACGGCCCGCAGCCCCGTCCCCGACGTTGCCTGCCAGAACGACCTGCTCTCGGAGAACTTCATCATCGACGCCGACGGCAAGATGTGGATCATCGACTGGGAGTACGGCGGCATGACCGACCCCTACTTCGACCTCGGCGACCACGTCATGGAGCACCCCTACTCGCGCGAGGAGGAGCGCCTCGTCATCGAGACCTACCTCGGCCACATGGACGAGCGCCTCTTTGGCCGCATGATGCTCTACAAGATCGTCTCGGCCGTTTGGTGGGACGTGTGGGCGATGATCCAGCACACGGTGTCGAAGATCGATTTCGACTACATGGCATGGGCCATGGAACGCGTCGGACGCGCCGAGCGCGGCTTCGCCGACCCCGACTACCCCGCCTGGCTGGCCGGCGCCTGACGAGACGCAAGAAGAGCCGCACCGCCCGTGACCCTCGAGTCGGCTACCGGCGAGCTCTGACCGAGCGCAAGTGCATCTCGTCGTGCTCTCATGGGTCACACCGCACCGGCGATGAGTGAGCGTCCTCCCGATACGCAGTCGAGCCTGCCTCCCGCCCGGAGGCGCGGTCCGGGTCCGGGCTTCTTCTCGGGCCTCATCGCCATCATGCGCCTCGGCCTTCTGGCGATCACCTTCGTCGGCACCCTCAACGCCCTGACGAACGTCTTCCACAGCGGCGCCGTCAGTCGAACGGCCGGTGCGCCACCGGGCCTGACCAGTCTCGCTCTGGCCATGGCCGCGGCTGCCGCGGTCCTCATGGTCGCCTTGACGCTGAATGTCGCGTTTCTCGTCGACCGCCTGTTCTCGCGCCGCGTCGCGGCCTATCTGACCGCGACGGTCTTCGTTCTCGCCGTCGGCAGCGTCGCTGTCGGGCATCTCGGCAGCGCCAAGCTGGGAGCGGTCGTGATCGTGATCGTGGTGATACCGGCCGCCGCGTTCGTGCTGAGTGTGCTCCTCGTGCGCTACGCGGGACCGGCGCTCAGCGCACCGTCGAGCCGCCGCCCCGCCGCCCCTGCTGCTCCGCGGCCTCCGGCTCCGCCCGCGTCGCAGCGCCGGCGCCGCGGGCGTCGCAAGCGCTGAACGACAGCAGAACGGCCGCAGTGTCGGCTTGATCTCTCCGGCGGCGGTCTTCGCCCGCCGGGCGCTGTGGAGCGCCGTGCCGCCGGTGGATGCTGTCGCCCCAGCTCGGCGGCGCGAGGCCGGGCAGCTCTGTCACCCGCGAGGCCCTTGGGTCAGAATAGGAAGAGGATGAGTCGCAGCAGCTCGAACAAACGTCCGCCGGCCCGTTGGAGCCCCGCCCGGACATCGCCCCGTGCGACGGGCGGCGGAGCGGTCCGCACCAGCAGCCTCCTGCTGCTCGTGGGTGTCGTCTTCATCGTGGCCGTGTTGATGGCCGTCTCGCTGGTCGACTTCGTGCTCAAGCCCGACCCGGCGGTGAGGGCGGGTCCGATGTACGTGACCCTCGTGCTCACCACAGGCGCCGCGCTGCTCATGCTCGTCATGGCGCTGAACGCGTCGTTCCTGCCGTTCATGTCCCGCCAGCGGACGCCCAGCGTTCACCTGGTGATGTGGGCGATGGGCGTCACCGGCATCGTCACCGGTCTGCTGACGCTCGGGCGAGCGGCGAGCCCGTTCGTGACGCGCCTCGTCCTCGCCGGCATCGCGTTCACCTTCATCACGGTGCAGAACGCCCGTCTCGCCCGGGCTCAGCGCGGCCCAGTCTGGGCAGCGCCCCGCTCAGCCTGCGGACCACGCCGCTCTGCCCGCGTCCGCGCCCGGAGCGCCGCTCCCGGGCCCGGCAGCGGCGCGGAGGGCGCAAGCGCTGACGGGACGCCCTCTCCCCAGGCACGTGGACGCGCTTTGGGCTGCGCTGGAGCAATTCCTTGACAAGGCGAAAGGCGATCCTAGAATCTGATCACCTCTGAACGATTATGCCCGGTCATGATTGCTGGACGAGGAGGGAAACGCCGGTTGTCCACTCCAGATGTTCGCGAGATGCTGCCCGCCGAGAGGCGCGCGCGCATCGTGGCTGGGCTCAGGGCGCAGCGCGCCGTGCGGGTCGCCACACTCAGCGAGGATCTCGGCGTTTCGGAGATAACCATCCGCCGCGACCTCAGGCTTCTCGAGCAGGAAGGCGTGCTGGCCCGCACGCATGGCGGCGCCGTGCGCAGGCAGCGCTTGACCGACGAGCCCTGCTACGAAGACGACGTCGTTGCGCACGCCGCCGAGAAGGACCGGATCGCCAGGGCCGCCGCCGCCATGATCGAACCGCGCGACACCGTGTTCCTGGGGTCCGGCACGACGGTGGTGCGCATGCTGCGTCACGTAGACCCCGACCTCGAGGCGCGCGTCGTCACTCACAACCTGGCGGCGGCCACCGAGGCGCGGGGGCTGCGTCTCGAGCTCGTCTTTCTGGGCGGCCTCTACCGTCCTGCACTGGACGCCGTCGAAGGCACGTGGCCGGTCGACATGATCGAACACTTCTATGCCGACAAGGCCTTCCTCGGGGCCGATTGCCTCGACGTGAGAGCCGGTCTCACGACGCCCAGCATCGCGGCGGCCGCGATCGAGCTGGCCATGATCCGGCGCACGCGCGGCGAGGTCGTGGTGCTGGCCGACAGCAGCAAGTTCGGCCTCGTCGGCGCGGTCGTCATCTGCCCTCTCGACCAGATCGACGTGGTGCTGACCGACGGCGGTCTCGAGACGGACGTGTGCGAACGGATCCAGCGCGTCGGACCGCGCTGCGAGGTGATCTAGAATCACGATGAGCGTCACGCGCTACGACAAGGCAAGATCCAGGCGACTCGGGAGCACCGCATGAGCGACGAAGCAACGCGTCCGGCCGGCGAGGTCGGCGAAGAGGTCGGGCGTGGGTCACCCCGACGCCGACCTGGCCAGGGTCTTCGAGGAAGAGGCTCTGCGCGTCGTGCGAGCCGGCGAGCAGAAGGGCATCCCGCTGCGGGTCATCGGTGCGCTCGCCTTCCACCACCACTGCCCTGAGTTCGGCTGGATCCAGGCCAAGCTCAACCGCGTGTACACCGACATCGACTTCGCCGGCTACGCCAGGCAGTCCAAGCCCATCCGCGACCTGTTCGTCTCGCTGGGCTACGACGAGGACATCGAGACCAACAGCTTCCAAGCCGAGTCCGGCAGGCTGATCTTCAACAATCCGACCAACCACATCCACGTCGACGTCTTCATGGACAGACTCGACTTCTGCCACCCCATCCCCTGGAAGAACCGGCTCGAGGTCGACTCGCCCACGATCCCCCTCGCCGAGCTCGTGCTCGAGAAGATGCAGATCGTCAAGATCAACGAGAAGGACATCATCGACACGATCATGCTCCTGCGCGAACATGCGGTCGCCTCTGACGACGACGATCACGTGAACGCCGCGCGGATCGCCGAGCTGTGCGCAGCCGAGTGGGGGTTGTGGCGCACGAGCTCGATGAACCTCGAGAAGGTGCGCGACTACCTGCCCCATTTCGACCTGAGCGACGACGACAGGAGCATCGTCGCGCAGCGCGTCGTCGAGCTGCTCACGGCGATGAACGACTACCCCAAGGGCACGAAGTGGCGTCTGCGCGCCAGGGTCGGCGACAAGGTCAAGTGGTACAAGGCCATCGACTGAGAGGACGGGGACCGCGTAATGGCACTCTTCAAGAAGAAAGACGGCGGCGCCAAGCGCGTGCGCCTCTTCTACGCCACCGACGTCCACGGGTCGGAGCGGACGTTTCGCAAGTTCATCAACGGCGCCAAGTTCTACCACGTCGACCATATCGTCATGGGCGGCGACATCATGGGCAAGTTCATGGTGCCGATCGTCGATGAGGGCGGTGGGCACTACCGCGTCACTCTCCAGGAGGACCTGCAGCACCTCGACGGGGAATCCGCGGTAGCCGAGGTGCGGGAGCGCATCGAAACGCTCGGCTTCTACCACGTCACCGTGACCGAGGAAGAGCTGCGCCACATGCAGAGCGATCAGAGCAGGGTCGACGCGACCTTCAAGCGGCTCGCTCACGAAAGGCTGCGGCGCTGGATCGCTCTGGCGGACGAGCGACTCGATGGGACCGACGTGAAGTGCTATGTGACCGGCGGCAACGACGACCCGCAGGATCTGCTCGACCTGCTCGAGGCCACGTCGAGCCAGCACGTCGTCAACTGCGAGGGCAGGATCGTCATGTTCGACGACCTGTATCCGATGGCAAACTGCGGCCACAGCAACCCGACTCCCTGGAACACCCCCCGGGAGACCGATGAGGCGACGCTCGAGCAGCTGCTCGAGAAGGCCATCGAGGGCATCGACGACTTCTCCAGCGCCATCTTCAACGTGCACGTGCCCCCTTACGACTGCACCCTCGACGTCTGTCCCAAGCTGGACTGGTCGACCGACCCGCCGACGCCGATCGTCGTCGGCGGTGTGCCCCAATCCGCTGCTGCAGGCAGCACGGCCGTAAGGAAGGTGATCGAGAAGTACGAGCCCCTGCTCGCCTTGACCGGCCACATCCACGAGTCGCGTGGCCTGGTCAAACTGGGACGCACGACGGTGATCAACCCCGGCAGTGAGTACGGCGAGGGCATCATCAGGGGATGCATCATCACGCTCGAGCCGGGCAAGGTGGTCGGCTACCAGATGACGTCGGGGTGACGCGCCGGAAGGAGCGCGACGGATCGTTTGAAGGTCTTGTTGGGTCGTTGACAGGAGGTTGAGATGGAAGCAACTGTTGCCAAGCCCGAAGTCTTCAGTCGCAAGGCTTCGGGGCTCTCCAGGGTCATGTCGCCCTGGTCGGCGTTCATATACAACTTCCTCACGATGGGCGTGATCTTCCCGTGGACGTTCGTGTGGGCGCCCGAGGCGTTCCCGGGCGTCGCGGTATGGGCGGCCTGCCTGTTCGCCACGCTGCTCGAGCTGCCCATCGCCCTGGCCTACGTGTGGATGGCGACGGCCATGCCAAGAAGCGGCGGCGACTACGTGTTCCAGAGCCGCGTGCTTGGTGGGGCCATCGGTTTTCCGATCGTGATGAGCGGCTTCGTGATCTGGATCCTGCAGTGGGTCGCCCTGGCCGGCTGGCTGTTTGCGAACCTCGGTCTTGCGCCGCTGTTCCTCGGCCTCGGCGTGCACTACAACAGCACGGGCCTGATCAACGCCGGCGTCTGGGCCGAGGGCCACCAGGGCGTGGTCATCACCAGCATCATCGGCGCGGCGCTCATGGCGATCCTGCTCGTGACCGGCTTCAAGAACTACGTCCGCCTGCAGTACTTCATGTTCGCGGCGACCGGCATCCTCGTGGTCATCATGCTCGCTCAGTTCCTGCGCACCTCGCCGGCCCAGTTCGCCGTGGCGATCAACCACTTCAACGGCGTCGTCGACAAGAACCCGGCCTACTACACCTGGCTGCAGCACGACGTGAGCTCCACCGGCTTCAAGCTGCTCCCCAAGTTCGCGCTCGGGGCAACGCTGCTGGCCGCGCCCATCGCCTGGACCAGCACGCAGTGGGCCACCTACAGCGTCGAGCAGGGCGGCGAGATCAAGGGCGCCCGCGTCTTCAAGAACCAGATGTTCATCATCGTCGGTTCTCTGATCGCAGTGGGCGTCGTCCTGGCCCTCATCGCCTGGACGGAGCAGCGCGCCGTGGGCACCGGCTTCTTCAACGCCGTTTCGGCCTCCTACTACGGCGCCATCAGCGCCTCGGGCACCGGCATCGGCAAGGTACTGCCCTTCCCCGGCATGTTCGCCATCGTCATCTCGCCCAACCCGATCATCACGGTGCTGGCGGCGGTCAGCTTCATGCTGGCCTCCCTGCAGATCACCTGTAACTGCTACATCGGGATGACCCGCGTCATGGTGGGCATGTCGCTCGACCGCACGCTGCCGGCGTGGTTCTCGAAGGTCAACTCACGCTTCCGCACCCCGGTCAACGCTCATCTCATCTACTTCATCCTGGGCGCGGGGGCGATCGTCGGCTACAGCTACGTGACCAAGTGGTACACCATCACGCTCGGCGTGACGTTCGCGTGCGGCTACGTCTTCGTGTGCAGCGCACTTGCGGCCGCGCTGCTGCCCTACCGCGCCAAGGCGCTCTACGAGGCCGCCCCGGGAGCCCAGTACAAGCTCGCCGGCATACCGCTGGTGACGATCTTCGGCGTCATCGGCGCGCTCTGCGGCGGGGCCGCCGTGATCGCGTTCCTGGTGAACAAGGGCTACGGCCTGACCGGCACGTCGCCCGGCCTGACATACGCGATCGTGGCCGGCATCCTCGTCCTGTCCGTGGTCTACTACTGGATCACCCGCTTCTACCAGAGGGGGAAGGGCATCGACATCTCGTACGCCTTCCTCGAAGTCCCGCCGGAGTGAGACGGCTGTAGGAGCTCCGCACGTGGCCGCGAGCGCCGGGCCCTTCGGGCCCGGCGCTCGCGGCCCTTCAGAACCTCCAACGACGCCACGACAACGTGACCCGAGGCCACGCAGCCGGCGCGCCGCGGCGCGCCGGCAAACTCACAAGGGGATCCAAGCATGACAAGCGCCACCATCACGCCCGACGAGGTCATCGGGCGCATCGAGGACTGGAAGGGCAGAGACGTTCGCTGGGAGGTGCTCGGCGGCGGCATCACCAACTTCAACTACCTGGTCACCGTCGCCGGCGAGGCCGAAGCGAAGGGCGCCGCCAGGTACGTGCTGCGCATCCCCGGCCTGGGCACCGACACCTTCATCGATCGTGAGCGCGAGCTCAGAAACCACGCGGCCGCCGCCCGGGCCGGCGTCACCCCGCCGCTCCTTCACGTGATCGAGCCCGGGCACTGCACGGTCGTGCCCTTCATCGCCGGCGAAACCATGCACCCCGAGACGATCGCCGGACATCCGGACCGTCTTCAGAAGATCGCCGCGGGCCGTGAGGACCTACCACGACCAGGCCGTCTTCGACAACGAGATCCGCGTGTTCGACATGATCCGCGACTACACCGCCATGGCGCGCGAAGTCGAAGCGCCCCGGCCACACGAGCTCGACCAGCTGTTCGCGGTCGGCGAGACGATCGAGGCGGCCATGGAGCGCGACAAGCCCTCCCCCACCGCCTGCCACTGCGACCTGCTCTCCGAGAACTTCATCCTCGACGGCGACGGCAAGATGTGGGTCATCGACTGGGAGTACGGCGGCATGACCGACCCGTTCTTCGACCTGGGCGACTTCTGCGTCGAGCACCCTCTGTCGGCGACAGAGGAGCAGGCCGTCCTCACGTGGTACTGCGGTGAGATGGACGAGCACCGCTACAGCCGCATGATGCTCCACAAGCTCGTCGCCGATCTGTGGTGGAGCATCTGGGCGATGATCCAGAGCCGGCTCTCCAAGATCGACTTCGACTTCTACGAGTACGGCATGAACCGCATCAGGCGATTCCGCGACAACGCCGCCCATCCCGACTTCAAGGAGTGGCTCGCCCAGGTGTAGGTGCGTGCGCCGCGGGGCTGCCGCTGCGGTGATGCTCGCCGGGAACCGCGCCGCAAACGGGAAGAAGCCGAAGCGAAGGGCCGCCGTCGCCCAAAGGCGACGGCGGCCCTTCGCTTGCTCTTCCGGGGTCGGCCGAGTCGGCTCACCCCGCCGGGTCTGCTAGACGTGCAGCCCGGTCTTCTTCTTGAACTGCTCCACCGCGTTGATCTCGATGTCGAGAAGCTCGGCGATGCGGATCTTGGCCGCCATGCCCTTCGCGACGCCCGGCACACCGGTGACGACGCCGATGTCGAGCTCCTCGCGCAGGTTGCGCATGACGTACGGATCGGAGAGTTCGAGCGGGCTGACGTGCAGCTTGTCGGCCACGTACTTCTTGGCTTCCGTGATCCTCATCTTCTTGAGCTCCATCCGTGCCACCAGATCTCCAGCGGCCCGGATGCCACCCATCGACGAGGCCAGCAGATGCGCCATGTGCATGCCGGCTGGATCGCCTGTACCCACCTACAACCCGTCGCAGCGGCCGATCTCGACCATGGCCGCGCTCGCCCTGGTCACGGCGTCGACGGCGGGGGTCTCGAACATCGGCACCCCGCCGACGCCCATGCCCACGTTGGCGTGGATCGGGATCTTGGCGATCTCGCTGCAGGCCTTCACGAAGGTGACGGCGCGCGACAGGTTCCACGGCACCGACTTTCTCGTGTTGGTATTGACCACCGGCCCGAAGATCGCCGTGCCGGCCTTCTCGCAGAGCTGAAGCTGCTGGTGCGGCCAGAGGCCGGCCAGGCGCGTGCCGTCGTACTCGAGCTCGCCGTGGAAGCCCAGGACCATCTCGGCCGACATGCCGATCTCGACCGGCAGGCCGGTCTCGTTCGCCACGTGCTCGGTGGTCCGCAGAACGGCGAGGAACTCGGCGTCGCCGGTGGAGGCGACCGTGTCGTAGTCGATGCCGTCGGCGCCCATCTCGAGCATGCAGTCGCTCATCAGGATGCAGTCGTCCTGACAGGCCTGCAGCGCCTCTTCCTGGGTCTTGCGGGCCTCGGCGATCTTGCCCAGCGGCAGCAGGTCGGACGGGTTCTCGAACGAGCCGTCGGGCCGGTAGTAGAGGCCCAGGTTGGGCATGAAGCCGTACAGGAGCGGAAAGATCGTCGTCTCCTGGAGAAGCTCCATGTGGAGCTGCTCGAGCGCCTTGAGGAAGCGCTGCGGCTTGACCGAGTAGTCGTTGTGCGAGAGCTCCATCGAGTCGAAGCCCAGCATCGACTCGAAGAGGCGCACACCCACTTCGCGGTTGACCGGCGCCACGACGCCGCTCGACATGCGCGACGAGTTCAGGGCGTTCACGCACCCGTCCTTCGTCATGACCACCTCGTGGCCGCGCTCGACCCCCCAGATGCGGCTCGGGCAGGCGAACATGTCGTCTAGGTAGTCGATCTCGTTCTCGGTGAGCGGAGGGATCTTGGCCTTGGTGGCGGCCGCCTCGGTGCCCTCCTCGAGGTCGTGGCGCAGCTCGTCGCGCGTCATCTCGACGCTCGAGCTGTCGCCCATTCTCGTCAGGATCTTCATAGATGCCTAAACCTTCCTGCTGCTTGGGATCAACACCGCCCGGGGCCTCACCAGTCGGAGAAGCCCTCGTTGTACCAGATCTTGGACGCGCCCTTCTTGGCGCGCTTGTTCCAGGCCTTGGTCTTGGGTTCGGCCTCGACGCGCGCCAGGAGCTTGTCGGCCTGCGCCTTGACGCGCTCCCGCATCTCGGGCGTCAGGGCCGGCACGGTGTCGCAGTGCTTCTTGACCCTCTCGAGGTTGAGCTGGGTCGCGGTGTACCAGAAGCCCCAGTCGTCGGCGAAGCGCTTGGCGATGTAGTTCTGGTTGATCCTGTGGTCGTCGTCGTCGCCGATCTCACAGGTGATGAACAGGTACTCGATGTCCTTCAGGTCCTTGTCGTTGATCTCGACGATCTGCAGCTTCTGCAGCACGATGTCGGCCAGTGCGACGCAGTACGGGTCGAGCTCGAGGCGGTCCTTGTAGTTGACCTCGTGACAGTAGTCGAGCTTGTCGAAGAACACGTCGATCATGGGCACCGGGCCGGCGTAGTAGATGTGCCTTGTCTTGCCCGACATGGCCATGGTCTGCAGGTCGCACTCGTAGCCCATGTCCTTCATGAAATCGCGCATCTTGCCGCTGTGCTTGCCGTAGGCGGCGTAGTCGATGTCGGTGAAGTAGCGCTCACCGAGACGCTCGAGCCTGGCGTACAGGTCGATCTGGTCCGGGAAGTAGTAGTGCAGGGCGAGCGGTCCCATGGCCCGCATGATGATGCCGCGCTTCTGGGCCTCTTCGGTCAGGCGCTTGCCCTCGGCCAGGAAGACCTCGGGCTTGGGGTACCGCTCGATGGGGATGTCCTTAGGCAGGATGAACGGCTGTGCCATGTATCGACCTCCTTCTTCTCAGCTCACCGGCTGCCGCGACGCGCGCGCGGCGGCGGTCCGGCCCCGGGGCCGGACCGCCGCCGCCATTACGCCGGGCGAGACTGGCTGAACGACTGTATGGACGTTACTCGACCGGGATCTCCTTGGCGACCGCCTCGAGCTCCATGCCCTGCCGCTTGCGCACGGCCCAGGCCACGATCCAGATGACGATCGCAGCGACGTACAGGATGCCCATGAAGATCATCGAGCTGCCGTTCTTGTAGCCGACGCCGTAGGTGTTGGTCGGGTCGTAGATCCACAGGTACAGGTTGAAGATCATGAACGCCGAGTAGAGTGCGGCCACGATGGTCATGATCGGCAGGCCCAGGACCTTGAGCTTGGGCAGCGCCGAGTTGTCCCAGATGCTCTTGGTACGCCACGGCATGATCATGAACGCCAGGCCGGAGCCGAGGAACATGACGGCGATCACCAGGGTGGCGTCGTAGGTGAGCCTCACGAACGTGGGCTGGTAGGCATAGAAGGCCGAGACGACGATCGACGGGATCACCATGAGCAGCAGCGCCACGACCGGCACGCCGCCCTTGGTCACCTTGGCCACGCCCTCAGGAAGGACGCGGTCGAAAGCAGAGGCGAAGATCATGCGCGTCGAGGAGAGGAACACGGTGCCCCACCAGCCGAAGACGAGCAGCGAGATGAGGGCGATCAGGATGACCTGGAAGGCCGCGTTGTTGACGACCCAGGCGATCATGGCCGTCGGCGAGAGGTAGTCGCCGCCGTGCGGCGTCGACTTGATATACCCGTAGAGGTAGCCCATGTACCCGTTCGCGCTCGCCATGAAGAACTTGTAGCCCATCGTCTTGGTCACGAGGATCAAGAAGATGACGCCGATCACCGCCGCGGACAGCAGGCCACCGCCCATCTGGTACATGTTCTTGCGGAAGTCCTTGGCGCCGCGGACCTCGCCGTAGAGGGTTGCGCCCCAGTTCGGCCACAGGAGCCAGAAGCACATGAAGGGGATCAGCTTGAACGTCTGCCACACCGTGCCGCTGAACATCGAGGACGGCATGCCCGAACCGCTGTTCGAGATGGTCGCGGCGTAGGCGTTCTTGGCTCCGTAGAGGTGCAGGCTCTCACGGTTGAAGGCGCTGATGAAGCCGGCCTTCGAGGTGACCAGGAGGATGATGGCGGCGATGGCGATGCCGACCAGGCCGATCCAGAGGGCCCACTTCTGGAAGATCGCGTAGCCCCTCATGCCGATCGCGACCAGGTACGTCGCCAGGGCGATCGTCGCCAGTGAAGCGACGAAGACGCCGATCGGCTTGCCGAGCCAGTCGGCGGCGCCGCTGGCGCCGACGATGCGCAGGATCGGCTTGATGAACGAGTTGACGCACAGGGCCCCGTAGATAGGGATCCAGAGCCAGAGGATGAACCACCAGCCTGTAGATCCCAAGACGAAGCCGACCGAGCTGTGGAACACGCGTGATTGCCAGACGTAGTCGCCGCCTGCGCGCGGCATGGCGGAGATCAGGCCGGCGTAGACCACCACTTCGAGCAGGACCAGGAGAGTGGTGATGATGACCGCCCAGAACACGCTGCCGCCGGGGATGAAGACCGCGTAGAGGAAGCCCCAGATCCCCAGGAAGATGTTGGTGGAAAAGAACGAGTAACGAAATCCGTCGGTCGTCGACCAGCCCTTGACCAGACCGCTCGCCTTTCTGACGAACAGGGTCTGTTCGACCGGGGCCGCCGCGTTGTTTGTCGCCATTGGCTCAACCTCCCTAGTTCAGAAGCGGCTGTGGACGGCTGGTGGACGCCGTCCTGCCCATTCCAGCGGCCGGGTTCCCTACCCGGACGTCAGCCTGTAGCGCTTCACCTTGCTCTTGCCGTCAAGTTCCACCACGCAGCCGGAGAGCGTTCCCTCGACATAGGAGCTCCCCGGGTTGATCGCCAGCGTGCGCCCGATGCGGATCGCCGCGCGGCTCTCGTGAATGTGGCCGTGCAGCGACAACAGCGGCTGGACCTTCTCGATCACCTCCTTGACGGCAGTCGAACCCACGTGAGCGACGTCCTGCCCCTGGACCGTCAGGGTGTCCCAGTCGATCTTGGGGGCGACGTCGAGCTGCGTGTCGTAGGGCGGCGCGTGCAGGCCCAGGACCAGGTGGTCGGGCGCCGCGCTCGCCTGGTCGATAACGGCGTCGATGCGCTGGCGCAACGCCGGCTCGTCTTCTTCGCGCGGCGTGTCCCAGGGCGTGAGGTTGGTCCAGCCGCTCGAGACGAGCTGATAGCCGCCCGGCATGTCGATGACGTTGCCCTCGCCCACGACGATCTCCTTGGAGGCGGCGAGGACCTCGTCGATGTCGGGCTGGTCGTCGTTGCCCGGACAGACGATGCACTGGATGCCGCTGCCGGCCAGGCGCTCGTCGGCGAAGGCGACCCACTGCTCGATCGTGCGCAGCATCTCGCGCCTGAAGACGTCGTCGAGCTTCTCGGGATGGGCGGAGTACTCCTGGACCTCGTCGCGGGCCATGCGCACCGGGTAGTAGCCGTGGTCGCGGATGAGGCGCTCGTTCTGCGCCAGCTCGTCGGCGCCCTGAAGGTCGTGCTGCTGGTCCTGCATGTGGTACTGCCAGCGGTCGCCGCCGGTCTCGACGATCGGCACGATCGCCTTGCCCGTCATGTCGCCGCCCAGAATGAGGATGTCGACCTCGTAATGCTTTGCCGAGTTCACGAACTTGCGCCAGCAGACCTCGGACCCGTGTACGTCGGTGGCAAAGAAGAGCCGTACGTTCACCGGGCGCCTCCTTCGACCCTCGTGGTGTCCGCGTTCATCCGCCCACCCGCTCCTTTCGTGCCACTGCCTCGCAACAGGACGGCGACCCAGCAGCCGCGCCCAGCGCTAGCTTAATCCCTGACGATTTGGTTGCCCAGTTCTCGCCACGTGCCGCCCGCTGTCGCTCTGCTGGAGCGGGCCTGGCCACGACACCCCAACTGACCGGCCGTTTGTCGAATCGCACAGAATCGCAAACGATCATAGGCTCAACTCAGCTGCCGTCAAGTGCGACTGTGTTGGAGAACGTACGTTATGGAGTGATTCACTGCAAGCCGGCGGCGCTGGCGCGCTCACCGCCGGCCACGCCTGCAGAGGCGCAGCGGCACACGGTGGCCCCGGTCTGCTCTAGCGAGCGACCGCGGCCACCGCCGCGGCGAGGCCCTGACCCAGGGCCAGGCGGCCGTCGCAGGCGGCCGCGATCTCGGCCTCGGTGACGTCGTCGAGCGTGCGGCCCAGGTCGGCCGGCACAAAGGCCCGGGGCGCGAGCAGCCACTCGCCCTCGGCGAGTGGCTGCTCGCGCAGCGCGGCTACGACCTCGCGGCCGCCCAGCAACCCTGTCACGCTCACGTGCGCACCGAACAGGCGATTGGCGACGATGTAGGGCCGCACGGCGGCGCCCGTGCGGGCCGCCAGCGTTGTGGCGGCGGCGGCCAGCACGGGCGCCGCCGCTGTTCCGCCGAGCAAGGCGAGGCTCGGAGCCGCCGCGGCGATCTCGACGGCCTCGGCCTCGGCGAGCAGCGCGGCGCAGATGCCGATGCCGTTCTCGTACTGGCTGGGAGCGTCGCCGGCCGGCGGCAGCGCGCCGCTCAGCAGGTAGAGCTCGTCGGCGGCGTGCACGAAGCGCCGCCCGAGGGGAGCCACGAGGGCGTCCTGCAGCTCGCCGACCAGCTTGACGACCGCCGCGGCGTCACGTGCGGTCACGCGTCGCAGACCACGCGACTCGCGTGCGAGCGACACCGGCACGACGCCGACGTCCACCACTCCGCCTCGAGAGCCCTGCCGGCCATCCGCTGCGTCGCCGGGATCGTCGGCACCGGCCATGGCGCCGCCGTGGGCCGACCCAGGGACCGAGCCGCAGGCGAGGCCGGCCAGCTGCTCCACCGTGTCGCCCAGCACGGCGCCGTCGTTTACTCCGGGGCACACCACGACCTGGACGTGCGTCTCGATGCCCCGGCCGGAAAGCCAGGCGAGCCGGGCGCGTGCGGCGCGGGCGCCCGCGCCCATCAGCCGCACGCGCACGTCGTCGTCCCAGGCGTGCAGCGAGACGTAGAGCGGCGACAGTCGCAGGGCCGCGATGCGCTCCAGGTCGTGCTCGTCGAGATTGGTGAGCGTGATGAACGTGCCCTGCAGGAACGACAGACGGTAGTCGTCGTCGCGCACGTACAGCGAGGCGCGCAGGCCGGGCGGGAGTTGATCGACAAAACAGAACGCGCAGTCGTTCGTGCAGCGTCGCACCGGCACGCCGAGCGCGTCGCGCAGCGACAGGCCGTGCTGCTCCCCTCGCCGCAGCACTACGGACGCCGCAAAGCGGCGGCCGCCCCGCGAAAGCTCGACACTGAAGCGACCGTCCGCAGCGGCGAGGGTGAGGTCGAGCACGTCCTCGGGCGGCCTTCCGTCGATCGCCAGGATCCGGTCGCCGGGCCGCACGCCCGCGCGCGCCGCCGCGCCCGCGACCTCGTCGACGGTCAGCCCGCGCCGGTGTGAACGAGCCACGGAAGCGCCGCTCTTCGACGGCCGGCCGTCGGGCTCATCGATCGACGAGCTCACGGATGCGCCGGACGGCGGCGTCGATCTCGTCCTCGGGCGTCGAGGCGCCGGCCGTCACGCCGACGCGCCGCGCTCCGGCCAGCCACCCGCCTTCGAGCTCGGCGGCCGTTTCGATGTGCCAGGTGCGCGGCTGGATGACGCGGCACAGGCTCGCCAGTCGTGTCGTGTTCGCGCTGTTGCGGCCTCCGACCACGATCACGACGTCGACTGAACGGGCGAGCTTCTGGGCAGCCGTCTGGCGCTTGCCCGTGGCGTCGCAGATGGTGTTGAAGACGAGCGTCTCGCGGGCCGCGGGAGCCAGCCGCGACACGAGGCGCGCCAGGTTGTCGCGCGTCTGGGTGGTCTGCACGACCACCCCCACGCGCTTGCCGCGCACGTCGCGCAGCCGCAGCCCGTCGGCATCTTCGACCACCACTGCCCTGGGACCGGCCCAGGCGACCAGGCCGACGACCTCGGGGTGGTCCTTCTCGCCCAGGATGACGGGGATGTACCCCTGCTCGCGCAGCACCTCGGCCTTCTGGTGGGCGACGTTGACGAACGGACAGGTGGCGTCGATCACCTCGAGTCCGCGGGCACGCGCCGCGGCCACGACCTCCGGGTCGACACCGTGCGTGCGCACGATGACGGTGCCGCTCTCGACCTCGTTCAGGTCGTCGATCGCGGCGATGCCTCGCCGGGCCAGGCGCTCCACGACCGACGGGTTGTGGATCAGCGGGCCGAGAGTGTAGATCGGCGGCGCGAGCGCGACGCCCGCCTCCTCGGCGATGCGCAGAGCCCGTTCGACGCCGTAGCAGTAGCCCGCCCAGCGCGCGACGACGATCGTGGCGCCGAGATCGTCGCGCGCTTCGCCGACGCGAAAGTCGTCGCGCGCTTCGCCGCGGCGCTCGGCAGCGCCCGCGGCGTCGCGCTGCGGACCCTTGTCAGAGGGACTCATAAAGCGCCGCCACCGCCTCTCGGATGCGCTCCGCCGCCTGCGCGTACATCACGCTCTTCTTGCCCTCGAGACCCGAAAGGTCGACGGCCGGCCCCACCTTGAGACGCACGACCGGCAGCCCCGGCCGGCCGTCGTGGATGACCTTGTCGCTGCCCTTCAGGCCGACGGGAATGACGGGAGCGCCGCTGCGCAGCGCCAGCATGCCCACGCCCGGCTGGAACTCGTGGACGGCGTCGTCGCGCCGGCGTGTGCCTTCGGGATAGATGATGAGCGCCTCGCCGTGAGCGAGTGAGGCCAGAGCCGCCTCGAGAGCCGAGCGGTCGCTCTGGCCGCGACGCACCGGGATCGCTCCCAGCTCGGTCACCGCCCAGCGCAGGGCGGCGTTGCCGAACAGCTCAGACTTGGCGAAGTAGCGCACCGGCCGGGCGAACGCGTGGCCGACGAAGAACGGGTCGAGCTCGCTCTTGTGGTTGGCGGCGATGATCGCGGCGCCGCGGCTCGGCAGGTTGGCGGCGCCCTCGCACGACAGCCGGTAGGTCGCCGCCAGCGTCAGGCCCGACACGACACGCACAGTGCGGTAGAACCAGCGGTCGCCGGAGGCATAGAGCGGGACGTTCTTCACGAGCCCGTTCCCAGCCGGGCCACGACGATCTCGCGCGCCGCCTCGACGACCTCGTCGATGTTCAGCTCCGACGTGTCGAGCTCGACGGCGTCGGCGGCGCGTCGCAGCGGAGCCACGGCGCGCTGCGAATCGTAGGCGTCGCGAGCGGTCATGGCGCGCAGCGTCTCGTCGGCGCCGACGTGCTCGCCGCCGGCGATCAGCTCCTTGCGGCGGCGCTCTGCACGAACTTCCGGCGAGGCCGTCAGAAAGAGCTTCACGGGCGCCGCAGGGAACACCACCGTGCCGATGTCGCGCCCTTCGATCACCACGTCCTGAGCGGCGCCGATGCGGCGCTGCTCGTCGAGCAGCACCGCGCGGACCTCGGCGTGCGCGGAGACCTCGGAGACGGCGGCCGACACGGCCGGCCGCCGGATGTCCTGGCTCACGTCGCACTCGGCCGCCACGATGCGTCCGTCGGCCGTGAACGAGATGCGCGCCTCGCGAGCCAGAGCCGCCAGCGAGGCGCCGTCGTCGGTAGCCACCCCCTCGCGCAGAGCCAGATAAGCCACCGCCCGGTACATCGCGCCGGTGTCGAGGTAGGCGTAGCCCAGCCGCGCCGCCAGCAGCCTGGCCAGCGTGCTCTTGCCCGACCCGGCGGGGCCGTCGATGGCGATCACGGTCATGCAGGCAGCACGTCCGCGAGGACTTCCGTGAAGCCGGGGAACGTCGTCGCGGCGGCCCCGAAACCACTCACGCTCACTCCGGCGGGACAGACCAGGCCGGCGACCGCGCCGAGCATGGCGAGACGATGGTCGCCGCGGCTGGAGACCGCCCCGCCGCGCAGAGGGCGAGCGGCGACGCGCAAAGCGTCGCCGCTCGCCTCGATCTCGCCGCCCAGGCTCGTCACGATCTCGACGATCGCGGCGAGCCGGTCGGTCTCTTTGGCGCGCAGATCGGCCACCCCCTCGATGACCGTCTCACCCTCGGCGTAACAGCCGAGCAGCGCGAGCAGCGTCACTTCGTCGATCAGTGAGGGGATCTCGGCAGCGGACACCGTCGTGCCGTGCAGGGCCGAAGCGCGCACCTCGAGCTCGCCGCGCGGCTCGCCGCCCTGTTCGCCGGTGACCGTCCAGTCCACCACGCCGCCCATGCGGCGCACCACGTGGCAGAAGCCGAGCCTTGTCGGGTTGAGCCCAACGTCGGCGATGCGCAACTCCGACCCGGGCACGAGCAGCGCCGCGGCGACAAGGAACGCCGCCGAGGAGAGGTCGCCCGGCACGACGACCTGGGCCAGCTCGAGACGGTCGGCGCCGCGCACGCCTGTCTCCTGGCCGCGGCGAGTCAGCGGCGCCCCCGCGGCTTCGAGCATGCGTTCGGTGTGGTCGCGACTACCGACCGCCTCGACCACAACGGTCTCGCCTTCGGCGAGCAGCCCGGCGAGCAGCAGACACGACTTCACCTGGGCGCTGGCCACGGGCGGCTGGTAGCGGATCGCCCGCAACGGCCCACCCTCAATGGCAAGCGGCGCAAACTCGCCCTCGCGCGCCTCGATGCGGGCGCCCATGGCGCGCAGCGGCGCGACGACGCGACCCATTGGGCGGGCGCGCAGGTAGCGGTCGCCGTCGAGAACGAACCTGCCCCGCTGGCCGGCCAGCAGCCCGGCGAGCAGGCGCATGCCTGTGCCCGAGTTGCCGGCGTCGAGCGCGCGCCCAGAGGCGCGCAGACCGCGTAGTCCGGCGCCGTGAACCACGGCGCGACGCTCTCGTTTGGCGAGACCGTCAACGGCGATGCCCAGGGCGGCCACCATGCCGGCCGTGGCCAGGGGGTCGCCGGCCCAGACCGGATCGACGATCTCGACCGGCCCGTCGCAGACGGCGCCGATCAGCAGGGCACGTTGGGTGATCGACTTGTCGCCCGGCACGCGCAGGCGGCCGCGCAACGGACCCGACGGCCGGAAGGCGACCGTGTCGACGGCTACGCTCATCGCCCTGGGCGTGACACGGCCACCGACCCTGCGGGAACCGGGCCGCTCACTCGACGCCCCGGCCGGTCGTCACCTGGTACCCCAGGCCGGCCAGCAACCCCACCGCGCGTTCGCACACCTCGCCGCCCAGCACGTAGACGGTCAGCTCGCCCCCCAGCTCGGCGCTCATGTGATGCAGGGCGAGATCTTCGACGTTGATCGCGGCGTCGCCCAGCGCCACCATGATCTGTTGCAGCACGCCCGGTCGGTCGGGGATCTTCACCATGATGCGGAACAGCTTGTCGGCCGACAGGCTCTCGGTGGCCAGCAGGCGCTCGCGCTGACGCGCGGCGCGGCCGACGAGAGCCACCAGCCGCTCGCCGTCGGCGGCCTTGAGCGCCTCTGCCATCTCGTTCAAACCTTCGCGGTAGCCGTCGAGCGAAGCCAGCAGCGCCTCACGGTTCTCGAGAAAGATGTCGGCCCAGACGCGGGCGTTGCTGCCGGCGATGCGCGTCATGTCGCGAAAGCTGGGACCGGCGCACAGCAGCGCGTCGCGCGTCCCCGGGCGCTCGCCGGCCTGGGTCATGAGCACGTTGGCCAGCACGTGCGGCAGGTGGCTCACCAGGGCAAGTACGCGGTCGTGCTCGTGCGGCTCGACCGCGACCGGCCGGGCGCCGATCTGCACGAGGAAGTCGTAGAGCTTCTGGAAAGCCGCCGGCCGCACGTGCGCGCCGGGCGTGAGAAAGTACGTGGCGCCCTCGTACAGCGAAGCCCGGGCATTGCCCACCCCCGCCGTCTCGGAGCCGCACAGCGGATGGCCGCCCACGCAGCGGCTCTGCTCGCCCTCGGTGAGGGCGTCCATGAGCATCGCTTTCGTGCTGCCGACGTCGCTCACGACCGCCTCGGGCGGCGCCGCGGCGTGAGCGCGGCGCACGTGCGCGAGCACCAGTCGCACCGGCGTGCACACGAACACGAGGTCGGCGGCGGAGGCGGCCTCTTCGAGGCTGGCCGCCGCCTCGGTGATGGCTCCCCGCTCGAGCGCGGCGGCGATCGTTGCGGGACTGCGACTGTAACCGACGACGCGCCGTACGCCGGCGAGCTCGCGGGCGGCGAGCCCCAGGGAGCCGCCCATCAGGCCGACCCCGACCACCGCGACCGTGCGCTCTGTTCCGGCAGGTGCGGCCACGACTGCTACGAGACCGTCTTGCCGGTCCAGTGGACCAGGTCGCGCACCCGTGCGGCGTACTCGGCGAAGGCCGCGGGCGACAGTGACTGCTGACCGTCGCTCAGCGCGTGCTCCGGGTTGGGGTGCATCTCGACCAGCACCCCGTTGGCGCCGGCGGCGATGCCGGCCAGCGACAGCGGCAGCACGAGGTCGGGCCGCCCGGTCGCGTGGCTCGGGTCGACGATCACCGGCAGGTGACTGGCCAGCTGCACGACCGGCACGGCGCTCAGGTCGAGCGTGTTGCGCGTCGCCGTCTCGAAGGTGCGGATGCCGCGCTCGCAGAGGATCACCTGGCGGTTGCCCTCTTTGACGATGTACTCGGCGGCCATCAGCCACTCCTCGATCGTGGCCGCAAGGCCGCGTTTGAGCAGCACCGGCTTGTCGGCGCGGCCCACCTCGGCCAGGAGCTGAAAGTTCTGCATGTTGCGGGCGCCGATCTGCACCACGTCGGCGTACTCCAGCAGATCCTCGAGGTCGCGCGGGTCGAGGAGCTCGGTGACGACCGGCAGACCCGTCTCGTCGCGAGCCGCGGCCAGGATCTTCAGACCGTCGACGCCGAGACCCTGGAAGGCGTACGGCGACGATCGCGGCTTGAAGGCTCCGCCGCGCAGCATCGAGCCGCCCGCCGCCGCCACCGCGCGGGCGGCAGCCATGATCTGCTCCTCGGTCTCGACCGAGCACGGCCCGGCGATCACGGCGAAGTGCTGCCCGCCGAGCTTCTTGCCGCGCACGTCGACGATCGTGTCGTGAGGATGGAACTCGCGGCCCACCAGCTTGTACGGTTTCAGGACGGCAACCACCCTGTCGACCCCCGGACACGCCTCGAGCGGCACTCCGGCGAGCTCTTCGCGGTCGCCGATCGCGCCGATCACCGCCACCCGCTCGCCCATCGAGACGTGGGCGCTCGCGCCCACCTCTTCGATGCGCGCGACCACGTGAGCGATCTGCTCCTCGGTCGCGCCCTCCTGCATGATGATCATCATGCTCAGTGGTCCTCCCTTCGTCGGCCTCGTGCGGCGGTCGGCGGCCCGGCGCTCACGACGGCAGGTCGAGGCGCAGCTGCCTGGCCTCGTGCAGGTAGACGTGATGCCGTGCCTCGCCGGGCGGCCCGTAGCAGTGGATCAGCACGCGGATGCAGCGCGACATCGCGCCTTCGACGGGGATCTCCTGGGCACACAACAGCGGCGTGCGCGACAAGCCCAGCGCGCGTGCCGCCGCGGCCGGGAAGTCGGCCCGCAGGTCGGGTGTCGCGGTGAAGAGGATGCTCACGATGTCGTCGACCGCGAGATGGTTCCGTTCGAGGAGCGCCGTGAGCAGCTCCTCAGTGCGCAGCCTGATGTCGCCCTGCGTGTCGGCGTCGACGGTGGTCGCGCCGCGCAGCGCCATCAGCCTGAGCATCTGGTCGTCGGTCACAGACGCCTCCGGTCGCGTGGATGAAGCGGACAGCCAGTATAGCCGACGACCTAAGCCTGGGGCGCCGGTCCGGACGCCGACTCGCCGTTGTCGCTCGACGCACCGTCGTCGTGAGCCGCCGCGTCGCCGGGCGAGGGCGCCGTGTCGACACGCGGCACGGTCACGCCGTCGCCCTGCGCCGGCACTTCATCGGCCGGGGGCGCCGCGTTGCGCTCGGGCGCCGGCTCAAAGGCCGGCGCAGCCAGATCGACTGCCTCCCCGGGGTCGTCGCCGGCCAGCCTGCGTTCTACTTCTTCGCCTGCCCGTCGCAGGGCCTCGACTTCGTCGCCCGACAGGGCGCGCCAGGCGCCGATCTTCAGGTTGTTGTCGGACAGAGGCCCGTACCGGCGGCGGTGAAGCTCCTCCACCGTCAGACCGAGGGCGGCCAGCATGCGCCGCACCTGGCGCTTGCGACCCTCATGGATGGTCAGCTCCACGACGGCGGTCTTGTTGCTTTGCTTTTCCAGCCTGGCTTCGGCCGGGGCCGTGCGGCCGTCTTCGAGCTCGATGCCGGTGCGCAGCTCGGCGAGCGCCCGCTTGCTTGCCTGGCCGCGCACCCGTGCGCTGTAGGTCTTGGTCACGCCGTAGCGGGGATGCATGAGCCGGTTGGCCAGCACCCCGTCGTTGGTCAGGATGATCAAGCCCGTGGTGTCGAGATCGAGCCTGCCCACCGGGAACAGAATGCGTCCGTCGGGAACCAGGTCGACGAGGACCCGATCGGCGTGCGGGTCGCTGCGCGTCGAGGCCACTCCTCGCGGCTTGTTCACCAGAACGTAGCGATACTCGTGCGGCGCGACGAGCTCGCCTTCGACGGCGACCTCAGCCTGCTCGCCGACCTTCTCGCGCGGGAACGTCACCGCCGTCCCGTCGATCGTCACCTTGCCTTCACGGATCAACTCGTCGCAACGCCGCCGCGAACCGACCCCCGAGCGCGCCAGGTAGACGACCAGCGTCATGTCGTTGTGCGGCTCGCCGCGGCCGCCGCGCTCGCCCCTTCGCCCTCGCCGCTGACCGCCGCGTCCGGCGCCCTCGTCGTCGCGTTCGTCGCGCTGCCGGCCGCGTTCGTCGCGCTCCACACTGCGCTCGCCCGTCTCGTCGCCGCCCTCGCCTCCTGGGTGGGCGCGCTCCTTGCCTGCCTCGTCGCGCTCTTCGTTCACGGCCGTCTCCTCTCGGCGTTGGCCAGCAGGCGCGCCCGCAGCTCGTCGGTTTCGGCGGCGGACAGCGCGAACGACTCGAGGTCGTCGAGATCGGCGAGGCTGCGCAGCCCGAAGAGCTGCAGGAACCGCTCGCTCGTGGCGTAGAGGATCGGCGCCCCGGGAGTGTCGGCGCGGCCGCGCTCGTCGACGAGGCCGCGCTCGACCAGCGACGAAAGCGCCCACTCCGACGACACGCCGCGGATCTGAGCGACCTCCGCACGTGTGGTGGGCTGCAGGTAGGCCACCACGGCCAGTGTCTCGAGCAACGCCGGCGAGAGGTCGTCGGGCCGCCGGGCGCCCGCAAAGCGCTCGACCGGCGCCTCGCAGTCCGACGCCACGCGAAACGCGTGGCCGCCGGCCACCTCGGTCAGTTCGATGCCGTGGCGCCGGCCCGAGTACTCTTCAGCGAGCGTGGCCAGGCCGGCCGCGATCTCGTCGCCGCTGGCGTCGCAGGCGGCCGCCAGCTCGTCGGTCGCGACGGGTCGCGGAGAGATGAAGATGACCGCTTCGAGGCGGCGGGTGATGTCATCCATGAAGACTCGGGGTTCGGGGGGTTGAGTCAGACGCGCTTCTGGAGCATCCTACCCCACGGCCGCGAGCGCGTCATCAGGCCCGCCGTCGGCGGCGCCCGGCGCGCTCGTCCGGGTGACGGTGATCTCGGCGAACGGGCGCGGCTGCCGCAGGCGTACTTCGCCGCGATTGTGCAGCTCGAGCAGCGCGAAGAACGTCACGGCCTTCTGCAGCCGGTCGCGAGGCGCCACCGCCGAGAACGTAAAGCTCTCCTGAGCGGCCAGCAGGTCGTGCAGCCGTCGCAGCTCGGCGACCAGCGTGACGGCGATGTCGGTGATGTGACTGACATCGGGCGCCGGCGGTTCGGCGAGCAGCACCCCCAGGGCCCGGGCGAGCGCGCCGGCCGGCAGAGCCGGCCCGGCGCTGGCCAGTCGCAAGAATCGCTGCGGCACCGGCGCCGTGCGGTACAGCCGGCCGGCGTGCTCGGCAAACAGGCCGCCCAACCACCCGGCCGCGCCCTTGAACCTGGCAAAGCGCAGCAGCGTCTCGAGCAGCTCCTCGCCGGCGGCCAGCTCGTCGAGCTCGGCCAGCTCATCGACGAACGGGCTGCCCGTGTCGAGCAGTCGCCGCGACTTCATCTCGAGCAGGGCCGCGACCAGCACGATGAAGTGCGAGGTCGCTTCGAGGTCGAACTCTGCGGACTCGGCCAAGCGCAGAATGTATTCGGCGACGATGCGCGATACCCGGATCTCCCACAGGTCGACCTCGTCGCGCAAGATGAGCGTGACGAGAAGATCGAAGGGGCCGTCGAAGACGTCGAGGTCGACGTGGAGCCCGTCGAGCGACCCTGACGGGATCGCCCGACGGGCTCCGGCGTCGCTCACGGTGCCCCCTTTGACGGGTGGCTCACGCGGGTGTCGTCACTCGTCGGTCTGCCGGATGAACGGCGGAATGTCGAGATCGCCGCCGTCGAAGGCCGGCGGCCGCTCGAACGGCGTGCCTTCGGGCTCAACCGCCGCCGGCCGCCGCGCGCTGACAGGCTGCGTCGGCCGCCGCGCGGCCTCGGGTCCGAACCCGGTGGCGATCACCGTTACGCTCATGAGCCCCCCGAGGCGCTCGTCGACCACGGCTCCAAAGATGATGTTGGCATCGTCGTCGGCGGCCTGGGCGATCTCGCCGGCCGCCTCATTGACCTCGTACAGCGACAGGTCGCTGCCGCCGGTGATGTTGAGCAGAATGCCGCGCGCGCCGCTGATCGACGTCTCGAGCAGCGGCGAGGTGATGGCCATGCGGGCGGCTTCGTTGGCGCGCGCCTCGCCCCGGCCGGTGCCGATACCCATGAGCGCGGTGCCGGCTTCCTTCATGATGGTGCGCACGTCGGCGAAGTCGAGGTTGATCAGCCCGGGCACGGTGATGAGGTCGCAGATGCCCTGCACGCCCTGGCGCAGAATGTCGTCGGCATACCGGAACGCCTCGACGATCGTGGTGCTGCGGTCGACGACCTGCAGCAGGCGGTCGTTGGGAATCACGATGACCGTGTCGACGGCCGCCCTGAGCTCGTCGATGCCGCCCTGGGCCTGCTCTTCGCGCTTGCGGCCCTCGAACGAGAAGGGCCGCGTGACGATCGCCACGGTCAGGGCGCCCAGCTCACGCGCGACGGCGGCGATGACCGGTGCGGCGCCGGTGCCGGTGCCGCCCCCCTCACCCGCCGTCACGAACACCATGTCGGCGCCCTTCAGGGCCTGTTTGATCTGGTCGCGCGACACCTCGACCGCCTGCCGGCCGACCTCGGGGACGGCCCCGCCGCCCAAACCGTGCGTGATCTCCTGGCCAACATGGATCTTGACGTCGGCGTCACAGGCCTGCAGCGCCTGCGAGTCGGTGTTGACGGCGATGAACTCGACCCCGCGAATGCCCGAATCGACCATGCGGTTGACGGCGTTCGTGCCGCCGCCGCCCACGCCCACCACCTTGATGGTGGTGACGTACGCGCGGCCGGTCACGACCTCAGGGTCTGACTTGGAGCCGGGAGGCGCCGCTCCGCCGCCTGCTTCGGTGTGACGGAACAGCTCAGACAGACCATCGCGCATGCTAGGCCGACTTCCCATTCAGCACCTCCCGAGCGAGGCTGCGGTACGCCTCGGCACCTTTGCCCCTGGGATCGTACTTCAGGACCGAGGAGCCCTGCACGGGCGCCTCGGCGAACTTGATCGTCTTGCGCACTACGGTGTCGAAGACGAGCGACCCGAAGTTCTCCTTGAGGATCTCGACCGCCTCGCGACCGTGCAGCGTGCGCGCGTCGAACAGCGTCGGCAGGATGCCCTTGATCTTCACTTTCGGGTTGATGTTCTCGCGGATCATCTCGAGCGTGCGCTCGAGCTGCAGCAGGCCGCGCAGCGACAGGTACTCGCACTGCACGGGCACGATGACGCCGTCGGCGGCCGCCAGAGCGTTGATGGTGAGCAGTCCCAGCGACGGCGGCGTGTCGATCAGCACGTAGTCGTAGCGCTTCGCGATGGGCTTGAGCGCCTTCTCGAGGGCGCGCTCGCGGCCGATCTGCGCGGACAGGGCCATCTCGGCGCCGGCAAGATCGATGGTCGAGGTCGCCACGTCGATCTCGTTCGAAACGATCACCTCTTCGATCGGCATGCGGTGCACGAGCACGTCGTACATGCTCTTCTCGAGGTTCTCCGGGTCGATGCCCTGGCTCATGGTCAGGTTGCCCTGCGGGTCCATGTCGACGGCCAGCACGCGCTTGCCCAATTCGGCCAGCGCGACACCCAGATTCACCGTAGAGGTCGTCTTGGCTACGCCACCCTTCTGGTTTGCGAAAGCCAGAACCTCAGCCATGGGTCATGCTCCTGTCTCGAGACCGGTTCCCGCTAGCATTCTTTCCGGGGCCGCCAAACCCTGCAAAGCCGGGGCTCGGCGCGAGCGTGACACGACGGCCTCGCCCAGTCCCCGAGGCGTCGCCGCGGCGCCCGGCAGGCGGCGTGGCGAGGGGCGTGGCGGGAGGGCATCGCAGATGCCCTCCCGCCACGCCCCTCCGCGCCCTTCAGACTCGCTTGCGACCTGTCGCCCGGCTGCCTTTCGGCGGTGTTGGGGGCTTGGGCGCCTTCACGGTGTCGGCGGGGTCGTCGACAGCCTCGTCCGGAGCGGACTGCGCGCCGGGCTCGCCGGCCGCGGCGACCTCAGCGTCCTGCGCCGAGCCCTCGTCGTCGGCTTCGTCGCCGGTCTCTTCGTCCTCGTCGCCGGTCTCTTCGTCCTCGTCGCCGGCTTCGTCGTCCTCCTGGTCGTCCGCCTCTTCGTCGTCGTACTCGTCCTCGTCACCCGTTTCGTCGTCGGACTCGTCGTCGTCGCCGGCTTCGTCGTCGTACTCGGCGTCGTCGTAGTCTTCTTCGACGTACTCTTCCTCGTCTTCGTCGGCGCCCTCTTCCTCGCTCACGATCTCGCGGATGGCGCGCCGCAGAAGCCGGACCTTGGTGCGGTCGGCGATCTCGAGGATGACGTAGTCGTCGCCAACCTTGCGCACGGCGCCGAACATGCCGCCCACGGTCAGGACCTCATCGCCCTTCTTGACCATGCGCTGCAGCTGTTCCTGGGCTTTCTTGGCGCGCCGCTGCTGACTGTAGGTCGTGTACAGCATGAAGGCGATGACTACAAAGACCAGCAGATAGATGATCACGGGAGTGTTCTCCTCTCGTCGTCGGCCACAGTGCGGCGCGCGCGCACTTGCTCGGCGAACTCCTCGAACGCACCGGCTGTGATGGCGACGCGCGCACGCTCGCACAATCGTACCAGAACGCGCAGGTTGTGTTCAGAGAGCAACTGCATGCCGGTGATCTCTTTCTGGTTGACCAGATGCCGCAGGTAAGCCCGAGTGTACCCCCGACAGCAGGCGCAATCGCAGTCGGGATCGAGCGGGCCGAGGTCGTCGGCGTAGCGTGCGTTGCGCAGGTTGATGCGCCCGCGCGAGGTGAAAGCCGAGCCGGTCCGCGCAAGACGCGTGGGCAGCACACAGTCGAACAGGTCGACCCCCCGGGCGATCACCTCGACGATGCCGTCGGGATCGCCGATGCCCATGAAGTAGCGGAACCTGTCGGCCGGCAGCAGCCCGTCCAGCAGACTCACTGTGGCGAGCATCTCGTCGCCGCGCTCGCCGACCGACAGGCCGCCGATCGCGTAGGCGTCGAAGTCCAGCGACAGCAGCTGCGCCGCCGAGCGCCGCCGCAGCTGCTCGTCGACGCCGCCCTGCACGATGCCGACCAGGAGCTGGTCGTCGCGGGTCTGCGCCGCGCGGCACTGCGCCGCCCAGCGCGAGGTGCGCGCCACGGCGAGCTCGATCTCGGCGCGCTCCAGCGTGCCCGGCGCGCACTCGTCGAAACACATCACGATGTCGGCCCCGAGGGCCTCCTGCGCCGCGATGGCCAGAACGGGCGTGAACAGGTGGCGCGAGCCGTCGTAGACCGACGTGAACTCGACCCCGTCATCCCCGACGACGCGCGTGTCGGAGAGGCTGAAGACCTGAAAGCCGCCCGAGTCGGTGAGGATCGGGCCCGGCCAGCCCATGAAGCCGTGCAACCCTCCGTGAGCGCGCACCAGTTCGACGCCGGGCCGCAGGTAGAGGTGGTAGGTGTTGGCCAGCACGACCTGGGCGCCGAGCGCGTGCAGGGTCGGCGGCAGAACGGCCTTGACGGTCGCCTTGGTGCCGACCGGCATGAAGCACGGTGTGAGCACCTCGCCGTGCGGCGTCCGCAGACGCCCGGCGCGGGCGCGCCCGCTCGTGGCTTCGAGCTCGAACCCAAAGACGCCGGGAGCCGTCACGGCGGCGCCTCTCCCCCGCGCCAGGCCAGCATGGCGTCGCCGAAGCTGTAGAACCGGTATCGCCGCTCGATCGCATGGGCGTAGATGCGCCGCGTCTCGTCGACCCCGCAAAACGCCATGACCAGGGCCAGCAGGCTCGTGCGCGGCAGGTGGAAGTTGGTGATGACGCCGTCGACCGTGGCGAACTCGTGACCCGGCGTGATGAACAGGCCGGTGCGACCCTCGAGGAGACCGCCGTCCGAGCGCCGCGTCGTAAGCGGCCTGCCACTCCCCAGCTCCTCGAGGAGCCGCACCATGGTCGTCCCGACGGCGACGATGCGGCGGCCCGCCGCGCGGGCCGCCGCGATCCGCTCGAGGACTGCTGGGTCCACCACGAACGGCTCGTCGTGCAGCGGGTGGTCTTCGACCCGAGCGACCGTCACGGGCTTGAAGGTCGCCAGACCGACGTGCAGCGTCAGGTGCTCGATCGCGACTCCGGCGGCGCGCAACGCACCGTCGAGCGCCGGCGTGAAATGCAGCCCTGCAGTCGGCGCCGCGGCCGAGCCCGGCAGCCGTGCGTAGACGGTCTGATAGCGCTCGGGATCGGCGAGCGCCGTCTTCACGTACGGGGGCAGCGGCGTCTCACCGTAGCGCCCCAGGAGACGGGCGATCGGCTCGCCCGGCCCGGCGGCGCGCTGAACCTGCCAGCGACCGCCGCCCAGGCGGTCGCCGACCTCTACCGCGAACGCCCCGGGCGCGGCCTCGCTGCGCAGCGTTTCGCCGCGGCGCAGGCGTCCGCGCGCCAGGACCTCCCAGGCGTCGCTGCGCCGGTCGTCCGCGGACCGCCGCACTGTGGCCGGCTGCGGCGGGCGCTCCAGGAAGAGCAGCTCCACGCGCCCTCCGGTCTCCCTGCGAAAGTGCGCCCGGGCGGGGATGACACGGGTGTCGTTGCGGACCAGGACGTCGCCGGCCCGCAGCAGGCAGGGCAGCTCGCGGAAGCGCCGGTCGTCGAGCCGCAGGCGGGCTCCGGTTCCCACGGCCACCAGCAGTCGCGACGCGTCGCGCGGCTCGGCCGGGACCTGGGCGATCAGCTCCTCGGGCAGAGTGTACTCGAGCTCTTCGAGCTTCATGTCATCCGCCGCCCCGGCAGACGAACCGACCGTTCGCCGCTCGTCCCTGACCGCGGGGCCTCACGCCGCCGGCCGTGCGCGACGCGCGCGCCGCTCGTGCCAGTCCCGCCACCTGCCGGCCACACAGCCGCAGTAGCGCTGCCGATACAGCCCGAGCCGTCTGCTTTCGTCGACGCTGCGCGGGTACCAGCGCCGCAGGTCGGCGTACACGAACTCGACCCCGGCGACCTCGGCGGCCGCCAGACCGGATCGCACGATGAGGTCGTGACGCTGCCAGGGGCTGACCGAAAGCGAGGTCGAGAAACGCTCGAGGCCGCGCGCGGCGGCCGCGTGGGCGGCCTCTGTCAGGCGCACCTCCAGACACTCGCGACAGCGCTCACGGGGGTCGGCACGACCGGCGGCGGGGGCGGGAAGGGCGGCCGCCCTTCCCGCCCCCGCCGCCCACTCCACGACACCGGCCCGGCTGTCGACGACCAGGGCGAGCTCGGCGGACTCGGCGTAGCGCCGCATCGCCTGGAGACGCCGCTCGTGCTCGTCGGGCGGCTGGATGTTGGGGTTGGCAAAGAAGGCCAGCGGCTCGAGTCCTGCGGCCCGAAAGTACGGCACCGCGACGGTGCTGCACGGCCCGCAGCAGGCATGCATGAGGATCGTCTCCATGCAGCGGATTATACGCGCCGAGCCGCACGCCCACGCCGGAGGGCGCCGGCCACCCCCGTGCCCGTCAGTCGAAGAGCTTGCCGGGCTCGGCGGCCGGCTCGTCGAGACCGCAGTGACGAAAGCCCGCCTTGGTGACCATGCGCCCGCGGGGCGTGCGTTTGAGAAACCCGCGCATGATGAGGTACGGCTCGTAGACGTCCATGAGCGTGTCGGCTTCTTCGCCCAGCGCCACGGCGAGGGTGTCGAGTCCCACCGGTCCGCCGTCGAACTTCTGCACGATCGTCAGCAGGATGTCGCGGTCGAGCTTGTCGAGCCCTTCGTGGTCGACCTGGAAGAGGTCGAGGGCGGCGAGACAGATCTCGAGGCTGATCACGCCCTGGTGACGCACCTCGGCGAAGTCGCGCACGCGACGCAGCAAGCGGTTGGCGACCCTCGGCGTGCCGCGCGAACGGGCCGCGAGCTGGGCCGCCGACTCGTCGTCGATCGTGACCCCGAGGATGCCGGCCGAACGGTGCACGATCGCGGTGAGCTCGTCCTCGGCGTAGTACTCGAGGCGCTGCCAGACACCGAACCGGTCGCGCAGCGGAGTCGTGAGCAGGCCGGTGCGCGTGGTCGCGCCGATCAGGGTGAAGGGCGGCACCGGGAGGCGGATGCTGCGCGCCGCCGGGCCCTCGCCGATCATGATGTCGATCTCGAAGTCCTCCATCGCCGGGTAGAGCACCTCTTCGATCGCGGAGTTGAGCCGGTGGATCTCGTCGACGAACAGCACGTCGCCCTGCTGCAGGTTGGTCAGGATGCCGGCCACGTCGACCTTGCGTTCGAGCGCCGGGCCGGAGGTGGTGTGAACGCTGACCTGCAGCTCGGTGGCGATGATGCCGGCGAGGGTCGTCTTGCCCAGGCCGGGCGGCCCCGCGAGCAGCACGTGGTCGAGCGTCTCGCCGCGATTGCGAGCCGCCTGAACGAAGATCTCGAGCTGCTCCTTGACGCTCGTCTGGCCGACGAAGTCGGCGAAGCGCTTGGGTCGCAGCGACTTGTCGAAGTCGCGTTCGTCGGGCAGCTCGACCGGGTCGGCGATGCGGCGCGTGTCGTCGGTCATGGCCCTAAGCCGTCTCTTTCTTGGTGAGCGCGTAGCGCACGAGCTCCTCGAGAGGGGCGCCTTCGGGGGCGCCCTGGAGCGCCGCCTCGGCCTCGCGCAGCGGCAGGCCGAGATTCTGCAGGGCGACACGGGCCTGCAGGAACGGGTCGGCGCCCGCGGCGGCGCCTTCGGTCGCCGACCCCGCTGAGGGCTCCAGCGCGACGCCGACCTTGTCCTTGAGCTCGATCACGAGACGCTGGGCGAGCTTTCGGCCGATGCCCGGGATGGACTCGAAGCGCTTGTCGTCGCCGCGCACCACCGCCGTCTCCAGATCGGAGACCGAGTACGCCGAGAGGATCGCCAGGGCCACCTTGGGCCCGACGCCGCTCACGCCGATCAGGGTGACAAAGAAGCGACGCTCGCGCGGGCTCTCGAAACCGAAGAGCTGCAGAGCGTCGTCGCGAACGTACAGGTAGGTGTGCACGAACACCTCGTCGCCCACGCGCTGCGACAGGGCGGACGCCAGGCGGCCGGGCACGAGCACGCCGTATCCCAGACCGCCGGTCTCGATCACAACCCTGTCGGCGTCGGCGCCGGCGAGCACCCCGCGCAGCGAGACGATCATGGCGCCCCGGCCGCGGCGGCGCCCGTGTGCGATCGTTCTGCGCTGGACACGAGCGGCATCACGTGGTGTTCAACGCCCGCAGCAGCGCGCTCGTGTGAACATGGGTGATGGCGACGGCGAGGGCGTCGGAGGCGTGGTCGGGTTGCACGATCCTGGGCAGCGCCAGGAGCACCTTGGTCATCTCCTGAACCTGTACCTTGTTGGCCCTGCCGTAGCCGGTCACCGCCTGCTTTATGGCCAGCGGCGTGTAGTCGACACACGGCAGGTCGCGCTCGCCGGCGGCCAGGATGATCGCCCCGCGCGCCTGGCCGACCGCCAGCGCGGTCTTGACGTTGACGTTCACGAAGAGCTCTTCGAGGGCCACGACCGCCGGGTGGAAGCGGCCGATCAGACTGAGGATCTCGTCGTGGATCTGACGCAGCCGCAGCGGCGTTTCGGTCTTGGCGGAGGTCACGATGCAGCCGTGTCCGAGCGACCGCAGGCGGTTGCCGTCCTGCTCGATCACGCCCCAGCCCGTGCTGGCGGTGCCGGGGTCGATTCCCAGGACGATCATGGTTCCTCCATCGTGCCGCTGCTCTGGCATGGCCACTCCCCTCGGGCTCGCGGTCGCCGTACACGGACGGAAAGCCCCGACCGCAGTGCGGTGTGGTGCTGCTACCCGGCGACGGCCTCGAGGACCTCGTCGGAGATGTCGAAGTTGGCGTACACCTCTTGCACGTCGTCGCTGCTCTCGAGGGCGTCGATGAGCCTGAGGGTCTTGCGGGCGTCGGTCTCGTCGAGTGTGACCGTGGTCTTGGGGATCATGGTGAGCTCGACCTGCTCGCACTCGATGCCGGCGGCTTCGAGCGCCTGGCGGACGGCCGACAGCGCGGAGGGTTCGGTGACCACCTCGATGGTGTCGCCGTCGAGCGTGACGTCGTCGGCGCCGCCCTCGATGGCCGCATCCATGACGTCGTCTTCGCTGAAGCGCGTCGCGTCGACTGTGACCGAGCCGCGCCGCTCGAAGATCCAGGCGACCGAACCGGGGCCGCCGAGACTGCCGTTGTGCTTGGTGAAGATGTTGCGCACGTCGGCCGCCGAGCGGTTGCGATTGTCGGTGAGCACCTCGACGATGACGGCCACGCCGTTCGGGCCGTAGCCCTCGTAGAGGATCGCTTCGAAGGACGCGCCGCCCTCCTTGCCGGCGCCCCGTTCGATGGCGCGGTCGATGTTGTCTTTGGGCATGCTGTAGGAGCGCGCCTTTTCGACGGCGGCCGCCAGCGTGGCGTTGGCCGCCGGGTCGGGACCGCCCTCCTTGGCGGCCACCATGATGGCGCGGGCGAGCTTTGAGAAGAGCTGACCCCGCTTGGCATCCTCTTTGCCCTTCTTGTGCTTGATCGTGGACCACTTGGAATGCCCGGACACTACGAGACCACCTCCCCGGTCGGCACCCCGGCGCGCGCGCCGGTCACCCCCGCCGCCCTCGATGCGGCGCGCACCATCGACAGGAACGCGTCATGCATCCTTGTATCACCCGTCAGCTCCGGGTGGAAGGCCGTGACCAGCACCCGGCCCTCTCGCGCGGCCACCGCGTAGCCCTGGTGGCGCGCCAGAATCTCGACGTCGGCGCCGGCGCTTTCGATCCACGGCGCCCGAATGAACACGGCGCGCAGCGGCGGCGGTCCCAGCGCCGCGACCTCGAGGTCGGCCTCGAAGCTGTGCACCTGCCTGCCGAAGGCGTTGCGCCGGGCCACGATATCGATCAATCCGAGGACGGGCTGGTCGCCTTCGACGATCTGACGGGCCAGCATGATGAGCCCGGCGCAGGTGCCGAACACCGGCATGCCGTCGCCCGCCCGCGCCCTGATCGGCGCGATCAGACCCTGGTGATCCATGAGCTTGCCGATCGTGGTGCTCTCGCCACCGGGGATGACCAGCGCGTCGACGGCGTCGAGCTCGGCCGGCCGCCGGACCTCGGTGGTGGCGGCGCCCAGGCGTTCGAGCACGGCGCGATGCTCGCGAAAGTCGCCTTGCAGCGCCAGGACGCCGATGCGCGGTGCGATTCCTTCGCCGCGGCCCTGCGCATCGAACTCAGGCGACAGGATGGCGTCGCGGCGATGATGCGGTACGTGGTTCGTCACGCCGGCGTCGGTCGCGGTTTCCGTCAACCGCGGAACTGGATCTTTTGGTCGGCGGTCATCTTGGCCGCCTCGATGCCGGCCATGGCGTCGCCCAGGCCGACCGACACCTCGGCGAGCACCGCAGGGTCGTTGTAGTTGGTCGTGGCCCGCACGATCGCCACCGCACGGCTGGCCGGGTCTTCGCTCTTGAAGATGCCGGAACCCACGAACACGCCTTCGGCGCCGAGCTGCATCATGAGCGCCGCGTCGGCCGGAGTGGCGATGCCGCCGGCCGAGAAGTTGACGACCGGCAGCTTGCCGTTTTCGGCCACCCAGCGGACCAGCGCGTAGGGCGCTCTCAAGTCCTTGGCGGCGGCGTTGTAGAGCTCGTCTTCGTCTAAGGAGGTGAGGTTGCGGATCTGCCCCATGATGGTGCGCATGTGGCGCACGGCTTCGACGACGTCGCCGGTGCCGGCCTCGCCCTTGGTGCGGATCATGGCCGCTCCCTCGCTCACCCGGCGCAGCGCCTGGCCGAGGTCGATCGCCCCACAGATGAACGGCACCGTGAACTTGAACTTGTCGATGTGGTGGGCTTCGTCGGCCGGCGTGAGGACTTCGGATTCGTCGATGTAGTCGACTTCGAGCGCCTCGAGGATCTGGGCCTCGACGAAGTGCCCGATGCGCGCCTTGGCCATGACGGGGATGCTGACGGCCTCCTGGATCTCCTTGATCTTGAGGGGGTCGGCCATGCGCGCCACGCCGCCGTCGCGGCGGATGTCGGCCGGCACGCGCTCGAGGGCCATGACCGCCACGGCTCCGGCCTCTTCGGCGATCCGCGCCTGCTCGGCGTTGGTGACGTCCATGATCACGCCGCCCTTGAGCATGTCGGCGAGACCGCTCTTCACACGCATCGTCCCGATGTCACTCACGGGATACCTCCGTCGTTTGCTGAACATCGATTCTATCGCAGGCTCGGAACGGCTTCCAACGGTCGCCTGTTTCTAAAGTACCCGCAAACCACGCCAAAGTGGCGCGTTGGTGGAGCCCCTGCCAAACGGCGGTCGAGCCAGCGCGGGGCGAGCGGCGGCCGCCGCTCGCCCCGCGCGATCAGCTCTTCTGGGCCTCTTCGCGGGCCTTCCGGGCCTCGTCGATGACCTTCTGGGCCATATGCGACGGCACCTCTTCGTAGCGCAGGAACTCCATGTGGTAGTCGCCGCGCCCGCCGGTCATGGAGGTGAGGTCGGGTGCGTAGCTCACCATCTCGGCCAGGGGGACTTCGGCGGCGATCACGCTGTAGTGGCCGCGCGGCGTGGTGCCCAGCACGCGACCGCGCCGGGAGTTCATGTCGCCGATGATGTCGCCTACGCTTTCGTCGGGCACCGTGACCTCGACGTTCATGATGGGCTCGAGCAGCACGGGCTGCGCCTTTTCGACGGCCGCCTTGAAGCCGACCGAGCCGGCGATCTGGAAGGCGATGTCGGACGAGTCGACGGGGTGGTACTTGCCGTCGTAGAGCGTGACCTGCACGCCCACCATCGGGTAGCCGGCGAGGTAGCCTTCGGTCATGGCCGCCCGTACTCCCTTTTCGACGGCCGGAATGAAGTTGCGCGGGATGGCGCCGCCGACGATCTTGTCGATGAACTCGAAGCCGTCGCCGCCCTGCAGCGGAGCGACCTCCATCCAGGTGTCGGCGAACTGGCCGCGGCCGCCGGTCTGCTTTTTGTGCTTGCCCTGCGCCTTGGCGCTGCCGCGGATGGTCTCGCGGTAGGGCACGCGCGGCGGCTTGAGCTCGACGTCGACGTTGAAACGCCGTTTCATGCGCTCGACGGTCACCTCGACGTGCACCTGGCTCATGCCTGAGACGATCATCTCGCCGGTCTGCGCGTCGCGCTGCACGTGCATCAGGGGATCTTCTTCGGACAACCGGCGCAGGGCGGTGATGACCTTGTCTTCGTCGCCCTTGGCCTTGGCCTTGACGGCAAAGGACATGAGCGGCGCGGGGTAGTCGATCTGCGCGAAGGCCGCCGCTCCGTCGGCCGACAGCGTGTCGCCGGTCACGACGTCTTTGAGCTTGGCCACGGCGCCGATCTCGCCGGCCACGAGTCGGTCGATCGGTTTGGTCTCCTTGCCCTGCTGCTTGAGCAGCGCGCCCAGGCGCTCCTTGTGGCCGTCGCGGGCGATCGTTAAGTTGCTGTCGCCGGCGACCACGCCCTGGAACACGCGGAAGATGTTGATGCGGCCGCTGAACGGATCGGCGACGGTCTTGAACACGAACGCCGCCGCCGGCTTGCCCGGGTCGCAGGCGAACTCGACCTCGTCGCCGCCGGGCGTGAGCGCTCTCACGGGCGGCGCCGCCGCCGGCGAGGGCGCCAGGGCCAGCAGGTCGAGCACCAGGTCGGTCCCGATCAGACGCGTCGCCGAACCCACCGCGACCGGAAAGAGCTTGGCGTCGCGCACCGCCTCGGCAAAGCCCCGCTGCAGCTCGGCTTCGGTGATCTCTTCTTCCATCAGGAACTTCTCGGTGAGCTCGTCGCTGGATTCGGCGACCACTTCGGTGAGCGCGTCGCGCAGCTCCTTTGCGCGCTCGGCGAGATCGGCCGGCACATCGGCTTCGACGACCTTCTGGCCGTCGAGCAGGTAGGCCTTCATCTTGAGCACGTCGACGACGCCGGCGAACTCGTGCTCGCTGCCGATCGGCAGCTGCACGGCGACGACTTCGTGACCGAAGGCCTCACGCAGGCCACCGAGGCAGCGGTCGAAGTCGGCGCGCTCGCGATCGAGCATGTTGCAGAACAGGATGCGCGCCCGGCCGGCGCCGGCGGCGCGCGCCCAGAGCCGCTCGGTCTGGACCTCGACGCCCATCACCGTGTTGACCACGACGAGGGCGGTTTCGACGACGCGCAGGGCGCCGATGGTGTCGGCCTGGAAGCTGGGGTCGCCGGGCGTGTCGATCAGGTTGTAGGTAAGCCCGCCGCGCTCGACGTGGGCAAGCGACGACGCCAGGCTGAGCTGACGGCGCTTTTCGTCGTCGTCCCAGTCGCCGACCGTGCTGCCGTCTTCGATCTTGCCCAGGCGATTGATCACCCCGGCGCGAAACAGGAGCGCCTCGAGGAGGGACGTCTTGCCGGTGCCGCGATGGCCGACGAGAGCGACGTTCCTGATCTTGCCCGGTTCGTTCATGCTGGTCTCCTCGGGTCGTTAGCGTTCGGACCGGGTCGCACAACGCAAACGCGCGCGACGGTCGACCGTCGCGCGCGACGAGGTTCGAGCCGGATGGCAGCCGACCAAGCCCCCGTGGGAAGCGTACCTCCGTGTCGATCGGCCGTGCGTCATGGATCTGTGCGTCCTTGCTGACGTGACGGCACACCGCCCGAGGGACCGGCCCCGCACCCGCCGTGGCATCGGCGTGGGCGGAAGTGGGTGGGGCGCCGGCCTCGGGACATCGTGCCCGCAATCGGTGGAGTCTAGCACAAGCTCACGGCGTTGGCGCAGGTGGCGGCTCGACGGACGGCGTGCCGTCCGTAGCGGGCGCGCACGCCGTCGACCGCTTCGTCTAAGGCGAGGTCTTTCCAGCCGTCGTCGAACGTGAGCTGGCAGGCGCCGTTCACGAGACCGCTCACGGTGATGCCCAGCAGGCGGACGCGCCGGGGACCGAGGTCGACGGCGTTGAGCAGGCCGGTCGCGGCGGCATAGACGATCCGGGTGCTCGTAGTGGCGCGCGGCAGCGTAGTGTGGCGCTCGAGCGTGTGGAAGGTGCTGTCGCGGACCTTGAGCGCTACGGTGCGCGCCGCGTACCGACGACCGCGCAGCCGCGCCGTGAGCTCGTCGGCCAGCGCCAGCAACGCGGCGCGCAGGACGAGCGGCTCGGCCGTGTCGGTGGCGAAGGTCGTTTCGTGGCTCATGGACGAGGGCGCCACGGCGATCGGCCGCACAGACGACAGGCCGCGGCCGAACGCGAGCTGCCTGAGCGGACGCGCGGCACGACCGAACGCCGCCGCGAGGAACGCCAGGGGGACGTCTTGCAGCATGCCGACGGTAGTGAGGCCGAGGGCGTGCAGGCGCTCCTGGGTGACCGGCCCGATGCCGTACAGCTCGCCGACGGGCAGCGCACGCAGCCGGCCGTGGACGTCGGCTTCGTCGAGCACGCCGACGCCGGCCGGTTTGCTCAGATCGGCGGCCAGCTTGGCGAGCAGCTTGTTGGGAGCGACGCCCAGCGTGCACGTGAGGCCGTGTTCGTCGTAGACCAGCTCCTGGATGCGGCCGGCGATGGCCCGTGGCGGCCCGAAGAGCCGGCGACTGCCGGCGACGTCGAGCACTGCTTCGTCGATCGACACCGGCTCGACCAGGTCGGTGAACCGTCCGAAGAGCTCGAGCAGCTCGCGGTGGACGGCGGTGTAGGCGCTCATGTCGGCCGGCAGGAACACCGCCTGCGGACACAGCCGCCGCGCCTGCGCCACGGGCATGGCGGTACGCACGCCGCAGGCTCGCGCTTCGTAGGATGCCGTGGCCACCACGCCGCGACGTTCGACCCGCCCGCCGACCACCACGGGCCGGCCGCGCAGCTCGGGGCGGCGCGCCTGTTCGACCGACGCGAAAAAGGCGTCCATGTCGATGTGGATGATGGAGGGCGTTGATGCGAACATATGTTCGCAGTATACCCGCTACACCGCCGCCGCTCCAGTGAGAGAGCATCGGCTAAGGGGTGACAATTGCCACCGGCGACGCCCGGGACGTTCGCGCCGCCGGCGTCCGCCGTCGCCGCTACTTCGCCCGCCGGCCGAAGTCGACCGTGAACATGCGCACCCCGGTCATGCCGGGGAGCGACCCCTTGGCGGCCCCCACGCCGACATCGCGAAAACCGCGCTGGAGGATCACGACGCGGTGGGCCGGGCTCTTCATCCACTGACGAAAGATGCGACGCGGCGCGGCCGCGCCACCGCGGCCCCAGCCGATGATCTCACCGACCTTCCAGCACGTGTAGCCCGAGCGCGAGTAGCCGAACGACAGCAGCCTCGCGGAGTACGACGCGCCGCTGAACGAGCAGTGCGAGAAGTAGTCGCGCTTGAGCATGTCGCGCGAGTGTGACCTTGAGGCGCGTTCGAGCGAGGGGACGACCCGCAGCTCGTGCAGGCCACGGCTCGTGCGAGCAGTGTTGATGAGGGCCAGTACGGCCTTCTCGGGCGCGGTCAACTGAGTGCTTGCGGCGGCGGGCTGGGCCGACCCGGCGGCCCAGCCCGCCGCCGCCACGAGCACGACACAGCACACGACGATCGTCTTCATGGTCACTCCCTCCAGTCGTCGGAAACGGCGACGGTGACCAGTTCGTCGGACGTCCCGGGAATCATCCCTGGGAGATGACAGCGGCCACGGCCTCTCAACCGGTCCGCGACACGTCGCTGGCGTCTGCTTCGTGGGGATCGACGTCGACCCGGGGCACGTCACGCCACAGGGCCTCGAGCCGGTAGAAGTCGCGGGCGCCCGGCGTGAAGACGTGCACGACCATGTCGAGGTAGTCGAGAAGGATCCACTCCGCTTCGCGCTGCCCTTCGGCGCGGGCGGCGCGCACGCCTAGCGCCCGCAGCCCTTCGCTCACGGCGTCGGCGATGGCCTTGGTCTGACGGGTGCTGCCGCCGCTCATGATGACGAAGTAGTCGGTGTAGCCGACCGCTTCGGCCATGTCGAGCACAACGGCGTCGCGGGCCTTCTTGGCGGCGGCAAGGCGCACGGCCTCGCGCACGAGACCCAGCCCTTGCTCGTTCTGCTCGCTCGCGGTTACTGCAGATCCTTTGCCTTGAGGTCTTTGCCGACGATGACGACCACCGTCGTGCTGGGCAGTCCGTTGCCCGTCAGGACAACGCCGCGGCCGAGTATACCACGCACCTCGTTTGCCACCCCGAAGGCCGTGGCCCCGGCGAAGATCTGAGTGACATCGTGGTTGAACGAGGCGGCGTTGCGGACCGCCGGCAGGTTCACGTTGAGCCCGGCCAGCCGGTTGACCACCAGGGTGCCGATGCCCAGAGCGCCCGACCCGTTCTCGACTACGACCGTGTACGGCGCGTCGAAGTCGCGGGCGTTGCGGGTGATCTGGGCCGTGATCGCCGCCGGATCGGGTCGCCAGGCGAACTGCCCCTCGGAGGTCTGCCCGTCCGACGGCAGCCGCTCCACGGTCGCCTCGCCGGAGACCATCGTCTCGAGCAGATCGCGGGCGTCGTTTTCGGCGAGGTCTTTCTGCCCCGCCGCGATCGCCTTGATCGTCGCGGACTGCTGCGTCGCGGGCTGAAGCGCGGCGCCGGAAAGCGCGGCCGACAGGAACGTGACCTGGGCGCTGGCCTGGTCGGTGTCGCCCTTGCCGGCGGCGCTGAGCACGACGGCGAGCTGGTCTGCCGGCAGCGAGAAGCGGCCGTTGAAGAGGCGGATCGTGCCGCCCGTCTGCAGGCTGAAGGGGGCGGCGGCGGTGACCCAAAGGTCGCCGCCGCCGCTCAGACGCTCCAGGTCCGCGTACGACAGGTCGAGGCTGTAGCTCAGCGACGCGTGCACGAGGCGTTCGAGGTAGGACTTGAGCTGACCCTCGGCCAGGGCGTCGCCGGCCATGACGTACTCACCGCCGGGCTCGGTCAGCAGCAGGTTCGACGGGATCGTGTAGAGGGTGGTCGTCGCGAGGTTCGCGTTGTGGACGAGCAGCGCCGCCGTCGGACTCGTGCCCGACTCGCCGGCGCCCACCGTCACGAGCGCGAGATAGCTCCCGCCGCTGGGCAGCACATGGTGGTGGCGCAGATCGTGGGCGACGTGCACCGCACCCAGCACGGCGCCGAAGGCGACCACGGCGGCCAAGGCGTAGAGCGCGAGATTCTGATAGGCGCTCCAGCGCCGGCTGCGGCGCGCCGCCAGGCGACGGGCGCGATAGCCTTCAGACCTGCGCGCCATCTCTCTCCTTCAGAAGCGCCAGCATGAGCGGGTGAGGTGGGCGTCCGCGGGCGTGCAGCCGCTCGACGTCGCGCCGCGCCAGAGCGAGAACGGCACTGTCGAGCGACTCGATCGCCCGACGGCGCACCTGGTCGACGCCGTTCCAGGTACGGCCCGGTTCGGTGGCGTCGGCCACGAACAGGCAGGCGGCCAGCACACTCAGACCCGGACCGCCCAGCGTGTGGCGGCGGATCGCGTCGGCCACCGCCGGCGAGAAGCCCGCCTGTGTCGCCTCTTCGGCCGCGACGCGCGCATGCAGGAGCTGCACCGCGTACTCCTCCTCGATCGAGTCGATCTCCAGGCCGTGCTTTCGCGCCAGATCCAGCACTTCCTGCCGCGTGAGCTCGCGGCACAGGTCGTGCAGGAGGCCGGCGATCGCGGCGTCGTCGGGCTTTGCCCCCCAGCGCCGGGCCAGCAGCTCGGCCTGCAGCGCCGTGCCCCGGCAATGCGCTTCGAGCCCGGGCGAGAGACCGCGTTCCACCAGCAGTCGTTCGGCACGTTGGCGCTCGGTCATGAGCGCTTCACAGGCAGTAGAGTCGGCGTGCGGCGATGAAGCGCTCGACCGGCGGGGGCACCAGGTAGCGAATCGGCCGGCCGGCGCGAACCCGTTCGCGGATCATGCTCGACGAGACACCGATCGCCACGCTGGGCAGCACGACGACCCTGCCCGCTCCCCAGCGCGCCGCCGCCCGCTCTATCGCGGCGGCATCGTCGCCGGGACGCGGCGCCACGACCAGCAGGGCCAGCTCGAGGATCGTCGCCGGCTCGTGCCAGGTCTCGAACTGCAGGAGGGCGTCGGACCCTGCGATAAAGGCCAGCGCCCTGCCGGCGTGACGGCGATGGAGCTCCGCCAGCGTGTCGCTGGTGAAGCGCAGTCCCAGATCGATCTCGACCGGCGACACTACGAAGCGCCGGTCGCCTTCGACGGCCAGGCGCGTCATCTCGAGCCGCACGGCCGCCGGCACGTCGTCGGCGATGTCCTTGTGGGGGGGCGCCGCCGCCGGCACGAACACGACCTGTTCCAGGTCGAGCTGCGTCATGGCCTCGGAGGCGATCGCCAGATGTCCCAGGTGGGGCGGGTTGAAGCTGCCGCCCAGCACGCCGATCGCCTGCGAGACCGCCACGGAAGGGACCGCCGCTCAGGCGCGCACCTGCCCGTCGCCCCAGGCGACGTACTTCAGGCAGGTGAGCTCGCGCAGTGAGATCGGTCCACGGACGTGGAGCTTCTGCGTGGAGATGCCGATCTCCGCGCCCAGGCCGAACTGGTTCCCGTCGGTGAACCGCGTCGAAGCGTTCACGTACACGGCGGCCGCGTCGACCTCGCGGGTGAAGCGGCGAGCGGCTTCGAGGTCGCCGGTGACGATCGCCTCGGAGTGGCCGCTGCCGAAGGTGGCGATGTGGTCGATCGCCTCGTCGAGCGAGTCGACCACGCGCACCGCCATCTTCAGGTCGAGGAACTCGGTTTCGTAGTGCGTGCGGTTGGCGCGCTTGAGTCGCGGGTCGGACACGAGGTCGGTGGTCGAACGGTCCACGACCAGCTCGACGCCGCGGCGCAGGAGCTCGGCCACCGCGCCCGGCAGGAACTCGCCGGCGACGGCGCGATGAACGAGCAGCGTCTCGGCCGCGTTGCACACCCCGGGACGCTGGCATTTGGCGTTGATCGTCACCGTGAGGGCGATCTCGAGGTCGGCCGCCGCATCGACGTAGACGTGGCAGTTGCCGCCGGCCGCCGCGATCACCGGCACCTTGCTGTGCTCGGCGAGGAGCTCCTTGAGCTCCTCGCCGCCGCGCGGCACGACGACGTCGATGAGGCCCTTGAGCGTCACCAGTTCGAGCAGCGCCGCGCGCGGACCGGCGACAAAGGCGACCGCTTCGGCCGGCAGGCCTGCCTCGAGAATCGCTCCCTGCACGACCTCGGCGAGCATGCGGTTGGAGTGCTTGGCGGCGCTGCCGCCGCGCAGCACCACGGCGTTGCCGGATTTCAGGCAGAGCGCCGCGGCGTCGACGGTCACGTTCGGCCGCGCCTCGTAGACGACCGCGACCACGCCCAGCGGCACGCGCACACGGGTCAGCTCGAGGCCGTTCGCAAGGCGCCGGCCGTCTTCGATCTCGCCCACCGGATCGGGCAGCGCGGCGACCTCGCGGACGTTGCGCGCCATCTCCATGAGCCGGTCCTCGTCGAGGTAGAGGCGATCGACCAGGGCGGCGCTCAGCTTGCTCGCCCTGGCGAGCGCGACGTCTTCGGCGTTCTCGGCCAGGATCTCGCCGGCGCGCCGTCTCAGGGCTTCGGCGATCAGCTCGAGGGCCTCGTCCTTGCGCGCACGTGGCAGCGACGCCAACCCGCGCGACGCCGCTCGCGCCATGCGAACCTGTTCCTCGACGGTCATCGCGCCTCCTCGTCGGTCAGCACCAGATGGTCGCGATGCACGACCTCATCATCCACCTGCGGCACGACCCGCCGCGCCTCGGCGCTGTGCAGGCCCGCGACGCGGCGCAGGTCGCGGGCGCCGATGGCCGCCAGGCCACGGGCGACCTCACCGCGATCGGGCCCGACCACCGAGACCGCGTCGCCGGCCGCGAAGCTGCCGTGTACGCCGGTGACCCCGATCGGCAGCAGGCTGCCGCCGGTCTCCGCCAGCGCCCGCACCGCGCCGGCGTCGACTTCGAGGGTGCCGCGCACGGGCTTGGCGTAACGCAACCAGAGCTTGAACGCCGACTCGCCCTCGCGGCGGCCCGGCACCGAGGTCCCGACGGGCGCTCCCGCTGTCGCGTCGGCGATCACGCCCGGCCGCGAGCCGTGGGCGATCACCGTGCGCACACCGCCCCCCGCCGCCATGAGCGCCGCCGCCGTCTTGCCGCTCATGCCGCCGGCGCCCCGTCCCGAGGAGCTCCATCTGACGCCCGCGAGATCGTCCCCCGAGGTGAGCTGGGCGATCGGTCTGGCGTCGGGATCGCGCCGCGGATCCGCGGTGTAGAGGCCGTCGCGGTCGGTGAGCAGCAGAAGCAGGTCGGCGCGCAGCATGATCGCCACCTGCGCCGCGAGCACGTCGTTGTCGCCGAAGCCGATCTCGTCGGTGGCCGTCGTGTCGTTTTCGTTGACGATCGGCACGACGCGCCAGGCCAGCAGCCGGCGCAGCGTGGCGCGTGCGTTGACGTAGCTGCGGCGCTGGGCAAAGTCGGTGCTGGTGAGCAGGACCTGCGCGGCCGTGCACCCGTGCCGGGCGCAGAGCCGCGCGTACGCCGCGAACAGACGTCCCTGGCCGACGGCCGACGCCGCCTGCAGCTCGGCCATGCGCTCGGGGCGCTCGCGCAGACCGAGCGCGCTCTGGCCGCAGGCGATGGCCCCGCTCGACACGACGACCACCCGGTGTCCGGCTTCGATCAGTCCGGCCACTTCGGCAAGACGCGCCGAGAGCACCGCGCGCCGCAGGCGGCCGCGCCCGTCGGCGACGGTCGTCGAACCCAGCTTCACGACGATGGTCTTCACCGCATCATTGTAGCGCTAGGCCAGTTCGAACTCGGCATCGCCGATCACCACCGTGTCGCCGTCGGCGCCACCCGCCTTGCGCACGGCGTCGGACAGGCCGGCCCGCTCCATCACGTCCTGGAGATAGCGCACGGCCTCGTCGTTGTCGAGATCGGCCTTCGCCACCAGGCGCTCGAGCACCCGTCCGCGGACGCGCCAGGCCTGCCCCTCGCGTTCCAGCGTGTAGTCGCCGATGCGCTCCTGCCCCGGGCGCAGCACGACCGGCTCGGGCGCCGCCGTCGTGTCGCTCCTCAGTCGCCGCCGAAAACGCCATCACCTTGTCGAGCTCGCCGACCAGCGTCGTCAAGCCGCGACCCTCGGCGGCCGACACGGAGACGACGGGCCCGCGGAGCTCCCGCGCCGCCGGTTCGAGCGCCGCCGCGACCTCGGCGGCGGCAGCCTCGTCGATCAGGTCGCACTTGTTGACCGCGATCAACCCGGGGTGTGCCGCGAGCGGCGCGCTGAAGGCGGCCAGCTCGCTGCGCACCGTCTCGACGGCGGCGAGCGCCGCGCTGGCGCCCAGCGAGCCGTCGACCACGAACACGAGGATCTCTGTACGCTCGATGTGAGCGAGAAACCGATCGCCGAGCCCCGTGCCCGTGCTCGCGCCCTCGATCAGGCCGGGGATGTCGGCCAGGACGACCACACGCTCGCCGAGCGCCAGCGTGCCGAGGTTGGGTTCGAGCGTGGTGAACGGATAGTCTGCGACCTTGGGACGCGCCCGGGTCAGCGCCGCGAGCAGCGACGACTTGCCGGCGTTGGGCAGTCCCACGAGACCGACGTCGGCCAGCAGCTTCAGCTGCAGGTCCAGCCAGCGCTCTTCGCCGGGCAGGCCCTTCTCGGCAAAGCGCGGCGCGCGGCGCGTCGACGAGACGAAGCAGGTGTTGCCGCGACCGCCCTCGCCGCCATGGGCCACGACGACGCGCTGACCCTCGGCCGTCAGGTCGGCGAGCAGCAGGCCGTCGGCGTCGCGCACCTCGGTGCCGACCGGCACCTCGATCACCGTCGCTTCGCCGCTTCTGCCGTGGCGGTTCTGGCCCATGCCGTGACCGCCGCGCTCACCCCGGAAATGGACCTTGTGGCGAAAGTAGGCGAGGTCGCGGAACTGGCGCGTGGCGACGAGCACGACGTCGCCTCCGGGGCCGCCGTTGCCGCCGTCGGGGCCGCCGCGCGGCACGTGCTTCTCGCGGCGCAGACTCACGGAGCCCGCCCCGCCACCGCCGGCCCGCACGTTGATGGAGGCGTGATCGCTCAGCATAGAGGTGATTCCGGCCGCTCCGGCCGGAGGCGCGCGCTACGCCTCGGGTACGATCGAGACGACGCGGCCCTGGCCGCTGCGCACGAACTCGATGCGGCCCGTGGTGCGGGCGAAGATGGTGTGGTCGACGCCGATGCCGGCGCCGGCGCCGGGACGGAACCGCGTGCCGCGCTGGCGCACGATGATCGAGCCGGCCGGGACCACCTGCCCCGCGTAGGCCTTGACGCCGAGACGCTTGGATTCGGAGTCGCGACCGTTGCGGCTGGTGCCGGCGCCCTTCTTATGAGCCACTCTTCTTCTCCTTCTGGCCGGCGATGTCGATCGCGTCGATGTCGAGGCGCGTGAGGCGGCTGCGGTGGCCGCGCGACTTCTTGAAGGTGGTCTTGGGCCGGTAGGTGAACACGTCGATCTTGTCGCCGAGCAGGTGCTCGGCCACGGTGACCTTGACCTTGGCGTGAGCCGCCTTGCCGGCGCGCATCTCGCCGCTCTCGTCGCGCACGGCGAGCGGCACCAGGTCGATGCGGGCGCCTTCGTCGGCGGCGACGCGGTCGACCACGATCGAATCGCCCTTGGCCACCTTGTACTGTTTGCCGCCGACGCGCACGATCGCGTACGGAGTGCCGGAATCAGCCATGCCTTCTCCCGTAAGACAACGGCCCTCGATGCTAGACGATAGGCTCGGGGCTGTCAACGCGAGCCTACGAGAGCAGCACCCCCATCGCGCCGGCTCGCGTCAGCGAGGTGATGCGCACCTTGCGCTTGTCGCCCAGCGCCCGGCGGCCGTTCAACACGATGAGCTGGAAGCCGTCGACGTGGGCGACCGCGTCGCCCGGGCTGTAGGTCAGGGCGTACTCCAGCTCGACGGTCACCTCCTGGTCCTCGCGCACCGGGATGCGGTGCGAGTCGACCGCATCGAGCGAACCCTCGGCCACGATCCGGAAGGTCTCGATCGGCAGCAGCTTGGAGCCCTCAAGGAAGAAACGCTTGCCGGTGTTCTTCTCGAGACGCTTGATGCGCCCGCCGGCCGTGAGCCGCTCCGCGACCGCGGTGTTGACCTCGATCAGCAGCGCCTTGGCCTGAGTCTCGGCGGCGTGCTCGCCGAGCCGGCGCTCGACGGAGATCGCCATCGTCTCGGCCGACAGGATGCGCGCCTTGCCTTCGCAGAACGGGCACGTCTGCGTAAGGATGCCGCGCGCGCCGTCGGTGATGTTCTGGCGCGTCATCTCGACCAGTCCGAGCGGCGAGATCTCGACGACGTAGGTCTTGGTGCGGTCGGTCTCGAGCTCGGCCTGGAGCTTGGCGAGCACCGCTTCGCGGTTGCGGGCGTACTCCATGTCGATGAAGTCGATGATGATGATGCCGCCGATGTCGCGCAGGCGCAGCTGGCGAACGACCTCGCGGGCGGCCTCGAGGTTGTTGCGGGTGATCGTGTCCTCGAGACCCTTGCCGCCGGTGAAGCGGCCGGTGTTCACGTCGATCACCGTGAGCGCCTCGGTGTGGTCGATCACGAGGTTGCCGCCGCTGGGCAGCGGCACCCGCCGCTCGAGCGCTTTCGAGATCTGCTCCTCGATGCCGTGCGCCCTGAACAGGGGCTCGTCGCCGTCATAGGGCTTCACCCTGGTGGCCAGCTCCGGAGCCACCTTCTCGAGGTAGGCGACCAGCTCCTTGCGGCGCTTGGCGTCGTCGACCAGCACCGCCGAGAACGACTCGTTGTACAGGTCGCGGGCGACCTGCAGCGACACGTCGGCCTCGGCGTACAGCAGCCCCGGGGCCTTGACCTTCTCGGCCTTGGTCTTGAGGCGCGCCCACAGGCGCGACAGGAACCGCAGATCGTTCTTCATCTCCTCGACGCTCTTGCCCTCGGCCACCGTGCGCACGATGAGCCCGGCGTCCTTGGCCTTGAGCGACTTGCACAGCTCGCGCAGCCGGTCGCGCTCGTCGGCCGGCAGCCGCCGCGAGACGCCCACACCCGACCCGCCGGGCACGTAGACGAGGTAGCGACCGGCCAGCGAGAGCTGGCCGGTCAGGCGGGCTCCCTTGCTGCCCATCGGGTCCTTGGAGACCTGTACAAGGAGCTCCTGGCCCGGTTTGAGCATCTGCGTGATCTTGTGGGGCCGCTTCTCGCCGTTGTCGGGGTCGGCGACGTCGTCGACGTAGAGGAACCCGTTGCGCTCCAGCCCGATGTCGACGAAGGCGGCGTCCATGCCCGGCAGCACGTTGTCGACCTTGCCGCGGTAGATGTTGCCGGCGTACGAGCGCTTGCCCGGACGCTCGATGTAGATCTCGGCCAGCCGGCCGTCCTCGACCAGGGCCACCCGCATCTCGCCGGCTTCCTCGCTCACGAGGATCTCCTTGTAGCCGGGCAGATCGGCGGTCACCGTCGACTCTTTGGGACGGCGCAGGCGGCCGCCGCGACGGCGGCCGACCGTCTCGCCCGGCTCGGCGTCGGCCCGGCCCGTCTTTTCGGCCGGCACCGCAGCCGCCGGCCGCGGCTCGTCGTCGGCCGTTGCAGCCTCGGTGGCGGCTCCGCCGTCGTCGCCGCCGCGCCGGCGGCCACGACGACGCGACCGGCGCACCGGAGTCGGCTCCGCCGCACCTCCGCGCTCGCTCCCTTCGGCCGGACGCTCCTCGACCGTGAGCGCCGCCGGCGCCGCATCCGGCTCGCCGGACGCCGCGCCGTCCTCGCCGGCCTCGGCGGCCGCCGGCGCATCGCCGGCGGCCTCAGTTTCATCAACTGCCGGCTCTCCGTTCTTGCGCCGATGCCGGCGGCCGCCGCGATGCCCGCGATGCCGCCTCTTGCGCCCGTCACCGCCGGGTTCCTCGTCTCCCGCTTCACCGGATCCGCCGAGTGCTTCGTCTCCCGCTTCAGCGGATGCGCCGGCGGCTTCGTGCCGGCCGTCATCCTCGAGCTCCTCCGCGGCCACCTGAGTCACCTCGAGCAGCGGCGCAGCCGCGCCGTCGCGCGCGGCCCGCTCGGTCGTCTCCCCCTCGTCCAGGCGCTCGCCGGAGGCCGCCGCGGACGCCGCGCCGCCACCGCGGCCCGCGGCGCCCACGCCGCCGGCGCCGTGCCGGCGCGACTTCCTCGTCGGCCGCGGCCGCGGCCATCGCCTCGTCCGAGACGGGCGCCGGTGAACGCTCGAGGAGCGCCTCGAGCGGCGCCGACGCCGCCACGATCACACCCTGCCGGTCGTCTTCGGGCGCTTCGAGTCCGCCTTCGGCGGGCGGCGCTGGGCGCCGCCCGCGACGGCCGGGACGCCGCCCCCGGACCTGGCGCGCGTGGATCGCCGCCCAGGCGCCCGGCTCGGTGGCCCTCGCCACCTCGGTCTCGGTGGCTTCGGGCTGTTCGCGGCTCTCCCCGATGGCTTCGGGCTGTTCGCGGCTCTCCTGGGCGGGGCCGGGCTGTGGGGCACGTTCCTCGCCGTCGGCACGCTCAGTCGCGTCGGGCAGGGGCGCGCTCGGCGCCTTCGTGCGGCGCCTTCCTTCGTCGGTCACTGCAAGTCATCTCCTTTGCCCGCGGATGAACCGTCGGGCGCTATCTTGTCCGCCGCGGCGCTCCGCCGCGACGGCAAACCTTTCCATGTCACGCGCACGCGCGTGAGATCGAGCACCACAGGCTCGATCCCGAGGCGGGCGGCCAGCGCGCCGACGACCTCGTCGACGCGCGCCGAGCCGCCCGGCCCGTAGCACAGCGTGAAGGCGAGCCTCGTACCGGAGTCGCAGGGCGACGCCGAGAGCTCGCGCACGTACTCTTTCAACTCCACTGCCCGGCGACCTTTGGGCGACTCGCGAACGACGCTCACGTGAGGCTCGGCGGCAAACTCCACGAGCGCCTCCTCGACGGCGGCGCACGGCGCGTCCAGACGGCACTCGTAGGCGGCCGCGGCCGCTTGCGGCCGCGGCCGCTCGTGAGCCACGACCAGACGTTCGATCGACAGACCGTCGGCCGTCGCGGCGCGCAGGGCCCGCAGGCGGGCGGGCAGTGAGGCCTCCGCGGTCTGCTCGGTCACCTCGACGATCGCCAGCTCGTCAGCCGCCGCCGCACCGGTCGGCAGCGGCAGCGGCAGCGACAGCCGCGGCTTGGGCCGCATCCCCTGTGACAGGGCCAGCTCGATGCCGGCGCGGGCGAACGTGCGCTGCACCACGCGCATCGTGTCGAGATGGGAGATATAGCGCGCCGGACCGCCGCGCGCGAAGCTCACCAGCCACCAGCTCATCGCGTCAGCTCCAGCTCGATCTCGCCGCCGCACACGCCGCACGACGCGCAGCTGCCGTCGCGGCAGTCGGCGGTGATCTCGGCGCGCGCCGCGCGCGCCGCCTCCTCGCGCAGGAACGCCTCGCCGACGAGAGGATCGACGGCCAGCCAGGGCAGGTCGTCGGCGACGCCCCAGGCCGGGCCACCCAGCTCGACGCCCACCTCGACGGCCGCCCGCCGCCAGATGCCGACGTCGAACGACTCGCCCCAGCCGTCGAAGCGGGCCCCGCCGCGCCAGGCCGCCTCGATCAGCTCGCCGACCTCGCGTCCGCCCATCGCCATGGTCGCCTCGACCAGCGACGTTCCGACGTCGTGGAACCGCACCCTGACCTGCCTCGGCAGCCGCTCCCGCAGCAGCTCCTGACGGCGGCGGATGACGCTCTCACCGGCAAAGCCGACGCGCTCGAAGGCGGTGTGGGCCTTGGGCACGAACGACGACACGGCGATAGAAACGCGAGCGCGCGCTGGCGCCGACTCCCTGGCGTTGCTCAGCGCCGACGACGCCATGGCGGCGATGGCCGCCACGTCGTCGTCGGTCTCGCCCGGCAGGCCGATCATGAAGTACAGCTTCAGCCCGCTGTAACCGGCTCGAAAGACGCCCCGCACCGCCGCGGCAAAGGCCTGCTCGTCGACCCGCTTGTTGATGGCGTCGCGCAGTCGCTGCGTGCCGGCTTCGGGCGCCAGCGTGACCGAGCCGCGCTGTTGGTCTCCGAGGCGCGCCAGCACCACGGCCGCCGAGTCGACGCGCAGCGACGGCAACGACACGCGCACGTGCGGAAACCGTTCCCGGATGCCGGCGATCGCCTCGCGCACTCCGCCGTAGTCACACGACGACAGCGAGATCAGCGAGACCTCGTCGCAGCCGGTCGATCGCAAGGCGCGCTCGGCGGCGTCGACGACCATGGCGGCCGGCCGCTCGCGCACCGGCCGGTACCACGTGCCGGCCTGGCAGAACCGGCAGCCGGCGACGCAGCCCCGCATGACCTCGATCACCGCCCGGTCGTGGACGCCCTCGATGAGCGGCACCAGGGGCTCGGTCACCGGCGGAGTGTGCGAGAAGCCCATGAAGACCTGGCGCCTGACGCGCCCTTCGCGAGCGCCCATGGCGCCGCGCTCCCCCGCCGCCGCCCCGCCGGCAGGCCCGTGCGGCAGAAAGACACCCGGCACGACTGCCAGCCGGCCCAGACGCTGACCGCGCGTCGGTGCGTCGAGCGCCGCGGCGATCGCGGCCAGCCGCCCTTCGGCCTCGCCCACGAAGAAGGCATCGAAGAACGGCGCCAGCGGCAGCGGGTTGGCCGTGCCCGGCCCTCCGCCCAGGACGATCGGGTCGGCCTCGCCGCGTGCGGCCGCGTGCAGCGGCACGCCGGCCAGATCGAGCATCTCAAGGATGTTGGTGTAGGTCAGCTCGTGCTGCAGCGTGAAGCCCCAGAGTGCGGCCGCGCGCACAGGTTCGCCGCTCTCCAGACTCCACAACGGCACGCCGCGGGCGCGCATCAGCGCGGCCATGTCGGGCCATGGGCAGTAGGCGCGTTCGGCTACCGCCGCGGTCGCGTCGTTTATGCCGGCGTAGAGGATCTGCAGTCCGGTGTTGGCGATCCCGATCTCGTAGACGTCCGGGTACGACAGCACGATCCGCGGCGAAGCGCCGGGCTTGTGTCGAGCGTGAAACTCGCCGCCGACGTAGCGCCCGGGCCGCGCGACTCGCGCCAGGAGATCGGTCAGGTCGTGTCGGAGCCGGTCCTCACCGTGCGATTCCTTTGGCAAGCTTCTCAAACTTTCCCAGTTGGCTGGACAGCCGGGGAAACCGGCTGGCCGTAAGCGGTGCGCCGTTTTCGAAGTAGGCCACCGCCGATCTGCCTATCGCTTCGGTGCCCGCGTAGCCGAAGCTCGCCTTCATGGCCCAGCCGAGCCCCGGCACGTAGTCGACGGCCTGCCTGGCGAGAGCCCTCATGCCAAAACCAGAGAGGACCACGCCGAGCATCTCGACCGTGCGCTGCAGGTCGGCCCGGTAGCCGTAGGCGGCCCCGATGCGCAGCACCATCTTCAGCTGGTTCAGGGTCATGACGGGCATGTCGGCGCCCGGCAGGATAATCACCGCGCCCACCAGGGCGTTCTGACGCGCGGTCGCTTCGATCGTGTGGCCGATCACGGCCGTGCGGAGAGCCGGCAGCGCCGCCGCGAGGGTGAACCCGCTCGGGCCCGCGACCTGGGCGATGCGCCGCGCGAGCGCCGCCTTGGCGGCCGGCGTGCCGCGCGTGTGGAGCACAAACTCCTTGCCGCCAAGCCCGGCCAGCGCGATCCAGGCGTGCCGGTCGACGGAAACCGCCTCGGTGTCGCGCACCGCGGCCACGATCACCGGTAGATGGACGGCGCGACAGAAGGCCACCGTCGGCCCAAGCTCAGGCCTCACCGGAGCTTGGGCGTCTTCGAGGAACACGATGGTCGACCACCGCGACAGCGCCTCGGGGCGCGTCGGGACGTCGGCCCGGCCAAGGACGTCGAGGGCGCGGCTGACGCCGCCGACGGCGTCGTCGGCGCCGACTGACAGCATGCGAGCCGCGTCGGCCAGCAGGTCGGACGGGCCGACCAGGCAGATGCGAGCCGTCGCCGGGGTGTGCTTGCGCACGTCGGCGACGGCCTTCAGGATCTTGCGCACGTCGTAGCTCGCCATGGGTCAGCCACCATTTCCCGCCAGCCGGCCTCGCAGATGAACGCTCTCGAGCAGGCCGACCAGCATCAGGTCCGTGATCAGTGCCGCGCCGCCGTAACTGACGAACGGCAGCGGGATGCCGGTGATCGGCATGATACCAATAGTCATACCAATGTTCACGAACACCTCAAACAGAAAGATGGCCGCGATGCAGCCGGCGATCATGCTGCCGTAGAGGTCGTGTGAGATCGTGGCGATACGCAGGGCCCGCCAGATCAGCACCACGAACAGGGCGAGCAGCACGGCGGCGCCGACAAAGCCGTAGCGCTCGCCGATGACCGCGAAGATGAAGTCGGTGTGATGCTCGGGCAGAAAGTCGAGCACAGTCTGGGTGGCCTGGTTGCCGCGACCGCTGAAGGCCCCCGAGCCGACCGCGATGAGCGACTGGGTGAGGTTGTAGCCCGTCGACTGCGGGTCGTGGCCGGGGTGCAGGAAGACGAAGAGGCGCTGCATCTGGTAGGAATGCACGATCCTGATGCCGGCCATCGGCAGGAGCTTCAGCACGAGCGCCGCGAGAGCGATCGCCGCCCCCGCCAGGACGGCGAAGTGGGTCCAGGGCGTGCCGTAGAAGAGCAGCAGCGTGAGGGTCAGCACGACGAAGATCATGGCTGTGCCCAGATCGGGCTGAGCGAAGACCAGCGCCGCCGGGACGGCCACGTAGAGCAGCGCGTAGAGCGTCATGCGGCGCGAGCCGATCAACTGCAGGCGGTCCGACAGGAAGGCTGCGAGAGTGACCGTGAGGATCACCAGGGCGAGCTCCGACGGCTGGAAGCGCACGAAGGGCAGCGAGAGCCAGCGCCGCGAGCCGCGGGTCACGGGGCCCAGGGCGAACACCGCGGCGATCGAGACGACCACGAAGGCAAACAACGGCCATTGCCAGCGCCGGTAGTGCCCGTAGTCGATGAGCGACAGCGCCAGGAGCGCCACGACCCCCACAGCCGCGTAGGCGACCTGGTAGCGGGCGTAGTAGATCGGCGTCGGCAGCGGGTCGTGACGAGTCGCGAAGTAGATCATGGCCACGCCGTAGACCACCAAGCCCCCCGCCGCCGCCAGCACGAGGTAGTCGAGGTGGCGCAGATAGGTGCGCAGGTCCACCGGGTCAGTCGCTGTGCACGGTGCCGGTCACCTGACCGCCCGAAACGTGGAACAGCGAGTCGTAGATCATGCGGGCGGCCGGAGCGGCGACCGTGCCGCCGTGACCGCCCTGCTGGATCATCACGACCACCACGTACTGGGGATCGTTGGCGGGCGCGTAGCTGCAATACCAGGCGTAGTCGCCCTGCCCGAAGACCTGAGCCGTGCCGGTCTTGCCGGCCACCTGCACGGGGTAGTTGCCGAAGACCTTGTACGACGTGCCGGCCGGCGTCGTGGCGGCCTCGTGCAATGCGTTCTGCAGCACGTCGATCGTCTGCTGCGAGATCCCCAGGCGGCGCGGCTGGGTGTAGGGCAGGCGACGCACCAGTTGGCCCTGCGAGTCGACGATCTTGACACCGAGATGAGGGTTCACGAGGTATCCCCCGTTGGCGATCGCAGCGTAGGTGACGGCCGCCTGGAGCGGCGTCGCCTCGAGGTTGCCCTGACCGATGGCGAGGTTGATCGAGTCGCCCGGTTTCCAGAGGCGGTCGATGCGCCACATGGTCGGGTCGGTCTTCTTGGTGAACGTCGCGTTCTTCCACTCCGGCGTGGGCACGAGGCCGGGCGCCTCGCCGGGGATGTCAATGCCGGTCGGATGACCCAGGCCCAGCCGCTTCGCCCAGTCCTCGAGCCCTTCGCCCTTGCTCGCGTAGAAGTCGTACCCGACGTTGTAGAAGTACACGTCGCACGACTGCACGATGGCCTGCGTCAAGTCGAGCGGGCCGTGGCCCCCCGGGTAGATCCAGCAGTGCCACACCGACTTGTCGAGCGTGTGCGGCGGCGTGTAGGTGCCGTTGCAGTCGTAGATCGTGGCCGGCGTGATGATGCCGTTCTCGAGGCCGGCGACGGTGTCGACGACCTTGAAGGTCGAGCCCAGCGGGTACTGGCCCTGCGTCGCGCGGTTGAGCAGCGGCGTCGTCGCTATGTTCAGCTTCTTCCAGTGCCTGGCCGAGAGGCCGCCGACGAACCAGGAGGGATCGAACGTCGGCTCGCTCGCCATGGCGACAACCTCGCCGGTGTGCACGTCGAGCACGACCGCGGCGCCGCCGTCGGCCCGCGGCTCGTTGCTGGCGTGCGCCAGGTCGATGCCGTACCGTACGGCGTTCTCGGCGGCCCGCTGCACCTTCGTGTCGATCGAGAGCTGCAGGTTGTCGCCCGCCTGGGGCAGCGTGCCGCCGGGCACGACCTGCTTGGGGCGGCCGCTGGCGTCGACTTCGACGCGCACCGAGCCGTCGACACCGCGCAGCCACTTGTCGTAGGTGTATTCCACGCCCGACTGGCCGACGATATCGCCGGCCTTGTAGCCCCGGAAGCGCGCCTGGGTGAGCTCCTGCTCGGTGATCTCACCCAGCTGCCCGAGGAAGTGGGCGCCGAGATCGCCCAGGGGATAGTCGCGCAGGTAGTTCTGGCGCACCTCGACCCCGGGGTAGGCCTGGGTGTGTTCGAGCAGGTACGACACGGTGAGCCGATCGGTGTCCTGCTTGACCGTCACGAAGTCGTACTGCAGCCCGAGACCCTGCCTGATCTGGTTCCAGGGCACGCCCACCTGGCGCACCATCTCCCGCCTTATCTCGAAGGTCTTCATGCGCAGCACGGCGGCGAGCCGCTTCACGAGGTGGTCGAGCTGTCCGCTGGGCACGTCCATCGGCCGGATGCCGACCGCCAGGCCCGGCCGGTTGTCGACCATCACCGCGCCGTTGCGATCGAGGATCGTGCCTCGGGGAGCCAGCACGGCGACGGTGCGCAGGCGGTTGTCGTTGGCCGCGGCGACGTACTGCTGGGCCGACAGGATCTGCAGGAACCAGAGTCGAAAGACGATGATGCCGATCAGCCCGACGGCGATCGCGGCGAGCAGCACGACGCGGAGGGCCACCGACGGCGGCTGCACGATCCGGTCGCCGCGGCCGGTGCGGATCCAGCGGCGGTCGCCGCCGGGCCTCCTACGCCTCGGATATGCGGACACGTCGTTCACCTCTCAGCCACCAGCGCGCCACGACGTAGAGCGGCACGGCCAGCAGGGTGTCGAGGACGAGCAGCGGGATGACCCAGCGGCCGATCAGGTACAGGACGGGCACCTCTCGCCCGAACAGGAACTGGGCGAGCAGCTCCAGCGACTCGGCGATCAGCGTCGCGACGAACACCGAGACGATCGGCGCCACGCTGGGAGACAGGTCGGCCGTCTCGGCGTAGCGGCCCACCAGGTAGCCCACCGCGACGAGCGCCAGGGAGCGCACGCCCGGCGGCTCGAACAGGGCTATAGAGACGATGCCCCCCGCGAAAAAGCCGAACGTGGCGCCGATCTCGGCGCCGCGCAGAAGCGCCACGGCGACGACGAAGACCAGCACGAAGTCGGGGTTGGCTCCCAGGATGCGGATGTTGGCCGCCACGGTCGTCTGCAGCAGCGTGGCCACGATCAAAAGAACGAACAGGCGGCCGACCTCGGCCGCGATGTGCGGCCCGTCGACCGGCTTGTCGATAGCCGGCACGCGCTGGGCCATCACAGCGCCACCATCACGAGATCGAGCGTATGGAAGTCGACGTAGGGCGTCACGGAGATGCTCTGATACAGCTCGACGTCCTGCTGGGCGACGGCCGAGACCTGGCCGATGGGGATGCCCCTCGTAAAGATCGAGTTCTCCATGCCGCTGGTCACCACCACTTGCCCATTTACGACCTTCTCGGAGCGGTCGACGTACTGCAGCGTCACGTCGCCGGTGACGCTGCCCGCCACCAGGCCCTGCGCACCGTTGGGCACGACCATCGCGTCGACGTAGCTGTCCTGGTCGGTGATCAGGGTCACCTCCGAGGCATCGGGCGTGACGGCCGACACGCGTCCGACCAGGCCCTGGCCGTTTACCACGGCGTCGTTCACGCGCACACCCTGGTCGGTGCCCGCATTGATCGTCACGGTCGAATACCAGGCCGTCGTTGAGCTCGCGATCACGCGCGCCTGAGCGAAGCGAGCGCCCTTTGGGAACACCGCCGAGTCGCGCATCTGCAGCAGGCCTTTGAGCTCGCCGTCCTGCTGCTGGACGACGAGCTGCTGGGCGAGCTGCGCGCGAAGCTGCTCGACCTGGGTACGCAGGGCGCGGTTCTGCGACTGCGCGCTGAACAGCTCGGCAAACCAGTTCCACCCGTCGCGGAACGGCTTGATCACCCGGGAGGCGCCCGACTGCAAAGGGGCCACCACGTGCATGGCCGAGGCCTCGGCCCGGTGCACCGGCCCGTTCGACGGTTCGCGAAAGTAGACCGTGAGCAGGGCGACGGACAGCACGACCAGAATGGCGACGACGATGCGCCGCCGCAGTGCGCGCTTGCGAGCCACTAGGAGCGTGGGGGCCTAGTACCGCCCTCGGGGCCTCGAGTTGCGCTTGCTGCGGGCAATGGCATCGAACTCCTCGAGGTACTTGCCGGATCCTACGGCGACGCAGGTGAGCGGCGATTCGGCAAGGTGGACCGGCATCTGCGTCTCCTGGCGCAGACGCTCGGGCAGCCCCTGCAGCAGCGAACCGCCGCCGGCCAGCATGATGCCGCGGTCCATGATGTCGCTGGCGAGCTCGGGGGGCGTCTTGTCGAGCGTGGCCTTGATGGCGTCGATGATCGCCTGGACGGGCTCTTCGAGCGCCGTGCGGACCTCTTCGGACGACAGGACGATGGTCTTGGGCAGGCCCGTCACCAGGTCGCGCCCCCGAATCTCGGCCTGTTCTTCTTGTGGCAGCGGGTGGGCCGAGCCGATCTCGAGCTTGATCTCTTCGGCGGTCTGGCTGCCGATGAGCAGCTTGTACTCTTTCTTGACGTAGCTGATGATCGCCTCGTCGAGCTCGTCGCCGCCGACGCGGATGGACTGCGACACGACGATCCCGCCCAGCGAGATGACGGCCACCTCGCTCGTGCCGCCGCCGATGTCGACGATCATGTTGCCGGTGGGCTCGGCCACCGGCAGGCCGGCGCCGATCGCCGCCGCCATGGGCTCTTCGATCAGGCCCGTCCAGCGCGCGCCGGCCGAGTAGGTGGCCTCTTCGACCGCCCGCTTTTCGACGCCGGTGACGCCCGAGGGCACGCAGATCACGACCCGGGGGTGGGCCCACTTGTTCTGGTTCACCTTGCGGATGAAGTGGCGCAGCATCTGCTCGGTGACGTCGAAGTCGGCGATCACGCCGTCCTTGAGCGGGCGGATGGCGCTGATGGAGCCGGGGGTGCGGCCGAGCATGCGCTTGGCTTCGGCGCCCACCGCGTGGACTTCGCCCGAACGATGGTCGATGGCCACGACGGACGGCTCGGAGAGCACGATGCCCCGGCCCCGCACGTAGACGAGGGTGTTGGCGGTACCAAGGTCGACGGCCACATCGCGTGCGCCGAAGCCTGTGAGGAAGTCGAAGAAACCGATGACCTGCTCCTTTCGAAACGGTTCAATCGTCCATACTACACGCCGCCCCGGGTGGAGCCAAACGGAAGAGCAGGCGAAATACCTACCGGCGGGAGCGCGGCCCGGCGCCGCAAAGCCACGAAAACGGCGCCACACCAAGCTGCTCGAAGCCGTCGAGCAGCAGCGCCACCGGCAGGCCCACGACGTTCCAGTAGTCGCCCTCGACGGCCGTCACGAGCGCCGAGCCCACACCCTGGATGGCGTAGGCCCCGGCGCGCTCCCGCCACTCCTGCGTCGCGACGTAGCTCGCGACGGCCTCGGGCGCAAGCGACCGAAAGGTCACGACGGTGCGCGCGTGACCGGTCCAGACGCCTCCGCCCGGAGCGACCAGGCAGATGCCGCTCTCGACCTCGTGGCGGCGTCCCGAGAGCGCCGTCACGAAAGCTGCGGCCTCGGCCGCGGTGGCCGCCTTGCCCATGACCCGTTCGTCGAGCACGACGACGGTGTCGACGCCCAGGATGAGGTGGCCGGGCGCGAGGCCGGCGGCCTCGCGCCCGGCCACCTCGCGCGCCTTGCCGAGCGCGTTGTCGATCACGGTGTTCACGGGGTCGCCCGGCGCCAGCGACTCGGCGTGCCGGCTGGGCACCACCCTGAACGGCACGCCGAGCTGCCGCAAGATGGCCTTGCGCTGCGGCGAGCGCGAGGCCAGTACCACGAAGGGGGCCGGTGGCGCCGGCGCCACCGGCTCAGACGAGCTCGTCCTCACCGAAGAACAGGCCGATCTCGCGGAGCGCGCTCTCGGGACCGTCGGAGCCGTGCACGATGTTCTGCTCCTTCGACAGCGAGAAGTCGCCGCGGATGGTGCCGGCCGCCGCCTGGGCGGCGTCGGTCACGCCCAGCATCGCGCGCGCCGCCTCGATGGCGCCGCGGCCCTCCCAGACCATCGCCACCACCGGTCCCGAGGTGATGAAGGCGACGAGCGGCTCGAAGAACGGTTTGCCGACGTGCTCGGCGTAGTGGCGCTCGGCGAGCGCCCGATCGATCCGCAGGGCCTTGAGGGCGCGCAGCGTAAAGCCGCGCCGCTCGAAACGGGTTACGACCTCGCCGACCAGGCGCAGCCGCACGCCGTCGGGCTTGACCATGATGAACGTCTGCTCCACGGAGCGTCCTTTCCGTCGCACGTGCGCGCGGTGGCGGCGGGCCCAGCGGCCCGCCGCCACCGCGCGCACGATCGCGGCGGCGGCGGGGCGGCCTGCGGCCGCCCCGCCGCCGCCCTCATCCCGTCTCGAGCCCGAACGTCTGCGCCTGAGGGATCTGCTTCTCGCAGTACGGGCAGATGCGCCAGTCGGCTTCGACCGGCCTTCGACAGCTCGAGCACACCTCGCGCAGGCGCCGCATGCAGTGTGGACACACCAGGAAGTCGTCTTTGACCGGCGTCTTGCAGAACGGGCAGTGCGCCTCGCCGTCGAGCCGTCGTTCGAGGATGCGCATCTCGAGCTCGCGCTCGCGAGCGTCTTCGAGGTACTCAGGCGGGCGCAGGATCGCATAGACGAACAGACCGAACGGCCCGAACACGAGACCGGTGAGCACCGCGACGATGATCACGACGCGGTCGTCGATGCGTCGTCGGGCGTCTTTGAAGACCCAGTAGGCGCACGACAGCCACACGACCACCAGGAAGAAGAAGAACATGAGCACGAAAAAGTGCCACGTCGACGAGTGGAAGAAGGACTTGATGGACCCGAACGGGTCGGTCGAGTCGGAAGCGGCGACGAGCAGACGGTCTAGCACGTGCTCTCCTCCTGCCGCGGACGACCCGCCCTGCGGCGGTCGGCTGCGACGGTCGCTTGATCCCCTTGCCGCCCTTGGGGCAGCCCGTCGGCCGAGCCACTCCCGGCCGCGGCCGGCGACGTCGGGTTGCCCGGCGCGCCGGTGCGAACATCATACCCGAGCAGGCAAACCATACCGAGAGAACCGGCTCGGCTACAGCACGTGGGTGACCACATACGGACCGATGAGATACCCCACAAAGAAGGCCACGACCGCCGCGGCCACGAGGAACAGCAGCCAGAAAAGCAGTCGTACGATAAGGCTTGAGGAGCCTCTGGCCACAGCGTGTGCCTCCCGGGTCGCAGATCGCGCGCTAGTATACTCCACCGCTTCCCGCCTGGCCGCCCTCGAGCAGGTCGGCGAGGTCTGAGAGCAGGTACAGCGAGCCGGTCACGAGGACCGAGCCCCGGGGGCCCGCCAGCCGCCTCGCCAGGGCCACCGCGGCGTGTGGGTCGGGTTCCTGGAGCACGGCCCGGCCGCCCGATGGCGGGCCGCCGACGCGGTCTGACTGCCCGACGCGCCCCGATCGCCCGACGCGCCCCGATCGCTCGACGAGGCCCGACGCCTCGACGCGGCCGGCGAGCAGCGCCGCCGTGAGGCTGCGCGCCTCGCTGGCCTGCGTGCAGACGACCGTGTCGACCAGAGGCGCGAGCGCCGCGATCATCTCGTCGACGGCCTTGTCGGCCATGATGGCCAGCACCCCCACCCGCGGCGCCGGACGCGCCAGCCCGGCCAGCGCCTCGACGAGCGCCGCCACTCCGTGAGGGTTGTGGGCGCCGTCGGCCACGAGCAGCGGCTGCCGGGCGACGATCTGCAGCCGGCCGGGCACCGCCGTGGCGGCGAGCGCCCGCCGCACGGCGCCGCCGTCGAGTCCGCCCAGCAGGAGCCGGCAGGCCGCCACGGCCAGGCCGGCATTGACGGTCTGGTAGCAGGCCGGGCTGGGCACGGACAGGTCGTCGAAGCGCTCGCCGGCCACCTCCACCGAAAAGCGCGCCGGCTCGCCGGCCACCAGGATGTCGCGGCCCAGGAGGTGGGCGCGTGCGCCGACGCGCGCGCAGACCTCGTCGGCCGCTGTCTCGAGCCCGTCGAGCGGTCCGAACACGGCCGCTGCGCCGCCGGCGATAACGGCGGCCTTCTCGGCGAAGATCAGCTCCCGGGTGTCGCCGAGGACCTCTGTGTGCTCCAGGCCGATCGTGGTCAGCACCACGACGGGCGCTGCCAGAACGTTGGTGGCGTCGAGGCGGCCGCCGAGGCCGGCTTCGATGGCGGCCGCCTCGACGCCCGCGGCGCGCAGGGCGACGAAAGCCGCGACGGTGAGCGCCTCGAACTGGGTGACCGGCCCGAGCCCGGGCGGCAGGCGCAGGCTCTCCCTGCGCACCAGCTCGACGGCGGACCCGAGCGCAGCGGCCGCGACCGGCCGGCCGGAGACCAGCACACGTTCGTTGAAACCGCGCAGGTGCGGCGAGAGGTAGGCGCCGCTGCGCAGACCACATGCCGAAAGGACGGCCGCCGCGTAGCGTGTGGTCGACGACTTGCCGTTGGTGCCCACCACGTGGATGGCGCGAAACGAGCGTTCGGGATGGTCGAGGCGAGCGAGGAGCACGGCGACGCGCTCGAGCCCCGGGCGCATGCCGAACACCGCCAGCGAGTGGAGGTACTCTCGCCAGTCGGCGGGCGGCCGCTCGTCGGCGCCGGGGCCGCTCAAGGACCGCTCCCCCTACGAGAGGCTGCGCAGCCGGGCGGCGAGCTCGTCGCGGTCGGCGACGTAATCGGCAAGCTTGGCCCGCTCCTTGTCGATCACGGCTCGCGGCGCGCGCTCGACGAACCCGGCGTTGGCGAGCTTCGCCTCTGAGCGCCGCACCTCGGCATCGAGCTTGTCGACCTGGGCGCGCAGCCGACTCACCTCCTCGCCGCGGTCGATGGTCGGAGTGGCGATCTCAAAACGCCCGCCCGGCACGAGGACCACGGTCTCGACGTGCCGTCCCGGCGCAGGGGCGTCGATCTCGATGCGCGACAAGGCGCGGAAGGCGTCGTGGAACGACCCGTACAGCAGGTTCGTCGCGTCGCCGCCGTCCTCGTCCGCCACGAACGAGGCGCTCAGGATCTGGGCCGGAGGAATGCGCTGGTCGGCGCGGTAGGTGCGCAGCGCCTGAATGGCGCCTTGCACCAGGGCGAGCGCCGCTTCGTCGCCGGGCCGCACGTCGTCGGGCCCGGCGACCGCGTAGGCGCGTTCGAGCAGCGGGGCGGCGCCGTAGTGCGAGGCCATCTCTTCGGTGACGAAGGGCAGGAACGGGTGGGCCAGCCGGGCGACCCCGTCGAGCACGAACATGGCGTGACCGGCGGCCACGGCGCGGGTCTCGGCGTCGTCGCTGTACAGCCGTGGCTTGACGAGCTCGAGGTACCAGTCGCAGACCTCGTCCCAGACGAAGTGGTAGAGCTCGTCGACGGCCACCGAGAAGCTGCAGGCGGCGAGCGCCTCGCCCACCGCCGCGGTGGCGCGCGCCAGGCGGCTCGTGATCCAGCGGTCGACGAGCTCGGCGTCGGACCTGGCCGCCTGCGCGCCGTCGGCCGCGAGCAGCACGAGCCGGCCCGCGTTCCAGAGCTTGTTGGCGAAGTTGCGGCCCATGGCGATCTTCTCTTCGGAGAAGCGCACGTCCTGGCTGCTCGACATGAGCAGCAGGCCGAACCGGGTGGCGTCGGCGCCGTATTTGTCGATCATCTCGAGCGGATCGATGCCGGTGCCCAGCGACTTGCTCATGCGGCGCCCGTCGGGCGCCTGGATGACCGAGTGGATGTAGACCTCGCGGAAGGGCACGTCGCCGACGAACTCGAGGCCCATCATGACCATGCGCGCCACCCACAGGAACAGGATGTCGCGGGCCGTGCCGAGCAGGCTCGTCGGGTAGAAGTACTCGAGGTCGGCGGTCGTGTCGGGCCAGCCCCAGGTCGCAAAGGGCCACAGGGCCGAGCTGAACCAGGTGTCGAGCACGTCGGTCTCGCGACGCAGCGCCGTGCCGCCACAGTGCGGGCAGGCGAGCGGCTCCTGCTCGGCGACGATGGTCTCGCCGCAGTCCGTCGCCTCGCAGTACCACACCGGCAGCTGGTGACCCCACCACAGCTGGCGCGAGATGCACCACGGCCGCAGGTTCTCCATCCAGTCGACGTAGACCCGGCTCCAGCGTTCGGGAACAAAGCGCACCCGCCCGTCGCGCACCGCCTCGGTGGCCGGCGCCTTGAGCTCGTCCATGCGCATGAACCACTGCAGCGAGATGAGCGGCTCGATGTTGGTGTCGCAGCGGTGGCAGGTGGCCACGCTGTGAGTGTAGTCGTCGATCTTTTCGAGCACGCCGGCCGCCCGCAGGTCGGCCACGACGCGCTCGCGCGCGGCGCTCATGTCGAGGCCGGCGTACGGTCCGCCCTCGTCGGTGATGCGGCCGTCCGGTCCGATGGCCTGCACGGCCGGCAGGCCGTGATCGCGGCCGATGTCGAAGTCGGTCAGGTCGTGCGCCGGCGTGATCTTGAGGGCGCCCGTGCCGAAGTCGGGGTCGACGCGTTCGTCGGCGATCACCTGCAGCTCGCGCCCGACGAGCGGCAGCACGGCGACGCGCCCGACGACGCTCTGATAGCGCTCGTCGGCCGGGTTCACGGCCACGGCCGTGTCGCCCAGCATCGTCTCGGGCCTGGTCGTGGCGATGGTGATCGAGCCGCCGCCCTGCAGCGGGTAGCGCACGTGGTAGAGGTGGCCGGCCTCCTCGGCGTAGGCGACCTCGAGGTCGCTGATCGCCGTGCCGCAGCGCGGACACCAGTTCACGATGTAGTGGTCCTTGTAGATGTAGCCCTTGGCGTGCAGCGCGACGAAGACCTTGATCACGGCGCGCACGTAGCTCTGGTCGAGCGTGAAGCGCTCGCGATCGTAGTCGCAGGCGCAGCCCAGTCGCTTGAGCTGCCCGATGATCGTGTTGCCGTACCGCTCGCGCCAGGCCCAGACGAGCCGCACGAACTCGTCGCGGCCCACGTCTTCTTTGCTGCGACCCTGGGCGCGGAGCTGTCGTTCGACCACGTTCTGGGTGGCGATCCCCGCGTGGTCGGTGCCCAGCAGCCAGCACGCGTTCTCGCCGAGCATGCGATGGTAGCGCGTCAGCGCGTCCTGGACGGTGTCGTTCAACGCGTGGCCCATGTGCAGGTTGCCGGTGATGTTCGGCGGCGGAATGACGATCGAGTAGGCCGGCCGGGAAGCGTCGGGCTCGGCGTGGAACAGATGGGCGTCGAGCCACCGGCCCATCCAGTGGCGTTCGACCGGCCCCGGATCGAACCTGGTGGTGGCCTTCAGGTCTCTGGTCTGCTCGGTCATGGGATCTCGCCTGGGTCGTTTGCCGTGACTCACCGGACACGCGCCCGGCCGGACACGCCGGGACAGTATACCCGGACAGCCTCGCCGGTGACGAAGAGCCGGCCCGCTCGACAAGAAGGAGCCGGGCCCGCACGACAGTCGGGGGGCGGGGGCGCTTGCGCGCCCCCGCCCCCCGACGCCACCGGATGCTTTGCCGGCTACGCCGACTCTTCGCCGAGCTGCACGACCGTGTTGTCGGCCTCGGTGACGAGCGTCGGGTCGAGACCCTTCTCGATCGTCTCCTTGGTGATCACGCACTTGCGCACGTCGTGGCGCGAGGGCAGCTCGAACATGACGTTGAGCAGCGCCTCTTCGATGATGGTGCGCAGGCCGCGGGCGCCGGTCTGGCGCTTCTGGGCCTTCTCGGCGATCGCCACGAGCGCGTCGTCGGCGAACACCAGCTCGATCTCGTCGAGGCTGAAGAACTTCTGATACTGGCGCACCAGCGCGTTCTTGGGCTCGGTCAGGATGCGCACGAGCGAGTCCTTGTCGAGGTAGTGCACCGCCGAGACCACCGGCAGACGGCCGACGAACTCGGGGATCAGGCCGTAGTTCAGCAGGTCCTCGGGGCGCACCTTGGCGAAGATGTTGCCCACGTCGCGCTGCTGCGCCGTCACGATGTCGGCCATGAAGCCCACGCCCTGGCGACCGACGCGACGCTCGATGATCCTCTCGAGGCCGGCGAAGGCTCCGCCGCAGATGAACAGCACGTTGGTCGTGTCGATCGTCAGGAACTCCTGATGGGGATGCTTGCGGCCGCCCTGGGGCGGCACGCTCGCCACCGTGCCCTCGAGGATCTTCAGCAGCGCCTGCTGGACGCCCTCGCCCGACACGTCGCGGGTGATCGAGGGGTTGTCGGCCTTGCGGGCGATCTTGTCGACCTCGTCGATGTAGATGATGCCGGTCTCGGCCTTCTTGACGTCGAAGTCGGCCGCCTGGATGAGCTTGAGGAGGATGTTCTCGACGTCCTCGCCGACGTAGCCCGCCTCGGTGAGCGCCGTCGCGTCGGCGATCGCAAAGGGCACGTTCAGGATGCGGGCGAGGGTCTGGGCGAGCAGCGTCTTGCCGCAGCCCGTCGGCCCCAGCAGCAGGATGTTCGACTTCTGCAGCTCGACCTCGCCGTCGGTCGCGCTCATCGCCTGGATGCGCTTGTAGTGGTTGTAGACCGCCACCGACAGGATGCGCTTGGCTTCGTCCTGGCCGACGACGTAGTCGTTCAGGACGGCGTGGATGTCGCGTGGCTTGGGGAGCGTGTCCAGGTCGAGCGTGGCCGGCAGGGCCAGCTCTTCGTCGATGATCTCGTTGCAGAGATCGATGCACTCGTCACAGATGTACACGCCGGGGCCGGCGATGAGCTTCTTGACCTGGCGCTGCGACTTGCCGCAGAAGCTGCACAGCAGCTGGTCGTTGCTGTCGATCGGTCCTGCCACCCGGAAACCTCCCTCCTACCGATGCGAGATGACGTCGTCGATGATGCCGTACTCCTTGGCCTCCTGGGCGGTCATGAAGTAGTCGCGGTCGGTGTCCTTGGAGACCTTCTCGACGGTCTGGCCGGTGTGAAGGGCGAGGATCTCGTCGAGCCGCCCGCGCACCTGAATGACCTCGCGCGCGTGGATCTCGATGTCGGCCGCCTGGCCCTCGAACCCGCCGATCAGCTGGTGGATCAGGATCTTCGCGTTGGGCAGGGCGAACCGTTTGCCCTTGGCGCCGCCCGCGAGGATCAGCGCGCCCATGCTCATGCCGATGCCGACGCAGATGGTCGAGACGTCGGGCTTGATGAACTGCATCGTGTCGTAGATGGCAAGGCCGGAGTAGACGGAGCCACCGGGACTGTTGATGTAGATGCTGATGTCCTTGTCGGGGTCGTCGGACTCGAGATGGATGAGCTGCGCCACCACGAGGTTGGCGATGTCGTCGTTGATGGGCGTGCCGAGAAAGATGACACGCTCGTTGAGCAGCCGCGAGTAGATGTCGAAGGCGCGCTCGCCACGACTCGTCTGCTCGATCACCATCGGGACCAGTGGGCTCACGTCTGAATCCTCTCCTTTCGGTGCCCGGCTTGCGCGTTCCGCCGGGGCATCGCTGCTACTTGCCGCCTGTCTTATCTGTCGCCTGACTTCTTCGCCGGCCGCCTGGCCGTCGCGGCCTGGCCGGCCTTCTTGGCGGTCTGGCCGGTCTTCCTCTCGGCCCTACCGGCGGCCTTACCGGTCTTATCGGCCGAGTCGTCGTGCGCCTGCATCATGGCGTCGGGCTCGCCCGCGGCGGTCGCGGCACTCACCGGCGTGGCGTGGTCGACGAGAAAGTCGATCGTCTTGGCGATGACCAATTCGTCGCGCATCATGGTTTGCCTTCCGGAGGCGTAGACGTCGAGCACGAGCTGGTTGGGATCGCGCTGCAGCAGCTCCGCATCCTCCATGATGCGCTGCCGCAGCTCGTCGTCGCTCACTTCGATCTTTTCGGCGTCGCGGATGGCCGCGAGCACCAGGCCGCGCGCGACCTCGGCTTCGGCCCGCGGGCGCAGGTCGGCTTCGATCTCGTCCTCGGTCTTGCCCAGCGCTTCGAGGTACTGGGCCATCTCGAGGCCCCGTTCGCCGACCGCCGACTCGAGCTCGTGGTAGAGCGCGTGCGCCTGACGGTCGATCATGGCCGGCGGGACGGTCACCGCGGCGTTGGCGACGGCCTGCTCGACGACCCGGTCGCGGTACTCGCGCTCGACCATCGACTCGCGCGCCGTGGTCAGACGGGCGCGCACGTCGTCGCGCAGCGCGGCGAGCGTGTCGAACTCGCTACCCTGCTGGGCGAAGTCGTCGTCGAGCGGCGGCACGACCTTTTCCTTGATCTCCTTCATGGTCACCGTGAAGGTCACCGTCTTGCCCCGCAGGTCTTCGGCCTGGTAGTCGTCGGGGAACTCGAGATCGAAGGTCGTCGTGCCGCCGGCGCTGAGGCCTTCGAGGTGCTCTTCGAACCCCGGGATGAGGTTGCCCTGGCCGACCTCGAGCATGTAGTCGTCGGCGCGCGCGCCTTCGAGAGGCGCACCGTCGACCGCTCCGGCGAAGTCGATCTGCACGAAGTCGCCCTTGACGGCCGCCCGGCCTTCGACCGGATTGAGGCTGGCCAGACGCTCCTGCAGCATGGCGAGCTGAGCATCGACCTGGGCGTCTGAGATCTCGACCGTGTCCTTTGCCACTTCGAGCCCGGTGTACGGGCCGAGCGCCGGCTCGGGACGCACCTGCACCTTGGCGGTAAAGGCAAAGGGCTCCTTGCCGGTGAAATCGCCGAAGTCGATCTCGGGCATTGACACCGGGTCGAGCTCGGCTTCGTCGACCGCGCTTTCGTACCACTCCGGCAGAAAGTCGTTGAGCGTCTGGCTCAGGACGTAGTCCTCGCCCAGACGGCTCAGGACGATCTGGCGCGGGACCTTGCCCTTGCGAAAGCCGTGTATGGTCGTCTCGCGCGCGAGGCGGGAGATGGTGCGCTCGATCTTGGCTTCGACGTCGTCGCGCGGCACTTCGACCGCGAGCTCGACCTCGTTCTCGGCAACCGGCTTGACCTCTGTCTTCACTTTGCAGTCTCCGTTTGTGCGGTTGATGCCCCCGGCCCGCGGGCGGCGAACCCCGTTCGGGGACCGCGGGCAGATGGGACGTGAAGCGACTGGTGCGGGTGAGAGGACTTGAACCTCCACGGGCAAGGCCCACCAGATCCTAAGTCTAGCGCGTCTACCAGTTCCGCCACACCCGCAGGCGTTGTCGGCGAGGAGGTGCTGGGGTGAGGGACGGGATTCGAACCCGCGACCGCCAGGGCCACAACCTGGAGCTCTACCAGCTGAGCTACCCCCACCACGGTGTCCGCTGACTTGTCGTGGCGACCGCTCCCAAGGGAGCGGCGAGTAAGAATAGCACGTCGGCAACAGGGCGTCATGGCAAGCGCCGCGGCCGGTGCGACCGGCGCCATGGCGGCCGCGACAGACGAGGGATTGGCGGAAAGCACGGCGGCATTTGGCCTGCCGGCGGCGAAGGCTGTGGCGCGCCCGGCAGGATTCGAACCTGCGACCTAGAGCTTAGAAGGCTCCCGCTCTATCCGGCTGAGCTACGGGCGCACGCGCTGCGGATGAACAACCAAAGGAGGTGGAGCGGGAGACGGGTCTCGAACCCGCGACATTCAGCTTGGAAGGCTGACGCTCTAGCCAACTGAGCTACTCCCGCCCGCACGCGGCAACGAGCTGGTCGGGACGGGCGGATTCGAACCGCCGACCCCCTGCTCCCAAAGCAGGTGCGCTGCCAGGCTGCGCCACGTCCCGCGCCTGCGGCGGAGTATACCACCGACCTGTGGAGGCCCCGACAACGCCGGACAGCCCTCCTGCCCCGGGCGATGTGAGCGGTCGTTCTCGGCCAGGAAACCCGTGACGACGTCTTGCCGTGGGTCGCCGCCGTTGCGTCGGGGAGCAGGGCTACTCGGAGAGGATCGGCAGGACGAGCACCTCGCCCGGGTGGATGTCGGCGCCGGCGAGACGGTTGCGCTGCTCGATGCGGTAGACGAGCTGCCGCGGGTCGTGGCTCCCCGGGTAGGCGGCGCTTGCCACAGACCACAGCGTGTCGCCGCTGCGCACCGCGTAGGCATGCTCGCTGAAGGCCGGGCCGTTGCCGGCGCCGTTGGCGACATGAGTGCCGACCCAGACCGAGACGACCACGACGACGAGGAGCAAGGCCAGCCGACTGAGGCCGCGCAGGCGGCGGCGGCGCGCGGCCGCGCGCCGCCGCCGTTCGGGGGGGTACCGTCTGCGCGCCTGGGCCGCGCGCTCCCGGGCGGGAGCGACGGCGCCGTTCGAGGAGCCGGCGACACGGCCAGTGCGGCTCGGTGCGTCGGTCATGTCCACCGGCTCCTCATCTGGGAAGGCTGTTCGGTGACCAGCTGCGCGCCGCACTCGCGGCAGGTGACGACGAGGCACTCGCCACTGCCGGTGTCGCCGCCGTGAGGCGCCGCCGCCCACAGGTCGCGCGAGCCGCACCACACGCAGGCGCCGCCCGCCTGGTTACCGGCGAGCACGACGAGCTCGTCGACGCAGTCGGCCAGCGTGCGGACGGGTTCGGCGGCGACGGCGAGGCTCATAGCCTGCGCAGCACTCCGACAACCCTGCCGACGAGCTCGACGTGGTCGAGGACGATCGGCTCGTAGAGATCGTTGGCGGGCTGCAGCCGGATGCGACCCGCCTCGCGGAAGAAGCGCTTGGTCGTGGCCTCGTCGCCGACCAGCGCCACGACGATGTCGCCGTTGTCGGCGGTCGCCTGCTGGTGCACCACGATAAGGTCGTCGTTGTGGATGCCGGCCTCGATCATGGAGTCGCCTTCGATGCGCAGCAGGAAGTCGTCGTCGCTGCGCCGCAGCATGGCCGGCACCTCGACGTACTCATCGATGTTCTGCTCGGCGAGGATGGGCACGCCGGCGGCGACCTGACCGACGAGCGGCAGCGGCCTGAGGGGCCGCGGCGAGTCGACCAGCTCGAGCGCCCGCGGCTTGCTGGGGTCGCGGCGGATGAACCCGAGCCGTTCGAGGTTGCCGAGGTGCACGTGGACGGTGGAGGGCGACGACAGCTCGAGCTGGCTGCCGATCTCGCGCACCGTGGGCGGGTAACCGTTCGCGTGCGTGAACTCGCGGATGAAGCGAAGCACCTGCTCCTGTCGTGCCGTCAGACCAGTCACGCCTCTCTCCCTTGTCTCGAACATGTGTTCGTATGGACTGTAGGCCGGAACACATGTTCGTGTCAAGAGGCATGCTACAGACGGGGTCGGACGGAAAAGCCCGGTGCGGGCAGCCGGGCGCGAGGCGGACGTGCGGTCGCGGTCGCCGCCGTCTGTGCAGGCGGTCGCCGGCGACGCGACGCCGGCGGGCCTCCCTACGACAGCAGGCTGTCCAGGATCCTGGCTTCGAGCACCTGGCTGCGCGTGAGCCGTGGGGCGAGCAGCACCTCACGCGCGAGACCGGTCAGCGCATCCTCGGGAAGCAACCCTACGACTTCGCTCTCGCGCACCGCTGCGCCCGCAGCCGCGGCGCGGCTGCGCACCGCTTCGAAGGCCGCGAGCACCGAGGTGCGCCGATAGTCGGTCAGGTTCATCGAGACCTGCACACCGTCGTCGAGCGCGAGACCGATCGCCTTTACGCAGGGCAGGCCGCCGTCGCGCTCGCGGATCTCGCGGGCGATGCGCCGCGCCAGCTCGAGGTCGGCGGACTCCAGGTTGACGTTGTAGGCGATCAGCGCCGGGCGGGCGCCGATGGCCACGGCGCCGGCCCGCGGGTGCACGGCCGCCGGTCCTTCGTCGGGGGCGCGCGCCGGGTCGCGGCCGATCTCGTCGCGCAGGCCCTCGAACTCGCCGCGGCGCACGTCGGCCAGGTTGCGCCGCTCGGGCCGCCGGGCGGCCTCTTCGTAGAAATAGACGGGGATGCCCAGCTCGGCGCCGACGCGGATCCCGAGCCCGTGCGCGGTTTCGATGCAGACCGGCATGTCGTCGACTCCGACCGGTACGAAGGGCACGACGTCGGTGGCCCCGAAGCGCGGATGGGCGCCCTCGTGCCGGTTGAGATCGATCAGCCGGGCAGCGGCTGAGACGGCGCGAAAGGCGGCTTCCTGCGCCGCCGCCGCTTCGCCGACGAAGGTGAGCACGCTGCGGTTGTGGTGGCCGTCGCTCTGGCGGTCGAGGAGCGTCACGCCCGGCGTGCCGGCGATGGCGGCGGCAATCTCGTCGACGACCTCGGGCCGGCGGCCCTCGGAGAAGTTGGGGACACACTCGATCAGCGTCACGACTTCTCCCGGCCGTCGTAGCAGGGCACGCCGCCGCGGGCTGCGAGCCTGCCGCCGGCGACGACGAGCGCCGCCAGGTTCACGCCGAAGTGATAGGGCAGCTCATGGCGGCTCGCCGCCTCGAGCACGATCAGATCGCACGACTTGCCGACCTCGAGGCTGCCGACCTCGTCCCCCAGGCCGAGCGCGGCCGCGCCGCCGAGCGTGGCCGCGCGCAGCGCCCGGGCGGGCGTCAGGCGCATCTCCTGGCAGGCCAGGGCGATCATCTGCTGCATGTTCTCGCAGTAGCAGGTGCCGGGGTTGAAGTCGGTGGCCAGGGCCACCTCGAGGCCGCCGTCGAGCATCTCGCGCGCCGGCGCGTAGGCCTGATGAAGCGTGAAGCTCGTGCCCGGCAGCACGACGGCCACGACGCCGGCGGCGCGCAGCGCCGCGATCTCCTCGAAGGTGGCGTGCACCAGATGGTCGGCCGAGACGCACCCGAGCTCGGCGGCCAGCAGACCGCCGCCCGAACGCGCCAGCTCGTCGGCGTGGATCTTGAGACCGTACCCCAGCCTCCTCCCCGCCTCGAGCACCCGGCGCGACTGCGGCACGGTAAAGGCGCCCTCGTCGCAGAACACATCGACGAAGTCGGCCCGGCCGCGCAGCGAGGGCAGCATCTCGTCGCAGACCAGGTCGATGAACTCGTCGTCGCGCCCGACCAGCTCGGTCGGCGTGAAGTGGGCCCCGAGGAGGGTGAGGCGGCGGCGGGTCGGATGACCCGCCGCCGCCGCCGCCGTCAGGATCTTCGCTTCGTGCTCGGTCGAGAGGCCGTAGCCGCTCTTGACCTCGAGCGTCGTCGTGCCGTGGGCCAGGAACGAATCGAACCGTGCGAGCGTGATCGCCGTCAGCTCCTCGAGGGTCGCGGCGCGGGTCGCGGCGACGGTGGCGTTGATGCCGCCGCCCGACGCCAGGATGGCGGCGTAGCTCACGCCGCCCAGCCGGGCCGCGTATTCGTCGGCGCGCGAACCGGCGAACACCGCGTGGGTGTGAGCGTCGACGAACCCCGGGACCACGCAGGCGCCGGCCGCGTCGAGCTCGGCGGCGCCGTCGAGCGGCGCGACGGCGCCGCCGAGCTCCGCCTCGCGGCCCACCCAGACGATGCGGCCGTCGCGCGCCGCCAGGGCGCCGTCGGCGATCACACCGAGGCCGTCGTCGTCGGGAGTGACGCTGGCGCCGGCGGCCCTCACGGCCGCCGGCGCCAGCGTCACCAGCTCGCCCGCGTGGCGCAGGATGAAGTCGGCCCTCTGGCTCACGTCACGATCCCGCCATCGGCAGGTCGACGCCGAGCTCAGCCGCGGCGGCCAGCGCCTCGGGGTAGCCGGCGTCGGCGTGGCGCATGACGCCCGTGCCGGGGTCGCAGGTGAGCACGCGGCGCAGACGCTGCGCCATCATCTCGGTGCCGTCGGCCACCACCACCATGCCGGCGTGCAGGCTCTTGCCGATGCCCACACCGCCGCCGTTGTGGAAGCTCACCCACGAGGCGCCCGCCGCCGTGTTTAATAGGGCGTTCAGGATGGGCCAGTCGGCGATCGCGTCGGAGCCGTCGCGCATGGCTTCGGTCTCGCGGTAGGGCGAGGCCACCGAACCCGAGTCGAGGTGGTCGCGACCGATCACCAGCGGCGCCTTGACCTCGCCGTTGGCCACCAGTTCGTTGAAGACCTCGCCCATCTTCGCCCGTTCGCCGTACTCGAGCCAGCAGATGCGGCAGGGCAGGCCCTGGAAGTGCACCTTCTCGGCGGCCATGCGGATCCAGCGGGTGACCATCTCGTTGTCGGGGAAGGTCTCGAGCACGGCCCGGTCGGTGCGCGCGATGTCGGCCGCATCGCCCGACAGCGCCGCCCAGCGGAAGGGACCGTTGCCACGGCAGAACAGCGGCCGGATGTAGAGCGGTACAAAGCCCTGGAAGGCAAAGGCGTCGGCGTAGCCGGCCGCCTTCGCCTCGCCGCGGATGTTGTTGCCGTAGTCGAAGACGTTGCTGCCGGCCTTCTGCAGAGCGACCATCGCCTCGCACGTGCTCGACGATCGCCGCGACGGCGCGCGTCACGTACTCGCCGGGGTCGCTGCGCGCGCAGCGCGCAGCGCCTCCGTCGTAAGCTCATCCCGTTGGGCACATAGCCGTTCAAGGTGTCGTGGGCCGAGGTCTGGTCGGTCACCAGGTCGGGGGTGACGCCGCGGCGCACGAGCTCCGGGATAGACATCGGCGGCGTTGCCCAGCAGGCCGATCGACAGCGGCTGCTTGGCGTTGATCGCCGCCGCCGCGAAGCGCAGGGCCTCGTCTGTCGACTCGGTCGAGCAGTCCAGGTAGCCGGTCTCCAGGCGCCGCGCGATGCGCAGCGGGTCGACCTCGACGCACAGGGCGACGCCGCCGGCCATGGTCACCGCCAGTGGCTGCGCGCCGCCCATGCCGCCCAGGCCGGCGGTGAGCACGAGACGGCCGGCGAGGTCTGAGCCGTAGTGCTTCTCGCCGGCGGCTGCGAAGGTCTGGTAGGTGCCCTGCAGGATGCCCTGCGTGCCGATGTAGATCCACGAGCCGGCCGTCATCTGGCCGTACATCGTGAGGCCCAGCGCGTCGAGGCGGCGAAACTCGTCCCAGTTGTCCCAGTCGCCCACCAGGTTGGCGTTGGCGATGAGCACGCGCGGCGCCCACTCGTGGGTCTGAAAGACGCCGACCGGCTTGCCCGACTGCACGAGCAGGGTCTCGTCGTCGTTCAGGCGCCGCAGGGCGGCCACGATCGCGTCGAAGGCCGCCCAGCTGCGCGCCGCCTTGCCGGCGCCGCCGTAGACCACGAGGTCCTGGGGGCGCTCGGCGACCTCGGGGTCCAGGTTGTTCATCAGCATGCGCAGGGCGGCCTCCTGCTGCCAGCCCTTGCAGCTCAACTGTGTGCCCCGCGGGGCGCGCACCACGCGGTCCGATCCGACGGCGCTCATGGCAACCTCCACTCCCTGTGAAGCCGGCGCGCAAGCGGCGCGCGCTCGTTCCCTTCACGATGGTAAGGATATACCTGGGAATGGAGGCGACACGGCTGTTGACGGGGGCGCCGGCGCGCCCGCGAGACGAGGCGTTGGGGCGGGCTGCTCGAGACGAGCAGCCCGCCCCCGCATGCGGCGAGGCGGCAGCCTAGCGGCCGCTCGTCGACGGCGTCACCCTTACGGAGCGTGACCTCTGGACCTGGCCGAGCGGCAGCACGACGTGGCCGTAGACCTCGTTCCAGATCTGGGCGATGGACCCATACATCGCCGACAGGCCGACGAAGATACCCTCCCAGCCGGCGACCTTACCGAGCGTCGCGTTGCCGGACCAGGTGGCGATGGCGAGCAGGACGTAGAGGATGGTCAGGCTGCCGAAGACCACCTGCAGCGAGACGTTGATGCGCAGCGTGGCGATGAACATGAGCCCCGTGAACACGCCCCAGGCGAGAAGATACCAGCCAACGGCGGTCGTGCTCGGCGCGTCCAAGCCCATCCACTTGGGAAACGCCAGCATGCCGACGAAGGACAGCCAGAACAGGCCGTATGAGGCAAAGGCCGTGGCGCCGAACACGTTGTTGTTCTTGTACTCCTGGACCGCGACCACGACCTGGGCCAGGCCGCCGTAGAAGACCGCCATGGCGAGGATCATGGTGTTCATGCCGAAGAGACCGGCGTTGTGCAGGTTGAGGAGCACCGTGGTGACACCGAATGCCATGAGCCCGAGCGGCGCCGGGTTGGCGACTGTGTCCTTTACCGTAGCGAGCACCTCGTGTTGCTGGTCGGTCATCTGGCGGTTCCTCCCTTGTCGCCGCCGGCGCGCGGAGGCGCACCTGCGGCCTGCGTTGACGTTGAGAACAGACGTTCGGGTCTTCGGCCTGCCTGCCGGAGCGGTCGCGGCGGCCTCTGAAGCCTTGTGAGTGATATCACATGCAGCGGGCCAACACCACACGCGGACGCTCATCGCCTTGTCGCCGCCGCGATGACATCGGCGCCGGTCACGGCGGGACCTGGCGCAGACTGCGCCAACAAGTGTTGCCAATCCAGTATGAGTCTCATCGACCGAACGCCCGGACGCGCTTTTCGAGCCTGCCCGGGCGTCGTGCCAAGTTCAAGTCCGGTGGCGAGCCTGCCGATACCGTCCTACACTGGGATCAGAAGTGTTCGCGCGCGCTCAATTGCGGGACGCCGGACACGCTGGTCGATCTGGTGGGGATCGCACACCTAGAGGGGAGGCTCAGATGAAGTTGGTCAACAGCAAGTACCCTAAGCTCGCGCTCGTGGCGCTGGTCGTCTCGCTCGCACTCGCGAGCGGCGCGTTCAAGAAGTGGGGCTGCTGATCGCAGCGCAGACCCAGCCACTGCACGCCTTAGAGAGGGAGACTGAAAAGATGAAGACCCTGCTTTGCAGCAGAGTAGCTATCGTGCTGGCGCTCGTGGTCGCCTTGGCCGTGACCAGCGGCGCCTGGCTGAAGTGGGACTGAGCGGACGGGCGACCGATCGCGCTCGCGACACTCGTAGCGCTCTAGCATAACCAGCAGCCGATCATGACCGAGCAGCCACCAGCGGCGGCGCAGCCTGTTTCATCCAGGGTGTCGCCAGCGGTGGCAACATACATCGGCCTCGTCACCGTGGCCGCGGCGCTGATGTTCGCCGCGACGCTCCACACCTTCCCCCCGGGTCACTGGACCGACCTCGCCGTGTTCGTGTTCGCCGCGATCGCCAGCGAGCGCTGGGCGGTCGCGTCGAGCTTTGAGGGCAGCATGTCGCTGTCGCTCACGGTCGCCTTTGCGGCCACGCTGCTCTACGGCCCCGCCTTCGCGAGCACCGTGGCGGTGTGCGGGGTCGTGGGCAGCGACCTGATCATCTCGCGGCGCCACTGGAGCCGCGTCCTGTTCAACAGCAGCCAGGTCTGCCTTACCGCCGGGCTCGCCGCGATCGTCTACCGGCAGCTCAGGGTCGCGGGACCGGTCGACCTGAAGGCCGACGCGCTGGCGATCGCCGTCTCGGCGGTCATCTTCCTGCTGGTCAACGACACCCTCGTGGCCGGCATCATCAGCTTGTCGGGGCGTTCGTTCTTTCACGAGTGGATGGCGTCGTTTCGCGAGATGGGAATCCTCTACGTGTCGATGACCCCGCTCGGCGCGCTCCTGGCCTTCGCCTATCAGGACAGTCCCTGGAACATCCTCTACTTCCCGTTCCTGATCCTCGTCATCTACACCGGGTTCAAGCTGTACGGCAACCTGCAGAGCGAAACCGACCACGCGCTGGCGTTGCTGGCCGACACGGTCGACAAGCGCGACGAGTACACCTACGCCCACTCGCAGCGCGTAGCCGAGTACGCCGGCGACATCGCCCATCATCTCGACCTGCCGCGCAAGGAGATCGACCTGATCGTCTCGGCCGCACGGGTCCACGACCTGGGCAAGATCGCGACCGACAACCGGATCCTCTACAAGCAGGCGTCGCTGACCGCCGACGAGCGCAAGGCGATCATCGCCCACCCCGCCGACGGCAGCGAGCTCGCCGGCCAGTTCAGCATGTATCGCAAGGGCCGCGACTACATTCGCCACCATCACGAGCGCTGGGACGGCAGAGGCTACCCCGACGGTCTCGCCGGCACCCACATCCCGCTCGGCGCCCGGGTGATCACCGTGGCCGACGCCTACGACGCCATGACTTCGGACCGCCCCTACAGGGCGGCGCTGCCACCCGAGATCGCCCTCGCCGAGCTGCGCCGCGGTGCCGGGCGGCAGTTCGACCCCGACCTGGTCGAGGCGTTCATCGCCTGCTACCGGGGCGCCGAGCAACCTCGCCTGGTTGCCCTTCCCACCGCCACCGAGGAGTCGTGCTCGTCCTCGTGATCGCGCTCGCCGGCGGCCTGCTCGCCGGCGCCGCGCTCGGGGGATCGATCGGCAATCTCGAGCACGTCACCCTGAGGCTGCCGTGGACCGCTGTGGTGGCCCTGCTGCTGCAGGTCGTGGCCTTCTCGCCGCTCAGCCGACCGCTGCCCGACATGGCTCGCGTCATCATGCACGTGACCTCGTACGGCCTGCTGCTGGCCTTCGTGGCGGCCAACCTGAGACGAGCGCCCATCGTCTGCTTCGGCCTCGGCGTCCTGGCGAACACCATCGCCATCGCCCTGAACGGCGGCTACATGCCGGCCAGCGCCGCGGCCCTGCGGTTCGCCGGCCTGTCGGAGTCGAGCCGACCGCACAACAACTCCGAGCTCGCCGGTGCGGCCACGCAGCTGCGGTTCCTGGGCGACATTCTCGCGGTGCCCCACTGGCTGCCGCTGGCCAACGTCTTCAGCGTCGGGGACTGCCTGATCGCGATCGGGCTGGCGTGGCTCGTGGCCGACGGCATGAGGCGCAGCGGCGGGTGACACGCAAGAACCCTGCGAGAAGCCCGGCGCCGGCTATCTGTCTATAATGGCCCGGATGGCAAGGACCAGGCAGCTCAGCGAGAGGCCCCTCGCGCCCCAGGAGCACGCCGGCGACCGCGTCGCTCGCGAGCGGTCGGGGCAGCGCCACCTCGAGCGCGCCCCGAGCGTGATCGTCACGGCCGTCATCCTCATCCTCATCGCCTCGGCCACGGTGCGCCTCTACGAGCTCCAGCGGCCCAACGTGCTGGTCTTCGACGAGACCTACTACGCCAGGGACGCCCACACCATCCTCGACGGCTATCTGGGCCCCATGCCGCTCTACTCGTGGGAGCCCGGCAAGGAGATCTCCTGGCCGCACCCCGAATACGGCAAGTTCGCGATCGCGGTGGGCGAGGCGGCCTTCGGCAACACGTCGTTCGGCTGGAGGATCGTGCCGGCGATCACGGGCACGCTCCTGCTCGTCCTGATCTATCCGATCGGCCGCCGGCTCGGCCTCGCGCCGGTGTGGGCGCTGCTGGGCCTGATCCTCGCCGCCTCCGACTTTCTGGGCATCGTCCAGTCGCGCATCGCCACCCTCGACATCTTCGTGGCTTTCTGGTCGGTGCTGTGCGTCTACCTCGCCTTGCGCTACGTGCAGACCGGCCACCGGCTACGCTGGCTGTTTCTCTGCGGGCTGGCCGGCGGTCTCGGCCTGGGCACGAAGTGGTCGGGCGCCTTCGCCCTGGCGGCGGCCGCCGCCATCATGCTGCTCTACCGGCGCCGCTCGTGGCGCCAGCCGGCCCTCACAGCCGCCGTGCAGGCGATGAACGACGCCTTCCTGCCCCTCATCGCCCTGGCCGCCCTGCCGGCCGTCCTGTACTTCGCGAGCTACACGGTCTACTTCGTCAAGGGCCGCCACACGCTGTCGCAGTGGTGGGCGCTCCAGCACCAGATGTGGTGGTTCAACGAGAACCTGCACGCCACCCACACCTACGCCTCGCGCGCCTACACCTGGATCTTCGACTACCGGCCGGTCTGGTACTACTACCAGAACATAGGCGGCGCCGTGCACGGCATCATCTCGATCGGCAACCCGCTGCTGTGGTGGGCCTCGGTGCCGGCCCTCGTCGGTCTCTTCGTGCTGGCGTGCGTGAGACGCGATCGCGAGCTCGCCCTGCTGCCGCTGATCGTGGCCTTGCTCTACCTGCCGTGGCTAAAGACGACGCGCACGTCGTTCATGTACTACCTGACGCCCGTGGCGCCCTTCCTGGCGCTGGCCGTCGCCATGATCCTGCGCGAGCTGTCGCGCGCACGTCTGCCGCGGGTGCACTGGGCCGCGCTCTGCTACGGAGCCGCCGCCGTGATCGTCGCCCTGTTCTGGTACCAGATCGGTCACGCCGTGGCCTGGTTTGTCTGGCAACTGCCGAACCAGGTCTCGCCGGACTTCGCCCGGCTGGTCGTGGCCGTGGCCGGCCTGGTGGTCGGGTTGCTCCTGCTCATCCTGTTCGTGTGGCCGCGCGCTCGCGGACTCTGGCCCTACATAACGTGGGTTTACGCGGGGGCGGTCACGGGCGTCTGTCTTGCCTTTCTGCCGATCCTCATCGACCTGAGCATCTCGACGGCGCACTTCTACCACCTCATGTGGTTTCGCAACTGGATCTGACGCCCGCCGTCGCCGGCCGTCAGCCGATCAGCGCCGCCATGATCGCCTTCTGGGCGTGCAGGCGGTTCTCGGCCTGATCGAAGACCACCGACTGCGGGCCGTAGAGCGCCGCCTCGGTCACCTCCTCGCCCCAGTGCGCCGGCAGGCAGTGCATGACTCGCGCCTGCGGCCCGGCCAAGCTCAGCAGCTCGTCGTTGACCTGGTAGGCGCGCAGGGCGGCGAGGCGCATGTCGTGCTCGGCCTCCTGGCCCATGCTGGTGAAGGTGTCGGTGTAGATGACGTCGGCGCCCCGCACCGCTGCGCGCAGGTCGCTCGTGAGCTCGATCGTCGCCCCTGTCTGGGCGGCATCCGCGCGCGCCCGGGCGATGATCGCTTCGTCGGGCCGGTAGTCGTGCGGCGTGCAGATCACGACGCGCATGCCGGTCTTGGCGCCCACCTCGGCCAGCGAGTGGGCCACGTTGTTGCCGTCGCCCGAGTAGACGAGCGTGCGCCCCTCGAGGCCGCCGCAGTGCTCCCTGATCGTGAGGGCGTCGGCCATCGCCTGGCAGGGGTGATGGTCGTCGGTCAGGCCGTTGATGACGGGGATGGTGGCGCTCGTCGCGAGGTCGACCACGTCGGCCTGGGCGAAAGTGCGGATCATGATGGCGTCGAGATAGCGCGACAGCACGTGGCCCGTGTCTTTGATCGTCTCGCCGACGCGCAGCTGAATGTCGCCTGCATTCAGAAAGAGCGGCTGGGCGCCGAGCTGGGCGATGCCGACCTCGAACGAGATACGCGTGCGCGTCGAGGTCTTGGTGAAGATCATGCCGACCGCCTTGCCGGCGAGCAGCCGGTGCGCCTCGGCCCGCTTCTGGGCGGCCTTCAGCTCGACCGCCAGATCGAGCAGGGCGCCTACCTCGGCCGGCGCGTAGTCGTGGATCGTGAGGAAGTCCCGGCCGGTGAGCCCCAGGTCGGTGACGCGGTCCTGCAGCGCCGTCATGCAGCCTCCTTCGCTTCTCAGATGAACTTGTGCTCGCGCAGGACGTCTTCGAGGGTCGGGTGACCGATCTCCTGAAGGTCGTACCTGACCTGCACGGCCGGCAGCTTGATCTTGACGATGCGGCGCAGGTCCATCGGCGTGCCGATCACGACCACGTCGGCGCCGGAGGCGTTGATCGTCGTCTCCAGGTCTTTGAGCTGCTGCTCGGAGTATCCCATGGCGGGCAGCAGCACGCCGATGTTGGGGTACTTCTCGAAGGTCGCCTTGATCTCGCCGGTGGCAAAGGGCCGCGGGTCGATGAACCCGGCGGCGCCGAGCTGCCGCGCGGCCACCGTGCCGGCGCCGTACTTCATCTCGCCGTGGGTGAGCGTGGGGCCGTCTTCGACGACCAGGACGCGCTTGCCCCTGACGGCGGCCGGGTCGTCGACGGTCACCGGCGAGGCGGCCATGACGATCTGGGCGGTCGGGTTGACCGAGCGCACGGCCTCGAGCTCGGCTTCGATGCCGGCCCGGTCGGCCGAGTCGATCTTGTTCATCACGATGACGTCGGCGAGGCGCAGGTTGACCTCTCCGGGGTAGTAGACGAGGCCGTCGCCGGGCCGGAGCGGATCGGCGACCGTGATGTAGAGATCGGGCCGGTAGAAGCTGTAGTCGTTGTTGCCGCCGTCCCAGAGGATGACGTCGGCCTCTTTCTCGGCCTCGCGCACGATCGCTTCGTAGTCGACGCCGGCGTAGATCACGTTGCCGGCCACGACGTGCGGCTCGTACTCCTCCATCTCCTCGATCGTGCACTCGTTCTTGGCGAGGTCCTCGACCGTCGCGAAGCGCTGCACGCGCTGCTTGACCAGGTCGCCGTAAGGCATGGGGTGACGGATGGAGACGACCTTCCTGCCGGCCTCGCGCAGCATGGTCTGGATCTTGCGCGTGGTCTGGCTCTTGCCGGCGCCCGTGCGGACGGCGCAGACGGCGATCACCGGCTTGGTCGACTTGACCATCGTGTGGTCGGGGCCCATCAGGCGAAAGTCGGCGCCCAGCGCGTTGACGAGCGCCGAGCGGTGCATCAGGTACTCGTAGGGCACGTCCGAGTAGGCAAAGACGACCTGCTCGACGCGGTGCTTTTTGACGAGCGCCGACAGCTCGGATTCGTCGTGGATCGGGATGCCGTTCGGGTAGAGCCTGCCGGCCAGGGCGGCCGGGTACTTGCGGTCGTTGATGAAAGGGATCTGGGTGGCCGTGAAGGCCACGACTTCGTAGTGCTCGTTGTCGCGGAAGTAGGTGTTGAAGTTGTGGAAGTCGCGGCCCGCGGCTCCCATGATCAGGACCTTCGTTCTGTCGGCCATGCTCACTCCTGTTCGATGGTTGGGGTGCTCCGCGCCACGATCTGCTGTGTCAGGCCGGCGGAGTCGGCAAACGACGTGTCGACGTACGGCGACGTGCTGAGCTGCAACGTCGCGCCGTAGTTGGGCACGAACGCGATGAGATCGCCCGGACGTGGCGGCGGCTCGAGCGCCTCGACGTCGAGAATGAGGTGGTCGCTCGAGGCGCCGAGCACCTCGACGCGCGGGTCGACGGGCACGAGACCGTCGGGCGGCGCGTCCTGGCGCCCGAGGGCGCAGATGGCGCGCCGCCGCGGCCCGCGGTCGACGAACGTCGGACGGTTGCCGAAAGCGTCCTGGGCGGTCTCGCCCGTCGGCATGCTCGGCTTGACCTTGCATTCGATCACCGGCGCCTCGACGACGAAGGCGTCGCGGTGCAGCCCGAGGGTGGGCTGCCGCGTGAGCGTGTCGACACCGAGCAGGATGGTCTCGCCGATGCGCAGGTTGTTGATCGCCGGCGGCAGGCCGCCGGCGACCGTCAGGCCGATGCTGCTCGAGTTGCCGCCCGACACGAAGGCAAGACGACGGCCCAGGCGGCGCTCCACGAGGCCGGCGAGCGCGGCCAGCTCGCCGAGGTTGGCGGCCGTCGGGCACACCGCGCCGTAGCAGGTGAGGTTGACGCCGATGCCCGCCAGCTCGACGTGCTCGAGCCGCTCGACGGCGTCGGCGAACGCCGGCAGGTCGGCCGGCAGCATGCCCTCGCGCAGGTCGCCCAGGTCGACCATGGCGATCACGCCGTGCCTCTGCCCCGCTTCGCCGGCGGCGCGCTCGAGGGCGAGCACGGTCTCGAGCTCGCTCTCCAGGGAGACGTCGGTGAGGCGCACGGCATCGGCGGCCAGCGCCGGCGTGGGCGAACGCAGGAGCCAGATGGGAGCCTCGATGCCGGCGGCGCGCAGGCGCGCGGCGTTTTCGAGGCGCGACTCGCCGAGCGCCCGGGCGCCGCCGGCCAGCATCGCCCGTCCGACCTCGGGCGTGCCGCAGGTCACCTTGGTGACCGCCACGACGTGCCGCCCGTCCAGCGCGGCGACCACCCGGCGGGCGTTGTCGGTGATCTTGTCGAGATCGATGCTGAGCGTCGCGCGAGCCGTCATGCTCCTCCCTGCATAATCTTGATACAGAAGCTTATGACGGACGGCGCCGCACGTGCAAGCCGCCGATCGCGCCGCGTGTCTAGCGGCGTCGCGGCGGACGTCGCGCCGCCGCATCGCGCCGCCGACTTCACGCCGTCGTCCTCACGCTGCCGTCTTCACGCCACCTGCGGTTTTCATCACGTGGACTTAAGAAACGCCTGCCTATCATGGTCTACCTCTGCGGCGGGCTTTGTCCACGCCATGGAGAACCGCCCAATGTCAGGCGCGTATCGACCGGGTCGGGGCGATCGACGCGAGACCTTGAGACGAAAGACGGTCCGCCATGAAACGAGCACAGCTCAACTACGCAGTCGACGCGGTGATCGCGGCCGCGTTCCTCGTCGCCGCCGTCACCGGCATCCTCTTCCTGCTGCCTCCCGGCGCCATCCGCGCGCTCTCCCTCGGCATGCCGGGCATGCTGGGCATCTCCTTTCGCACGTGGCACTGGCTGCACGACTGGAGCGGTGTCGTGGCCACCGTCGGCGTGCTCGTCCACGCGGCGCTGCACTACCGCTGGATCGTCACCATGACGCGCCGCACATTCGGCTCGGCCGATACGCCCGCGCGACGCACCGCCCGGGCGCCTGCCGCGGCTCCGGCCGACGCGCCGGCGACCAGCGGTCGCCGCGACCAAACAGCCGTCGCCGACCAGGCGACACGGCCGCCGCCCGGCCGGGTGGCAAGCTCCGGCAGCGCCGCTCCCGCCGGCTACGCGACCTACCGCGCCGCCGGACGCCCCGACCGGCGCCGCATCACCCGGCGGCGCTTCGTGGCCGGTGCGGTCGGCGGTCTCGCTCTCGCGGTGCTGGGCGGCGACCTGCTCTCCCGCTTGGGCGCCGTGACGGCCGATGCCGTGCACGGGTCGGGCGGCGCCCCCCAGGCCGGCGGCGGCCAGACGCAGGCGAACGGCGGCGCGACGAACGGCGCAACGAACGGCGCGGGCGCGGCCTCCGGCGCATCGGGCGACGGCGGTGGCTCAGGGACCGCGCCGCAGGGCGGCGCGACCGGGGCGGTCCTGGTGAGCGTCACCGCCTCGAGTTGCGTGGGTTGCGGGCGCTGCCTGAGCGTGTGCCCGGTGGGCGTGTTCGCCTGGGATGCGAGCGGCAGCCACGCGGTGGCCAGCAACGCAGGCCGCTGCATCCGCTGTCATCGCTGCCTGCAGACCTGCCCGGCCGGCGCCATCACCGTGAACGGCTGACGCTCCGCCGGCCGGACGCTACACCGCGGGTGTGCCCAGGCTGGCGTTCATGAGCGCCACCACCGCGGCGCCGTCGAAGTGGGAGAGCAGGGCGCCGCAGTCGGCCAGGATGTAGTCGGAGTCGAGCGCGCAGCGCGCCTCGGCGGGCGGCAGCAGCCGATCGCCGCCGTTGCTTCCGCGCGTAGCCGCGAGCATCTCGAGGCCGCCGGGCAACCGGGTCAGCCCGCCGCCCGTGCCGATCAGCAGCCGGCAGGCCGTGAGGTCGCGACCGCGGGCGACGGTCTGGCGGCCGGTCGGCGTGTAGAGGGCGGCGAGGCGGCCGGCGTGACGCTGCACGGCCGTGAGGGCGCAGAACGCCGCCAGCGAGCGGGCCGCCTCGACCTGGGCGGCGGTCGTGGGCAGCGCCGGCGGCAGCTCCGCCGGACGGTCTGCGGCGGGCATCGCCGCAGCCACGTGGGCCGCGCTCACAAAGGTCCCCAGGTCGCCTTCGACCGTGCGCCGGCTGTGAACCTGGGGCTCGGTCTGGATGGGCAGGTACTCGGGACTGCCGTCGGTGATCGAGTGCACGTCGGTGGTCGCTCCGCCCACGTCGACGACGACGAGATCGCCGAGCTCGTCGGCCAGGCGCTCCGCGGCGAGCAGCACGGCGCCCGGCGTCGGCAGGATGCGGCCACTCACGACCTCGCCGATGCGCTCCATGCCGGGCGCCTGGACGATGTGCTCCTCGAAGGCGTCGTGGATGACCGCGCGGGCCGGCACGATGTCGAGCTCGTCGACCGCCGGGTAGACGTTGCTGGTCACGTGCACGCGAAAACCGGCCCGCTCGAGCAGCTCTCGGGACTCCTCGGCGACGACCGAGTTGCCGCCGTACACGACGATCGGCCGCAGCGACAGTTCGCACAGCCGCCGGGCGTTGGCCAGCACCGTCTCGCAGTCGCCGCCCTCGACCCCGCCCGCCAGCAGCACGAGGCTCGGGCGGGCCTCCTCGATCCGGCCCAGGTCATGGTCGCGCAGCAGGCCGGCCGTCTGATAGGTGACGACCGCGCCGGCCCCCAGCGCGGCCTCGCGGGCAGCCATGGCCGTCATGCGCTGGGTGAGCCCGTGGACGGTCATCCGCAGCCCGCCGGCAGCCGAGCTCGTGGCCAGGGTGAGGCGCGGCGCGAGCGGCCCCGTCTGCTCTTCGAGGGCCGCTCGCGCCGCGCCGACGCCGACCGTGACGTCGCCGGCCGCCGCCGAGGTCGCCGCCATGCCCTGCCCCAGCAGCGCCGGCCGTGTTGCCGGATAGCCGCTCAGGCCGTCGAAGGCCGAGACGACCGTCGTCGTCGAGCCGATCTCGGCGACCAGGGCGTCGATGGGGCGGGCGGCGCCTGCGGCGCCGCCCGCCCCCCGTGCCGCGCTGCCAGTGGCGGCCACGCGCTACTTCTCCCGCTCGCGCAGGGCCTTGACCATGAACGAGGCGACGTCGATGCCCTTCGTGCCGCGTCCAAAACCGGCGTCCATGCCCCAGCCGCGGGCCAGCTCGCCGGTGACCTGCGTACCGCCGGCGATCAGCAGCAGCTTGTCGCGCACGCCCTTCTCGACGGCGAGGTCGGCGAGCTTCTGCATGTTCTGGCGGTGGACGTCGCCGTGGGTGATGATCGTCGAGATCAGCACCGCGTCGGCGGCGTGCTCGATGGCGGCGTCGAGCACCTTCTCGACGGGCACCGAGGTGCCCAGGTACTCGCAGGCCACGCCGTAGCCCTCGAGGCCGCCGTGCTTGATGTCGATGATCTCGCGCATGCCGACCGAGTGCTCGTCTTCGCCGACCGTCGCCCCGACCACCTTGAGGCCGTGCTCCTTGACGAAGGCGCGGACCTCGTCGGCCGACAGGATGTCGGGCATGGGCGGAATGACGAGGGTGGCCGGGTCGACGGTCGCGTCGAGCCGGCCCTTGACCTCGAGCAGCGTGCCCTCGGCCGGGTGCATCACCTGCTTGTGGATGACCTCGGGGTCGCGCAGGTTCATCGCCCTGGCCAGCTCGAGGGCGGCGAACTCGGCCACGCGCTCCGGCGCCGGCAGGAAGAGCGTGACCACGACGATGCCGTCGCCGGCCCACTCGACCTCGGGCTTGAGCAGGCCCTTCTCGCGCAGCTCGGCGGTGCGCTCCAGGCGCACGTCGACGTTGTCGTCGGGGTCGAGCTCGCCGGTGAAGGGCACCTTCTCGCCGTCACACAGCGTGCAGCCGCCGATGAGGTCGCAGGGCCTGGCGAGCTCCTCCGGCAGGTGGTTCTCCCCGAAGTGATGGCAGACCGGCGCCAGGTAATCGCCGGCCCGTGGCACGATGGTGCCGGCCGCGACGCCGGCGTCGGCGTAGCGCACGATGCCGTCGTCGTTGGTCTCCGGATAGATGCCGGAGTCGACGAAGTAGCCCTGCTCGACCGCGGCGAAGTAGCCGCCCTCGCGCACCATCGCCTCGAGGAACAGCACGGCGCGCTCCTTGAGCTCGCGGACCTTGTCGCGGAACTCGGGATTGTCGAGATCGAGCTTGACGAACTCGCGCAGGCCATCCATGCCCACGAGCGACTGGCGGGCGGTGTTGACGGCGTGCACGTTGTTGTAGTGCCAGGGCACGTTGCGGCCCTCGTCGGGGGTGATCGTGCTCTGGATGTCGGCGCTCGTCAGGCGGCTGATCATGAGGTTCATGACGTGCGAGACGGTCGCCTCGCGGCCGCACGACTCCATGTAGCGCGTGTTCTGCTGGGCGCGCATGCGGTACTGCCCGAACAGGTCGCGCAGGGCGACCGCGTAGGGCAGGTCCATGCGCATGCAGGGCGCCGGCGGCGCGTCGGGCGGCACGGTCGACAGGCAGATGTCTTGCTTTGGCATGCCGGCCGCCACCGAGTAGGCGCAGTTGATGGCGTGCTGGACGAGCAGCTCGGGCATGACCTTCCAGGCCTCGCGGGCCGTGGCGTTGGCGTTGTGGGCGCCGTCGATCTGGGCCATGCGCACGCTGGCCATGACGTGCTTGGCCACGGCGGCGTCGACGAAGCTGCGGTACATGTTGATGTTGCGGTACAGGACGTTGTACTGCGGGTCCTGGTGGGCGCCGTTGACGCCCTCCTCGGCGAACATGACGGCCATCTCGGGACCGGCCACGCCGCTCACGTAGGAGTGGAAGTTGATCGGCCGGCCGACCTCGTCTTCGATCAGGTCGATCGCCTTGCGGGTGGCGCGCACCTGCTTGCGGGTGACGGCGATGCCGCCGACGCCTTCGGGCGTGCCCTCGAGCAGGCCGTCCATGTGGCTCTGACCGGCGGTGCGGATGACCATCATGTGGTCGGCGCCGTGCCAGGCGGCCATGCGCATGCGGCGGATGTCGTCTTCGAAGCGGCCGCTGGCGATCTCGGTGGTGACCACGCAGTCGGGCTGCGGGTCGATGTCGCCGAAGTAGTGCGCGGCCGGCAGCGGCACGCTGTTCTTGAGCCCCTGCGAGGTCTCCTTGTAGGTGAACGGGCCGAGCCGCTGGTCGGGCACCGGCTCGCGCCAGTGCCAGCCCCTGCGCCGCGGCCGGTAGTTCTCGATGCCCTCGAGCAGCGCCGGGATGTCGAGCTTCTGGTTGGGCTGCAGCGGCGCGTCAGACATGGCGCGCCCCCCATCTGGCCTCGACTGTGTCCCAGCCCTCGCCGGCAGCCAGACGGCGCGCGGCTTCGGTCACGGGGCAGTTCCAGGTCGAGCTGCAGTGCAGCACGACCTGGCCGGCCCCGTGACCCAGCAGGCCGCGCTTCTCGCACTCGGAAACGACGGCCATGCACGTCGGTGAATCGAGCCCCATGCGCATCAGCACGCTGCGCTCGATCGACGGCGAGGTGTGCGTGCGGGCAAGCTCGACGAGCGGCTCGACGATCTCCCCGGCCAGCGCCCAGAAACGCGCCTCGAGCTGCTCGTCGGAGAGGCCGGCGAGGTGACTTCGTTCCTGCAGGTACGTATCCTCGCGCATCGCCCTCAGGCCTCCTTGGCGGCGAGCTCCGCCAGCATCGTCTCGACGGCCGCCGCGGTCGTGTTGGTGTCGGCCGCCAGGAAGGCGATGTCGTCGGTCGTCGGCACATAGCCTTCGGGCGCCGCCTTGACCGCGTTGCGCACGTAGCTTCTGCGCATGCGGGCGACGTCGAAGTCGTTGGCCTGGATCTGCTCCAGACGCTGCGGAATGACGATCACCGTGCCGGGCTTGTTGTCGCGCGGGTCGCCGGCCCGCACCTCGACGCCCATCTGCTTGGCGAAGTTGAGCTGCGCCCAGTGGTGCTTGCCGGCGCCGGTGTACTCGGTCTCCTGCACGACGATCGTCGCGTCGCGGGGCAGCTCGCGGGCCAGCGACACGGCGGCCGTCATGGCCGTGTTGCCGGCCGGACCGCGCTCGAGGCCTTCGAGCTTGACCAGGGCCTCGGTCACGTAGAAGACCTCGCCCTGGGTGACCGTGAGGTAGCGGTCGATGTAGCGCAGCGACCGGGCGGCGTTGCGCGGCACGTCGGCGCGGTCGGGCCAGGTGGCAAACGGCACGCCGAAGCCGGTGTGGCCGGTGGTGAAGCTCTTGCGGTTGAAGTCGGTGTCGGAGGCCATGTGCAGGCCCGACAGATCGACCGAGGCGCTCACGATCGCCGTGTCTGTGGCGCCGGCGCGTTTGAGGCCGCGGGCGGTGCCGGTGGTGTTGCCGCCGCCGGCGTGGGTGATGACGCAGGCGGTCGGGTCGGCGCCGGTCAGGGCGCGCATCTCCTGGGAGATCTCCAGGCCGAGCGTCTCGATGCCCGAGACGCCGAACGAGCTGTACAGCGAGGCGGCGAAGTAGCCGGTCGTGTCGAGCAGCTCGACCATGTGGAAGAAGAGCTCGGGGCCGACGGTGAGCTGCACGACCTCGGCGCCGTAGGCCTCACAGACGCGGGCCTTCTCGACGATCTCGGGCTGGCCGATCTTACGGCTGTCGTAGCACTCCTGGACGATGATGCACTTGAGGCCGGCGCGGGCCGCCTGGCTGGCGACGGCGGCGCCGTAGTTGCCCGACGTCGCCGCGATCACGCCCTCGTAGCCCTTCTCGCGGGCCACGTGGATGCTCACCGACGCGCGGCGGTCCTTGAAGGCGCCGGCCAGGTTGGCGGCCTCGTCCTTGACGAAGATCCGCGCCCCCCTGCCGGCCTCGCAGGTCGAGCGCACGAGGTCGGTCAGGTTGCGCAGCTCGAGCAGCGGCGTGTGGCCGACCCCGGCCTTGGTCTGGATCTCGACGATGTCGTCGAGGCTGTAGCCGTGGTCGGCCATCATGCGCTCGTAGTCGAAGGCGATCGGCGACAGCTCGAACTCGCTGTAGTCCATGCCCAGCGCGCGGCGCATGATCTCGCCGCGGCGCGCCATGATGGCGTCGAACTTGGTGGCCATCAGGCGCCCCCGCTCTCGGCGGCGCGATAGGCCGCAAGCTGGGCGCGCAGGTCCTTGCCGATGTGCACGAGCTCGGGGATGGGCTCGCCGAAGGTGTGGAAGTACCCGGGGTTGATCGCCGACAGCTTGCCGGCGACCTTGCGACCCGTCATGGTCTCGACCGTGACGGGTTCGCCGAGGGCCGCCCGGCCCTCGGCGAACCCCTTGACCCACATCATCAGCGGCTTCTCGGCGGTCTCCGCCGGCAGGTTCGCCGACCTGTCGGCGGGTTCGAGCAGCACGCACTCGACCTCGACCCAGTCGCCCGCGTGGGCCTGCTGTGTCTCAGTCATGCGGTCCTTCTTTCGTTCTTTCGTTGTTTCGTTGCCTCGTGGCTTTGTGGGGAGCCCTCTACTTCGTGGGGGCCATGAAGCGCGGCAGCGGCATGTCGACGACGGTCAGCATGCCGGCCGGCGCGCCCTTCATGAGCGGAATGTAGTTGCCGGTGCTGGCGTAGGTGCCCTTGCCGCCCGGGATCTCGGGGGTGTTGGCCATGTTCACGTTGGGATCGCCGACGATCTTGATGTAGTCGCCGGTGCCCTGGTCGGCGAGCTCCGGGTGGATCTGCTGCGGATGGATGAGGTGGATCTTGAGCTCGCCGTTCATGTAGCCCTTGCCCACCTGCTTGCAGCCGGCCACCCAGCCCGCCGGCACCTTCACGTGCGGCGTCGAACGCTCGACCTTGGTGACGATCGGCTCGCGCGTCTCGACGATCTCGTCGATCTTCCAGCCCAGGGCCTTGGCGATGAGGTGGATCGACTCGGGAAAGCCGATGTGACCGACGATGCTGCCGTCGGCGACGCCCTTCTCGAACTGCTCGACCGTGGTGCCCACGCCCTGCCCGGTCATGACGGTGGGGCCAAAGGGCGAGAGGTCGTTGACGCGCGAGGCCTCGATGCTGTCGATCCGCAGGCAGATGGAGCTCCACATGACGATCAGGGCGTCGAGCATGAAGCCGGGGTTGATGCCGGTGCCCAGGATGGAGACGTTGTTCTGCTTGGCCAGCCGGTCGAACATGTCGGCGCGCTCGGGGTCGCTGGCCCACGGGTACGAGAGCTTCTCGGCGATGCAGATCACGTCGGCGCCGGCCTTGACGGCGGGCACGATCTGCGGTTCGACCTCGTTCAGATTGGACTGCGTGTTGACGCACACGACGTCGGGCCTGGTGGCCAGCACCTTCTCGAAGTCGGTGGTCATCTTCACGTCGCACGGGCCGACCGAGGAGCTCGCCGACGGTCTTGCCCTCTTTGGCCGGGTTGGTGACGATGCAGCCGACGAGGTCGATGTCCTTCGGGCGGTCGAGGATGAACTTGAGGAGCCCCTGCCCCATCTCGCCGGTGCCCCATTCCACTACCTTGATCATGGTGCCTCCAGATGCGGATTGCCTGCCTGAATAGAAACGATGCAAGTATACGGATGCGGCCGCCGCGTTCAACCGGAATGCGGCGAGCGTTGACGGTGGTGGCACCGCCGGTGGCGGCTGCAGGCGTGTCGATGCGGGGGCGGCGCGGCGAAGCCGCGCCGCACGACGATCAGGCGGGAGGAGGCTGGTCGACCTGGACGGGCGTCAACTCTGTGAAATCGGGTTTCGTCGCCGCCTCCGAGGTCGCCGGGGGGTATGAAGTCGCGGGGCCGATGCTATGGTGCCGCGACCCCCCGGTCAACCGCTGACGGGGATAGGAGGGAAGGACCGCCAAAGTGGCCCCAAGCGTGACATGGGCGTCCCGTCGGCCCCGCTCGCCGCGCTTCGCGCGGCTCGCCAACCCCCAACCCCCACCCTGCACCGTGACCGCAGGCAGCGGCCAGAATCCGTCGCCCTTGTGGGTCCCGGCCCGGGGCGTCGGATCGTAGCCCGCCCGCCGAAGGGACCCCACCCGTGGGCAGAGTGCGGGCTTCAGAGGGGGGGGCAGGTCAGGTGACCGAGCGCCGAGCATGAGGAATGGCAGGCCGCTTCCCAGTCGCCGTCGTCTCCAGGCGTCGCAATCACAAGTTGTCTTCCGGGTCGTTCGCAAGGCTCTTCCAATATGCACCTTCGTCGTGCTCGACCTTGACCGTCAAACCCAATCTGTCGCCGAAAGCCAGAGCGGGTAGCAAGTGGTTCAAGACTTGCTCGGCCGTCATCCGAAACACGCGACCTCGCGTGCTCACCTTCAACCAACCACTCTTGTCACGGTAATAGCGCTCAGCGGTTCTCTTGCCCCGAAAGACAACACAGTAGGTGTCATTCGTCATCTTCATCTCAGACCTCGTTGTGTCCAATCTCAGGGATGAGGATCGCCGGAAGTGAGGATGCGCCCAGGTGTCTGGGCTGGCGGGACGCCGATATCAGACACGTCAACGTCGCTCGGTAGCAGTCGTCCGGGCAACTCATGATCTCACGCGACGCGCCAACCCAGGCACCTTCACGTGGTCTGGAACGGGCTTAGATGACGTCGAGCGTGAGTATGACCGTGACGTAGTTCCCCGGCTCGACGGTGACCGCCTGGGGTGCGTACTTGTCTTCTTCGGTGAGGATATACGTCCCGGGCGGGAGGCCGACCCTGAACGCTCCAGAGGCGTTTGCCCTGGTCCTGGCCACGATCTCGCCGTTCTCATCGCGAACGAGGATGGCGATGTCCGGCATGGGTCTGGGGCTCCCCGGATAGGGTCCGCCCGCAATCATGGCTAGGCCCTGCACGCCTGACGTTCGGTCATGTGTGGGTGACTGAGATGGTGAGGGCACGACGACCGTAGTGCCCACGGAGCGCGAGACCACGGCGCCGGGGGCCGTGGCCCCGCCCCGCGCTCCTGCCGTCGGGGACGGCGTGGGCGACTGTGACTGCGAGGCGGCAGCGCAGGCCGACGCCGAGAGCACCGTGAGCCCGAGGAGAAGCGCGATCGTGCAGCGACGGGTGCAGTCACTCATGTCGCTTCCTATCGTTCAGGCTTTGGCCACAGAGACGCAGACCCGGGTAATAAAGTTCACCTGGCACGCAAGACATCCTGCGCGGCCGGGTGGCTACGGTGGAATCGAACCCCGAACCCCATCATTACAAGGGAGCCGAGAGCGGTTATCGGGGGTTTCGCTCAATCCCGCGACTAGGCCGATAACTGCCCGTTTTGCAGGCATCCTGCCGGGTGCACACTACCACGAGTCGCTTCCGGTCCCGCATGGTTCACGGCGTGAGTTTGACAGGAGGCTGACGCCTTGAGGGGGAGGTGGAGTGGGGAGGATCAGACGCGAAAGGTTTTCGGCAGCGGGCATTTCCGCAAACGAACAGAAAATACGGCTCGTGTGGGACTGCGCCGCAACTTGTCGTAGACGCTGAGTTGCGTCAGTACCTCTCGTTCATCTCACGCAGGGCGTCTTCAGCCGCGCGGCGTACCTGACTGTCCCCGTCCTTGAGCGCGGTGCGGAGCGGCCCGACTGCGCGCTCGTAGCGATGGTGACCGAGGACTGCGGCGGCGGTGCAGCGGGTTTGCACATCCCCGTTGGCGAGCGCGGCGACGAGGGCGTCCACGGCATCGGGGTCCCCGGTGAAGCCAAGTCCCAAGGCGGCGGCGCTGCGGATGTCTTGGTGCTCACCCTGGACTGCGGCGATGAGTGCCACCACTGCGCGCGGCTCGGAGCCCCAAGCGCCGCCGAGAGCCATTGCAGCGGCACGGCCCAAGTCCGAGTCTTCGCCCGTGAGCGCAGCGATGAGTACGTCGAGGACACGCGACCCGCCGATAAAACCAAGGGCCTCGGCGGCCTCTATGCGTACTTTCGTGTCCCCATCCGTGAGCGCAACGATGAGCGGCTCGACGGCCTGCGGGTCTTGGATGAAGCCGAGCGCCATGGCCGCTTCCCTGCGAACGTCTCTGTCATAGTCCTGGAGTGCGGTGACAAGCGGCTCGACGGCGCGCCGATTGTTGACAACGCCGAGGGCCTCAGCCGCGGTCCAGCGTGTGCGTGGGTTCCAGTGCCGGAGTGCAAGTACAAGCGCGTCGAGTGCGGGGTTGCCCATCTTGCTGAGGGCCTCTCCGACTTTCTCGCGCACGTCCACGTCGTCGTCATCGAGGGCGGCGATGAGCGGCTCCACCGCGCGTATGTCGCGCACCTGGCCTAGGTGTTCTGCACCACGACCTTGTTGACGGCTTGCAGCCTCCCGATCGGTGTGCTGCCACCTAAGCCGCCGTGCGGTCGGTAGCCATTGTAGTAGGCCAAGAAGCCCGGTAGGGCGGCGATCCGTTCAGCCGTCGAGTCGTAGGGCCGTCGGTAGGCCCAGCCGTTCTGCACGATCTTCACGAAGGCCTCAGCCTTGCCGTTGGTCTGGGGGCGGTAAGGTCGGGTGTAGAGCTGACGCAGCCCGCATCTGGCGACGGCCGCCCGGAAGAGGTGCGAGCGGTAGGGCAGGCCGTTGTCGGTGAGCAGGCGCTTCACCTCGATGCCCGAGGCAGCGAAGTGAGCCAGAGCCCGCTCCAGGAAGGCCACCGTGCTTGCCGGGCGCTCGTCTGAGAGCTCCTCGGCGTAGGCCAGGCGGGTGGCGTCGTCGACGGCGACGTGGACCAGGTCCCAGCCGATGCCGCGGTGGCGGTCCTGCGGGGCGCCGAAGCGCCAGCCGCCGCCCGCGCCGATGCGGCCGAGGCGCTTGGTGTCCAAGTGAAGAAGGTCACCGGCCGCCGGCCAGCAGTAGCGCACGATCGGCGCCTTGGGCCGCAGGTCGCGCAGGCGGGCGAGTCCGAGGCGCCGCAGGGTGCGATAGACGGTCGAACCGGCCAGCCCGAGTCGCCAGGCGATCGGCGCCGGCCCCAGGAGGCGCAGGCGCAGCGACACCACCGGGCGCAGCGCCCTGCCGGTGAGGCGGTAGCGCACCGTGTGGGGCCGGCAGCGGCGGTCGCGTAAGGCGCCGATACCCTCGCGGCGCGAGCGGCTCAGCCACTTGCTGGCCGTTTGGCGGCTGACCCCGGCGGCTGCGGCCGCCGCTGTGATCGTCCAACCCTGGCACTCGATGCGCTGCACCAGCAACTGCCTGCCCAACGGGGTGAGGCGCGCGTTACCATGAGCCATGAGGGCCCTCCTTCTCGGTTTTGGCTTAGGCACCACAAACCGATGAAGGACGGGCCCTCACCTGTCAACAAGGTTGTGACTCAGAACACCTAGGGCAACGATGGCATGAACTTGAACGTGTGGGTCCTTGTGCCCTAGGGCCTTGATGAGTCCTGCAACGTCGCCCTTGGCTTTGAGCCTATCCACTTTTGGTGGCCCCAAGAGTCCCACGACTCCCCTTTGAAGACGCGGTCACTCTACTACCGGCTCACGACCTGGAGAAGGGCGAGCGACCGACTGGCTCCGAGTGCGTCACGCGCATCGGGACAAGGAATGATGTCCCGTCCTGAATCCGTGCGCAGATTCAGACCGTGTCATGCTTCTGACAGACTCTTCTTCGCTCGGCAGGAGAAGGCGCTAATCTGACGCTCCCAGACGAATACCGTAGGTGGCGACCAATACTTCGGACGGTGGACTGTCCGTGGTCACGATTCTCTCGACGACAGACCGACCCCTCGTGCGTATCGCGTTGACGACTTCCACTGGTAGGGTGGACGACAATTGAGCATCTCGGCTTATCCACACGATAACCGTTCGGTCATCGTCGCCGCGCTCAATGTCCCAGGCGAACCCTGTCGCGTCACGACCCCTTGACCCCGCCGGGCGTGGACCCCCTGTCACTGTCCAGCGGACCCCGCTCCACGCGCCAATCGCGCTCGCCTCGCGGGAGGACGGCACATCAGTTGCGGAGATTGATTGCTGAACCTCTGTCGGCATGAACCCGAGGCCCCGTTCCATCGCGATTGCCAGTTCTGCGGCGACCCTCTCGGGGCTCTCTCTGTCAGCGTCAATGCGCACCGTGTCGCTTAGGTAGTGCGGAGCCTTGGCCCCGTCGAGGCAGACCGGGAGCACCTTGACCCGTCTTGAGTTGATGCCGTCGGTGGTCGCGATGCTCAGTTCCTTCGCGCACCATGCCGAGGTTGCAGAAGCCGGGGAGATGATGCCAATGACGAAGTCGTTGTCCTTGATTGCTTCGCCTATCTTCTGCACGAGAGAGTCGCCCACAAGCAGCTCGGCCTCGTCCATCCACACCCGAACGCCTCTGCGCTCCAAGTCGTCGCGGAGTGCGCGAACAAACTCCTTGTCCTCATGGGAGTAGCTGATGAAGGCGGTCGGTGTTATGTCCGCGCTCATGGTGCCTCCTGTCCCCCGTCAGGAACACTACAACAGGGAGGTGATCACTCGTAAGGGCGCGCGTCTTCATGCTCTCAAGTAACCCATCACAGCGGATGATGACCGGGCGCTGCCTAAACCCAATCTTCAGACATACCCACTTGCCACAGCGCGTCCCAATGCCTCGGATGCGGCACATACCCCCGACGAATCTTCGCGCACATCGTCACCGATAGCCCCGTTGCCGCCTTTGACCGGACCCCATTCATCGGTCCACCTCTTATGTTAGTCCCAGGGCCGCCTCCCGCGTAGTTGAGGGTGGCGCGTAGTCTTTGAGGGCGAACCCCGGGAAGACGATCGTCTCCGGTGCCGGCGGACGGTACTTGAGCGAGCTGTGTGGCCGCAGGCCGTTGTAGAGGCGGCGCCAGTTGGCCACCAGGATCTGCGCCTCCGTGAGCGTGTAGAAGATCTCGCCGTCGAGCAGTTCGTCGCGCAGCTTGCCGTTGAACGACTCGACGTAGCCGTTCTCCCAGGGGCTTCCGGGCTCGATGAACAGGGTGGTGACGCCAAGCTCGGCGAGCCAGTCCCTGACTGCCGCAGCGACGAACTCGGGTCCACTGTCACTTCTGATGTGCTCGGGGACGCCGTACTCCAAGAACAGGTCGGCCAGCACCCAGAGCACGTCATTGGCCGTGATGCGCCGCTCCACGCGGATCGCCAGGCACTCGTGGGTGTACTCGTCGACCACGGTGAGCACCTTCAAGGGTCGGCCGTCGTGGGTGCGCTCGGAGACGAAGTCGTAGGCCCAGACGTGGTTCGGGCGCTCGGGGCGCAGGCGGATGCACGAACCATCAGCGAGCCAGAGACGGCCGCGCTTGGGCTGGCGCTTGGGCACCTTCAGGCCTTCGGCCCGCCAGATGCGCTGCACGCGCCTGGCGTTGACCTTCCAGCCGGCCATCTGCAAAAGGCCCGTGATGCGCTTGTAAGCGTAGCGGCCGAAGGTGCTGGCCAAGCCGATCACGGCCGCGGTCAAGGCGTCCTCGTCATCACGCAGCTGCGGCCGGTGACGCTGGGTGGAGCGATGCTGGCCCAGGGCCCGGCAGGCCCGGCGTTCCGAGACATGCAGCCCCTCACGAACTGCTTCTATGCAGCGGCGTCGGCGTGAGGGGCTCAGTAGTTTCCCCGGGCCGCCTCACGCGAGGATGAGCTTGTCGAGGGTGAGGTCCGAGACGGCCTGGCGCAGCCGCGCGTTCTCGCGCTCGAGCTCCTTCAAGCGGCGCGCCTGGGAGACGGTCATGCCGCCGTACTCCTTGCGCCAGCGGTAGTAGGTGACCTCGTGGATGGCGAGGGTCTTGCACACCTCGGGGACCTTCCTGCCCTCACCGAGCAGCACGTCGGCCTTCCTCAGCTTGGCGATGATCTCCTCGGGACGGTAGCGCTTCTGTGGCATGACCTGCCTCCTTCATCGATCGTGACACCCTACAGTGCGGGTGGACCGATCTCAGGGGTCCAGGTCAGTGAGCCCACTTGGCTGGCGAGAACAGGAACAGCCCAAGAGGATCTAAAGGAAAACCCAGCAACTTCATGGAAAGGCGACTGCTGACATATTTGAGGGGGTGTTTGAAATGCCAAGGAATGCCTATGTGGTGCTTTGCATTTTGGTAGTGACAGCCGGTATCGTTATCGTAGATTTTCTGTTCTTTAGGCATCACTTCTTGGAACGGCTGATAGCGAATATCGGCATTGTCCTGGTGGTTGCAGCCTTCTATTTGAGATTCCTAAAGAACCCGTGAGCTCAGTGCCCCGGCGGCAGTTGGTTGCCTAACACCCACATCGAGTCCGACGGCTTACCCTTCCGCTACGCTCCAGGGCAAACCGCGGCTCACGTGCAACGTTGGGCAGAATTGGAGGGCCGGAGCGGATGAGGTCGCGGCGTCTGGTCCAGTTTGGTCGCTCTCATTCTCGCCGCGCCGCTGTCCCTCGCGGCGTGCAGCGGCCAGCCCAGCGGCGTCACGGCAGAGCGCGTTTCGCCAGCCGCTATCTCCTATCCCGTCAACCGCTCACGGTGTAACGAGATAGCGGCCGCGAAGCGCACCCAGATTTGACAGCGCGCCTGTGGACGACCGCGGTCTCCCGGCTTCGCCCGTGGCCAGGGTTCCGCGTGGGAGTGGGAGAGGTGCGAGGTCTTCGCGTCGTCAGCCCCGGTCGGGCGGAGCAAGTGCCGGCATGTTGAACAACGCCATGGTCAGGCGCTCGCGCACAGCCGTGTCATCGGGGTGCTCGGTGCACAGCCCGCGTAGCTCATCAAGGAGTGCGTCGCGCCAACCTCGATCCTCTTCCTGGCGCGTGTGAACCACGCCGTCGTGCAAAGCCGCGGCCAGCCGCTCCCGCACAGTTGCGTCGTCGGTGTGCTCGGCGTAGAGCCCGCGCAGCTCCCTGAGCGAAGCGTCGCGCCAGACCGGATGCCCTTCCTGGGTGGCCAGATTCACGGCGTGGACGAGCGCCATGGCCAAGCGCCCGCGCACCGCCGCGTCCCCCGGGTGCTCCGCGTACAGCTGTCGCAGCTCCTCGAGCAGGGCATCGCGGCAAGCCGGACGCCCCTCCTGCGAGGCAAGATCCACGGCGTTGGCAAGCGCCATGGCCAGTCGCTCGCGCACCGCCGCGTCTCCGGGGTGCTCGCCGTACAGCCTGCGCAGCTCGTCGAACAGGGCGCTGCGGCGGGCCCGATCCCTCTCCTGGGCGGCTTGATCTACGGCATTGACGAGCGCCATGGCCAGGCGCTCGCGCACGACCGCATCTCCGGCATGCTGAGCATACAGGCTGCGTAGCCCCCTCAGCAGGGCGTCGCGGAAAGCCCAGTCTCCTTCCCGGGAGGCTTGGTCCATGGCGTTGACCAGCGCCACGGCCAGTCGCCCGCGCACCGCCGCATCTCCGGGGTGCCCGACGCACAGTCCGCGCAGCTCCTTCAGCAGGGCGTCGCGGCAAGCCCAGTCTCCTTCCCGGGAGGCTTGGTCCACAGCGTTGACCAGCGCCACGGCCAGTCGCTCGCGCACGGCAGCATCTCCGGAGCGCCTGGCGCACAACCGGCGAAGCTCATCGAGCAGGACGTCGCCGCAGGCCCGGTCCCCTTCCTGGCCGGCCAGATACTGAGTGTTGGCCAGCGCCATGGCAACGAGGGTTGCCGCACGCGGGCAGTCCCGTGCCGTTTCGGCGGCCTGGCTGCGCAGGAGGTCGGGGTCGAGAGACCTGGTCCACGACGACAACAGACTCGCCGCGCACTCGCAGAGGAACAACGGACTCCCCTTGAGCTGCAGGTCTGCCTGATGTTCGAGGATGGATGCCAGCGCAGCAACAAAGACGGAACTGTCTTCCCCGAGATCCGTGACGTGCTCGGCAAGTTCAGGGATGAGCCGCCTGATCTCACCTCTGGCGACCGGCCTAAGAACGGGCTCGTCTTCACTCAGCCACCTGCATCTAGCCGCATCATGTCGTGTGTCGTGGCCGTAGGAAGGCACGCCGCCGGCGTCGTCGACACTCTCCAGAACGCCATCCGCCTGAAGCGCCCACACTGTCTCCTCGCCCAGGCCTTTGAGGAGAACGGGGGCCAGTGGGCGCCAGACCGACTCGTCGTTCATTTGCGACAGGATCGCCATGGCTGCGAGGAAACACGCAACCCGTGGTGCCGAGCGGCACTGCTCGCGAAAGAGCCCGTGGAGCTCTGGGTAGCGATGGAGTCGGGCGTCCTCGGCCAGCTGTTCAAGTTCTTCCAGCGTCTCGGGCTTCATCTTGAGCCACCGGTGCAGAACACCGGGGCACCCGTCGAGAAGCCTCAGAGCAAGGGCGGGCTCGATCTCACGAGCGGCTGGAACTTCGTCTGCCAGGCAGTCAAGGACGCGCTGACTTTCGCTCGAGTCGCGCAGGTCCATGGCCCCCAGCTCTCGGACTTCCGCCAGAGGGCTGCTTCTGTCCAGGTCGGTCAGGCAGGCGTTAGCCTCGTGGCAGGTCGCATCGCCGACCCCGACTCCGAGGACCATGTGACAAGCGGGCCAGGTATCGGCGTGGCCGAGGAAGCGCTGAAGCAGGGCGGCCGCCTCCGCCACGGGAGAGCATCTCTGCCATGCGTCCAGGAACAGGACGGTCGGATGTTCGCTCACCGTGGCCAGGAACGCGGCGAGGCTGAACGTTTCATCGTAGGTCACTCTGGGCAGCTCCAACCCCGTCGACCCGACTTCGGCAGCCGCACGCCTTGTGAGGTCGATGATCCCCTGGAGCTCGCCGGGCAGAACGGCCGCGAGTACCGCCACGGACACTTGAGCGAGAACGCCGGCGCGATCGTCTTTGGCCTTCTCCAGTGACGCGTTCAGCCCGTCGGCAGCAGAAGCGTGTGCGCAGGCATCCTTCAGAGCGCGCACCAGAAGGTCACTGTGCTCCCCCGTCGACTCGGCATAGCCGACGACGAAGCCGTGCTCCCTGAGCCTGTCGCGCGTTTCCCTCAGAAGTCGCGTCTTGCCCACCTGTGGAGGGCCGACCACGGCGGTCAGACCTGTGGACTTCGTCCTGTCCAGAAGGTACGCAATATCGGCCTGTCGGCCGAAGCACGGCCGAGACTTCGTGTGCTCGGCGCTGGCCGAGGTTGAAGCCATGGCGCTCCGCCCTCTCTCGTACCGGGATGCCCGTGCTCATGGGGGACATGCGAACAGGAAACCCACCGTTCCCTGCCCCCCCGGGGACACGTCGCGCTTTCCCTCGCGCGCCGGCACTGGGAACATAGGTGTTATCCCCACTGACGCTGACCGGTAGCCCCGTCCGACCGTTGACGCCGGCGAGCCTGAACAGCTGCCGCTGGCGCGCGTTGCGCGCGAGGCAGCGTACGGAGTGATCGCCGGCAGGGCCGCGCTGCGAGGCGCGGCCCTGCCCGGTGTGTCTGTTCGGTGCTCGCTAGCGCCTGCTGGAGCTGAGCGCCTGCAGGAAGGCCGCGCCGTTCGGCGAGCCCACGCCTGTGACGTCGTCGTAGCCCGGGGTCGTTTGCAGCGTTCCGGTCTGGTTCATGGTGCGCACCGAGAAGGTGACTCCGCCGAGGCGGTTCTCGTAGTTGTCGAAGTCGCTGCGCACGACCGCCACGATGCTGGGCGGGTTGACGATGTCACGGAAGGCGCTCTTGCCGGCCAGCGCGTACAGAGCCGGGTTCGCAAAGCCGTGCGGATGGCCCGCCCGCTGATCGGCGAGCGCCATCAGGCCCGCGAACAGGGGGCACGACACGCTGGTGCCGCCGATGCGGTAGGTGTCGTAGTAGGTGCCGTCCGAGAAGGTCTGCGTCTCGCCTTCGAGCATGCCGGTGTTGGGGTCGCCGTCCATGGCGACGTCGGGCACCGCCCGTCCCGGTCTTGACGAGAAGTAGTGGCTGATCGACTTGGGCACGACCCCGAACTGGTACCAGGGCTCGCCCATCAGCCGGCTCGTGCCGCCGCCGCTGCCGTAGAGGTAATCGCCGGGCAGAGGGGGCGTCCAGACGCCGTGGACGAGCACGCTCTCGGTCGTGCCCCAGCCGGTCTCGAACAGGTAGTTGTTGGTGGCGCCCACGCCGAGAGAGGTGCCGCCCACGGCGGTCACCCAGGGGCTCGACGCGGGCCAGTCGACCGTGCGATACCCGACATCGGGATCGAGCATCTCGTCGCCTTCGTCGCCGGAGGAGAAGTAGATGCCGATGCCCTCGCAGGCCGCCTGAATGAACATGGCGCTCTCGGCCCTGACCTGGTCGGCTGGGATCTGCTCGCCTTCGTCGCCGTACGAGTTGCTCACGATCTGGGCGGCGTGCCGGTCGACGACCCAGTTCATGGCCGCGTCCAGGTCGGCATCGCTATCCGAAAACGCGCCCACGTACACGATCCGCGCGCCGGGCGCCATGCTGTGCACGGCCTCGACGTCGAGCGTCTCCTCGCCGTACCAGCCCTGCTCGTCCTCGTTGGCCGGCGCCTGGACCAGACCGGGAGCCCAGACCTGTGTGAACTGGCCTCTCCTGAAGGTGGGCACGCCGTTGTCTTTGGAGTAGCGATTGACGTCGTAGACGATCGTCGGCGCGGCGAAGGCGTCGATAACGGCGACCGTCACGCCGCGGCCGTCGTTGCCGCGCTTGATGGCGCCGGTCACGCCGTAGGCGCCGCGCAACTGCGCCGGCGTGTAGCCGTTCACCGCGTACGGCAGGTGCGTGCCGTAGGCCTGGGGCTGATCGCTCGCCGTCTTCTGGCCCCAGTACAGCGACGTCGGCTGACCGGTGCGGTAGCCGGCGGGCGGCAGCCCGATGTCCCTGATGCTCAGCGGATGGGTGAGGGCGCCTCCCTGGTCGAGTCCGACGACGCCGGTGACGACGTGCGCGAGCGACGCGGGGATGGTGACCGGCGACGCCGGCGCCCGCAGCGTGAGCCCCTGGACGCTGTACTCGTTCAGCCTGACGCGGAAGGCCGACTCGGCTTGCGCCACGGTCCCCTTGGCGGCTACGTACAGGTGGTTGGCCGGGATGCCGGCGATCGTGAAGCCCTGGCTCTTGAGCCAGTTGACGACCGCCGCCACGGCCGACTTGCCAGGCGCGAACCGCGAGCGGAACTTCGCCGGGCTCAGGTAGCGGCCGTAGGCGGCGCTCGACGGGTTCGGAGACCGCCTTGGCGAGCGCCGCGGCGCGGCCGGCGTGGCGCCAGCCGAGGTAGACCTGAAAGCCCACGGCCTCGGCGCCGTTGGCCGGCGACTTCAGGGCGGCCGCCTTGGCCCACGGCGGCACGCTGCCGCTCACCTTGGCGCGCCCCGTCGGCGCGGCCGCCACACTCGCCGCCAGCAGCACGGCAAGCGCCGCGCCCAGGACCAGCGAAACCACCGTCAATCGCACGAATCGGTGCATTGTCCCCCCTATCCCCCGTTCTCCCAGTCGGCGCTTGACTCTTTCAGCGAAGCTCCAAGCTACAACGCGCGCAGCGCGCTTCAAGCTTCAGGCGTATCCCAGGCAGGCAAGGTCAGGGAGTGCCGGCGGCGGCGCAGGCCAAGGCGTGCCGGCCACACCGCAAGTCAGGGCGCGCCGGCGCGGCCGCGACCGCCCTCACTGACCTCACTGACTCTGAAGATAGTCGGCGATCACCTGCTTCACGTGGCGGTCGACGTCGTCGGGCAGGGGCGGCACGTCGTTTCCGGCGATGAGCTCGTGGGCTCTCTCCCAGGCGTCCTTGACGAGCGGCGTACCGACGTACTGGTCGAACGGTCCACGATGCCACAGGTGGGGCTGCCACAGCTCGCCGGCGCGGTAGAAGGTGCGCGTGCTCTTGCGCGAGAGAAAGTGCCCGCCGATGCCCACGGCGATGATGTCGTCGACGAGCGCGCGCGCCTCGTCGACCGGGTCGTCGCGCACGAACCGTTCGATGGCGTTCACGGTGTCGGCGTCGAGCACGGTCTTGGCCAGGCTGGCCGTCTGGGCGCTGTCCAGAAGACCGAAGGCGAGCATCACCTCACAGCCCGCCAGCGCCGAGGCCAGCCCGGTGAGCATGCCCTCGGCGCCGGCCTGCAGGTCGCAGGCCTTGGCGTCGCAGCTCACGGCGCTGCCCTGGGCGTGCAGACCGTAGAAGTGGCTCATCTCGATACAGGTGAGGTTGATGAGCCCGTCTTCGGGCGTGCCCGACAGGTAGAGCCCACTGCGCATCTCGGCGACCGCCGAGCCGACCGCCGAGACCAGCGCGCAGCCCGGCGCCGCCAGCTCGAAGAGCACGACGGCGCTGAGCAGCTCGGCCATGTTCAAGATGCTCGTGCCGAGCACGCTCATGGGCCCGGTGGTGCCCATCTGCGGCATGGGCAGCACGAACACCGGGCAGCCGGCCCGCGCCATGAGGATGTGCGCCTCGGTCATCTCGCGGTCGTGCTGCAGGGGCGCGATGGTGCAGTTGGTCACCGAGTAGATCGGCCGCTTGGCGAGCGACGCCCCGGCGATCGCTTCGAGCATGTCGATGAAGACCGGGGCCTGGCGGGGAACGCGAACCTCGTCCTGAAGGTGCTTGCGTGAGTGCTCGAAGGCGATCCGCGCCATCTCCAGGTTGCCCGCCCGCGGGTCGACGTCGCCGGGAGTGATCGTCGCCCAGGTGAAGTCGATCTCGGGAACGGCGTCGTAGAGGCACATCATCTGGGCGAGGTCGTCCTGGGTGCCCTCGTGACGCTCGCCGGTCAGGTCGTCGAGCATGTACGTGGCGGCGCCGTCGCTCGTGTAGATCATGCCGTCCTCGCCCACCCGACAGTCGTAAGCCGGGTCGCGGCCGGCGAGCAGCACAGTGCGGGGGACCAGCGCCAGGCAGCGCTCGATGAGCTCCCAGGGCAGCCTGGCCGTGAGGGTCTCGGGATCGACCGTCGCGCCGGCGTCGATCAGCAGGTTCGTGAGGGTGGGCGTGTTGTAGGCGACCCCGACCTCGGATAGCACGCGCAGGGTCTGTTCGTGGATGAACTGCCTGTCGGCGTCGGTCAGATACTGCAGGCGTGCCTTGGCCACGTGCCCTCCACTCGTCTCGAGGTGTCGGTCTGGACGCGAGCCGACGCCATCTCACGGACCGCGCTGAGCCGACGTTCCGTCTTGTGTTACGCGGACTCCGCGCCGACCTCGACCCGGTCGCGACCGGCGTGTTTGGCCCGGTACAGCGCGTCGTCGGCGAGCTCGACGGTGCGGTTGGGGTTCCACTGACCCACCGGCCGGGTGACCACGCCGACCGAGAGCGTGACGGCGGCGCCGGCCGGCAGGCCGGCGGCCTTCGAGACCCTCGCCGCGCCCGCCCGCACGCGCTCGCCGATGGCCAGCGCCTGCTGCGCGTCGGCGTTCGGCAGGATCACGGCGAACTCGTCGCCGGCGTAGCGCGCCACGATGTCGCCCTCGCGCACGCTGGCCTCGATCACGCCCGCCACCTCGGTGAGCACGGCGTCGCCCTGGAGATGGCCGAAAGTGTCGTTCACCGCCTTCAGGTGATCGAGGTCGATCATCAGCATCGACAACGGCCGGCCGCCGCGGTCGGCCCGGGAGACCTCTTCGGCGAGGCGGCGGAAGAACTCGCGCTGATTGAGCAGCGCCGTCAGGCCGTCGCGGATGGCCGCCTGTCGCAGCGTCTCCTGGGCGTCTTCGACCCGGGTCGCCATGTCGTTGAAGGCCTGGCCCAGCTCGTTGACCTCGTCGCGTTTGACCGGCGAGACGGCCACGCGGCGCTGGAGATCGCCGCTGGCGATGGCGTGCGCCGCGCCGGTCAGCACGCCCACCGGCTTGACCAGCTGGCGGCTAAGGATGACGCCGATCAGAACGGCGACCGCCAGCGCCCCAAGGGCGGCGAGAGTCGTGTCGCGCAGCAGCCGGTCGCGGGCGGCGATGATCGGCGTGCGCGCCGCGGCGGCGATCATGCTCACCTCGCCCCCGTTGGTGTCCAGAATCTCGCGGGCGCCACTGTAGCCATGGGCCGTTCGCACGCGGCCGGCGCCCCCCGCCGGCGCGGCGGCGAAGGTCTTTACGACCGGCCGGATCGCGGGATCGGACACGGCGACGACGTCGTGGCCGAGGACGAAGGCGATCTGAGAGCCCGCCGCCCGCTCGATTCTCTGCGCAAAGCTGTCAGTGATCGTCTGGGCGACGATCGCCGTGCCGGCGTGCCGCGCGCCGGGACGATCGCCGACGATCCGCGCCGCCGCGACGAGCCACAGCCGGCCGTTCAACACGACCCACTCCGACGAGTTCCTGCCCTGATCGGCGTCGCGCACAACGTTTGTCGAAAGGACGGGCGCCGGGAGCTGCGACGAGCTCGCCAGCGGCACGCCGCGGCTGTCGAGGATCTCCACGACGTCGGCCTCCTGAGCGCGCATACGGGGGTCGATCACCTCCTGGCGCAGCCAGGGCACGTCGCGGCTCGTAACGCGCGGGGCGACGACCGGCGATCCGACGTCTTTGGCCAGCAGCTCGAGGGCCGCACGATGATCGGCCAGGACGTCGACGGCGACATCCAGGTGCTCGATGGTGCGCGAAGCTTCGAGCTGGTCGAGGCTGCTCGAGGAGGCGCGGTACGAAATGGCGAACTGCGCGCCGAGCGCCAGCACCGCGGCGAGCAGCACGCCCGCCAGCACCTTGGCGCGCAACCGCGGATGACGGAGCCGCTGCAGCGCGGGGACCGAGCCGTCGCGTTCCGATCGATCTGAGCTCGGCGTCACGACCTCTCTTTCGAGCCTCAGGCCAGGCGATCCGTGGTCACGCACCTTGAGCGGTGGCGGTGCGCCGGACCAGCTAGTGGATGACCGACCGGACCCCGAAGTACATGATGACCGCCGGCGCGATCGCGCCAGCCGACCACCACAGCAGCGAAAGCGAGCCGCGCTTGGCGATGCCCTGCACCGCGGTCACGACGCCGATGAGCGCAGCGACGGTCGTGAGCGCCATGCCGACATAGACGCCGAGCGCCGTGGGCAGGTGATGCATGGTCACGGCATGGTGGATGTTCTGGGCCATGGCCAGCGAGACGATCATGCCGATGAGCAGTACGACCAGGCCTGCGACCCCGACGAGCATACCCGACGTGCGGAGTCTGCCCACGGGAATGTAGTCGCTGATCTGGCTGGCCCACGGATAGCGGGTCAGTTCGTCGGGGGTCAACGGACGGGCCACGTCGCCTCCTTGCGGATCGTTTGCCTGGCCAAGGATACGTCGCCCGTGCGGATGGTACAATCCGGCCGCCGGCCGCCGAGCCCGCGTCCGGCCACCGTCGACCGCGAGCCGCCCGTGAGCCAGGATGCCATCGTCGAGATCGCAGGGGTGCACCAGCGGTTCGGCCGTCGCGCCCGTACGGTCACGGCCCTCGCCGGCGTCGATCTGACGGTGCGCCGGGGCGAGATCTTCGGCCTGCTCGGCCGCAACGGCGCCGGCAAGACGACGCTCGTCAAGGCGCTCCTCGGCCTGCTGCGGCCGACGGCCGGGACCGTGCGCGTGTTCGGGCGCGAGCCCGGCGAAGCCGGGGCTCGCGCCCGCATCGGCTACTCGCCCGAAGAGCCCGGCTTTCCACGCTATCTCTACCCCCGTCAGATCCTCGAGCTGTGCGGCGCCCTGAGTGGCATGAGCGGTCCCGCGCTGGCCCAGGCGGTCGACCGCCAGCTCGCCTCGTCCGAGCTGCAATCGGTCGTCGGCCGTCAGGCGCGGCAGCTCTCCAAGGGCATGGCCCAGCGCCTGTCGCTGGCCCAGGCCTTCCTTCACGAGCCGGAGCTGCTCATCCTCGACGAGCCGACGGCCGACCTCGACCCCATCGGCCGCCGCCAGGTGCGCGACCTGATCGTCGCCGTGCGCGAGCGCGGCGGCACGGTGCTGCTCAACTCGCATCTGCTGTCCGAGGTCGAGCGCATGTGCGATCGCGTCGCCATCATTCACGGTGGCCGCGTCATGCGCGAGGGCGCGCTCGACGACTTGCTCGCTGGCGATCGTGAGCTCGAAGACGTCTTTATCGAGGTTATCGAGGGCGCCGGCGGCGGGACGGGCTACGGCCCAGCCGCAGGCTGGGTCTCTCCCCTCCCGCCGCCCCCCGCCGCTCCGGGGCAGCCCGGCGCACCGCCCACCGAGCACCCGCCGTGGCTGACGCCGTGAGCGAGCGGCTGCGCAAGGTCGCTCTCATCGCCCGCGCCACCCTGTTCGAGCAGGCCAACCGCCGGCTCCTCTGGTGGCTCGCCGGCGTCGCCCTGGCGCTCGTGGTCGGCCTCGCCCTGCTGGGCATCATCCACCCCATCGCCGACCTGAGCACACGGGAGACCGCGAGGCTTTTCGCCCGCAGCGCCGCCGGCTTCTACACGCTGATCACGGTCATCGTCCTGGGGATGGGCATCGTCGGCTACGACCTCGACTCGGGCGCCGTGATCATGTTCGTCTCGCGCCCAGTGTCGCGCGGCCAGTACCTGGCGGGACGCTACCTCGGCAACGCCCTCACCCTAGCTATCACGCTCGGCGTCATGGGGGTCGGCACGTTTGTCGTCTCCCTCGTGGGCGGGCACGCCGACTGGACGCTCCTGTACGACTTTCTCGTGCTCGCCTGGAACGCCGCGGTCGTCCTGGCGGTGATGGTCGCGCTCACGGTGATCGCCGGTATGATCGCCACGGCGATCATCGGCTTCATCACCTGGGAAGTGGTCGGCAACACCTACCTTCTGACGGGCCTCATCCGGGCTCACGAGATCACCGGCTGGGCCGCCAGGCTGCTCGCGCTCTTCGTGGTGATCTCGCCTCACGTGCTGAGCTCGCCGCTGGTGGCCGGCACGACCACCTCGCTCAACGGCGGCCAGACGACCTTCGTCATGCCCGGCCCGACGGTGCCCGACCTCATCTGGTCGGCGGCCTGGATCGTCGGCGCGCTGGTCGTGGCCACCGTGCTGTTCGACCGGCGCGCACTCTAGCGGCGGCCGATCCTTCCTAGATCAGCCTTCGCGACCCTTCTCAGATAGGCCTCCGATCGGTCAGGTCAGCTCGCCGATCACCCCAGCGGCCTGCGGCCAGCCCGCGACCAGCTCGTCGGGGCGGCCGATCTCGAAGTCGGCGTACTCGAACCCCGGGGTCACGACACACGTTGAGAGCGACCAGTCGAGGTATGAGCGAGCCGCCGCGCCGCCGGCGGTGAGCGCCGGCACAATGCGAGCCGCCTGCCAGACGTGGGCGGGGACGCGCGCCGTCGGACACGTCGCCGGGTGCGCGTCTCCGCCCACGGGCCCGAGCAGCACGCTCCGCGCCTGACCGTCGGGCTCGAGCAGCCACAGTTCGAGTGGCGCTCCGCCGTGGTGCACCCACAGCTCGGCCGACAGGAGACGGTGAAACCGGCTCGGCCGGTCGGCCGTCAGCAGGAACGCGATCGACGTGGCGCTCGCCCGCCGCCCCTGCGGCGCCTCAACGACCTCGACGGCGCGAAACGTCTCGCGGAAGAATCCACCCTCGGCGTGCGCTGCCAACCCGAGCGCGGCGATGACCTCGGCGGCGGAAGGAGGCACGTCGACCATGACATCATGATGACAGAAAGTGATGTCATGATGACACGCTCCACTTGGACCCTCGACCATCACGTGCGGATGGCTGCGCCGTCGGGCGGAGTGGGAACGAGATCGCGTCGCCGTCGGGCGGAGCGCAAACGAGATCGCGTCGCCGTCGGGCGGGACGGCAACCGGAGGGCCCGGCCGCCGGCTGCGCGGCGAGGCGGGAACTGGAAAGCCCCGCCGTCAGCTGCGCGGCGGGGCTTTCGTCAGCAAGCCGATAAGCCGGATTCTGTCGTTGGGTGACCATCCATCTGGGCCGCCACGTCGCCGTGGGGCTCATGCGACCAACCCGGAAGCTTCGGGCGAGCAACCCTCGAGCGCTTCCCTATTTGGTCTTGCACCGGGCGGGGCTTGCCGAGCCGGCCTGTCGCCAGGACCGCTGGTGAGCTCTTACCTCACCGTTTCACCCTTGCCCGCACCCCCGAAGGGGCCGCTGGCGGTCTGCTTTCTGTTGCGCTGTCCGTCGGCTTTCGCCGCCTGGACGTTATCCAGCGCCCTGCTCTGCGGTGTCCGGACTTTCCTCGACCGGCAGCCTCGCGCACTCACGAAGAGCGGCGCGACGCGAACCGGCCGCGGCCACCTGGCTTGCCCGACAAGTGTACCACCGACACCGACGGACCCGGCTCAGATCCGGCGAGCCCCCTCGCTCAGTTCGCCGGCCGCCGCCTCGTCGAGCAGCCACGTGACCGTGCCGTGCACCGGTGCGACCCCCTGGGCCGGGATCTTCTTGGGTGCGCGCGGGCCCTCGAGCACCTCGGCCACGATGGCGGCCTTGGCGGCGCCGGTGACGACGAATACGACACGGCGCGCCGCGTTCAACACCGGATAGGTCATGGTCAGCCTTGGGCCGGTGCCCTCGCCCTGGTTCACCACGACCAGCCGGTTCTCCACCGACAGTACCGACGAATGGGGAAACAGCGAGGCCGTGTGCCCGTCGGGACCAAGGCCCAGCAGGACGAAGTCGAGGACCGGCAGCCCGGCCGGCGACGAGGCGGCGAGGGCCGGCGGCTGCGAAAGCAGCCGCTCGTAGGCCCTCGCCGCCTCGTCGGGATCGTCCTCGCCATGCATGCGATGCACGTTGTCGCCGGGGATCGGCACGTGGCGGATGAACGCCTCGTGGGCCATGCCGTAGTTGCTGTCGGGGCTGTCGGGGGGTACGCAGCGCTCGTCGCCCCAGTACAGGTGGACCCGCCGCCAGGGGATCTTCTGGGCGAACTGCCGGCGGGCGAGCAGCGCGTAGAGGGGGCGCGGCGCATGACCGCCGCTCAGCGCGGCGGTGAACGCGGGCCGCGCCGCCGCCTCCTGGGCGGCCAGGACGAACAGATCGGCGCCTCGTCTGGCGACCGCCTCGGCGTCGGGCAGGACCTCGATCGACACAGCCGCCATCACCGCACCAGCCTCGGAAGCCGCGGTGGGTCGTCGCTCAGCGAGCCGATCGTCGACGCGGCGCCCCTGCCCCTCATGGGCTGCGCCAGACGCGGCCGTCGTTGGCGACCAGCGTGTCGGCCGCCTCGGGGCCCCACGTCCCCGCCTCGTAGATCATCACGCCCCGGTCGGACGCGCTGCGCCAGGCTTCGAGAACCGGGCTCACGACGCGCCAAGCCTCCTCGACCTGATCGTCGCGGTTGAACAGCGTTTGGTCGCCGACCATACAGTCGAGCAGCAGCGTCTCGTAGGCGCTGAAGGGCAGCTCGTCGAGCGCCGATCCGTAGCTGAAGTCCATCGCCACGGGCTGCAGGCGGATCGCCGGTCCGGGGACCTTGGCCTCGATGCTCAGGGCGAGGCCCTCTTCGGGCTGGAGTCGCATGACGAGATCGTTGGCCGGCACGCGCCCGCCCGGCATGTCGACTTCGCGAAACAGCAGGTACGGCGGGCGTTTGAACTGGATGGCGATTTCGGTCACGTGGCGCGGCAGGCGCTTGCCGGTGCGCACGTAGAACGGCACGCCCTGCCAGCGCCAGTTGTCGATCAGGAACTTCACGGCGGCGAAGGTCTCGGTCGAGGAGTCGGGAGCCACGCGCTCCTCCTGACGGTAGCCGGGCACGGCCTCGCCGCCGATCGTGCCCTGCACGTACTGGCCGCGCACCGCGAACTGGTCGACGCGCTCGACCGGAATGGGACGCACGGCGTGCAGCACCTTGGCCTTCTCGTCGCGCACCGCGTCGGCGTCGAAGGCCACCGGCGGCTCCATGGCCGTCATGGTGACGAGCTGCAGCAGGTGGTTCTGGATCATGTCGCGCAGTGCGCCGGCCTCTTCGTAGTAGGCGCCGCGATGCTCGATGCCGAGCGTCTCGGCCGCGGTGATCTGCACGTGGTCGATGTAGCGGCGGTTCCAGATCGGTTCGAAGATGCCGTTGGCAAAGCGAAAGACGAGGATGTTCTGCACCGTCTCCTTGGCCAGGTAGTGATCGATGCGATAGACCTGCCGCTCGTCGAAGACGGCGCGCACGACCGCGTTCAGCGCCCGGGCGCTTTCGAGGTCGCTGCCGAACGGTTTTTCGATCACGACCCGCACCCAGCCACGGTTCTCGCCGTGCTCCTCGGGCGTGCCGGCCGAGCCGCCCTGCTGCAACCCCGCGGCGCCCAGGCGCTCGATGATCACCGGGAACAGGCTGGGCGGGGTGGCGAGATAGAAGATCCGGTTACCTGCGGTGTGCGTGCCGCGGTCCAGATCGGTCAGCTTGTCGGCCAGCCGCCGGTACCCTTCGGGGTCGTCGAACTCGCCTTGCACGTAGTGCACGCCGTCGAGCATGTCGTTGCAGGTGTGCGTCTTGGCGGTGCCGGCGCCGAAGAAGCCGTCGATGGCGTCGCCCGACAGCCCGCGCATCTCCTTGTCGCTCATCCGTTTGCGCCCGTACCCCACGAGCAAGAAGCCGCGCGGCAGGACGTCGTGACAGGCGAGGTCGTAGAGCGCCGGCACGAGCTTGCGGCTGGCGAGATCGCCGGTCACGCCGAACAGTACGACGGTGCATGGTTCGGGCCGGTGTGCGAGCGCGAGCGGCGACTCGACCGCGACCGAGCCGGTCGCCTCGCCCAGCGTCGCGCCCGACTCGCGGTAGCCGATCCCGTCCATGGTCAACCCGCTTTCGGCGCCACTGGACGCGGCCCGGTCACGAGCTCTTCACGGCATGGCCGCCGAACTCGTTGCGCAGCGCGGCCAGGACCTTGCCCGAGAACGAGTCGGGCTGGCGGGAGCGAAAGCGCGCGAACAGCGACAGCGCGATGACCGGCATGGGCACGCCGCGATCGATCGCCTGCTGCACGGTCCAGCGGCCCTCGCCGGTGTCGTCGACATAGCCTGTGATCTGCTCGAGGCCGGGGTCTTTGGCGAAGGCGTCGACGGCCAGCTCGAGCAGCCAGGAGCGCACCACGCTGCCCTGGTTCCAGAGGTCGGCGATCGCCCCCAGGTCGAGGTCGTAGCCGCTCTCCTTGAGCAGCTCGAAACCCTCGCCGTAGGCCTGCATCATGCCGTATTCGATGCCGTTGTGGACCATCTTCACGAAGTGGCCGGCGCCGTGACCGCCCATGTAGCCGTAGCCATGACCGGGGGGCGCCAGCGTGGCGAGCGCCGGCTCGATCTGTTCGAAGGCGCTGCGGTCGCCGCCCACCATGAGGCAGTAGCCGACTTCGAGGCCCCATACCCCGCCGCTCGTGCCGGCGTCTAAGTAGCGCAGTCCCTGGGCCTCGAGCCGGGCGCCGCGCTCGACGTCGTGCTGGTAGGGCGAGTTGCCGCCGTCGATCACGATGTCGCCCTTGGCGAGCAGCGGGACGAGCGCGTCGATGGCCTCGTCGGTGGGCGCGCCGTAGGGCAGCATGAACCAGATCGCGCGCGGCGCCGCCAGCTTGCCGGGCACGTCCTCCAGCCGCTCGACGGCTTCGGCGCCTTCGCTTTCGAGCTCCTGCGCCTTTGCGAACGTGCGGTTCCACACCACGACCCGATGGCCGCCGCGCAGCAGACGCCGGGCCATGTTGCCGCCCATGCGGCCCAGACCGACCATCGCCAGTTCCATAAGTGCGTCTCCTTTGCAGTCCTTTGCAGTCCCTGCAGTCCTTTGCGGTCCCTGCAGTCCCTTGCAGTGGCGTTTGGGCACGACGGCGGCGGGCCGTCCCACCGCGCCGCTGCTGTTCTACCCGCTTCGGCTAGCTTCGCAGCAACTCGGCGACGACGCCCCCGAACGACGTGAGGCCCGGCAGCGGATCGGCACCGAGGTCGACCGAGAGCACGCGCAGGCCACGCGAGACGAGCGCCTCGAGGTCGCCGCGCGCCTGCGCCTGCTCGAGCGTCCCGAAGCTGTACGGCTGCCCGGGGATCTCGACGTCCTCGCGCCCGGCGCAGGTGAGCTGGAGGAACACGCCGCTGGGCTTGCCGCCCTTGTGGAGCTGCCCCGTGGAGTGCAGAAAGCGCGGCCCGTAGCCGAGCGTAGTAGCCACGCGAAAGCGATCGCGCAGGAGCAGGCGCACCCCCTGCAGGATGCGCTGATGCTGTTCGGTCGGCGGCAGGTAGGCCTGCAGGGCCACGTAGTCGCCCGGCCGGATGCCGGCCAGCAGCTCGCGCACGGCGCCGGGCAGGTCGTCGTCATCGACCGCGGCCGTGGGACGCCGGCCGTCGGGCCCGCCGGCGACGTCGGGCAGCCGGCCGTCGCTCACATAGGCGCGCAGCAGCCGTCTGGTTCTGTCCTTGCTCTCCTGCACGTTGGGCTGGTCGAACGGGTCGATGCCCAGCACCGCACCGGCAGCGGCCACCGCGATCTCCCAGCGCATGAACTCGGCGCCCACGTCCCAGAGGTCGGACAGCGTGAGGGTGATGGTGGGGTGACCGGCCGCCGACAGCGTCTCCAGCGACTCGCGGGTGCGGGCGTCGTGCTCGCCCGAGACGTGCAGATAGACGAACACGCGGTCGTCGCCGTAGACCTCGGGCGGCCCGGGCGTCTCGCCGTCGATCGGCACGAGGCCGGTGCCCTCCTTGCCGGTGCTCTCGGCGAGCAGCTGCTCGAGCCAGGCGCCCAGTGAGGAGATCGACGGCGACAGGAAGAACGTCACCTTGTCGCGGCCGGCGCGGGCCAGCTCCCCGAGGGCGATCCCGACCTTGAAGGCGGGGTGCTCGCCCGCCGGCACGCCGTCGCGGCACACGGCGGCGACGTGGGCGGCGCGCTCGAGCAGGCGGTGCACGTCGAGCCCGGCGAGGGCGGCCGGCACCAGGCCGAAGTACGACAGCGCCGAGTAACGGCCGCCGATGTCGGGCGGGTTCAGAAAGACGGCGCGAAAGCCCTGCGCGAGCGCCTCGCTGTGCAGCGAAGTCTCGGGGTCGGTGATGGCGATGAAGTGGCGCCCGGCCGCATCGTCGCCGAGCAGCTCCCCCAGCCGGTCATGGAAGTACGCGTGAAACGACGCCGTCTCGGTGGTTCCGCCCGACTTGCTCGAGACGACGAACAGGGTACGCTCGAGATCGACCGCGGCCTCGACCGCGCGCACGGCGGCAGGGTCGGTCGAGTCGCAGATGCGCAGGTCGAGAAACCCCTCGGCCACCCCGAACGTGCGCCGCAGCACCTCGGGCGCGAGGCTCGAGCCGCCCATGCCGAGCAGCACCGCGTCGGTGTAGCCGTCGGCGGCGACCTGAGCGGCGAAGCCGCTCAGGTCGCCGCTCTTGCCCAGCATGTCGTCGGCGACGCTCAGCCAGCCCAGGGCGTTGGCGATGATCTCGCGGTGTCCCGGGTCGTCCTTCCAGAGGGTGGCGTCGCGGTCGAACAGGCGCTCGCCGAAGCGCTGCTCGTCGAACGCCTGCAGTCTCCGACCGATCGCCTCGTGCACGGGATCACCAGGCATTCGTCCCTCCATCGTCGCCGGGTAGCAAAACGGAATGCCGCGAACCGCTCGTCGGCCGGCCCCGCGGCGGCGCGGCCACCGAGCCCGATCGAGCGGGGGTGGTCGGCGGCGACACTGGGGCGAGCGCGCGCCGCCGCTGGGCGGCTAGCGGCGAGAGAAGGCCCAGGGGTAGGTGCACGGCCACCACGAGGGTCCGTGCCCCAGGCGGATGGCGAGGGCGGTGGCCTTGATCTGCGCGCCGCCGTCGAGGATGGACGCGGAGCTCCAGGGGTTCCACGAGCCCTTCCACGTGCCGGGAGCGTACTGGAAGAGACCGTAGTCGACACCGTTGCAGGCGGTGGCGGAGCCGCCCGATTCGGCGAGCATGAGACGGTACAGCCCCTCGGCCCAGACTCCGTTGGCGGCCGCCGCGGACTTGATCAGCGGCCACCAGGGGCCGCTGCCGTCGCCGGCCGAAGATGGGGGCGCACCGCTCGCCGTTGCCGTCGTGGCGATCGGCGTGACGGCCTTGGCCTGCGCCACGAGGCGACCGACGGTGTCGTTCAAGCCGCGCAGCAGCAAGCGCCGCTCACCGAGCTGGGCGTTGAGCCGGCTGCGCTGGGCGGCGAGCTGAGTGGCGGTCTTCTCGGCGGCTTGCAGGGCCTTTTGCAGCGAAACCTGAACCGACAGCACCTCGCGGCGGTGCTGCTGAACGGCCTGCACCATGCCGGCGTCGCTGCCGGTCAGGTGCTGAACGTAGTCGATCCTGGTCAGGAGGTCGTCGAAGCTGCCCGTCTGGAAGAGCGCGTTGAGTACGTCGGCGCTGCCATCTTTGTAGGCCGAGACCACGTGATCGGCGAGCTGCTTCTGCGACATCGTGAGCTGATAGCGGTCGAGGCGCAGCGCGGCGCGATTGGCGTCGACCTGCGATCGCACCAGGTCGAGATGCTGCGTCGCGGCGGCGAACGCGGCGACGGTCTGATTGAGTCCCTGGTCGAGCGCGGCGACCTGACCGGCGGCCGCCCTGGCCTGGGCTTTCTTGGCCGCGAGAGCGCTCGCCGACGCCACCGACGGAAGCAAGAGAAGGAGAAGGGTCGTAAAGAGCGAAACGACGAGTGCGAGCCTGAATCCTCTGCTGGTCACTACCGCATCGCCTCCCGGTCCGCGGACCGAAGACCGCACGGCGTGCTCGGCTGTGCCGTCCGGTGAGCCGGCAGACTATCACATGCCCCCGGCTCCTGACAAACCCCGGTGGCGGGGTACACTTCGCGCGTGAACCCGCTTGCGAGCATCGATCCCGGCGACGTCGCGCCCCACCGGGCGGCCTGACCGTGGTCGTCAGGTTCTTCGCCACGCTGCGCAACGTCACGGGCCAGGTCGAGGTCGAGTGGGACGCGCCGGCGGCCGACCTCGGCGAGCTGCTCGAGGCGCTCGCCCAAAGCTACGGCCCGGCGTTTCGCCGGGCCGTCCTTACCGGCGAGCGCCTCGTTCCCACGGTCATGGTGCTCGTCAACGGCCACGACGCGCGTCTCGCCGGCGGCGCCGAAGCGCCGCTCGCACCCGACGACGAGATCTCGATCTTTCCGCCGCTCGCCGGCGGCTGACCCGGATCGGCCGTGTCGGCGCTTCCTACGTGGCCGGCTGCAGCCTGCGACGCACCACCTTCACGACGACGGTGGCGGCCACCACCAGGGCGCAGACGAGCAGGACCGCTGCCCAGCCGCTCGCGCCGTGACGCGAGAGCCACACGAACGGCCCGACGACCGCCGCCCCAAAGACACGGAGCGCCTTGCCGGAATCGGGCGTGCCGACGAACGAGTAGCCCAGCGCCACGTAGCAGAAGGTGAGCACGTACCACAGGGGCGACAGAAGAGCATGCCGCCACGAGGTTCGGCTCCACAGGGGACTGCCCCTGTGCTGCTTACGAAACGCCTTCTTGCGCTTCATCCACCAATTGACGGCGACCAGTCCGGTGCCGTGCCACAGGGCCCAGAGCGTCCAGTTGAGGCTGACGTAGTGCCAGAGGCCCATCGTCAGCATGCTGGCGTACAGGCCGAGCCACACCTTGCGGGTCGCGCCGAACACCGGGAAGTAGACGTTGTTGCGGCACCAGGTCGACAGCGAGATGTGCCAGCCACGCCAGAAGTCGCTCAGGTTGCGCTTGAAGAGCGGGTTGTTGAAGTTCTCCATGATGCGGAAGCCGAAGAGGCGCGAGAAGCCGATGGCGAGGTCGGTGTAGGCCGACAGGTCGATGTAGGCGCGAATGAAGAAGTAGACCACGAAGACCGACGCCTGCAACGGCCGCGCCGCCGAGAAGTGCCAACCCGCCGCCAGAGGGCTGGCCGCGTACGGCCTGAGGTAGTTGTAGAAGATGAAGTCCTCGACGAACCTCTTCTTGAAGTAGCCCAGGATGATGCGCCGGATGCCGCGGTTGAACAGCTCCCTGTCGAAGGTGAGGCTGCGCTTGCCCCAGAAGCCCTGGTAGGTTTCGATGGGCCCGGCCGGAAACGTCGGGACGAACAAAAGGAACGCCAGCAGGTCGCGGAACGAGTTCGACTCGAGCACGCCACGAACGTGATCGAACACGTACTGCAACAGGCGAAAGACGAAGTAGCTGATGCCCAGCGGCATGACCAGATGGCTCCACAGCCAGTCGTTCTGCCCCCACAGCCGGCCGACCATCACCTGCCCGTACTTGCCGATCGCCAGCGTGACGACCGCGACCGCGATGGCCAAAAGCAGCGCCCGCGACGTCGTCAGGCGACGCTCCTTGTGGGCCGCGACGACCTGGTGGGCGATGTAGGCAAGGCCGACCGTGACCACCGCGAACGCCGGCTGGATGAGCGACAGGACGACGAGCGAGATCGCAACGACGAACCACCTGCGGTGGGTGTCGCGCCGCAGCAGCAGCCAGTACACCGGCAGCGCGGCGGCTACGACCGCCATCAGGATGTAGAAGTGCGAGAGGTAGATCGTCACTTGGGAACCGCGGTGTCGCCGGTGGTCAGGCGCGGCGCGAGGGCGTCGACCAGCGCCCGCTGCCACTTGACGCGCCCCGCGGGCATGAGATGGGTGAGGTCGCGGAAGTCCGTGTTGACCAGGCCGATCTGGTCAGTGAAGTTCACGTAGTAGGCGCCGTCCCTGGCGGCCAGCGCGCGGCAGAACGGCTGGTAGATCGCCTTCAGGCGATCGAACCGCGAGCCCACGATCTGGTGGTTCTCCGGCGCCTCCATGAGCACGACGGTGAAACCGCGCTGCCTGGCGAGCCGCACGGTCGCGTCGAGCAGCGCCGCGTTGAAGGCGAAGTACCGGTCGAAGGCGCCGCCGGTGTGACCCGCGTGACGCAGGTAGTTCGTTGCGACCCTCTCCTTCTCCGAGCGGGGGAACACATGGTAGGCGGGATGAAGCTGGAAGTACACCGGCGGGAACCTCAGCCTGATCAGATCGCCCCTGTTGTGCTGCACCCAGCTCGCAATGTATCCGAAGATGCCGCCCAGTATGGTCTGGGGGTAGCGGAGCGGCATCCCGTGGCTTGCCATGAACCGCTCCAGCGCAGGACTCAGCAGCACGATCCGGCGGCCTGAGACCGCGGGCCTGATCTGGTCGGGCGAGTAGCTGAACCTGGTCTGATTGACCGAGATCACCACGATGCCGCCGGTGCGTGGCAGGTTGTCGATGATCGCCATGGTCTCACCCAGGTTCTGCTCGTTGGAGCCGAAGTCGTGGACCTCGATGGGAACCCCCGTCTTGCGCTCGAGCGCCGCCGCCAGGCTGCCCTCGCCCACGATGCTCACCCGCAGGTTCGACCCGCCCAGCAGGTAGACGGGAGTGTGGCGCGGGGGATGGCGCTTGAGAAGCCCGACTTCGTAGCTGACGTGGCCCCAGTCGTCGGAGGCCATCCGCAGGACGTGGGGCTCCGGGACGACGGTGAACGCGCCGCTGGTCACCAGCCACTGGATCCCGGCGAGGGCCAGAGCCGTCAGCGCGAGCCCCGCGACCAGCGCGAGCGGGGTCGGACTCAGGAGCCCTCGCTTGAGCTCACCGCGCCGCGTCGACGCTGGCCGCGGCACGTCGGCTGAAGCTGCCGTCACGGCGCGTCGTCGCGGTCGAGGCGCAGCAGCTCGGCCCTGATCGCCTTGCCCGAGCCCGTTCGCGGAATCGCCGCGACCGGCACGACGCGGCCGGGCAGCGACACGGCCGGCAGGACGCCGCGCAGCGCGCGCATGACGGCCGCACGCTTGAAGCCCGCGGGGTCGGCGGGCACGACGAAGGCCACCGGCACGTGTCCGAGAAGCTCGTCCTCGGCCGCCGCCACGGCGACATCGGTGAACTGCCCGAGCGAGCGCAGCGCCTCTTGTATGTGCACCAGGGACACCTTTTCGCCGCCGCGCTTGATGACGTCGTCGCGTCGGCCGTCGACCCAGACAAAGCCATCCGCATCGCGACGACCGTAGTCGCCGGTGCGAAAGCCGCCCGCGGTGAGCGCCGCCGCCGTCATTTCCGGCTCGTCGAGATAGCCCTGCATGACGAGCGGCCCGGCGACGAACAGCTCACCCATCTCGCCGTCGCCGGCCGCGACTCCGTCGGGCCGGCGCACCGTCACCGTCATCGTCCCGATCGGCCGCCCGACCGAGCCCGAACGACGATCGAGCTCGTCGGGCGCAAGGACGCACAACCTGCCCGACACCTCGGTCAAGCCGTACATGTTGAACAGCCGCACGCCGGGCAGGACCACCCGCGTGCGGGCGATGACGTCGAGCGGCAGATGGTCGCCCGAGCTGACCCAGAAGCGCAGCGACGCCGTCGGCTGCGCTTCGTCGAACGGTTCGACCACGCGGACCAGGTGCGCCGGAGCGCCGCCGAAGCCGGTGCAGCCCAGCTCGGCCATCTCGGTGAGCAGGCCGGAGCCGAAGAAGAACCCGAGACGCCCGGCCGTGCTGCCGCCGCGCGCCATGAGCGTGAGAAAGTGGCAGATGCCGCTCGTGAAGTACGGCGGCGTGTTCATGAAGATGCGATCGGTGGCCGCCAGTCCGAGCACGTCCGCGACGAGAGCCGCGTTGGCGCTGATCGCGCTGAGCTGCTGGCACACGCCCTTGGGCACGCCGGTAGTGCCCGACGTGAACATCACCATGGCGATCTCGGTCGGCGCCACGGGTTCGAAGGCCTCGAGGGTCGCCACATCGACGCCGGGCAGGTCGACGGCCGACACGTTCTCGCGCCCGGGCACGTCGGCCTCGACCGAGACCCCGGGGCCGGCGAGCACGACGCTTGGGCGAACCTTGGCCACAAGCCACGCGAGGTCGGCCGCCGGCAGGCTCGTGTTGAGCGGCACGACGACCCCGCCGGCCAGCCACACGGCGAACATCGACACGAAGAAGTCGTCGTACTCGTCGCACAGCAGCGCCACGCGCGCGCCCCGCTCGAGCCCGCCGGCGACCAGGCGGCCGGCAAGGCCGGCCGCGCGGCGCGCGAAGTCGCCGTAGCTGTAGGAACGTGGCGGCGTCACCAGCAGCGGCCGGTCGGGCTGCGCCCGCGCCAGGGTCAGGAGTGTCTCGACCGCGCTTTCCACGAACCCCGCCGGCGCCTAGAAGCCGACGTAGCGAAACTCGGTCAAGTGCTCGCCGACGCCGATGGCCACGGCCAGCCCCAGAAAGATGAGAGACCAGAACACCACTTGCAGGCAGATGCCCAGCACATAGGCCGCAGTCACGCCGCGGCTGCGCCCGACGGCGACCGCGCTCGAGTCGTTGGCGGCCGCGCCGTCATCCGTGGGCTCGGCGGCGGCGGGGGCCTCGGCCCCCGCCGCCCCGGCCGCCGCCCGTGTCGTTTCCTCAGCCACCGACCGAAGCCGCCTTCTTGCGGGCGATGAAGGCGACCATGTGGTTCACCGTGTCGAGGTTCTCGAAGACGATGTCCATGGCGCCGATCCTGATGGCGAACTCGTCCTCGAGGAAGGTGATCAGGCTGGTGAGGCTCATCGAGTCGAGCAGCTGGTCCTTGAACAGCGACGTGTCGAGGCCGATCACGGCCCCCTCGGGCAGGTCGCTCGCCTCGTCGCGGATGAACTCGAGGATCGTGTCGGCGTCGCTCATGCTCGCCTGCTCCTTGATCGTGTGGTCGTCACGCTTTGGCAGCCCGGCTCAGGGCCGTGTGCCCGAGCCGTACGAAAAGGTCATGGGATTCTCGAAGTCGAGCGCCTGGACGCCGGCCCGCACGACCTTGGCCACGGTGAAGACCCGCTCGGCGACCTGGAAGCCCTGCTCCATGCCCCACTCGTCGGACAGGATGTGTCCCCTTGGGCCGGCCCAGCCGTAGGCGCCGAACTGGCAGGTGGCGTCGCCGTTTCCCACAACGAGACAGCCGTTGCGGATGAAGGGCAGCCACGTCGACAGGATCGCCGTCTCGGCTCCGCCCGAGCGGCGCGCCGCGATGGCCATGACGCCGACCGGCCGGTTCGCCAGCCTGAAGTCCTGGTGGCGCAAGACCCGCGTGCGCATGACGAACTTGGAGAACAGGTCGGAGGGCAGACCGAAGTACACCGGCGTGGCGATCACGAGGCCGTCGGCCGCCAGCATGGCGTCGAGCACCGACTGGACGTCGTCCTTCTTGGCCATGATGCAGGGCACGAAGCGGCCGTCCTTGGTCTTGCCGCAGACGTCGCAGTACTGGCACGTCTCCATGTGCCCGTCGCGCAGGTGCACGACGTCGCAGACGACCTCGCCCGGATACGTTTCGGCCAGCCGTTCGAACGAACGCGCCACCAGCAGGCCGCTGTTGCTGCCCTCCCGCGGGCTGCAGTCTATGCCCAGCAGTCGCACCGCCATGAGCCCACATTCCTTTGCATGGTGACCAGCGTTCCGGCGGGCGGACCCACCCCCAGGTGTCGCCCAAGTCGCTGCATATGCTACCAGACCGCGAGCCGGCTCCGCAGTGAGCCGGCGCAAGAGTCAGGCGGTCTTGCCGTCGGCCTTCAGGTAGGCGTCGATCGACCGGGCGGCGGCCTTGCCGTCGCCCATCGCCAGAATGACGGTCGCGCCCCCACGCACGATGTCGCCGCCGGCGAACACGCCGGGCATCGACGTTTCGTGCGTCTCGTCGGTGACGATGTTGCCCCACCTGTTGAGCTCGATCGCCGGCGTCGCGTTGGTGAGCAGCGGATTGGCGATCGTGCCCAGCGCCACGACGGCCACGTCGCAAGCCATCTCGAACTCGCTGCCGGCCACCGGCACCGGCCGGCGCCGGCCGGAGTCGTCGGGCTCGCCGAGCTCCATGCGCTGCAGCTTCACGGCCCGCACCCAGCCCTGCTCGTCGCCGAGGATCTCGAGCGGCGCGAGGAGGAACCGGAAATCGATCCCCTCCTGCTCGGCGTGGACGATCTCCTCGACGCGCGCCGGCATCTCGGCGCGCGTGCGACGGTAGGCGCAGATCGCCTGCTCGGCGCCCAGCCGCTTGGCCGTGCGCACGGCGTCCATGGCCACGTTGCCCCCGCCGAACACCAGCACGCGCTCGCCGCGCGCGATCGGCGTCACGCCTTCGTAGTACATGTAGGCGCCCATCAGGTTCACGCGCGTCAGGTACTCGTTGGCCGAGTAGACGCCCTTGAGGTTCTCGCCCGGCACGTTCAGGAACATCGGCAGGCCGGCGCCGTTGGCCACGAACACGGCGTCGAACTCCTTCATCAGCTCCTGAACGGTGAGCGTGCGACCGACGATCACGTCGCACTCGACCACGACGCCGAGCCTGCGCAGGTTCTCGACCTCGTTGTCGACGATGCGTCTTGGGCAGGCGAAACTCGGGGATGCCGTAGCGCAGCACGCCCCCGGTGTCGTGCAGGGCCTCGAAGACGTGCACGGCGTGACCCAGACGGGCGAGCTCGCCGGCCACCGTGAGGCCGCCGGGTCCGGCGCCCACCACGGCCACCTTCTTGCCGGTCGGCGCGACCTGCGGCGTCTCGAACTCCATGTTCTCGGCCGCCCAGTCGGCGACGAACCGTTCGAGCCAGCCGATCGCCACCGGGCTCGCCCTTCTTGCCGCGCACGCAGACGCCCTCGCACTGGGTCTCCTGGGGGCAGACCCGACCGGTGGTGGCCGGCAGGGCGTTGTCGGTGAGCAGGATGCGGGCCGCGCCGGCGAAGTCGTCGGCGGCGATGCACTCGAGAAAGTCGGGAATGCGCACCTCGACCGGGCAGCCACTCACGCAGGGTCTGTTCTTGCACTGGATGCAACGCTGGGCCTCGAGGATGGCAAGCTCGGGAGTGAGCCCGAGGTTCACTTCGTCGAAGTTGCCGCTGCGCTGCTGAGCGTCCTGCTCCGGCATGGCCACGCGGGCGATCTGCAGGCGCTCCCTGGCCGTCAGCAGCTTGTGGCCCAGCTCGGCCTCTTTGAGCTTGGGTACGATCCGGCAGCCGTGCTCGTCCAGCTCGTGATAGGCGGCCAGACGGCCGGCGAGCTCGTCGAAGTCGACGAGGTGGCCGTCGAACTCGGGGCCGTCGACGCAGGCGAACCTGGTCTCGCCGCCGACCGTGACGCGACAGCCGCCGCACATGCCGGTGCCGTCGACCATGAGCGGGTTGAGCGAGACGATCGTCTTCACCCCGTACTTGCGGGTGAGATTGGCCACGGCCTTCATCATGGGCACGGGCCCGATGGCATAGACGGCCTGCGGCCGGCCGCCGTCCTGCTTGTCGAGGATGCGTTCCAGGGGCTGGGTGACGAAGCCCTTCTCTCCGAGCGAGCCGTCCTCGGTGGTGCAGAGCAGCTCGTTCGACATGGCGCCGAGCTCGTCGCGCAGGACGACGTAGCGCTCGCTGCGCCCGCCGATGATCGTGGTCAGGTCGTTCCCCGCTTTGGCCAGCGCCTTGGCGAGCGGGAACAGGACGGCCGTGCCCGCTCCGCCGCCGACGCACACCACCTTGCCGAAGTTCTCGATGTGCGTAGGCTGACCGAGCGGTCCGGCGACGTCGCGCAGCGCGCCGCCGACCGGCACGGCGACGATGTTCTTCGTGCTGCGGCCCACCGCCTGGATGATGAGGGTGACGCTGCCCGCCTCGGGATCGTCGTCGGCGATCGTCAGCGGGATGCGCTCGGCGCCTTCGCCGACGCGCACGATGACGAACTGTCCGGGCTTGCGGGCGCGCGCCACGCGGGGTGCGTGCACGACCATGCGATGCAGCTGAGGGGCGATCTCCTCGTTGCTCAGGACTTCGAACATGTGGACCTCGTCGTGGATGGCCGGGTGCAGGCCGGGCGCCTGCCCACCTGCAAGAGTGTGCGACGTCTGTCCCGAGACTGCAACCGTCGGCGTGGTCGAAGGGGCGCTCGCGGCCCCTGCGGCGCCGTCGTTCCCCGGGGCGCCGCTCCTCCTGCGCTGGCGCCGTCCTGGTACGGCGCGTGACGCAACTCCTTCAGGCCACTCTCGATCGACCGATAAGAGACCACGAGGGCGCTGACATCCGCCCGGCCCCGGCTCGGCTCGGGCTGGCGTCAGCCCGAACCGCTGCTACACTCTGAACTTACGACTATCGCGTCGCTCATAAGGGGTGTCTGATGAAACCGCTCTCTCGTGCCGAGTTCCTCAGGATCATGGGCGCCGCGTCGGTCGGCGCCGCCGTGTTCGGGGCGCAGGGCGCCCTCGAACCCGGGGGCGCCTTCGGCGCCACACGCGAGGAGCAGAGCGAGCCGACCGCCGAGGCTCTCGACGCGCTCGGCTCCTCGCTTCCCTACCTGACCGTCGCGCACGGCAAGAACGTCGCCGCCATCACACGCAAGGCGATCGCCGGGCTGGGCGGCATGAGCCGCTTCGTCAAGCCCGGTCAGACCGTGGTCATCAAGCCCAACATCTGCACGGCGCGCGCGCCGAAGTTCGCCGCCACGACCAACCCGACCGTGGTCGCCACGCTGGTGTCTCTGTGCCGGGCGGCAGGAGCCAGGAGCGTGCACGTGATGGACTACCCCATCAACTCCTCGGCGGCCAGCGCCTACCATGCCTCGGGCATCGGCGCGGCGGTCGCCAAGGCCGGCGGCAAGATGGTCACCATGAGCCCCACGAACTGGGCCAGCTACCGGATCCCGAAGGGCAGGTGGCTGAGCTCCTGGCGGTTCTACCGCGAGGCCATCGCTGCCAACGTGCTGATCGACGTGCCGATCCTCAAGCAGCACGGCAGCAGCGTGCTCACCATCGGCGGCAAGAACCTCATGGGACTGATCGAGAACCGCGGCTCCCTGCACAACGACTTGAGCCAGGGCATCGCCGACATCACGAGCCTGCTCAAGCCCGACCTCACGGTCGTCGACGCCGTCCGCATCCTGGTGAGCAACGGCCCCACCGGGGGTTCGCTCAGCGACGTGCGCGTCAAGGACATCGTCCTGGCCAGCCACGACGTCGTGGCCGCCGACGCCTACGCCGCCACCCGGGTGTTCGGCCTCAAGAAGGCGTCGCGCGTGCCGTACATCGCCTCCATGGCCAAGATGGGCCTCGGGAAGATCGACCTCTCGAAGGTCAAGATCGCCAAGTACAACCTGTGATCGTGGCGCCTCCGAGCACGACCGGCAACGACGCCTCGCGGCGGCGCGGGCGCGTCGCCGCGGCGCGGTGAGCGCAGACCCACCACGGGCAGTCCGGCCGCGGCGCTCCGCCTGGCCGTCGCTGCGCTGGGCGCGCCGCGCCGTGCAGGGCGCCGCACTCGTGCTGTTCACGTACCTGCTGTTCGCCGCCGTGCAGAGCCGCCAGGCCGGCTCCACGAGCACCCTCTTCTTTCGCTTCGACCCCCTGGCGGCCTTTGTGACGATGTTGTCCGGCCGGATCTGGCTCCCGGGACTCTCCCTGGCCGTGGTCACGCTGGTCGTCACCGTCGTGGCGGGACGGACCTGGTGCGGCTGGATCTGCCCGCTGGGCACGATCCTGGGCGGGCTCAGGTTCAGGGGGGCGCGGCGGCAGGCGGGACGCCTGCCGCCGCGCCTGCGCCTCACCAAGTACGCGCTGCTCGTTGTGGTCGTCGTCATGGCGGTCTTCGGCGTCATGACCCTCATGATCTTCGACCCCATCGGTCTTCTGACCCGCACGGCGTCCACCGTGTTCATCCCGGGCCTCGACTACGTCGTGACCGGCGTCGAGTCGGCGATGATGCGCGTCGGCGCCCTGCAGGGCACAGTCAACCTGCTCGAAGCTCACCTGCGAGGGCCGGTGCTGCCGGTAGTCCAGCCGCACTATTCGCAGGCCGTGCTGCTCGGCCTGCTGTTCGCCTTCCTGATCGCCCTGAACGCCCTCGCCGACCGCTTCTGGTGTCGCTACCTGTGCCCGCTCGGGGCGCTGCTCGGGCTGCTCGCCAAGGTCTCGCTGCTGCGCCCGGTGGTGGGCGCGGGCTGCGACTCGTGCGGGCGCTGCGCGGCCGCCTGCCGGCTGGGCGCCATCGAGACCGCGGGCCCACCCGGCGAGCGCACGACGCAGCTCGCCTCCTCGGAATGCACCGTCTGCCTGGACTGTCTCGTCGCCTGCCCGAGCGATCCCGGCATGAGCTTCGGACTCAGCCTCAGGCCGGATCCCTGGCGTGCCTACGACCCCGGGAGGCGCGACTTTCTGGTCGCGGCGGCGGCCGGCATTGGCGGCGTGGCGCTGCTGGGCGTCGGCGTGTGGAACCAGCGTCGCGACCCGCGCCTCTTAAGACCGCCGGGCGTGACCGGCGAGGAGCGCTTCCTCGACCGCTGCCTGCGCTGCAGCGAGTGTCTCAAGGTCTGCCCCACCTCGGGCCTGCAGCCGAGCCTGGGTGAGGCCGGCCTCACCGGCCTGTGGACGCCGGTCCTCAAGCCCCGACTCGGGTACTGCATGTACGACTGTCACGCCTGCGGCCAGGTGTGCCCGTCGGGCGCCATCCCGCGCCTCGCCCTGCCGGTAAAACAGAAGCAGGTGATCGGCAGCGCGGTGATCGACCGCAACCGCTGCCTGCCGTGGGCGCGCCACACACCCTGCGGCGTCTGCCAGGAGGTCTGCCCGCTGCCCGCCAAGGCGATCTCGCTGACCGACGGAACCATGGTCGCAAACGGCCAGGGCGGCACCAACTGGATGACCCGTCCGGTGGTGCACACGGAGCGCTGCATCGGCTGCGGCGTCTGCGAGTACCAGTGCCCGCTCGAGGGCGTGGCCGCCATCCGCGTCGAGCGGCCGAGCGCCGTCGTACGCGGCGCGGTGGACGCCGGGTAGTTCCCGGTGCGCGGCCGGCAGGCCGCGCGCACGTCAGGATCTGCCGGGCAACCGGATCGTCCTGGGCATCGAGAAGTCGAGGCCGCGGCTGACGAGCCGCGAGACCGGGTCGGGCGCGAGCCCCTTGTCGGCCTGGTCCTCGCAGCGGTTGATGGCCGCGCGGACGGCGCGGGCGCCCAGGGAGCGCACCGGCTCCGGCGGCAGGTACGAGGGCGGCTCGCTCACCAGCGGCGACGCAGCGTACTCGTCGGAGAGGCCCAGCGCGACCGAGGCCAGGGTGCGGCCGACGAGCTGGGTGGGGCACACGCCGTTGCCCGAGTAGCCCGTGCCGTAGTGGATGTTGCCGTGCGAGCCGAGCGCCCCGACCCACGGGGTGCCGTGCTGCGTGCGCTCGACCGGCCCGCCCCACTGCCACTCGATCGTCGTCTGCCGCGAGCCCGGCAGCAGGTCGTGGAGATCGGCGACGACCGCCGCGATCTCGGCGCGGTCGTGAAAGTGCGCCGGAACGATGCGCCCGGCGAAGCCCAGGCGGCCGCCGCCGCGCCCGAACACCAGGCGGTCGTCGCCGGTGCGCTGGCCGTAGTGGACAGCGGTGCGCGCGTCGGCAAAGGGTCGCCCGCGACGCCAGCCCATGGCGTCGAGCGCCTCGGCTGCCGGCGCCGTGGCCACGACGTGCGAGGGGATGATGAACAGCGTGCGGCGCAGCTCGCGCAGCCCGGCCAGCCAGGGGCCGCAGGTGAGCACGACCTGATCGGCGACCACCGTGCCGGCCGGCGTCTCGACCACCGCGGGAAGGCCGCGCTCGAGGCGCGTCATCGGGCTCGCCTCGAAGACGCGCACGCCGGCCTGGACGGCCAGCCGGCGCAGGCCCTGGACGAGCAGCGCAGGTTGCACGCTGCCGGCCTTGGTGAGCAGCAGGCCGCCCACGGCGCGCGGCGAGCCGCAGGCCTCCTGGGCATCCTCGGCCGACAGGACGCGGATCAGATCGCCGTGACCGATGCGCGCGGCCGCCTCGGGCAGGTCGCGCAGGCCGTCGAGCTGGGCCGCCGAGAGGGCCACGATGAGCGCTCCCTCGAAGGCCAGATCGCAGTCGATGCCGCCCTCGCGGACGGCCTCGCGCATGGCCTCGGCGCCGCCCACCGAGGCCTCGAGGAGCCACGCGGCCGACTCGGCGCCGAAGCGGCTCACGAGCGTGCCGATCGAGTCCTCCCAGCCGTTGACCCAGCCCCCGTTGCGGCCCGATGCGCCCGCGCCGCAGAACTCGCGCTCGAGCAGGACCACGTCGGCGCCCGGAGCCAGGCGCTTGATCCAGTAGGCCGCCCAGAGCCCGCTGAACCCACCGCCCACGATGCAGACGTCGGCGCGCACCGTGCGCGAGAGCGGCGCGCCGTCGCCGGGAGGCTGCCAGCGGGGGTCGCCGCCGAACCAGAACACACCCGCCTGCGAGCCGCTCGCCGCGCCGGCGGCGGCGCGGCCGGCACTCGTGTCCGTCATCATCAGACCTCCGTTGGGCGGCGGCGCCCGACCCGTCCTGCCCGGCCGCCGGTCACGCGAGCCAACCTAGTGGCCGCCCCAACGCCTGTCAATCCTGACGGCCTCCCTGCAACCGACTACCATGGGGCCAACGGACCCCAGGAAAGGAGCCAAGCAGGTGAGCGAGCTCAGGACGATCGCCTTCTTTCCGGAACCCGGCGCCTGGGGCCCGACCAACAACTGCGCCGCGATGGCCGGCGTGCTGCGCGCCCGCGGCCATCGCGTCGTGTTCGTGGTCGACGAGTCGTTTGCCGGCGTGCTCGAAGCGCGCGGCTTCGAGGAGCGGCGCTTTCGCATGGCCCCCGCCGACGAGAGCGCAGACGAGGCGGGCGACCCGTGGGCCGAGTTCATCCGTGTGACCGCGCCCGAGTTCCGCAAGCCCACGATCGAGCAGATCGAGACGGTCACCAAGCCGATCTGGCAGGCTCTGGTAGCCGGCGAGCAGTATTCGCACGAGCGGGTCACGGCGATCTGGGACGAGGTGCGGCCCGACGTGGTGGTCACCGACAACGTCACCGGCTACCCGGCCATAGAGCTGGCCGGCGCTCCCTGGGTGCGAGTCGTTTCGTGCAATCCCCTGGAGATGCCCGACGACGACCTGCCGCCGGCCCTGTCCGGGCTGCCGGTCGGCGACCGCCGCGAGTGGCAGGCCTTCCGCGACGAGTACCACCGTGTCCACCGGGACCTGCTCGCCGAGCACAACGTCTTTCGGCTCTCGGTCGGCGTGCCGGCGTGTCCGGCCGGCGAGTTCAACACGACCTCTCCCTGGCTCAACCTCTACGAGTTCCCCACAGCCGCGGATTACCGGCGCGCGGCCCCGCTCGAGCGCACCTGGCATCGCCTCGAGTCGTCGGTGCGCGACGGCGAGGCGAGCTTCGATGTCGGCGAGCGCCTGCCCGGCGAGGGCAAGGTCGTCTACCTCTCGCTCGGCTCGCTGGGCTGCATGGACGTGGCTCTCATGCAGCGCCTGATCGATGCGCTCGCCACGACGCGGCACCGCGTCGTGGTATCGATGGGACCGCTCAAGGACCAGATGAGGCTCGGCCCCCGCATGTGGGGCGACACGTTCCTGCCGCAGCCCTCGATACTGCCGCACTGCGATCTCCTGATCACCCACGGCGGCAACAACACGGTCTGCGAGGGCTTCCACTTTGGTCTGCCGATGATCGGGCTGCCGCTCTTCTGGGACCAGTACGACAACGCTCAGCGTCTCGCCGAGACCGGCTTTGGAGCTCGCCTGCCCACCTACGAGTGGACCGACGACGAGCTCGTCGACGCCGTCGACCGGCTGCTGGCCGACGACGCCCTGCGGCTGCGCATGAAGACGATCGCGGCGCGGATCAGGGCCCGGCCGGGGAACGTCGCCGGCGCCGACCTGATCGAGCGCCTGGCGGTGACGGGGGCGCCGGTGCGGCGATGAGGCTGTCCGAGTGTGAGAAGCGGCGCTCGCGCCGGCCTCTGGCGAGGCCGGCGCGAGCGCCGCGGTGCGCCGCCGCCTACGCCACCGGCGGGGACGCGGGCTGCACGTCGACCAGGGCCTTGGCGTGCTGGTAGACGTTCTCGGCGGTGAAGCCGAACTGCTCGAAGATGGTCCCGGCCGGCGCCGAGGCGCCGAAGTGGTCGAGGCCGATGATCTCGCCGGACTCGCCGACCCAGCGCTGCCAGCCAAAGCTGACCGCCGCCTCTACGGCCAGGCGGCAGCGACAGGCGGCCGGCAGCACGCTGCCGCGATAGGCGTCGTCCTGGCGCTCGAAGAGCCGGAAGGACGCCATGTTGACGACGCGCGAGCGCACACCCTCGGCCACCAGACGCTCGTGGGCCGCCAGAACGAGCTGCACCTCGCTGCCGCTGGCCATGAGGATCACGTCGGGCACCCCCGGGCCGGCGGCGTCGGCGAGCACGTACGCGCCGCGCGCCACACCGCTCGCCGGCGCATACCTGGCGCGGTCGATCGTCGGCAGGTTCTGACGGGTCAGCATCAGCGCCACAGGGCCGTCGTCGTGCCGCAGGGCGAACTTCCAGGCTTCGATCGTCTCGTTGGCGTCGGCCGGACGCAGATCGACCATGTTGGGCGTCGCGCGCAGAATGGCCAGGTGCTCGACCGGTTGATGGGTGGGCCCGTCCTCGCCGACGCCGATGCTGTCGTGGGTGAGCACGTGGATCACCGGCTGGCCCATGAGCGCCGCCAGGCGCAGCGCCGGACGCATGTAGTCGGTAAAGACGAAGAACGTGGCCACGTAGGGGCGCACGCCGCCGTGCACCGCCATGCCGTTGGCCATCGACGCCATGGCGTGCTCGCGCACGCCGAAGTGGAAGTTGGCCCCGGCCGGCGTGGCGGCCTGCTGGTCGGGCACGTCCTTGATCCAGGTGTTGTTGGACGGCGCCAGGTCGGCGGAGCCGCCGATGAGCGTCGGCAGGTGAGGCGCCAGGGCGTTGATCGCCTTGCCCGACGCCGCCCGCGTCGCGACGGCGCCGTCCTCGGGTGAGAACACCGGCAGATCGGCGTCCCAGCCGCGACGGAAGCTCACGGCTCCAGGCCGCTGTCCCAGGCGGCGGCGCGCGCCGGGTCGGCCGCGCTCCAGGCGGCGTGGCGCTTGCGCCACGCCGCATGCGCGTCGGCGCCGCGCCGGCCCGCCGCCTCGTAGAACGCCTTCACGTCGTCGGCCACGAAGAAGGTCGGCTCGAGCGGCCAGCCGCAGGCTTCCTTGGTCAGCTTGACCTCGTCGGCGCCCAGCGGCGCGCCGTGCGCCCCCGACGTATCCTGCTTGTTCGGCGAGCCCCAGCCGATGTGCGTGCGCACCGCGATCAGCGACGGCCGGCCGCGTTCGGCCTTGGCGGCCGCGATGGCGGCGTCGACGGCGGCGACGTCGTTGCCGTCGGCTACCCTCTGCACGTGCCACTCGTAGGCGGCGAAGCGGGCGCAGACGTCTTCGGTGAAGGCCAGGTCGGTGGAGCCGTCGATCGTCATGTGGTTGTCGTCGTAGAGCACGATGAGCTTGCCGAGCTTCTGGTGACCGGCCAGCGAAGCGGCCTCGCCGCTCACGCCCTCCATCATGTCGCCGTCGCCGGCCAGGACATACGTGAAGTGGTCGATCACGTCGGGCCCGTCGCCGTTGAACGTGGCCCCGAGAAAGCGCTCGGCGACGGCCATGCCGACGGCGTTGGCGAAGCCCTGGCCGAGAGGACCGGTGGTCGTCTCGACCCCCGCCGTATGGCCGTGCTCCGGGTGACCGGGCGTCCTGCTGCCCCACTGGCGAAAGGCGCGCAGGTCGTCGAGAGTGAGATCGTAGCCGGTGAGATGCAGCAGCGAGTAGAGCAGCATGCTGGCGTGGCCGGCCGAGAGCACGAAGCGGTCGCGGTCGGGCCAGGCGGGATCGGCCGGATCGAACCGCAGGTGCCGCGTGAACAGCGTGTGCGCCATGGGGGCGGCGCCCATGGGCATGCCCGGGTGACCGGACTTGGCCTTCTCGACGCCGTCGACGGCGAGAAAGCGGACGGTGTCGATGCACCGCAACTCGAGGGTCGATGCGCTCGCCTCTGGGCTCATCTGCGTCCTTTCGTTCTCCCTGGTCGTCCCCGCATGACGCACGTGCCCTCCCCCTCACACGGGGGAGGGCACGTGCGAACGCTGCGCTCGGGACACTGCCGTGGGCGTGCCTCGCTACTTGGCGAAGTAGCTGCGCACGAACTGCACGAAGCGCTCGCTCTCCTCGGGCGTGCCCGGGGTGACCCGGAAGTAGCCTTCCCTGCCGTTGATCGGCTTGATGGTCTTGATCAGGACCTGATGGCCCTCACGGGCGGCGTCGATCATCTCCTGCGACGTCTTGCCGGTCACACTCGCGTCGACCAGCATGTAGTTGCCGTGCGGCGGGAAGGGCTTGAGACCGACCGCCTCGAGCTCCTTGACGAACGTGGCCATCCAGTCGTTGTTGTACTTGACCTTGGCCTTGACCTCGTCGGGGTTGTCGAGAATGGCCTCGGCGGCCGCCATCGCCATGAGGCTCACGTTCCAGGGCAGGTACATGCGGTTGAAGGCCTCGACGAGCTCGGGCGCGGCGACGACGTAGCCGAAGCGCACGCCGGCGAGGCCGTAGGCCTTTGACAGGGTGTGCGAGAGGAACACGTGCGGGTACTTCTCGATGAGGTCGATCTTGGCGGCGACCTGCGGATGGTAGTCGAGGTAGGCCTCGTCGACGCAGAGCGGAATGCCCAGCTCGCAGAACTTGATGAGGTCGGCGTCGTCGATGAAGATCCCCGTCGGGTTGTTGGGGTTGATGATGAGCATGAGCTTTGTCTTGGGGTTGACCGCCGCGAGCATGGCTGGGACGTCGTACTGCAGGTCGGGCTCGCGCAACGGGATCTGCACGTTCACGCCACCGCACAGACCGGCCCTCGAGGGGAACATCTCGAAGGTCGGAATGGAGCAGAGGAACTCGTCGCCGGGCTTCATGAAGATGCGCATCATCGCGTCGATGGTCTCGGACGACCCGTTGGCCACGGCGATGTTCTCGGGCTTGACGCCGTGCAGCTTCGCCAGCTTGGCGCACAGCCGCAGCATGCGGTCGGGGTAGCGGTTGCCCGACTTGATGATGTTGGCGGCGGCGTCGACGACCTTCTGCGAGGGGGGCACCGGGTTCTCGTTCAACATCATGCGCCCGAGCTCCGGATGCGCCCAGGCCGTGTCGCAGACGGCGATGCTGTACTCGGGGGCGGTCATCACCCACGGGTTGAACTTATCTTTGATACTGGCCATTCTCATCGTCCTTTCGTCAGGCGGGGGCTGTCGGGGCCCTGCTCTAGCTCGCCCGGCAGTTGCCCTTGAGGCAACCGTCGGCGAACGCGACCATCTCGTTGGTGGCCTTGGAGAACTGCTCGGCGGTCTTCACGAGGGCGGGATGGGTGTTGTACTCCTCGCGGGTGTAGCCGTTCTCGTCGTAGGCACGCTCGAAGTACGGGACACGCATGAGCTTGTCCATAACCTCCTTGGGCGGATCGACGTCGATGCGATTCGGCTTCGAACTTGATGTCCCGGACGTCGGGGACGTTGATGACCTCATCGATGAGGGGCGGCGGGCAAGTCACGACGATGGCCGCGCCGGCCTTCTCTTCGAGGTGCCAGAGCCGCTGCTTGCCGTCGACGGTCGGGCCCAGGCGCAGCGAGCACGAGAGCATCTTGCTCGGATAGCCACCCTCCTTGAGCAGCCGGTAGGCCTTCTTGAAGATGGCCAGTTCGGCCAGGCGCACGTCGCCCTCGGTGAGCTCGATGCCCTTCTCCTTGCCGAACTCGCGCAAGCCGCCGAGGTCGCCGTAGCGGGCCTCCATGTCGGTGATCACCGAGCGCCATTGCGACAGGTCCACACCGTTCCTCTTGGCCGTTCTCCAGGCCCCGCTTCACGGTTCTCGCGCAGTCCATGAACTGCGGCAAGACAAACGACAGGGTGTTGTTCGTGGCGATGCCCCGCGAGGTGAGCTCCTCGATGAGCTGGTAGCCCTGCTTGGTGCCGGGGCACTTGACCATCACGTTGGGGTTGATGGCGTGAATCTCGAGGGCCTGCTTGAGCATGGCCTCGTAGTCGAAAGCGCTGCGCGGATCGACCTGGCCGGACAGGAAGCCCTCCTTGTACCCCGACGCCTCGAACAGCGGCAGGAACATGTCGGAGCCCTGGCGGACCACCTCCTTGTAGAGGAGCCAGAACAGGCCTTCGGTGTCGAGCCCCGCGTTCTCCTTGAGGATCCCCTGGGCGACCCTCTCCCAGCGAGGCGGGTCGTCCTTGATGGCCGCCAGCGACAGCGGCGGGTTGGTGGTGACGCCGCGGAACAGCTGCCCCAGTGGGGCGTCCGTGTCGTACATGCGCTTGAACTGGCGCTTGAGGTTGTCCTGGTCGCCCGGTTCGGCCTTGGCGAGCATCTTCGTGCACCAGTTGCCGAAGATGACGGGCGAGGAATCCCACCAGATCTCCATGCCGGGACTGACCGCGACCAGATCCTCCAGAAGATTGCGCTCCTTCATGTCTCTCCCTAGATGACGATTATGGGGCTCATGGTGGATTCTGTGCACCTTGAGCTTCGCCAGGACGACAACAAGCCTACGGGACAGGAGGTGGCGCTGCAAGCGATTTGAACGCCGCGCGTGCGCACGGATGCAGGCGCGAGCGGCGCAGCGACAGCGGCTCGCGCGCCGACGACCGCGACGAGCGCGAAGGCCGCGACACCAGACATCGATGTGTGCCTAATTGTGCGCCTTTGGGAGCAATTGCCCCATTCAGTCGGCGGTCTCGACGCTGAGGACGCCGCAGTGGCGCGGATTCGGGCCGCGCGCCCAACCCGTGCCGACACACAACTGTACCCACTTCCCGTCGATCTCGCGCCGGTAAGTCGGGGAGCGCGGACGCAGCCGCGAGGTCGGCGGCCGTGCGACGCCGCGCAGACGTCGCTACCGGCGATGGACGACGAGCCTTCTGTTCGAGATCGACTTGTCGGACGGACGATAATGTCGGCCCCGCTTCTGTGACGGGAGGCGCGCATGGGGACTCCTGGTGCCGGAGGCGGGGGTCGAACCCGCACGCCGCGTGAACGGCACCGGATTTTGAGTCCGGCGCGTCTGCCAGTTCCGCCACTCCGGCACAGGTGCGGAGGCGCCGGCGCTGCAGGCCCCCGCGTGAACCCGCTCACCCGCCCCCGGCTGGCGGCGGGCAGCGAGTCATTATAGCGGCTTCGCCGCCCGCCTGACTCGCTGCCCGCCGCCAGCGCTGCGCGCCCCGTGCGTGCTTGCGACGGGCTCAACGGTGGGATACTCGGACTGATTTGCTCTCGCTTTATTTCGAGGAGGCTCTCGATGGCACGGTACGACCTTGCGGTGATCGGCGGCGGACCGGCGGGCCTGTCGGCCGCCATGTACGGCGGCCTGCGAGGGCTGTCGACTGCGGTCTTCGAGGCCGAAGCCTTCGGCGGCCAGCTGATCAACCTCTACCCCACCAAGCCGGTCACCAACTTCCCGGCGCACGCCGAGATCGCCTCGCGCGACATCGCCTTGCGGCTCGCCGAGCAGGCCGGCCGCTTCGGCGCCGACCTGTTCGAGTGGCGCCCCGTCGAGCTCGTCAGTCGTGACGGCGGCGAGTTCGTGATCCGCGCCGGCGGCGGAGCCCGCGCCGGCGACGACAGCGCCAGCGGCGTCGGCGACGGTGACGCAAGCGGCGTTCACGGTGGCGCGAGCGGCGGGGATGAGACCAGAGCCGGAGCGTTGGTGCTCGCTCTCGGCCTCGGCCGCTTCACGCCGCGCCGGCTCGGGCTGGCCGACGAGGAACGCTTCGAAGGCAAGGGGCTCGCCTACCGGCTGCCGCCGCTCGACGAGATCCGGGCCCGGCACGTCGTGGTGGTCGGCGGCGGCGACTCAGCGCTGGACACGGCGCTCTCGCTGCGCACGGTGGCCGAGGTCACGATCGTTCATCGCCGCGAGGCCTTCAGCGCCTATGCGTTCTCGCAGCAGCGCCTGGCCGAGGCCGACATCAGACTCATCACGGGCGGCGAGATCGTCGGGCTGGCCGGTCGCGACCGCCTCGAGCGCGTGATCGTCTCACTGGCCGACCAGGCCACACTGGAGTGCCCGGCCGATCTGCTCATGGTGAGCATCGGTCAGGTGCCCGAGCTCCGTGGCGTCGAGCGCTGGCAGCTCGGCATCGGCGACTCGCGGCTGTCGGTCAATTCGGCGATGGCAGCCGCCACGGCCGGTCTGTTCGCCGCCGGCGACTTCGCCGAGTACCCCGGCAAGGTCAAGATGATCGCCACCGCGGTCGCCGAGGGCTCGACGGCCGCGGCCTCGGCCGAACGCTACCTGATGAGCCTGAGCTAGACCGCCGCCGCCTCGTCTCGCTGCACCACCCTCGTTTCGAAGCGCTGCTTCAGAAGGCGCGCGGGTACGTGTTGGGCCACATCTGCGGGCCCCAGCCGCGACGGATGGCAAGCGCCGTGGCGCGGATCTGCGCGGCGCCGTCGTAGAGCGACGAGTCGCGCCAGGGGTTCCAGGCGGCCCGCCAGGTCGACCAGCAGTACTGGTAGAGGCCGTGGAAGCTGCCGTTCTCGGCGTGCGCGCGGCCGCCCGACTCGAGCGACATCAGCCGCCGCAAGCCGGTGGCGCTGATGCGGTTGCGGCTGGCTGCATCACGGACGAGCGGCATCCAGTCGCCGTGTGCCGCGGCCCGCCGCAGCACGAGCTCGTGCCGCAGCCGGCGGACAAGCATGGCCAAGGCCTGCACGCGATGCCGGTCGCCGGTCACGGCGCGCTGGAGCTGCGCGAGCGTGGCGGCGGGTGTCGGAGCGGGTGACGGCGCCGGCGTCGGGGCCGGTGTCGCTGTGGTTGCGGGTGCGTCGGCCGGCGCCGGGCTCGCGGCCGCGAGCGCCGTCGCGTAGGCGAGACGATCGCTGCGCAGCGTCGCGCGGGCGTGCCGCAGCTCGCGGCGGACGTGGGTCAGGCGGGTCGCCAGGCTCGCGGCGCGAGCGGTGTCAGGAGAGGCGAGAAGGAGGGCTGAGGGGATCGAGAGTGCGGTGATGCTGATGAGAAGCGCGCTGATTGTCTTCTTCCATCCGGTCACGTGGTCCCTTCGACGTCGTGTGCCCGCCGGCAGCGGACTGGCCTGTGCCGGCGGACCTGGGCGCGCCCCGCGCCCCTCGCGGCCCGCACCTGTCCCGCGCACGTCGCACGTGTGCTCGAAGAGTAGGGAAAGGAGGGGTGTAAGAGGGCGAAGCGCTTGTCGTTCGCTGCCACAGTAGACCACATTGTGAGCGTCCGGGCAACCCGAACCGGCTCACACAGGTCGCGCAGGGTCGCGCAGCCCGAACCGATCTACCTGCGCGCCTCGAGCTCCACGATCCAGCCCAGCAGATGGTCTCGGCGACGTTGCACGGCAAAGCCGGCCGACTCGAGCAGGGCGACGGTGTCCTGATCGAGACGGCAGCCCTGGGCCGCGCGCCGCCAGGCCGGAGCCCCAAGGCTCTGCAGCCACCGGCCGGGCTGCCAGGAGAGGTGCACGTGCTCCAGCAGGAACAGACGTCCCTGCGGCCGCAGCACCCTGCGCACCTCGGCAAAGGCCGCCGGCGGATCGGCGACGCTGCACCACGTGAAGCTCGCTACTACGCAGTCAAAGGCTCCCTCGAGAAACGGCAGCTCCTCGGCGCACGCTTCGACGATCGTCGTCGCCGCGCCGGCGCGGCCGCGCGCCCGCGCCGCCATCGCCGGCGAGGGCTCCACGGCCACGACCTCGGCGCCCGGCGGCAGGCAGCGCAGCCCGGCGCCGGTACCGGCGCCGACCTCGAGCAGGCGCGCGCCTGGGACGCTGGCGGCGGCGCCGTAAAGGCGTCGCCGCCAGCGTCCCAGGAACAGCTTCTCGGCGGGCCACATGAGCGCGTCGTACAGCCGGGGTGGGAAACCGTCGTAGCCCGCCGCACTGCTGGACTCGGTCTCCATCACGCCCCCACCATACCCGCCCCACGGCGCCGCCCATCATGATAGATTCGCCCGGGCTGCGAACATGAGTGCAGCCACGACGCGAGACATCGGCACGTGAGACGGCAAAGCGGGGCGCACAGCTCTCCCCCATCTTCTGGAGGACTCATGGCAAGCGTAAGGCGGATCGGCATTCTCACAGGCGGCGGCGACGTCCCCGGTCTCAACGTGGCGATCAAGGCGGTCGTCGGCCGGGCGGCCGACCACGGCATCGAGGTCGTCGGCCTGCGGCGCGGCTGGGCCAGCGTCTTGAACATCGACCCCGACGACCCCACGACGGTGGCGGCCTACACCATGGCGCTCGACCGCGAGGCCGTGCGGCGCATCGATCGCACCGGTGGCACGGTGCTGCACAGCTCGCGCACCAACCCGGTCGCGGTCAAGCCGGGCGACGTGCCGGCGTTCGTGCGCGACGCGGATCGCGCCGCCCGCGACGACGGCAAGGTCGACTGCACAGCCCACGCCGTGCGCGTGATCGGTCATCTCGGCCTCGACGCGATCATCCCGATCGGCGGCGAGGACACGCTGTCATTTGCCGAACGCCTGAGCCGCGAGGGCGTGCCGGCGGTCGCCATTCCCAAGACGATGGACAACGACGTGGTGGGCACCGACTACTGCATCGGCTTCTCGACCACGATCACGCGTTCGGTCGAGATGATCACGAACTTCCGCACGGCCCTCGGCTCCCACGAGCGCATCGGCATCATCGAGCTGTTCGGGCGCCACTCCGGTGGGACCAGCCTCTACGCCGCCTATCTGGCCGCCGTCGACAGAGCCATCATTCCCGAGGTCCCGTTCGACATGGACCGGCTTGCCGGCTTCCTTTCCGCCGACCGCGAGGGCAATCCGTCCCACTACTCCATGGTGACGATCTCCGAGGGCGCCGTCCCCCAGGGCGGCGACATCGTCGAGGCCGGCGAGGCCGACGCCTTCGGCCACCGCAAGCTCGGCGGCATCGGCGCCGCGGTCTCGCAGGAGATCAAGCGCATGACCGGCACCAACGTGATGTTCCAGCAGCTCGGCTACGTGATCCGCTCGGGTGCGCCCGACACGCTCGACCGCATGGTCGCCACCTGCTACGGCACTCTCGCCCTCGACGAGGTCGCCCAGGGGCACTCGGGCCGGCTCGTCGCCCTGCAGGGTGGCAGCTACACGTCGGTGCCCCTCGACGCGGTCGCCGGCGGCCAGCGCAAGATCGACGTCGACGAGCTCTACGACGCCCGGGAGTATCGGCCGAAGGTGCGTGACATGCTCGGCAAGCCGATGTTCCTCTCCTAGGCGCTGCGCACCAGGGCCTCGTTGACGGCCTCGGGCAGCGGTAGCGAAGGCGGCGGGGCGAGGGCCGCGAGCGGCCCTCGCCCCGCCGCCCTGCTGTGATAACCTCGAACGCCCGGACGAGCTAGCGGCGCAGGCGGGAGGGACGAGATCAAAGCGCTCCGCAGGGTCATCTTCTTCCTTCTGATCGTCGTCGTTCTGTACCTGCTGCTCCCCCGCCTCGTGGGTCCCGCACGGGCTCTCGGCCTTCTGCGCCACGCCCGCTGGCCGCTGCTGGTGGTGGCCGTCGTGGTCGAGGCCGTGTCGCTCGTCGGCTACGCCGACCTCTTCCGTCACGTCCTGCGCGTGCTCGACATCCGCCCGGCCTTCGGTTCGGTCATGAACATCGTCCTGGCCGGCCTGTCGTTCAGCCACCTGTTCGGCGCCGGCGGCGCGGCCGGCATGGTGGTGAGCTACAACGCGCTGCGCAAGCGCGAGGTGCCGCACGGGCTGATCTTCGTGGCGATCGCCGCCCAGAACTTCTTCGCCTACATCGTACTTTGGGCGATGTTCCTGGTGGCGCTCGTGTCGGTCGTGTCGAGCGGACGTCTGCACCCGTGGAGCTACGTGCTCGCGCTCGTCCTGATCGCCGTGCTGTTGTGGCTGACCGGCTACGGGCTCTACCTGTACCGTCACCGGGCCAAGATGCGCCGCCGCGTGTCGCAGATCGCCGCTCTTTTGAACCGCGCCTTCCGGCGCGAACGCATCCGGCCCGATCACATCGACGAATGGCTCGACAGCCTGTTCGCCGGCATGCGCCACATGAGCACCCACCGCGGCGCCAAGCGCACCGCGGTCGCCTACTCCTGCATGTTCTGGGTCTTCGACCTGCTCTGCCTCGACCTCGTCTTCGTCGCCCTCGGATACCACATCCCCCTGGCGGCGCTCATGGTGAGCTACGCGGTGGCCAACGCGGTGGGCAGCCTGGCACCGACCCCCGGCGGCCTGGGGGCGGTCGAAGGGCTGCTCATCACGCTGCTCGTGAGCTTCGACGTGCCGTCGCCGGAAGCGGTCGCGGTGGTGCTCGTCTACCGGCTGATCAACTTCTGGCTGCCGATCCCGGTGGGATTCGCCAGCTACCTCGCGATCAGGTGAGCGCCGGCCTCTAGGAGCGCGCGCCGCGCGGCGCGGCCCGCATGGGGGTCGGCGGCAGCCGGTAGACCGTGATCACCGGGCCCTGTTCGCCCGGCCGCGGCGAGAACGTCGCGATGAGCCGCCCGTGGCGGTGGAGCTCTTCGTAAAAGGCGACCTGCCCCGGGTAGGTCGCGCGCGCGGCCAGCACGCGGCTGTCGACTTCGGAGCTGAGCACGACGTAGCCGACTCTGTGGGTCAGCAGGAAGCGCAGGCGCGCCCTGGGGTCGCGGACGCCCGGCAGGGGCAAGGGCAGCTGGTAGATCCGGTAGGTCGGCGTCGTCAGGCTGGCCGCGGTGTAGTAGCGCTGCTCGAGGCGCGCCACGAGCGGGGGACCATACGGCTCCATGGCGATCACCGCGCTGGCCGGCAGATGCCGCTCGAGCCACACCATGGCGATGGTGCGCACGTCGGTGCCGCTCAGCGACCGAGAGTAGATGATCGAGGCCCGCGCGGGCAGCACGATCGCCCCCAGCAGCAGCGCCGCCGCGACGGTCACCACCACGGCGCGGCGGCGCACCACCGGGACGGCGGCCAGCGCCAGGCAGGCGCGCACGGCGAGCACGATCAGCAGCGGCACGATGGGCAGCAGATAGCGGTCCATGAGCTCGTGCCACGAGCTCACGTACAGGTAGTAGGTGATCACGAAGGACACGATGATGCAGTCGGCGCGCGTGCGTTTGGCGAGCGCCAGCACGAGGCCGGCCAGGCCCAGCGCGAGGAGCACGACCCCGAGCGAGCCGACCAGGTTGACGCTCAGGTTGTACCAGTAGCCGCTGTGCACGTTCTCGAAGCCCAGCCAGCCGTGGGCCACGATCTGGTTCTGGCGGTAGAAGTCGCCCAGAAAGTGCCGCGGGTCGAGCACCGCGAACGGCGTGCTGATCACGAACGCCAGGAGCATGGGCGCAGCGACGCGGCGCAGCGCACGGGCGGCCAGAGCGCTCGCCCGGTGAGCGGCCGGCTGGCCGCGATAGACATACCAGCAGGCGACCACGCCGGGCACGACGAGCATGCCGAGGTTGTACTTGGTGCCGGTGGCCAGGCCGGCGGCCAGAGCGCCGCAGAGCAGCGTGCGGGCGTCGCGCTTGCGCGACGCCCGCAGGAACAGCAGCAAGGCAAGCAGGCCGAACATGGTCGCCGGCACGTCGGTGACGGCCACGTGCGAGTAGCGCACATGCAGAGGCTCGACCGCCAGGAACAGCGCGGCCAGCAGGCCCACGGGCCGCGAAAACGCCTCTCTGCCGAGACGGTAGACGAGATAGACGGAGGTCACGCCGCAGGCGGCCACCACGGTGCGCCCGATGAGGTAGTACGGCGTGGGGTTCGTGACGAAGGTGACCGACGAGATCAGCGTGACGCCGTGAGGCGCGTAGAACCTGCTCACCAGCCAGGTGACCGACCCGATCATGGTGAACAGCATCGACGGGTAGTAGAAGAACTCGGGGTTGAGGTGGCCGCGGGCAATGCGGAAGGCGTGCAGAGCACGACCTTCTCGTCTGGGTCCTGGTAGTTGTAGGGCAGCCCCCAGCTCACGCCCTTCAGGCGCAGATAGGCGGCTACGATCAGCACGGCGGACACCACGGCGCCGGTCCAGCCGATCGTCGACGGCACTGAGGCGACGGCGACGAGCACGCGCCGGCCGGCGCGCCGTGCGAAGGTGACAAGCGGCGTGTGAGAGCGGGTGCCCATGGGTCTTTCGCCCGCGATTCTACTTGCTTCGCAGCTCAAGGAAAGCCGTTGGTCGCGGGCGACGATGCCGACTAGCCGGCTTCCTGGGCCGCGAAGAACTCGCGCATGATCTCGTCGCCGGCGCTGGTGCCGACACGCGCCGCGCCGGCGTTGATCAGACGCAGCACGTCGCCGTAGGTGCGCACCCCGCCCGATGCCTTGACGGCCACGCGCTCGCTGAGCGCATCGCGCAGCAACTCGACGTCGTGGACCGTCGCGCCCGCGGGACCCAGCCCGGTCGAGGTCTTCACAAAATCGGCGCCGGTGTCTTCGACGATGCGGCAGGCCATCTTCTTGAGCTTGTTGGACAGGTAGCAGGTTTCGACGATGACCTTCACGAGCACCAGACCGCGGCCGTTGTTGACGCCCGCCATGCGCACCGCGCGCACCACGCCGGTGAGCTCGTCGCGCACGTAGGTGAAGTCGCCGGAGAGCATCGCCGGCAGGCACATCACGACGTCGATCTCGTCGGCGCCGTGGGCCACCGCCTCTTCGGCGGCCACGACCTTTGAGCGCATGCCGTCGGCGCCGAACGGAAAGCCGACCACCGTGCACACCTTGACGTCGGAGTCGGAGAGCAGCCGGCCACAGAGCCCCACCCAGTGAGGCAGCACACAGACGGCCGCGAAGTGGTACTCGGCAGCCTGCTGACACAGCCGCTCGATGTCGCGGCGCGTGGCGTCGGGCTGCAGAAGGGTGTGGTCGATCGTCTTGGCAAGTTCTTCAGCGTGCAACGGGCAGCCGCCCCCTCCGAGCTTTCGGGCGCGCCGGCCGCGCCTGCCATTCGCCCCGAGTATACCAAAGTGGCCCGCGGCGGGCGGTGGCGGATCCCGACGGCGTGTGGCCCCCTGCCGGCGGCGACCACGCCCGGGCTCGCCGGCGCCGGGCCGGGTGGCGCCGGCCGTCAGAGCAGGTGGTCGACGTACCGGTCGTCGCGCCGCCAGTGCTTGCGCACCTTGACGCGCAGGGCGAGGAACACGCGGGCGCCGAGCACGGTCTCGATCTCGCCCCGCGCGCCGCTGCCGATGCGTTTCACGACGCTGCCGCCCTTGCCGATGAGGATCGCCTTCTGGGATTCGTGCTCGACGATGAGGTGGGCGTCGATCTCGACCAGCGAGTCTCCAGGGCGCTCGGTGATCGACTCGATCTGGACCGCGACCGCGTGCGGCACCTCTTCGCGAGTGACGCGCAGGGCCTGCTCGCGGATGAGCTCGCTGACGAGCAGCTCGAGCGGCTGGTCGGAGACCTCGCCCTCGGGAAAGTAGACCGGCCCCTCGGGCATGGCGGCCACCAGCGCGGCGACGACCTCGGCAAGGCCGTCGCCGCGCAGCGCGCTGATCGGCCTCACCTCTCCGCCGCCGAGCAGCTCCTCGGCCGCCGCCCGGCGCGCCGCGAGAACGTCGCGGGTGACGGCGTCGACCTTGTTCAGGACGGCGACGTACGGCGTGCGGGCCGTCGCCACCGCCTTGGCGATGTACCGGTCGCCGCCGCCCGGCGCCTCGGCGGCGTTCAGCATGAACAGGGCGGCGTCGACTTCGGTCAGCGTCGCGTCGACCGTGGCCTGCATCCTGCGCGTGAGCGAGTCGAAGGGTCGCTGGAAGCCCGGCAGATCGAGCAGCACGAGCTGAAAGTCGTCGCCGGTGACGACGCCGCTGATGCGACGCCGCGTGGTCTGCGGATGGTCCGACACGATGCTCACCTTGTGCCCCACGAGCCGGTTCACCAGCGTCGACTTGCCGACGTTGGGGCGGCCGAGCACCGCCACAAAGCCCGACCGGAACGGCAGCAGCGCTCACGGCGTGTCGCGCGCCAGCCGAAACGGCGCGCGCAGCAGGTCGCCGAGCGCAACGACACGCAACTCGACGAGCTCGCCGCCAGGCGATCGGTCGAGTCTCGTCGCCGGCCGCCGGCGACAGCGCCACGACCTCGATCTCGCCGAACTCGGCGAACGCCTGCAGGCAGGCGCCGCAGGGCAGGATGGGCGCGCCAGAAGCGGTCGCGACGGCGAGCGCCGCAAAGCGGCGCTCGCCGGCCGTGACGGCGGCGGCCAGGGCGGCGCGCTCGGCGCACTGGCCCACCGGGTACGAGGCGTTCTCGACATTCACGCCGGTGAAGGTGGCGCCGGCGGCCGTCAGGAGGGCCGCTCCGACAGCCAACCCCGAGTAGGGCGCATAGGCCTGCCCGGCGGCGGCTCTGGCCTGCAGCCAGAGCCGCCGCCGGGCTGCGCCGGCAGGTCGTCCGACGATCGTCTCCTTCATGTCGGCCCCGGTTCCTAGTACAACGGATAGAACAGCCGGAAGATCAGAACGGTGAGGCCGGCGCCGAGCAGCCCGCCGAGCCCCACCTCGAGCCAGGTGTGAATGCCGGCCTGCACGCGGCTCTGGGCGGTGAGCACGGCCATGACCAGAGCGATCACCGAGATCGGCAGGGCGAAGGCCGTGCCCGCGGCGATGAACGTGATCGCCACCCAGCCGCCGAAGGCGACGGCGGCGTGACCGCTGGGCAGACCGCCGCGCAGGGGCGTGCCGCGCCCCGTGACGGCCTTCACGGCGATCACCACGACCACGAGCAAGAAGACGGTGATCACGGCCACGTCGATCGGCGTCTGGCGCACCTTGACGAGGACCGAATACGGCACGCCGACGACCCTGTCGTAGAACACGAGGTAGGCCACGGCGAGCGCGTTCAGCGTGGCCACCAGCACCGCTCCGGCGGCGATGTCCTTGGCGAGCTTGGCCAGCGGGTCGTAGCGCGACGTGAAGATGTCGATGGCGTACTCGAGGGCCGTGTTGAACATCTCGGTGATGAACACGAACGAGATCGCCACGAAGAGCGCCACTATGCTCAGCCGGTCGAGATTGATGAAGAAGGCGGCGACCAGCACGACGATCGCGACGCCCACGTGGATCTTCATGTTCCGCTGCGTGCGGACGACGTGAATGATCCCCTCGAAGGCGTAGTTGAAGCTCTGCAGGAGCGAGGTGCGGTTGTCGTCAGATTTCGCCAAGCAGGCGCTCCCAGCTCGCGTCGTCGAGGTGGCGCGCCTGGCGCAGGGCCATCTCTCCGGCGTCGGTCTCGTGGTCGTAGCCGAGCACATGCAGGCAGCCGTGGACGAGCAGCATGGCGATCTCAAAGGCAAGCGGCGTGCCGGCGGCCCGCGCCTGGGCCGCGGCTCGCAACGGGCACACCACGACATCGCCGAGCAGCCGCGGCACGGCGAGCTCCGACTCGTCGCCGAAGCCGCCGCCGGAACCGTGATCGTCGTCGAGCGGAAAGGCGAGCACGTCGGTGACCTCGTCGTGGCCCAGGTACCGGCGGTTGAGCCCGCGCATGCGGCGCGCACCGACGAACCGCACCCCCAGCTCGCCCGACGTCACGCCCTCGCCGGTGGCGACGCCGGCGACGAGCCGGGCCACCGCCGCAGGGTCGATCGCCAGGCGGGTGAGATTGACGACCTCGACGCTGACCGCGCTCACCGGCGGCCGCCGGGGTCGCGCCGGCCGGCGCTGCGCTCGCCGTACTCCTTGTAGGCGGCCACGATGCGCTGCACCAGCTTGTGGCGCACGACGTCGCGCTGGTCGAACGTCACAAACGAGATGTCGGGGATCTCGCCGAGCACCTCGGGCACCAGGGCGAGCCCCGACTGGCGGCCGCGCGGCAGGTCGATCTGCGTGACGTCGCCGGTCACGACCATGAGCGACCCGAAGCCCAGCCTCGTCAGGAACATCTTGATCTGCTCGGGAGTGGTGTTCTGGGCCTCGTCCAAGATGATGAAGGAGTCGTTCAACGTGCGGCCGCGCATGTAGGCGAGCGGCGCGATCTCGATCTCGCCCTTCTCGACGAGCGCGGCCAGCTTGTCGCCGCTCATCATGTCGTACAGCGCGTCGAACAGCGGCCTGAAGTACGGGTCGACCTTCTCTGAGACGGTGCCCGGCAAGAAGCCCAGGCTCTCCCCCGCCTCGACCGCCGGCCGGGTGAGGATGATGCGCCCCACGCGCTTGTTCGAGAAGGCTTCGACCGCAGCGGCCACCGCGAGGTAGGTCTTGCCGGTGCCGGCCGGACCGATCCCGAACGTGATGGTGTTGGCGCGGATGGCGTCGACGTACTGCTTTTGATGGGTGGTGCGCGGCCCGATCTGGCGCCCCCGATGGCTCCAGACGATGTCGCCGTAGACCTCGGACGGCTTGCCGTTCTCGCTCACCGCGATGTCGACGAGCGACTCGACGGCGGACGCGTCGACCGGCCGCCCGGCGCGGATCACCAGCAGGAGCTCACCGACCACGCTCACCGCCTGCTCCACGCCGGCGTCGTCGCCGGAGAGCCGCAGCTGATCGCCGCGCAAGGTCACCTGGCAGCGCAGCTCGCGCTCGAGCACCTTGAGGTTGGCGTCGTGTTCCCCCGCCAGGGCGAGCGCCTCGGCGTTGTCTCGAAGCTGGATCGTCTTCTGTGTCATCGTCACCTCACGGCGCCGGCCGACACCGGCGCGCCCTTCGTCAGCCGCCCAGCCGGCTGCGCACCAGCCGGTTGACGAGCGCGCCGTCGGCGCGCCCCGCCACCTTCTTCATCGCCGCGCCCATCACCTTGCCCATGTCGCTCAAGGTGGCGGCGCCGACCTCGGCGATCGTCTCGTCGACGATCGCCGCCACTTCGTCGTCGCCGAGCTCCGCCGGGAGATAGCCGACGACGAGCTTCTCTTCGTAGCGCTCCCCGGCGGCGAGCTCGTCGCGACCCGCCTCCTCGTAGAGCTGCGCCGCCTCGGCACGGCGTTTGCGCTCGCGTTTGAGGACGGCGATCTCGCCGGCCTCGTCGGGAGTCTTCCCGGCGTCGATGCGCTCCTTCTTCAAGGCCGCGGTAAGCAGCCGCAGGGCCTGGGTGCGCTGCTTGTCGCCGGCCTTAAGGGCAGCGACGGTGTCGGCCTTGATGCGCTCCTCGAGCGCCCCCGCTACGCGGATCATGCCACCCCTCCTACGCGTCGGCCGCGACGCGGCTCAACATGCCCGCCGCCCCGGCGCTCATACGATTCGTCCTTGCACGCCGTCCCGATAGACAGCCTCGGCCACCGCGTCGACCATGCGCCCGCGAGCCGCGTCGCCCTGCAGGTAGTAGCGCACGTACGTCGCACTGTACCCCCTCCACGATCCGTCGCGATACTCCTCGACCAGGACCTTCGCCGGGGCGCCCAGCGAGGCGGCGGCGGCCGCGCGCAGCGCGGCCGCCGCCGCCTCGCGCGCCAGGAGCGCCCGCGCCTTGACCGTCGCGACCGGCAGCGGCGCCAGCGCCGCCGCCGGCGTTCCCGCGCGCGGCGAATACGAAAAGACGTGCACGCGGCCGAACAGACCGCCGCCTGGGCCGACGGCGGCGAGCGAGCGGGCGAAGGCCTCATCGTCTTCGGTCGGAAAGCCGACGATCAGGTCGGTGGACAGCGCCAGCCCGGGCAGCCGTCGCCGGGCGGTTTCGACCATCTCGCGATACTGCGGCCAGGTGTACGGGCGGCTCATGGCCCGGAGCACGCCGTCGTCCGCCGACTGCAGGGGCACGTGCAGGTGGCGCGCCACGAGCGGCTCGGCGAGCGCTTCGACAAGCTCCGCCGTCAGGTGGCCGGGCTCGATCGACGAAAGTCGCAGGCGCGCCAGGCCGGGCAGGCGCGCGAGCCGGGCAACGAGGGCGCCCAGAGCTTCCCCGCTACCCGGATCGCGGTAGGCGCCGACGTCGATGCCTGAGAGCACGATCTCACCGCAGCCGGCCCGGAGCGCGGCGCGCGCCCGTTCGACGGCGTCGTCGGCGGCCCGGCTCCACGGCCGTCCCCGCACCAGGCGCACCGCGCAGTACGAGCAGCGCGCGGCGCAGCCGTCCTGCACCTTCAGCGTGAACCGGGTGCGCCTCCGCGCACCGCCGGGAAGCGCCGCAACCTCAGCCCAACGCCCGCCGCGATCGAGCGCCGTGCGGGCAGCGCCGTCGCCCCGGAGCGCCGCCCGCGGTTCTCCGCCGGCCTCCAGCACGCGCCGCGCCACGGCCTCGACGCCGGCCGCCCCGCCGTCCTCGGAAGCAACCGGCGCGAGGCCGGCGCCGGCGAACTGCTCCGGCCGCAGCGCCGCGGCGCAGCCGGCCACGACGACCGGCCGGCCGTACGCGGCCAGGCGCCGGGCGAGCTGGCGCGACGAACGCTCCGCCTCGCCGGTGACCCCGCAGGTCAGCACGACGTGCACGTCGGCCTGGGCGGGATCGCCGACCGACCGGCAGCCGCGCCGGGCCAGGCTCTCCAGCACGGCCTCGCTGTCGGCCTGACTCACCTTGCAACCGGCGAAGGCGGCGTGGACGCGCAGCTGCGCGTCCACGCCGCCTTCGCCGGTTGCGCCTTCTCCGGCGCCGCCATCGGCGGCGCCGGAGGGGCGACCGTGTCGGTAGCCGGTCATCGTGGCGCCGCCCCCGGGCGCGAGTCGTCGGCCTCGCCGGTCGCCGGTCCCCTCTTCGCCGGTTCACTTGCCGCCGGTCCCGCCCCTGCCGGCTCACTCGCCGACCGCTCCGGCGCCTCGAGCACGACGCAGCTCCACTCGCCCTCCGTGTCGGTACGGCGCCGGCGGTAGCCGCCGAAGGCGGCGAGCGCCGGCGCCACCTGCTCGGCGAGCAGGCCGGCGAGCACCACGGTGCGCGGGTGCGCCTTGCCTGCGGCGAGCGCACCCGCGTAGCGCGTTCCCAGGGCCGCGATCGGCGTCAGCGCGATGTTGGCGACCACGACGTCGGCGTCGGGCAGCTCGATGGCGGAATCGGTGGCGTCGGCCCCGAACAGCAAAGGCCGCAGATCGTTGCGACGCGCGTTCTCCTCGGCGATCACGAGCGCCGCGGGGTCGTTGTCGAAGGCGAATACCGGCGCGAACCCCAGTCTCATGGCCGCGAGCGCCAGCACCCCCGTGCCGGTGCCCGCGTCGAGCAACGAACCGCGCGGCAGGCCGGCGAGGACCGCAAGACACTGGCGTGTGCTCGCATGCGAGCCCGTGCCGAAGGCCATGCCGACGTCGATGATGACATCCAGGGTGCCGGGCCGGGGCGCCGACCACGGCGGCCGCACGGTCACGCCGCCGGCTGTGACGGGGTGGTGGAACGTGCGCCACTGCTCCTCCCAGCCACCCTCTTCGGGCTCGACGAACAGGTGACCGAGCGACCGCAGCGTGGCGAGGGCGCCGCTCTCCTGTGCCGCGACGCAAGCCTCGTCGGCAAGCCAGAAGGTCACCACGGGCAGACGCTCCTGCCAGCCGGTGACGCCCAGGTCGAGCAGCGCGGCGACCGCCTCGTCGTAACGGTCCTCGGCGATCTCGAGGGTGCAGCGCGCGAAGGGGGTTGCGGTCACTGCCTGAAGGCGGCGCGCAGCTTGTCGAGGAAGCCCTCGTCGGGCTGGTAGTTCTTGTCGGTCGACAACTCCTCGAACCGCTGCAGCATGTCGCGCTGCTCGTCGCTCAGATGGCGCGGCACCGTGACGTTCAAAACGACGCGCAGATCGCCGCGGCCGTACCCCTGGAGCGCCGGCACGCCGCGGTTGCGAAACACCTTGACGTCGCCGGGCTGACTGCCGGCCGGCAGCTTGAGCTCGATGTCGCCGTCGAGCGCCGGCACGACGGTCTTCACGCCCAGCGCCGCGTCGACCATGGTGAGGTCGAGCCGGTACACGAGGTCGTCGCCGTCGCGGATGAAGCGCCCGTCGGGACGCACGCGAGCCAGCACGTACAGGTCGCCGGAGCGGGCGCCCGGCGCCGCCCGCGCCGCCCTCGCCGGTGAGCCGCAGCCGCTGTCCGTGGGCGATCCCCGCCGGGATCTCGACCGTCACCGTGCGCGTGCCCCGCCGGCGGCCGGTGCCGCGGCACTTGTCGCAGGGCTCGCGCACGATCGTGCCCTGACCGCGGCACAGGCTGCAGGTGCTGGTGCGCACGAACTGGCCGAGACCGCCGAGCGAGCTGACCTCGCGCGTGCGGCCGGTGCCGCCGCACTGGGGACAGCTCTCGCGACCGGTCCCGGGCTTGGCGCCGCTGCCTCCGCAGGTCTCGCAGGCGATGTCGGCGCGCACCTCGACGTCGCGAGACGCCCCGAAGACCGCCTCGACCAGGTCGAGCTCGACCTCGACCTCGACGTCGTCGCCCCGCGGTGAACCCGCCATGGCGGAAGCGCCCCAGGGTCCGCTGGCTCCGGCGCCGCGTAGCACCGAGCCGAACGGGTCGCCGCCGAAGAACACGTCGAACAGGTCGGCAAAGCCGAACTGCGAGAAGTCGGGCACCGCCTGGCCGCGCAGCCCGTCGAACCCGTAACGGTCGTAGGCCGCCCGCGACTGGTCGTTGGAGAGCACCTCGTAGGCTTCGGCGAGCTCCTTGAAGCGCGCCTCGGCGTCGGGGTCGTCGGGATTGACGTCGGGGTGGAACTGGCGTGCCAGCGCCCGGAAGGACTTCTTGATCTCGGCGTCGCCGGCGTCGCGGCCGACGCCGAGCACGTCGTAGTAGTCGCGCTTCATCTACCAGGTCTCTTCGAGCAGCGAGCTGAGTGTGACCGCGGCGCCGCGCACGGCGGCGATGGCGGTGTGATAGTCCATGCGCGTCGGCCCCAGGACGCTCACCGTGCCGAGGTGGCGGTTGGCCACCCCGTAGGTGGCGGCCACCAGCGAGCAGTCCTGCAGCGACGGGGCGCCGATCTCGCGACCGATGCGCAGGTAGAGATCGGGGCTGCGCAGCGCCTCGGAGAGGAGCTGCAGCAGGTTGTAGCGCTCCTCGAGCAGACCGACGATGTCGTTCAGATGGCCGGCGCCCTGCTCGGTCAGGCGCTCGAGCAGCCGCGCCGTGCCGCCCAGGTGCAGGCTGTCGGCGTCGTGGTCGACCACGATCTCGAATGCGGGCCGCAGCTCGGCGAGAAAGGCGCGCTCCTGGGAACCGAGCTCGAGGCTCGAGAAGGCCGAGTCGATCACCCGCGTGCCGATCTGCTTGCCGGTCAGACGTTCGTTCAGATAGACGCGGGCGAAGTCGGCGAGTCCCTCGTCGATCGGGCGCTCGACGCGGACGACGCGCTTGATCACGCGCCCGCTCGTGGTGATCACCACCACCATTACCACGTGCGGCTGCAGGGAGAGCACCTCGACGTGGCGGATGGCGGTCGCGGCAAACGACGGCGCCGACACCATGGCCAGCAGCTCGGTGGCCTGGGAGAGGGCCTCGGCGGTCTCCTCGAGGGCCTCGTCGATCTCGCTGCGCACGGCGGCGTGGTCGAGCGGCAGCGCCGGCGCGTCGTGATGCTCCTTGACGATCGCGTCGACGTAGTAGCGGTAGCCGGCGTCGGTGGGCACGCGGCCCGCCGAGGTGTGCGGGTGATCGAGCAGACCGAGATCCTCGAGCGCCGCCAGGTCGTTGCGGATGGTCGACGACGCGATCCCGAACGTCTGCGACTCGAACAGCAGCCGCGAACCGACCGGCGAGCCCGAGGCGATGAACTCCTCGACCACCGCTCCCAGGACCAGCTCCTGTCTGGGTGTCAGAGCCACTCATGCCTCCGGAAACGAAGAATCGCGAAACAGGCGTACGCAGACCCCGCTGGCCACGTACCGCCCCTTTCGCGTCACCCGAAGTGTACCACCTGCGAGCGAGACCAATCCAGCGCCGGCGAGCGCCGGCAGAGCGCCCTCGTCGATCACGCCGGCGAGCGCCTCGAGCGGCACCCGTGCGCCGGTGCGAGCGGCGAGCAGGAGGCGCTCCCGGGCGCGTGTCGCGCCCGGCAGCGCCTCCTGCTCGCGGGGCGGCTCGGCGCCGCGTTCGAGCGCGGCCACATAGGCCTCGACGTCGGGCGCGTCGCGCTGCCGTAGCCCGGCGACGGTGCCCACCGCGCCGGGTCCTATTCCCAGGTAGTCGCAAGCGCGCCACACCGCGCTGTTGTGAGCGCACCGGCGCCCCGGCCGGGCGAAGTTGCTGACCTCGTACCAGTGGTAGCCGAGCTTGCCCAGACCGGCCACGATGCGCCGGTACATCAGGGCCACGGTTTCGTCGTCGGGCAGCTCGGGCGCGTCCCAGCCCATGCGACCGGCGTCGGTGAGCGCCACGCGCGCGCCGAGCACCGTGTCGGGCGCCACGGAGAGCTCATAGAAGGACACATGGTCGGGCCGCAACCGCGCCACGGTCGCCAGCTCGGTCTCGATGTCGGCGGCCTGCTGTCCCGGCAGCCCGAAGATCAGGTCGACGCCGAGTCCCGGGGCGCCGGTTTCGGTCCCCGCCGCACCCACGCCGGCCTCGCGCAGCCGGGCATACGCCGCCGCGGGATCGGCGTCGCCGCGGCGCCCCAGCGCGGCGCGCAGGCGGGCGTCGAAGCTCTGCACCCCGAGCGACACCCGCAGCCGCCGCGCGGCCGCCCAGGCGGCAAACGCGGAGCTGACGTCTTCGGGGTTCGTCTCGATGGTGATCTCGGCCCGCGGCGTGAGGAGCGGCTCGAGCGGCTCCAGCAGCCGCTCGAGCCGCTCCTGCCCGAGCAGCGACGGCGTGCCGCCGCCCACGAACACCGTCTCCAGGCTGCGCACGCCGAACCGCTCGCGCTCGCCCTCCCACTCCGCGCGCACGGCCGCCACGAACCGGTCGAACAGACGCTCGCGGGCTTCCGTCGCACCCACGGGCTCCACTTGGGTGGGCGACCCTGCCCGCGACCCGGCGCCGGTCCCGTCGAGGCGACCCACCGGCACCGAGTAGAACTCGCAGTAGTCGCAGCGCTCGCGCGCAGAACGGCACGTGGACGTAGAGGTGGCGCGGGGCGGGGGCGGCGTCCCGCCGCCCCCGCCCCGCGCCACCCGCCGCCGCGCTCATGCCCTGTCCTTGCCCTCGGAGTCGAGCTCGAGCACCGCCAGGAAGGCGTCCTGGGGCACCTCGACCACGCCGAGCTGCTTCATGCGCCGCTTGCCCTCCTTCTGCTTCTCGAGCAGCTTGCGCTTGCGCGAGATGTCGCCGCCGTAGCACTTGGCGATCACGTCCTTGCGCCGCGCCTTGATCGTCTCGCGGGCGACCACGCGGTTGCCGATCGCCGCCTGCACGGCGACCTCGAACAGCTGCCGGGGGATCTTCTGGCGCAGCTTCTCGACGAGCCCCTTGCCGCGCTGGTGGGCGCGTTCGCGGGGCACGATCAGCGACAGCGCGTCGACCGGCTCGCCGGCGAGCAGGATGTCGAGCTTGACCAGGTCGCCCTCGCGGTAGCCCCAGAACTCGTAGTCGAGCGACGCGTAGCCGCGCGTGCGCGACTTGAGCTGGTCGAAGAAGTCGAGCACGATCTCGGCCAGCGGCAGGCGGTAGTGCATCTCGACGCGCTCCGGCGAGAGGTACTTCATCTCGGCGAAGTCGGCCCGCCGCCCCTGACAGAGCTCCATCACGGTCCCCACGTACTCGGTCGGCAGAATGACGCTGGCCGCCACGTAGGGCTCTTCGACGTGCTCTATGCGCACCTGCTCGGGCATTTCGGCGGGGTTGCGCACCGCGACCATCTCGCCGCTTGTGAGAAACGCGTGGTACTCGACGTTGGGCGTGGTCGCCAGCAGCTCGAGGTCGTACTCGCGCTCGAGGCGCTCGCGCACGATGTCCATGTGCAGCAGGCCCAGAAAGCCGCAGCGAAAGCCGAACCCCAGGGCCTGCGAGGTCTCCGGCTGGTACGACAGCGCGGCGTCGTTCAACGTGAGCTTCTCGAGAGCGTCGCGCAGCTCGCCGAACTTGTCGCCCTCGGTCGGAAACAGCCCGCAGAAGACCATCGGGTGCACGACCTTGTAGCCGGGCAGCCCCTGCGGGGCCGGCCGCCGCAGCGAGGTGATCGTGTCGCCCACGCGCACCTGCGCCACCTCTTTGACGCCGGTTGCGATGTAGCCCACCTCGCCGGTCTCGAGGCGCGGGAGCGGCACCATCTCGGGACCGAAGTAGCCGAGATCCTCGATCTCGACGCGCTGGCCGGTGCCCATCATGAGGACGGTGTCGTGGCGGGCAAAAGAGCCGTCGACGACGCGCACGTAGGCGACGACGCCGCGGTACTGGTCGTACTGCGAGTCGAAGATCAGCGCCCGCGGCGGCGCCGCAGGGTCGCCCGCGGGCCGGGGCGTGCGCGCCACGATCGCCTCGAGCACGTCCTCGACCCCCACTCCCGTCTTGGCCGAGACCGCCAGCAGCTCGTCGTGCGTGGCGCCGGTCAGCTCGTGCACCTCGAGCTCGGTCTCGACGACGTCGGCGGCCGGCAGGTCGATCTTGTTCAGCACGGGGATGATCTCGAGGTCGTTCTCGATCGCCAGATAGGCGTTGGCCACGGTCTGCGCCTCGACCCCCTGGCTGGCGTCGACCACCAGGACGGCGCTCTCGCAGGCGGCCAGCGAGCGCGAGACCTCGTAGGTGAAGTCGACGTGGCCGGGCGTGTCGATCAGGTTGAGCTGATACAGCTCGCCGCTGCGCGCCCGGTAGGCGATGCGCACCGCCTGCGCCTTGATCGTGATGCCGCGCTCGCGCTCGAGGTCCATCTTGTCGAGGACCTGTTCCTTCATCTCGCGCGCGGCCACCGTGCCGGTGAGCTCGAGGATGCGGTCGGCCAGGGTCGACTTGCCGTGGTCGATGTGGGCGATGATCGAGAAGTTGCGGATGTGGTCGGGGTCCATCTCAACCCCTAGCGTAGCAGAGGGACCGCCCGGCGCCCCGTCAGGGCACCGCTTCGGTCTCTTCGGGCGGCCTGTGCAGCGCCCGGCCACGACGCAGCAGCAGGTTCACGACCGACAGCTCCTCGACGCGCAGCAGCCGGGCCGCGCCCAGGTAGACGAGACCGCCCGCGCCGAATACCGCCGCCACCACGACGACGAGCGCCAAAAGGCCGCCGTCGGCGAACGACCGCAGGCCGTGCCACAGGGCATAGGAGACGACGGCCAGGACGGCCGAGCAGACCAGGGTCTTGCCCAGGCTCACGAGGATCCGGCGACCGTCGACGGAGTCGATCTGGCGGCGCATGAGCACGAGCAGAGCGACGAAGTTGAAGGCCGACACGATCGAGGTCGACAGCACGATGCCGCGGGCGCCGAGCGAGGGGTAGAGCGCCCAGTCTAGGAGCGCGTTCAGGGCCAGGTTGACGAGGCCGACGTAGAGTGGCAGCCAGGGGCGCTGCAGGCTCTGGAAGCCGCGGTTGAACATCACGTTGACGTTGGCGAAGGCCATGCCGAGGGTGAAGTAGGCGAGGATGGGGGCCACCGCCGCCGTGTCGGCCGCGACGAACTGGCCGTGCTGGTAGATGAGCTGCACGATCGAGTGCGGCACCACCACGAACCAGGCGACGAACGGCAGCGAGACGAAGAAGATCTGCCGCACGCCGAGCGACAGCGTCTCGCGAAAACGGCCGATGTCGCGTTCGGCCGCGTAGCGCGACAGGGTCGGGAACAGCACCGTGCCGATGGTGATCGCGAACATCCCCTGGGGCAGCTGGTAGAGGCGAAACGCGTAGTTGATCTGGGCCGCCGCGTGGTCGCTCACGAACTGGGCGAAGAAGAAGTCGACGAGGGCGTTGAAGTTGAGAATGCCGAGGGTGATCGTCACCGGCACCATGAGCAGCAGCACGCGGCGCAGCAGCGGGTCGCGCCACGCGAAGCTGACGCGCCACGTGAGGTCGACGCGGTGCAGCGACGGCAGGAGCAGCAGGAGCTGCGCCACCGTGCCGAAGAAGGTGCCCCAGACGAGAGCGTAGATACCGAGCGAGCCGTGACCCGAGAAGAGCACGATGAAGGCGATGATGACGAGGTTCCAGACGATCGACACGACCGCCGGCATGGTGAAGCGCTCGTAGGAGTACAGCACGCCGATCACCACGCCCGACACGCTGAACAGCAGCACGGTGGGCAGCAGGATGCGCAGCATCTCGACGGCGAGGTGGCTCACGTAGGGCTGGTCGGCGAACTGCGGGAAGAAGATCTTGACGATCAGCGGCGCCGCGACCATGAGCAGCAGGGTGACCGTACCGACCACGACGACCATGAAGCTGAGCAGCGACGACGCCAGCTTGTAGGCGCGTTCGCGCTCACCCTTCGAGAAGAGGGCGGTGAAGACCGGTACGAAGGCGGCGCTGACCGCGGCGTCGGCGACGAGCTGGCGGATGAGGTTGGGGATGACCGCGACCGACGCGAACGTGTTCAGCTGCACGCTCACGCCGAAGGCGTTGGCCGTGAGGATCTCGCGCGCGACGCCCACGATGCGCGAGATGCCGGTCGCGGCGGCCACCACCACGGCCGCCCAGGCGAGCCTCTTCTGTCTCTCGGTCACGCGTCCTAGTTCGCCGGGAGGGATGTCTTGCCTGTGCCCGCCGGCCGGGGCGGTCGGGCGCGGACGCGCGACCGCCCCGGCGCGGGGGCGAAACAGCGACCAAGTCTAGCAGACCGGCGAGCTTGCCCGCTTCGCGGCGCCTGTGCTACCATCACACGCCTGCCCGCAGCGGCGAGCAGCCGAAGCCTCGACCACTAAGGACCGACGTGCCCAACATCAAGCAGCAGAAGAAGCGCATGCGCCTGGCCGTCCAGCAGCGGCTCCGCAACCGGCAGGTCAAGTCGAGCATCCACACGCTGTTCCGCAAGCTCGAGACCAGCCTCGCCGACGACGATCAGGCGGCCACCGCGGTCGTCGCCAGGCAGCTCACGTCGAGCATCGACAAGGCCGCCGCCAAGGGCGTCATCCATGCCAACAACGCGGCCCGCAAGAAGAGCCGCGTCGCGCGCATGGTCGCCGGCCACACGGCCTGACGCAAACCCCTCTCACCCATGCCGGCCCGCGGACAGCTCCGCGGACCTTCTCCGGCTCGCCTCCCGGCCCGCGCGGCGCCGGCCGAGTCCCGACTCTCGCGCGGCGCCGGCCGACTCGGGGCTAGCGCGCCGTCAGCACCCGTCCCAGGGCGAGCTCCAGGCTGAACTCGGCGTCGAGCTCGCTGCCGCCCACCATCGCCGCCTGTGCGTCGGCGAGCGCGGCGAGCGCGCGTTCGAGCGTGCGACGCTCGAATCGGTCGCGCTGCTCGAGCAGCTTCTGGGCGGTGAACGGCTTGATCCCCAGCGTGGCGGCAACCTCGGAGGCCGGCATCTCGTGGGGCAGGTCCATCACGCTCGAGAGCTGCCCGACGTAGCGCACGAGCGAGTAGAGCGTGGAGCGCGCCACCTCGCCCGAGCTCTTGCCGCCGCCGGCGAACAGCCCCTCCAGAACGCGGAACGCGGCCGGCGCGTTGCGCTTGCCGACGGCGTCGGTCAGCTCGTAGATGCGGGCGTCGAGCGTCGGCGAGCAGACCTGATCGATGTCGTCGCGCGTGACCGGCCGGCCCAGGGTGTAGGCGGCCAGCTTGGCGAGCTCGCTTTCGAGCAGATCGGGGTCGGCGCCCACCTGGGCGACGAGATGGCGGGCTTCGGACAGGCCCAGTCGCGCGCCGCGCGTCCTGGCCCGCCCCCGCGCCCACTCGGCCACGTCGGCCTGCCCCCTGGGGAGGTCGTAGCGCAGCACCTGGCCGCTCTTCTCGAGCAGCTTCGTCAAGCGCTCCGTCTTGCGGAACGTCTCGCCCACCAGCGCGAGACACACGCCGGGCACGGGGTCGGTCAGGTAGTCGGCGACGCGATCGCGGTCGCCCGCCTTCCAGGCGTCGGCGGCCGCCACCAGCAGCAGGCGCGTGCCGAGCGTGAAGGTGGCCGTGTCGGCCGCCTGGAGCACGTCGGCGACGGCGTGGGAGCGGCCGTCGAACAGGCTGATGTTCAGTTCGCTCGCGGTCTCTTCGAACACGCGCCTGCGCAGGCGCATCGCGCTGCGACGCACTTTGGGCTGGTCGCTGCCGCAGATGAGGTAGGCGGGCTTGAGGTCGGGGAGCTCGTCCATTTGAGTCCCCTGATATGATAGCACGCGCCGTCGGCGGCGACCGGGCAAAGCCCGGTCGCCGCCGACGGCCCGACGACCCGACGTCCGCGAACGCTGGAGGCTCCGATCGAGGCGCTGCTTCACGCCGCGTCGCTGCCGCCGATCCCGGCCGCGCTGACCGGCGCCGCCACGATCAGGCTCAGCCCGGGCCTGTTCATCGCGCTCCTCGTGCTGGCGCTGGCCAACCTCGCCCTGATGGTGTGCGCGCTCGTCAGCCTCATCCCGCGGCCGACCGCCGGCGTGCGCTTCCACAACAAGTGGATCTGGGCGGCGCTGATCGTGCTCGTCGACTGGATCGGGCCGCTCGCCTACTTCGCCGTGGGGCGCATCGACGCGCCGCTGCCCGACGACTCCGGGCGCCGCCGACGCGCCGGCCGCCGAGCGCGCGGCAAGGGCCGTCGAGCTGCTCTACGGACCGCCGGAGCAGCGGTGAGCGACGGCGCCGCGCCCGTCGGGCCGCTCGCGCCCCCGCCCGCCGCACCGGCGGCGGTCGAGCTGCGCGGCCTGACCAAGCTCTACGGCCGCAAGGCCGCTCTCGACGGCGTCGAGCTCACCGTGCCGGTCGGCGCGGTCTTCGGCTTTCTCGGCCCCAACGGCGCCGGCAAGACCACCACGCTGCGCATCCTGGGCGGGCTCGCCCGTCCGACCGCGGGCAGCGCGGCCGTGCTCGGCCGCGACGTTCTGACCGCAGGCAACGAAGTCAGGTCGCAGGTCGGCTTTCTGCCCGACGTGCCGGGCTTCTACAAGTGGATGACGGCGGCCGAGTTCCTGCTCTTCGCCGGCGGCCTGTTCGGGCTGGACGACGCGACGCTGCGAGCGCGGGTCGCCGCCCTTCTCGACCTCGCCGGTCTGGCCGGCGTCGAGGCCCGCATCGGCACCTACTCGCGGGGCATGAAGCAGCGCCTGGGAGTCGCCCAGGCGCTGGTGAACGCCCCGCGGCTCCTTCTGCTCGACGAGCCGACCAGCGCGCTCGACCCGATCGGCCGCAAGGAGGTCCTCGACATGATCGCCGCCCTGGCAGGGCGCACGACGGTGTTCTTTTCGACCCACATCCTGGCCGACGTGGAGCGCGTCTGCGACACGATCGCCGTACTCGACCGCGGCCGCGTCGTCGAGCAGGCTTCGATCGACGACCTCAAGCAGCGCCACGGCCGCGGTCAGCGGCTGCTGGTCGAGGTCGACGACCCGGCCCGCCTCGCCCAGGCCGTGGCCGCACTGCCCTGGGTCGCCCTGATCGAACGCAGCGGCGCCACCCTGCGCCTGACGGTGAGCGACCTGCCGACGGCCGAGCGGGCGCTGCCCGCCGTGATCGCCGCCGCCGGCCTCGGCCTGCGCCGCCTCGAGGCCGACGAGGTCAGCCTCGAAGAGGTCTTCGTCGAGCTCGTCGGGGAGCGCCGCCGGTGAGCGCCTTCACGACCTTTCTCGACAAGGAGCGCCGCGAAACCCTGAGGACGTGGCGTTTGTGGATACTGCCCGGCATTCTGCTGTTCCTCGCCCTGTCGTCGCCGGTGCTCACCAAGCTGACCCCCGAGATCCTCAGAGCCACCGCCAGCTCGCAGCCCGGCGTCGTGATCCACATCCCGCCGCCCACGGCGCGCGATTCCTACCTGCAGTTCATGGGCAACCTCGGTCAGCTCGTGATCATCGCCGTCATCATCGCCGGCGCGGCCACGATCTCGGCGGAGTGCCGCGCGGGGACCGCCGTCCTGGTGCTGACCAAGCCGATCTCGCGGGCCGGCTTTGTGGTCGCCAAGGCGGTCTCGCAGCTCGTCGTCCTGGTCGGCGCCACGGTCCTCGGCGTTGCGGTGTGCATCGCCACGACGGTCGCCCTGTTCGGCGCCGGATCCATTGCGCCGTTCGTTCAGGCGGCCGCGCTGTGGCTTGCCTTCGCCGCCATGATCCTGATGCTCATGGTGATGCTCTCGGCCTCCATAAGAAGCCAGGCGCCGGCCGCCGGGGCCGGCATCGGCCTGTGGATCCTGCTGCTCTTCTGCACCGGGTTTCCGCTCATCCGCGACCACAGCCCGGCCGGCCTGATGGCCGCCAACGACGCCGCCCTGCGCGGCCGCGAGGTCGCCCTGCTGTGGCCGCTCGCGACCACCGCCGTCGCCGGCGCCGTGTTCGTGGCCGCCGCGATCTGGTTCTTCAGGCGCCGCGAGCTGTAGTTCCGCCAGGCGGGGGCGGAAGTTCCGCGCGCCCTGGACCGACCGTCCCGACGGCAGCGTCGCGAACGGGCGCGTCACGGCGGCCGCGCCGCCGCGACCGTCAGCCCGTTCGGCCCGGCGGTCAGCGTGACGTCGCCGTTGCGGTCGGTGCGCAGCAGGGGCACGCCGTGGTCGGCCATGAGAGTGAGCATGGACGCGGTCGGGTGGCCGAAGGTGTTCGGCCCGACCGAGACGAGCGCGAGACGCGGTTCGAGCTCGCCCAGCAGGCGATCGTCGAGCCCGCCGTTCGAGCCGTGGTGGGGCAGCTCGACGATGGCGCAGGGGCCGAGGCCGAGCGGCTCGAGCGCCTCAGCCTCGGCGTCGCCGGGCAGCAGCACGCTCTGGCCGTCGAGCGTTGCCACGACCACCAGGGCGCAGTCGTTTTCGTCCTGGTTGTCGTGGCCGCCGCTCATGCCGGTGGGCACGACGGTGAGGCGACCGTCGTCGATGGGGATCGACAGGCGGGTGGTGCAGGCCTGCACGGGCACCCTCGCCGACCGGAGCTCGGCGACGACCCGGTTCAGGGCCGCCGACGGCACGACCGGCTGCGGCACCAGAGCTTCGGCGATAGGGATCTGCCCGAGCACGTCGGACAGGCCGGCGGTGTGGTCGGCGTGGCCGTGAGAGAGCACGAGCAGGTCGATGCGCCGCACGCCGTGGCGGCGCAGGCAGGCGGCGAGCGGCGTGGGCCCGGCGTCGATCAGCACAGTGGGTCCGCGGGGCTCCTGCAGCAGCGCCGCGGCCCCCTCGCCGACGCTCAGCACGACCAGCGTGGGCCGGGCCGGCGGCTCCGGACGCGGCGGGGCAGCGACCAGCGCGACCGCCAGCAGCGCCAAGCCGACGGCCACGATGCGGCCGCGCCGGCGCCGCCCGCCCGCGTACTGTCTCAGAGACGCGCCGGCACGATGAGCCAGCCAGGCGGTAACGACGAGCGCGGCGCCGAAGAGCGCGGCGATGAGAAAGCCGAGTGAGAGGCCCTGCCACCGGTAGACGGCATACGACGGGTGTCCGAACCAGGCGGCCACGGTGAGCAGAAAACCGGTGAACAGACCGGCGACGACGTTGAGCGGCGCCGACAGCCCCGGCCAGACGAACCCGACGAACACGCTGAGCATGCCGAGGAACATGATCGGTCCGAGCACGAACCCGCCGACGATGTTCGCCGGCACGGCCACGAGCGACGTCTGGCCGAAGGTCGCCATGGACACCGGCGCCGTCGAGAGGCTCGCGGCGGTGGTGATCGCGGCCGGCTCGCCGAGGAAGCGCGGCAGAAAGCCGAGAGCGTGCGTGAGCGGCCGCGCCAGCAGCAGCAGACCGGCGACGGCCGCGAACGAGAGCTGAAAGCTGACGTCGAACACCACCGCCGGATTGACGGTGAGCATGAACGCCCCCGGCACGAGCCACAGAAACCAGCCGTCGGATGCTCGCGACGACAGGCCAGCCAGCAGCGCGACCACGCCCGACACGCCGGCTCGCACGATCGACGGCGTCGCCCCCGTCACAACGACGTAGACGACCACCGAGGGGATGAGGATGAACGAGCGCACGTCGCGCCGCACCCCGGCGAGGGTGAGCACGAACGAGCCCATGCTGCACAGCAGCACGACGTTCTCGCCCGACACCGCGAGAATGTGCAGCAGACCGCTGCGGCGCATGTCGTCGACGGGGCCGGCGGGCACGGCCTGCTGGTCGCCCAGGACCATCGCCTCGAGCACCTCGCGAACCGGCGAGCGCAGGCCGCGGCGGATGTGGCTGCGGGCGGCGAGGCGCAGGCGGTCGATCAGACCGCCCAGACCGCCTCGCCGCCCGGCCAGGCGCAGCGAGGCCAGCGGCGCGGCGAGCACGACGTGCTCGCCGCGCCGCTCCAGGTAGCGCCCGTAGTCGAAGGCGCCGGGCTTGGCCACCGGCAGGGCCTCGATCTGCGCCGCCGGCAACCGCAGGCGCGTGCCCTCGACCAGCGGCCCGAGCGAGGTGAAGGGCGGCGCGGCAGCCGTGCCGAGATCGAGCGTGAGGGGCGCTCGCTCGGCGACGGGCGCACCGTCGACCGCGGTGACCAGGACGTCGAGCGACACCCGGTCGCCGCTGACCTTGGGCAGCGTCAGCGCGGTTGCCCGCAGAGCCACCGTGTCTCCGACGAAGCGCGCCAGTCCGCTGTGTGACTGCGCGTCAAGCCGCGCCGCTCCGACGGTCAGCCCGGCAACCGCGACCAGTGGCGCCAGGCCCAGGATGGTCGAGCCGCGCAGCCGCCGGCGCCACGGCGCCCACGGTTGCGGCGGCGGCGCTGTGCAAGACGACTCGCCGCGTGGTGACAGCGGCGTCTCGCGAGCCGGCACAGCCGGCTCCGTCGAGATCGTCACCCCCGCCGCCGTCGAAGTCGTTTCGCCCGGCGGCTCGACGAGGCTCTCCGGCTGAGGCACTGGGCGCCCGGCCACACAGGCAAGCGCCCAGACGGCGACCACGCCGAGCAACACAATGGCGGCCGGTCCGCACGGCCGCCAGGCGAGCGCGGCCGCGAGACCGCCGACGTAGGCCACGAGCAGCAGGTGGATCGTGGGCGGCGCCCGCACGCGGGAGCGCCCTCTAGACCGTGACCAGCGGCTGCAGGGTGGCGAACTTGGCGTCGCCGATGCCCGACACGTTCTTGAGGTCGTCGACGCTCTTGAAGCCGCCGCTTACGGTGCGATAGTCGATGATCTTCTGGGCGGTCGCCGGCCCGATGCCGGGCAGGGCGTCGAGCTCCTCGGCGGAAGCCGTGTTGAGGTTGACCGGTGCGGCGGGGGCGGCCGTTCCGGCCGCCCCCGCCGCACCGGTCGCGCCTGTGGCGCCCGCGGCTCCGGCCGCCGCCACTCCGGCGGAGACGGCGCCGCGCACGGGCACGACGACCTGCTGGCCGTCGATGAGCTTGGCCGCCAGGTTGATGGACTGCAGCTCGGCCCTGGAGCCGGCGCCCCCGGCCACGGCCAGCAGGTCGGCGACGCGCGCACCGGGCGCCAGGTGGTAGACGCCGGGTCGCCGCACGGCGCCGCACACGTAGACCACGAGCTCTTGCGGGGAGTCATGCGGGCTCGGCGAAGGAGAAGCGCTCGGGGCATACGACGACAGGCCGAGCAGCGCCTGTCCGCCGGCCGGCGCCGCCCCATGCGACGAGAACAGGTAGCGAGCGCCGAGCGCGGCGACCACCACAGCGAGGCCGACGTAGACGTAGGCCTGCCGTCGGGAGATGTCCATGGCGAGCCTCCGGAAAGCAAGGAAGAAACGAAGCGATGCGACGCCGTCAACACTAGCTGCCGGCCGGACGACGCGCAGCGGGCCGGGAGCAGCAAGCGCGTTGGCGATCACCCGTGTGCGGGGTGGACGGTGGCGGCATCGAGGCGATGCCTGTGCGGATGTCTCTGTGCGGATGCCTGTGCCGGCGCCCGAGCGGATGCCCGCACGAGCGCCCGCGGCGCAGACGGCGCCTACCGCACCACGAAGTTCACGAGCTTGCCGGGAACGTAGACCTCTTTGACGACCTGCTTGCCTTCGAGGAAGCGGACGGTGTTGTGCGCGGCGCGCGCGAGCGACAGGACGTCGTCGCGCGCCGCGCCGACCGGCACCTCGAGCCGGTCGCGCAGCTTGCCGTTGACCTGGATCACGACGGTAACGGCCTCGTCCGCCGCCAGCCTCTCGTCCCACTCGGGCCACGGCGCTTCGAACACCGATGCGGCGTGGCCGAGCCGCTGCCAGAGCTCCTCGGCAACGTGTGGTGTCATGGGCGCCAGCAGCGCGACGAAGGTCTCGGCCAGCTCACGCCACTGAGCGGCGTCGAGCTGCTCACGGCGCCCGGTCCAGACCTCGAGCACGTCGTTCAAGGTCTCCATCAGGGCGGCCACGGCCGTGTTGAAGCGCAAGGTCTGCAGGTCGCCGGTCACCTTGCGCACCGTCTTGTGCAGCACGCGCAGGAGACGCCGCGCGTCGGCCTCGCCGCCGGCGTCGTCGCCTCTCGCGCCGGCCACGCCCGATCGCTCGAGGTCGGCTACGCCCAGGACGAAGCCCCAGAACCGCGTGAGGAACCTCAGGCAGCCCTGCACGCCGCGGTCGTGCCAGGCGACATCCTGCTCGAACGGCGCGATGAACAGCTCGTAGAGCCGCAGGCTGTCGGCCCCGTAGCGCTCGACCACGCTGTCGGGCGTCACGACGTTGCCCTTGGACTTGCTCATCTTCTGGCCGTCCTCGGCGAGGATCATGCCCTGGTTGCGCAGCGTCGCGTAGGGCTCGGCGAAGCCGACATGTCCGGCGTCGTGCAGGACCTTGCAGAAGAACCGCGAGTACAGCAGATGCATGACGGCGTGCTCGGCGCCGCCGACGTACAGATCGACCGGCAGCCAGTAGCCCACTGCGTCGCGGTCGAAGGCGGCCGTGTCGTCGTGCGGCGACGGGTAGCGGAACTGGTACCACGACGAGCACACGAAGGTGTCCATGGTGTCGGTCTCGCGGCGCGCCGGCCCGCCACAGTGCGGACAGGTCGCCGCCACGAACGAAGGGTCGCGGGCCAGCGGCGAGCGGGCGTCGTCGGTCGGCTCGTAGTCTTCGAGCTCGGGCAGCAGCACCGGCAGCTGGTCGGCCGGCACCGGCACCGTGCCGCAGGTGTCGCAGTAGACGATCGGGATCGGCACGCCCCAGTAACGCTGCCGGCTGATCAGCCAGTCGCGCAGCTTGAAGTTGACCTTGGGCCGGGCGAGTCCGCGCTCCGCCAGACGGGCGACGATCGCGGCGAACGCCGCCCCCGGCGCCGCCAGACCGTCGAACTCCGCGGAGTTCACCATGAAGCCGTCGCCGGTGTAGGCCTCACTGAGCGTGCCCTCGGCGCCCGTGGGCGGCGCGATCACCTCGACGATCGGCAGGCCGAACCTGGTGGCGAAGGCGAAGTCACGCTCGTCGTGGGCCGGCACGGCCATGATCGCGCCGGTGCCGTAGCCCATCAGCACGTAGTCGCTGATCCAGATGGGGATCTGCTCGCCGTTCACCGGATTCACGGCGTGAGCGCCGGTGAACACGCCGGTCTTGTCTTTCTCGGTCGAGAGGCGTTCGATCTCGCTCTCGCGGCGGGCCTCGTCCTGGTAGGCCGCGACGGCGGCGCGCTGGCCTGCGGTCGTGAGCTCGCCGACCAGCGGGTGCTCGGGGGCCAGCACCATGTAGGTGGCGCCGAACAGGGTGTCGGGCCGCGTGGTGAAGACCGTCAGCGTGTCGGTGCGTCCGGGCAGCGCGAACTCGACCTCGGCGCCCTCGCTGCGCCCGATCCAGTTGGTCTGCATGAGCTTGATCTTCTCGGGCCAGTCGATCGTGGCGAGGTCGTCGAGCAGGCGCTGCGCGTAGTCGGTGATCCTGAAGTACCACTGCTCGAGGTCGACCTTGGTGACCTCGCTGCCGCAACGCCAGCAGCGGCCCTGTTCGACCTGCTCGTTGGCGAGGATGGTCTTGTCGACCGGACACCACCACTGCTGGCCGGTGCCGCGGTAGGCCAGGCCGCGCTCGTACATGAGCAGAAAGAACCACTGGGTCCAGCGGTAGTAGTCGGGGTGGCAGCTCGTGATCTCGCGCGACCAGTCGAACGACAGGCCGATCAGGTCCATCTGACGGTGGTAGTTGGCGATGTTGCGCTCGGTCGTGACCCGCGGGCTCACGCGCATCTTGATCGCGTAGTTCTCGGCCGGCAGTCCGAAGGCGTCCCAGCCCATCGGGTGCAGCACGTTGAAGCCGCGCATGCGGTGGAAGCGCGAGACCGCGTCGGTGGGCACGTAGTTGCGGCAGTGACCGACCGACAGTCCGTCGCCCGACGGATACGGGAAGAAGTCGAGGCAGTAGAACTTGGGCCGGTCGGAGGTGTCGGGCGTGCGATCGGCGCCGCGCTCGCGCCAGACGCGCTGCCAGCGCGCCTCGATTTCCTGCGGCCTGTAGCGGTCGTCCACCTTTGCCGTTCCTTACCGGGTCGTGACGGGAAACACTTCCGTGAGGCGCCGGGGTCGATGCGCGCCGGGCCCCCGGCCCCGCCGCCTGCGGAGCTCCCCGCTCCGCCGCCTAGTATACCGGGCGCGAGCCGCGCCGCGGGCGGCGGCCTGGGCGAGCCCCAGGCAGCGACACAAGGCGAGCCGCCGGCCCCGTGTTGCGAGCCCGGGGCCCGATGGTATACTCAACCGTCGCCGGCTCGAGCAGCCGGCGTGCCCCCCGGTGGGGGTATAGCTCAGTTGGGAGAGCGTTTGGCTGGCAGCCAAAAGGTCACCGGTTCGAGCCCGGTTACCTCCACCAGCATTGTCACAATGACAACGCTTCTCCCCGCAAACAGGCGCTCTCTGCCTACCCGCTCGACCCCACCGCTCAATCCTGGCTGCTGAGCACGATCTGATGCCCCGAGCGTCAGTCGAGTGATTGCGGCGCAAGTACGGGCGCTGCTTCTCTCGATGACGTGAGACCAGCGAGGAACACCACGGGAGACAGGCCCGCGACGAGGCACTACCGGCTCCCGTCAGTCAACGGCCAGTTTGCGATAGTTCACGTGCACGAAGGGCGTGTAGCCGTGCCGCTCATAGAAACGCTGCGCGGGGTCGTTGCCGTGCATGGTTCCGACGAAGACGTCGGTCACGCCCTCGGCGAGCAGACGCCGCTCAAGCTCCTCAACGAGGGCAGCGCCGAGACCGTGGTCACGCTCTCCGGGGAGCACCACCAGCGTGCAGATCTCGGCCTGACGGTCGCCGGTGGCGTAGGTCTCGTCACCTTCCTCGATGGCGACGACGGCGTAGCCAAGCAGCCGGCCACCGCAGCGGGCGACGAGGACAAACGATCCAGGCACCTTGAGCCAACCGCGATACTGGGCGCGGCGGCGCGGCCACGAGTCCTCGTACCTGCGCATGGCCACGACCCCCCAGGCTTCGCGATGCCGGTCCATAAGCGAGCGCCAGAGGGGTTCCAGACGGTCAAGATCGGCGTCAGTGATCGCCCCGGGCGCGGACGACGCCAACTCTTCGATGGTCCAATCGGGCGTGGGGGTCATCGTCTCGGTCTCCATTTCCGGGGTCGCCCCAATGACTTTATTGCGCGAAGTGGGCGACGGCAACGCGGGTCAGATCCGCCGTCGACAACTCGGACTACGGGCTCGATTGCACAGGCGTAGAACCGCATCTCTCAGGTTCAAGAGTTGTCCACCAATGTCGGAGCGCTATTCCAATGTTACGATAATAGTATCCATGAGGCGCCTTGCCTCGTCGCGTAAGTTCGAGAACTGTCTGGTTGGGTCCACCAGATCACAGGAACCCGCGCAGCCTCCTCGCCGCGGCGTTGGCGAGCTGCAGTTCGAGCGGAAAGCTGAAGTACCTGTGCCTCCAGCGGTACCGCGCGGCGCGGTTCATCAGGCGATAGCCGGCTCTGAACGCGGGGCCGTGCTCGTCGATCCGGGACTGCGGGTAGAACGCATACCTGGTCACGGCCGAGATCGCCCGCAGCTTCTCGACGTAGGCCCTGGTGTGCCAGGGCGGCTCGAAATGGAACACCTCGATCCGGCCCCACTCCTCGAGCGACTGCGGCGGGCGGAACTCGCGCGGCAGCGACTCCAGCAGAGGACTCGGGAACGGCGTGTACAGGAAGATGCCGTAGTGCTGCGTACGGGGGTTCGCCCGGGCCATCTGGTCCATCAGGTCGAACGTCTTCTCCATGTCGGCGTACGTCTCGCCCGGCAGCCCGGAGAGCCACGAGACGAACGGGTCGATCGACGGCGCCCAGCGGTGCAGGTTCGTCACCGACTCCAGGATCTCGTCGGCGGTGACGTCCTTGCAGACGAACTGCTGCATGCGCTCCGAGCCGCTCTCGCCGCCGAAATCGAGCTCCATGCAGCCCGCTCGCTCCAATAGGCTCACGAACTCGCCATCGTAGCCCGCGAGGTAGTCGAAGCGGCAGTTCGCCCGCCAGGCGACTCTGGGGCCGCGATCCAGCAGGCCGTTGCAGATCGCTTCGACGCGCCGCCGATTCACGAAGAAGTTGTCGTCGACGGGATCGACGATCTTTACGTGCGGGAAGCGCCGTACCAGGTGCTGTATCTCCTCGACGACCCGCTCGGGGCTCTTGCCGCGCCACTTGCGGTGGTTGAAGTCGCTGTTGTAGCAAAAGCCGCAGCGGCTGGGGCAGCCGCGGCTGGTCTGCATATGGACCCTGCCCGCCTGCAAGGTCGGATACTTGTCCAGGTCGAGCAGCTCGTAGGGCAGTTCCACCGGGATGGTGTCGAGATCGATGAGGTCGGCGTCGGGCGTGCTCGTGATCGCGCCGTCCGCACTGAAGGTCAAGCCCTGTACGTCGTCCAGCGGCCCGCCGGCGGCCAGCCGATCGGCCAGGGGGCCGACGACCAGCTCGCTCTCGCCCCGTACCACGATGTCGACGTACTCGCTGGCCGCCGTCTGCTCGGGCAGCAGCGTCGGGTGGACGCCTCCCCAGACGATCGGCACACGCGGACTCTCGGCGCGCACCTTTCGCGCGAACTCGAGACCGTAGCGGATCTGCGGCCCGCTCATGCAGGTGATGCCGACGAACAGCGGCTCTCCGACGCTGAAGCCGCGGTAGTCCTGCAGCCTCATGTCGAAGATGCGGACCACATATCCGGCGCGCCGCAGCGCGCCGGCCACGTGCAGCAACTGCAGCGGCACCTGCGGGTCGGGCGCCTTGTGCCTGCCCGGAAAGACCAGCAGGACCTCTTTGCGGGACGGCTTCACGTGCGAGGCTGACCCTCCGGCGTGCGTTGTGTGTCCAGTAGTCTACGACAGTCGCACCGGGACGGGCGCACCGGGGCGGGCTCGCCGGTAGCACGGCACGTGCGCGGGGGCGTTCTTCGGACCTATCATGGGTACCACACCAACGCACGAGATCGGGTCGATTAGCAGAAGGGGATCGCATGCCCAGGGTAGCCTTGATCTTCCCCTACTTCCGCACCAGGGTGGCCACCGAGATGCTCTTCCCGCCGCTCGGGATCGCCACGCTGGCCGGCCAGCTGCGCAGGCTCGGGGTCGAGACGAGGGTCTTCGACGGCACGTTCGGCACCTTCGAGCAGCTCAGCTCAGACCTGACCTCCTACGAGCCGGACATCGTGGGGGTCTCCTCGATGGTCAGCCTGACCCGCACGACGCTGCGCGTCGCCGAGATGGTCAGGTCGAGCCTGCCGCGCAGCCTGCTGGTCGCCGGCGGCCCTCTGCCCACCGTGTTTCCCAGACGCTTCGCGGCGCACTTCGACGTCGTGTTCCGCGGCGAAGCCGACCTGAGCTTCCCGCGCTTCTGCGCGGACTGCTTCGAGCGGGGTGTCTCGGCGCAGACCATGGGAGAGCTGCCCCTCGACGCCTATCACGGGTTGTTCGTGCCCAACCACGGCCTGAGGGTCGACAACCCGACGACACATCACAGTGAGACTGAGCTCGAGTCGTTTCCGCTGCCCGACCGGAGCGATTTCGATCACGCCGCCTACCAGGACGAGTGGTTGCGCAAGACCGGGTCGAAGGTCACGTCCATCATCGTCACGCTGGGGTGCCCGTTCGGCTGCGATTTCTGCTCCAAGCCGATCTTCGGCAGAGTCGTTCGCCGCCGTAATCTCGACGCGGTCTTCGCCGAGATCGAGCAGATCCGCGCGCTCGGCTATGACGGCCTGTGGATCGCCGACGACACCTTTACGCTGAACCTGCCGTATCTCGAGGAGTTCTGTCGACGCATGGTCGACCTGCGGATGGGCTGGAGCTGTCTTTCGCGCGCCGGCGGGATCGACGCCGCCACGGTGCACGCCATGAAGCAGGCGGGCTGCCGCCGGGTCTACCTCGGTCTGGAGTCGGGCAGCCAGGCCACGCTCGAGCTCATGAACAAACAGGTCACCGTCGCAGACGGTGTGCGCGCGGTCCACCTCTACCGCGCGGCGGGTATCGAAGTGGCCGGTTTCTTCATCGTCGGCTACCCGGGCGAGACCGCCTCGTCGATAGAGCAGACGTTCGCGCTCGCGCTGACGCTGCCGCTCGACGAGATCTCTTTCAACGTCCCCTATCCCCTGCCGGGATCCAGCCTGTTCGAGCGGCTGGGCGGCCCGGACGACGGTCTGGACTGGCAGAGCGAGAACGAGGTCACCTTCGTCTACCGCTCGCCGATCGACGAGGGCTGGCTGCGGCGCCGCATCGGCGAGACCATGAGAGCGTTCGCCGAGAAGTCGTAGTCCGGGCCCGGCCGGCGCGCACTATCTCAGCAGCCGCAGCACCCCGTCGGTGGACTTCTCGAAGAGCCGGAGAGCCGGCGGCGCCACCCTGCCCAGCCGTCGCTTCATCTCGAACTGCGCGTGGCCCTTGACGATCGCGAACCGCATCTTGGTGGCCGAGACGCCGGCGTCGAAGGTGAGCGTCTGGTTCAGGAGCAGGCCGCCATCCTGGCGCCACTCGCGCGTGCGGCCAACGCCGACCCGCTCGGCGAGAGCCGTCGCCGGCAGAGGATAGGGCATCGTGAGGCCCAGGTAGTCGAGCGGCAGCGAGCCGGCGAAGCGCAGCGTGGCGAGCACGGTGTCGTCGGTCTCACCGGGGTAGTACACGATGAAGAAGGCGCCCACCTCGAGCCCCGCCCGGTGGGCGGCCCACACGGCATCTCGCGCCTGCCGGGTGGTGATCTGCTTGTTCATCAGCCGCAGGATCTCGTCGCTGCCGGACTCGATGCCGAAGAAGACCCGAAAGCAGCCGGCGTCCTTCATCTGCCGCGCCGTGTCGAAGTCGAGGGCATCGACCCGGCCCAGGCACTCCCAGGAGAAGCGCAGACCGCGGCGCGCGATCTCCTCGCAGATCGCGCTCACCCTGCGCGCGGTTCAGCGTGAAGACGTCGTCGGCGAACGAGATGCGATCGTAGCCCAACGCCAGCGCCTCCTCGATCTCGTCGACGACGTTGCCCGGCGATCGCTCCCGGTAGGAGCGGCCGAACACGACGTTGCTGCAGAACTCGCAGTCGAACGGACAGCCTCGCGTGCTCATGACGGTCGTTATGGCGTAGCCGTACGTCTTCTTGCCGTACTCGATGTAGCGGTCGTTGGGGAGCAGCTCGCGAGCCGGAAAGGCGATGCCGTCCAGGTCGGTCGAAAGCGGCCGCTGCGCCGGCGCAGCGGCCGCGGTCCCGCCGTCTGCCGGCACGCCCGCCCCGTCCGCCGGCACGCCCTCGCCGTCCGCCGGCGCGCCCTCGCCGCTCGTCGGCGCGCCCGCTCCGCCGCGGCGGACGGCGCCCGCGACAGAGCCCAGGTCGGATCCGGCCTCGTACGCGGCGACGATCTCGCACATCGTCTGTTCACCCTCGCCGCGCACGACGACGTCGAAGTGGTCGAGGAATGCCGCGGGGTCGCAGGTCGGCATGGGACCGCCGGCGACCAGCAGGTCGCAGCGGCCCCGCAGGTGCGTCGCGAACCACAGACAGTCGTGTGTCAGCGTGGCCATGCCGTAGACGCCCACGACCTCCGCCTTCGCCGCCAGGGCCGTCGCCAGGGCCTCGTCTCTGCGCAGGAACGTGCAGTCGAGCAGCTGCGACGTCGTGTCCGGCTTCCCGCAGGGCGGCGGCCACGTAGGCCGGCCCGAGCGGCGGGAACCGGAACCGGGACCGGTCGCGCGAACCGCGGAAGAACGGATAGACGAGCAGGACCGAGGTCATGAGGTCCTGGCGACACGCAGGTCGTAGCCGAAGCTTTCCAGGGTCGGGGGAAACGAGTAGCCGAAGCCCGACCACGCCACGCGGGAGCCGATGAGCTCCCTGCCGCGACGAAGCTTGGCCCCCTCAACCTGCCCGAGCGAGAACGCGACCCGATGAGCGGTGCTCACAAACGAGGCGCTCGCGGCAGTCACCTCGTCCCAGGCGCCGATCTCGCTTCCCCGCAGGGTCGTCCCCCGCGCATCGACGTACCGGTCGAAGCACCGCGCCCCTTGCTCGTTCATCACGACCACCTCGGTGACACCGTCCCCGGGCAGACCGCTCAGGTCGACGGCGACGGCCACCCTCCCGTTCGCGCCGCCGACGGTGTACGTCAGCTTCAATGTGGCGACGGTGCGCGCCTCCTCGAAGGTCGTCACCCAGCCATACGACCGGCGCAGCGCGTTGGACGTGGCGGTCAGCGGGCCGCGCAGCACGGGAACGCGGCGGTGAAGCGCGGCCAGCGAGTTCTTGGCGGCGTAGAGAGGCCGCGACGTGAGGCTCCCGGCGCCGGGCCTGGCCAGGCGCTCGACGAGGTTCATCTCGAACACGGCCGTCACCTCCCGGACCGGGCCCGCGCGCCGCTCGGCGAGCTCCAGGCCTCCGGGAAAGACGGTCTGCACCCCCCGCTTGAGGATGGGTACGCCGAACCCCACGCCTTCCTCGACCAGCTCCCGGCCGTCGACGAGCAGCAGCAGGCCCTTCCGCAGCCGCCCGGTCGGGTAGGTCTCCGCGCCGCTCGTGCGGTCGGCGATCGAAAGCGCAAGACCTTCGGACAGCGGCACGACGAGCTTCACGGGACGGCTCCCTCGACCGCGCCGCCCCGCGTGCGGGCGGGGCTCCGCCGCAGGCAGGCGACGACGATCCACCATCCCGCGACCTGCCAGGCTACCACCACAGCGGCCCTGGCGATCAGGGTGGCGTGGCCGTAGCGCGCGACATCGCTCAAGGCGTGCGCCATGGCTCCCGGAAAGGCCACCCACAGAAGCTGGAGCGGCGAGGCGTTGAAGAACGTGAACAGGAGGGGGAGCACCCACACGGCGGTCAGGGCGCGGCGGTCGAGGGCTCCCAGCGACGTCAGGATGAGCACGAGCGGAAGGACTAAGACGACGTTCGTCTCGGCGAGCCAGGTGCGCGTGAGAAACACGATCATGGTGAGCGCGACGCTCTTGGCGAGAAGATCCTCGAAACCGCCGTCGCCGCGGCGCAGCGCGACCATGCCGACCGCCAGGGCGGGGATCCAGAGCAAGCCCAGAAGCCACCATCTCCCCTGCATCAGCAGGGGGTCGCGAAAGAGCCTCACGACCGTCATGAACGACAGCGCCCCGCGCGAGACGAACTGGGCGTTCAGTCTCGTCGTGAACGGCGCGCGACTCCAGCCGAAGACGAAGAAGGGGACCACGTAGAACAGCAGGATCCCGCCGATACACACCGCGGCGTAGCGGACCGCCCTGGGGAGGGACCTGCCCGCCAGATAGACGAAGGCGGCGGGCAGGAGCGCCAGGGCGGTCGGTTTGACGCAGACGGCAAGGGCCAGCAGGACGGCCGACCCGTCGCGGCGCCGCGCGTAGAGCAGCGCGAGAGCCGCCAGAGCGAGCAGCGCGACGATCGAGTCGATCTCACCCCAGGCGGCCCCGAAGTAGAGCAGGAAGGGGTTCAGCAGCAGGAAGGTCCAGGCCCTCGCGGACACCGCCGCCGACGCGCCGCGGTCTCTGAGGATCGCGGCGACCAGGTACGCGAGGCCGACGTTGGCGACGATCACGGGGATCTTGATGGCCAGGTTGTAGACCAGGAAGTTGGGAACGACCGCGTAGACGCCGCGGTAGATCAGCCCCAGCAAGAGCGGCCACGGGGGCGGATATCCCACCGAGGTGATCACGCTGAAGCCGACATGGGGGAACACCGCGCTCAGGTTCCGCGCCACGTACGGGTCGTGGCCGGCGCCGACCAGGTAGCCGGTGGCCATGAAGATGCGCGTGTCATACGAGTGGCCGAACAGCAGCCCGAGCACGAGCTGCGTGGCGATGCTCAGCGCCAGCACCCGCCGGTCGGGTGTGGCCGGCAGTCTCCAGGCGCCGGCGCTCCGGGGCGGCGTGGCCCGGGCCGGCATCTCCGCGGGAGGCGCCTGCCTGCTCTGTCGAATCGCGTGCAAGGTCATCCTGGGGCTCGGGACGGCAGGCGGCCAAGAGGGCTCGCCCGACGCCTGCCGGCATGGGCGGGGCCCTACTTGAAGCTGCCCCCGTAGGCGACCACGAACAGGATCGCCCCCGTCAGCGTGCCCAGCATATACAGTGCGTAGGAGACGCGCATGAAGCGCTTGTAGTCCTTGAAACGCAGCCGCTGCGGGACGAGCTCGTTGCCCCGCAGGACGACGAACACGCCCAGCACGAGGCCGATCAACCCTACGAGGCCGTGAACCGTCGCGACGGCGTACGTCTTCTCGCCCAGCTTGGCCGGAATCCCGGGAAGGATGTTGCGCACGAGGGATCTGATCATCCAGGAGAAGACGACGACCGCGTTCAGGGCCGCTGCCGCCGTCTGCACCCAGCGGTGCGCCTCGTATCGTCCGCGGACCGCCAGTCGCCAGCCGATCGTGAACAGCACCGCCGCAAACAACGTCAGCACCAGCGAGACGTCGGCCCCCAGGGGGGCCGTCGTGGCGACCGGCCCGGCGCCCGTCAGAAGACCGCTCACCGCTCTGGCCGACCACCGCGTGGCCCAGGCCATGCGGCCCAGGCAGCCCTACGAACGAACCGCAAGATGCTCATCCACCCTCTGGAAACGTGGCGACAGTCCGCCGGTCGGCGCCGTGGGCGCCCGAAAACAACTCTAGCCCGACCTCGCGACCGGGGCAACGCCGACCGTCGAGTGAGTGCGACCGCGGCTCGGTCCGGCGACACTGATGCGGTCGTTTCCCGGCGCGGGCGTTTGGGAGCGATATCCCGTGGCCATAACGTTCACATCGACGAACGCACCGGGCGCCGCCCGGCATGAGGGCCGCCCTGGCAAGGGACACCGGGGGCGAAAAGGGGAGTGCATGGACGACAGGCCGCAATTCGGCGTCGAGCTGGTCCGCGTCGGCGATGACGTCGCCGTCGTAGCCCTCGAGGGTGAAGTCGACATCTACTCGGCGCCCCAGTTCAAGGAAGTGATGATCCAGAGCATCGACGAGGGCGCCAAGCACATCGTGGTCGACCTGGCCGGCGTCACCTTCATCGATTCGACGGCGCTGGGCGTCCTGGTGAGCGGCGCCAAGCGAGTGCGTCCCCAGAACGGCACCCTCGATATCGTCTGCCACGACGAGAACATCACCCGGATCTTCGAGATCACCGGGCTCGACCGGATCTTCGGCATCTATCCCACTCGCGAGAAGGCACTCGGGCGCACGACGGTCTGACCAGACGGCGTCGGCGACCGACAGCCGGAGCGCGAGGCAAGGAGTGTTCGGGCATGGAGTATCGCACCACTAGGGGCCTCAGGGGACGCCGACTGGCCGTGCAGGTCGACGACCTGAGCAAGAGCAAGACCTACGGCGGCGGCCGCGTCTGCGCCGTGTCGGGGTGCGAGACACGGCTGTCCACGTACAATCCCTCCACCATCTGCGCCCTGCACAGCGGGGGCTGGAAGGACGAGCTCAAGCGGCCCTCTCGCAAGCAGCGTCCGCGCGAAGAGATGACCCGGTACTGCAGCTTCGAGCCGTGCGGCCGCGAGTTCGTCACGAGCAACCCCGCCAAGAAGTACTGCAGCGACGCCTGCCGCATGAAGGCCTTCCAGGCCCGGGCCGTGGCGACCCGTCAGGCGGGTATCGGCGAGTCGCTTGTCTGCAGGGCGAGCTGAGGGACTCCCGCGTCAGGTGGTCGCCGGCGAGGCGAGGGACTCCCGCTCAGGTAGTCGCCGGCAAGGCGACGGCCGCCGGCGGCGAGGAGGCCTGCTAGGACGGCGTTGGGCGCCGCCCCGCGACGGGCGCGAGCGGCGCCGGGTCGAAAGGCGGCGGGATCAGCGGGGCGCCCGCGGCGAGCGCGGACAGCGCGGCATCGAGCGACTCGTAGACCGGCACCAGGTTGGGCAGCCCGACCAGAGCGATCGTACGGCGCACATACCCGGCCGGCCTCGTGATCAGCAACTCCTTGCGGTGTTCGTGCAGGCGGGCCACCAGCGAAACCACGAGCCCCACGAAAGCCGAATCGATCAGGTCGACCCGGGCGAGGTCGAGCACCAGGTGACGGCTCCTGAAGAAGAACGGCCCCAGATGGCGCCGCAGGAAGCGTTCGATCTCGGGGACGTTCTCGAGGTCGAACTCACCGCTCAGTGTGAGCACCGCCGCATCGCCGGCGCCCGGGAAGCTCAGGCGCAGCCCCCCGCTGCCGCCGCTCAGAGACATCGCCCGGCAGGCCGGGTCGGCCCGATGCCTCGGCTCAGCGCTCACGATCCCCCACCGGCATGTCTGTTCCCGCCCTGTCTTCGACGGCCCGAGAAGACGAACGACTGTTCGGTTTCGAGGCGCCGCCCCCGCGACCGGCGGCGAGGTGGACCGCCGGCCTGGTCACGCTCCGGAGCAGCGAGACTAGGACGACCGGCGCACGTTGTAAAGACGTCGGCGAGCGTTCTGGACGCTCCGCGGCCTCATTCTCTGCACGAGCCTCAGTGCGGCTCCGCACAGGCTCGACCTCGACCGGGGCCGGAGAGTGAGGGAGGTCGAGACCGCCGCGCTCGGGCGTGAGTGGCCGAAAGCCCGCGCTACGTCAGTTCGCCGGCCTTGACGGCGAGCTTGCGGTACCTCGGCTCACGTTCCTTGAGAATGGTCAGGACCGGGCTGGCGACGAAGATCGACGAGTAGGCCCCCGACGCCACGCCGACCAGCAGCGCGAAGGCGAAGTCTTTGAGGGTCGAGCCGCCGAACAGCAGCAGGCAGACCACCGGGATGAGCGTCATGAGGGTGGTGTTCATCGACCTCGTCAGCGTCTCCCAGATCGAGCGGTTGACCATGTCGCCGTAGGGTACGCGCGACATCTTGGGCGCGTTCTCGCGGATGCGGTCGAAGACGATGACGGTGTCGTAGAGCGAGTAGCCCAGGATGGTCAGCACCGCGGCGATGGTGTCGGTCGTGACCACGCGCCCGGTGAGGGAGTAGATGCCGATCACGACGAACAGGTCGTGGAACTCGGCCACGATCGCGCCCACGGCGAACTTCCAGGAGAACCGCAGCGAGATGTAGATCAGGATCAGGACGAGCGCGACGCCGATGGCCTTGTACGACGACGTGATCACCTCGCGGCTGAACGAGGCGCCGACGGTGTTGATGTTCCAGTCGGAGCCGCCGTTGGCCGTCGGCGCGATCTTGAAGCTCGAGTCGAGCGCGTTCTTGAGGGCGAGCTGCTGATCGGCCGAAAGCGAAGCCGTCGAGATCTGGAAGGTCGAGCCGCCGCCCTTGGACTGGACCTGCTGGATGACGGCGTCAGTGTAGCCCTTCCCGTCGACGACGGCGCGCACCTGGGCCGTGGTCGCGGGCTTGACGAACGTCACCTCGATGCGCGTTCCCGACTTGAACTCGAGGCCGTAGTTGAAACCCTTCACGGGGTTGCCGCCGCCGCGGATGAACATGGAGAGCAGACCGATGGCGATGACCGTGCCCGACAGCGTGAACCACAGGTACTTGTGGCCCATGTAGTCGAACGCGTAGATCTTGCGAAACCAGGCCATGCCTACTTCTTCTTCTTTCGCGCGGTGGACGAGCGGCGCTTGGCGGAGCGGTTCGACCTGCCGGCGGCCGGCGTGACGCCGGCGGCGTCGCCCGCGATGAGCACGGATCCGGCGGCGGTGTCGGCGGCGGCCGAGGCCGGGCGGCGCCGAGGGCGCCGCCCGGCCTCGGCCTCGTCGTCGACAGCGTGGATGTCGGCGGCCTTGACGCCCATGAACGCCGCCCTGTTGAAGAAGGCGAAGTCGGACAGCAGACCGAGCAGGGCGCGCGTGGCGACCACCGCCGTGAACATGCTGACCAGCACGCCGAGCATCAGCGTGAAGGCAAATCCCTTGGGCTGGGCGGTGGCGAACTCGAAGATGACGGCCGCCGTGAGGAGGGTCAGCACGTTGGCGTCGAGGATCGTGCGAAAGCCGCGCGCGTAGCCCGAGTTGACCGCCGAACGGACCGTGCGGCCGCGGCGCACCTCTTCCTTGATCCGTTCGAAGATGACCACGTTGGCGTCGGCCGCCACGCCGATCGTTAAGATCATGCCGGCGATGCCCGGCAGCGTGAGCGTCACGTGCACGGCGTTGAACAGCCCCCACAGAAGCACACCGTAGATGACGAGCGCCATGTCGGCGACGAGGCCCAGGAAGCGGTAGTAGAAGAGCATGTAGAGCAGGATGAGCCCGAGCCCCGCGATGCCGGCGATGAGCGCCTGGTGCAGGGAGTCCTTGCCGAGGGTGGCCGAGACCTCCTGGCTTTCGATCTGGTTGAGCGTGACCGGCAGCGCGCCGGTGTTGATGACCAGGGCGAGGTCTTTGGCCTGCTGGATGGTGAAGCTGCCGTCGATCTCGGCGCTGGTGCCCTGGATGCCGTCGGGGTTCTGCTTGAAGTCGACGATGGGGTCGGACTCCATCTGGTTGTCGAGCACGATGGCGAAGCTCTGGTTGACGCCGGTGATCTGGCCGGTGACCGCCAGGCTGCGGGTGATGGCGCCGAACTCCTTGCCGCCCTTGCTCGTGAAGGTGATCAGCACGTTCGGGCTGTTGTTCTGCTGGAACCCCTGGCTCGACTTCGAGATCGCGCTGCCGTTCATGACCGGCGGCAGCGTGTAGATGAAGTAGAGCGAGGTCGTGTTGTTGCCGTACATGCCCGGCTGGGCCACGACGGTCAAGTACTTGGTCGACGTCTCGCCCCTGGCGAGCTTGTTGAGCTCGACCTTGGCGCCCGCCGGCAAGGCGATGAGCGGTGAGGTCTTGGCCTGCTGGACGGCCGCCGCCAGACTGTCGCTGGGGCCGGCCACGCGCTGCTTGCCGTCGTCGAAGAACTGCAGCTGGGCGGTCTGGCCGACGGTGCGCACGGCCTGGTCGACGTTCTTGATGCCCGGCAGGGCGACCGAGATCTGGTCGGCGCCCTGGATCTGGACGGCCGCCTCGGTGACGCCGAGGCCGTTGACGCGCCGGTTGATGATGCCGACCGTCTGGTCGAGCTGGTCGCGGGAGGGCGCCGTCCCATTGGGCAGCTCGGCCTTGTAGACGATCTCGAGCCCGCCCTGGAGGTCGAGGCCGAGGTGGGTCTTCTTGCCCAGCGGATAGATGTAGAACGCCGAGACGACGAGCAGCGCCGCCACGACGAGCAGGATGAGGATATTTCTCTGCTTGTGGTGTTTCATGGGATCAGATCGATCGGGCTCGTCGCGAGCCCGTCAAGCGCAACAGCATAGAGAATCGGGCAGCCAATTGCAATCGAGCCCGGCCCGGCTTCTCGACACAGTTTTCCTGCAAACGACGTCTATTTGGGGTCGGCGACCGCCGTGGCCGCCGCCCGCTTGCGTCAGTGGTCCTTGAGGAAGCTCGGAATGTCGAGCACGTCGTCGCTGACCTCGAACGAGGGCTTGGGCTCGGCGCCGAAGATGTCGGGCGCCGGCGACTGCGCCTTCTGGGTCTCGGCCGGCCGCCGCTCGAGCCCGCGCGGACCGTCGAAGCCGGTGGCGATGACCGTCACGCGCACCTCGTCGCCGAGCGACGGGTCGACGACGGCGCCGAAGATGATGTTGCAGTCGGCGTCGGCCGCGCTCGAGATGATCTCGGCCGCCTCGTTGACCTCGAACAGGCCGAGGTCGCTGCCGCCGGTGATGTTCAGCAGAATGCCCATGGCGCCCTCGACGCTGGCCTCGAGCAGCGGCGAGCTGATGGCCGCCTTGGCCGCCTCGACGGCGCGGTTCTCGCCGCCGGCCACGCCGATGCCCATGAGCGCCGAGCCGGCCTCTTTCATGATCGTGCGCACGTCGGCGAAGTCGAGGTTGATGAGACCCGGCACCGTGATCAGGTCGGTGATGCCCTGGACGCCCTGGCGCAGGACGTCGTCGGCGACCTTGAAGGCGTCGATGATCGACGTGCGCCGCTCGACCACCTGCAGCAGCCGGTCGTTGGGGATGATGATCAGGGTGTCGACCTTCTCGCGCAGTTCGCGGATGCCGTCTTCGGCCTGACGGGCGCGCCGCTTGCCTTCGAACATGAACGGCCGCGTGACCACACCGACCGTCAGCGCGCCGAGCTCCTTGGCCAGCTCCGAGATGACCGGCGCGGCGCCGGTGCCGGTGCCGCCGCCCTTGCCCGCCGTGACGAACACCATGTCGGCGCCCTTGATCGCGTCGCGAAGCTCGTCCTTGCTCTCGATCGCCGCCTGATAGCCGATGTCGGGGTTGGCCCCGGCCCCCAGGCCCTTCGTGATCTTGCTGCCGATGTGGATCTTGACGTCGGCGTCGCACATCTGCAGCGCCTGGGCGTCGGTGTTGACGGCGATGAACTCCACGCCTCGCAGGCCGGCATCGACCATGCGATTGACCGCGTTCGTGCCTCCGCCGCCCACGCCGACGACCTTGATGACCGCGAGGTAGTTGCCTGAAGACTCGATCATGGCGCCCTAACCCTCCTGTTGAAGTCGAGGCTTACTGTCTTGTCGGCGACCACCATCGAGCGGCCCCTGAGACTTGTTGAAAACCTGTGGATCGGCACCTACAAAAAGCAAGTTTTGCAGGTATTTCACTGTTCACAAACCCTTGACGACGAAGTGAGACCGAACCGCCTTTGTAGCATATGGGCCGGTTGCGCGGAGTGTCAAACAGTCACTTGGTCTCACGGCTTGCTCGTCGGCTGCCCGGAGGGAGCGCTCTTCGGCGAGCCTGTGGCCTTACTCCTCGGCGAGGCGGTGGCCGTGCTCTTCGGCGAGCTCGACGGCGTGGTCGTCCGTGTGGCCGCTTGTACGGGAGGTGACCCCAGCAGCGGAGCGCCCAGCGGCCGGTCGGGCACCGACACGTCCACGAACGTGCAGGCGACCCGGCGTGCGCGGTACCGGCTGAGCACAGCCTCGAGGGCCAGCGTTTTGGCCTTCAGAGCGCTCGTGTCGCCGAACTCGACCGTGAGACCGCTCCCCAGGTAGACACGGATGCTGATGTCGGTCGCGCTCACCCCGCGCGCGGCGCGACGCAGCGTCCGCGGCAGGGCGGCGAGGACGGTCAGCGCGTCGCGCACGTCAGGGTCGGCGACGGTTCCGCCGACGGTCACCGGCGTGTCGGTGACGATCACCGGCAGCTCACGGGTACCGCGCGGCAGAACGACGTTCGCGGCCGGCTGCGGCAGGCTCGTCGACGACGGCGACGGCGAAGGCGACGCCGCCGGTGAACCCTGCCCGGCCGGTGAGGGCGACACGACACCCGTCGCGCCGGCGGCCGGCGACTGCGTCGCCGCCGGCGAGACGCCCGCGCCGGCCGAGCCGGGAGCCGGCGAGCTCGTGGCGGACGGCGCCGACGAAGCGCTTCCGGGCGCAGCCGTGGTCGTGGCTTCGGCCAGCACCCGACCCTCGGTCGAGACGACGTACCAGCGGTCGTCGCTGCGCAGGAGGGCGGCCGGCACGAACTCGGTCACGCGTACCTTGAGCGTGTCGGGGAAGTCGCGATCGACCGCGACCTGGTCGACGTAGGGAAATCCGGCCAGGGTGGCGCGCACGCGAGCCGCCGTCACCGTGAAGAGGTTGGCGCCCAGAAAGCGCCGCCGCAGGACCAGTCGCACGGCCCTGGCGTGCGCCGGACGTGCGCCGCTCACCACGATGCGATCGACCCGGAACGTGCCCGAAGAGCGACCCCAGGCGTAGACGCCCAGCGGCACCGCGACGATCAGGACCGCCAGCGCGACGGTGGCCAGCACGCGGCGCCGGCGAGCGCCGACCCTGTTCATCGGCCGGAGCTGGCGTCCCCGGGTGCCGCTTCGCCCCCGAGGGCGGCGAGCAGCCGCTCGCCGACGTGCAGCACGTCGCCGGCGCCGATCGTGAGCACGAGGTCGCCGGGCCGCACCCGAGCCTGCAGATGCCGCAGGGCGTCGCCCAGACGGGGCAGGTAGAACACCGGGCCGCCGGGCCGTTCGACGAGGTAGGCGTCGACGACGAGCTTGCCGGTGACGCCGGGCTCGGGCTCTTCGCGGGCCGGGAAGATGTCGGTGACGATGGTCTCGTCGGCTACGCGTCAACGCCCGTCCGAACTCGCGCTGCAGGTACCGGGTGCGCGAGAACAGATGGGGCTGGAACACGGCGATGATCCGCCGGTACGAGCCGCTCCGGGCCGCCTTGAGCGTCGCGGCGACCTCGGTGGGATGATGCGCGTAGTCGTCGATCACCACGACGCCGCCGCACCGGCCGATCTCCTGGAAGCGCCGCGCCGCGCCGCTGAAGGTCGCGAGCTGCGGCGCGGCTTCGTCGAAACCGACGCCGACGTGCGCGAGGGCGGCGAGCGCGGCCAGCGCGTTCAGGACGTTGTGCTCGCCGGGCACGCGCAGCTCGACGCGCCCGAGGCGCTCGCCGCCCTCGCGCACGTCGAACACGCTGCCACGGTCGTCGACCCGCTCGATCACCGCAGCAAGGTCGGCATCGGCGTCTGAGCCCGCCCGGCCGGCGGCGGCCGAGCCGGAGGCTCCCGCCGCCGCCCCGCCGGCGGCGAGCCCGTACCAGACCAGCCGAGCCTCGGTCTCGCCGGCCAGGAACTCGGTTCCCGCGCCCCGCGCCGCGACCAGCCGGCCGCCGGGCGGCAGCAGCGCCACGAAGCGGCGGAAGACGTCGCGGACGTCGGCGAGACAGCGATAGTTGGCGTGGTGGTCGAGCTCGACGTTGGTGACGACCGCCACCTCGGGGCGCAGGAACAGCAGGCTGCCGTCGCTCTCGTCGGCTTCGGCGACGAGCCACTCACCGTCGCCGACGCCGGCGTTGGAGCCGACGTCGTTGAGGTCGCCCCCCACGAGGAACGTCGGCCGGCGGCCGCAGCGCAGCATGGCATGCGTGATCATCGACGAGGTGGTCGTCTTGCCGTGGGTGCCGGCCACGGCCACGCCCCGGCGAGTCGTCATGATGCGGGCCAGCATCTCGGCGCGCTGCAGCACGGGAAGACCACGGCGGCGCGCCTCCTGCAGCTCGGGATTGCCGGGTGGGATGGCCGAGGAGATCACCACGAGAGCCGCGCCGCCGACCTGGGCGGCGTCGTGACCGATGCGGACCGGCACGCCGCACTCCTCGAGGTGGCGAGTGTATCGCGAGGCCTTGAGGTCGGAGCCCGTGACCGTCACGCCGAGCTTGGAGAGCACGGCGGCGATGCCGCTCATGCCGGCGCCACCCACACCGATGAAATGGACCGGCTGGGGAATGCCTGTCTCGTGCCTCACACTCGACTCCTCGCTTGTCAACGGGCCGGTCACGATGGTGGCCTCACGATCGCCGCGCGAGCAGCGACTCGACTTCGTCGGCCACGCGCCGCGTGGCGTCGGGCCGCCCGGCCGCCCTGCTGGCCGCCGCCATGCGCGCGAGTCGCGGCTCGTCGGCCAGCAGCTCCCTGACCAGGCCGCCGAGCAGCCGACCGTCGAGGTCGGCGTCGGCGACCACCACGGCGGCCCCCGCGGCAGCCATCCAGGCGGCGTTCTTGCGTCTGATGATCGGCGGTGGCGTGCGGATACGGGACCAGTACGGCCGGACGCCCCAACGCGGTGATCTCGGCCACCGACCCGCCCGCGCGACCGACGATAAGATCGGCGGCGGCCATGGCGTGCGCCAGGTCCTCAGTGTAGGGCAGCAGCCGGTAGCGCTCAACGTCGGCCCCGCGCGCCGCGAGCGCCGCCTTCATCTCGTCGAGGTTGCGCGGTCCGCAGACGTGCAGCACCTGAATGTCGAGGGTGGCCGAGCCGAAGGCCTCGAGGCAGGCGCGGTTGAGGCTCTGCGCGCCCTGGCTGCCGCCGAACACGAGCACGACCGGCTGCGCCGTCGTGAGTCCGAAGGCGGCCCTCCCGGTGGCCGCGTCGGCGGCCAGCTGAGCGGCCGACAGCGGCCGCCCGGTGACCACGAACCTGGGCGGCCGGCGACCTTCGATCGGAAAGCTCAGGCACAGCCGCGAGACGAGCGGCGCGAGGAGGCGGTTGGTGACGCCCAGGTGAGCGTCGCTTTCGAGCGCGAGCGCCGGCACGCCGCGCAGGGCGGCGGCGGCCACGACGGGTCCGCTCAGGTAGCCGCCGCCGCCCACCGCGACGTGCGGACGGACCGCCGAGACGATCCTCCACGAACGCGGCGCGGCGGCGGCCAGCCGCCACAGCGTGACCGCGTTCTCGCGGGCCAGCAGGCGCCGCTCGAAACCGCGCATCTCGAGCGCCCAGGCGGGAAACCGCTCGGCGACGCGCGCCACCTGCGACGGGGTCGTGACGAAGGTGACGGCGGCGCCGCGCGCGGCGAGCTCGTCAGCGACCGCGAGGGCCGGGGTGATGTGCCCCCCCGTCCCGCCGGCCGCCACGAGCACGCGAGTGTCGTTCAGTGCTGGCAACGATGTAGCTCCTGCGGTTGCTTGCGATGTTGGCCACGATGCCGACGCCGGCCAGCACCACCACGAGGCTCGTGCCGCCGAACGACACGAGCGGCAGCGGCACGCCGGTCAGCGGCAGCACGCCGAGCGCGGCTCCGATGTTGATCGCGGCCTGGACGCCGACGGCGCTGCCGATGCCGGCGGCGAGCAGCTTACCGTACGGCTCGCGGCTGTTGAGCGCGATGTGGAAGATCGTCCACACCAGGACCACGTAGAGGGCGATCAGGACCAGCAGCCCGATCAGGCCGAGCTCCTCGCCGATGATGCCGGTGATGGAGTCGGTCGTCTGCTCGGGCAGAAAGCCGAACTTCTGGATCGAGTTGCCCAGGCCGACGCCGAAGAGATGGCCGGAGGCGATCGAGACGAGCGACTGGACCGTCTGCATGCCCGCGCCGCGGGGGTCCTTCCACGGGTTCACGAACGAGGTGAGGCGCGCCATGCGGTAGGGCTCGACGACGACCGCCGCGGCGACGGCCGCCACCGCGAGCGAGCCGAGCGTGACCAGGTGGCGGACGCGCGCCCCCGCCGCCACCACGACCGACATGACCGCCAGGACGAGGATGATCGTGGTGCCCAGGTCGGGTTCGGCCATGATGAGCAGGGCCGCCGGCCCGATGCCGACGGCCACCAGTCGCACGAACCCCCCGGCCGTGAGCACGTCGGCCGGCCTGTTCATGACGAGGCCGGCGACGAGACAGACACAGGCCAGCTTGGCGAGCTCGCTGGGCGAGTACGAGAACCCCGCCACGATGATCCAGCGGCGAGCGCCGTTGACCGAGGTGCCGATGCCCGGCACCAGCACTACGACCAGACTGAGCAGCGCGAACACCCACAGCGGCAGCGCGATGCGCCGCCAGACGACGTAGTCGACACGCGCCAGCACGACCATGGCGATCACGCCCACCACCGCGAAGAAGGCCTGACGCTCGATCAGATACCAGCTCGAGCCGTACGAGAAGTAGGCCTTGGCAGTCGAGGCGCTGTAGGCCATGACGAGGCCGTACAGGAGCAGAAGGCAGGTGGTCGTGAGCAGGATGCGGCGCTCCCTCGCGCCGGGAGCAGCGGCGCGGCGGCGAGCGGTGGATCGCCGCTCGCCGCCGCGCCGCTGCTCGGGACGTGCCTGCTCGCGCGCCGCGCGGGGCAGCGCCGCTGCGCGGCGCTGCCCCGCGCGGCGCTCGGCGGCGCGGCGCCGTTCGGACGCCGGCTCGTCGAGCCACGCGGGCGTCTGCCAGCGCGTCGTCGGTTCCCGGCTTGCGAGCCGTCATGTCGGGCGACGCTCCTCGAGGCGTTTGACCAGTTCGGCGAAGTGTTCGCCCCGGTGCTCGAAGTTCCTATAGTGGTCGAAGCTGGCGCAGGCCGGGCTGAGCAGCACCACGTCGCCGGGCGCGGCGGCCGCGGCGGCGTGCGCGACGGCCGCCTCGAGATCGGCCAGCACCACGTAGCGCGTCGCCCTTTCCCCCACTGCGGCGCGTCGCCGCTCGAACGCCTCGCGCAGCGGACCGGCGGCGGCGCCGATGAGGATGGCCTCTTTGACGCGTCCCTCGGTGCCGACCGCCAGCGGGTCGAACGACGCGCCCTTGAGGGACCCGCCGAGGATCAGGTGCACCGGCCCCGAGTAGGCGGTGAGCGCTTTGAGGGCGGCGTCGACGTTGGTCGCCTTGGAGTCGTTCACCCAGGTCACGCCCGCGACGACGCCCACGACCTGGAGACGGTGGACGACGCCCGGGAACGTGCGCAGGGTCCGGGCGATGTCGGACGCGGCCACTCCGATCGCCGCGGCGGCCGCCGCCGCGGCCAGCGAGTTGGCCACGTTGTGCTCGCCCTTCAGCGCGAGCTCGCCGGCCCCGCACAGCTCCTCGGGGCCGGCGCCGGTCTGCAGCCACAGCGCTCCGGCGGTCACCCCGGCGAGCAGCGGAAAAGCCTCGCGCTCGCCGACGGCGCCCCCGCGCGGGGCCGGCGCCAGGCGCGAGAACGCGCCCCGGCGAGCTCTCCCCGGCAGCCCGGCGGCGGCCACCGCCGTGACGCCGGGATCGTCGGCGTTCACCAGGGCGAGATCGGCGGAGGTCTGGTTTTCGAAGATGCGCAGCTTGGCGTCGACGTACTCCGCGTAGCTGCCGTGCCGGTCGATGTGGTCCTCGGTCAGGTTGAGGAGCACGGCGACGTCGGGCCGGAAGCGCTCGATGTGCTCGAGCTGGAAGCTCGACAGCTCGGCGACCACGACCGCCCGGGGGTCGATCTCGCCGGGCAGGTTGGCCAGGGCCCTGCCCACGTTGCCGGCCACCTCGACAGGCCGGCCGGCGTCGCGCAGGATCTGGCCGGCGAGCTCGGTGGTCGTCGTCTTGCCGTTGGTCCCGGTGATCGCGATCCAGCGGTTGGCCAGAAAGCGCGCCGCGAACTCGACCTCGCTCCAGATCGTCACGCCGCGGGCGAGCGCCGCGGCCACGACCGGCGAGGCGTTGGGCACGCCGGGGCTCTTGACGAGCAGCTCGACGCCTTCCGGCAGAGCCGCCGCCGCGCCGAGCAGAAGGACCGCGCCGGCCGCGCGCAGCTCGGCCGGCGCGGTGCCGAGCTGCGCCTCGTCCTTCTCGTCGATCGCGACGAGCGCGGCGGCCGGCAGCTCGCGCCGCGCGAGCAGGGCCGCCGCCCGCCCCGACCGGCCGATGCCGAGCACGGCAAGCGAACGTACGTCGGCGATCGTCGCGATCACGTTCCTTCCTTCCTCTCGCGGCCGAGCCCCGTTGCCCGCCGGCCCGGATCGGGCGGGCGGGCCGCAAGCGCCGGCGGCCCGTCCGGACGCCTCGCGCCGCGCTGCGCGGCCGCGCTCCTGTGAGGTGGTTCCGGCGCGCCTGGCCGAACCCTGCCCGCGCAGGCCTCGACCTCTCCCTGAGCCACCCTCGAGCAGCGCGTGAGACTGGCCCTCAGGTACCGATCGAGATCGGTCGCCACGGCATGGGCGAAACCCGTTCATGCAGCAACAAACAGAGAGTGAGGATGCACCGTCCGGTCGAACCCCAGGGTGTCAGAACGTCGCGTAGTAGATCGCGAAGCCGATGCCGGCGAGGATCGCGGCCACGATCCAGAAACGCACGATCACCTTGGTCTCCGACCAGTTGCGCAGCTCGAAATGATGATGCAGGGGCGCCATCAGGAAGATGCGCCGGCCGGTGAGCTTGAACGACGCCACCTGGAGGATGACGGAGAGCCCCTCGACGACGAACAGTCCCGCGATCACGATCAGCAGGAGCTCGGTACGCGTGAGGATGGCCATGCCGGCGATGGCGCCGCCCAGACCGAGCGAGCCGGTGTCGCCCATGAACACGTCGGCCGGGAACGTGTTGAACCACAGAAAGCCGAGGCAGGCGCCGACGATGCAGGTCGACAGGACCGAGAGGTCGAGCATGCCGGGGTCGGGCAGGTGGCGGCCGATGATGAAGGCGACCCCGGCGTAGGCCACCAGGACGATGGCGGCGCTGCCGGCGGCGAGGCCGTCGAGGCCGTCGGTCAGGTTCACGGTGTTGCTCGCCCCGGCGATCACCAGAAAGACCAGCACGTAGAAGCCGACCGTGCCGAGGTGCCACTGCGCGTGCGAAAAGGGGATCGACACGCTCGTCGTCAGACCGGCGAAGTGCAGCGCGATGAACCCCGCGAGCAGCCCGAGCGCAAGCTGCGCCAGGAGCTTCCAGCGCGCCGACAAGCCGAGCGAGCGGCCCTTGATGATCTTCATCCAGTCGTCGGCCAGGCCGATGAAGGCGCAGCCCAGGGCGACGACCAGCACCGAGAACGAGGCTACCGAGAGCTGGCTGAAGATGAAGAACGGCACCAGCACCGCGAGCCAGATCAGCACGCCGCCCATGGTGGGCGTGCCTTCCTTGGTCTTGTGGCCCTGGGGCCCCTCCTCGCGGATGGTCTGGCCGAACTCGTTGCGGCGCAGCCACTCGATGAACCACGGCCCGACGATCAGGATGACCACCATCGAGGTGATGCCGGCGGCGAGGGCGGTGAACATCAGCGCGGCCCGTCCGGACCCGTGTCGTGAGACGCGCCCGGGGCCTGCGAAGCGCCCCGACTGTGCGGCATGCCCCCGCGCGACGCGTCCGGGGCGTGCGTTGTGCCCGAGGCCGTCTCCGCGGACTCCGCAGAGGCGGCGGACGGCGCCAGGATGGCGTCGGCCACACGCTCGAGCCGCAGAGCTCGCGACGCCTTGACGAGGACGGCGCTGCCGGGGGCGATCGCCCCCGGCAGCGCCGCCAGACACTCATCGACCGTGGGGTACCACGTCCCGCCCTCGGACTCCTCCAGGTAGTCGCGCGCCAGAGCGCCGACGGCCAGCACGCGGACGCCCCTGGCGTCCGCGTGCCGGCCGACTTCGCGATGGAACGCCGCCGCGCCCGGGCCGAGCTCGAACATGTCGCCGAGCACGGCCACGCGCGGCCGGTCGCCGGCCACCTCGCAGAGGTGGTCGATCGCGGCTTTCATCGACAGCGGGTTGGCGTTGTAGGCGTCGTTCAACAGCAGGCCGCCCTGGGGCAGCTCCTCGAGCCGGCCGCGCAGGGCCGAGAACTCGACGCAGCGCGCCCCCGGCTTGGCTTCCTCGAGGTTGTAGCCGATCGCGATGAACGCGCCGATGGCCGCCAGAGCATCCTGCAGGTAGTGGCCGCCACTGAAGCTGAAATCGAAGACGGCGCGGCGCCCGAAGGCGTCGATCAGGGCGTGCGTCTCGTAGCCCCGGACCTGGGACTCGGCCACGCAGACGTTGGCGCTCTCGCCGCCGAACGTGACGAGACGGCCGGTATGGTAGCGCAGATGGGGCTCGAGCAGGGCTTCGTCGGCGGGCACGACGAGGGCGCCCTTGCCCAGCTCGGCGATCATCTCGGCCTTGGCGGCGGCGACCTCCTCGATGGTGCCGACGAGCTCGAGATGCACCGGGGCGATGTTGGTGATGACGCCCACGTCGGGCTTGACGATGGCGGCGAGATCGGCGATCTGACCGCGACCCCGCATGGCGATCTCGCAGACCAGCACCTCGGTGCTCGGCTCGAGCTCGAACACGGTGAGGGGCACGCCGATCTCGTTGTTGAGGTTGCCGTGCGTGGCCACCACCCGCGCCACCGGCGCGAGAAGGGCCGCGAGAATGTCCTTGGTCGAGGTCTTGCCGACGCTGCCGGTGACGGCCACGACCCTGGCCGTGGAACGCCGCCGCACGGCGGCCGCCAGGCTGCCCAGGGCGCGCTGACCGTCTTCGACCACGATGCGCGGCGCGCCGGCCCGCATGGCGGACGCCGTCTTGTGTGAGACGACGGCGGCGACCGCGCCGGCGCCGAGCGCGGCGCCGGCGAAGTCGCCGCCGTCGAACGTCTCGCCCCGCAACGCCACGAACAGATCACCGGACGCGATCGCCCGGCTGTCGATGGCGACGCCGGCCACGACGGCCCGCGGGTCACCGGCCTCGAGGCGGCCGCCGCAGGCGGCCGCCGCTTCTTCGAGTGTCAGGGGGATCACGAGCCGCCCTCCGCGCCGCCCGGCCCGCCGGATATCGGCCCGCCGCTCGCCCGCCGACCTCGGCCCCGCCGGACCTCGGCCCGCCGCGCGGCGCGAACCCGAGCGCGGCGAGCTCGTCGGAGGCGACCTCGCGGTCGTCGAAGTGGATCGTCTCGGCCCCCAGGATCTGGTAGCTCTCGTGGCCCTTGCCGGCGATCACGAGCGCGTCGCCGGCCCGCGCCTCGCGCAGCGCGAGACGGATGGCCGCGCGCCGGTCGGGCTCGACCACCACGTGCCCGCGGTCGTCGCCCGAGATGCCCGAGAGGACCTCCGCGATGATCGCCAGGGGATCTTCGCCGCGCGGGTTGTCTGAGGTCAAGACGGCCACGTCGGCGAGCCCGGCCGCGACCGCGCCCATCAGCGGCCGCTTGCCGCGGTCGCGGTCGCCGCCGCAGCCGAACACGGCGAGCAGGCGACCGGCCGTGACCGCGCGCACGGCGCGCAGGACGTTCTCGAGCGAATCGGGTGTGTGCGAGTAGTCGACCAGCACGCTGAAGGGCTGGCCGCAGCGGACGGGCTCGACCCGCCCGGGTACGCCCGCGGCGCCCGAGAGCCCTTCACGCACGGCCTCGAACGGCAGGCCCATCGCCAGGGCGGCGGTGGCCGCGGCGAGAGCGTTGGCGACGTTGAACCGTGCCGGCGCGGCGATCTGCAACGCCTCGCGCAGGTCCAGGCGCGGCGAGACCAGCGTAAAGGCGGAGCGCGCGGCGGTCAGGGCAAGGTCGACCGCGGCGCAGTCGACATCGCCCCGGCCGTCGCGGGCGTCGCCTTCGAGCGCGAAGGTCCAGAGGTCGGCGCCGTAGGCCTCGCGGCAGTCGTCGATCAGGCGGCGGCCGTACTCGTCGCCCGAGTTCACGACCGCGGTCGCGCCCGGCCGCCGCCGCTCGTCGGGCAGGAACAGCGAGCGCTTGGCGGCGAAGTAGTCGTCGAACGTCGGGTGAAAGTCGAGATGATCGCGCGTCAGGTTCGTGAAGATCATCGACTCGAAGACGATGCCGGTCGTGCGCTCCAGCGCGAGAGCATGCGACGACGCCTCCATGACGCACGACTTGTCGCCGCCGTCGACCATCTCCCGGAACATGCGCTGCAGATCCGTCGATTCGGCGGTGGTGAGCCCCGCATCCCGCTCGACCCCGGCGATGCGGTTGACCACGGTACCCAGGAGAGCCGGCCGCAGACCGGCCGCCGCGAGGATCTCCGCCAGGAGGTGAGCGGTCGTCGTCTTGCCGTTGGTGCCGGTCACGGCGGCGACGCGCAGCTCGCGTGTCGGGTCGCCGTAGAAGCGCGCCGACATGAGGGCCATGGCATGTCGCGCACGCGGCACGAGAACCTGGGTGACCGGCAGGGCGAGCGCTCGTTCGCAGACGAGCGCGACCGCCCCGGCGGCGACCGCCTGGGAGGCGAAGTCGTGCCCGTCGGCCCTCAGTCCGGGGATGCAGAAGAAGAGCGATCCGGAGGCGACGTCGCGGGTGTTGCAGGCCAGCGACCCGATCTCGACGTCGGGATCGCCGTCGATGCGACCATGGTCAAGACCGGCGGCGAGAGCGGCTACGTTCATGCAGGCCGATGATATCAGAACCCGCCGCGTTCACGGGGCGATCTCCAGCCGCTGCAGCGCGTAGCTCGCGATCTGCCGGAAGGCCGGCGCGGCGACGGTCCCGCCCCAGTAGGGATGCGGCTCGTCGACGACCACGGCGACCACGAGCTGCGGGTCGCGGGCCGGCACCATGCCGATGAACGAGGCCACGTAGTTGACCTTCGAGTAGCCGCCGCCGTTGGGCAGCGCTATCTGGGCCGTACCGGTCTTGCCGGCGACCACGTAGCCGGGGATCTGCGCCTCGGTGCCGGTGCCGTCGGCGACCACGTTGGACAGCATGGCGCGCACCTGCCGGGCCACCTTGGCAGTGACGATCTGCCGGCCCGCCTGCAGCGGGGTCACCCGCGTGCCGACCTGCGCGGTCAGGTAGGGCTTCATCATCACGCCGCCGTTGGCGATCGCGCCGTAGGCGGCCACCATCTGGATGGGCGTGACCGAGATGCCCTGGCCCATCGGCACGTTGCCGATGGTCGACGGCCACCACTGGTCGCCGGGCAGCACGAACCCGGGCACCTCGCCGGGAAAGTCGATGCCGGTCAGCTTGCCGAAGCCGAAGCGGTAGATCCAGTCGAGCAGGCGCTGCTTGCCGAGCAGCTTCCAGCCGATGGTCACGGCGCCGATGTTGCTCGACTTGGCGAGGATCTGGCTCACGGTCATGCGCTCCGTGCCGCGCGGTTCGGCGTCGTGGATGACGCGGTCGCCGACGCGCAGCGTGGGCGGCAGCAGGAAAGACGTGGAGGGCTTGACGAGGCCGTCGGAGAGCGCCCCGGCGATGGTGACCATCTTGAAGGTCGAACCCGGCTCGTAGCTGTAGATGACCGCCTTGTTGCCCTCATCGGCCGGGGAGTCGCCGAAGCGGTTGTCGTTGACGAGCGGCACGTTCGACATGGCGTAGATCTCGCCGGTCCTCGGGTTCTCGACGATCGCCGTGCCGCCCTTGGCGTGGTACTGGCGCACGGTCTGCGGCCAGCACCTGGTCGGTCACGAGCTGAATGCCGCTGTCGATCGTCAGGCGAACGTCCTGCCCCGGCGTCGGCGACACCGACTGGATGACGCGCAGCGCCTGGCCGGCAGGGTCCTGAACGACCACCTGGCGACCCGGTGTGCCGGCCAGCTGCTTGTCGTAGCGGTACTCCATGCCGGCCAGGCCACGGTCGTCCGTGCCGGCGTAGCCCACCACCTGGGCGGCCACCGTGTTCATCGGGTAGACGCGCTTCTCTTCGACGTAGTCGGCGACACCCGGCAGGCCGAGCGCGATCGCCCTGTCGGCAAGGGTCGGATCGGCCTGCCGGTCGACGTAGGCAAACCCGCTCTTGGGATCGTCGATGGCGCGGTACACGCGGCCCCACTTCAGCTTCAACGCGGCGGCGAGCTCCCTGGCGGCCGTCCGCGGATCGTCGAGCATGTAGGGAGTGGCGTAGACGGTCTTGGCGGGGATAGCGACGGCAAGCTGAACGCCGTCGCGATCGAGGATAGCGCCACGATGGGCCGGCAGCACGACCGCGCGGATCTGCTGGTCGCGGGCGATGGCGGCGAGGTGGCCGTCGGTGGAAGTCAGGGCGATCGCCTTGCCGCCGATGGCCAGGAAGGTGACCACGAAGACGATGCGCAGCAGGCGCACGCGCCCGTCGAGCGTACGCCCGACGCTGCCGCCGGCGGCGCGTCCGGCGCGCCGACCCGGCCCGCGCGGGGAACCGCCTCGCCGCCCGGATCGCCCTGAACCTCCCCCGTGGCGCGCGCCGCCCGACACTAGCGCCTCGCGTGTGTCCCGAGGCGCGCGGGATGCACGGTGATGAACTGCACGGAAGGCGAGACGATCAGATGGAACTTCTTGACGGCCAGCTTGCGAATCGCGAGCGCCGACGACAGGCCGGCCGCCGTCTCGGCGAGCTGCTGGTTCTCGGCGTCGACGGCGCGATACTGGCGCGTGACCGCGTCGGTCTGGAGGTTCTTCTGGACCACCGCGAAGCTGAGCGTGACGCGGCCTGCCGCGAGCACCGCGAGAAGCACGCCGAACACGAGCAGCCGCGCCGGAAGCGACTTCAGGCGACGGCGCGGCGCGGGGGCGACCACGGCCGGACGGCGCTGCGGGGCGCCGACGGGCCGGCGCTCGCTCTCATGCCTCGCGGGCGCCGGAAGCGGGCGCGCCGACGCGCCCGCGGCGGCGGCCATATCAGGCCTCCAGCTTGACCGCCGCGCGCAGCTTGGCCGCCTTGGCGCGCGCGTTGCTCTCGATCTCCCGCGCCCGGGGCGTCACCGGCCGGCGCGTCAGGACGCGCATGGTCGGCTCGTGACCGCAGACGCAGATCGGCAGGCCGGGCGGGCAGATGCAGCCGGCCGCATGGCCCCTGAAGAACTCCTTGACGGTCCGGTCCTCGAGCGAGTGGAAGGAGATCGCCGCCAGGCGGCCGCCGGGGCGCAGCACCCGGTAGGCCTCTTCGAGGCCGCGGGCCAGCGACTCGAGCTCGTTGTTCACCACGATGCGCAGCGCCTGGAACACACGGCGCGCCGGATTGCCGGCGCCGAAGCGAGCCGGCGTGGGGATGGCGCACTTGATCACGTCGACGAGCTGACCGGTCGTTTCGAACGGCTGCCGGATGCGCTGCCGCTCGATGCGCCGCGCGATGTCGACGGCGTAGCGCTCCTCGCCATAGCGACGGAACACGTCGGTCAGCTCGCCGGCCGACAGGGTGTTGACGAGAGCGGCGGCGGTGACCGGCTGCGACGGGTCCATGCGCATGTCGAGCGGCGCGTCCCAGGCGTACGAGAAGCCGCGCTCGCGGCGATCGAGCTGCATCGACGAGACGCCCAGGTCCATGTAGACGACGTCGATCGAGGCGTCGGCGCGCTCGGCGAGCACGTCGGCGAAGTTCCCGTGGTACAGCTCGGTGCGGCAGGGCGCCTCGCGGGCGACGTCGCGGAAGTACTCGGCGACCGTCGGGTCGCGGTCGCAGGCGATCAGCAGGCCGTCGGCGCCGAGGCGCTGCGCGACGGCGGCCGCGTGCCCGCCGGCGCCGAACGTGGCGTCGAAGGCGGTCTCGCCGGCCGTCGGCTTGAGCAGGTCCACGAGCTCGTCGAGCAGGACCGGCGTGTGAGCCAGAGCCATCTCGTACTCACTGACGTGAAAGTTGGTCTGCGGCAGCATCGGCCCCCTCCTCCATCTGCTTGCGATACTTCGCCCACGCCTCGCGGTCCCAGATCTCGATGTGGTCGTGCATGCCGATGATGGTGACGTCCTTCGAGACCCCGGCGAACCCCAGGAGGTTCGCCGGCACGGTGATCCGCCCCTGACGGTCGAGCTCGTCGAAGGTGGCGGCGGCGAAGAGGAAGCGCCGGACCTCTCTGCCCTTCTCGCTCATCGCCGGCAGGTCCCCGGTCTGATCGGCGACGAAGCGATCCCACTCTTCGGGCGGAAAGGCGGCGAGGCAGCGGTCGAAGCCCCGGGTGAGGTACAGGCCCTCGGCAAAGACGGCCCGCAGGCGCGCGGGGATGGCGACGCGGTTCTTCGCGTCGAGCGTGAAATCGAACTCCCCCAAGAGCACCGAGCGCTGCATGGTCGCCACTGTATCCCACAATTCCCCACTTTGCAATACATTTCTGACATTCTTCCCCACACTCGATGCACCGCTCCCCACCGCTCGCCACGGCAACGGCCGACCGCCTCACAAGACCGGCCGACGCGAGGCCGCTGGCCGACGCGAGGCCGCCGGCAGACGTGAGCACGACGGCCGCGCCACGCCGAAGGCGAGGGGATTGAGGTGGGCGAGTTGTCCCGCCGGCGCCGGCGAGCCGCGGCGGGCGTGCGGGCGGGCCGCGCGCCCGGAGCCGGCGCGCGCGATGGGTCAGCGCGGGTTGGGGACCTTGAGCCTCTGGCCGACCGTGATCGTGGAGACGCTGGCTTTCGGGTTCAGCGCCAGCAGCTCGCCGAGCGTGATGTGGTACTTGCCGGCGATCGTCGACATGCTGTCGCCCTTGCGCACGCGGTAGTAGACGAACCTTGCCCTGGACGTTTGCGAGGCAGTGACGGTCGGGTGACCGGCGCCGGTCTTCGCGCCGCCCAGCACGCCGGAGTGCACGCTCAGCGTGACGACCGCGAGAACGGCCGCCAGCAGCGCGATCGGCGCCACGATCCGCGGCCAGGCGGGCCCGGCGTGACGCGGGCGCGGCCGGCCGGCGCGAGCCCGTGCCGGCTCTTCGGGAAGCGGCACGTCGAGCCAGTCGCGGGCGCCGTCGGGCGCGACCCGGGTGGGGTCGATGCCGTGGCCTCCCGCGGAACCGGCCGGCGAGAGCACCGTGGTCGACTCCTCGTCGGGCGCGCGACCGAACGACTCGGCGGCGGCCGCGCGCCGCGACGCGTCGCTGGGCGAGTCGTCGGGCCGGCCGGCGCGCGGCCGGGTCGCATCGTCGTCCTCGTCCGACAGGCCGTCGTCGGGCAGCGGCCACATCGGGCCGGTCATCTCGGGATCGTCGTCGCGCGGCCCCCGGCGAGTCGCATCGTCGTCCATCACAGGCTCCCGATCGCGTCGCGCATCTCGGCCGCCGCGGCGGCAGCGGCGCTCCGGTAGTCGCCGCCGCGCTCTCGCCAGGCGTAGATGATCGACCGCGAGGCGTTGACCACATAGCCGAGCGCCTCGCCCCGGGCAAGTCCGACCAGCGCCTCGGGGCCGGCGCCCTGCGCGCCGAAACCCGGGATGAGCAGGAAGGCGTGCGGCAGGGCGGCGCGCACGGCCGCCAGCGACGTGGGGGCGGTGGCGCCCGCCACCGCCCCCACGTCGCTATACCCGTGCGCGCCCACGCGCCCGCTGCCCAGCCGCGCGATCATCTCGGTCACGCGCAGGTAGAAGGGCAGGCCGTCGCAGTCCACCTCCTGAAGGTGCGCGGCGCCGGGATTGCTCGTGCGAGTCAGCACGAAGATGCCCTTGCCCTGGTCGCAGCGCGCGAGAAACGGTTCCAGGGCGTCGTCGCCCAGATAGGGATTGACGGTCACGGCGTCGGCGCCGAGGCCGGGGAGCGGCGCGCCGGCCAGGGCCGGCGCGCCGCCGAACACGGCGGCGGCGTAGGCGGCCGAGGTCGAACCGATGTCGCCGCGCTTGGCGTCGAGGATCACCGGCAGATCGTGCTCGTGGGCGCAGGCGACGACGCGCCGCAGCGCCTCCCAGCCGGGCGCACCGTACTGCTCGAAGAAGGCCGTTTGCGGCTTGACGGCCGCGACGACTTCGGCGACCGCGTCGATGACGCCGCTGGCGAACTCGGCGAAGCACGCCGCCACCGCCCCCGCGTCGCCCAGCTCGCCGACCCGCGCGGCGTAGGCCGTGCGCAGATCGTCGGGCAACTGCGAGACGTCGGGGTCGATCCCCACGCACACGGCGCTGCGCCGGCTGAGGATGCTCTCGGCGAGCCTGTCTGAGAAGTTCGTCATCTCACCTCGACCAATTGGTCGCCCGGCGGCGCAATCCTGCCCGCCGCGGCGAGTGCGCCGCGGCTCGCTCAGGCGGGCGTCGTGTCGCCGCCCTCGGCGCCGCCCGCCGCATCACCCTGCCCACCCGGCGGGTCGCCGGCCGCACCGGCCGATGGGTCGTCGAGCTCGCTCAGCCCCTCGTCGACGACCTCGAGGGAGTGCTTCTGCTGAGCCTGGAAGGCGCGCACGTTCTTGCGGATCGTGTCGAGCTTGGCGCGGATGTAGTCGCGCGACGATTCGCCCGTGCCGGGCGACTCTTCCTGCTCCGCGAGCTCCTCGGACTCCTGCTGCATCTGGCGCAGGACCTCCATGAGCTGGCCGTCGTCCATGGTGGTGAGCGTGTTCAGGTCGTACTTCATGACCTTGCTGGAGGCCTCGTGCACGGCGGTGAGCTTGGAGCGCACGACCGGGTTGAACACGGCGCTCGGGTCGACCTGGGCGGTGATCGCGTCGACGTCCTTGATCCAGTCCTCTTCGCTGGCCCCGATCTTCGGCACGATCTTGATCCGGCCCTCGTCGCTCTCCTCGATGCGATCGATCGACAGGTAGGCGCGCAGGAAGCCTTCGGTGAAGGCCACCGGCACCGTGGCGGCGTAGGCGATGACCTGCAGGATCTCGGCGGCGAACTGGGTGAACGTGCCGGTGTGCAGGTAGCTGTCCTCGATCAGGCCGAGGAGCATGGACTTGAGATAGGGATCGGCCCGCTCGGTGGGCTGGACGTCCTGCCCCGAGCCCGTCGCGGCCGCGACTTCGGCGCCCGCCTCAGTCGCCCCTGGTCCTGTTGCGCTCGACTCTGGTGCGTCTGTCATGGCTCCCCCGTGCTCGCCGTCGACTGGGCCCACCTTACTCCAAGGTCGAAACGCATGACAATCGCCGTCGCCGGCAGACGAGGCGCGACGCCGCCTGACTCTTTCCGGTAGGCTGACCGTGTCATGGACGAACCGCTGTCAGCTCCGGTGGATCCCGACGGTCGGACCGGTGTCGGCGGCCAGGCCGGCGTCGGCGGCCAGATCGGCGGCAGCGGCCAGATCGGCGGCAGCGGCCAGACCGGCGGCGCCGGCTCGCGCGCTTCCGGTGGGCCCGGCGAGCTGATCCTGCGTGGCGCCGACCTTCTCGCCTCGGGTTTGAGTGCGGTCGCGCGCGAGCCGCGCGCGACCGCACTCTTCTGCGACATCGACGGCACGATCTCGCCGATCGTCGACGACCCGTACGCGGCCGTGGTGCCCGACACGTTCCGCACGGCCCTCACGGCGCTCGCGCCGCGCCTCGGCCTGCTGGCTTTCGTCACGGGCCGCGACGTGCGACAGGCCGCGGCGATGGTCGGCGTCGCCGGCGCCTCCTATGTCGGCCTGCACGGCTTCGACCAGATGTCGCCCGACGGAACGGTCGCGCGCGACCCTGCGGCCGAAGGCTACGTCGACAGGGTGCAGACGATGGCCCGCCGCGTGGCCGCGCTCGACGCCGGGCGCCTCGGCCTGGTGGTCGAGAACAAGGGTCCGATGCTCGACCTGCACTACCGCCGGGCGCCCGACCCCGCGGCGACCGTGGCCCTCCTCGAGGCCGAGATCCTGGGCCCCGCGCGCGCGCTCGGGCTGGCGATCGCGACGGGGCATTTCCTGGTCGAGCTGCGGCCGCCCGAACCGGTGAGCAAGGGAACGGCGGTGCGGCGCCTTCTGCGGACCGGCGGCCGCGGCGAGGTCGCGCTGCGCACCGCGATCTTCGTGGGCGACGACCTCACCGACTGCACCGGCTTTGCGGCGGTGCATGAGTGGGCCGGCGAAGCGCAGCCGGTCGGCGAAGCGCGATCGGCGGCGAGGGTGCGGACACACCCGGCGGCGGCCGACGGCGACGCGCCCGCAGGGCGCGTCGCCGTCGGCGTCGCCGCCCTCACCGACGAGACTCCGCGACAGGTCGCAGACGAGGCCGATGTCGTGGTCGCCGCAACGCCGGGCGTCTACGACGTGCTCACGATGTTGCTCGAAGCGGTCCGCATCTAGTCGGGGTCGCGCAGCGCCGCTACCTGCCCTCGAACCCCTTCGGCTTGCGCTTCTCGAGAAAGGCGTCCATGCCTTCGCACCGGTCCCGGCTGGCGAAGGCCAGTGCGAACAGGTCGCGCTCGATCTCGTGGCCGGCCTCGATGTCGACGCTCAGCGCATGGTGGATCTGCGACTTGATGTAGCGCACGGCCAGCGGCGGCTTGGCGGCGAGCTCGCCGGCGAGCTTGAGCGCTTCGTCCATGAGCCGCGCCGCCGGGAAGACCGCCTGCACGAGCCCTATGCGAGCCGCCTCGGCGGCGTCGATCGTGCGGCCGCTCAGGCACAGGTAGCTCGCCCAGCCGTTGCCGACCTCGCGAGGCAGGCGCTGCGAGCCGCCGAAGCCGGGCGTGATGCCCAGGTTGACCTCGGGCTGGCCGAAGCGCGCGCCGTCGGCCGCGAAGCGGATGTCACAGGCCAGCGCAAGCTCGCAGCCGCCGCCGAGGGCGTAGCCGTTGACGGCGGCGATCCAGGGCTGTGGCGCCCCTTCGATCGCCGCGACGACCCTGCTCCCCAGCAGCGACGCCCGACGGGCGTCCTCGGGAGTCATGCCGCGAAACTCGGCGATGTCGGCGCCGGCCACGAAGGCCTTGTCGCCGGCCCCGGTGAGCACGACCGCGCGCACCCCGGCGTCGTGCGAGATCTCGCCGGCGACGGCGAGCAACTCCTCGTTGGTCGCGGTGTTCAGGGCGTTGAGCACCTCGGGACGGGCGACAGTGACGACGGCGACGGCGCCGTCGCGCTTGACCTCGACTGCCATGCGTGGACCCTCCTTGCGCGTCCGTGGGCCGCGATCGGCCCAGGGCAACTCTACCCCACCAGCCGCGACCAGACTCCCAAAAGTTCGGCTAGCGCACTGCGTCCGGTGGCGGCGACCAGGGCGAGACACGCAAGCTGGGCTGCCCGGTGCGCCCGGCGTCGCGGCCGGCAAGGCGTCGTCGTGGAGGAGATGGCGGCGGTGGGTCGGGGGGCCGGACGGGAGCGCGACGGGAGCTTGGTCGCGGGCGGGCCGGCGGCAGAGCCTGCCGCCGGCCCCAGCCCTCGCGACATCCGCGGCCCGAGGGGGGCTCGGCTCGTCCGGGGGGAGGGCGAGTCTTGCCGCGGACTCCTTTGTCGGCGCGCCGCAGTCCCGATCGATCTCGGGCGACGCTCGCGGCAGGCGGACGCGTCTGCTTCCCGCTCGCTCAGCCTGCGAACTTCCGCATCGCGCGAGTACTTCCCACTCGCGTCCGCTCTCCGCGCGCTTCGATCGCCCCGACGCTGACGCGACGGACGCGACAACCAGGCGTGCTCGAACGAGACTCATTGTAGTACTGCGCGAAAGTGTGGTCAATCGTGCGTTTGTTTTCGTTTCGTCGCGGCTCACGCACCCAGTCGGCTCAACAGGTTCCAGCCGGATCCCTACAGAATCGCACAACTCGGCCACATCTTGGCCCAACTCTCGCCCTCCCGCACCGCGCCCGAGTCGCCGCCTGCCCCGGTCACGACATTGTCATCCTGTACAGAACGGGCCGCGTGTGGTGGGCTTCGCTGCGATCGCGCCGAGGGAAGGAGAAACCCATGCGCACGATGCCGTCCACCTCACCGGCGCGCCACCGGGCCCGTCGGCCGGCGGCCCTCACGGCGCTGCTCGCCGGAGCGGCGGCCGCGCTCCTCGCCGGCGGCTGCGCGGCCTCGCCGGCAACGACACCGACGGCGGCGCCGTCGGCGACAGGCGGAGGCACCCCGGCGGTCTCCTCGTCGCCGGCCGACACTGCCACACCGTCGCCCGGCGCCACCATCACGGCCGGCCCGGTGCCGCCGGCCGCCGCCGCGACCGCCGTGCGCTACTGGCGGCTGGTCGACGCCCACCGCTACCGCGCCCTTCTCACCGTTGTCACACCCGACTCGCACGCCGCCGCCGCGGTGAAGGCGGGCAACGCCGCCGGGTACTGGGGCATCAGGCACGTACGCGTCGTGTCGGTCGACCCGGCCGTCGGGCCGCTGCCGCCCCACGGCGCCACGCTCGAGATCTCCATGACGGTCGACGTCAGTCCAGCTCCTGGGTCGCCCTGGAGCGCGGGCCGGACGCTGGTGTTCGTGAGCCTGCGCCGTGTCGGCCGCTCCTGGCGGGTGTACGAAACGGGTACCGGTCCCTAGGCGCGGAGCTTGCGCAGCGGCGCGATGGTGGCCATCAGGCGCCGCTCCGAGCCGTCGTTTTCGAATCGCACAACGATGATCCCGCTCTGTTCCGCGGCCGTCACCGTCCCCTCGCCGAGCGTGGCGTGCAGCACCCGGTCGCCGGGCGCGAAGAACTGTTCGACAATCCTCTCCTCGGGCTTCTTCTCGAGCCCGGTGATGCGCCGTCCCGAACCGCCCACGGCCTCGTCGTCACGCTCGCGCCAGTCGCCCGACCAGTCCCCCCAGGCCCGACCGCGGTCGCCCCGGCCGTCTCGTGCGCCCCGGCCGGCCCCGGTGCTCGACCAACCGCCTGCGGCGTAGGCCGGACCGCCGACGCGCGTGACCTCGACCAGCTCCGCCGGGATCTCGGTGAGGAACCGCGAGGGCAGGCCGTACAGGCTGCCGCCCCACAGGTTGCGCGCCCGGGCGTGGAGCAGGTACAGGCGATCCATCGCCCGCGTGATGCCCACATAGGCCAGGCGGCGCTCCTCTTCTAAGTTCTGGTCGTCGAGCGAGCGCTGGTGGGGGAACACGCCCTCCTCCATGCCGGTGATGAACACGACGGGAAACTCGAGGCCCTTGGCGTTGTGCAGGGTCATGAAGGTGATGAGCTCGCTCGTGTCGAGCATGGCGTCGATGTCGGAGTAGAGCGAGATCTCCTGCAGAAAGCCGTCGAGCGACGGCTCCTCGGCGCGCTGGTCGTACTCGGCTGCCACACCGACGAGCTCCTCGAGGTTCTCGATGCGGCCCTCGGCCTCGAGCGTGCCTTGCGCCTGGAGCATCGCCGAGTAGCCGCTCTCGTCGAGCACCCTGCGCACGAGCGCGGCCACCGACGACACCGACGGCGCCGCGGTGCGCCAGGCGTTCACGAGGGCGGCGAACCTGCCCAGCGAGGCGGCCGCCGCGGCGGTCAGCCCGGGCACGTCGCCGGCACCTTCGATCACGCTCCACAGCGTCTCGCCGAGCGTTTGGGCCTCGGTCCGCAGTCGCGCCATGGTCGTGTCGCCCAGGCCGCGGCGCGGCATGTTCACGATGCGCAGCAGACGCTGCTCGTCGGCCGGGTTGTTGATGATCGCCAGGTAGGCGAGAGCGTCCTTGACCTCGGCGCGTTCGTAGAAGCGCGTACCGCCGACCACCTGATAGGCGATGGCGTAGCGGCCGAACTCCTCCTCGAGCACGCGCGACTGGGCGTTCGTGCGGTAGAGCACGGCGATGTCGTGGGGGGCGAGGGGGCGGGCTGCGCCCGCCCCCTCGCCCCCCACGCCCTCCTCCAGCAGGGTGCGCACCTCGCTGGCGACGAAGCGCGCTTCGGCGTGCTCGTCGGCGACCTCGACGACGTGCGCCGGCCGTCCGCTGCCCCGCGCCGTCCAGAGGTTCTTGCCCTTGCGCCCCCGGTTGTTGGCGACCACCGCGTTGGCCACGTCCAGGATGTGGCTCGTCGAGCGGTAGTTCTGTTCGAGTCTGATCACCCTGGCGTCGGGATGGTCGCGCTCGAACTCGAGGATGTTGCGGATGTCGGCGCCGCGCCACGAGTAGATCGACTGGTCGTCGTCGCCGACCACCGCGAGGTTGCCGCGCTCGCCGGCGAGCAGGTTGGCGATGCGGTACTGGGCGTGATTGGTATCCTGGTACTCGTCGACCATGATGAAGCGAAACGTGCGCCGGTAGTGCTCGAGCCGGTCCGGATAGATCTCCAGCAGGTTCACGATCTTCATCAGCAGGTCGTCGAAGTCCATGGCGCTCATCTCCATGAGCTTCTTCTCGTAGAGGTCGTACACGTCGGCCGCGGCGCGCTGAAAGAACCCGCCGGTCTGCTCGCGAAAGGCCGCCGGGTCGGCCAGACGGTTCTTGGCGTCGGAGATGGCCCGCGCCATGGCGTCGGGCGTGAAGCGCTTGTCGTCCAAGTCGAGCTCGGCGAGGCAGCGCTTGACCAGCCGTTTGGCGTCGTCGGCGTCGTAGATCGAGAAGGTCGACTTGTAGCCCAGCCGCTCGGCCTCGCGGCGCAGGATGCGGGCGCACATGGAGTGAAAGGTCGAGATCCACATGACGCGGGCCAGCGGGCCGACCAGCGCCCCGATGCGGGCGCGCATCTCGCCGGCGGCCTTGTTCGTGAAGGTGATGGCCAGCACCTCGTCGCTACGGACCCGGCGCACCTTGACGAGGTAGGCCACACGGTGCGCGAGCACGCGCGTCTTGCCCGAGCCGGCGCCGGCGAGGATGAGCAACGGCCCCTCGAAGTGCTCGACGGCCTCGCGCTGGGGCTCGTTCAGGCCGGCAAGCAGCGCCTCGGCGGTCGCCGACCGCCGACCGCCGTGCCCGTCCGGCGCGGCGGGCGCCTTGTCGCTACCGCCGCGCCCGTCCGGTGGGGCCGGCGCCTTGCCGCGCCCGCCCACGCCCGGCCCGCCGCGCCCGCCAGCGCGCCCGCTCATCGGCGCCTCACCGCAGGCCCAGGTCGAGCAGCGCGCTCAGGGCCAGGCACAGCACACCGGCCACCGCCAGCTTGACCCCCGACCAGACCAGTCGCTGGCGCGACACACGGCCCAGGAACAGGCCCAGCAGGAACAGCTCGACGAAGGCGATCACGACTCCGGCGAGGTAGGCCGCGTGGATGCTCGCCAGGCCGAGGAAGAACGGGATCAGTACGAGCGCCGCGGCGGCGAACGGGGAAACGCCGTCGACACAGGCGACGACGATCGTGGCATACGTCGAGGCCGCGGCGATGTCGGAGTCCTCGAGGCTCGACAAGGTGACGTCCTCGAGCTCGCGCAGTGAGCGGTCGCGCTCGGCCCGCTCGATCAGATAGGAGCCGTAGAAGCCCGAGACGCCCATCGCGACCGCGGCGCCGAGCCCGACGGCGATGACCTGATGGGCCGAGTGCACGCGGCCGATGTAGCTGCCGACGATCACGCCGAGTGTCGTGAGCACGCCGTCGAAAGCGTTCATGGCGAAGTACCGGCGGGCGATCTCGCCGACCTCGGCGACACGGTGGTAGTGGCGCAGCGTGGCGAACCTGCTGCGCAGCCAGCCGGTCGGACCGGAGGCCGTCGAGGGGCTCATGTGCTAAACCGGCGGCTGACGGTCACCGCATCCAGCGGGCGCCGGCATCCTGGGGAGTCTCGGCCTCGTCGATGAGCTGGCGGCCGGTCGACACCTTGTCGATCGAGTGGATGCTGGCCCCGGAATCCTGGATGACCTCGGCGACTTCCTGGTAGTCGACGTCGTTGCCCTCGAGGGTGATCTTGATGTTCTCGACCTTGTTGTCGATCTCGAAGAGCGTGATGTCGACGCCGGCCACCCCCTCGAGGTCGCCGAGCTTGTCGGCCAGGTTGAGCATGGTCGGCTGGTGCGGCTTGAGGACGTCTAGGACGAGACGTCGGACGTGGCTCACGGCGGGATCACTCTCCCTGTGCTGGTTGATGCGGCGATAGTAGCATACCCGTTTGACCGGCGGTCTTGCGGGTGGATCAGATGCCGCCGCCGTCGCGGAAGTGCAGCAGCCGGTCGAGGGTTTCCTGGCTGCGGGTGATCTTCTCGCGACGGCGCGACTTGCGCTCGGGGTTGATCTCGTCGAGCTCCTGTTCGAGGGCGATGATGCGGTCGACCAGGCACTTGAGCGCCTCGGCCATGGGGTCGGGCAGATGCGTGTAGTCGATGTCGGGAATGCCCACGCGCTGGCCGTCGACCAGCACGGGGTGTCCCGGATTGCCGACCACCGTGGCGTTGGCCGGCACGTCGTGTACGACCACGCTGCCGGAGCCGATCTTGGCGTTGTCGCCGATGCGCACGGAGCCGAGCACGCTGGCGCCGGAGCCGACCACGATGTTGTCGCCCAGGGTCGGGTGACGCTTGCCGTGCTCCTTGCCCGTGCCGCCCAGGGTGACGCCCTGGTAGATCGTGACGTTGTCGCCGATCTCGGTCGTCTCACCGATCACCACCCCCGAGCCGTGGTCGACGAAGAAGCCCTCGCCGATCTGGGCGCCCGGGTGGATCTCGATCCCGGTGAGGAAGCGGTTGAACTGGCTGATCCAGCGCGGCAGCACCGGCATGCCGCACCGGTACAGCGGATGGGCGACGCGGTGCAGCCACAGGGCGTGCAGGCCCGAGTACGAGGTGACGATCTCGAAGGTGCTCGTGGCCGCCGGATCGCGGTCCTTCACGGCCCGCACGTCGCGGCGCATGCGCTCGACGAAGCGCCGCGGCCGGCTCTTGCGAGCGGCGCACCAGGCGCCGGCGGCGACGTCGGCGACGGTTCCCACGGCGCGGTTCACTTACCGGCTCCCTTCCGCGCGCGGCGCCTCGTTCATGCTGCCCGAGCGAAAGCCCTGCAGGTCGAGCGCGACGTAGGCGAAGCCGAGGGCGCGCAGGCGGCGCACCAGCATGTCGCGCAGGTCGGCGCCGGCGGCCCGCTGCAGCGAGTCGGCGGGCAGCTCGATGCGGGCGATGTCGCCGTGGTGTCGCACTCGCAGCTCGGGTCCGAGGCCGAGCTCGCGCAGCACGTCTTCGGCGGCGGCCACCTGGCGCAGCTTGTCGGCCGTCACGGCCTGGTCGTAGGCGATGCGCGAGGCGAGACAAGCCTCAGCCGGCTTGTTCCAGACGGGCAGGTCGAGCGCCCGGGCGAGCGCCCGCACGGCCGCCTTGCCGAGACCGGCTTCGACGAGCGGGTGACGCACACCGTGTTCGGCCGCGGCGCGCAGGCCGGGCCGCTCGTCGCCCAGATCGTCGCGATTGGCGCCGTCGACCAGCGCGTCGATGCCGGCCTCGGTCGCCGCCTGCCGCATGGCCTCGAGCAGGGTCGACTTGCAGTAGTAGCAGCGGTCGCGCGTGTTGGCCACGAAGCGCTGGTCGTCGAGCTCGCGGGTCTGCCACGTGAGGTGGCGCACGCCGAGCGATTCGGCGAAGGCGCGGGCCGCGGCGAGCTCGTCGTCGCGATACGTTTCGGAGACACCCGTAAAAGCGAGCACCTGGCCGGCGCCCAGCACGCGGGTGGCCACCGCCAGGACGACGCTCGAATCGACGCCGCCCGAGAACGCCGCGCAGACGCGGCCCAGCGGCTTGAGCACGGCTTCGAGCGGATCGAGCAGCGAGCCCACCGTGGCGATCAGCGCCGCGCTGGCGGCGCCGTCGTGTGACCCCTCGGCCATCAGCCGCCGGTCATGGCCGGCGCTCCCTGGTCGGCGAACAGCGGCGTCGACAGATACCGTTCACCCGTGTCGGGCAGGATCGTGACGACCAGCTTGCCGCGGTTCTCGGGGCGCGCGCCGAGCTGTCCCGCAGCAAAGGCGTTCGCGCCGGCCGAGATGCCCACCAGGATGCCTTCGTCGGCGGCCAGCGCGCGCGCCGTCTCGAAGGCCCTGTCGCCCGGGACCTGGACGACCTCGTCGTAGACCCCGGTGTCGAGCACGCGTGGCACGAAGCCCGCGCCGATGCCCTGGATGCGGTGCGGCCCTGGCTGGCCGCCCGACAGGACGGCCGACTCGACCGGCTCGACCGCGTAGACCCTGATCTCGGGCTTGCGCTCCTTCAGCACCTGCCCCACGCCGGTGACCGTCCCGCCGGTGCCCACGCCGGCCACGAACAGATCGACTGCACCGTCGGTGTCGCGCCAGATCTCCTCGGCCGTCGTGGCCCGGTGGACGGCGGGGTTGGCGGGGTTCTCGAACTGCTGCGGCAGGAAGCCGTCGGGGATCTCGGCGGCCAGCTCGCCGGCCCGGGCGATCGCGCCGCGCATGCCCTCGGGTCCGGGCGTCAGGACGAGCTCGGCGCCGTAGGCGCGCAGCAGGTTGCGACGCTCCACGCTGAACGTCTCGGGCATGGTCAGCACGAGCCGGTAGCCGCGCGCCGCGGCCACCATGGCCAGAGCGATGCCGGTGTTGCCGCTGGTGGGCTCGACGATGGTCGTGCGTCCGGGCGAAATCGCGCCGGCCCGCTCGGCGGCGTCGATCATGGCCAGGCCGATGCGATCCTTGACGCTGCCGCCCGGGTTGAAGGACTCGAGCTTGCCGACGATGGTCGCGCCGCTGCGCTCCGAGAGCGTCCGCAGGCGGACGAGCGGCGTGCCGCCGATCAGCTTGGTGATGTCGTCTGCGATGTTCACGCGGTCCTCCGGCTAGATGTAGTACATGGCCTCGTGCGGCGCGCGAGCGCGCTCGCGCTCGGCGAGATCGGCGATCGTCGTCTGACGCAGCACCTGCTCGAGGGCCTCCTTGGCTTCGAGCCACACGGCCGCGGGGCCGCACTCCGCGATCCGTTCGCACTCGCCCTGCGTGCAGACCGCCGGCGACACCAGCCCGTCGAGCGTTTCGACCACCTCGAGGACGGTCACCTCGGCAGGCGGGCGGGCAAAGACAAAGCCGCCGCTCGCGCCGCGGCGGCTCCTGACGATGCCGGCCCGGCGCAGCGACGCGAAGAGCTGCTCGAGGAACTGCAGGGGAATGCCCCGCGCCACCGCGACGTCGGTCAGCCTGACGAGGCGGTCGGGCCGGGCCTGGCTGCGCTCGGCCAGTTCGACCAGGGCCCTCACGGCGTACTTGCTCTTGGCTGAGATGTTCATGCCGGGCGATTCTTACAGGAACTCGATAAGACTTGTCAACAATACCCGCGGAGGGCGCGGTTCAGTCCTGCCGCCCGGAATCGCCGTCGCGCTCACCGTAGCGCGGCGCGACGCGACGCGCGGCGGCGGTGGCGACCGCGCCCAGAAGCGCGGTCGCCGCCGCCGCCCAGACGAGCCGAAAGCCGACCACCCACAGCGCCGCCGCGCCCACCGCGATGAACACGAGCGAGTCCTCGACGATGGCGTGCACCTGGCTCAAGAAGACGCTCATGAGGAACACCTGCCGGCGTCCGAGCCGGCGCCGGCGGGTCTCGCGGATGATGACGCCGCCGCCGTAGGCGATGCCGAACAGAAACCCCACGAGCGTGGGCGTCGCGATCTCCTCGGTCATGCCGAGCGGCTTCATCACGCGCGCCCACAGGCGGACGAGCCGGCGAAACGGCGGTGAGCCTTCGAAGAGCTCCAGGACGACCATGATCGGCACGACGATCAGAAAGACCCGGAGCAGCAGGCTGAACGAGCCGTGCACGAACTCGGAGAGCAGCGACCACACGGCCAAGTCACCGCCTGCCGCGGACGGCCGCGGACGCCCTCGCGGGCCTCACGAAAAGGCCTTCATCAGCAGGTTGACGGCGCCGGCGGCCAGCAGGCCGCTCAGCGCGCGCAGCACGCCGAACGCGACGCCGCTCATGCCGGCCTTGCGCAGCACGGCCCCTTCGACCAGCAGGTTGTGGCCGATGAGGATGGCCAGGGCGAGCACCGTGATCTGCTGAGCGCTGAGGTGCAGAGCGGTCATCGCCCCGACGGCCGCGTAGACGTTGAGCACGTAGCCCAGCACGAGGGGCACGGCCGCCGAGCCCGGCAGACCGACGAGCGACATGACGGGCTGGGCGACGTGAGCGAGCACGGTGACGACGCCGAGCTTCTCCAGGACGAGCGCCAGCCCGTAGGCGGGGATCATCGCCTTGGCGAGGCTCCAGAACGTCGCCAGGCCCGAGCGGATGCCGCGCGGCAGGTCGCGACGCACGATCGCGCCCAGCGAGGCGGGATGGTCGACCAGGTCCGGCAGCTCGGAAGGTTCCGCAGTCACGACGGCGATTCTGACACATGTCGCCGCGCGAGCCGCTCGACCAGGGCGTCGCCAAATGTCACCGCGCGCCGGCCTTCGTCATCCTTGTCGACCTCGCCGGGGGGGCGCAACATCGCGGCCATGGATCTGCGCTCCCACCGGCCGTTTCTCATCGCCGCCCGCTGGCTCGTCGCCGGCGCCGCGGCGCTCGCGGTCGTCGGAGTCTGGGCGGCCTGCGGGCGGACGGCAATCGGCCCCGTGACGCCCGCAGATCGCGCGGCGGCGCGGCCGGGGCCGTCGGCCCCGGCCGCGCCGCCGCGGAGCGTGCCGACCGGCGAGACCGCCGGCACGCCCGGCCTTCAGGCGGCGAGCACAGTCGCACAGCTCACACGACTCGTCGACCAGCGGCGCCTCGCGGCGGCCCGCCGGCTGCTGGCCGGCGGGCGCGTCTGGCCACGTCGCAAGCTCGTCGCCATCCGCCACATCGACTTCATCTCGGCGCGCGTCTGGGGAGACTCTCGCGCCGACGCCGTCACGCTCGCCGCCACGGTGCGTCTCGCGGTGCGGCCGGGCAGCCCGCTGCCGAGCGGTCTGACGACGCTGTTCTTCACCCTGGGGAGGGACCGGAGCGCGGGGGACTGGCTGGTCACAGCCGTCGCCACGAGCCCGTAAACCGGCCCGAAAGGGGGTCGCCATGCTCCACCTCCCGCACCCGCGAGCGGCGCTGCTCACGCTGCTCGTCATCCCGCTCGCCGTCGCTCTGGCGCCGGCCGGCGGCGTCGCCGCCCCGGCCCATCCGCCGTCGCACGGCGCAGACCGCGCCGCCCCAGCCGCCCTCGTGCCGCGCGTCGGCGCCGCGGCCGCGGCGGCCGCCTACCTTCAAGCCCGCGCCAGGAGCGTGCTCGGCGCGGCGCAGACGCACGCGCTCGCCGCTCGGTGCGTCCCCGGATCGTCGCTCGTGCACCGCGAGGCGAGCCTCGCCGCCGGCACTCGTCGCCTCGCTTCCGACCTCGGGCACTCCACGACCACTGTTTCCTGCCGAGTCACGATCGGTGCGGTGCACGTCTGCCGCGCGACCGGCACGGCCACGGTGACCGCCCACGTCGTGACCCTCGACACCTGGACCGACCGCAAGGGCCGCAGCAACACCGAAGGCGAAGGCCTCGATCACGTCCTCACCCTCGTGCAGCGCCGCGCTTGCTGGCTCGTCGCACACGACGCCTACTCGTCCGACCTCACGCCGCGCCTGCTCGAAGCCGCCGGCGCTCCGGCGGCAACAGTCAGAATGGCGGCGAGCCGCCTCGAGAGCCGCGCTCGCAGGCTGCCCGCCGCCGTGGCGCCGGCCGTCCCCCTCGTCGACGCCCCGCCGCCGGGAGCGCCCCCCGCGGCCGCAGCGCGGCCCGGCTACGTGGCGCAACTCAGCTTCGACCGCAACGCCGCCAAGGCCTACGCCGACAGGTACGCCCTGTCGTACAACCCGACCTGCACCGGCTTCAGCGCCGACTGCGCCGACTTTGGCTCCCAGGTCATGTACGCCGGCGGCTACCCCCAGTTCGGCAGCACGTACGCGTCTGGCTGGTGGTACGACCACAACGGCACCAGCGCGCCCGGCGACGACTCCTACAGCCACGCCTGGATCGCCGTAGCCAACCAGCAGGGAGCGTGGAACGTCAAGTACACCGACTTCGTCTCATCCATCGGCGGCGTCGGCAAGGGCGACTTCGTCTACTACGACTGGACCGGCGACGGCACCTGGGACCACGTGGCCGAGCTGGTCGGCACCAACAGCGCCGGGCAGAAGGTCGTCGACGCCCACACGACCGACCACTACCACGTCTTCTGGAAGCTCGGCACCTCCGCCACCCGATACCGGTTTGCCCGGACGCGCGCCACGATCGTCGTCTGACCCGATAAGGCGTCACACTCGTCTCGCGATCCGTAAGCGCGTCGTGATCGTCGTCCGACCCAGGCGGCGGCGGACGGCAGGCCGGCAAGCCGGCCTGCCGTCCGCCGCCCGTCGCGACATCGCCCGTCGCGACATCGCCTCCGCGCCTTGCCCCCACGGCGCACGCCGGTGCGGCCGTCCATGACTGTTTCCAGCGAGAACGGGTACGAACCCGGTGCGACGTCGACGGCATCGAGAGGCGAGGACCGAGCGGGTGGAATCGCACGACGACAAGGTGGTCCGGTTCCCGCGCGAGAGGGCCGGTTCGCCCGACAACGAGCGCGACGGCGAGGCCCTCACGGCCGGAGCCCTCAAGTCGGGCTGGCTCACCCAGGGCACGGCGGCCGTGCGGCTCCAAAAAGCCGCCGAGACGTATCTGCAGCGACGCGTCGTACCGGTGGCGGGCGGCTCGGCAGCCCTGCACCTGGCGCTGCTTGCCATCGGGGTCGGCGACGGCGGCGAGGTCATTCTGCCCGCCGTTTCGTCTTCCCCGCTCGCCAATCTCGTCATCCTGGCCGGCGGACGACCGATCTTCGCCGACATCGAAGCTCCCGACCGGCCATTTCTGGAAGCCGCCGACGCCAACCGGCTCGTGGGGCCGCGCACGCGAGCCCTGCTCACCGTCCACGAGGCCGGCTACCCGGCTCTCACCGACGACCTGCGACGCGTCGCCGACGACCGCGTGGTCACGCTCCTCGAAGACTGCCGACCGGCCCTGGGCGCCACCGTCGACGACCGGCCGGTCGGTTCGGCCGGCCACATGGCGGTCTTTGCCTTCGGCGACTCGCCGGCCGGCGGCGGCCTGGTCTCGACCTTCTCCGAGAACGTCGAGCGCCACCTCGTCACGCTGCGCTCGACGATCATCGCCACCAGCGACGAGTGCTTCGCCCACGACTGCGCCGACGCCATGGCCAACGGCTACCGCATCGACGAGGCGGCTGCGTCGGCGGGCGTTCGGGCGCTGGCCGAGCTCTCCGACGCCGCCGTTCGGCGACGCGAGCTGGCGGCGGCGGCGGGCGAGCGGCTCGGCACGATGGGCCTCCGGGTGCTGGACGCCGGGGCGCAACGCGCCGGCGCACTGCCCAACTGGCGCTGGCTGATCGCCCTGGCGCCGTCGCGGAAGCGGCGCGACGAGGTCGTCTCGGCGTGCCGTCGCGCCGGCATCGAGGTGCTCATGCCCGTCGCGGCCGGCGCCCAGCCGACCCAGCTGCACGGGCGCGCCCTGCCCAACACCCGCGCCTTCTGCGACCTCGCCCTCGAGCTCGCCGTCGTGCCCGGGCTCGACCGGCGGCTCGCGACGATCCTTTAGCCCCGTCCGGTCAGCCCGGTCCGGTCAGCCCGGTGTCGCGCAGGAGGGGTGAGCCGGCCGCGACGTCGGCGGCGACCATGTCGTCGAAGGTGTCGGCAACACGGATCGTGCGCACCACGCCCCCTTCCGCCGCATAGGCGGCGGCTCTCGGCCGGGCGTTGTAGGGGTTCATCATCTCGAGCGAGTAGGCGCCGGCGTCGAAGAAGACGACGACGTCGCCCGGCCCCGTGGCCGCCGGAAAGTTGCGATACGGCGTGTCGTCGTCGCCGGCGAACACGTCGCCGCCGTCACAGAGCGGTCCGGCCAGGCGAAACGGCGTGTCGGCGGGCTCGTCGACCCGGCCGGCCGCCACGGTGCGAAAGTACCAGCGGTAGTTGGTGTGCTCGAGCAGGGTGTTGAAGCCGGCGTCGACGGTGAGCCAGCGTTCGTCGCCGACGCGCCGCCCCGAGTCGTCGCGGCGGCCTTTGACCTTGGCGTTCTCGACCGTGGTGACGAGCAGCGCCGTGTTGCCGGCGATCGAGCGGCCCGGCTCGAGCAGCAGCTTCAGAGCCGGCCTGCGACGCTCGATCACCCCGCAGACGGCCTGCGCGTAGTCGTCGATCGTGAGGGGGGCGCAGAAGTAGTCGACCGGCTCGCAGACCGGTCGGTCGCGGTAGGCGACGGCGAACCCGCCGCCGGCGTTCAGGTGTTCGAGGCGCACGCCGGCGGCCTCGATCGCGTCGATCAGGTCGAGCCCCTTGTCGACCGCCGCGAGGTACGGCTCGACGCCGGTGATCTGGGAGCCTACGTGCAGGTGCAGGCCGCGCGGGTCGAGCGCCTCGTGGGCGCCGGCAAAGGCGAAGGCCTCCAGAGCATCGTCCAGGTCGATGCCGGCCTTGCCGCCGTGCGCGGTCACGAGTCCGGGATGGGTGAGCGTCGGCACGTTGACATCGACCCTCACATCGACCGCGGCCGACCGGCCCAGCTCGCCGGCCACCTCGGCGATCCGCTCGAGCTCGTAGAGAGAGTCGGCCACGAGCGCCCTGACGTCCGCCTGGACGGCGGCGCGGATCTCGTCGCGAGTCTTGGCGACGCCGTTGAAGACGATCTGCCGCGGCGCGAAGCCGGCCCGCTGCGCCTTCCAGAGCTCGCCTCCCGAGTTGACCTCGATGTTGATGCCGGTGCGGCGCACCTGATCCAAGAACCAGAGGTTCGAGCAGGCCTTGCTCGCGAAGAAGATCTCGGTGTCGAGGTGGCGGCGCGTGAAGGCGTTGACCATGCTGCTCACGTTCCAGCGGATGCGCCGCGGCGAGAACAGAAAGAACGGCGTGGCGACCCGCCGGGCAAGCTCGACGACGTCGACCCCGTCGAACACGAGGTGGCCGTCGGCCACCGTGATGTCGCCTTCGAGATGTACCACGCCCGCCTCGCCGCTCGAGTTGGCCGAGCCTCGTCGTCCGATTATACTGTCACCGTCCGGCGCGACCGTCCGGGAGTTGGCACACTGCGCACGGCACCCGACACCCACCTCGCTCAGCGCTTCGCCGCCACCTTCGGCGGCACGCTTCACGACTACTAGAAGCGGTGGGGTCCCGCCTGCCCGCCGGGCAGGCCAACGTCGGCACGACAGGTCGCCATGTACCCTCGGCTCACCCTCGATCTCGATGCAATCGGCCACGCGGCCCGGACGCTCGCCGAGCGTCTGCTCGGCCGTGGCATCGAGCTCGTCGGGGTGACCAAGGCCGTCGACGGCGAGCCGGCCGTCGGGCAGGCGATGCTCGAGGCCGGCTGCGCCGGCCTCGCCGACTCTCGTCTGCCCGCTCTCGCCCGACTCGCCGCGCAGGCGCTAGCGCCGCTCACTTTGCTGCGCGCGCCGCAGCCCCACGAGGTGACAGAGGCGGCCCAGGTCGCCGACCGCGTCCTGCTCTGCGACCCGGCGACCGCCGCGGCGCTCGGCGAGCACGCCCCCGGTTCGCCGATCGAGCTGCTGCTCACGGTCGACCTCGGCGACCGCCGCGAAGGCGTGCTGCCCGGGCAGGCCGGCGAGGCGGCGCGCCGCCTCGCCGGCCTGCCCGGCACCGCCCTCACCGGCATCTCGGTCAACTTCGCCTGCCTGTCCGGCCAGCTGCCGAGCGTCGCGCTGTTCCGCGACGCCGAAGAGGTGCTCGCCACCGTGGCCGACTCAGGCGCCGTCGACGCGCCGCTGCTGTCGCTCGGCGGCACGTGCTGCCTGCAGTGCCTCGAAGAATTCGAACCGCGCTTTCGCACCGAGATCCGCTCGGGCGGCGGCCCGCTCTACGGCTACGATTTCGTCTCGGGAGCACCGCTCGAGGGCCTCGAGCGCTGCGATCCGGTGCTCACCGCGACCGTCCTCGAATCGTTCTTCAAGCCGCCGGCGCCGCCAGGCGCCGCCGGCCTGGACGCCTTTGGCCACGTCCCCGACACCGCCCTGCCCGCCGCGCCCGCCTGGCACGCCCTGGTGGCCCTCGGGCGCCGCGACTGCGAGCCGCGGGGGCTGCGCCCCCTGCTCGACGGCGCCTGCCTCGCCGGCATGACGAGCGACGTGGGCGTGCTGGTCACGCCGCGCGAGCTGCGGCCCGGCGAGACCGTCGACTTCGCCGTCGACTACGACGCGCTCGTGCGCGCCGTGACCTCGCCCTACGTTTCGCGACGCTTCGCTACGCGTGCGGCCGGCGGCGCGCCGCCGGCCGCTCGCGCCGACCTGGAGGAGGCTCCGTGACCCACGCCGAGACACGCCGCGTGGGCCCGCGCCGGCCGCTGCAGATCGTCTCGGCCGACGAGGTCCGGCGCATCCACGAGACCTCGCTCGACATCCTCAGCGAGGTCGGCTGCGTCTACTATTCGAGACGGGCTCTCGACGTGCTGGCCGAAGCCGGCGCCGAGGTCGACTACGAGACGACCGTGGTCAAACTGCCGCCCGAGCTCGTCGAGCGCGCCATCGCCACCCTGCCCCACGGCTTCACGCTCGGCGGCCGCACGCCGGCGTTCGACCTGCCGCTCGACGGCGAGCACGCCTACATCACCTCGGACGGCTGCGCCACCTTCGTGCGCGAGCACGACGGCAGGGTGCGACCCTCGACCAAGGCCGACGTGAGCGCGGCGGCGAAGGTCGTCCAGGGCCTCGACAACATCTCCGCCACCTCGGCCCTCGTCTCCGCCCAGGATCGCCCCGTCGAGACACGGGTGCTGCACGAGTTCGACGCCTGCATGCGCGCCTCCGAAAAGCACGCGATCGTCGTCTCGGTCAAAGACGAGACCGAGGCGCGCGACCTGATCCGCATGGCCGAAGCCGTGGCCGGCGGCGGCCGGGAGCTCCGCGAGCGCCCGACCTTCTCGGTCATCCTGTGTACCGTGAGCCCGCTCCACCAGGAGCGCTTCGGCATGGACCTGGCCTTCACCCTGGCGCCGGCCGGCATTCCGCTGATGCTCTACCCGATGCCGATCCTGGGCGCAACGGCGCCCGTCACGCCGGCCGGCGCGGCGGTCGTGAACAACGCCGAGATCCTCGGCGCGATCACCGCCATCCAGCTCGCCTGTCCCGGCGCCAGGCTGATTCACGCCGGCGGACCTACGGCCCTGTACATGCGCACCGGCGCCTACTTCGCCAACGTGCCCGAAGCCTTGCTGCTGCGCGCCGTCCAGGGCCAGATGGCGCGCTTCTACGGCCTGCCGGCCGGCCTGGGCTGGGGCGGCACCAAGGGCAAGGAGCCGGGCGCGCAGTCGGCCTACGAGAACACGCTCGGCATGATGCTCGAACTGTTCGCCGGCGCCGACTTTCTGTTCGGCGCCGGCCTGCTCGACTCGGTCACCCAGATGTCGCTCGAGGAGCTCGTGGTGGCCGACGAGGTGTTCGGCATGGTGAGCCGGCTGCTGCGGGGCGTCGCGGTCGACCGCGAGCACCTCGCCGTCGAGCTGATCGGACAGATGGGCTTCAAGGGCGACTACCTGTTCGCAGGCCACACGCGCGAGCACGTCCGCGAGCTGTGGCAGGCCGGGCTCGGCGAGACCGGCAGCTACGACGGCTGGCTCGCGGCCGGCGGTCGCGGCACCGCCGACGCGGCCCAGGCGAGAGTCGACGAGCTCCTGGCCGCCGACCCGCCGGCGTTCCCCGACGACCTCGGCCGCGAGTTCGACGCCATCATCGCGTCGGCCGAGCGCTGACGAACGCCCCCGGGCGGACCGACCCGACCACTTGCGACGACCGGCGGAGATGACGGGCGCACGTGACTTCAGTTGCCGTTACCATGTTCAATTGAACAGGAGCGTGGCCGATCGGCCCACGACGCGCACACCACGCCCTGCCCGCGCTGACGCGGGGCATTCGACACGAGACCAGGGAGCACCGTGAAGGCGAACCGCCTGAAGTCGGCAGCCAGAGATCACCCGGCCCTGTAGGCCCATCCACGCTTCCGACGGCGCTCTCGCCGGCGCGCCGCAAGGCGCCCGGACGCGCCGTCCCTGCAGTTTCCCGAAAGGAGACAACGTGGCCTACGCAGACGGATGCTATGTCGGCAAGCGCGTCAAGCTCGAGCTGCTCAGCGCCGACGAGATAAGGCAGATCCACCAGTCCACGCTCGACGTCATCGAGAACGTCGGCGTCATGTTCCACTCCCAGAACGCCCTCGACGTACTCGAGGCAAACGGCGCGACGGTCGATCGTGCCACCACGATCGCCAGGATCCCCGGCGAGATCGTCGAGAAGGCGCTCGCGACTGCGCCCAACGAGTTCACCCTCGGCGGCCGCACCGCCGAGTACGACCTGCCGCTCGACGGCGAGCACCTCTACATCTCCTCCGACGGCTGCGGCGTGTCCTACCGCGACCCGGCGACGGGCGACGTGCGCACGTCGCGCAAAGAGGATCTCGTCAACTGCGCCCGGGTCGTCCAGGCGCTCGACAACGTCTCGGCCACCTCGGCCGTCGTCAGCGCCCAGGACTGCCCCACGCAGAGCCGGGTCCTGCACGAGTTCGACGCCTGCGTGCGCAACTCCGCCAAGCACACCATCGTCGTCTCCATCAAGGAGGACTGGGAGGCGCGCAGCCTGATCGAGATGGCGAAGGCGCTGGCCGGTGGCGCCGAGGAGCTGCGCAGGCGGCCGACCTTCACGGCCATCATCTGCACCGTGAGCCCGCTGCACCAGGAGCGCTACGGCATGGATCTGGCGCTGACCCTGGCCGAGGCCGGCATCCCGGTCAGCTTCTACCCCATGCCCATCCTGGGTGCGACGGGGCCGGTGACGATCGCCGGCTCGGCCGTGGTCAACAACGCCGAGTTCGTGAGCGGCGCCACGCTCGTGCAGCTCGCCTACCCCGGCGCGCCGGTCATTCACGGCGGCGGCCCGACCGCGATGTACATGACGAGCGGCGCGTATGCGAGCAACTCGCCCGAGGCGATCCTGCTGCGCTCCTGTCAGGGCCACATGGCCGACTTCTACGGCGTGCCGGCCTGGTACGGCGCCGGCGCGACCACGGCCAAGGAGCCCGGCATCCAGAGCGCCTACGAGAACGCCATCGCCATGTTCATGGCCTACGCCAACGGGGCCGACGTGACCTTCGGCACCGGCCTGCTCGACGGCTCGCGCATCCTCTGCCTCGAGAACATGGTGGTCGACGACGAGATCCTCGGCATGGTCAAGCGCATCCTGCGGGGGATCGAGGTGACCGACGAGACCATCGCCCGCGACCTCATCGTCAAGATGGGCTTCAACGGCAACTACCTGTTCGACAACCACACGCGCAAACACGTGCGTGAGCTGTGGCAGGCCAAGCTCGGCGAAACCGGCACCTACGAGGGCTGGAAGCAGGCCGGCGCCAGGAGCACGGTCGAGAAGGCCCAGGACAGGGTACGCGAGATCCTCGCCGCCGAGCCGATCGGGTTTCCCGACGACCTCGGCCGCGAGTTCGACGCCATCATCGCGGCCGCCGAGAGGCAAGCGGTCTAGCGGCACTCCAGGGCTGATCGGGCGGGAGCCGGGGCCGGACGGCCCCGACTCCCGCCCCAACACAGTCCGGCCCCACGCCTGCCGAAGACACCTTGCCGGGCAGTCCAGGCGTTCGCCCAACCCCACGCGTCAGTTGATAGACTGGCTGCGGCCCGGCGGGCACACAGGAGCCGCAAGTCCGGGTGCGACGGCATCGGTTTCGAACAAGGAGGGTCCCGCGTGAGAATCACCGGCAATCGCATGTCCCGAGGTCTGCCGATCGTCGGCCTGACGGTGGGCGCGCTACTTCTCCTGCTCGTCGTTGCGGCGCCGGCGTTCGGCGCGGACGGCGTGCGCGTCATACCGGCGGGCTCGGCCGCCGGCACGACAAACCAGGACAACGCCGACGTGTCCGGACCCTTCATGGCCTACATCCAGAACACCATCCCCCCAAGCGACGACACGGTCATCTGCCTGAAGTCGCTTCTCGACGACGCGCCGCCGTGGCAGATCAGCCGCCCCCCGGGCTTCAAGGACTTCAGCCCGCGCATCCTCTACCAGAGCGCCACGGGCACCATCTGGGTCGTCTGGACGAGGATGAATCTGACCACCTACGACGCCGACCTCTGGCTCTGGAAGGGCCACTACTCGTGGGACCCCAGCGGCGACTTCACGCCGGCCGACGACGGATACCCGAAGCTGCTGGTCTCGGGCACGACGGGCGCCGCCGCACCGATCGCCTCGAATCAGTGGGAGCCTTCCATCGGCCTGGTCCATGAGGGCGACGGCGACCACGTCGTCGTCGCCTGGGAAGACAGCCGCGACAACGGCCCGATGGCGCCCCTGATCTACTCCTGGGACCTGACGGCCGACACGTCGTATGAGGACATCGGCTGGGCTTCTTCGGACGGTCCCGGCACGGCGGGCAGCTACCTCGACTACGAACCTTCGCAGGCCCGCGGGCAGTTCGCGCCCGACGTCGGCTACGATGGCGTGTTCTGGCTCGACGATCGCTGGTCGGTACTCGACAGCGACTGGCTGCCCAGAGACACCGCGGTGTGGCGGGCCGACCTTTCGACCTCGACCGCCGGGCCGTTCTTCTTCGACACCAACCACGCCTACGACAACGGCTCGAACTACGGCAGCGGTCCCGCAGGCAACGAGTTCGGCCCCCGGGTCACGGGCAACGGCGCCGCCTGGCTGCGCTGCGGCCCCTACGGTGGCCCCGATGCCTATGAGCCCGTGTCGAAGGCGGTCGGCGGAAGCGCCGGCGTCTTCGCGCCGATCGCGCAGCCGGACCGCTTCGACACCTGGTACACGCCGGGCCAGAGCTCCACGGCGGTCACGTTGATGGGGCACCATGCCGACAGCCAGAAGGCGATCGACGACGACATCTTCTTCTACGATCCGGCGACTCACCAGACCATGCCGGTCTGCGACATCGGCTGGCCGCCCGGCACGAAGACGGGGTCGGTCTCGGACTACTACACCAGACAGCAGGCCGACCCCGCGATCGGCCCCGCGTTCGGTGGCTACCGGGTGGTCTGGTCCGATTTTCGCGACTCGGCGCCGGCCCCGACGACAGCCTCGCCGACTCCCGTCTGTACGAGGCCTTCGTCCCGACGGTGACGATCAAGTCGAGCGCCAGTGTTCTGAAGCTCGGCAAGACGGCGTCGATCTCGACGACGGTGGCCCCCAACTTCGCGACGTACAAGGTGCGGCTGCAGCTCGTGCGAGCGACCAGCAGGTATGGAGCGCCACAGTACACGGTCCTGCGCTCGACGCTGTCGAAGACCAAGGCGCTGACGACACGCTCCGCGGCGAGCTGGAGGTTCAAGCCGGCCAAGAGGGGCACGTACCTCGTGCGCATCTACTTCTTCGGCGGAGCCAAGTACACCTACAACGGCACGGCGGTGGCGACCGGCGGCGCGGTGGCCGTTCCCCACATCCCCAACGTCAGCAAGGTCCTGCGGATCGTTGTGAAGTAAGCTTCGTGGTGCACCGCGACGGTGCACCTCGGACGTGACCGACACACACCTGACGATACGGCAAATCGACGGCGCGGCGCAGGAGGTCGCAAGCGACCTCCTGCGCCGCTTCTTTGCCGAAGAAGGCCTCGCCACCCCGGCGTCGCGGCAGCGCGTCGGCCTGGAGGCGATGCTCGACGACCCGCGGGGCGCCGTCCTGCTGGCGTGGCGCGACGGCGCCCCCGACGAGCCTGTGGGCATCGCGACCGCGAGCTGGGAGACCAGCGTCGAGCACGTCCGGGTGGCCGGGATCGGCGTGCTCTACGTGGCGCCGGGTGAGCGCCGCCGTGGCATCGCCGCCGCGCTCACCGAAGCGCTCGCCGCCTGGGCTCGCGGGCAGGGGTGCACCGCCCTTCGTGTCGCGGTCGGCCCCGACGGCGAGCTCAGTCACGGGTTGACCGGCTTCTTCACTGGACGGGGGTTTGGCGATGAGCTCCGCCAGCTCCTGTCGCTCGAGCTGCGATCCGGGGACGCCGGCTCTGAACCCGGCGACCCGGCCGGGAGGACCACGTGACCGCACCCGCCGGGCCGCCCCGCGAAGAAGGGTTCTCGAAGGACGCCGACAAGCTCATCCGGCGGCTGTCGCTCGTCGCCTTTCTGCTGTCGCGGCCCGGCCGCCCGGCTGCGGCGGCGGAGATCCGCCGGCGCGTCGAAGGCTACGCCCTGATGACCGACGATGCCTTCAAGCGGCGTTTCTACGAAGACCGCGCCGAGCTCTCCGCTCTGGGCATCGGCGTCGTCGGTGACGTGGAGGGCGAGGGCGACACCGAGCTCTACAGCCTGCCGGCGTCGGCCTACTACCTGCCGGCCATCGAGTTCACCCCCGACGAGCTTTCGGCGCTGGCCGCCTGCCTGTTCGTGCTCGAGCATCGCTTCGCCTACAGCGAGCCGTTGCGGCTGGCCCTGCTCAGCCTGACCCACGGTCGCCCGGAGCTGCTCTCCCCCGCGGCCGCCACCCCGGTGAGCGTGCTGCCCGAGCGCGAGGCGCACCGCGCGGCGGCCGCGCTGCCCAAGCTGCAGCAGGCGGTCGCGACCGGCAAGACCGTGACGTTCGCTTACTACTCCATCGGCCGCGACGAGGAGCTCGAGCGCACGGTAGACCCATACGGCCTGCTGCTGGTCGGCGACGAGTGGTATCTCATCGCCTTCTGTCACCTGCGCCGGGCGATCCGCACCTTTCGCCTGTCGCGGCTGCGCTCGCGCGTGACCTTCGCCACCCGTGCTCCCCACGACTTCGCGCCTCCGCCCCGCTTTGCGATCGACGACTACCTCGACCGGCCCGCCTGGCAGCTCGGCGAACCGGTGGGCAGCGCCACCATCCGCGTGACGGCCGACATGGCGTGGTGGGTCGTGGCGCACTTCTCGCGCTGCGGCACGATCGTGCCGGCGACCGGCGCCGGCGGCGAGGGAGACATCCTCTACTCGACGTCGTACAACTCGCCACAGCAGCTCGTGGCCTGGGTGCTGTCGATGGGCGCGGCGGCCGAGCTGCTCGAGCCGCGGGAGCTGCGCCACGAGCTGCGCGCGCGGCTCTTGCGGCTGGCCGGGCGCCTGGATGACCCGCCGCTCGACGCAAAGCGCGCGACCGAACTGCTCGGCGACGCCGACACCCCGGGCGATCGACATGCCGCCGCGGCCGGCCAGGCCGACTGGAAGGTCGAAGCCGACCGCTTCACCCGCCTGACGACCCTCATGACCTACCTCCACGGCGTCTGCCATGCGGCCGGCGATGCCGACGAGACTCCGGTGCCCGTGGCCGAGATCTGCGACGCCCTCGACACGACGCCGGCCGAGCTCGAGTCCGACGTGCGTCTCCTGAATCTCGTGAACTTCGGCGGCGAGGGCACGCTGGTGTGGGCCGAGATCAAGGACGCCACGCTGGTCGTGACGTGCGATCTGGCAAGCTCGGCCTTCGCGCGACCGGCGCGCCTGGCGCCGCTGCAGGTCGACACCCTGCTGCTGGCCGTCGAGATCCTCGGCGGGCAGCTGCCGACCGAACACGGGGCGGCGCTGCGCAGCGCGGCGCAGAAGCTGCGCCGCGCACGAAGCGCCGCCCGGCCGGCCGTCGCCGCCGGCGAGCGTCTGCCGAGCGCCGAACCGATCCTCGACGCGGTCAACGCGGCGGTCGGTCAGCGCCGCCTGCTCGACATCGAATACTGGTCCGAGGGCAGCGGAACGACCTCGACGCGCACCGTCGAGCCCTATCTGCTGGTACGTACCAGGGGCGAGTGGTACTACGTCGCCTGGTGTCGCCGCTCGCGGGGCACGAGGACCTTCCGCGTGGCCACGACCAAGCGGGCGCTGCTGCGCGGCGAGCGCTTCAGCCCGCGCCCCGAGGTCGAGGTCGAGCTCTACCGTCGCGAGGGCATCCGCAGCTCGCAGCGCTACGCGCCGCGGCGGTCCGTGGTGTGGTATGCCCCGAGCGTCGCCCGCTGGGTCGCCGAGCGCGAGCCCACCGTGAACGTGCCCGCCGGGGGCTGCCTCGCCCGCCAGCCGTACGTCGACGAGCGCTGGCTCACCCACGAGCTGCTGCGCTTCGGCGGCGAGGCGCTGCCGCTCTCGCCGCCGGCCGCCGTCGAGGCCCTTCGCAGGGTCGTCGCGCGACTCGTCGAGCGGTACGCTTAGGCCATGCACCTTCCCACGACCGTCGTCCAGTTGCTGTTCGCCGTCCAGCTGCCGGTCTGCCTGTACGTCGGTTTTCGCACGGCCAGACGCACCGGTCGCGCGGTGTTCAACTGGCTCGTCTACGGATTCCTCATGGCCATCGTCTTTCCGCCGGTGGGAGCCGCCATCGCGCTGGTGGCGTTCCTTGTCTGCCCGCCGGCCCGGCGCAGCGAGACGCCGACGTGACACCCTACGTGCTGTCCGGGCGGCGCTGCCTGGCGATCGAGTGCGCCTGCGAGTTCGATGAGCCGACCCGATTGGCCGACCTCGCCGACCTGCCCGCGACCGTTGCCGCGGCGCTCAACGCCCCTGTCGGCGCGCCGCCGCTCGTCGAGCTCTCCCGCGGCGCGCGCAGCGTGGCCGTCGTGGTCCCCGACGCCACTCGCGACTGCCCGGTGGCCGCCCTGCTGCCGCCCGTGCTCGACCGGCTCTCGCGAGCCGGCCTGCGCGACGAACAGGTCTGCGTCGTGATCGGCTGCGGTCTGCATCGCACGACCACGCCCACCGAGAAGGCGGCGCTCGTCGGCGCGCAGGTCGCCGCCCGGCTGCGCGTCGTCGACGCTCAGGGGATCAGCCAGACGAGCGTGACGCTCGGCGAAACGGCTCAGGGCGGCGTCATTTGGATGAACGACGCCGTGGCCCAGGCCGATCTCGTGGTGGCCGTGGGCATCGTCGAGCCCCATCTCTACGCCGGCTTCTCGGGTGGCGTGAAGGCGGTGGCGATCGGCTGCGCCGGACAGGAGACGATCGCCTGGACACACCACCCCGTGTTCTTAGACCAGCCGGCCGTGCGGCTCTGCCGGCTCGACGGCAATCCGTTTCAGGAAGCGCTGCGCGAGATCGCGGCGGCCACACGGCTGCGCTTCGCGTTGAACGTCGTGCTCAGCGACGGCGGCGGGGTCGCCGGCCTGGCGGCCGGCGACCCCGCCGCCGTCCAGCGGCGGCTCGCCGACGATCACGGCCGCGCCTGGATCAGGCGGCACGACCGGCCGTTCGACCTCGTCGTCGCCGGCGTGCCGGCGCCCAAGGATCGCAGCCTCTACCAGGCGTCGCGGGCACTCACCTACGTCGGCCTCGCCGCCCGCCCGGTGGTCGCCCCCGGCGGCCTGATCGTGTGCTGCGCCGACCTGCCGCTCGGCGTCGGCGACGGGCCCGGCGAGACCAACTTCGGCGCGCTGCTGGCCGCGACCGAGCGACCTCTCGACCTTGTGGCGCGGGGTTGCGTGGAGCCCCTCGGCCCCGGCGGGCAGCGCGCCTACATGATGGCCAAGCTCATGGCCCTGTACCGCGTCGGTGTGATCGGCGGCGGCGACCGCAAGCTCATCGAGAGCATGGGGCTCCTCGCCTTGCGACGGTCGGCGAAGCGGTCGCCGCGGCGCGGCGCGTGGCCGGTCGCGGCGCCCGGGTGCTGGCCGTCGCCGACGGTCTCGACACCATCGTCGAGCTCGCCGGCTAGCCGTTCGCCGCCGTCGCGCAACGGGAACACTCCAGGTGCCCCGACGAAGGAGGTAGCGTGACGGGCGGCTTCAGGATCGGCCGGCTGTTCGGCATCGACATCACCGTCCATGCGACCTGGCTGGTCATCTTCGTGCTGTGGACGTGGTCGCTCGCCACCCAGGTGTTCGTCGGTGAGCCCTGGTCGTCGGCCACGATCTGGGTCGTCGCCGTGGTCGCTACCTTGCTGCTCTTCATGTCGGTGCTCGTCCACGAGCTCGCCCACTCGCTCGTGGCCCGCGCCCAGGGCATCAGGGTGCGCGGCATCACGCTGTACCTGCTGGGCGGGGTCTCGACCATCGAATCCGAGGCCGCGAGCCCCGGCCGCGAAGCCGTGATGGCCGGCGCCGGCCCGGCGTCGAGCCTCGCGATCGGCGTCGTCTGCAGCCTGGCCGGCCTCGCCGTTCACTCACCGAGCGTCGCGCGCGCCGTACTGATCTACCTCGGCTACATCAACATCGCCCTGGCCGTGTTCAACATGCTGCCGGGGTTCCCGCTCGACGGCAGCCGGGTGCTGCGCGCCATCCTGTGGGCGATCACCCACGACTTTCTCACGGCGACCCGCTGGGCGGCGCGTGTCGGCTATGTGTTCGGCTATCTGATGATCTTCGCGGCCGTGTTGCTCGTCTTCTCGGCGCACAACCTCATCGGCGGCGTGTGGTTCGGCTTCATCGGCTGGATGGTCTTGCAGTCGTCGCGGACGGCTTACCGGCAGTGCCGCGCCGAAGGCAGCCTCGCCGACGTGCCCGTGCGCAGCCTCATGTCGACGCCGGCCACCTGGATCCCCGGCGACGTCACCCTGCGCAAGGCGGCCAACGACTACTTCCACGCCCTGAACACGCGCTGTCTGCCGGTGCAGGACGACTACGGCAACCTCGAAGGGCTGGTCTGCTACTCCGACCTGCAGCGCACCGACCAGCGCTCGTGGGGCGTCGACCAGGTGCGCGATGTGATGACGGGCATCGACCGGCTGCAGACCATCTCGCCCGACGAGCCCGCGGCGGCGGCCTTTCACCGCCTGGCCACGACCGACGTCGCCCAGCTCGCCGTCGTACAGGACGGGCGGCTGATCGGCTTCGTCGACAGGGCCGGCCTGCTGCGCTTTCTTCAGGCCGGCGGGCGCACCGGCGGCCGCGCGGCCCCCAACGGGGCGGGTCTCTAGGGCAGCTTGACGACGACCACGACCATGTCGTCTTCGGGGGTGCCGCCGGCGTAGCGCGCGGCCCGGCCCATGAGCGAGTCGGCGAGCGGCTGGGCGGGTTCGTCGAGGTGGCGCCTGACGGTCTCGCGCAGGCCGCGTTCGCCCAGCATGCGCCCGCCCCGCCGCGCCTCGGTCAGCCCGTCGGTGTACAGGACGATGGTCGCGTCTTCGGGCAGCACGCAGCGGTTGGTCGGGTACGTCTCGCCGGGGAACAGGCTGATCGGAAAGCCGCCGGCCTGGGCGATCGGAAACCGCTGGCGACCGGCCAGCACGATCGGGCGCGGGTGACCGGCGACCGCGTACTCGAGGTTGCGGCGCCGCACGTCGAGCGCCGCCAGAACGATTGTGGCGAAGGGCAGCTCCGGGTCCTGGGCGAGCAGGGCCGAGTTCAGGCGCGAGAGGGCCTCGCCCGGCGAGCTCTCCTGAGCGTAGGCCCGCAGCGTGTAGCGCAGCAGCGCCGTCTCGACGGCGGCCTGCAGCCCGCGGCCGCACACGTCGCCGACGGCGATCAGCACGCGCTCGGGCGAGACCTTCAGGATGTCGTAGAAGTCGCCGCCGACCCGGGCGGCCTGCGCCGCCGCCTGGTATTTGACGCCGATCTGGACGCCGGCCAGCAGGGGCGGCTCGACGAGCAGCGCCTGCTGGAAGGTCTCGGCGATCTCGTGCTCCCGCTGAAAGGCGTGCACGTTGCGCAGGGTGAGCGAGAGCTGGGCCGCCAGGGTGGTCGCCAGGCGAACGTCGTCGGGGGCGAACGAGCTCTCGCGCGAGCGCTGGAAGACGAGAGCGGCGAGCGTGTCGGACCGGTCGCGCTTGAGCGGCACGATGAGCGCGCGGCCGTGCACGAACGCGGGGTCGGCCAGCGACTGCTGGCCGATGCCGTCGCCGATATCGGTCGCGCCGATGTCGGGCAGCGCATCTCTGAGCACCGTAATGATGCTCTCCGCCGCCGCGGCGTCGGGGGCCGAGAACCCGTCGCGATCGTGAAACGCCTTCACGGCCACGATCTCGCCGTTGCGCACGGCGTAGGCGGCGATGTCGGCTTCGAGCAGCTCCGCCCCGGACTCGATCACCTCGCGCACCACGCCGCCTTCGTCGCGCAGGCGTCCCAGCCGGAGCGAGACCTGCTGCAGGGTCTCGAGCTGCTCCGCGAGACGTTCGAGCCGCCCCGCGCTCTCCCGTTGCGAGTCGTAGAGATGGGCGTTGTCGAGCGCGAGCGCGGCGAACTGACAGATCGCCTCGACGAGCTCGATCTCCTCGGGCGAGTACGTTCGCTGCTCCTTGTCGTCGAACAGCTCCACCACGCCGATGACCCGATCGCGCGCCTTGAGCGGCACGCCGAGCTGACTGGTCTTGGCGTTCTTGGCCAGCAGGCGGCGCTCCTGCTCGCCCAACGCCGGGTCGTCGAGACTCATGATCGCCACCGGCCGGCCGGTGACGACGACGCGCGCCGTCGTGGGATAGTCCTTGAGCGACCAGAGGCGGCCGATGACGTCGCCGAACTCGAAGTGGCCGTGATCGTAGCTCACGACCGTGCGCACCGCGTCGCGTCCGGGCTCGAGCACGTGGATGTCGCAGGCGCTCACCTCGAGCAGCGCGACGAGACGCTCGACGACGGCCTCGATCACCGTGCGCGGTTCGAGGCTGGAGGCGAAGTCGAGACTCGATTCGACCACGAGCGACAGGTCGCGCTGCCGCGCGTCGAGCTCGGCGACCAGGCGGACGTTCTGGACGGCCACGGCCACGTGGCCGCCGACGCTCCCGGCAAAACGCACCTGTTCGCGTGAGAACGGCCCGGTCCCCTCGGCGCGGTTGAAGACCATCGCCCCCAGGCCGAGGTCGAAGGCCCGCAACGGCACGACCAGCACGCGCTGCAGCTCGAAGTCGTGCAGGTACGACGGCGGCGTCAGGCCGCGCTCGGCAAACCAGCCGGGCACGTCGTGGATCGACAGCACCTCGTTTTGCTCGAGTGCGTGGCGCAGCAGGACGAGCGACTCGTACTGGTAGCACAGCGTGTGCGGATCGGTCTGGGAGCCGAACCCCGCCTCGCCGCACCACTGCCCGTCGCGCACGACGAAGGCCACTCCCACGTCGGCTTCGAGCTCGGCGCCGATGCGCCGCATCGCACTTTCGACGAGATCGTGCGGCTCGCCCCGCCTGCTGGACTGGCTCACGATGTCGGCTTCGGCCTGGGCGAGCCGGGCGCGGGTGAGCGCCCGGCTGGACACCTCGTCCAGCTGGGCAAGAAGGTCGGACAGCACCACCAGGCCGCCACAGGCGACGATCAGCAGATAGAGGTAGACCAGATGCTGGGGGCTCGTAAAGGCGTGCTGGACGGCCATGACCAAGGCGCTCAGGGCGACGGCTATCGCGCCGGCGACCGCGATCGTCTTGCGGCGCAGCGTCAGGGCGACGAACGCCAGAGGGACGATGTAGAAGCCGCCGGCGATCCACTCGGCCGAGGTGTGCATGTCGAACGTGAACACACCGGCCATGACCACGGCCGCACTTACGTCGGTGATCAGGTAGTGGCGCTGAAACCAGCGCATGACGGTCAGCAGGCGCGGGTAGCGCGGCTCGATCGTGATCGGGGCGATTGCTTCTTCGGGCATGGGGCCGCCAGTCGACGTTGGCTGGTCCGCCGCAGGCTTGGCGCGCCGCACAGCGGCCTTTCGCGAACAGCCGTCACCTTGAACAGCTTACGCCCGCGGTCAAGAGCCGCTATTGGCCGAGCCGCGCCAGAACCCTCGGCGACTGCAGCTCACGCAGCGCGTCGGCGGCGATCCAGCGCCCGGCGCGGGCCCCGGCGTCTCCTCCGCGAGGTCCGCCGGCGCGCTCGTCGGCAGCCTTTCGGATGCGCTGCGCGCACGCCACCGCCGCCGCGTTCAACCCCAGGTCGCGCTTGCCGATGTTGCGCAGCGCCCAGTTGACCGCCTTCCTGACGAAGTTGCGCTCGTCGAACGCTTCGCGTTCGACGAGCGCCAGGAGCTCCACGAACGCCTCGTCGCGGGCCGCCTTGTCGTGAACGGCCAGACCGGCCATGAGCGCAAACCCACCGCGCTTGACGAACTCCTCGGGCCGTCCCGCCCACTCGACGGCCTTCGTCCAGACAAGGGGCGTCTGGTCGAACAGGTCAGTGGTCACCTCGTCGCAGAGGTCCCAGGAGTCGAAGTCGGCGGCCCAGCGCTCCATCTGCTCCTCGTCGATCCTGGCCGGTTCGTCGACGAAGGCGGCCAGCAGGCGCGCTTCGTGGCACCCCGTCCGCCAGAGCTCGAGGGCGATCTCGTGGTCTCTGCCGAGCCGCTTGGCGATGCGGCGCAGCTCGGTGACCGGCACGCCCCAGGCGTCGTCGACCTTGATGCCGTAGCGTGCCATGCCGGCGCGATTGGCCTCGCTGCCCCGCGCCGCGATCTCGGCCAGGACCGCCTCCACATCGGGGCGCTCCGCCATGCGCCCCACCTGCGGCTTTCTCAAGGCGGGGTCATTGGCGCGCCAGGCCGGCAACCTGCGTTCCATGGAGCCCCCCCTTTCGTCGTGGCGCCGACCCGCACTGCAGCGCGGGACGCCATCCACCTGTACCTTGCGACACTATCGAGCACCGTGCCGGGAAAGTGCAAGGTGGCTCAGAGCTGTGCGGCAACCGCGATGCAACCCTGTTTCTAGGGCACGAAGACCGGCATGCTGCCGGCGCCCAGGTCGGTCGGTGTCGACGACGACAGCGTCGTCGGATCGATCGTCCAGAGCTCGGCCACGTCGTCCAAGCTGTTGAAGCCGCGGAGGCTGTAGGCGAGCAGGGCGTCGTTGGCCGACCAGGCAAAGCCGGTGACCGCGACCTTCGACAGCTTGGCGGAGTGGCTCAGAACGTTGCCTGCCGGCTTGTAGACCAGGAGCTGCGTGGTGTCCGTGTTGTCGGCGAGCGGCATGCTCCAGAAGGCGACGCGGTCACTCAGACTGCTCCAGGCGGTCGCTTCGCGTCCGGCGAGCTCCGTGTTGACCGTGCGACGCGCCTTGCCGGTCGCCGCAGAGCGCACCATGTAGCTCACGGAGATGTCGGAGCCGCTGGTCGAGGTGATCAGGTACTTGCCGTCGCGCGAGAGGCGCGGATCGTGGAACCGGCGCACGTCGTAGCCGCTTGCGTACTTCACCGAGCCGATCAGATGAGGCTTGGCGCCGGAGACGAGCTTGAGCCTGTAGAGCCGCTCGAAAACCCACCGCAAGGGAGATCCGCTCGACACGTGGCCGCCCTCGCTCAAGTGCACGTAGACCAGCAGAGCCGCCGCCGGCGCCACCGACGGCTCGGTGCCGGCCAGCTTGCGGTACCGGGCCGAGGCGCCGGTCACCGCGTTGAGCACATAGAGGCGATCGGTGAACGGATAGGATGTCGCGCCTCGCGTCGACTTGCCCGCGACCAGGAGCTTCGTCGACGACAGCCAGGTGAGTGAGTCGACGACCTTCACGCCCCGCGCGGCCAGCGACCGGCTCAGGAGCGTGCCGGTGTGGGTGTCATAGACATAGACTTTGGGCCCGGCGGTCGTCGGCAGATACGCCAGGCGCCGGCCGCCGGGCGACTGCTCGACGCGCGCGGGGCGGAACGGCAGAGCGACGAGCCTGGTGGCGGTCGCACTGACCGGATCGACGCTCCACAGCGAGTCGTGGCCGGCGCTGCGGCGCACCACGACGATGCTGCCCGGCGCCGGGATCGCACCGCTGTTAGCCGCAGAGACGCTCGCGACCGCCGCGCCGGCCGGCGCGCCGCTCGCGCCGGCCACACCCGCCGCGCCCAGAACGACCACGGCCACCGCGAGCGCCGCTCCAAGGCCCACGCCCAAGACCGCCCTGCCGAACCTGGATCCGATGAGACTGCGCATGTCTGCCTCCCTTGGATCGGATGCGCGCGCCTTCGTGCGGCGCGCTCGTGCTAGTCGGTGCCCGGCGCCGCCGCGACGCGGTCCTTGCCGGCCGTCTTGGCCGCATACAAGGCTTCGTCGGCGGCCGCCACGAACGCGTCGACCGAGTCGGCCGGACCGGGAAACGTGGCCGCGCCGACGCTCACCGTCACGGTGTCGACCTCGTCGCGGCCGAAGGTGAAGGTGGCGGCCGCGATCTTGCCCCGCAGGCGTTCGGCCACCGCGCGGGCGCCGAGCGGCGTGTCGGGCAGGATGACCGCGAACTCCTCGCCGCCGTAGCGGCAGGCGGCGTCGATGTCGCGGCGCAGCTCGGACACCAGAATGCCGGCGACGGCGCGCAGCACCTCGTCGCCCGCCTGGTGGCCGTGGCGGTCGTTGAAACGCTTGAAGTCGTCGATGTCCATCATCAGCAGGCCCACGGCATGACCGTAGCGACGACTGCGGGCCAGCTCGGCCCCGAGGCGGTCGTAGAAGGCGCGGTGGTTGAACAGTCCGGTGAGGCCGTCGCGGATGGCCTGCTCCTCGATCACCCGGTAGAGCCGGGCGTTGTGGATGGCGATCGCCGCCGTCGTGGCGAAGGCGATCAGCAGCTCCTTCTCTTCGTCGTCGAAGTGCAGGGCCGCGGCGGTGGCGCCGACCGACAGCAGACCGATGATCGAGTCGCCGAACCGCAGACCGACCTCGACTACGGTCTTCTCGCCCCAGTCCTTCATCTGCTCGTGCAACTCAGGTTCGGCCCGCGCCAGGTCTTCGTCGTCGATCTGGTACTCGACGACCTGCCCCTCGCCGAACGCGCGCCGGAAGGTGGGATGGCTCTCGAGCGAGTAGACGGTGCCTACGAACCGGGCCGCCTCGGAGGGGTGTTCGGGAGCAAACGACCAGATGACCATGAGCTCATCGCGCTCGGCCGAGTACTCGTAGATGTCGACGGAGTTGAGGCCGAACGCCGCGCCCACCCCCGTGCAGATGAGCTCCATGACCTCGGTGAGAACGAGGCTCGACGAGAGCGCCTGGCAGGCGTCGAAGAGCGCCAGAAAGCGCCTGCGGCGCAGATCGATGTCGGCGGGCCGGGGGCTCATCTGCGTAGCATACCCGCAGGTCGACTACCGCGGCGAGCATCCCTCGCCGCCGGTTGTGCTGTCCGGGCGGTGCGATCCGCCTAGCGCCGGTAGACGCAGGTGCGGTTCTTGCCGAGACGCTTGGCCAGATACAGCGCCTTGTCGGCGTTGGCGACGAGCTGATCGCCGGTCGAGGCGTGCTCGGGGAAGGTGGCCACCCCCACGCTCACGGTCACGCCGCCGGCCGTGCCGCTTGCCGTGTCGAAGGTCTGCGCCTGCGTCGCGGCGCGGATGGCTTCGGCGACCGCCACCGCCGGACGCTGGCCCTCGACCAGGTCCTGCAGCCGCCCGGCGGCCACCGCAGCGTCGCCGGCGGCGGTCTCGGGCAGCAGCACCACGAACTCCTCGCCGCCGTAACGAGCCACGAAGTCGACCTGGACGCGCGTCTGGGCGAGCAGAAGGTCGGCGAGCGACTTGAGCAGCCGGTCGCCCTCGGGATGGCCGAAGGCGTCGTTGAACTCCTTGAAGTTGTCGACGTCGATCATGAGCAGGGTGAGCGGTTTCTCGAAGCGTTGGGCGCGAGCCACCTCGGCCGCCAGCCGCTCCTGGAAGAAGCGGTGGTTGTACAGGCCGGTGAGACCGTCGGTGCGCGACTGCTGTTCGAGCTCGCCGTAGGCGCGCTGCAACTCGATGTTGCTGGCCGCCTTGCTGGCGAACACCTCGATCAGCCGGACTATGTCCTCTGTGGGCCGCTGGCGGTCCAGGGGGTCGTAGGCCTCGACGTAGCCGATCAGCTGGTCCTTCTGCCCGAGCATGGGCACGAAGAGCGAATCGAACTGGTTCCACTCGCCCTCCGGCCGCTCACCGACCAGCTCTTCGCCGGGCAGGTAGAAGTTCTCCTCATCGGTCCAGGTGTGCATCAGGTGATCGACGAAGTGCGACTGCGAGATGATCCGGGCCGAGTCGATCAGCCCGTTCATGACGCGAGCCGGGATCGGCGTGGCGGCGTAGTGCTCGTCGATCTCCGGCGTGCCGCCGAAGGCCTTGACCGCCCTGAAGAGCTGGTTCTCGGGGTCGTAGAGGTAGATCACCCATTGATTGAACTCGAGAGCCCCATTCAGGACCCGGCCGAGCAGATCGACGAGCTGCTCCTCGGAGAGCAGGCCCCGCATCTGGCCCGACAGCTCGGCGAACGCCGACAGACGCCGGTTGAGGCGCGACAGGGCGGCGCGCTCCCGCTCGAGTCGTTCGTAGGCCCGCGCGTTCTGAAGGGCCGCGGCGGCCTGCGCGGCGATGCCCGTCGCCAGGCGGATCTCGTTGCTCGAGTACTGGCGATCCGGCGACGACTCGCCCGCCGACAGTAATCCCAGCACCTTGTCCTGGTAGACCATCGGCACCCAGAGCTCGCTGGCTTCGTGCCAGCGTTCCAGGTCGCCGCGGGCGCGCGCCGGAAGCTCGCGGTCGGTGGACCGCACCACGACCACCTGGCGTTCGTCGATGCAGCGCGCGAGCAGGGGCTCGTCGCTCAGATCGTAGACACCGGACCAGTCGCCCGCGTCCAGCGGCGCGTCCGAGTCGTAGGCCACGAGCTTCATCGAGCGCCGCTCCGTGTCGTAGTCGTAGACCTCGGCGTTGGTCGAGCGCAGAGCCTCGCGAAGGCGCTGAGCAATGGCGACCAGCACGCCGTGCTGGTCGACCGTCGAGCTCAGCGTCGCCGCGACGCCGAGCAGCGTGGCGAGCTCGGCGTTGCGCCGCTCGGCCTCGGCGAACGCCTTCGCGTTGTGGATGGCGACCGCCGCCTGGCTGCCGATCGCCTCAGCCAGACTGACCTCGTCTCTGGTGAAGCGTCGCGGGTAGCGCGACTCGGCGACGTCGAGCACACCGAGCACCTCTCCGCCGTAGATGAGCGGCACGCTGAGGGTGGCCTTCTCGCCCCAGACCGACATGCCGACGAAGTCCTCGAACGACAGCCGGGAGTAGTCGTAGTACATGGTCTGCGGGCGCCGCGTGCGCACCGCTGCGAGGCCGTCCGGCCACGACTCGGCAGTGAAACGCCGACCCAGCCAGCCGGCGTCGGGGGGGACGCCGGGCACCTGATAGAAGGCGATCACCTCGAGCTCGTCCGCGTCGGCGTGATAGTCGTAGATGTCCGACCACGCGACGCCGAGCGTCTGGACGAGCCGTTCGGTGATCGTCGAGAGGGTCTCGCGCAGATCGACGCTCGAGGCGATCGCCGCCCCGGTCTCGAGCAGCAGGCGCAGCTCCCGGTTCTGGGTGTCGAGGCGATCGACGACGCGAGCGCTCTCGACCGCGACCCCGGCCTCGTCGGCCAGCCGCGTCGCGAACGCCTCGTCGGCCTGCGTGAAGCGGCGCGAGTGGCGCCGCTCGATGGCGCACAGAAAGCCGACCACCTGGTCGCCGACGACGATCGGCACGTACATCACGGCGCGCTGGCCGCGCGCGACCATCTCGGCGCGCTCCTCGGCGGAAAGCTCGAGATCGTCGTCGTGCGCCGTGGCGATGCGGCGTTCGGCGGCGGCTCGCGCGCGCGCGCCGACGTCACCCAGGCCGTAGACCGGCCCGAGCGCCTCGTCCGCGGCGGCGTCGGTCGTCTGGAAGTGAGCGACCACCTTGGCCGCCCCCGACGTCTCCTGGCGGATCAGCACGTCGCAATGCTGGACCTCGAGGCCCTCGGCAAGGCGCCGGGCGATATCGACCAGCGTGCGTTCGACCACGTGCCGCCCGGCGCCTGCCGCACCCTGTCCACCGGCCTCGCCCTCGGGCGTGAGCTCGGCCGGCGTCCGGTACTTGGCAAACGTCGGTGAGTCGGCCGCCGCCTGGGCGACCACCGCGCAGACGCCCTGGGCCAGCACCAGCTCGGCGGTCGTGTAGCGCCGCTCCCGGTAGCCGGCGAGCAGTTCGAGCATGCCGATGCTCTCACCGTGCAGCACGAGCGGCAGCGCGAGCCAGCCACCCTCGATCTGGGCGGCGGGGCCGCCTGTCCGCGCGGGGTCGCCCGGGCCGGGATCCGGCGTGGCGAACAACGGTTCCCGGTTGCCGATCACGCGGGCCGCGGTGGGATCGGAGGCGAGGGCGCGAGAGCCGCGCACCGCCGTGCGCACGCCGCTCACGTCGTAGCCGGCCACCGACTCGAGGGTGTCGTGGCGAAAATCGACGAGCGAGAGGACGGCGGTCGTGCAGTCCATCGCGCGCAGCAGACGCGCGCAGATCAGCGGCAGACCCCTGTCGGAGCCCAGCTCGTCGATCGCTCCCGGCGCGGCGTCGACCAGCGCCAGGAGCGCCTGGGCCCGCAGCTTCTCTGCTTGAGCGTCGACGAGGAACCGCTCTGCGGGCTGCTCGTCGCGTGGTCCACCAGCCATCCGGCTTCTTTCGCACACGCTTCGCGCGCGGGCGCACGCGCACGAGCCGGTCGCCCCACGGCCGGCTCGCTTTCGCCCTTCGTCCGCGCACGCTGTCTCTTACTGCACTAGTCGACAGGCGCCCGCCGAAACATGAAAAACGAGCCCAGCTCCTCCCCGGTCACCACGACGGGCAAGCCGGCGCGCCGCCCCGCACGCCGTCTGCTGCGAAAGCGACCCCAACACGCAAAGCGACCCGAACACTCGAAGCGACCTGAACACTCGAAGCGACCGGAACGTGCGATGCGATCAGAACACGTGCGAGACCAGGCAGGTGGGACCGCCGTCGGCCTTGGTGAACTCGGAGAGGTCGAGCTCGACGACGTCCTCACCGGCGTCGCCCAGCGCGGCGACCGCGCGTGGGTGGCCGGCCGGCAGGAAGACCCGTCCGGCGAGCGGCAGCACGTTGGCGGCCACCACGTCGTCGTCCGGCAGGACGATCCGTCCGACCTGCGCGGGCGGCGCCACGTCCGGTCCGCCGGCCTCGAGCGAGGCGAAGCCGCCGGCGATGCCGATCAGCAGGTCGGAGCGCACCACGGTGACCCAGCTCGCCAGGTGCAGGCGACCTTCGACCGGGCACAGGAAGGGCCGGTACCCCGCGGCGCGCACGAGCCCGGCAAGCTGCTCGGCAGCTTGCCGGTCGGTGCGCGCCGACACGCCGATCGCGACGCGGTCGCCGTAGACGATCACGTCGCCGCCGTCGAGCGTGCCCGGCGCGGCGATCTCGGCGATCCGGCAGGTCGGACCGACCAGCCGCCGGGCCGTGTCGAGCACCGACGCGACCTCCGGCCGCCGGCTCGGCGCGCCCGGCCGCGTGGCGACCGCGAGCGCCGCAGGCCCGCCAGGATCGCCGGCCCTGGGCAGCGTGATCAGTGCGTCGGACACAAAGCAGGCGTCGGGCAGCTCGTCGTCGGCCGGCATCTCGACGAGCGCCGCGCCGGCCTCGCGCAGCGCGGCCACGAACGCGGCGTGCTGCCGTCGGGCACGAGCGACGTCGATCGTATCGCGTCCGGGATGCTCGGACAGCGCCTGCCTGAACGCGGCGCCGGGCGGTCTGACGATCACATTCACTTCAGGTCCTCTCCTTCATTGGACGGCGCAGGTCGGCCTGGCAGTGGCGGCGGGTCTGCTGGAGGCGACTCTGGGCGGCCGCCACCGATGTCGAGCCTCACCCGAAAGCGGGCGACGGCCTCGACCAGACGCAACCGGAAACTCTCGGCGCTGGTCTGAGCCCGCCCCTCGGGCAGATCCGCCATGCGGACGTCGTCCATGCTCCTCCCGTAGACATCACACGGCGTCACGCCGCCTGCGTTGCGGAGTCGTGTCGCGCCCCGCATTCCGAGGTCGGCCGGCGAAGTCGCTTCCGAGCGGCGCCTGCAACCACATGCTACGACACACGACGGCGCCCGGCCACTTTGACGAAGAATTCAACATCTATAGAATTCAACACGCGTTGAGTTCTTCGTCGCTCCACAGATGGGGCGCCTGCGCAACCGGGACAGAGGAGGAGCGGCCATGTGGGCGATCGTCGTCAAGGAGTTCCGCCAGCTGCGTCGCGACCGGCGCACCGTGGCGCTGCTGTTCATGCTGCCGATCCTGTTCCTGGTCGTGTTCGGCTACGCGGCGAGCTTCGACGTCGAGCATGTGAGCACCGTGGTGGTCGGCCCTCTGGCCGAGGCGGTCGCCACCCACCTCCCGGCTCAGTTCGACGTCGTCTCGACACAACCCGGCGGCGGCTACCGGCAGGCCTACGACGCGCTGCGCGACGGCACGGCGATCGTGGCCATCGTCACGCCGGCCGACCCCGCAAGGACGAAGGCGCAGATCCTGATCGACGGGACCGAGATCTTCGCGGCGCGGACGGCCGTGGGCGCCATCAGTCAGTTCCAGGCGACCACCGGCGGGGTCGCGCCCTCAGGAACGGCGCCGCCGGGCGAGACACCGACCCTGCCGGCCGGCTCGCCGGTCAGCGCCCTGAGCGCGGGCGGCCTGTCGCTGCCCACGCCGCAGGTTCTCTTCAACCCCGGGCTGCGCACCTCGGTCATCATGATCCCCGGGCTGTGCGGCATCATCCTCGTGTTCGTCGGCACCGTGGCGACCGCGCTGGGCGTGGTGCGCGAGCGTCAGGCCGGCACGCTCGAGCAGCTCGCCGTCATGCCGTTCCGGCCGGCCGACGTGCTGGTCGGCAAGATCGCGCCCTACTTCGCGATCGCCACGATCGACATGGTGGTGATCGTGGCGGCCGGCATGGCGATCTTCTCGGTGCCGTTCCGCGGGTCGGTGGCGGCGTTCGCGCTGGGCGCCCTGCTCTTTCTGTTCGTCACCCTGAGCGTCGGTGTCTTCATCTCGACCGTCTCGCAGACGCAGGGCCAGGCGATCCAGCTCGCCATCATGACGCTGCTGCCCCAGATCCTGCTGTCGGGCCTCTTCTTTCCGATCTCGTCGATGGCCGCCGGCGTGCGCTGGATCGCGTACGTGCTGCCGCTCACCTACTTCGTGAAGATCGCCCGCGGCGTCATGGTGCGCGGCGAGCCGATCGGCGCGCTGTGGTTCCCGTTTGTCATGCTCGCCGCGCTGGGCGCGGCGGTGTTCACGCTGTCGGTGCTGCGCTTCCGCCGCGACCTGGGAGCGGCGCGGTGACCACCGGCGACGACGCACAGTCGCACCCCCGGAGCGGCACCGGGGACGATCCGCATCCGGGTGCGCCGGACCTCGTGGCCGACTGGGGCGTCGCCGAGCTCACCGTGCGCTACGGAGCGGTCGTGGCGCTCGACGGGGTCGATCTGCCCGTCCCGCCCGGCCTGGTGACCGCGGTCGTGGGCGGCGACGGCGCCGGCAAGACGACCCTGCTGCGCGTGCTGGCCGGCGCGCAGGCGGCGACTCGCGGCCGCGTGCGGCGGCCGCCGTCCCGGCAGATCGGCTTCGTCTCGGCCGGCGCCGGCGTCTACGGCGACCTGACCGTGGCCGAGAACCTCGAGTTCTCCGGCGGCGCCTACGGCGTGCGCGGCGCCGCGCTCGCCGCCCGCGCCGCCCCCCTCCTGGCCCGCGCCCGCCTCGACGACGTGCGCGACCGGCTGGTGGGCAAGCTGTCGGGCGGCATGCGTCAGAAGCTCGCCTTCGTTCTGGCGGTGCTCCACGAGCCGGGGCTGCTCATCCTCGACGAACCGACCACCGGCGTCGACCCGGTGAGCCGCGCCGACCTGTGGCGGCTGATCGCCGCCGCCGCGGCCGCCGGCACCGCCGTGGCGCTCGCTACCACCTACTTGGACGAAGCCGAGCGCGCCGCGCAGGTGCTCCTTCTCGACGAAGGACACGCCCTCGCCACCGGCCGGCCCGAGCAGATCACCGCCGCCGTGCCGGGGACGATCGCCGAGGCGGCCGCGGCGCCGGGCGGCGTGGCCGCCTGGCGCCGCGGCCGCACCTGGCGACTCTGGCTGCCCGCGGGCGTCTCGGCCGCCGCAGCCGCGCCCGGAGCCCGTCCCGTCACACCCGACTTCGCCGACGCCGTGATCGTCGCGTCGCTGGCGCGACACGAGGCGCCGGCGGAAGCTGGCGGTCCGGCGGCCGGTCGCGCCGCCCCTGCCCGTCACGGGAGCGGCGCCGCGGTGGCCGCCCGCGCGCCGGCGCCCAACGCCGCGGGCCCGCTCGCCGAGACGCGCGCGGTGACGCGGAGGTTCGGCTCCTTCACGGCGGTCGACGCCGTCGATCTGCGCGTCGACCCCGGCCAGGTGGTGGGGTTGCTGGGCGCCAACGGCGCCGGCAAGACGACCGTCATCCGCTTGCTGCTCGGTCTTCTCGGTCCGACGGACGGCGCGGCGCTGCTGTTCGGCGCGCCGCCCTCGCGGGCGGCGCGCCGCCGCCTCGGCTACGTGCCGCAGGGCCTCGGCGTCTGGGACGACCTCACGGTCGACGAGAACCTCCAGTTCTCGGAGGCGGCCTTCGGGGCGGCACATGGCGCGGCGGGCGAGGCGACTCACGTGCGCCGGCCGCAGCGGCGGGCGGCGCGACTCACCGTGTGGCGCCGGCAGCCGCGGCCGACCCCGAGCTCGCCGCGCACGGCCGCGCGCTCGTGCGCGACCTGTCGCTCGGCCTGCGACGGCGCCTGGCGTTTGCGGCGGCGCTGTCTCACCATCCCGAGCTACTGGTCCTCGACGAGCCCACCTCGGGTGTGGCGCCTCTCGCTCGCGCGCGCCTGTGGGATACCATCCGCGAGGCTGCCGAAGCGGGCGCCGGGGTGCTCGTGACCACGCACTCCTTAGACGAGGCCGAGCAGTGCGACAGGCTGCTGCTCATGGCTGCCGGTCGGGTCGTCGCTCAGGGGACCATCGACGAGATCGTGGGCGACGCGACCGCGGTCGAGGTCGACTGCCCGCGCTGGGACGACGCCTTCCGGGCGCTCGACGCGGCCGGCCTGCCGCTCGCTCTCGCCGGCCGCCGCGTGCGCGTGCCGGGCGGCGACCTGACGCGCGTGCGGGGCGCGCTCGACGCGCACCACGTCGCCGCCGACCTGAGGATTGTCAACGCCACCTTTGAGGAAACATTCGTGCAGATCACGACGCAGTCGCCGACGGCGGCGGCCCATGACCCGGCCGTCGACCCTGCTAACGAACCGACCGACGCCGACACAGGGAGCACCGCTTGAGCACGACCGCAACGACCGCAACTTCCGCACGCCCCGCCGCGGTGGACGACCAGGGCCACCCACGCAAGTGGTGGATCCTGGTGGCCGTATCGGTGGGCATGTTCATGGCCCTGCTCGACGTGACCATCGTCAACATCGCCATCCCGGCCATCAGAAACGACCTCAACACGTCGCTGCCGCACGCCTCGTGGGTGCTCAACGCCTACAGCCTCGTGCTGGCCGTGTCGTTTCTTTCGATGGGCCGCATCGGCGACAAGTTCGGCCAGAAGCGGGTCTTCATCTTCGGCCTGGCCACCTTCACCGTCTTCTCGCTTGCCTGCGGCTTCGCTCCCACGATCGACTGGCTGATCGCCTTCCGCGCCGGCCAGGGTCTCGGCGGCGCCGCGCTCCTCACGATCTCGCTGGCGATCGTGCTGGGCGCCTTTCCCAGGCGCCAGCAGGGCATGGCGGTCGGTCTCTGGGGAGCGCTGGGCACCGCCGCCGCGGCCGTCGGCCCGACCCTCGGCGGCCTGCTCGTCACCAAGGTCGGCTGGCACTGGATCTTCTTCGTCAACGTGCCGATCGGCATCGCGGCCGTCGTCTTTGCCGCACTGGTGATCCCCGCTCGCCGGCAGCATGCCGGCACGCAAGGCGGCATCGACGTGCCCGGCATCGCGATCGCCGCCGCCGGCCTGTTCATGTTCACGCTGGCGCTCGTCCAGGGCGACTCATGGGGCTGGACCTCACCGGCCATCCTCGGCCTGTTCGCCGGCGCCGTAGTGGCCTACCCCGCCTTCATGTGGTGGGAGCTGCGCATAAGCCAACCCATGTTCCCCTTCAAGCTGCTGCGCATCCGGTCGTTCACGGCCGCCAACACGGCCATCATGTTCATCGGTATGTCGATGGGCGGCACGTTCCTCATGATCGTCATCTTCCTGGTCTCCGTCCTGGGCTACTCCGAGCTGAAGGCGGCGCTGGCCCTGACGATCATGCCGGTGATCGCACTCGTGATCGCGCCCAACGCGGGACGGCTGAACGACCGCATCGGTCCGCGCCTGCCGGCCGCGCTCGGCGCCGGACTCTTCGCCGTCGGCCTGGCCCTTCTGGCCCAGCTCGGCGGCGACACGACCCTCGGCGACGTCATGTGGCGGGCTGCATTCATCGGCGCCGGCATGGGCTTTGCCATGCCGACGCTCTCGGCCGCCTCGATGGCGTCACTGCCGCCCCAGGTGCGCGGCGTCGGTTCGGGCGCGTTGAACACGCTGCGTCAGATCGGTTTTACGATCGGCGTCGCCCTGCTCGTCGCGATCTTCACGCACACGGCCGCGACCAACGCCCTGACGGCGACGAAGCAGTCGGTCGGCTACGTGCGGTCGTCGGCTCAGCTCTCACCGCAAGAGAAGGCGGTGTACACCGCGACCATCGTCAGGAACGCCCAGGCGGCGGCCGCGTCGTCCGGTGGCGACGCCGCCACGACTCTGGTCAGGGATCCGCTTCACGGCGCGCCCCGACCGCCGGCCGGCACGCCCCAGGCGGCTTCGAGGCAACAGGCGTCGCAGGTGACGGCGGCCATCTTCCGCGACGACATCGCGCGGTCGTTCGAGTGGCCGTTCTACGTGGCCGCACTGGCCGCACTGCTGGCCGTCATCCCGGCGCTCATGACCGGACGGCGGCTGGGCGAGCACGCGGGACACGAGGAGCTGAGCAGGGCTGAGCGCGAGGCGACGGTCGTTCCTGCAGTCGGCCGCCCCGCGGAGGCCGGCGAGGCGATGCGTTCGGCGGCCGCCCCCGCGGCGACCGACGCGGTCGAGTGACCGGCCCCGCGACAGATGCGGCGCCGACGGCCGCGATCCCCGTCGGTGAGCGTCCCGCTCACACCGGCCGGCGCCCCGGCGAGAGCGGCGCGCGCGACGACATCCTCGCGGCCGCCCGCGCGCAGTTTGCCGAGAACGGCTACGACGGCGCGACGATCCGTGGCATCGCCGCGCACGCCGGCGTCGACCCCGCCCTCGTGCACCACTACTTCGGCGCCAAGGAGCAGCTCTTCGAGGCCGCCCTCGAGCTGCCGATCTCGCCCGCGGCCTTCCTGCCGGCGCTCCTCGCCGGCGACCACGACCGCATCGGCGAACAGGTCGTGCGCCGCTTCCTGACCGTCTGGGAAGACTCCGCCAACAGACCGATCTTCATGGCCATGCTGCGCTCGGTGGTCTCGAACGAACAGGCGGCGCAGCTCGTCCGCCGTCTCCTCGTCAAAGAGATCTTCGGTCCGATCGCGACCGCCCTGGGCGTACCCGACGCCGAGCTGCGCGCCACCCTGGCCGGGTCGCAGCTGGTCGGCCTCGTGCTGCTCCGCTACGTCGGCCAGGTCGAGCCCCTGGCCTCGGCCGACGTCGACTCGCTCGCCGCCGCCGTCGGGCCGACCATCCAGCGGTATCTGGCAGGCGCAATCGATCCGTAAGGGAGACCGGCTCGCGGGTCGCGACCGGTCCGTGGGACGAGCCGTCGACCATCGGCCGCCGGCCCGCGGGATGAGCGATCGGCTGCCAGTTGGTGGGGTGAACGATCGGCCGCCCGCCTGGCGGATGAGCCATCGACCGCCGGCCCGTTCGGCTCCCCGCCGTCAGAGAAACCGCGCGCGTATGCGCTTGGCGGCTTCGAGCTTTTCGATGTCGGGAGCCCCGTCGGCGCCGGTCACACGCCGGCGCAGCGCCTGTCTTGCCTGCTCGTCGCGCAGGTCGCGGGGCGCCCGGTAGACCCCCACGCGAGCGCCCAGGGCGAACTCGGCCTGCTCGTCGGGCGGCAGCGCCAGCAGCCGGTCGACCAGATCGATCAAGCGCTCAAGATCGTCGGGCAGCGAACCCTCGAGGCCGGGCATGAGGTTGAGGGCATGGTCGGAGCGCAGCTCGAGGCGCACACCGTCCAGCAGCTCGAGCAGCGCGCGCAACTCGGCGGCGACCTCGATGTCGTCGGGCAGAGCAAAGCGGCCGGCGGCCTCGTCGTCGGCCAGCGGCGTGCCCGGTACGACCGCCGTGGTGCGCAGGCGGACGACCAGCGGACGCGCCGCCGTCGCTGCGGCGGCGACCTCGCGCAGCACGGCCGCGGTGCCGCGCAGGTGTTCGCCCGCGAGGTCGCGGCCACCCAGGCCCGGCATGACGTAGAAGCACAGCTCCATGCCCCCCGCGAGAACCTGACGGCCGGCCGTCACGAGCTCGCGCCGCCGTGCAGCCCTTCTCGACACGGGCCAGCACCTCGTCGGACCCCGACTCCATGCCCAGGTGTACGCGCGTCAGCCCCGCCGCGCGAAGCAGGGCGAGCTCCGCCGGGCGGCGACGCGCCAGCGTCGCCGCCCGCCCGTAGGTCGTCACGCGCGTCACGGTCGGAAACGCTCCACGGACGTGCTCGATCACGGCGGCGAGCCTGTCGGCCGCCAGCGCGCAGGGGTCGGCATCCTGCAGGAACACCGAGCGTGCTCCGTCGCGTAGAAACAGCGCCACCTGGAACGCCTCGGGCGGTACGGACGCGGCCCGCAGCGCGGTCGTCGGCTCGCCCCCGAGCGCGTCGGCGGCCGCTCTCATGGCATCGACATCGGCCAGCACGTCGCCGAGGCAGCGCACGGAGAAGCGGCAGCCCTTGTAGACCGGGCAGAAGCGGCAGCGGTTCCAGCCGCAGTTGCGCACGACGCGCACGAGCAGGCTCGAGGCCTCGCTGGGCGGCCGGATGGGTCCCTGCTCGAACGATGGAGTGGTCATGCCCTCATGATGACGGTCTCCGGCGGCGGCACACAAGTCGCCGCTCCCGCCGTACCGGCGCACAGATCGCTCGTCCGCCGCGCCGGGGTGAGGTGCGCGCTGGCGTCAGGCGCGCGCCGGGGTGAGGCGCGTACCGGCGTCGGGCGCGCGCTCGGGTTATAGGCGCGGACCGGGATCAGGTGCGCGCCGGTGGTCCCCCAGACGTGTGAGCGGGCAGCACCGCGCGCACCACGAGAGCCACGCCGAGCGCCACGATCAGAAGCGGCCAGGCGCGCCAGACGACCGGCCACGGATGCGCGAGACCGACCAGCAGGCCGGCGCCGGCCAGAAACAGACCACACAGCAACGGCCAGAGGTGCGCCCAGCCGGTCTGGAGCCGGCGGATGAGCCAGGCGAGCATCAAGCCACAGCCGAGGCCCACGAGACTGAGCAGCGCGGGCGAGCCGAGCGCCTTGTCGACGATCATGCCGGCGCCCCAGCCGGCCAGCGCGAGGCCGGGAAGGTACAGCCAGTAGAAGGGCCGCCAGCCGATCGCCAGGGCGAGCAGCAGCACGCCGGGGGCGAGGATCGTGACGCCGAGCAGCGACACGCCGGTCACGATGAGGACGAACAGCAGGGCGCCCGCCGCCGCCAGGACGCCGCCGGACGCCAGAAAAAGACGCCGGCGGCGGCGTTCGCGCAGCTCGACGAAGCCGACCGCAGGGCCGTAGGACGCCGTCACAGGCGCTGCCGCGATGAGCGCGCGCAGCTCCGCCGCGCGCGCTTCGAGCTCGTCGCGGAGCGGGTCGGCCAGCGGTGGCGCGCCACCGCCCTTCTGTTGCGGGTCGGTCATCTGACCTGGTTGTTCCCCGCGGGGATCATTCGTAGTGGATGGCGTCGAGGATGTTCACCCGGGCGGCCCGACGCGCCGGCAGCACGGCGGCGATCACCCCGACGATGGCGGCCACGACCAGAAAGACCGCGAGCTGGCCCCAGGGTACCGAGAAGGTGATGCCCTGCGAGGCGAGGCGCGACGACACGACGTAGGCGAACACCACGCCGAGCACCGTCCCCAGAATGCCGCCGATGACCGAGGTGATCACGCTCTCGTAGCGCACGATGCGCCGCATCTGCCGCCGGGTCGTGCCGATGGCCCGCAGCATGCCGATCTCGCGGGTGCGCTCGTACACCGACAGCACCAGCGTGTTGACGATGCCGAAGACCGAGATGATGACGCTCACGGCCAGCAGGGCGTAGATCATGGTCAGCAGCTGGTCGACCTGCTTCTTGAGCGAGGCGGTGTACTCGGCCTTGGTCTGCACCGTGGCCGTCGGGAACGCCTTGAGCGCGGTGGTCACGGCCGTCTTGGTCTGGCCGGGATCGGTGCTCGCGGCGATGATGTAGAGGGGGTCCCGCTGGTCGCTGGGGACGAGCGCGTCGAAGGCGCTCTGCGACACGGTGAAGCCGGTGAGCAACGTCGGGTCGCGGTACTCGCCGATCACCGTGAACCGCTGCCTTGCGCCGGTCTGTCCGAGCGCCGTGAAGCTCTTGCCCCTCGACAGGTCGTACCTGGCGGCGAACTGCTCCTCGACGAGCGCCGATTGAGCCGTGAGGCGGCCGAGCAGCGCGTCGGTACCGCCCTTGAGCCAGTGAAAACGCCACAGTGGGCCGAAGGTGACCGGGTCGACCCCGACCAGGTCCGCCGTGCTGCCGCCGTTGATCTGCGCGGTGGCCGCGTAGATGCCGGCGGCCTGATCGACGCCCGGAACGGCACGCACCGTGGCGAGCGCCGCCTCGGGCACCGTCTGGCCGCCTTGCCCGCTCACCACGATGGCCGCGTTGACTGAGCGGTCGACGGCGCTCACGAACGACGCCTTGAACCCCTGCGCGAACACCGCCACGAACACCACCACGGCGAGGCCGATCATGAGGGCGGCGGCAGTCGCGGCGGTGCGCGCCGGGTTCCGCGTCGCGTTCTCGCGGGCCAGCCGGCCGCTGCTGCCGGCAAAGCGGGCGGCCGGCCAGCCGATCACGCCGGCCAGCGGCCGCACGACGTGCTTGGCGACCATGGCCACGGCCACGAAGATGAGCACCGCGCCGAGAGCCATCTCGAGCAGGCGCGTCGTGGTCGCACCGTGGACGAACATGCCGGCGGCGAGCGCCGCCGCGCCAAGAAGGGCCGCGGCGACCGCGAGCACCGGGCTGTACCGACCGACAACCGACGGCGGCAGGGTCGCGCCCTCGTGCAGGGCCGCCACGGGCGGCACCCGCGTGGCCCGCAACGCCGGCGCCAGCGCGGCGAGCAGCGCCACGCCGACCCCGACGACGAGCGACACCACGATGGTGCGCGGGGCCAGGGCGATGCCCGACGTGGGAATGTCGGCGCCGACCGCATGGAACAGGGCATTGATGCCCTTGGCGATGCCGATGCCGGCGGCGATGCCCAGAAGCGAGGCGACAAGGCCGAGCGCACCGGCCTCGCCGATCACGCCGGCCAGCACCTGGCGGCGCGTGGCGCCCAGCGAGCGCAGCATGGCGAACTCGCGGATGCGCTGGGCGACGGTGATCGAGAAGGCGTTGAAGATGATGAAGGCGCCGACGATCACGGCCACCCCGCCGAAGGCCAGCAGGATGGTTCTCAGAACGTTGCCGATGGCGTCGCTGACGGCCTTGGTCGAGTCGGCCACGGTCTGCGCCGAGGTCTTGACCTCGGCGTAGGCCGGCAGCGCCTTCGTGAGGCGCGCGGCGAGCGTCTCGGGCGTGACGCCCGGCTCGGCGGCGACCGAGATGCTCGAATACTGGCCCTCGAGGTTGTACCAGCGCTGCGCGTCGGCCACGCGTGGTCGCGACCAGCGTGGCGCCGCCGATCGACGTCGAGTCGCCAAAGTCGAACACGCCCGAGATGACGACCTGCCGGACACCCTGTTCGGTGGCGAGGCCGATCGTGTCGCCCACCTGCAGGTGCTTGTCGCTGGCCAGCTTGGCGTTGATCGCGACCGTGCCGTCGCGCGACGGCGCCGCACCGGCGATGTACGTGCTCCGGCTGAAGCGCGGCGGCGCCGTCGAAAAGACCAGGGTGGGCGCCCCGCCGGTGTTCACGGACTTGCCGTTCACGACCACGGCGCCGCTGCCCTCGACGCTGCCGGCGGCGTCGGCCACACCGCTCACGGCCTTGACCTGGCCGAGCAGCGAAACCGGCAGCGAACCGCCGGAGGCGAACAGGTTCTGGCCCTGGAACGCCGCCTTGTGCGTGATGTTCACGTCGGTGCCGACCGCCGCCTTCTCGAAGATGTTGTGAAAACCGTTGTTGATCTGGTCGGTGATGACGTAGGTGCCGGCGATCATGGCGACCCCCAGCACGATCGCCAGCATCGTGAGGACCGTGCGGAGCTTGCGGCTCCACAGGTCGCGCAGCGACAGGCGGATCATCGCGCCGGCCCGCCGTTACGCTCGGAGCTTGCCTCGAGCGACTTGATCGTGTCGTAGATCTCGTCGCGGCTCATGCGCCCGCAGTCGAGCTCGACGCGTCCGTCCTGCAGAAAGACGATGCGGTCGGCCACGGTGGCGGCGCGGGCGTCGTGGGTGACCATGACGATGGTCTGGCCGAACTCGTCGGCCGAACGGCGCAGCAGGCCGAGCACCTCGTCGCCGGTCTTCGAGTCGAGGTTGCCGGTCGGCTCGTCGGCGAAGATCACGACCGGGCGGCTCACCAGCGCGCGGGCGATGGCGACGCGCTGCTGCTGGCCGCCCGACAGCTCGGATGGGCGGTGGCCGAGACGATCGCCCAGGTCGACGGCGCGCACGAGGGTGTCGAGCCAGCCGTCGTCGGACTTGCGTCCGGCGATGGTCAGGGGCAGCACCAGATTCTCCTGGGCGGTGAGCATCGGCAGCAGGTTGAAGGTCTGGAAGATGAAGCCGACCTTGTCGCGGCGGAGCTGGGTGAGCTGGCGCTCCTTGAGCGCGGTGATCTGGACGCCGTCGATCCAGACGGCGCCGCTGGTGGGCTCGTCGAGCCCGGCGAGGACGTGCATGAGGGTCGACTTGCCCGAGCCCGATGGCCCCATGATCGCCGTGAAGCGGCCCCGCGCGAGATCGATCGAGATGCCCCGCAGGGCATCGACGGCGGCGTCGCCTGAGCCGTAGCGGCGCGTGAGGTCACGCGCCGCCACGACCGCGTCGCCGCCGTCTCCGACGGCCTGCGGCCGCTGGCAGGCCTCCGGCGCGCTCTCCAGCCCCTGCTCATGAACGTCGCTCATCTGGCAAACCCTCCTTGTGGCGCCGCGCGCCGCCGGCAAGCCGGCGTGCGGCGGATCACGGATACGACACGAGTCATCGATGACCTTACCTGGGCGAAACCATCCCGGTCGTCACCCCCAAGTGGGAAACCGGGCTGTCACCGCGGGGGTACGCGTGCGCCCTACATGCTCCTGGCCACGGCCGTGGTGAGCTCGCCGAGCCGATAGGTGTAGCTGCCCATCTCGTTGTCGTACCAGCCAAAGATCTTGACGTGGGTGAGCGGCATGCGCACCGTGCCGCCCTGAGCCGCCGAGCCGGGCGGTCCGGCCGGCACGTCCAGGTCGATGAAGCCCGTGCGCGTGTGCGTCTCGACGCCTTCGATGACCACGGCGGCGTTCTCGCCCAGCATGTCGAGTGACACGTTCTGCTCGTCGCTGTACTTGAGAAGCCCCCGCGCCTCGCCTTGCGCCGCCTCCCGGTAGATGGCGTTGATGGCCTCGCGCTCGACGGCGACCGTACCGTCGGGCAGGGCTCTGTTCTGGAAGGTCACGTTCAGGATGATGAGGCTCACGCTGGCCGTGGGGATGCGCACCGAATCGGCCATGAAGCCGATGCGCGCGATCTCGGGCATGACCTGTTCAAGGGCCGCGGCGGCGTTGGTCGAGGTGAGCACCACGTTGCCCAGCGCGCCGCGCGTCTTGCGCAGATCGGTGGCGCCGGCCGCCGGCACGGCGTCGAGCACGGGCTGCGAGTTGGTGGCCGCGTGCACCGTGCTCATGCCGGCGGTAATCATGTTGCGCGTGAGGTCGCGCTCGAGGAGCGGCCGCATCATGTGAGCCAGCGCGGTGGTCGTGCACGACGCCGCCGAGACCAGCCGGTGCCTGGCGGCGTCGAACTGGTAGTCGTTGATGCCGTGGATGAGGATCGTCGCATCGTCGGGCAGCGGGACGCCTTTCGGCTTGCTCGAGAACGGCGAGCTCACCACCACGGTCCGCGCCCCGGCGGCCAGGTGGCCGCGGAGCGATCCCCGGGCCGCGTCGAGCCCGGCATGGGGGTCGCGAAAGATGCCGGTGCACTCGACCACGAGAGAGACGCCGTTGTCGCGCCAGGGGATGTCCCTGGGGCTTCTCGCCTCACGCAGGACGACGATCTCCTTGCCGTAGGCGCCGATCAGGCCGCGCTGCTCGTCGAGACGCGCATGTCGCGCACGCCGGCCTGCCCGTGCAGGAAGCGGTGCAGCGGACCGTACGTGCTGTCCTTGGCGATGTACTGGACGACCGACTCCAGCGACGTGCCCACGGGCCTGCCCACGTTGACCACGATGCGGTCGAAATCGTCGCGAGCCAGCTGATACCAGAGCACCAGCTTGCCGATGCGGCCCAGCCCGTTGATCCCCAGCGTGCGCTGCCCAGCCATCGCTTCTGACCCCCCTTTCCGTCGGCCGCGGCGCCGCGACTGCCGCTCGAGCCGCTCGTGCCGGCGTCGCGCTGGTTGCGGCGGGCCGGCCGGCCCGCCGCAACGATATCATTCGAGGCGGAACGCCTCGACGCCCCCACAAGAGACTGCGCACCTCCGGACGGAAACGGCCCCGCCGCAGACGGGGCCGCACGTTCGATCGAGAAAGTCATGGTGGACCCAAGGGGGCAACTCTCGAACCCGCCCGCAGAGCTTCGAGGCCTGCTGGAAGCCCTTTCGACTCCGTGATCACGGACCCTGGCGGACGGAGGCCCCGTGGCAGGCCCGCCGCCCTGCCCCTCACGTGTGGCGACACCGCCCCCGACCGGCGGCAAGACTCCGGAAGACGGCCGGGCGGCGTTATCCGATCGCCGCAGGCGCCTGGGCCCAAGCGCACTCTTACCTCATCGTTCCGACCAGCTTGGCGATCCTGCGTAGTCGAACTTCTGAGGTCTTGGCTTCCTCGATGGCGGCGACATGCCTGCGCTTGAGGCCATAGGGCAACCGGTCGAAAGCGGCTCTCGCTACCGGGTCGTTGTTCAACGCCTTGGCGAGGTCTGGCGGCTCGGTCACTTCCCTCGGCTCGGTGTCGAGCTCGAGATCGACCTCGACGACGTCGCCTTCGGCGATTCCGCCAGCGGCACGGTTCGCCGCACTGATCCCGACCAGGTGCTGGCCGCGCATCGACGCGACCCTGCTGCGCCATGCATGACCTTTGATCGTGACGAGTATCAGGGGTCGCGAGCCGGGACCGAGGGCCTTCATGACATCCGCCGGTACCTCGACACCAGTCGCGTTGCCCGTTGGGATCACCCTGGCCCGGAATCTCATGCCTCCGCCTCCACCGCACGCGTCCGTACATCAAGCCTGCAAACGGGCGCCACGGCGCCACACGGCTTCAATCGACAGTGTGTCGGTGATATCCATGGTCGGATCGCCCTTCACGAGCAGCAGGTCCGCACGGGCACCCGGCGCGATCCTCCCTCGGTCGTCCAGCCCGAACCGCCGCGCAGGCGTGCTGGTCGCCGCTCGCAAGGCTTCCGTGGGCGTCAGACCGGCGTCAACCAGCAGCTGGAGCTCGCGATGCAGACTGGCACCGTGGGCAAGACCGCCCAGGATCGGTAGCGGTTCCGACACGTCAGAGCCAGCGAGGATGTCGACACCGGCCTCACGGAGCGCGCTGACCGTGGCAAAGGTATCTTCGAGCTTCCCTTGTGGGTAGACGTTCATGCTGCGCGAGAGGGAGTCCAGCCACTGCCGGCTGAGCCTCGAACTCACTCGCTCGTCGGCAGCCAGCGCGGCGCCACTATGCCCAAGCGCCGACGAGATCGTCACCACGGTCGGAATGACAAACGCCCCTGATGCGGCTATGTCCGCGATCAGCTCCGGCGTGTGCCGGCGATCGAAGAAGACGTGCCCCAATCCATCGACTCCAGCGTCAATGGCCCTCTTCGTGGCGTCCGCAGTCGTCACATGGACGATCGCAAGCTTCTCATGCCGATGGGCTTGCTTCACCGCTGCATGAAGAGTCTCGTCATCCAGCACGGGAAGTCCGGGGAAACCGATGCAGTCTCCTCCCTCGATGAAGATCTTGATGTAGTCCGCGCCTCTGGCAACCTGCTTGTCCACGAACTCCACGGCCTCGCCGGCGTCCCGCACGAACGGAAAGCGGTACAGCAGGCGTATGAGCAGGTTGTTGCTCGAACTCATGTACTCGGTCGGGTGACCACCCTCCGCAGTCACGCCCATGCCGGGGGAACGTAGATCTGCGACGTTGCTCCGCTCAGCGATCCGCCTGCGTTGTCTCGCCGACCAGCGGCCCATCATCTCAAGCTCTGTGGTCACACCGAATCGCAGCGCATCGCGCAGGCCGTCCATGTCAGTATGGACGTGAGAGTCGATGAGGCCCGGCAGCAGAGTCGACCCATCGGCGTCGACGATCTTCGCGCCCAGGGGGACCGCGCCGCCGACCGCCATGACCCGCGTTCCCTCGATCACGACGGTTCGGGCCTCGATGATGTCGTTGCCGTCGAACACTCTTGCGTTCTTGATGGCAGTGATCATGGCTGCGTGTCCCTTCGGAACAGGTCGCCGCCCTTGGCGACCTCGATGCTCGAGGCGCACGGACTCGGGCGCATTGCCCGGGGGAAGAATCTCTCGGCGCCGCAGATCACTGCGTCAAGACAACCCGGTGCCCGGTCGATTCGTTGTACACCACGCATCCCGACCGCTCAACGGCGAGACGTTCTACGAGCCCCGCGACGGGGTCGGGTTCGCGACTTCCACGGGCTCGTCGGCCCCACTGGTTGTGATCATGGCTTCATACGGATGAGCGAACGGGTAGGCCCACTACGCCCGTTTGCGGGGGAAAACGTTGTCATCGTGACAACGCTGGTGGAGGCGGCGGGACTCGAACCCGCGTCCACGAAGGCCCTGGCGGAGTCTCTACAAGCTTAGCCGGCGCATTTTATCTCGCTTGCCAGCTCCGCGTCGGCCGGATCTGGTTCGCCAGCTCTGGTTGTCTTCGGTCGCGGCCGGACAGAGCGGACCAGCCGGTCCCTAGCCCGCTGGCGACGCCGCATCTCTGCCCGCGGGCTCAGCAGAGGCGACGTGGCTACTGTTTAGGCAGCCAGTGCGAGATTACTCTCGGCAGGTGATTCGTTCCGGCAGTTTAACGAGGCCACCGGACCTCGGCTTGCTGCTCCAACCGGAGTCACTCCATGTCGAAACCGATTCGCCCCCACGGACGAAGGCCGGCGGAGAGGCCGGTCGAACACACACAGTATACCCGTTCGCGGCGCACCCGTTCGCGCGGGCAGCGCGACGGGCCCGAATGGGCCGCAAGCGGGCAGAACGGACGCCGCGGCCGGCGCCGTCGCGCCCCGGGAGGGCTACTCCTCGAAGGCCTCGACGGTACGGCGCTCGCGGCGCCGGAAGTACATGTTGCGACACAGGGGGACTTCGGCGCACTGGTAGCAGCTCTGCACCGCGACGGCGCATTGCTCGAGCGGCTGGCGCGCCATCTTCACGACGCCGAACCCGCCCTTGGTGCGCTCGAGCTCGCGGAACAGCTCGAGCTCGATCTCGTGACGAAAGACTTTCTCGATGCAACCAAAGAAGGTGCGACCCCTCTCCTTGAAGGCGTACAGGTACCGGCAGCTCGACGCTAGACAGGTGGCCGGGTAGACGACCTTCTCACAGATGGCGGCGCACTCGTGGCACTCGAGCGCTTCTTCGACCAACAACCTACCAACCTCCTACACGATGAAAGCCGGCTCGCAGAGCCGGCCCCCCGGTGGGCCATATGGTAGCACACGGACCCCGGTTTCGACTAGGGGTACGCTCTTCCTTCTCTAGTTTCGGCAGCGGCTCCGGCGAAGTTGAATTCAGGCTCAGAAGCAGGGCTCGAGGGGCCGCCGCGGCGGCCGGCGCCCGCGCCTCAGAGGTCCCAGTAGCGGCGCTGCGTCTCGACTGCCCTGGCGACCACGACCTTGCCGTGCGCGCTCGGCTCCCCCACGGGTTCGGCCCCGCCGTCGGCCACGGCGCGCAGGGTGGCTTCGACCGCGTGCGCACTGGCGACGTTGTTGTAGCCGCCTTCCAGCACGAATCCCAGGCGGTCGTCGGCCCGGGCGGCCATCGCCGCTGCTCGCGCTCCCATCTGGGCAAAGCCGGCGTCGGTGACCATCATCGAGCCGAGGTAGTCGTCGACGTGGATGTCCTGGCCCGACGAGACCAGCACGGCCTGGGGCGCGAACTGGGCGACGATCGGCTCGATCAGCTCGCGGAAGGCGTGGACGTAGTCGCCGTCGGTCGAGCCCGCCGGGAACGGCACGTTCACGGTGAATCCCTCGCCCGCACCAGCGCCCGTCTCGGAGTACCAGCCCGTACCCGGAAAGAACGGCCACTGGTGCAGCGAGACGAACAGCACGCGGGGATCGTCGTAGAAGATCGCCTGCGTGCCGTTGCCGTGATGCACGTCCCAGTCGAGGATGAGCACGCGCGCCAAGCCGTCGGTCAGCAGCCGGTGCGCCAGGATGGCGATGTTGTCGAACAGGCAGAAGCCCATCGCGTGGTCGGGCATGGCGTGGTGGCCCGGCGGCCGCACGAGCGCGAACGGAGCGAGTCCGCGCTTCCAGCCCGAGACGATGTCGAGCGCTCCTCCGGCGGCCAGCAGCGCGACCTCGAAGCTGCGCGTCGAGACGAAGGTGTCGGGGTCGAGCCAGGCGCCGCCGCTCTCTGCCGCCTCGCGCACGCGCCGAACGTGGCCGGCGGTGTGCACGGTCAGCAGGTCGTCGACGGTGGCCGGGTGCGGCTTGATCACCTGCAGCCGCGGCCAGAGGTCGGTCTGCTCGAGCCACGCCACGATCGCCGCCGCCCGGTCCGGCGACTCGATGTGCCCACCCGTGTCGTGTTCGGTGTAGATCGGGTCCCAGATGATCGCGGGGTCCATCGCTCGCCCTTTTCTTCGTCCCTGCCGTGCCCGCGTGCGCCGTCCGGCGGCCTGCCGTCCGCGGCCGGCGTCCGGCGCGCGGCCCGTCCGACGATCCGTCTCCCGGCTCCTAGTTGGGCTCCCAGTCGTCGGGCGCGCCGCCCTCGACGAGCTCTCTGCCCCACGGCGTGCAGTCGGTCTCGAGCCGGTAGCCGCGCGCCGCGAAGAACGCCATGGAGGCGTCGTTGCCGACCACGATCTGCAGCTTCGCCTTGAGCGCGCCCTTCGCGCGAAAGCGCTCCTCGAGCTCGTCCATGAGACGATCGGCCACCCCCCGGCGCTGCCACTCCGGGTCGACCGCCAGGTGATAGACATAGGCCCGGCGTCCGTCCCAGCCGCCCATCGTCACCCCGACCAGGCGCTCGCCGGCACAGGCGACCAGGAACAGGTCGGGATCGCGCGTCAGCTTGAGCGCGACCTGCTCGGCGCCGTCCGAGGGCCTCATCCACAGGCCGGCCCGCCGCCAGAGCACGTCGACGGCCTCGTAGTCGGCCATGGTGAACTCACGCAGTCGCAGCTCGGTCGCGGTCGGGCGGGCGGAATCGTCCACGCGTTCACCTCTCGGGCACGGGGGCTCGGGCAGCCGCAGTAGTGTACCTCACCAGGCGCCGTCGCCGCCGCTGGTAGAATCCGATGGGCAGCCCTCCCGAGGAGGATGACATGGCGACTGGCAGAGCCGAGCTTCGACCGGCGGCGTTTCCGACCGACGCCGACGCGGTCGCCCTCGAAGCCGACATCCAGGCGACCGCACGCACGCTCTTCTCCCTGGTCGACCGGTCGCGTCCCGCGCTGCTCTCCCAGGCCCGCTGGCAGGGCGAGATGATGGACTGGGCCATGGCCGACGAGCGGCTGAAGGTCGAGCTCTTCCGTTTCGTCGACGTCTTCCCCACCCTGGCCGGCGGCGCCGAGATCGCCCGCCACCTGCGCGAGTACTTCCTGCAGTCAGGCGTCACGCCGCCGCGCGCGCTGCGCCTGGCGATCGGCGCCGCCGGCCGGCGCTCGCCACTGCGTCCGGCCGCCACCCGCGTCGTACACGCCGAGATGCTGTCGTTCGCGCGCCGCTTCATCGTCGGCAGCGACGCCCGCTCGGCGCTGCCCGGCCTCAGGGCGCTGCGCGACCGCGGCCTGGGATTCACGATCGACGTGCTCGGCGAGGCGTCGGTCAGCGCCCGCGAGGCCGCCGCCTACCAGCAGCGCTACCTCGACCTCTTGGACGACCTGACCCGCGAGACTCAGGCCTGGCCCGAGGCGCCCGCCGTCGACCGCGCGGCCTGGGGAGCGCTGCCCAGGGTCAACGTCTCGATCAAGATCACCTCGCTCTACTCGCAGATCGACCCGCTCGACTTTCGCGGCTCGGTCGAGGCCGTCAAGGACGCCCTGCGGCCGATCGTGGCCCGGGCCAGCGAACGCGGCGCCTTCGTCAACCTCGATCTCGAGCAGTTCCGCTATCGCGACCTCACCTTCACCGTCTTCACCGAGCTGCTCGACGAAGAGGAGTTTCGCGGCTTCGACCAGGCCGGCGTGGTCGTGCAGGCCTACCTGCGCGACGCCCGCGACGACCTGGAGGCCCTGATCGCCTGGGGGCGCAGCCGCAGCCGGCCGCTGACCGTGCGCCTCGTCAAGGGCGCTTACTGGGACTACGAGACCGTTCTCGCCCGGCAGGAGGGCTGGCCCATGCCGGTCTTCACGCACAAGCCCGATTCGGACGTCGCCTACGAACGCCTCGCGCGCCTCATGCTGGAGAGCGTCGACGTCGTGCGCCCGGCCTTCGCCGGCCACAACGTGCGGTCGCTCGCGGCCGCCGTGGCCACCGCCCGCCGTCTCGGCGTGCCCGACGACGGCTTCGAGATCCAGATGCTGCACGGCATGGGCGACCCCATCAAGGCGGCCGTGCGCTCGCTCGGCCTGCGGCTGCGCGAGTACGCGCCGGTCGGCGAGCTCATTCCCGGCATGGCCTATTTCGTGCGCCGCCTGCTCGAGAACACCGCCAACGAGTCGTTCCTGCGCGACGCCTTCGCCGAGGGCGCCGACGTCGAGGAGCTGATCGCGCCGCCGGCGCCCTCGGCGCAGTTCGACGAGCCGCCGGCGCACCTGCCGGTGGTCGGCCCGACCGACCCCGCCGCGCCCGGTCCGTTCGTCAACCAGCCCCACACCGACTTCGCCCGACTCGAGTGCCGGCGCGCAGCGCTCCAGGCGCTGCGCCTGGTCGCCGACCGGCCGGCGCGTCACGAGTCGCTGCTGATCGACGGGCGCGAGCGGCGCGGCGCGGGCACTGTGGCATCGGTCGATCCTGCCCGGCCGGCTCGCGTGGTGGGCACAGTCGAGATCGCCGGTCCGGACGAGACCGAAGCCGCCGTGCAGGCCGCCCGGCGCGCCTTTCCGGCGTGGCGCGACACGCCGGCGCGCGAGCGCGCCGGCGTCCTGTTCAGGGCCGCCGAGATCATGCGCGGCGAGCTCGCAGAGCTCGCCGCACTCGAGACGGTCGAGGCCGGCAAGACCATGCCGCGAGGCCGACGCCGACGTCACCGAGGCGATCGACTTTCTCGAATACTACGGCCGCGAGATGCTGCGCCTCGACGCCCCGCGGCGCATGGGTCGCCTGCCCGGCGAGGTCAACGACTACGCCTACCAGCCGCTCGGCGTAGCGGCCGTGATCGCCCCCTGGAACTTTCCCCTGGCCATCCTCACCGGCATGACGAGCGCGGCGCTGGTCGCCGGCAACACCGTGGTGGTCAAGCCGGCCGGACCGACGCCCGTGATCGGCGCGCAGCTGGCCCGCATCCTGCGGACCGCCGGCGCGCCGCCCGGCGCCGTCAATCTGCTTCCCGGCCCCGGCAAGGAGATCGGCGAGACGCTCGTCACGCATCCCGAGGTCAACCTCATCGCCTTCACCGGCTCGCGCGCCGTCGGCCTGCACATCGTGGCGCGCGCCGCCGAGCGACCCGGCCGCGCCTGGATCAAGCGCGTCATCGCCGAGCTCGGCGGCAAGAACGCGATCATCATCGACGCCGACGCCGACCTCGACGTCGCGGTGCTCGAGACGGTCGCCTCGGCCTTCGGCTACCAGGGGCAGAAGTGCTCGGCCTGCTCCCGGGCGATCGTCCTGCGGCACGCCTACGACGAGTTCCTGGAACGCCTCGTCGAGGCCACGCGCAGCCTCGTCGTCGGCCCTCCCGGCGACCCCGCCACGCGGGTCGGCCCGGTCATCACCGCCGAGGCCAGAGCAACGATCGAGGGTTACATCGAGCAGGGCAGACGCGAGGCCACGGTCGCTCTCGCGACCCCCGAGCCTCCCGGCGGCTGGCCCGACGGCGGCTTTTACGTCGGCCCGCACATCTTCACCGACGTCGGCCCGCAAGCGACGATCGCCCAGGAGGAGATCTTCGGCCCCGTGCTGGCCGTCATGAAGGCGCGCGACTTCGACGAGGCGCTCGAGATCGCCAACGGCACTTCGTACGCGCTCACCGGCGGGTTGATCTCGCGCAGCCCCGCGGCCATCGCGCGAGCCAGGCGCGAGTTTCGGGTCGGCAACCTCTACATCAACCGCGGCATCACGGGAGCGATGGTCGCACGACAGCCGTTCGGTGGTTTCAAGATGAGCGGCATCGGCTCCAAGGCCGGCGGCCCCGACTACCTGACGCAGTTCCTCGAGCCGCGGGTCGTCACCGAGAACACGCTGCGACGCGGCTTCGCGCCGCCCAACGACGGCCCCTCGAGCGGCTGAGCAAGCCCTACTGCAGGTCGGGCGGGATCGAGGGGATGATCCCCGGTATCGGCCGCACCGAGTTCGGCGACGGCGGGTGAGCCATGGTCTGCGCCGCCTTCGTGAGCGCCGCCCTGGTCGCGCCGTCGGCCGTCGCGACGCCGTTCGCGACGGTCCACGACAGGTCCGCGTTCTTGCCGACCATGCTGGCGCCGGGAAGCTCCGTGTATACGTAGATGCGGTGCTCCCAGGGACGGTCGAACGCATACCACATCTGCGTCCCGCCGGCGGGGATGGTCGCGACGTGGCCCTCGAGGGTGAGGTCGTGAGTGGCTGAGTAGCGCAGGACCGCCTCGGTCGACGCTCCGGTGGGCAGCTTGACGGCCTGCACGGCAGCGATGGCCGCGGTCTCGGCCGGCGTCATCACCGTGAGCGAGCCCATCTCAACGCGGGTCGCGACCAGCCCGACGGCCACGATCGCCCAGATCACGACCACCACCGTCCAGCCCCTGCTCCACTCCAGTGCCTTGCCGCCGATCGTGTAGACGTGCGGGCGCGACGGACCGGCCGGGAAGGTATGGGCCGCGGGTGCGAGCGCGGTGTTTGGTGCCAGCGCGATGTTGGGTGCCGGCGCGATGTTGGGCGCGAGCGCGACGCTAGGTGCGAACGCGACGCTGGGTGCGATTGCGATGTTGGGCGCCGGTGCAGCCGCGAGTGCGCCGGCGATCGGCGCAGCTTCAACTGACAGGGAGGTGGCAGCGTTCGGCACAGCGGCGGTCGGCGCGGCGGCGGCGGTCGGCGCAGCGGCGGCGGCGGCGGTCGGCGCGGCGGCGGTCGCTGCCGCCGGCGTCACCGTTTCGTCCTCGGGCGCGCTCCACGTCCACCCGCTCGCCTGTGACGTGTCGGGTTCGCTGCCCGGCGTCGCAGTCACGGCGGCTTCGCCGCCGGGCGCCGACGTGGGCGCCGGCGCCGGTGGCTGCGGCGGCGCCTGCGGCGGCGGTACCGGCATGAACGCCTGCGCCGCCGCCCACGCCGCGGCGCCCTCCGGGGCGCGCGAAGGTAGGGCGGCGTCCTCTCCAAGAGTTGCAGCACCGGTCTGGTGGGCGTCCGGATGAGGGGTGGCCGGCCGGCTCCACGACGCCGCGACGCCGGCCGGCACCGGCACGCGCGCCTCCTGGCCACTGGCCTCGAAGAAGCTCAGGCGCACCCCGCAGGCAGGGCACGCCGTGGCCTTCGCCCAGTCGTCAAAGGTGAACTCGGCGCGACAATGCGGGCAGCCCAGCAGCCGCGCCATCAGCGCTCCAGCCAATTGTCGCGCGGTTCCACCGACTACCCCAGGACGGCGCGCTTGGCGAGCACGATCGGGTGCTTGGGAAAGAGCTTGGCAAGGAGCGCCCCGGCGACGAATCCGCCGATGTGAGCCCACCAACCGATCGCCCCACCGTACGCCGGGCTCACGACCGAAAGCGCCCCGCTCCACAGGTTCGTCAGGAAGAAGAGCCCCAGGACGACCCAGGCAGGCAGCCCCACCAGGACGAACATCGAGTACAGGAACCCTTGCCCGGTCCGCCGCTGGCGACCGACCGCGTACCACACGACCGATCCAAGCATGGAGACGATGAAGATGATGGGTCCGCCGAGCACGATCGACGGCATGCCGATCGCCACGAGAACGTCGTAGGAGATGTAGAGCACCACGGCGATCAGCAGGACGGCCGGGATCTTGAGCCGCGCCGTCGGCCACAGCACGAGGCTCGCGCCCATGACGCCGGCGATCGCCCCGCTGGCGCCGATCGCGGGAATCGACGACCCCGACGTGCCGACCATGAAGGCGATGTTGGCGAAGAAGCCCGAGAGCAGGTAGATGGCCAGAAACCAGCGCCAGCCGAAGGCATCCTCGACGGCGTCGCCGAAGACGAACAGGAACCACATGTTGCCGATCAGGTGGATCCAGCCGACGTGCAGGAACATGGCGGTCCCCAGGGTCAGTACGTTGTGGACGGTCACCTCGGCGTTGACACGCGCCGGCACGAGGCCCCACTCCTGCAGGAACGGCACAAAGCGCGCGCCGACCGAGAGCTCGAACACGAACGCCAGCACGTTGATGCCGATCAACGTGACAGTGGCGTACGGCCAGCGATAGGTCTTCGCCTCGTGACTGACGACTGGCAGCATGCCCCTTGTATCGCCCGGGCGGCGAACATGCTTTAGGAGACGGGTCCCCGGGCGGCGAGCCGTCGCGACCCTGCCGCGAGCCGCATCGAACCCGCCGCGAGCCATCGCGAACCTGCCGAGAGCGCCCGGCGTCTCCCTTGAGATCATCCGCACGCAACGATCGAAGGGAGTCGAGATGTCCCGCCTGCTGCGTCACCGCCGTCTGCTGTTCGCCGGGGCGACGGCGGCGGCGCTGCTGCTCAGCGCCGCCGCCGTCGCCCTCCTCACTTCGACGCGTCCCCCCTCCCCAGGAGGTTCGTCAGGCGGCGCGCCGATCGCCATATCTGCGCCCGGCAGCTCGACGCAAGACAAGTCGGTGTCGCTCGGCCGTGCGGTGTCGAGTGGCCCGATCTCCGGCGCACCGTCGACCACCGAGGGCGCGGGCGTGGCCGCCGCCACGCCCGCGCCCTCGGGCCAGATCGAAAGCGACGTGTCTCCCCTGGATGCCGGGCGCTTTCTCGTGCGCACCGGCGAGATGAGCCTGACGGTGGCGAAGGGCGGCGTGCCCGAGGCGGCTGCCCGGGTCATCGGCCTCACGACCGGCTACGGCGGCTACGTGCTGACGAGTCAGGTGTCGACCACCGACGGCTCGTCGCCGCCGTTTGCCGACATCACCGTCCGAGTGCCGGCGACAGCCTACGACGCGGCGATTCAGCGCTTCGGCGAGCTGGGCCGCGTGCAGGGCGTGCAGACCAGCGCCAACGACGTCACCGGCCAGTACGTCGACCTGAACGCGCGCCTGACCGAGGCGCGCCGGATAGACCAGCGCCTGCTGGGCTTCCTGGCTCAGACGCGCAACGTCACCGAAGCGCTCGCCGTACAGGCCCGCATCGACGCCGCCGAGCTCAGAGTCGAAGAGCTCACCGGCCAGCTCAAGGCGCTGCGTCAGCAGGTCACCTACGGCACCCTGACGGTGTCGGTCACCGAGCGGACGACGCACCACGCCGTGGCCCACAGGGGCGGCTTTCTCGGCGCCCTGTCGGCGTCGTGGCGGCACCTCGTCGGCGGCTTCGAGGCGATCGTCGTCGCCCTCGGCGCGGTCATCCCGTTCGCCGTGCTTCTGGCCGCCCTGGTCGTCGCGGCCTGGTATGGCGCCCGGGCAGCCGGCCGGCTGCGCCAGCGCGCGCGGCTCCAGCAGTAGCGCGACGCGGCACGCGAGAGGCCGGCGCGGGCGCCGGCGCGGACGGCGCCCCGTCGTCCGCGCAAGCGTGAGATCGAACGACCACGGGAATGACCCCCGCCGACACCAAGAGACATCGAGGCACGCGTCGAAGGGAGCCCGGATGAAGGCGGTGCGCATTCACGAGTACGGCGGTCCGGAGGTCCTGGTGTACGAGGAGATCGACACGCCGTCGCCCGGACCCGGCCAGGTGCTGGTGGCCGTCAGGGCCGCCGCGGTCAACCCGATCGACGCCGCGGTGCGCCGCAACAGCTTTCCCACGCCCAAGCAGCCGCCCAAGACGATCGGCTCCGACGGCGCGGGGGTCGTGGACTCTGTCGGTCCCGACGTCGAAGGCGTGGCTCCGGGCGACGAGGTCTTCTTTACCGGCCTCGGCGTAGGCAGCGAGGGCAGCTACGCCGAGTACGCCCTGATCGCCCCTGTGCAGGCCGTGCGCAAGCCAGCCGGCGCCTCGTTCGAGGAGGCGGCCGCCCTGGGCCTGGCGTTCTCGACCGCCTGGTATGGCCTGGTGCGGCGCGCGGCGCTCACAGCCGGCGAGACCGTGCTCGTCCAGGGAGCCGCGGGCGGCGTGGGCAGCGCCGCCGTGCAGCTCGCCCGTGCCCGCGGGGCGCGCGTGCTGGCCACGGTCGGCAGCGCCGCCGACGCCGCCCGCGTCGGCGAGCTCGGCGCCGACGAGACCATCGACCGCACGGCCGCCGACGTCGCGGCCGAGGTCAAGCGACTCACGGACGGCAAGGGGGTCGACGTCGTCCTGGAGCTCGTCCTGTCGGCCAACCTCGCCGCCGACCTCGGCATGATCGCCAAGGGGGGGCGCATCGTGGGCATCGGCACTGGACCGGAGCCGACGGTCACGATCCCGACCGGTCCGGCGATCGCGGTCGACGCGTCGGTGCTGTTCGCAAGCACCGGCAATGCCGGCCGCGCCGGCACCGCCGAGGTCCTCACCGAGGTGGCGCGGCTCGTCGAGCAGGGCACGCTGCGACCGGTGATCGGCCGCACTCTCTCCCTGTCGCAGGCTCGCGAGGCCCACGAGCTGCTGGAAGGACACCACTTCGGCAAGATCGTGCTCGTGCCCGGAACGACGGCGCGAGAGAGCGCGGGCGCCTAGCGTAGCCTAGCCTAGTTGCCCTTGCCGTTGCCGCGGATGGCCTGCTCGCGCTGCTTGCGCAACTCGAGGCCGGGGATCAGCGCCTTCATGACCGTGATCAGCAGATCGAGGCGCTCGGCTTCGGAGCGTGACTCGAGCAGCCGCTGCTTGAGCGGCCGGCCAAAGTCGACCGCGGCGGCCAGGCGAAACGACAGCCGCGCGGTCCCGCCCGGCACGCGCGGCTCCTCGACACCCATGAGCTCGACCATCCGCCGGAACAGGCTCGCCGCGAGCTCCTCGATCTTCTCTTGCGGCGGCACGTCCTCGTCGATGTCGCCGAAGACCTCGATGCGGCCCCGCAGATAACCGCTCTCGGGGTCGGCGGGCTCGATCGTCTCACGCAGGGCAAAGCGGTCGCGCCCGACGGCCAGAATGTTCAGGCGCCCGTCGTCGAGCTCCTCGATGACCTCGTGAACCGCCGCCGTGCAGCCCTTGCGCGCCATCTCGTCGTCTTCGGCCAGCAGCACGCCGAAGACGCTATCGGTGGCCCGGCACTCGCCGATCAGCGTCTTGTAGCGCTCCTCGAAGATGTGCAGCGGCAGGATCTCGCCGGGCAGAAGGACGAGCCGCAGGGGAAACAGGCCGATCGTGTCGTCAGAGCTGGGCATGCCAGGCCAGAACGACGGCTTCGAGCTTGCCCTCGGTGGCGACCTCGGGGTCGTCGTCGAAGTCGGGCAGCGAGATGATCCACTGGTGCAGGGTCACGAAGTTCAGGTCGAGCGGGTCGGCGTCGGGATGCTCGTCGATGAGCGCAAACGCGATGTCGTCGGGCTGGTCCCACGTCAGTCGCATGAGGCGTCGGTCCTTTCGCAGTCGCACCTGCCGGCAACCCTACACACGCTCCCCCTCGCCCGCAACGCCGGGAGTATCACATTCAAGGCGCAAGCCGCGGCTCGTCAGGGTGCGGCTCGCCGCAGACGAACATCGTGTAGTGGACGTCGCGGCCGTCGACGACGTCGGTCGCCGGATGGGCCAGCACCCGGCCGAACGGCCCTCGCAACCTGGCCTCGAACTCCTCGTACCGCTCGGGCGACCAGAACACGACAACACCGTCAGGGCGCACGGCCACGGCGACCAGACGCACGCCGCCGGCCTCGTAGAGGCGGGCGTTGTCGGCGCGGATCAGCCACTGCGGACCGTTGTCGGTGTCGAGGGCGATGAGATCGTACCGCGGGCCCGCGGGGAGCAGGTCGTGAACGTCGGCGACGACTATGCGGGAGCGGGCGTCGCGCTCGACGCGCGACGCCCGCTCCCGCATGTGGGTCGCAAACCACGCGACGATCAGCGGCTCGTATTCGGCCACCGTGACGCTGCGCAGCCCGGGCAGGTCGAGGGCCTCGTCGAGCGCGTACCCCATGCCCAGGCCGCCGATCAGCACGTCCAGCGGACCCGCGCGTAGCCAGGGCCGGGCGGCCGTCACCAGGGCGCGACTCGAGTGCTCGTTGCAGCCGGCGATCACAAAGGCGCCGTCGCAGACGATCTGCAGCTGGTCGCCGCGGCGCAGCAGCACGAGCTCGCCCGACCGACCACGGCCGCGCTCGAGCACGACCGCCGGCTCGTTCACGGTCGCAGCTCGTTCATGGTCGCGGCTCGTTCATGATCGCGGCTCACTCATGATCGCGGCTTACTCATGGTCGCGGCACGCTCATGATCGCGACTCGCTCCAGGGACCAGACCACCACGCCTCGTGGGAACAGGCGCCGCAACCTCGGTCGAACCGCTTCTCCCCCAGCTGCGGCGCCCCCCCGCCACCTCACACCTGCGAGCGCGCTCGCGCGCTACGCCTTGCTACGCCTTCGTCAGGCTCGCCTTGTAGTCGGCGATCACCGCGTCGATGTGCCGCTCGACGTCGTCTGAGAGCGGCTCCGGCTCGTAGCTTGCCAGCACCTCATGGGCCCGGTTCACCGCCTGCTCGACCAGCGGCGTGCCCTTGAACTCCTCGAACGTGCCGCGCTGGAACACCGACGGCCGCCACACCTCGGTACGCCCGAACTGCCGCGTGCTCTTGCGGCCCAGGAAGTGGCCACCGATGCCCACCGCCTTGATGTCGTCGATCAGGGCGTGCGCCTCGTCGACCGCGTCGTCGCGCAGGTAGCGGCGCAGGGCGCCGATCTGGTCGCAGTCGAGCACGATCTTGGCGAGGCTCGACTGCTGCACGCCGTCGAGCCCTCCGGCGGCGATCAGCGAGTCGGAGCCGATCAGGGCCGCCACGAGCGCGGTCATGCCGCCCTCGGAGCCGCACTGGAAGTTGGCCGCCTTGGCGTCGGACGACATGCCGGTCGCCTGGGTGAGCAGCCCGTAGAACCTGCTCATCTCGACGCAGATCATGTTGATCAGGCCGATCTCCGGCCCCGCCGAGATGTACCCGCCGGTGCGCATGTCGGCGACCCCGGCGCCTATCCCCGAGATGGTCGCGCAACCGGGGTTGGCCAGCTGGAAGAGAACGATGCCCGACAGCAGCTCGGCCATGTTGACGATGCAGTCGCTCAAGACCGTGCCCGGCCCCGTGGTGCCCACCTGCGGCATGGGCAGCACGAAGATGGGGACGCCCCGCTTGCAGAGCTGAAGGCCGGCCTCGGTCATCTCCTTGTCGTGCTGCAGCGGGGCGATGGTGCAGTTGGTGACCGAGAAGTAGGGCCGCTCGGTCAGCGGCGCTCCGCAGGCCGCCTCGTAGATCTCGAGGATCGGCCCGACCATCTCGGGCGTGCGCACCTCGTCCTGCACGTGCTTGAGGGAGTTGCGCACCATGATCGCCTGCATCGCCAGAGGCATTATCTTGCCGTCGACGTCGCCGCTTTGCAGCGTCGGCCACAGATAGTCGATCTCGGGCATCGCGTCGCACAGACGCGTGATCTGGGCGAGGTCGTCGCTCGTGCCGGCGCGGCGTTCGCCGGAGAGGTCGTCGTACCAGTACGTGGTCATGCCGTCGCTCGTGCACAGCCAGCGGTCGCCGCCCAGCACGACGTCGTGGGCCGGCGTCGCGACCGGCGAGCAGGATCTGCTTTGGCACGGTCGCCAGCGCCGGCTCGATCACGTCCCAGGTCAGCTTCGCCGTCAGCGTCTCGCGATCGACCCTGGCCCCCGCCGCCTCGAGCAGGTCGATCGCCTGCGGGGTGTTGTAGGCGATCCCGACCTCGGACAGCACCTGCAGGGTCTTCTCGTGAACGAACTGCTTCTCATCGTCGTTCAGATAGCTGATCCTGGCCTTGGCCACGGCTTCCCCCGCCTTTCCGCTGTCGTTTCGGTGTCGTCTACGTGTCGTCCAGGTGTCGTCCAGGTGTCGTTTGGGTAGTCGTCGCGCCCGAGCGCCGCCCAGCATACCGCAGGGCGGGCGGACGTCGCGAGCACCCGCGCTCGTTGGGGCGCAGCCGGCGAGCGTCGTGTGGACCGGAGACGCGGCCGCCTCAAGCGGCACCGGAAACGACGAAGGGGCGGGACGCGGCTTTCGCCGCGTCCCGCCCCTTCGTCGAAAGATCCCGGCGGCGTCCTACTCTCCCGCGGGGTCGCCCCCGAAGTACCATCGGCGCTGGAGGACTTTACTTCTCTGTTCGGGATGGGAAGAGGTGTATCCCCTCCGCTATGGCCACCGGAAAGTTCGCGCAGGCTCGAGCGCCCGCAAACTTTGGCGCCGGGGCCGGCGCGGACCTGAAAGCTACATAGCGGCGCGGGTGGTCAAGTCAAGCCCTCGGCCAATTAGTACAGGTCTGCTGAACATGTTGCCATGCTTACACATCCTGCCTATCAACCAGGTGGTCTACCTGGGGCCTTACCCACTCGAGGTGGTGGGACATCTCATCTTGAGGCGAGCTTCCCGCTTAGATGCTTTCAGCGGTTATCTCTTCCAGACGTAGCTAGCCTGCAATGCCGTTGGCACGACAACAGATACACCAGAGGTCTGTTCATCCCGGTCCTCTCGTACTAGGGACGAGCCCTCGCAAATGTCCAGCGCCCACAGAAGATAGGGACCGAACTGTCTCACGACGTTCTGAACCCAGCTCACGTACCGCTTTAATGGGCGAACAGCCCAACCCTTGGGAGCTACTACACCCCCAGGATGCGATGAGCCGACATCGAGGTGCCAAACCCTCCCGTCGATGTGGACTCTTGGGGAGGATAAGCCTGTTATCCCCGGAGTACCTTTTATCCGTTGAGCGACCGCGATTCCACTCTCCACGGCCGGATCACTAAGCCCGACTTTCGTCCCTGCTCGACATGTCCGTCTCGCAGTCAAGCTCCCTTGTGCCTTTACACTCTACGCACGGTTTCCAATCGTGCTGAGGGAACCTTTGGGCGCCTCCGTTACATTTTGGGAGGCGACCGCCCCAGTCAAACTGCCCACCTGACACTGTCTGCCCGCCGGATCACGGCCGGGCGTTAGAAACCCAGAACACGAAGGGTGGTATCCCAAGGTTGGCTCCACCGAGACCAGAGTCCCGACTTCATAGCCTCCCACCTATCCTGGGCAACGTGCACCAGATTCCAATGTCAAGCTGCAGTAAAGGTTCACGGGGTCTTTCCGTCTTTCTGCGGGTAATCGGCATCTTCACCGATACTACAATTTCACCGAGTCCCTCGTTGAGACAGCGCTCAAGTCGTTACGCCATTCGTGCAGGTCGGAACTTACCCGACAAGGAATTTCGCTACCTTAGGACCGTTATAGTTACGGCCGCCGTTTACCGGGGCTTCATTTCACTGCTTCGCGCCCCGAAGGACGCTAACAACTCCACTTAACCTTCCGGCACCGGGCAGGCGTCAGCCCCTATACGTCGTCTTTCGACTTAGCAGAGACCTGTGTTTTTGGTAAACAGTCGCTTGAGCCAATTCACTGCGGCCCCTCTGAGCTCCGCCGGCAAGCGGCCTCACCCAGTGGGGCGCCCCTTCTCCCGAAGTTACGGGGCCATTTTGCCGAGTTCCTTAACGAGGGTTCTCTCGATCGCCTTAGTATTCTCTACTTGCCCACCTGTGGCGGTCTTGGTACGGGTACACGACTTGCTCCCTAGAGGCTTTTCTTGACGGCATGGAATCAGTGGCTCGCCGGAATACACCAGCTGACGTCACGTCTCAGGCTTGAAGCGTGCGGATTTCCCTACACGCAACCCTACGCGCTTGTCCATGGTCAACCAACGCCATGGTCCACCTTACCTACCGTGTCCCCCCATCGGTCGAACGCAAGTCGGTAGTACGGGAATATCAACCCGTTGTCCATCGCCTACGCCTTTCGGCCTCGGCTTAGGTCCCGACTAACCCTGGGAAGATTAGCTTTACCCAGGAAACCTTGGGCAATCGGCGGAGGAGTTTCTCGCTCCTCTTTCGTTACTAATGCCGGCATTCTCTCTTCCCATGCCTCCACGGCTGGCTTGTCGCCGCCGCTTCAGCGGCATGGGAATGCTCTCCTACCAATCCGACCTTGCGGTCGAATTCCACAGCTTCGGTGGCTGGCTTGAGCCCCGTTACATCATCGGCGCAAGAACACTTGACCAGTGAGCTATTACGCACTCTTTAAATGGTGGCTGCTTCTGAGCCAACATCCTGGTTGTCTGTGCACTCTCACATCCTTTTCCACTTAGCCAGCACTGAGGGACCTTAGCTGGTGGTCTGGGCTGTTTCCCTCTCGACTACGGAGCTTATCCCCCGCAGTCTGACTCCCCTGCTCTGGAGTTATGGTATTCGGAGTTTATCTGCCTTCGGTAACCTGGTAGGGCCCCTAGGGCAAACAGTGCTCTACAGCCATAACTGAACACAGGAGGCTATACCTAAATATATTTCGGAGAGAACCAGATATCTCTGCGTTTGATTAGCCTTTCACTCCGATCCACAGGTCATCCCCGCAGTTTTCAACCTACGTGGGTTCGGCCCTTCACGGGGTCTTACCCCCGCTTCAGCCTGCCCATGGATAGATCACGCAGTTTCGGGTCTACCGCCTCTGACTAAATCGCCCTATTCAGACTCGCTTTCGCTACGGCTCCGTTTCCTTAACCTTGCCAGAGACGAGTAACTCGCCGGCTCGTTATGCAAAAAGCACGCTATCACCCGGGCAAGCCCGGGCTCTAACCGCTTGTAGGCCAACGGTTTCAGGTACTATTTCACTCCCCTCACGGGGTACTTTTCACCTTTCCCTCACGGTACTAGTTCGCTATCGGTCGCCAGGTAGTATTTAGCCTTACGGGGTGGTCCCCGTAGCTTCCGACCGGGTTTCACGTGCCCGGTCGTACTCAGGTGGCCTGTAAGGGAGGGTCGCAAGTTTCGCGTACTGGGCTATTACCATCTGTGGCGGGTCGTTCCAGACCCTTCTGCTACCCACGACTTTTGTAACTCCCCGATCGCCATGCGGGACGATCAAACAGACTCCTACAACCCCGGATACGCTAGGGCCGCACCCAATCACGCGTATCCGGTTTAGGCTGTTCCCCTTTCGCTCGCCACTACTCAGGGAATCGAGGTTTCTTTCCTCTCCTCAGGGTACTAAGATGTTTCAGTTCCCCTGCTTACCTCCGCATGCCCTATGTGTTCAGGCACGGGTACGCACGCATTACCGTGCGTGGGTTCCCCCATTCGGAAATCCCCGGGTCGAAGGTTGTTCAGCACCTCACCGGGGCTTATCGCAGCCGTCCACGTCCTTCATCGGCTTCTGGCGCCAAGGCATCCGCCGTTGGCCCTTAATATCTTGACCGTATTGATCACCTTTGCCGCTATGTAGTTTTCAAGGTTCGCGCCGGCGCACCGGCACTTCGCCGCCGACCTTGCGGCCGGCGAACCTTCGTCGCCGCGCGTCCGTGGCACGTGCCGATCGGCGCCGCGCGCTCTTGACCAGGGCGCGGGGCGACTCGACGGCAGGGGGACGCGAGGGGGCGTCTTTCAAAACTGAACAGCGTGGCCGCTGGCGCCCGGGCTTTGGCCCAGACGAGAAACGGGGACGTCGGCGCTCGACATAGAGTTTCCAGAGGACGGGTCCGCCGGCACGGCAAGGTCGTGACGACCACATCGTGACCGGCATGGTGGACCTGTGCTCACGGCGGTAAGTGCCGCCGTCTCCCTAGAAAGGAGGTGATCCAGCCGCACCTTCCGGTACGGCTACCTTGTTACGACTTCACCCCAATCACCGATCCCACCTTCGACGGCTGCCTCCCTTGCGGGTTAGCCCACCGGCTTCGGGTGTTACCGACTTTCGTGGTGTGACGGGCGGTGTGTACAAGGCCCGGGAACGTATTCACCGCGGCATTGCTGATCCGCGATTACTAGCAACTCCGACTTCATGGAGGCGAGTTTCAGCCTCCAATCCGAACTGGGACCGGCTTTTTGGGATTCGCTCCACCTCGCGGTCTTGCAGCCCTTTGGACCGGCCATTGTAGCACGTGTGTAGCCCTGGACATAAGGGGCATGATGACTTGACGTCATCCCCACCTTCCTCCGGTTTGTCACCGGCAGTATCCTACGAGTCCCCGGCATTACCCGATGGCAACATAGGACAGGGGTTGCGCTCGTTGCGGGACTTAACCCAACATCTCACGACACGAGCTGACGACAGCCATGCACCACCTGTGACCCCGCTCTTGCGAGGGCTCCCGTTTCCGGGAGTTACGAGGCCATGTCAAACCCAGGTAAGGTTCTTCGCGTTGCGTCGAATTAAACCACATGCTCCGCTGCTTGTGCGGGCCCCCGTCAATTCCTTTGAGTTTTAGCCTTGCGGCCGTACTCCCCAGGCGGGGCACTTAATGCGTTAGCTACGGCACGGAAGGAGTCGACACCTCCCACACCTAGTGCCCATCGTTTACGGCGTGGACTACCAGGGTATCTAATCCTGTTTGCTCCCCACGCTTTCGCGTCTCAGCGTCAGTACCGTCCCAGGGACCCGCCTTCGCCACGGGTGTTCTTCCTGATATCTGCGCATTTCACCGCTACACCAGGAATTCCAGTCCCCTCTTCCGGACTCAAGCAAGCCAGTTTCCAATGCAGGCTCGGGGTTAAGCCCCGAGTTTTCACATCGGACTTGGCAAGCCGCCTACACGCTCTTTACGCCCAATAATTCCGGACAACGCTAGCCCCCTACGTATTACCGCGGCTGCTGGCACGTAGTTAGCCGGGGCTTCCTCTGGAGGTACCGTCACCCTCTGGGCTATTAACCCGAGTGGCTTCGTCCCTCCTGACAGAGCTTTACAACCCGAAGGCCTTCTTCGCTCACGCGGCGTTGCTGCGTCAGGCTTTCGCCCATTGCGCAAGATTCCCCACTGCTGCCTCCCGTAGGAGTCTGGGCCGTATCTCAGTCCCAGTGTGGCTGATCGTCCTCTCAGACCAGCTAAGCATCGTAGCCTTGGTAGGCCGTTACCCCACCAACAAGCTAATGCTGCGCGGGCCCATCCCAAAGCGGAGGCCGAAGCTACCTTTGGTACAACCCGCTTGGCAGGTTGCACGACATCCGGTATTAGCGTTCCTTTCGAAACGTTATCCCGGGCTTTGGGGCAGGTTACCCACGTGTTACTCACCCGTTCGCCGCTCGAGTACCCCCGAAGGGGCCTTTCCGCTCGACTTGCATGTGTTAAGCACGCCGCCAGCGTTCGTCCTGAGCCAGGATCAAACTCTCCGAGACAACTTGGTGCTCGCGGCCCGAGGGCCGCGGGACAAGCGTTGGAAGAGCTTGTGCTCTCAAAGACGAGGCAGGACTTCTGCCTCGTTGTCGTGCGGTCGTTTGCCGACCCGGAGGGCCGGTAGAGCAGCAACGCTCGAACCGCATGACGGGTTATTGTTTGGGCCTGTTGGCACCTTGCGGTGCTTCAGGCGCACTGGCGTCCGCCGGCAGACCCGAGAGACGGGTCGAACCGGCTTCCACGCTGTTCAGTTTTCAAAGACCGCGTGCCACGTGGGCACTTGGTTCTGACCCTTGACACCAACAAGGCCCCGAGTGGTGGGGCCAGAGTCGACGGTCGCTTCAGTGTCGCCGAAGCACGGATGTGGATCCGCTTACCGCTCGACTCCCCACGTTCTCGGTGTTGACTGCGTCAGGACAATCCCCTTGTGTGGGACTCCTTACTTTACGCAGACTGCCGTGCGCGTGTCAAGAGCACGCGCCCCCTTGGTCATCGTGCCGGCACGCGGCGCGAGCGGACAGCCCCGGGGGTTAGAGGAGTATACCCAGTGTCTCCCGAGAGTCAACCTTCTCGCGCCCGGCCGCGAGCCTCGCCCCCGCCCGGCCGCGAGCCTCGGGGCGCGCCCGGCCGCGAGCCTCGGGGAGACGCGCCCGCTCCACCCCGCAGGACACCGGTCCGCGGAGAGCATGACAGGGTGGTATCCTTCCGCGTTGGTCCCTGATGGTCCCTGCACCCTCCCGCCGGTCTGCATGCGCAAAGAAGTCGTGAACAACGTGCGCGCCTGCACGGATCCGGTCACGCAGGGGATTTCGTGGGCTTCTAGCCGTAGATCTGGAAGTCGAACAGCTTGCGGTAGGCACCCTCGGCAGCGAGCAGGTCGGCGTGTGTGCCGCGCTCCTCGATGACGCCGTGGTCTAAGACGACGATCTGGTCGGAGCGCTGCACGGTGGAGAGCCGGTGCGCGATCACGATCAGGGTCTTGCGGTGACGGACGCTGTCGAGCGCCCGCTGGATGTACTTCTCTGATTCCGAATCGAGGGCGCTCGTCGGCTCGTCGAGGATGAGGATCTCGGGGTCCTGCAAGAAGACGCGGGCGAGCGCCAGACGCTGGCGCTCGCCGCCCGAGAGCCGCACGCCGCGGTCACCGATGTTGGTCTCGAGGCCATTGGGCATGTTCTTGACGAACTTGGTGCAGAAGCTCGCCTTCAGAGCTCCCTCGATCTCATCGTCGGTGGGATCACGCTCGAGACCGTAGACGAGGTTGTTGAAGACGGTGTCGTTGAACAGAAGCGCGTCCTGGGTCATGAAACCTATCGAGCGGCGCAGCGTGCGCAGGTCGAACTCCTGCACCGGTCGGCCGTCGAAGAGGATGCGTCCTTCGTTTGGGTCACGAAGTCGCGGGATCAGATCGACGAGCGTCGATTTGCCGGCGCCCGACTTGCCGACGATGGCCGTCTGCGACCGGCACGGGATCTCGAGATCGACGCCCTTGAGCACGAGCTCCTCGGTCTCGTCGGAGTAGGCAAAGCTCACGCCTTCGAGACGGATGCCCTCGCGCAGCGCGGTGAAGTGTTTGCTGCCGCCGACGATGTGGCGCGAGGCGTTGGCACGATCGAGTGTGTCGCGCACGAGTCGCAGGCTGTCGATGTTGGCAGACAACGTCTGGCGGCCGTTGTTGAAGGCCTTCACGTTATTGTTCAGCTGCAACATGATGAACAGGAAGAGTCCAATCGTCGCCAGGCTGGCGTGGAAGAACTGGACGCCTACGAAGATGACGGCAAAGAGCATCAGCATCTGCAGCGGATCGATGGTGATCTCGACGATGCCGCTCAAGATGCCGATGCGCGTCTGCGTGTCTCCGAATCGCGTCACGACCTCGGTGACGTTGCGGGTCTCTCTGTCTTCCTGGCCGAGCATCTTGATGAGTCGCAGGGCCATGATGCGCTCAGATATGACGGCGTAGGTCTCGTTGCTGAGCTGGGATGTCTCGCCTCCCAGGGCGCGCGAGCGCTTGATGGCGTTGTTGACCAGGAACGAAATGGTCACCAGCGCGGCCACGGTAATGAGTGTGAGCTTGAGCTGAAGCACGAGCAGCACGACCACGTACATGGCGATGAGCAGGCCGATGGAGATCTGCTGCAGAAACTGGGCGATTGCACTCCCGCCGCGTTGAACCTGCGCCGTGAGAGTGCTCAGCAGCGGGTTGTTGCCTTCGTGCACGGCGAACGCGAGGTCGCTATGCACGATCGCGGCAAAGCCTGTGGAGCGCAGACGCACCGCCGCCCGCTGCTGAACGTGCGCCGTGTACCATGCGTAGGCGAGGTAGACGACCTCGCGCAGCAGGATCGGCACGAACGCAAGCATCAGCAGGGTCAGCAGGGTAACCGGCAGGCCGAGCAAGTGGAGGACCCTGTAGAGGATCGTCCCGAAGATGCCAGCGCCCCCGGTCTTGCCGAACTCGATGTACTGAAGCACGGGCGCCAGCATGCCCGCGGCAAGAGCCTGCACTACCGCCAGCATGACGGCCAGCACCACCAGGACAGATACCTCCCTGGAACGGACGGAGAGCATGCTGAACAGCTCTCGGCCAGCCAGCAGCCAGCGGTGCTTACGTGGTTCGGTCACCTCACTCCTTGGTGGAAACGGGTATCGAGCGCTCGTGAAGCGCCCGAGCGGACTGTGGCCCGACTCCCTTCGTTGGTCCACTTTCTATGATAATGCGCGAGTCCGTTCTCGTGTGGATGCCGGCATACCTGGAGTCGGCTGGCGAGAAGCGCGGCCGCGGGTCAGCCGCCGGCCGCGGGTGAGCCGCGGGGACGCAAGCGGTTCGATCGATGCTACCAGTGTTCGTTCAGAATCTGCACCTGACGCTACTCGCTGACGCGACCTTGGTGACCTGCCCCCATTTGATTGGTCGACTTTCTATGATAGTGCCAGAGCCATCTCTGGGGTGAGCGCCGGCGGTGCATGGTCTTTGAGCGAGAACCCCGGCGGACGATCGTCTCCGGTGCCGGCGGGCGGCGACCACGCGAGCCGTGGCGGTGGTGCCGGTCGTCGACGGCGGCCACTACTTCTTCGCCCTCTACATGGTCGTCTCGACGCCGATCTTGCACTGCAAGAAGACCATCTGGGCGGCGATCATCTCGGGCAGCGCGGCCCCGATCAACGTGGGCGTGAACCTCGTGCTGATCCCGCGCTTCGGCATGTTCGGCGCCGCCTGGGCGACCCTCATCGCCTACGCCTTCATGTTCCTGATCGCGCCTGTTCGTCTTCCGGATCGCGACACCGGCCGAGATGCGAGCGATCCTGCGCCGCCCGAAGCGCCACCGGCCGATGACCGAAACCGACGAGGCCGAGATCGCGGCGCGCCAGACCGAGGAGGTCGCCAGCATGACCGACGACACCGGCTTCGCGCCCGACAACCGCCCCTGACGGCGGGCGCGACCCGCGACGACGCCCGCCCCGGCCCGCCCGGGCGCCCGGGCGCCACGAGCGCGACGAGCGGCGCGGTCGCAGCCGCTTGGACAGGCCCTTCGCGCGCTCGTATAGTACCTCCACGGGGCGCGATCGGCCCGGCCCGCCGCGATGCCCGCCGGCCGGGCGACACGAACAGGGAGCGAGATGGATCTGGCTGGCAAGCGCACGCTGGTGACCGGCGCCGATGGCTTTATCGGCAGCCACCTCGCCGAGGCGCTGCTCGAAGCGGGGTGCGACGTGCGCGCCCTGGCCCTGTACAACTCCTTCGGCGCCTGGGGCTGGCTCGACTCGCTCCCCCGGCCGACCCTCGACTCGATCGAGGTGGTCACCGGCGACGTGCGCGACCCGCACGGAGTGCGCACGGCGCTGCGCGGCGTCGACGTGGTCTTCCACCTCGCCGCGCTCATCGCCATTCCCTACTCGTACCACTCGCCTGACAGCTACCTCGACACCAACGTGCGCGGCACGCTCAACGTTCTGCAGGCCGCGCGCGACCTCGAGACCGAACGAGTCCTCGTCACCTCCACCTCCGAAGTGTTCGGCACGGCGCGCTACGCGCCGATCGACGAGAGCCATCCGCGCCAGGGCCAGTCGCCCTACTCCGCGACGAAGATCGCCGCCGACGCCCTGGCGGAGGCCTTTCACCGCAGCTTCGGGCTGCCGGTGACGGTGGCCCGGCCGTTCAACACCTACGGCCCGCGCCAGTCGGCGCGCGCCGTCATTCCGACCATCATCGGCCAGCTTTCCGCCGGCAGGCGCGAGATCCATCTCGGCGCCCTGCATCCCACCCGCGACCTCACCTTCGTCACCGACATCTGCGCCGGCTTCATCGCGCTGGCGCGCTGCGACGCCGCGGTGGGTCGCGACGTCAACATGGGCAGCGGGCGCGAGATCTCCATAGGAGATCTCGCGCGCAAGCTGATCGCGCTCGTCGAACCGCAGGCGCTCCTCGTCGCAGACGAGGAGCGCCTGCGGCCCGCACGCTCCGAGGTCGAGCGCCTGCTCGCCGACAGCACGCTGATGAGCACTCTCACCGGGTGGGCCCCGAGCGTCTCGCTCGACGAGGGCCTGGCGCGCACCGTCGCCTGGTTCGCGGAGCCCGCGAACCTGCAGCGCTACAAGGTCGACATCTACAATGTCTGAGCCCTTTCTGCCCCTCTCGGCGCCGGTCCTGGCCGGTCGCGAGTGGGACTACGTCAAAGAGTGTCTCGACAGCGGCTGGGTGTCGTCGGCGGGCTCCTACGTCGAGCGCTTCGAAGAGCGCCTGTGCGCCCTGCTCGGAGCGCCCCACGCGGTCGCGCTGGTCAGCGGCACCGCCGGCCTGCACATGGCTCTGCTGGCCGCTGGCGTGCGGCCCGGCGACCGCGTCGTGGTGCCCACGCTCACCTTCATCGCCACGGCCAACGCCGTGCGTCACGCCGGCGCCGAGCCGGTGTTCGTCGACTGCGACGAGTTCATGAACCTGGACGTGGCCGGCGTGCGCTCCTTTCTGGACGAGGCCTGCCAGCCGGGTCCGGACGGCCCGCACGAGCGCTCCAGTGGAGCGCCCGTGCGGGCCGTCCTGCCGGTCCACGTGTACGGCCGGCCGGCCGATCTCGCCGCGCTCACGCCCGTGGCGGCCGAACACGGGCTCGCCGTGATCGAAGACGCGACCGAGGCGCTCGGCAGCCGCTGGACCGGCGGACCCTGCGCCGGACGCTCGGTCGGGACGGTGGGCCAGAGCGGCGTCTTTTCGTTCAACGGCAACAAGATCGCGACGTGCGGCGGCGGCGGCGCTTTTGTTACCCACGACGCCGCCGCCGCCGCCCGCGTGCGCCACCTGTCGACCCAGGCCAAGACCGACACGCGCCGCTTCGTCCACGACGAAGTCGGCTGGAACTACCGTCTCACCAACGTGGCCGCGGCCATCGGCCTGGCGCAGCTCGAGCAGCTCGCGGGGTTCATCGCCGCCAGGCGCGCCTGCCACGAGCGGTACGCCGCGCTGCTGGCCGACGTGCCCGGCATCGACCTCGTCGGTGTTCAGGAGGGAACCCAGCCGAACTTCTGGTTTCATTCCATCCTGGTCGACGAGACCGCCTTTGGTCGCGACCGGGAAGGGCTCATGGAGGCGCTGGCCGAAAAGGGCATCGAGACGCGTCCGGTGTGGGGCCTGCTCCACGAACAGGCGCCGCTGCGCGACTGCACGGCCTGGCGCATAGAGCGGGCGCCCTGGTTCTGGCGGCGCGTGCTCAACCTGCCGTGCTCGAGCGATCTCCGGCCCGACGACGTCGAACGGGTCGCGGCGGCGATCCGCGCCGCGAGGAGGGCCGTCTAGTGGACGATCGTGTCCGGGAGATCATCATGAAGCCCGGCGACACCGTCGGCGACGCGCTGCGGCGCATGGACGAAAGCGGCGGCCGCATGGTGCTCGTCACCGACGACAACGACGCGCTGCGCGGCGTCGCGACCGACGGCGACATGCGTCGCTGGATCATCGCCGGCCGGGGGCTCGACGATCCCTTGAGCGGCGCCATGAACCCACGGCCGCACGTGCTCGAGCAGGGGTTTCGGCGCGAGAGCGCCGAGCTGCTCATGACCGAGGGCCACTTTGAGTGCCTGCCGGTCCTCGACCGTGACGGGCGCGTGGTCGACGCCGTCTGGTGGCACGACCTGATCGAAGGCCGACCCGGCATCAGGCGCAGGCCGCTCGGCCTGCCCGTGGTGATCATGGCGGGCGGCAGGGGAACGCGCCTGGCGCCCTACACCAACGTCCTGCCCAAACCGCTCGTGCCGATCGGCGACACCCCGATCTCACAGCTCATCATGGAGCGGTTCGCCGAGTGGGGCTGCCACGACTTTCTGCTCATGCTCAACCACAAGGCCAACCTCGTTCGCGCCTACTTCGCCGAGCTCGACGTGCCCTACCGGGTGGAGTGCGTGGTCGAATCGCAGCCGCTCGGCACGGCCGGAGCGTTGGCGCTGCTCGCCGGCCGCGTCGACCAGACCTTCTTTCTTACCAACTGCGACGTGCTCGTCGAGGCCGACTACGAAAGCGTGCTGCGCGCTCACCGCGAGAGCGGCAACGAGATCACCCTGGTGGCCTCGATGAAGCAGTTCACCGTTCCCTACGGCGTCTGCCAGGTGGGCGAAGGCGGCCGGCTGACGGGCATCACCGAGAAACCCTCGTTCGACCATCTGGTCTCGACCGGCCTGTACGTGGTCGAACCGCAGGTGCTCGACGACGTCCCGCGCGGCGCCGCCTGCGACATGAACGACCTGATCGACCGCTGCCTCGAGCAGGGGCGGCGGCTGGGCGTCTACCCCGTGTCCGAGGGAGCCTGGCTCGACATGGGCGCCCTCGACCCGCTGCGCGATGTGCTCGGCCGACTGGGAGCTGATGAGCGTGGCTAGGTCGATCGTGGTGTACGGAGGCGGCGGTCACGGACGCGTGGTCATCGAGGCGCTGCGCGCCGGCGGCGAGTTCACGCCGGTGGCCGTCCTCGACCCGGCGCTCGCGGGCGAGGTCGACGGCGTGCCGGTGCGCGGCGGCGACGACGCGCCGGCGGCGCTGCGCGCCGCCGGCGTCGAGGCCGCCGCGATCGGCGTCGGCTCGGTCGGCGATCCCGCCGTGCGCCGCCGCCTGCAGGCCGCGGCCTTGAGCGCGGGCTTCACGCTGCCGCCCATCGTGCATCCGCGCGCCGGCGTCGCCGCCACCGCCAGCCTGTCGCCCGGCTGCTACGTCGCGACCGGCGCCGTGGTAGGGCCGGGCGCACGGGTCGGCGAGTGCGCCATCGTCAACAGCAACGCGGTGGTCGACCACGATTGCGTGCTCGGCGCCTTCGTCCACATCGCCCCGGGAGCCGCCCTGTCGGGCGGGGTCGTGGTCGGCGAGAACGCCCACGTCGGCACCGGGGCGGCCGTGACGCAGGGGGTGCGCATCGGCGCCGGCGCCGTCGTGGGCGCCGGCGCGGCCGTGACCGCCGATGTGCCCGACGGCGTCGTCGCCGTCGGCGTTCCGGCGCGCTTCGAGCCGCGATGAGCCCGCCGGCGCACGTGTTCGTCATCGCCGAGGCCGGCGTCAACCACAACGGCTCGGTCGAGATGGCCCTGCAGCTGGTCGACGCCGCCGCCGCCGCGGGCGCCGACGCGATCAAGTTCCAGAGCTTCCGCGCCCACCTGCTGGCCGTGGCCGACGCGCCCCGGGCCGCCTACCAGCGAGAGGCGAGCGGCACGGCCGGCGGCCAGCTCGAGATGCTGCGCGTCCTGGAGCTGTCGGCCGACGAGCACCGGCGCATCGCGGCGCACTGCCGCAGGCGCGGCATCGAGTTCCTGTCGTCGCCCTTCGACGACGAGAGCATCGCGCTCCTCGCGACGCTCGGCCTCGCACGCCTCAAGGTGCCCAGCGGCGAGCTGGTCGACGTGCCCTACCTGCGTCGCGTGGCCGCGCTGGGCCTGCCGCTGATCGTCTCGACCGGCATGGCGACGCTGTCCGAGGTGGGCGCCGCGCTGGCCGTCCTCGAAGCCGCCGGCTGCCCGCGCGAACGCGTCACCGTCCTGCACTGCTCGACCGAGTACCCCACGCCCCCGGCCGACGTCAATCTCAGGGCCATGGTCACGATGCGCGATGCCCTGGGCGTGGCCGTCGGCTATTCGGACCACACCGAGGGCATCGCGGTGGCGGTGGCCGCCGTGGCTCTCGGAGCCGGTGTCATCGAGAAGCACCTCACGCTCGACCGCAGCCTGCCGGGGCCCGACCACCGCGCCTCGCTCGAACCCGGCCGGTTCGCCGAGATGGTGCTCGCCCTGCGCGCCGTCGAGATCGCCCTGGGCGACGGCGTCAAGCGGCCGACCGCCGGAGAGCTCGAGAACGCCGCGGCGGCGCGCAAGAGCATCGTCGCGGCGCGGGCGATCGCCGCCGGCGAGACGCTCACGGCCGACAACCTCACGGTGAAGCGCCCGGGCACCGGCATGTCCCCGCTGCGCTGGGACGACGTCGTGGGCCTCAGCGCCTCGCGCGGCTACGCGCCCGACGACCCCATCGCGGAGCCGTTGCCGTGAATCCGTCCCACAGGGTCGCCGTCCTGACCGGCACGCGAGCCGAGTACGGGCTGTTTCAGCCCTTGCTCGACGAGCTCGCCGGCGAGCCCGGGTTTGCCACGTCGCTCATCGTCACCGGCACGCACCTGTCGCCGCGCTTCGGGATGACCGTCGCAGAGATCGAGCGCGACGGCCACCGCATCGCCGCACGCGTGCCGCTGCCGCTCGACGACGACTCGGAGCTCGACGTCTCGCGCGCCATGGCCGCCGCGCTGGCCGGCGCCGCCGAAGCGCTCGACGCCGAGCGTCCCGAGCTGCTCGTCCTTCTGGGCGACCGCTACGAGACCCTGGCCGCCGCCTGCGCGGCCCTGCTCACCCGCGTCCCGATCGCCCACCTGCACGGCGGCGAGCTCTCTCAGGGGGCCACCGACGACGCCATGCGCCACGCTGTAACGAAGATGGCCTGGCTGCACTTTCCCGCCACCACGACGGCCGCGCGGCGCATCGTGCAGCTCGGCGAAGACCCGTCGCGCGTGTTCCCCGTGGGGGCCCTCGGGGTCGACAACGCCCTGCGGCGGCCGAAGCTCAGCAAGGCCGAGCTCGAGGCCGAGCTCGGGCCGCTGTTCGGTCCGACGACCGCGCTGGTCACCTTCCATCCGGTCACCCTCGAGCAGCGCAGCAGCGCCGCGCAGATCGCCGAGCTGCTCGCCGCCCTCGACGGCCTTCCCGACCTGTGGACCGTGTTCACGATGCCCAACGCCGACGCCGGCAACCTCGCCGTGTCCGAGGCGATCGGCCGCTTCTGCGAGGCTCATCCCGACCGCGCCCACGCCTTCGCTTCGGTCGGCGCGCGCCGCTACCTGTCGCTGCTGGCCGGCGCCGACGTCTGCCTGGGCAACTCGTCGAGCGGCGTGATCGAGGCGCCGGCGCTGGGCACCCCGACCGTCGACATCGGCGAGCGCCAGGCCGGCCGCGACCGCGCCGCCGGCGTGCTGCACTGCGAGCCGCGGGCCGAGGAGATCGCGGCGGCGGTACGACGCGCGCTCTCACCCGAGGTCCGGGCGATCGCCCGGACCTGCGAGAACCCGTACGGCGACGGCCACGCGGCCGAGCGCATCGTCGCGGTGCTGCGCGACCGGCTGCCCGTTCCCGGGACGCTCATGAAGCGGTTCCGCGACCTCACCGCCGACGGCCCGGCCGCGGCGTTCGGGGACTGACGGTGTTCGCCGGCCGGCGCGTCCTAGCCCTGATCCCGGCGCGTGGCGGCTCCAAGGGGCTGCCCCGCAAGAACGTCGCGCCGTTGCGCGGCCGGCCGCTCATAGCCTGGACGATCGCCGCCGCCGCCGGCAGCGACCATGTCGACGCCGTCGTCGCGACGACCGACGACGACGAAATCGCCCGGACCGCTCTGGCGGCGGGTGCCCGCGTGCCCTTCCGGCGGCCGGCCGCCCTGGCCACCGACGAGGCGCGCATGACCGACGTCATAGGTCATGCGCTCGACACGCTCGCCGCGGCCGGCGAGGCCTACGGCTGGCTGCTCCTTCTGCAGCCCACCTCGCCGCTGCGCACCACGGCTCACATCGAGGCGGCCTTCGCGCGCCTGGACGCGTGCGGCGGCAGCGCGATCGTTTCGGTCTGCGAGGCGGAGCACAGTCCGCAGTGGATGGGCGAGCTGCCGCCAGACGGCAACATGGCCTCGTTCGGCGAGGGCGCGGCCACGCGGGCCAACCGCCAGGAGCTCACGCGCTGCTATCGTCTGAACGGCGCCGTCTACCTCGCCGCGGTCGAATACTGGCGCGCCCAGGCCGGCTTTCTCGGACCCGCGACGTTCGCCTACATCATGGCGCGAGACGAGTCGGTCGACGTCGACTCCCCCCTCGACCTCGAGATCGCCGAGCTCCTGCTGGCGCGGCGCGACGACGCGGTCTGAAGGTCGTGGCCGGCGTCGACCTGGAACGCTTGGTCAACCGGGCGGTCAACGACGGCGACGAGCGCCTCGAGCTCATGGGTGAGGCTCTGAAGGTGCGCGCCCTGCCGGCCGCCGGCCCCCGCCGCTGGTGGCGCGACCGCCTGCAACTCCTGGGTTGGGCGGTGTTCATCACCATGCGCGCCGCGCGAGCCGACGCGCCCTACCTCACGTCGGCCACGGTCGCCAGCCTTCCGAGCAGCGGCAAGGCCGGCGCGCGCGACATGCGGACCTTCTTTCTAGACCATCACTTCGGCGTCGAGAGCGATTGCCTGGGACATCAGGCGTGGCGCCGGCCGCGGCGCCGGCCGGCCGCCGGCTGGTGGCTGTGGTGGCTGCGCGGCGTGGGCTGGGCGCTGCTCGGCCTGGCCGACTGGAGCGAGCGCCGCTACGCCTGGCTGGGCGCCGCCCTCGTCGAGATGCAGCTCTTCAAGCGCCTCGAGGGCGAGCTCGAACAGGTCTTCGTGTTCGCCATGTACGACCGTCGCCAGTACCTCCTGCTGACGTTCCTCGCGCGCCACACGCGCCTCGTCGTAACGGCCGTCTATCAGAACCCGCTGGCCCGCAACTGCCGCCACCTGCACGTTCCCGTGCCGGTGGTGCTGACCTCCAGGGTCAACCTCTGTGAGGTCGACTACTACCGGGCGCAGGGCAGCTTTCTGGCGTCCGAGGTGACCTACGCAAGCCAGGTGTTCCCCCTGGACACCCACGACCTTCAGCCGGGCGAGCCTCTCTACGACATCGGCTACTACTCCTCGGGCGAGTGGGCCCGTCGCGAGGGGCTCTACCAGGTCGCCGATGCGGCACGCGTGCGCCGCGGCGAGTTCGCCGACAACCCCTTCGCCCGCGCGGCGGCCGCCCAGCTCGAGGCGCTCTCGGCGTACGCTCGCGGGGAGCATCGCACGCTGCGCATCTACCCGCACCCGCTCGAGCGCCGCCTCATGAGAATTGGCGTCGAGCCGCCCTACGCAGCGCTGGTCGACGGCGAGACCATCACGATCGACGAGGGAGACGACGCCACCTCGCGCCGCACCATGTACGAGACGCGTGTCGCGGTCTCGCTGCAGTCGTCGTTCATCTGGGAACGGCTCGACCTCGGGCTCGACGACTCGTTCCTGCACGAGTTCGCCGACCCGACCATGAACGTGTTCGAGCGAGCCGCCCTGGGGCGCTACGCCGACAACGTCTGCCGGGGCAACGACGAGCTGATCGCCAAGGTCGACGCCGCCCTGCGCCGAGGGTAGCCGGACGCCGCGCCCCAGAACACGCGCGGCGACCGGGCGGCGCGGCTCAGAGGCCCTTGATCAGCCCCTGCGTCGCGGCCGACTTGCCGGCCTTGAGACGCCGCCCGGCAAGAGCCTCGAGCGGCACGGAGAGCTCGCCGACGGGCTCGCCGTCGAGGCTGACGCCGCCCTGGTCGATGCGCCGCCGCCACTCGGAGCGAGTGGCGCCGAACCAGCGCTCCATGACCCTGGGCAAAAAGACGCGGCCGTCCTCGAGGTCGTCGGGCAAAAGGGCCAGCTCCCGCAGGTCGTCGGCGGCCTCGTGGCGGCGGAACACTCTGTCGAAGTGCTCTTCCGCCGCCACCGCCGCCTCGGCGCCGCGCAGGGTCGTCAGGATCTCGCGGGCCAGCTGAGCCTTGAGGTCGCGCGGCTTGAGGGCGCCGCCGGCCAGTCCATCCTCGAGAGCGGCGATCTCGTCGGCGTGGTGGGAGGTGACCAGGCGGAAGTAGGTCATGATCACCTCGTCGGGGATGCTCATGACCTTGCCGTAGATGTCGCGCGGGTCCTCGGTGACGCCGATGTAGTTGCCAAGCGACTTGCTCATGCGCTCGACGCCGTCGGTACCCGGCAGGATGTCGACGGTCATCACGGCCTGCGGTTCCTGGCCGAAGTACTGCTGCAGGTTGCGGCCCATGAAGAGGTTGAACTTCTGCTCGGTGCCGCCCAGCTCGATGTCGGAGCGCACGGCCACCGAGTCGTAGCCCTGGGCGAGCGGGTAGAGCATCTCGAGCATCGAGATCGGCTGGTGGGCGCTGAACCGCTTCGCGAAGTCGTCGCGCTCCAGGATGCGGGCCACGGTCGTCGTCGCGGTCAGCTCGAAGAGCTGCTCCATGGTGAGGTTCGACAGCCACTCCCCGTTGAACCTCACCTCGAGCCGCGCGGGGTCGGGGTCGAGGATGACGAAAGCCTGCTCCTGGTAGGTGCGCGCGTTGGCGTCGATCACCGCCGGGTCGAGGCGGGGACGCGTCCTGGACAACCCCGAGGGGTCGCCTATGCGCGCCGTGTAGTCGCCGATGATCAGCACGGCGACATGCCCGGCGTCCTGGAACTGGCGGAGCTTGTTCAGGACCACGGTGTGACCGAGGTGGAGGTCGGGCGCGGTGGGATCGACGCCGAGCTTGATGCGCAGCGGCCGGGCTTCGCGCTCGGCGGTGGCGAGCTTGGCCTGAAGGGCGCCGTCGGGCAGCACCTCGACGGTGCCGACCGTGAGATCGTCGATGAGCCGCTGGTCTGCCATGGCGCCGCGGATGATACCACAGGGGTCGCAGGCAGGGCCTCTGCTCACCGCGCCGGCCCGCAAAGGGCTACGGTAGCGCCCCGTTTCGGCCGACACAGGCCCTATGACCGGCTGGCGTCGCAGGGCGAGGAACAGACATGCGGACCATCACACGATCGTCGCGGTGGTCACGCTCGGCGTCATCGCAGCCGTGGTCGGCGTCGCCGGAGTCACGGTCGGATCGGCCATGTCGGCCGTGGCCCGCAGTCTGCCGAAGCTCGACATCGCCGCTCACCAGCCGATCACCCAGAACACCTACATCTACGACGGCTCGGCAAAGCCGCACATCCTCGCGGTGCTACGCGGCGACCAGAGCCGGGTAATCGTCTCCTCCGGCGAAATCGCACCCGTGGTCAAGCGGGCCGTGGTGGCCATCGAAGACCGGCGCTTCTACCAGAACGACGGCATCGACTACGTCTCCATCGGACGCGCGCTTCTCACCGACCTGCTCGCCGGCCACGCCGTGCAGGGCGGCTCGACCATCACCCAGCAGTTCATCAAGAACGCCTACCTGCCCCAGGATCAGCGCACCGCCGACTCCATGTCGCGCAAGCTCCACGAAGCGGTGCTCGCCTACCAGCTCGAGAAGCGCTGGTCCAAGGACGAGATCCTCACCAACTACCTGAACACGATCTACTTCGGCGAGGGCGCCTACGGCATCGAGATGGCGGCGCGCACGTTCTTCGGCACGAGCGCGCGGCGCCTCACTCTGCCGCAGGCGGCGCTGCTGGCCGGCATCATCCAGGACCCGGGCGGCGACGATCCCTTCGCCGACCCGGCGGCCGCCAGAGCCCGCCGCCTCGAGGTGCTCGAGGCGATGAGCGCTCAGGGGATGATCTCGGCGAGGGACGCCGCGGCAGCGGCGCGCGCGCCGCTGCCGCGGCGTCCCCACGGCCTGCCCAAGAGCCACCTCGCCCCTTACTTCGTGGAGTACGTGATCCAGCAGCTCGTCCACCAGTTCGGCGCGGCGACCGCCTTTGGCGGCGGCCTGCGCGTCTATACGACCCTCGACCCGCGCGTGCAGCGCGACGCCGACGCGGCCGCGACGGAGGTGCTGGGACGGCCCGGCGACCCGGCGGTGTCGATCGTCGACATCGACCCCCGCACCGACGAGGTCAAGGCCCTGGTGGGCGGCCAGAACTTCAGCCGGCAACAGTTCGACGTGGCCGTCGACGGCCGGCGTCAGCCCGGCTCGGCGTTCAAGCCCTTCGCCCTGGCCACTGCCATCCGACAGGGGATGTCGCCGGCGAGCGTCTTTGTCTCGGAACCCAAGGCGATCGACCTGAGCGGAGGCGAGGTGTGGCGCGTGAGCACCTACTCGGGAAGCTACGCCGGCAAGATCACGCTGGCCGACGCCACAGTGCAGTCCGACAACACCGTCTACGCCGACCTGTCGATGATGGTCGGCCCCGACAACATCGCCGCCACGGCCAGCGACATGGGGATCACGAGTCCGGTCGGCGACAACCCCTCGATAGCGCTTGGCGGCCTCACGACCGGCGTGAGCCCGCTCGAGATGGCCAACGCCTACGCGACTCTCGCCGACGGGGGTCAGCGCATGAGCGGCACCATGCTGGCCGACGACGGCCAGCCGGCGCCGATCTCGATCACCCGGGTCACCGACGATCACGGCAACGTCCTGCTGCGCAACACCGTCGTGCGAGTGCGAGTGCTGCAGCCCTGGCAGGCGGGCCTCGAGACATCGATCCTGCAGCAGGTGATCGAGCGCGGCACGGGACAGGGAGCGGCGATCGGCCGGCCGGCCGCCGGCAAGACCGGCACCACGACCAACTTCGCCGACGCCTGGTTCTGCGGCTACACGCCCGATCTGGCGGCGGCCGTCTGGGTGGGGTATCCCGGTTCGCAGCGAGAGATGATCGTGCGCGGCATCAGGGTGGCCGGCGGCACCTTCCCGGCGATGATCTGGAGCCGCTTCGCGGCCGCCGCACTGACCGGCGTGCCGGCCCACTCGTTCCCGTCGTTCACCCTGCCCCCCGTCACGAAACGGATGGTCTGCGCGCGCACCGGCGACCTGGCGACCAGGTGGTGCCCCGAACGTCTGAAGTGCTTCTACTTCGCCGGACAGGCGCCCACCCAGAGCTGCACGTTCCACGGGCCGAGCCCGGTGAGCGTGCCCGACCTGACCGGCCTGCGCCTCACCACCGCCGAGGCGCGACTGGCCGCCGAGCAGCTCGCCTGGCAGATCGTCGAGGTCCCCGGCGACCCGGGCCTGAAGGGCGTCGTGCTCGATCAGTCGCCGGCCGGCGGGCGGACCATCCTGCAGGGAACCGCGGTCGTTCTGCGGGTCGACTGCGGTCCGCTGCTCGTGGTGCCCGACGTCGTCGGGCAGTTTCGCGCCGCCGCCCAGCAGGCGTTGCGCGCGTCGGGCCTGACGGCGACGGTGGTCTACGACGGCGCCACCGGAGCCGGGGGAGCGCCCGGCACGGTCGTGCGGCAGGAGCCGGCCGCCGGGACATCGGCCCAGGGAGCCGTGACGATCATCGTGCACGGCAGCGACGTGAATGTCGTCGTGCCCAACGTCACCGGCCTTGCGGTGGCCGACGCCCAGGCCGCCCTGAGCGCCGTCGGGCTGGGCGACGAGATCGCCGCAGGCGTCGCCGACGGTCCGGTCGTCTCACAGACGCCGGTGGCCGGCGCCAGCCTCGAGATCGGCTCGCTCGTCAGCCTGACGCTCGGGCCGCAGCCGTCGCCGACCACGTCTCCGTAGAGCGCGGCCCGGCATTGCCGCCGGTGGCGCGAGGGCGCCCGGCGCCGGCGCGCTCCGCGCCCGGGGGATCCGGCGCAACCCGCCTTCCGGGAGCCGCTTCGGGCGGTCAGGCGACGCCGCGGTACAGGTGGCCCGTCGTGAACCGCGCGCGATCGTCGAAGGCCGCGAGTCCGTCGAGGCCGGCCCGAACGAAGGCGGCCCCTTCGTCGGCGCTCAGGTCGGCCTGCGCGACGATCGCCCCCCGTATGCCCGCTGCGACGAGATCCGCCATCCGGCCGCAGAGGTTCGTCACTCTCGAGTTGAAGACGCGCGTCTCACCCGCAGCGACGAGCACCGGAAAGGCGTAGCCCCGGGCGTCGGTCAGAGTGAGCGCGAGCGTCGCCGCCGGACCGCCCTCCGTCGCCGCATCCCCGAGACCCTCCGCGAGGCCCAGCGTGTCGCGGCTCACGAGCACCTGCTCGCGCCCGAAGACGAGAGCCTCAACGGCCGGCGCGGCTCCGGTTGTCAGGCGTGCGACCTCGTCGAGCGTTAGCTCCGGGGAACACACCACTCCCGCGGCGCCGAACAGCCCGACGGTCAGCGAGTTGAGTCCCAGCAGCGGGTACTCGAGCACCACCGAGTCGGCCCACGAGAGCGCCGCGACGTGACGAGCGTAGACGGCGTCCCATCCCATGGCCGCCACCGCCGTCGTCCAGGGCTCGTCGCCGTCGAACAGCACCTCGGGAGAGCGGGCCCGCACCGGCAGGCCGCCCCGGCGCAGGGCCTCTCGCGCCGTGGCCACGAGCTCGAGGTCGTCACCGGCCCGCAGGTCGAGGCACAGGGCGTCGACGTGCTCCCAGGTGAGCGGCTCCTCGCCGGGCCGCAGGCGCAAAACGACCACCGGCGCCACGACCTGCGACGTCCCGCGAGCGGTTCGCTCGGCGGCCGCGGCAGGCTGGGCGGCGGCGTGCGGGGCGGTTGGCGGGGCGGCGGCGGGCTGCGCCCGCCGCCGCCCCGCCAACCGCCGCTCGTCGAGCTCGGCCAGCGCCGCACGCCGCAAGGCCTTGAGATCGCCGACACCCAGGAACACATCGTCGTCGACCGCGAACTCGAAATCGCGCAGCTCGTAGGGGGTGCCGCCCAGCGCACCGATCGCCCGGCGCGCCTTGTCGGCGGAAAGCGCGGCCGTGCGGGCCGCTTCGAGCGGCGCGCCGCCTGTGACCGCGACCTCTTCGCCGGCGGCCGCAAGGACCAGCCGCGGGCGCTCACCCCTGCGCCCGCTCAAAGCAGCCGACAGCGCGATCGGGCGCGCGAGCGCCCGGCCGGCCACCGCGTCGGCGGCGAAGGCATCGATCTGCCCGGAGCTCGTGCGAAAGACCCTGTCCTTGACGCTCACCCGTTCGCTCATGCGCAACACCAGCCGTTCGTCGCCCGGCCGGCCGCTGGCCAGCAACCCGGCGAGCCGGGCCGGCTGGGTCGATCCCCAGATCGTGTAGATCTGCACGACGTCGCCTTCGTGGAGCTCGCGGTCTACTCGCACCGTGACCTCGCCTCTGGCTTCGTCGATCGCCTCGACCCGGCCGATCTGGACGCCGCGGTGTCCGCCGCGGCCGCCGGCGCGCACGGTGGCGTGCTCACCTTCGAGGTGCGCCGTGGTGAAACCGCGTGAGAAGCTCTGCTCGAGACGCGACAGCCACTCCGGCAGCACGGTGAACCGCGCGGGATCGGCGAGCGCCGCGTCGAGCGCCTCGCGGTAGACCGCGGTGGTCACGGCGACGTACGCCGGGTCTTTCATGCGGCCCTCGATCTTGAACGAGGTGACCCCCGCGGACAGCAGTGCCGGCAACGCCGCCAGGGCCGCCGAGATCGGCGGTCGACAGGACCCGTCGCAGCCCACCGCCGGCGCCGACTCCCGCGCGAGTTCGCGGGCCGACTCCCGCGTCGGCGCCCGGCGCCGGCGCCCGCGCCGGAGGCAGACGCGCCCTCGTCGAGCCGGTAGCGCATGCGGCAGGCCTGGCTGCAGCGTCCCCGATTGCCGCTGCGCCCCGAAGCCATGCTCGACAGCAGACAGGCGCCCGAGTAGCCGTAGCACAGGGCGCCGTGGACGAACGCCTCGAGTGCCAGACCGTGCGGGTCGAGCGCCGCGATCTCCTGGAGGCTCAGCTCGCGCGCCAGGATGGCGCGCGCGAAGCCCAGACCGGCGAGATGTTCGAGCTGGACGCTCGCGTGCGTGTCGAGCTGCGTGCTGGCATGCAGCTCGAGTGCCGGATACGCGTCGTGGACGAGTGCCGCGAAGCCCAGATCGGCGACGATGAGGGCGTCGAGTCCGGCGCGGTAGGGTGCGTCGAGCGCCGCGAGGGCGGGTGCGAGCTCGTCGTCTTTGAGCAGGACATTCAGGGCGAGATGGACGCGAGCGCCAAAGAGGTGCGCCCGGTCGATCGCCGCGAGCAGCTCCGCCGGTGCGAAGTTGCCGGCAAAGGCCCGCGCGCTCCAGGTGTCGAGCCCCAGGTACACGGCGTCGGCGCCGGCCGACAGGGCCGCCTGCAAGGCAGGCGGCCCCCCGGCCGGCGCGAGCAGCTCGGCTCGAGGCCGGGCGACGGGCCCGGGCAGTGGCGGGGAACCGCTCAGTCCGCGATCGGCTTCCACTCCGCATCGCGCCGCACGCGGATGAGTCCCGAGGTCGGCAGGATCTCGACGCCACGACGCTCGTACTCGTCCATCAGCAGGTTGACGCCCACGGAGTCGCTCGAGATGTGCCCCGCGATGACCACGTGGATGTGGTTGTCCTCGGCTATCTTGCGCAGCTCGGGGCTCATGTGCATGCCGACGATGGTGCCGACGCCGCGGTCGGCGAGCTTCCCCATGATCGACACCGGACCCTCGGTGCCGCCGGTCATGTCGACCCACACCTTGCCGGCGCGCTTGCCGGCCTTCTCTTCGACGACGTAGGGCCCGGCTCCCTTGGCGGCCGCGATGCGGTACTCCGGCACGTCGTACAGGGCGCTGCGGACGTCCTCGACCAGCACGGGCTCGCGCTCCGCCAGGAACCGGCTCAGGAAGGTCGTCACCAGGTTGTCGGTCGGCGTATGGGCCGAGAAGAACGGGATGCCCAGCAGCCCGGCGGCGTCGATCGCCTGGTCGACGTTCAGCGGCATGAAGCGGCGGCGGACTTCGACCCGGCGCTCGTCCATGACCGACTCGCCGACGTTGATCGGCACGCCCCACGCCTCCCACACCTCGGCCTGCATCTCCATGACGCGGTCGAGCCTGGAGAGCGCCATGCCCTCGGGATGATGGGTGTAGATGGCATCGATGTGGCGGCCTTTTTCGCGCAGGCGGTCGGTGAGCAGCACCTCACCGACGTTCATGTCGATGCCGGCGATGATCGACGTGACCTCGGTGTCGCTCTCGCCGACGTAGATGCGGGTGTCGACGTACGGGTTGGTCAGCTCCTCGCGGTCGAAGACGTTCTTGAGATGATCGGGAAGCGCCTCGAAGCGGCGCTTGGCCATGGCCAGCGAACGCGCGACGCCCTCGCGGCCGCGGGGATCGGCGTCGACCCCCATGCGGATCGCCGTCTCGTACATCTCTCCCAGCTTCACATGAGTCCTTTCGTGAGGGTGTCCGCCGGCGCGACCGCGGCTCGCATGCGATCTCCCGTTGCCTGTCGGCCATTCTACATCGCGCCGCGCCCGCACCCGGACGCGGGGCCCGACAAGCGTCGTCAGCGCCCGCGGGCGCGCGGCAGCGGTCGCGAGAGGAAGCGGCTGTCGGCATCGACGAACCGCCAGGGCATGTCGGGCGCGGCGGCGACGCCGATGCGCGGTGTCGCCACGATGCGCGGCGCGCCACGCGCCCAGGTGGCCGGCGGGCGACTGCCGACGCCCTCCCGAGCGAAGAAGCCGACGCCGACGCCGACGGCGACCCTCGCCGCGGCGCCGACGGCTGCCTCACACGCGCAGCGCCCGTTGTCGGCCCGGCCGATGCCGAGCGCCTGAGTGAGCCTGGCGGGACCGCTGCACAGGCGCCGCGGGTCGTCGAGCCCGCGACGCTCGCGCATCAGGTCGAGGCCGGCGGTCGGCTCCAGAGCGCGCAGCAGCACGGCGGCGGCCCGGCCCTCACCCTCGCAGACGACGTTGACGCAGAAGTGCAGGCCCATCGTGAAGTAGACGTACAGGCGGCCCGGCGGGCCGAACATGACGGCGTTGCGCTGCGTCCGGCCGCGGTAGGAGTGGCTGGCCGGATCGTCGGCGCGATAGGCCTCGACTTCGACCAGCCGCCCGCCGGCGCCGTTGAACAGGAAGGTGCAACCGAGCAGGTCGCGCGCCACCTCGAGGACCGGCCGGTCGAAGAACGAGCAGGGCAGGCGGTCGCTCAAAAGGTCGGCGCCTTCAACCACGGCGACGCCGGGAGATCGCGCAGCCGACCGATCTCGGGGCCGGCGGCGGCGCGACGGTCCGGTCTGGGTGGCACGATGGTGCCCCACGGGTCGAAGACGACGGCGGGCGGGCGGGCGTCATGGAGTGATTCTATCAACCGTGGTCGGGACACCCCCCTCCACGGCGGCGACCACCTTGTCCCACAGCCTAACGGCGACGCCGGGACACGCGTCGGTGGTGACATCATGACATCACTTTCTGATGACATGATGTCACCACCACCAGGAGCGCCCGCCGGCGACGAGGTGCGTGTGGTTCGCGGGGGCGGGCGTGATCTGCAGGGTTGGGCCTTCGCAGGGGGGATGGTCCGAGGGGGCGTGGTTCGCCGGGCGGCGGGGCTTGCAGCCCCGCCGCCCGGCGCCTCGTCTCAGGCCTCGAGCGCCTCGCGAGCCAGGGCGAGCTGCTCGCGCACCCGCGACGGCGCCGAGCCGCCGACGCTCACCTTTGCGGCGAGCGAGCGCTGGACGTCGACCACGCCGGCGACGCCGCCGGCGAGCGCCGGCGAGAGGGCCGCGAGCTCGCCGGGCGGCAGCTCGCCGAGCTCACAGCCGCGCTCGAGACAGCGGCGCACGAGCGCGCCGGTAAGGTGGTGCGCCTCGCGGAACGGCAAGCCCCGCGCGACCAGCTCGTCGGCCACGTCGGTGGCCATGAGAAACGAGTCGCAGGCCGCCGCCATGCGCCCGGTGTCGAACGTGATGCCGGCCAGCAGCTCGGCGACGACCGGCAGCAGCGTGTCGAGGCAATCGACGGCGTCGAACAGATAGCGCTTGTCTTCGCGCAGGTCGCTGTTATAGGCGAGCGGCAGGCCGTGCAGCGTGGCAAGCAGGCCCTGCAGGTCGGCGGCCACCCGCGGACCGGCCGCCCGCATGAGCTCGGCGGCGTCAGGGTTGCGCTTCTGCGGCATGATGCTCGAGCCGCCGCTGACGGCGTCGGGCAGAGCGACGAAGCCGAACTCGGCGGTGGCCCAAAGGACGATCTCGGCGCCGATGCGGCTGAGGTGAGCGGCGAGCTGCGCCGCCGCGGCCAGGTAGTCGGCCACGAAGTCGCGGTCGGCGACCGCGTCGAGCGAGTTGGGCGCGACTCGCTCGAAGCCGAGCTCGGCGGCCACCGCGGCCCGGTCGAGGTCGTAGTTGAGACCGGCGGCCGCGCCGGCGCCGAGCGGCAGCTCGAGACAGGCGTCGAGCGCGACGGCCAACCTGTCGCGGTCGCGCTCCAGCATCCAGAACCAGGCGAGCAGATGGTGGGCCAGCGAGGTGACCTGCGCCCGCTGCAGGTGCGTGTAGGCCGGCATGACCGTCTCGAGGTGCGGCTCGGCCCGGGTGAGCAGCAGCTTCTGCAGACCGCGCAAGGCCTCGCGCTGGCCCTCGATCAGGCGGCGCAGGTGAAGCCGCAGGTCGGTCACCACCTGGTCGTTGCGGCTGCGCGCCGTGTGGAGCTTTGCCGCCGGCGCGCCGCACAGCTCGGTCAGGCGCCGCTCGATCGCCATGTGGACGTCTTCGTCGTCGTCACGAGGCACGAAAGCGCCCGACTCGATCTCGCCGGCCACCCGGGCGAGCCCCTCTTCGATCGCTCGCAGGTCGGGGTCGGCGATGACGCCCGCGCGCCGCAGCGCGCGGGCGTGCGCCGCCGACCCCTCGATGTCTTCGGGCCACAGGCGCCAGTCGAGCGCCAGCGACGAGTTCAGGGCGACGAACGCCGCCGAACGCTCGCCGGCGAACCGTCCCGACCGGGCCTTGCTCATCGTCCCTCCTTGCGCTCGCTCGCCACGTGGCGCGTGCGATCGCTCACTCGGCCGCCTCGAGGCCGATCTCCTTGCCGACCCGCGCCCACATCTCGATCGGCAGGCCCCACAGCTCGGTGAACCCGGCCGCCGCGGTGTGCGAGAACTCGTCCTGCTTTGAATACGTCGCCAGCTTGTAGTTGTACAGCGTGTTCGGCGAGCGGCGGCCTTCGGCGGTGCAGGAGCCCTTGTAGAAGCGCAGCCGGATCGTGCCCGAGACGCGCTCCTGAGTCGAGAACAGAAACGCCTTGCAGGCCTCGGTCAGCGGGTCGAACCACTGGCCCTCGTAGATCATGTCGGCGAGCTTGGCCTCGATCGTGCGCTTGAAGTGGATCAGATCGCGGGTCAGCACGAGGTCTTCGAGCTCCTTGTGGGCGGTGATCAGCGCGAGCGCGCCGGGCACCTCGTAGATCTCACGGCTCTTGATGCCGACCAGGCGGTTCTCGATCATGTCGACGCGCCCAAAGCCGTGGGTTCCACCGATGGCGTCGATCGCCCCGATGAGCGAGACGAGGTCCATCTCGACCCCGTCGATCGTCTCGGGCACGCCGCGCTCGAAGCCGACTTCGACGAGCTGCGGATCGTCGGGCGCCGCCTCGGGACTCACGGTGACCTCGAAGGCGTCCTCGGGCGGCGCCACCCACGGGTCTTCGAGCAGGCCGCACTCGTTCGTGCGACCCCAGAGGTTCTCATCGATCGAGTAGGGGCTCTTCTTGGTGAGCGACACCGGCAGCTTGCGCGCGGCGCAGAAGTCGAGCAGCTCTTCGCGGCTCATGCCCCAGTCGCGGGCCGGCGCGAGACACTCGAGATGGGGATCCTGACTCTTCACGCCGATCTCGACACGCACCTGGTCGTTGCCCTTGCCGGTGCAGCCGTGAGCGACCGCCGAGGCCCCGTACTTGTGGGCCGTCTCGACCAGCTTGCGGGCGATGAGCGGCCGCGAGAGCGCGCTCACCAGCGGGTACTTTTCTTCGTAGAGGGCGTTGGCCATGAGCGCCGGCAGCACGTAGTGCCGGGCGAACTCCTCTTTGGCGTCGACGACCACGGCATCGACGGCGCCGGCCGCTTTGGCCCGCTCCATGAGCGCCTCGATGCCGGTCACGCGGCCGGCGTCGACCAGCATGGCCACCACGTCGCAGCCGTGGTGCTCCTTCAGGTACGGGATCATGGCGGTGGTGTCGAGACCGCCCGAGTACGCCAGAACGACAGTGTGGTTCACAGGAGCTTCCTTTCGGAGTTCACGGATGAGGACGCAGGTGACCGCCCGCGCTCGAGCGCGGGCGCCGGCGCGGCGCCGGGGCGGCGGTCAGACCGCCGCCCCGGCGCCGCGCCCCGCGAAAGGCGCGGCGGACAGGCTGGCGTGCGCGCGAGAGGGTGCCTGCGCGCTAGGCCTCTCGGAGACGATCGACGTAGCGCTGCATCTCGGCGGCCGTGTCTGAGTCTTTGAGGATGATGAGGAAGGTGTCGTCGCCGGCCAGCGTGCCGACGACGTCGGTGTGGTTCAAGTTGTCGATCTGGCGAGCGACCGTCGAGGCCGTGCCGATCTCGCAGCGCACCACGACGAGGTTCTGGGCGAGCGCCGTGGACCGGGCGAAGTCGCGCAGCACATGGCCGGCGGCCTGCTCGGGGTCTTTGGGGCGCTCGCGCGACGACAGCACGTACTTGGCCCGCCCGAGGTGCGTGCGCACCTTCTGCAGGTCGAGCTCGCGGATGTCGCGCGAGACGGTCGCCTGGGTGACCGCGCAGCCCAGGGCGTCCAGGGCGTGGACGAGCTCGCGCTGGGTGGCGATCTCGCGCTGCATGATCACGGTCTGGATCAGCCTGTGACGCTCCGCCTTGTGCACCGCCGTCTGCTTGTACCTGGCCACGGATGCCGTCATCTTCGCCACCTGTCCGCCGCCGGCCCGCCGGAGCCGGCGAGCCCCCGTTGATGCACGAATGTCGTGCATACTATACAGGAGCGGCGGCGCTTTCGATACGTTCGCAGTGCGACGCGCCGAGGCGAGGCTGCGACTCATGGCGTGACCTTAGTGCCGCAACCGGCGTCGGTGAGCACCTCGAGCAGCACGGCGTGCTCGACGCGCCCGTCGACGATATGGGCGCTGGCCACGCCCCCCTCGAGCGCCTGCCGCACGGCCGCGATCTTGGGCAGCATCCCGCCGGTGATCTTGCCGGCGCCCTGGAGCGCGCCCAGGTAGGCAAGGTCGCAGGCGCTCACGACGCTCTGCTCGAAGCCGTCGTCTTCGAGGATGCCGCCCACGTCGGTCAGAAAGACGATCTTCTCGGCGCCGACGGCCGCCGCCAGCTCGCCGGCCACCGTGTCGGCGTTGATGTTGAAGACCTGGCCGTCGTCGTCGGCGCCCACGCTCGCCACGACCGGGATCATCTCGTCGGCCAGCAGGTCGAGCACCGTGGTGTCGATGCTTGCGACCGAACCGACGAAGCCCAGGTCGACCAGGTTGCCCTCGAGGTCGCGGTGCTCCTTGACCTGGGCGCGGATCAGCCGGCCGTCCTGTCCCGACAGGCCCACGGCGGTGCCGCCGTGCCTGGCGATCAGGCCGACGATGTCCTTGTTGATCTTGCCGACCAGCACCATGCCGGCGACCTCGAGGGTCGCCGCGTCGGTCACCCGCTCGCCGTCGACGAAGACCGGCTCCATGCCCAGGCGGCCCATCTGCCGGGTGATCTCGGGTCCGCCGCCGTGCACGATGATGGGCCGCATGCCCACCAGCTTGAGCAGCACGATGTCTTTGGCGAACTGCTCGGCGAGCTGCGCCGAGGTCATGGCGGCGCCGCCGTACTTGACGACCATGGTCGCGCCCTGGAAGCGGCGGATGTAGGGCAGCGCCTCGATCAGGGTCTGGACTGTGCGCTGGTGGCGCTCGGTCATGGTCCCCACCTCGCTAGCTCGTGCTCTCGGAGTTGACGGACACGTACTCGTGGCTCAGGTCGCTGAAGTAGATGGTCGCGGCGCCGGGGCCGCGATGCAACGTCAGACGCAGGTCGATCTCGGGCTCGGCCATGACGACCTAGAGGGCGCGACGGCGAGCCGCACCGAGCTCGACCGGCTCGCCCTCGCGCACGACCTCGACGTCGCCATAGGCGACCTCGACGCGAAACCGCGCGCCGTCGGTCCGGCCCACGACCTGACCGGCCGCCTGCACGATCCGGCCCCAGTTGGGATCGCCGCCGAAGAAGGCGGCCTTGACCAGCGGCGAATCGCCGACCGAGCGCGCCACGGCGGCGGCTTCGTCGTCGTCCCAGGCGCCGCTCACCGTCAAGCGGACCGTGCGCGTCGCGCCCTCGCCGTCGCCCACCAGGGCCACCGCGAGCGCCAGCATGGCGGCCTCGAGGGCCTGCTCGAACACGGTGAGGGCCGGGCCGGTCAGCGCCACACCCGAAGCGCCGTTGGCAAGACAGAGGACCATGTCGTTGGTCGACTGCTGGCCGTCTACGGTGACGCTGTTGAAGGTGTGCGCCACGACGCGGCGCAGGAGGTCGTCGAGCGCCGGCTGGTGGATCACCGCGTCGGTGGTCACGAAGCACAGCGTCGTCGCCATGCGCGGTGAGATCATGCCGGCGCCCTTGGCGGCGAGGCCGATCCGCACGTCCGCGCCGTCGCCGCCGCCGTGGCCGTGGCCGTGGCCGCCGCCGTGGCCGTGGCCGTGGCCGTGGCCGTCGCCGCCGAGATGCAGCGTGAGCGCGCCGGCCTTGGGCGTGCGGTCGGTGGTGCGGATCGCGGCGGCGAAGTCGGGGCCGCCGCAGGCGGCCAGCGCCTTCGCCGCCGCTTCGATGCCGGCCACGATCGGCTCGATCGGCAGCGGCACGCCGATCACGCCGGTCGAGGCCACGGCGAGCTCTTCGGGATGCAGGCTGAGAGCGTCGGCGGCGACGCGGCGCATGCGCGCCGCGTCGCCGAGCCCGCGCTTGCCCGTGCAGGCGTTGGCGTTGCCCGAGTTCACGACCACGCCGCGCAGCCGCTCGCACGACGACGACCCCCGCGTGAGGCGCACGGGCGCCGCCGCGGCCGCGTTGGTGGTAAACAGCACGGCCGACGAGCACGGCGTGTCGGAGCACAGCACGCCGAGGTCGCGGTTGCCGCTCCTCTTGAGGCCGGCGTGCAGCCCAGCCGCCCGAAAGCCGCGGGGATGGGTCACCGAACCGCCGGCCTGTTCGACCCCGGCCGGCAACGTGACGAAGCGGCTCGGCGGCAGCAGATCGGTGGGGCCGCAGCCCTCGAGCGGCAGGGTCATGGCCGAAGCCGGTCCCCTGCGCGGCTGTGCCGGCGGCTTCTGGAGCACCGTCATGCCAGCCCCCAGCGCTCGGGATAGCCGGCCATGACGTTCAGGTTCTGGACGGCCTGGCCCGCGGCGCCCTTCATGAGGTTGTCGATGGCCGCGACCACGATCACCCTCTGGGCCCGCGTGTCGAGCGTGGCGAAGATGCGGCAGTCGTTCGTGCCGACCACGTCCTTCAGCTCGGGCGGCGCGCCGGCGTACGACACGAACGGCTCGCCGGCGTACGCCTCTTCGTACAGGGCGCGCAGCGCGGCTGCCGACGGCAGCCGCGCGGCGCGCACGTAGATCGTCTCGAGAATGCCGCGCGCGACGGGCATGAGGTGGGGCACGAACGTGACGGTCGGCGCCGGGGTCGGCAAGCCCGCCGCCGCGGCGCCCGGCGCGGCGAGACCAGCGACGATCTCGGGGTAGTGGCGGTGGCCGTCCAGGCCGTAGGCGGAGAGGTTGCCCGCGACGCTGCAGAAGTGCGTGCGCTCACTGGGCGTCTTGCCGGCGCCGCTGACGCCCGACTTGGCGTCGATCACGACGTCGAGCAGCCCCAGGGGTGCGAGCGGCGCCAGAGCCAGCAAGGCGGCGGTCGGGTAGCAGCCGGGGTTGGCGACGAGCGTCGCCCCGGCGATCGCCGGGCGGTGCAGCTCGGTCAGTCCGTAGACCGCCCCGGCCAGAAGCTCGGGGCGCGGATGCGTCCCGTACCACTGTGCGTAGGTGGCCGCGTCGAGCCTGAAGTCGGCCGAGAGGTCGACGACGCGCGCGCCGTCGTCAAGCAGACGCCCGACGACGTGGGCCGCCTGCCCGTGCGGCGTGCACGCAAAGGCCACGTCGATCCCGCCGACCTTCGCTGGCGAGACGAACGACAGACCGGTGCGCAGCCGCGGCAGGTGGTCGGCGACGGGCGTGCCGGCGAGCTGTTCCGAGCTCACCTGCTCGAGCGAGACGCCCGGGTGCGCCAGCAGCAGATCGACGAGCAGCGCTCCGGTGTAGCCCGACGCGCCCACCACGGCGGCCGTGAGCGGCTCGGTCTCGAGCGCCGCCCGGCGAGCCGCGGCCTCCTCGGCGCGGGCAGGGTGAGGCAGGTCGGCAGGGGCCATTGCGGCGGGCATGTCGGCGGGACAGGCGGTCGGCGGTACGGCGCTGGCGACGGTCATGAGGCGCTCCGGACGAAGACGATGGGACAGACAGCGGCCGGCGCGGCGGAAGCGGAACGTCTTGAGAAAGGCGGAACGAGAAAGATCAGACGCTAGCGACCACCGGCCGGCGTGCGTCGTGCACGTCGGACCCGTGAGCGCAGGCAGCCGTCGAGCGAGCCGTGGGAACGGCTCGTGGAGCACAGGGCGATGAGGCTCAGACGACTCATGGTGCGCGGCACTCTACGCGATGCGCGCAAAAGATGCAAGCCGACAAGCTGGGCGGACGCAAACTATTCACCGCAGAGCGCCCGCCGACACGGCTGTGGTGGCGCCGTTCAGCGCAGCGTGGCGCCGAGCTCGCGTTCGAGCGCGGCCAGCACCTTCTGGCGCACGCCGGTGATGTCCTTGTCGGTCAGCGTGCGTTCGGGCGAGCGCATCACCAGGCGCACCGCCAGCGAGCGCTTGCCGGCAGGCACCTGGTCGCCCTCGTAGACGTCGAACACGGTCGCCTCGCGCAACAGCTTGCCGCCCGCCTCGCGCACGAGATCGAGCGCCTGCGCCGCCGGCACGCCGGCATCGAGCACGACGGCGAGGTCTTGGCTGGCCGGCGGGAACGTGACGAGGTCCTCGAACAGGGTGATCGGCAGCCCGCGGGCCGAAAGCGGCGCCACGGCCAGCTCGGCGACATACACGGCGCGATCCTCGATGCCGTAACGCGCCGCCACGTCGGGACGCAGCATCCCGAGGGCGCCGACGCGATCGCGGTCGAGCAGGAGATCGGCCGCCTTGCCCGGGTGCAGATACGGCTCGTGCGAGCGCTCGAACGCGGCGACGCCGATCTCGAGGCCGGCCAGCAGGCGCTCGACGCAGCCCTTGATGGTGAAGAAGTCGGTCGGCCGCGGCGCGCCGGTCCAGCCCTCACCGGCCACCGGCCCGCTCAGGGCGATGCCCAGCATCTCGGGCTCGTCGACCGGCCACGGCTGGGCGCCTTCCTTGGGACCGGGCGCCGGCGTCGGCAGCTCGCCGTCGAGCCTGGGTAGATAGATGCGCCCCTGCTCGAACACCGCGACTCGTTCGGCCTGGAGCGCCAGGTTGGCCGCCGCCATCGCCAGCAGCCCGGGCAGCAGCGACGTGCGCATCACCGCCTGCTCGGCGCTCATGGGGTTGGCGAGGGCGACCGGCGCGACGCGCCGGTCGCCCTCGCCGAGCTCCAACGGAGCGAGCGCGTCGGCGGCGATGAACGAGTAGGTGACGACCTCGTCGAGCCCGGCTCCGATCAGCGTGTCGGCGATGCGCCGGCGCACCTTCTGGTCGCGGGTCAGCAGGCCGATGGCGTCGCGGCGCAGCGGCAGCGTCTCGGGCAGGTTCTCGAGGCCGTGGATGCGACCCACCTCTTCGACCAGGTCGACCGGACGCTCCAGATCGCGGCGGAAGGGCGGCGGCGTGACGGTGAGCTCGCCGCCGGTCTCGACCTCGCCGCCGGACGTGTCCTCGCCGCCGGACGTGGGCTCGCCGCCGGTCTCGACCTCACACTCCAGGCGGCGCAGGATGTCGGCCTGCTCGAGCGGTGCGACCGGCAGGCCTAGCAGCCCGTCGGAGAGAGCCGGGCGGTAGCGCAGGCGCGGCGGCGCCGGGGGCCGCTGCCCCCAGACGTCGACGGTCCCCGGCGCCACCGCGCCGCCGCACAGCTCGTGGAACAGGCGGCTCGCCATGGCCAGTCCGGCCGGCACGTAGCAGGGGTCGAGTCCCTTTTCAAAGCGCGAGCTGGCCTCGCTGCGCCAGCCGACCTCTTTGGAGGTGCGCATGATGTTCGGTCCGTTGAAGGTGGCCGCCTCGAGCACCAGGTCGGTGGTGTGCTCGTCGACCTCGGCGTCGATGGCGCCGAAGATGCCGGCGATGACCAGGGCGCGCTCGGTGTCGGCGATCACCAGGTTGTCGGGGCGCAGGGCGCGGTCGACGCCATCGAGGGTGACGATATGCTCGCCGGGCGCGGCGCGCCGGGCGATCAGCTTGTTGCCGCGGATCTTGCCGGCGTCGAAGCCGTGAAGCGGCTCGCCGAGGGCGAGCATTACGTAGTTGGTAACGTCGACCACGTTGTTGATCGGGCGCATGCCGGCGTGGGTGAGCCGCGCCTTGAGCCAGGCCGGCGACTCGCCCACCGTGACGCCGCGCACGACGCGGGCGCCGTACCGGGCGCAGAGGTCGGGGTCGGCGATCTCGACGGCGATCGACCGCTTCGGCCGGCGCGCCGCTGACCGGCGGCTCGCCGACGGGCGGCGGCGCGAGCGCCAGCCTTGCCGCCGCCGCCACCTCGCGCGCCACGCCGTAGACCGACAGGCAGTCGGGCCGGTTGGGCGTGACCTCGATCTCGAGGACCGGCTCGGCCACCGGCAGGTAGTCGGCCAGCGCCGCGCCCACCGGCCAGTCGGCCGGCAGCACGATGATGCCCGGGCTACTCTGCTCGAAGCCGAGCTCCTGCTCGGAGAGCATCATGCCGTCGGACTCGACGCCGCGCAGGTTGGCCTTGCGCAGCTTGAGGCCGTTCTCGAGCGTGGCGCCGGCCAGCGACACGGCCACCGTGTCGCCGGCCGCGAAGTTCTGGGCGCCGCAGACGATCTGGTGGACGCCGCCGCCGGCCGGCCCGGCGTCGACCGTGCACAGCCAGAGCTTGTCGGCGTTGGGGTGGCGCTCCTTGGTCAGCACGCGGCCGACGCGAAACAGCGCCAGGTTGCCGGGGTCGTGCGGCGCCCCGACCCAGTCGATGCCCTCGACCTCGGACCCGCTCATGCTGAGCAGCTCGGCGAGCTCCTCGACCGGGCGGTCCCAGGCGACGTACTCGCGCAACCAGCCGACCGGCACTCTCATCGGAACTGCTCCACAAAACGAAGGTCGTTGTCGAACAGGGCGCGGGCGTCGGGCACCCCGTGCTTGAGCATCGCCATGCGCTCGACGCCCATGCCGAAGGCGAATCCCTGCAGCTCGCCGGCGTCGTAGCCGACGAAGCCGTAGAGGTTGGGGTCGACCATGCCGGCGCCGAGGATCTCCAACCAGCCGGAGTACTTGCACGACCGGCAGCCCGTGCCGCCGCACAGCAGGCACTGCACGTCGAGCTCGACGCTCGGTTCGGTGAACGGAAAGAAATGCGGCCGCAGCCGGATGGCGCGCTCGGCGCCGAAGAACTCGCGGGCGAACTGGTGCAGCGTGCCCTTGAGGTCGGCCAGCGTGATGCCGCGGTCGACGGCCAGGCCTTCGACCTGGTGGAACATCGGGGTGTGCGTGGCGTCGAGGTCGGGCCGATAGGTCTTGCCGGGGCAGATGATGTAGACCGGCGGCGCCTGCGATTCCATGGTGCGCACCTGGACCGGCGAGGTCTGCGTGCGCAGCAGCAGGTCGCCGACGACCGGCGCGGCGGCGACTGCCCCCGCGCCGTCGCTGTCGCGGCGGCGTGGTCGCCCGGGCCGGCGCCACCCGCGGCGCGGACCGCCGTCCGCTCGTCGATGAAGAAGGTGTCGTCGACCGAGCGCGCCGGGTGGTCGTCGGGGGTGTTCAGGGCGGTGAAGTTGTAGTACTCGAGCTCGATCTCGGGACCCTCCGCGACCGTGTATCCCATTCCCAGAAAGATGTCTTCGACTTCGCGGATGGTGCGCGTGATCAGGTGCTGGTGGCCGAGCGGGAGCGGCGCGCCGGGCAAGGTGACGTCGATGCGCTCGGCGGAGAGCGCCTCGGCGAGCGAGGCGCCGCGCAGCTCGTCGTCGCGCTCGGCGACCAGACGCTCGAGCTCGACGCGCACGACGTTGCCCAGCTTGCCGACGACCGGCCGCTCGGCGGCCGGCAGCGTGGCGATCGAGCGCAGGATCTCGGTGAGCCTGCTCTTGCGACCCAGGAAACGCACGCGCACCTGCTCGAGGGCGTCGGGCTCGGCCGCCGCAGCCGCGGCGGCCGACGCCTCGGCGAACAGCGCGGCGAGCTCGGGCGTGCGTTCCTGCAGATCGTGCAGCTGGGCGTCGTCCATGCTCACTCCTTCTGCGGCGCCTTGGCGCTCGCCGGCCCGGCGAGACGGCGCGAAAGCTCGTACAGCGCGATGGCGCCGGCTACGCCGGCGTTCAAGGACTCTACTCCGGGGCCGGTGGCCCCTGCCAGCGGGATCGTGACGAGATTCGTGACGCAGGCCAGCGCCTGGGCGCTCAGACCGGCGCGCTCGGCGCCCACCACGAGCAGCACCGGGCCTCTCGCGATGCGGTGCGGTCGGGCGACGCGACCCGGTCAGCGGCGCGGCACGCCGAGAGACGCGGCGCGTCGAGCGACGCGGCGCGATCGAGCGGCGCGACACCGTCCAGCGGCGCACCGCCGTGGGCCACGAGCCCGTAGACGGCCCGAGCGCCGAGCTCGGCGACGGCCTGCGCGAGCGGCACGTCCTGGTAGAGCGGCAGATCGAACACGGCGCCCATGCCGGCGCGCACGACCTTGGGTGAGAACAGGTCGACCGAGCCCGGCGCCGCGATGAGGGCGGCGGCGGCAAAAGCCGCCGCCGCCCGCACGAGGGTGCCGAGGTTGCCCGGGTCGGCGATACCGTCGGCGTAGACGACGAGGACCGGCGCGCTCGACGGCTCGCCGGAGCCGGCCGATGTGCGCTCCGGCTCGCCGGAGCCGGCCGATGTGCGTCCCGGCGCGCCGGCGCCCGGCGGGAAGCACAGCTCGCCCAGCGCCGGCGCCGGTGGGATCGCAAAGATCGCCATGATGGAGGCCGGTGTCTCGAGGGTCGACAGCCTGGCCGCGACGCGCGCGTCGACCGGGTAGACGGGGGCATCGGCGAGCAGGCTACCGGACTCGGCAAGGCGGGCCGCAACGTCGGTCGCCTCGCCGGCCACGAACACCGCTTCGGGCAGCAGGCCGGCCGCCAGGCCGGCCGCCACGAGATCGTCACCTTCGACTAGGAAGGCGCGTTCGCGCTGACGGTACTTGCGCACGCGCAGTGACGCCGCTCGTTTGACGAGCGGGTTCTCGGTGCTCGTAAGGGCGGCTAAAACCCCACGCCGTCGACCTGCCTCACGGACGGCGGTCGCCCTACGCGGCCTTGGCCGCGGCGGCGAGCGCCACTTTGGCCTGCTGCACGAGCGAGGCGAACGACGCCGGGTCGGCGACGGCCATGTCGGCCAGCACCTTGCGGTCGAGCTCGATCTCGGCGAGCTTCAGGCCGTGCATGAAGGTGTTGTAGGAAAGGCCGTGCTCGCGGGCGCCGGCGTTGATGCGCACGATCCACAGCTTGCGGAACTCGCGCTTGCGCACGCGGCGGTCGCGATAGGCGTACTTGAGGCTGCGCTGGACCTGCTCCTTGGCGCGGCGGTAGCTCGAGTGCTTGGTGCCGCGGTAGCCCTTGGCCTGCTCGAGGACCTTGCGGCGCTTCTTGCGCGCGTTGACGCTTCGCTTGACTCGAGGCATGTCGTACTCCTTGATCCGGTAAGCGGGGGCGCGACCCTGGCGGCCGCCTGCCGCCCCGCTCCCTCAGCCTCAGCGTTTGCCGAGGAGCGTGAGGACTTCGTGTCGGTCGCTCGGGCTGACCAGGTCGTTCTTGCGAAAGCCGCGCTTGCGCTTGGCGCTCTTCTTCTCGAGGATGTGGCTCTTGAAGGCCTTGCGGCGTACGACCTTGCCGCCCGCGGTCAGGCGAAAGCGTTTCTTGCTCGCGCTGTGGGTCTTCATCTTCGGCATGCGCACCCTCTCCTTGCTACTTTACGGGCGCCAGCATCATGATCATGTTACGGCCGTCGAGGTTGGGCATGGACTCGATGGTCGCGAGCTCCTTGAGCTCCTCGGCGAGCCGCATGAGCAGCTGCTCACCCCGTTCGGGGTGGACGAGCTCGCGGCCGCGGAACATGATCGTCACCTTCACCTTGTCTTTGTGCTCGAGGAACCGCACGACGTGACCCTTCTTGGTCTCGTAGTCGTGAGCGTCGATCTTCGGGCGAAACTTGATCTCCTTGATGATGATGTTGCTCTGATGCTTGCGCGCCTGCTTCGCCTTGAGCTCGAGCTCGTAGCGGTACTTGCTGAAGTTCATGATCCGGCAGACGGGCGGGTCGGCCTGGGGGGCGACCTCGACGAGGTCGAGATTCGTGGACGCCGCGTAGTCCTGGGCCTCGCGGATGGTCTTGATGCCCATCTGCGAACCGTTTTCGTCGATCAGCCTGACGCGGTCGGCGTAGATACCATCGTTGATGCGGATGCGGGTGTCGGGCCCCTTGGGCCGGTCCCTATCTCGTGGATAGAACGGCTTTCCCATAGAAAAAGGGTCGCCTGAGCGTCCCTACCGGTCTCCTTCCTTCTTCGTGGACCCTGTCGACCAGACGGCGCAGGGTGAGAAGCGGTCGCTTCTGCTCATATCGCGAGAGCGCAGTATACACGACGCCACAAGCAGCGTCGAACACCCGCGATCGTGAGATGGCGCCGGACCGGCCACGACGTCACCGTACCCACGCCGCCGGGTATCGACACGTGCGCTCCGACGGGGCGGCGGACGCCGGGGTCGCGCAGAGACGGCCGGTGCCGCGGACGGCGGCGGGCGGCGGGCCGGGGTGCATCCGCACCCCGGCCCGCCGCCCGCCGCACCTGCTGTGGCTCACGCGGCGACCGCCGCGCGAGACCGATGACTCATGGTCACTCGCTGATCCGCTCGTCGGCGTAGGGGATCGGCTGTCCTTCGCCGGGCCACGTCTCGGGCTTGCGCCTGAAGAACTCGGGCTTCCAGATCCACATGGCGATCATGAGGATCACGCCGACCACCATGGTGCCGACCCCCATCAGGAACATGCCGCCGATGCCGTGGAAGCTGGTGTAGCTCACGTTGCCGGCGTCGTACGTAGTCGTCGTAGACCACCTTGACCAGGATGAGGGCGAAGAGGATCGCCCCGACGGTGGGCGCCACGCCCATCAGGAAGAAGTTCTTGGCGCTCTTCAAGAGCTCCTTGCGGTAGTAGATGGTGCAGGCCAGGCCGGTGCCGCCGTAGGCGATGCAGACCATGATGCCGAGCGCCGAGATCGCGTCCCAGATGGCGTTCGCGTTCCACACGGTCACCAGCACGTACCACAGGATCGAGAGCACGCTCAGGATGACCGTGCCCCAGAACGGCGTCAGGTACTTGGGGTGGATGCGGCCGAAGATCGCCGGCAGCGACTTGTGAGCCGCCATCGACAGCGCCTGACGCGTGAGCGGCAGCAGGTCGTGAGGGCCGACGCGGCCCCCGAGGTGAGGAGGCAGAGAAAGACGAGCCTGTCCCAGGTGCCGCCCATGACGTCTTTGGCGAGCGGGCTGAAGACGTCGGTCGAGTTGTTGGCGAGGAAGCCGGCGCCGTGGTAGCACTGCATGGCGGCCGTGATCAGCGACGTACATCAGACCGAGAATGATCGTGTTGAGGACCGCCGAGACGCCCGGCATGTGCGAGGAGTCCTCGCTCTCTTCGTTGACGGCCAGGACGGTGTCCCAGCCCCAGTACAGGAAGACGGCCAGCACGACCCCGGCGGCGAGCGCGTGGGCCGACACGTGCGTGGTGAAGAACCACGACAAGCGGATCGGGGCAAAGCCCGCGGGGTGCGTGGCGTAGCCCTTGATCAGCGCCCAGACCGTGAACAGCACCATCGGGATCATCTGCAACGCCATGAGCACGTACTGCGCCCTGGCCGAGACCTTGATGCCGATCGCCACGAAGACGCCGACGACCACGATCCAGGCCACGCCGCCGACCGTCGTCCAGAGGGTCGAGTTGCCCGCCGCGTTCATGCCGACCATGTAGAACATGTACTGGGCGGCGATATACACGAGGTTGGACATGACGATGACCGACGAGGCCACGGCGGCGAAGCCGATGATCCAGCCGAGCGGCGCGCCGAAGGCTCGCGAGGTCCAGATGAAGGTCTCGCCGCAGTCGGGGTCGGCCTGGTTCATGTAGTAGAAGCCCGAGGCCACGAGCACCATGGGGATGAAGCCCACGATGAAGATGAACGGGCGACGCCAGGCCGACGGTGCTTGATGGCGGCCAGCAGCCGACCGTGGCCGCCAGGCTGTAGGCCGGGGCGACCGAGGCGACGCCGATCACGACGCTGGCGAACAGCCCGAGGGCGCCCGAGCTCAGCCCTTTGGCGCTCTCGTCGGGCCCCTTGTGCGCCGACCCGCAGCAACCTCTGCGGTGCCAGGAACTGACGTGCTTTCCACCGTACCTCCCTTCCGCCGGCTCGCGCCGACGCCGTTACCCCCAGAGACCACCACGCCATCGGCTGACGCTCGCGAGCGGAAGTACGGCGACAGCCCCCTTCAAGTGCGCCACGATTGGGCGCATAGACGCGTCAGACCGTAGTACAAGAGCTTGAAATGTCAAGCCAAGAAATCCGGATCGAAACGATGCCTGAGCCGGTCGTGCAGCAAGACGCGCGCATGATCGCGCCTCTCGCAATCGGCGATTCATGCATAGAGATGCAACCGCGACGATGTTCCGGCTGCCAGCCGGCGCCGGCGGCCATGGCGCCGGCGCCCTCGGCGCCCGCCGCCTCATCGGCGCCGACGGCCCAGCCCCCGTCACCATGCGCTATCCTTGAACCTATGAACCGTACGTCCACTCCCGAGCGCGCATGGCCAGCCTGATCTCGCTGTTCGGCTCGTTCCAGCCGAGCTCGGGCCGCAACCATCTGATCGCCTTCACGCTCGGCCTGCTGATCACCTTTCTGGGCATCCGCGCCAACACGCGCCTGATCCGCGCCAACGTGCGCTTCTGGTTCCACCACGACATCAGGCCCGGCGGGCTGCACATCCACCACATGGTGGTCGGCGTCGTGGTCATGGTGATCGCCGGCCTCGTCAACATCGCCACGAACCCGCACGGCTTCTGGGGCATCGCCACGGCGGTCGCCTTCGGCGGCGGCGTGGCCCTGACGCTCGACGAGTTCGCCCTGATCCTCCACCTCGAGAACGTCTACTGGCACGATCGGGGCCGGGTGTCGGTCGACGCCGTGATCGTCACCATCGCCGCGGCGCTGCTGTTCCTCGGCGGGCTGCAGCCGTTCAACGTCGCCGGCGCGAGCCCGCTGGGTCGCCTGGGCGGCTGGGTCATCACCGTCACCGTCGTGATCAACGTGACGCTCGCCGCCGTGTGCTTTGTCAAGGGCAAGCTCTGGACCGGGCTGCTCGGCTGCTTCGTGCCCGTCGTGGCGCTGGTCGGCGCGCTGCGTCTCGCGCGACCCGGCTCGCCGTGGTCGCACCGTTATCGCGACAACCCCGTCAAACGCGAACGGGCCGAGCGCCGCGACCAGCGCGAGGCGGCCATGGTGCGCGCCTGGCGCGTCTCGTTCTACGACCTGATCGCCGGCAAGCCCCACATTCCGCGGGTGACCAAGCGAGTCTAGCGTCCGCCGTCGCGCCGGCGGCGCGACGCGCGACTCATCCGCCTGCAGCCGCTCGTGCCGGTTCGCACCCGTCCGCTCCCTCCGCGCCGGTCTCCGCCCGCCGGAGCCGGTACTGGTGTCGCCGCACCTTGAACAATTGAACATGATCTGGGCCAATTGTTCAGGGAGCGAGCAAGGGCATCTCCCTTCGCGGTCGGCGCATGCGCCGTTATCGCCGGGACAGGCGGAGAGACGCCGAAATCACGCGCGCGCTACGCGCTCGCGCGGTCGCGGAGCTCAGCAGCGAGCTGCCGCCACGATCGCTTCGAGGTCGAACAGGAACCTGCGCTGCGCGGCGACGATCTTCTCCGCCGCCTCGTCGAGCCCGAACCAGGCCGCCCGATCGATCTCGGGGACCTCGATGCGCCGGCCCGACCCGCGCGGCCACTCGAGCTCAAAGGTGTTGCTGACCAGGGTCGCCGGGTCGAACTCGCCCTCGAATGCCCAGGCGTGGACGATCTTGTGATTTCTGTACTTGACCGCGCCCAGCGCCACGTACGGACCCCAGGGCTTAAGACCGGTCTCCTCGGCGAACTCTCGCCGGGCGGCGGTGAGGAGATCCTCACCGCCGCCCACCTCACCCTTGGGGATCGACCACACGCCGGCGTCTTTACGCTCGTAGTAGGGCCCGCCGGGGTGCGCGAGCAGCACCTCGAGGCGCTGCTCGCGCACCCGGTACATCGCCAGGCCGGCGCTCACGACCTTGGGCATCGCGGCCCCCTCACGAGCTCGACGACCGTCCGCCGGCGGGCGGCGACGCGCTCGGTGTGGCGCTCGGCGACGCGCTCGGTGTGGAGGGCGGCGTGGCGGGCGGCGTGGCGGCGGTGTGGCGGGCGGCGGCTCGCCGCCGCCCGCCACGCCGAGCGCCTTGCGATAGAGGACCATGGTGTGGTTGTCGTGCCAGAACTCGCGCTCGTAGATGAAGCCGAGATCCTCGAGCACCCGTCGCGAGCGCACGTTGTGAGGCACCGTGTCGGCGATGATCTCGGAGCGGCCGAGGTCGTCGCGGGCCACCTCGAGCAGCCGGCGACCGATCTCGCGAGCATAGCCGTGCCCCCAGGCGTCGAAGGCCAGCGCGTACATCAGCTCGATCGCCACGGGGTCGCCGACGACCTCGCCGACGTCGGGGGCGACCTGGTGGATGCCGGCACGGCCCACGAACCGGCCGCAGGACGCTTGCCCGGGCGAGGCCTCGCGCTCGCCGACCTCGAACAGCGCGTACAGCCCAAAGCCGTGGGTCTCCCAGTGGCGCAGCTTCTCGTCGAGCCACTCGCGGTTCTCCTGCTCGGTGACCTCCTCGTCTCCACCTCCGAGCCAGACCACCACGCGCGGGTCGTGATGAAACGACAGGAAGAGCGGCTCGTCGGCCGGCGTCAGGCGCCGGCCGACGAGCCGCTCGGTCGTGATGACATCGGGTGCGTGGCCTGTCGCGCTCATCGTCACGATGGTTCCCCCGCGACTCCGCGAGGATTCGCCATTCTTGCAAAAGGCCCGCGCCGCGGCTAGATGCCGACGACCTCGAAACCCGCGGCCGCAGCCGCGCGCCCCAGCTGCCGGTCGTGGGTGGCGAAGACGAGCTCGGGCGACCGGCGCGAGCGGACCGCGACGGCCGTCGCCAGGTGCAGTGCATCGAGGGTCGCCAGCGGCAGGGGCCGGGGCTGCGCCGCGTCGCTCAGGATCTGCGGTCCGAGCTCGACCACGGCGATGCTCCTGAAGACCCGGGCGAGCACGGCCCACTTGTCGACCAGGGCCTCGCCGATCGACGGGTCGACGAAGCGCAAGCGGTCGAGGGCCCGCAGACATTCGACCTGGGTGAGCACCGACGTGACCGGCGCAAGCTCGGGCAGAAGGGCGGCGAGATTGTCGGGCTGGCCCAGAACGACGCGCAGAATGACCGACGAGTCGAGGTAGGCCGCCTTCACGAGTGCTTGCCGGATGCCGCGCCACGCTCGGGGTCGTCGATCGCGACCACGGAGTCGCCGGCGTCGCGCCGCCCCTGCCTGACGACCTCGACCACGTCGGCGCCGACACCAAGCGGCGGCCCCATGTCGATGCGCGACAGAGGCGGCGCGTCGGGGTGCGGCGCGACGACGACAACGTCGTCGTCGCGCCCCGCGTCGTGCGGGCCCAGAGTGGCGACCGGGATGTCGTGGCTGACGACCGTGAACGACCCCCCTGCCCGCACCTCGCGCAGGTAGTGGCTGAGCCGAGCCTTGAGTTGTGCGACGGTCACAGTCTCCATAGTCACAGTATGACCAGAAATGGTCAAGATGACAATGGTGCGGAGCGAATGAGGGCCGTGTCGCCGACGCCCTCAGGCCGGCGCCACGACGGCGTCGGGTCGACGCTACGCGGGCGCCGGGCTGACGCTACGCGGGCGCCGGGCCGACGCTACGCGGGGGTCTGGTCGACGCTACGCGGGGGTCGGCTGGCTCAGCTCCGCGGTGACCAGGCGGTAGCCCAGGTCGACCTCGTCGAGCTCGAGCAGGCGGCCGAAGCGCCGCCTCCACTCCCCGCTTTGCAGGTCGGCGGCCAGGCGCGCCAGCGGCGGTCCGGTCACTGTGGGACCAAGCTCGCAGAAGCTCGAGATGCCGGCCTGCACGACGGGGTCCAGATACGCCTCGGGCCGGCGCCAGTGGGCGCCGAGAAAGCCGTCGAGGCAGTCGTGGGGTACCAGGATCGGCTCGACGGCCGAGCCCTGACAGGGCTCGAGCCCCGCAAGGATCGTCTGCATGGTCGGAAAGATCGCCAGGTCGCGGTCGCGGATCATCGGCAGGTAGTCGGTGGTGAGCCACAGCTCGTCGTCGACCTCCGGGTCCCAGGTGAACAGCACGACCCGGCGGCGGGCCACCCGGCGGAGCTCGCGCAAGCCCGCCGCGACGTTGGTCCAGTGCTGCATGGTGAGCACGGCCATGGCGGCGTCGAAGCTCGCGTCGGGGAACGGCAGGGATTCGGCGGCGGCGAGCACGCACGGCGCGGCCGCGAGCGGCCGCGCCGCGATCATCGCCGCCGCCGGCTCCACCGCCGTGACCTCGAGATCGGCGGGCTCGTACGAACCAAGGCCGGCGCCGACGTTCACTACGGTCTGCGCGTCGCCGAGCGCCGCACGGATCCGGCCGGCGATGCGTGGGTCGGGCCGGCGGGTCCGTCCGTAATCGGCGCCGATGGCCTCGTAGCAGATCGGGTTCCTGTGCTCGATCAAGCCCGTCGCACCTAACGCACGAGAAGTGACGGCAGGGCGAAAAGGATCACGCACAAGCCGAACACCCGGTCGGGCGGCAGGTCGGCGCCGGACGACGCGGGCGACGCGGACGATCGCGGCCAGTAGCCCATGGAGAGCAGTCTCGCCAGCCAGCCTGTGGCGATGCCGATCCCGATCGCGACGCCGAAGATGCCGACCAGCGAGCAGGCCAGCGACACGACGCCGTCGAGGTCGGCGGGCAGCGCCCCCAGCGCCGCGACGAAGCCGATCCCGGCACAGAGCGAGGCTGCCCAGGCGATCGCGTGTCCGCGCGTGAGAAAGCGACGGCGCCGGGCCACGTCGGCGCTCAGCCCCGCCGCGCGGGCGACGTGTCGCCGGCGCGCGGACCCTCGCCGCGCGACACGGTGACCGCGAACGTGCGCACGACGGTGCCGATGACGGCTCGATTGCGGGCCAGGTCGCCCGGCGGATTCACGCGAAGCGTCACCTGGAAGGTCTGCCGACCCGCGTAGGCGACCCAGGCCTGCACGTGTCCCGGCGACCTCGGCTCGCCGCCCGAGGCCGCCAGCGGCGACTCCGGGCCGAAGGCCGCCGCGACCCCGCTCGCGGCGTGGCAGGGCGGCGCCGGCTCGGGCACCACGTAGTCGCAGTGCATCGCCGGATAGCCGGCCAGCACGGCGGCCTTCCAGGGAGAGTGGATCGTCCAGCCGTTCTGTTCGGCGGTATGGGCGGCGTAGCGGTTATGGATGACCAGCTGCTCGGCGAGCTCGTGAGGCGGCGTCTCGTAGCCGGCTTCGACCCGCGAGATCGACAGCACCGCCGTCTCGCCGTTGGCATGTCGCGCGGTCAGATGAGCAGACCTGACAGCGCCCGGCAGATCCGGCGGCCGGTCGGGCGGCGGGCAGTCGGCGAACGAGCCGTCGATCTCGAAGCGCACGCCGAGATCGGCGTTGCTGTAGAGGCGCGTGCCCGACCCGGCGCTCACGCCCCGTGACGCTTCGTCTGTGCGGTCACGGCATCGCCCGCAAACGCTTCTCACCCTTCACGGCGCCCTCGTGGGTCGTCACTTCCTGCCATGCAGTATCCCCATGCTACCCACCATGAAGGGCAAACGTAGCGCCCCCGGGATGAACTCTGACTTGCCGGTGTCGACGTACTCGACCGACGCGACCCCCCAGCCGCGGACCGCGGCGACGAGCTCGTCGATCTCGCCGTAGGCGCCCTTCAGGCGAAACAGGTCCTGAAAGGCGAACGCTCCGCCGGGCTCGAGCACCCGCAGCGCCTCTCTGACGATCTCGCGCTTGTCGCGCACGCCGTGCACCTCGTGAAAGCAGAGGTTGCTGACCACTGCGGCATAGCTTTCGTCGGCGAACGGCAAGGCCGCCGCGCTGGCCTGCTGAAAGCTCACCCGCTCGGACACGCCCCGGCCGGCGGCGTTGCTCTCGCAGACGTCACGCGAGTACTCCCAGCTCTCGCCCCAGAAGTCGATGCCGGTCACCAGCGCCTGGGGGAACTTGCCGGCGAGGGCGATGCCGAGCGGCCCGTTGCCGCAACCGATGTCGAGGGCGCGCCCGCGGCCGTCCCAGGCGAGGTGCTCGAGAACGAGGTCCTGGACGCGCGCCTGCACCTCGCCGGCGCCGGCGGCCAGCAGGCGGCGGGCGTAGGCGAAGTAGGCGGCGACGAGACCCGCCAGCACCGCCGCGCCCAGCAGCACGCCGGCGAGCCAGGAGATGTGGAGCAGCACGTGCGCGGCCACGGCCAGGACCGCCAGCACGACCGCGGTGAGCGCGGGCACGACGACGAACCTGGTCGAGACCCAGTTGCCGTACTCGGGCCGGCTCGCCGTAGGCGCTTCGGCGACGCCGCCCGCAGACCCCCTGTTCATGGCCCCCTCCCCCAAGCGGCAGGACACCCGCTATGCAATCACGGGCAACCGCCGTTGCGCCACCTCTTCGGTCACCTGACCGACGAACTCATCGACTCCCACCGAGCCCGTCTCCTGCCCGCGAGCGCGCACGGAGACGGTGCGCGCCTCCTCCTCGCGGTCGCCGACGACCAGCAGGTAGGGCACCTTCTGGAGCTGGCCGTCGCGGATGCGCTTGCCCACGCTCTCGGAGCGGTCGTCCAGCTCGGCCTGCAGGCCGGCGGCGCGCAGCGCCGAGACCACGCCCACGGCGTATGCCGCGTGGCGGTCGCTCACCGGCAGGACCAGAGCCTGCACCGGCGCCAGCCAGGTCGGCAGGTTGCCGCCGTAGTGCTCGAGCAGGATGCCCATGAAGCGCTCGATCGAGCCCAGCATGGCGCGGTGGATCATCACCGGGCGGTGCTCTTCGTTGTCGGGCCCGGTGTAGGTGATGTCGAGGCGCTCGGGCATGGCGAAGTCGACCTGGATGGTGCCGCACTGCCAGGTGCGGCCCATGACGTCGCGGATGTGAAAGTCGATCTTGGGGCCGTAGAAGGCGCCGTCGCCGGGGTTCAGCTGGTAGTCGATGCCCTCGGCTTCGAGCACGTGGGACAGGGCGCCCTCGGCGGTGGCCCACATCTCGTCTGAGCCGATACTCTTGGGCGGCCGGGTCGAGAGCTCGATGTGGACGTCGGTGAAGCCGAAGGCGGCGTAGATGTGGTGCATGAAGCGCACCACCGCGGTGACCTCGTCTTCGAGCTGCTCGGGAGTGCAGTAGATGTGGGCGTCGTCCTGGGTGAAGTAGCGCACCCGGAACAGGCCGTGCAGCACGCCGCTCATCTCGTGGCGGTGCACCTGGCCGAGCTCGGCCATGCGCAGCGGCAGGTCGCGGTAGCTGCGCCGGCGCGACTTGTAGATGAGCAGGCCGCCGGGGCAGTTCATCGGCTTGACGGCAAACGGCGCCCCGTCGATCTCGGTGAAGTACATGTTGTCCTTGTAGTTCTCCCAGTGGCCCGAGCGCTCCCAGAGCTCGCGGCGCAGGATCTGCGGGGTGCGCACCTCTTCGTAGCCGGCCAGCACGTGCTCCTCGCGCCAGTAGTCGACCATAGCGTTCCACAGGCGCATGCCGTTGGCGTGGAAGAACGGGAAGCCGGGGCCTTCGTCGTGAAAGCTGAACAGGTCGAGGTCGCGGCCGATGCGGCGGTGGTCGCGCTGGCGGGCCATCTCGAGGGCCTCGAGGTGGGCCGCCAGCTCCTCCTTCTTGGCGAAGGCGGTGCCGTAGATGCGGGTGAGCTGAGCGTTGTGCTCGTCGCCGCGCCAGTAGGCGCCGGCCACGCTGGTCAGCTTGAAGGTGCCCTTGCCGAGGCGCCCGGTGCTGGGCAGGTGCGGGCCCGCGGCAGAGGTCGACGAACTCGCCCTGGGTGTAGATGCTGATGGTCTGCTCGCCGGGCAGGTCCTCGATGAGCTCGACCTTGAAGGGCTGGTGCTTGTCGCGGAACAGGGCGAGCGCCTCGTCGCGCGGCAGCTCGGCGCGGGCGACCGGCAGGTTCTCGGCGACGATCTTCGCCATCTCCTCCTCGATGCGGGCGAAGTCGGCGTCGGAGATGGGCTCGGCGAACCGGAAGTCGTAGTAGAAGCCGCTCTCGATGGTCGGCCCGATGGCGTACTCGGTGCCCGGCCACAGTCGCAGCACCGCCTGAGCGAGCGCGTGCGAGGCGCTGTGACGCAGGATGTGGACGCCCGCCGGCGAGTCGAGCGTGACGATGGCGACCTGGTCGCCGTCGTGGAGCTCGCGGGTGAGATCGACGGGCTCGCTGTTGACCGACGCCGCGACGGCGGCCTTGGCCAGGCGCGGCCCGATCGCCTGGGCGGCGTCGAGCGCGGTCGCGCCATTGGGCGAGTTCGAGCGGGGAGCCGTCGGGCAGGGTGACGTGGATGGGCATGGTGGCACCGGTCCTTTGTGCTCGCGCCCGCGCACGTTGCGGGGGCTGTTGACCGGGAGAGTGTAACAAAACCGGGGGCCCGACGTGCGACCGGTCAGTTCGGGCGAGTCACACGCTCATTGCCCTGGCGCCGGCGCGAATCGTCACCTAGGATCTACGCGTGATTTCGGGTTCAACAGCCGAAGCGCCATGGTGATCAAACCGAACGACCCAGTTCGCGCGCGCTACGGCTGGGAGAGCAACTTCCCAGTCTTCTCGGAGACCGAGCCGCGCGTGATCCGCGTCGACCTCGAGACCTTTCTCGCCGACGTAAGCGAGTCGCAGGTCTTCGCCTGGGACGACTCGATCCCCAAGCTGCAACATGAGGTCGGCGAGGTCGTGATCGTCGATGACCTCGCCGCCACCTACACCGCCATCCTCGAGTACGAGTTGCCGCTGGAGTCGCGCCGGCCCGACGTCATCCTGCTTGTCAGCGGCGCAGTCGTCGTGCTTGAGCTCAAGGGCAAGGCGGAGCCGGACCAGGCCGACCTCGACCAGGCGGCGGCCTACGCGCGCGACCTGCGCTGCTACCACAAGCACTGCGCCGAGCGCGAGGTGCACGCGGTCGTCGTTCCGACGCGGGCGCACGGGTACGTGGGCACGCGTGACGGCGTTCGCATCTGCGGTCCTGATGGGCTCCACGAGCTCATCCAGCAGATGCAGCGGCCCTGGGCCGACGGCCCACTGACCGCCGATGAGTTCCTCACACGCGACGCCTACTGCCCCCTCCCCACGCTCGTCCAGGCCGCGCGCGAGCTGTTCCTCGACGGCAAGATCCGACCGATTCACCGGGCCCACGCCGAGACCCAGCCGGCGATCGACGAGATCGCCCGCATCGCTCACAAGGCCGCGCGCACGCATTCGCGGCACCTTGTGCTGGTGACCGGCGTGCCGGGATCTGGCAAGACGCTGGTCGGCCTCAGTGCGGTCCACAACCCAGCGCTCGACGACCTGGCTGTAGAGCGCGCGGGCGGCAAGCCTCCGGCGCCAGCCATCTTCCTCTCCGGGAACGGCCCGCTGGTTGAGGTTCTGCAGTACGAGCTGCGCGACGCCGGTGGCGGCGGCAAGACCTTCGTGCGCGACGTCAAGAACTACGTCAAGCAGTACCTCGGCGACAAGGCAGCCGTGCCGCCGCAGCATGTGATCGTCTACGACGAGGCGCAGCGCGCCTGGGACGTTGAGCAGGTGGCGGTCAAGCACGCCTTCGCCACGCCGATGTCCGAACCCGAGGCCTTCGTCGAGTTCGGCGAGCGCATCCCCGAGTGGTGTGTGCTGGTCGGGCTGATCGGCTCGGGCCAGGAGATCCACGTCGGCGAGGAGGCCGGCCTTGGCCAGTGGCGTCAGGCACTGGCCAAGGCCGGCCGTCCCGAGGGCTGGACCGTGCACGCCCCGCAGCGCATCCTCGACGAGGTCTTCGCGGGCCGCGACGACGACGGCGCCTCTCTGGTCTGCCCGCTCGAGGAGTCACCGCACCTCGACCTGCAGGTCGAGGTGCGCTTCCACTTCTGCTCCGACTCGACGCATGGGTCGATGGACTGCTGGCCGACGACCGCAGCTGGCCAGACGAGATGTGCGGCACCGAGGCGCGCGTCGTCTCCGCCCATTGTCGTGAGCTCGCAGAGCGCCTCGAGGCGCAGGCCTACCACCTGCGCATGACGCGCGACCTAGAGACGGCGCGCGCGTATATGCGCAAGCGCTACGCAGAGGCTCCCGAAGCGCGCTTCGGCCTCGTCGCTTCGTCGCGCGACAAAGCGCTCGAAGGCTGGGGCGTGTTCAACGACTGGCACTCAACGCGCCGCGTGCAGCTCGGCCCCTGGTACGGCGACGGCGAGCACGACAGCGGCCGCTCGTGCCGCCACCTGCGCGACTGCGTCACCGAGTTCGGCGCCCAGGGTCTGGAGCTCGACGGCGCGCTGCTCGCCTGGGGCACCGACCTCGTGCGCGACGGCGAGCGCTGGTCGAACGCCCAGGCCAAGCGCCACGCCGGGCGACTCATGTGCGCGACCCCTTCCAGCTGCGCCTCAACGCCTACCGGGTGCTGCTCACACGCGGCCGCGACTGCGCGATCATCTACGTGCCACCCATGCGCGAGCTCGACCAGACGGCGGCGTGGCTGCAGGCGTGCGGGGTCAGAGTCCTCGGCTCGTAGGCGCCGTCGCGGGTGGCGACGCCGCCGGCGGATGCGCCGTCACAAGTCTTCGGGCCGCAGCCCGCTGTGTTTGGCGATTCGGGCGAGCATGCGCGGCCCGATCTCGTCATTGTCGTGAAAGGCGAATACCAGGTCGGGCCAACCCTCGCGAGCAAGGGTCTTGTGCGACCCGGTCTGGCGCTTGACCGACCAGCCGCAGCGCAGAAGGGCCGTCAGCACAAGCCGAGCTCGAGTGCTCGGCCACTGGCTCACGGCTACGCTGCGTTGAAGGAAATGGTGAGGAGGTCGCCGCCGGCTTCGTCGTGCTCGAGCCGGTCGGCCACTACGCGCAGCGCCAGCGCCTGGGCGCGAGCAACAGCCTCGTAGCGCGTTGATCCGTACGCGAGAACGCCCGGCAGCTCCATCACCTCGGCGAGCCAGCGCCTATCGGCTTCCTGTTCGGTCTCGATCGTGAAGATGACGGGCACCTCTGGCCTCCGGCAGTCGCCTGCCGGAGATTGTACGCCGGTCTGGTCGGGCAAGTGAGTGTCGCCGCGCGGTCAGTATCTGGACGGTGCGCGCCGGCGTCAAGAATCCCCCGCCAACGTCCACCAGGTATGGAGTGGCTTGGTCGAATCGCCACGCCCGGCCGCGCAGGGCGACCGCTGAGCCCTGCACGGATCACAGCGTAGAAGCCTTGGCCAACGGGTAGGACGACCTCGTCTCTCTGCTCACGCCCTGAGGAGGCCCCGGCATGGACCAACGACCACGGCTCACCACCGAATCCGGCGCCCCGGTCGCCGACAACCAGCACTCGCAGACGGCCGGTCCCGGCGGCCCCGTGCTTCTGCAGGACCAGCACCTGCTCGAGAAGCTGGCGCGCTTCAACCGCGAGCGCATCCCCGAGCGCATCGTGCACGCGCGCGGTTCGGGCGCCTACGGTCACTTCGAGGTCACCCACGACGTCACGCCCTACACGCGGGCGCGATTCCTTGGTGGCGAGATCGGCAAGACGATCGAGGTCTTCGTGCGCTTCTCGACCGTGGCCGGTGGACGCGGTTCGGCCGACGCGGTGCGCGACCCGCGCGGCTTTGCGGTGAAGTTCTACACCGAGGACGGCAACTACGACCTGACCGGCAACAACACGCCGATCTTCTTCATTCGCGACCCGCTCAAGTTCCCCGACTTCATCCACTCGCAGAAGCCCGATCCGCACACCAACCGCCAGGAGCCCGACAACGTCTGGGACTTCTTCAGCCTGTCGCCCGAGGCGACCCACATGTTCACCTGGCTGTTCGGCGATCGTGGCATCCCGCGAAGCTACCGGCACATGAACGGCTACGGCTCGCACACCTTCCAGTGGGTCAACGCGGCCGGCGAGCAGTTCTTCGTCAAGTACCACTTCAAGACCGACCAGGGGATCGCGTGCCTGACCGCCCAGGAGGCGGCCAGGCTGGCCGGCGAGAATCCCGACTCGCACCAGATGGACTTACACGAGGCGATCCACCGCCGTGAGTTCCCGACCTGGACGCTCAAGGTGCAGATCATGCCGGCGGCCGAGGCCAGGACGTACCACCTGAACCCGTTCGACGTGACCAAAGTCTGGCCGCACGCCGACTACCCGCTGCGCGAGGTCGGCAAGCTGACCCTCGACCGCAACCCCGCGAACTACTTCGCCGACGTGGAACAGGCAGCGTTTGACCCGGCCAACTTCGTGCCCGGTATCGGGCCCTCGCCCGACAAGATGCTGCAGGGACGCCTCTTTGCCTACGGCGACGCGCACCGCTACCGCCTGGGCATCAACCACACCCGGCTGCCCGTGAACAGCCCGCACGCCGCCGAGGCGGCCAACTACGGCCGCGACGGCCTTATGCGGTTCGACGACAACGGCGGTCTGACCAAGAACTACGAGCCCAACAGCTTCGACGGCCCGGTCGAGACCGGCGAGCCGCTCTACGCGCCGCTCGCGGGCGACGGCCCGAGCGGCAGCTACGAGTGGGAGGGCCGCGAGGGCGACGACTTCTCGCAGGCGGGCGCGCTCTACCGCGTGATGGACGAGGCGGCGCGGGCGCGCCTGGTGGCCAACATCGCCGGCAGCCTCTCGCAGGTGAGCAAGGACGAGATCGTCACGCGCTCGGTGGCGCACTTCACGGCCGCCGACCCCGAGTACGGCCGGCGCGTCGCCGAGGCGGTGGCCGCGCTGCGCCGTTAGGGCCGCGAGGGCGGCCGACGCCCTGTCGACGAGCCAACGAACGCTGTAGTCTTCGTCCGAAGAGGCGGCGCGGCGCCCCCGGGCGCCGCGCCGCCGGACACCAAGCGAGGGGGGAACTGTGTCCAGCGACGCAGCGCACGGCCGGGCCGCGGCAGCCTGGCCGTACCGGCGCATCACAGCCGAGCAATGCGAGCGGCTCCACCAGGCGGCGGTCACTATCCTGGACCGCACGGGCGTCCGGCTCGAGCTGCCGCGCGCCGTCGAGCTGCTGCGCGACGCCGACTGCGCCGTCGACTCCGAGGGCGTCGTTCACATCTCCCCCACGCTCGTCGACTGGGCCCTCGAGCGCGTGCCGCGCGGCTTCACCATCTACGACCGCACCGGCAAGCCGGCCATGGTCCTCGACGGCACGCGCACCTACTACGGCCCCGGCTCCGACTGCCTGAGCATTCTCGACCACCGCGGCGGCGAGCGCCGGGCGCCCACCATGGCGGATGTCGGCGAGGGCGTCGGCCTGGCCGACGCCCTCGCCGACATCGACTACGTGATGTCGATGTTCCTGCCCACGGACGTGGACGACCGCATCGCCGACCGCCACCAGTTCCGGCTCATGCTGAACCGCACGCGCAAGCCGATCGTCTTTGTCACCTACGACGCCTCGGGCTGCTACGACGCGGTCGCCATGGCCGAGATCGTCGCCGGCGGCGCCGACGCGCTGGCGGCCCGGCCGTTCCTGGCCTGCTACGTCAACAGCGCCACCGGCCTGCTGCACAACGCCGACGCGCTCGAGAAGCTGATCTTCCTGGCCGAGCGCGGCGTGCCGGTGCTCTACATCCCCGGTTCCCAGGCCGGCGTCACCGGCCCGGTCACACCGGCCGGCGCGGTCGCCGTGTTCTGGGCCGGGGTGCTCACCGGCCTCGTCATCTCGCAGCTCGTCCGCGAAGGGGCGCCCTTTGTCGCCAAGGGCTGGGGCGGCGGCGGCCTCGACATGAAGACCATGGTCTACGGCTACGCCAGCCCCGACCAGCGCGCCGCCGCCATCGCCCTCGCCCGTCACGTCGGTCTGCCGAGCTTCTCGCTGGCCGGGGCGACCGACGCCAAGACCGTCGACCAGCAGGCCGCCGCCGAGGCGGCCCTCACCCTCGCCGTCGAGTCGCTGGCCGGCCCCGACATCGTGCACGACCTCGGCTACCTCGAATCGGGGCTCACCGGTTCGCTGGCCCAGCTGGCGATCTGCGACGAGATCGTGGCCTGGCTGCGCCACGTCAAGGCGCCCTTCGAGATGAGCGACGAGGCCCTCGCCCTGGACCTGATCGACGAGGTCGGCCCCGACGGTCAGTTCCTGGCCACGCGCCACACGGCCAGGCACTGCCGCGAGCTCTACTACCCGACGCTCTTCGAGCGCGCCACGCGCGAGGCCTGGACCGCCGCCGGCGGGACCAGTCTGGCCGAGCGGGCGGGGCGCCGCGTCGAGGAGCTCCTCGACGCGGCGCCCCGCCCCGAGCCGCTGCCCTGCGACGACGAGCTGGCGGCGATCGTCGCTGAGGCGCAGCGGCGGGTGGCGGCGGGCTGAGGTGAGGCCACGATGAGCGCTACGCGGGATTCGGTCACCGGCCTCGACGGCGACGCGCTCACCGGCCTCGACGCCGACGCGCTGCCCGGCCTCGACCGCGACGCCGTCACCTGGCTGCTCGAGGGCGACGACCCGTCGGTGCGCTTCTTCACGCTCACGGAGCTGCTCGGGTCGTCGCCCGACTCGCCCGACGCGGTCGCGGCGCGCCGCGCGATCATGACCGCCGGCGCCGTGCCGGCCATCCTCGCCGCGCAGGGCGACGACGGTCACTGGGAGGGACCCGAGCGCTTCTACTCAGCCAAGTACCGAGGGACGGTGTGGCAGCTCATCATCCTCGCCGAGCTCGGCGCCGACGGGCGCGACGAGCGCGTGCGGCGCGCGTGTGAGGCGATCCTGCGAGACTCCCAGGACCCTGAGTCCGGCGGCTTCTCGGTGAATCGCCACAGGAAGGCCGGCGGCGGTCTGCACGGCTCGGTCGTCCCCTGCCTGACCGGCAACATGGTCTGGAGCCTCATCCGCCTCGGCCTGCTCGACGACCCGCGCGTGCAGGCCGGCGTCGAGTGGATCACCGCCTACCAGCGCTTCGACGACGGCGACGGCGAGGCGCCCGGCGGCTGGCCCTACGACGCGTGGGAGATGTGCTGGGGACGTCACACCTGCCACATGGGCGTCGTCAAGGCACTCAAGGCGCTGGCCGAGATTCCGCCGCAACGCCGCTCGGCCGCGGTGCGGCGCACGCTCGAGCAGGGCAGCGAGTTCATGCTCGCGCACCACGTCCACAAGCGCAGCCACGACCTGACGCGCGACTCCAAGCCGGGCTGGAAGCGTTTCGGGTTTCCGCTCATGTACCAGACCGACGTGCTGGAGATCCTGGGGATCCTCGCCAAGCTGGGTCTGGCCGGCGACGAGCGGGCGCGCGAAGCGCGCGAGCTCGTCGCCGCAAGGCGCGATGCCCAGGGCCGCTGGAAGCTCGGCAGCACCTTCAACGGCCGCTTCGTCGTCGACATCGAGGCCAAGGGGCAGCCGAGCCGCTGGGTCACGTTGCGGGCGCTGCGCGTGCTGAACGCCTGACCGCCGCCGATCCAGGCCACGGCCGCGCGACGGCCTCCCCGGCGGCCTGTCGTGCGCCGCGGGAAGAGGAATAGCCGAGACGAGTCGAAGAAAGACAGTGCGGATCTGTGCCTTTCTCGAGTGTGAGGCGGTGGGGGACTCTTGGAGGACCCTGAGCTCGAGTACTACAAGGACGGCTGTCTCGCCGAGCGCCAGCGCGCCGATGAGGCCGAAAACGAGCTGGAGCAGATCCGCGAGGCCATGGGGGCTCTCGACGACGCCGACCTCGTCTCGCTGGCGGCGATCCTGCGCAGACACAAGGAGCTGTGTGCGGCGGGCCACGCCGAGCTGCAGCACCGGCTGCTGCGCACCGAGGCCATGCTCTACCTGGCATGGACGAACACGGTCGAAGCCACCGGCCGGCCCTACGAGTCGTGGCTGGAGACGCTCGAGAAGCAGATGGCGGAGACGATCTGACCTCGCCGCTTCGGCTCGTACATCTCGACGAGTTTGCCACCGCACGCCCGGCCGCGTGGTGGCTCGCCGGGCGATGATCTACGATGCAGACCATGCAGCGTCCGGTCGCAGAGCTGATCAACGCGCGGTACTCGTGCCGCACCTATCGCGACGAGCCCATCGCGGCCGACGAACTCGCCCAGCTCACGGACCATCTCGCCGCGCACACGGTCGGGCCGCTCGGCTCGCGGGCGCGCTTCGCCCTGGTAGCCGCCGCGCCGGGTGACCGTGAGGCGCTCAGGCGCCTGGGCACCTACGGTTTCATCAAGGGGGCGACGGGGTTCCTGGTCGGCGCCGTGCGGCGTGGGTCCAGGGACCTCGAGGACTACGGCTACCTCGTGGAGCAGGCGATCCTGCTGGCCACCGGCCTCGGGCTGGGCACCTGCTGGCTGGGCGGCAGCTTCACCAAGGGCAGCTTCGCGGCCCGCATGGGCGGCCTGGCCGGCGATGAGATCATGCCCGCCGTCGTGGCGCTGGGGCGCCCCGGCGACGACGGCACGCAGCGCATCCGGGAGCGGGAGGCGGGCAGCCGCAGGCTGCCCGCCTCCTCCCTCTTCTTCGATGGTCGTTTCGGTGACCCGCTCGCGCTCGACGCCGGCGACCCCTTCGCCGCGGTGCTCGAGGGCGTGCGCATGGCGCCGTCGGCCTCGAACAAACAGCCCTGGCGCGTCGTGCGGCGGGGCGACGACTGGCACTTCTTCCTGCAGCGCACGAAAGGGTACGGCAAGGGCAGCGCGCTCTTCAGGGTGCTGCGCCTCGCCGACCTGCAGCGGGTCGACCTGGGCATCGCCCTCTGCCACTTCGAGCTGGCCGCCCGCGAGCTCGGGCTGGACGGTGCGTGGGAGCTCAGCGAGCCCGACGTGGGGGCGCTCGGCCCCGGCGTGGAGTACATCGCGACCTGGAAGGCGCGCCGCTGAGCCGTGCCCGACGAGATAGAGTGTGAACGTCACCGCGGCGCCGCCCATCTCGAGCGCGCAGCCTCTGAGATCGAGCCCGATGGAGGCGCTGGAGGGGCGCTGGAGAGGCGCTGAAGAGGGAGCAGGAAAGGGGGAGGCGGTGGCCCTGTGAGTGCGAGCGTCACGACCGACCGCACCGGCGCCGGAACGTCGGCCGCCGGTTTTGAGCCGTTGCGCTCCAAGCTGCGGCCGGCGCGGCCTCACATCGACCTCGTGCGCCGCGACGAGCTCGTCGACGCGCTGCTGGACTGTGCCGCGCCGCTCGTGCTCGTGTCGGCGCCCGCCGGCTACGGCAAGAGCACGGTGCTCTCGCAGTGGGTGCAGGCGGAGCGGCGGCCCACGGCGTGGGTCCAGCTCGGCGCGGCCGACAACGATCCCGTGGTCCTGCTCACGTACCTCGTCCTGGCGCTCGAGCCGGTCGCGCCGCTCGACCCGGCCGTCGTCGACCTGCTGCAGCTGCGCTACCCGCCTCTGGAAGAGCGCGTTCTGCCCAGCCTCGCCGCGGCGCTCGCCGCCGCGCCGCCGTTCCTGCTCGTGCTCGACGACGGGCACCTGGTGCGAAGCGAGGCCTGCTGGAAGACCATCCTGTCCGTGCTCGACCAGCTGCCGCACGGAGCGCAGGTGGCGATCGGCTCGCGGCACGATCCCGACCTGCCGCTGGCCCGGCTGCGGGCCGCCGGCCGTCTGGCCGAGTTTCGCGCCGAGCGCCTCGCGATGAGCCGCGACGAGGCGCGCAAGCTGCTCGATCTGCACGCCTTCACGTGCGACGCGGAGACCCTCGACGCCGTGCTGACGGTCACCGAGGGCTGGGTCACCGGCCTGTACCTCGCGCTCCTCGCCGGCGAGGGCCGCCCGAAGGACGCGTGGCTTCCCCGGGTGCGCGGCGACCGGCGTGAGATCGCGGCGTACCTCGTCGCCGAGGTCCTCGAACAGCAGCCGCTCGAGGTCCAGCGGTTCCTCGTCCACACCTCGATCCTGGAGTCGCTGTGCGCCCCGTTGTGCGACGCGGTCACGGGGAGCGGCGACGCAGGCGAGGTTCTCGCGCGCCTCGCGCGCGAGAACCTCTTCGTCGCCGCTCTCGACGACCGCGACCACTGGTACCGCTACCACCACCTGTTCGGCGAACTGCTGCGCGCCGAGCTCGGGCGCCGCGCCCCACTGCGGGTTCCCGACCTGCATCGCGCGGCGGCGGCCTGGCACCACGAGAACGGCGACCCCGAACAGGCGGTGCTCCACTGGCTCGCGGCCGCGGACATCGCCGCCGCCGCCGAACCCGCGTTCGTGGCCTGCTTCGACTACGTCAACCACGGCCAGGTCGAGACCGCTCGCCGCTTGCTCGACGCCTTCACCGAGGAGCAACTCCTCAGCAACGTCACGCTCACGCATGGCCGCGGGGTGGTTGTTCGGCACAGTGATAGGAGACTCGCGACGGGGCGACTTCTGGCGCCGCGCGGCCTGCGCGGCGAACGTCGACGACGGACCCCTGCCCGGCAGCGGGGGCGGCACCTGGCGCTCCTACCAGGCAGCGCTCAGAGCGTTCCTCGCCCCCGACGGCGTCACGCGCATGCGTGAAGACGCCGAGCTCTCCCTCAGGCTCGCGGGGGGCTCCGGTGTTCAAGCGTGTGCCGAGGCCAAGAGGGTGCTCGGCGTCGCGCTGTTATCTCAGCGGCCGGAACAGACGGGCCGAGCAGCTGTTCGACGCCGTTGTCCGAGAGGTCGGGGACCGCGACTGCGAAGCCTATGCGCTGGCGTTCCTGTCGCTGATCGCCGCCGACGAGCGTCGCTGGGATCAAGCCGCCGACCTCGATCGGCGCGCCGTGGAGCGCTGCCCGGCGATGACGCTCGAACTGTCGCCGGGCATGTTCCTCGCGCTGCCCATGCTGCTCGCCCACACACGGGTCCTCGCGTGGCGCCACGACCCCGGGTTCGAGGCCCAGCGCACCAAGACCGAGCGCCACGTCGAGCAGATGGTGCCTCAGGCCGAGTGGCGGCTCCTGCTCGCCGCGGTGATCCTCGGCGAGGTCGCCCTTGAGCGGGGCGACCTCGCCGACGCCGAGCGCTTGACGGCGAAGGCCGAAGCGCTGGTGCGCGGCTATCCCGGCGCCGGCATGCTGCAGCGGCCGCGCCGAACGTCTGCGCCAGGCGCTCGAGCAGCGGCGCCTGGCCGACCCGCTGACGAGAGCGGAACGTCGCGTCCTGGAGCTTCTGCCCACCCAGCTCACAGCCGAGCAGATGGCCGCCCGGCTGTTCGTCTCGAAGAACACGGTGAAGACCCACATGCGCAGGCTCTACACGAAGCTCGACGTCACGTCCCGCACACAGGCGGTCGAGCGGGCGTGTGAGCTCGGCCTGTTGCGCCCCCGCGATGAGCCGTTCGGCCTGTCGCGCGCCCGCGACGAGCCGTAGAGAAGGACCGGGGCGGAAAATCACACCTTTGGTGTGACGACGCCTGCTCCATCTCCCCTCAAGCTGGTCTGCATCAGGCGCCGTTTCGCGCGCAGCGAACGCGACGCGGAGCGGCCGGATCGCAAGGCAAGGGGGATCAGATGAGACGCACGGTCACCATTCTTGCTGTCGTGGCGGCGCTCCTCGCGGTGGCGGCGGCGCCGGCCGCGGCCGCTTCCGGGCCGAACGCCCGACTCGGCTCCTGGAGCCGACCCGGCGTCGTGACGACCTTCAACCCGGGCGCCAACGGCGCGTTCTGCGAAAGCCTCGCGGCCGACCGCGCCGGCCACCTGTTCGCCTCGGTGACGGTCTGGGGTCAGGCGAGCAACACCGGTCAGATCTGGCGGATCGCGCCCAGCGGCCACAAGACCCTCGCCGCCACCTGCGACCTCGGCGCCACCGGCATGCTCAGCGGCCTGGCCTTCGACGCACGGGGTCGTCTGTACGTGGGCTGGGTCGACTTCGCCGACCCATCGGTCGCCAAGCCGGGCGTGGCTCGCCTGGCCCCCGGGGGAACGCTGAAGCGCGTCGTGACCCTGCCCGGGTCGAGCTTTCCCAACGGCCTCGCGTTCCACAACGGCCGCCTGTATATCTCCGACAGCACGCTCGGTGCGATCTGGAGGGTGCTCCCGGGCCGCTTGCAGACGCCGTCAAGGCCCTGGCTTCAGAATGCTCTCCTGCAGCCGGCCACCGCGAGCGGGCTGGGCGCCAACGGCATCGCCTTCTGGCGCAACAGCCTGATCGTGGCCGTCTCCGACGAGGGCCGCATCGTGCGTGTTGCCCTGCGCGCGAACGGCTCCGCCCGTGCGCCGGTCGTCGTCACGCAGAAGCCCGATCTGGTGAGCGTGGACGGGATCGCCTTCGACGTGCACGGCGGCCTGTGGCTAGTCACCAACACGAACGGTCTGCTCCGTCTGGGACCGCGCGGCGCGCTCAGTGACGTGGAAAACAACCCCGGCTGGCTCGACTATCCGACCCAGCCGGTCTTCGGCACCACGCCGGGCATGCGCGCCATGCTGTACATCGCCAACGGCTCGTTCAACAACGGCACGCCGAACATCCTGGCTCTGAACGTCGGCGTGCGCGGACTGCCCCTCTGGTAGACGCCTCGCAAAGGGAGTGACGTGGATCTCACGGACTGCATTACCTTCGCCGCCGAGCATCCGGTGTGCTTCCTGGCGACCACCGACCGCGGCCGGCCCCGGGTCAGAGCGCTTCTGCTGTGGTTCGCCGACGCGCGGGGCTTCTACTTCATGACGATGTCGCCCAAGAGCCTGAGCACACAGCTGCACCGCGACCCACGCGTCGAGGTCTGCTTCTTCAACGGCGCGGCTGAGTTGCCCGACGCGCGCACGATGAGAGTCGCCGGCGACGTCGAGTTCCTCGACGACATCGAACTGACCCGCAAGGTCGCCGAGGAGCGAGCCGCTCTCCAAGCCATCATCCGCCGGCCCCTCGAGCCCATCACCGAGGTCTTTCGGATCCCTTCGGGCGAGGCCCGGTTCTGGACTCTGCGGGACATCCTGAAGGAGCCGCAGGTGGAGCGCATCCGGTTCTAGGTCGTGTTCCGGGCCAGGCCGGCAGCCGTGTCCCGGCCCACGGCTGTGGGGTTGCGGTCGGCAAGCGGTGGGCGGCGGCGGCGGCGAGCTCTGCGAGCTCGCCGCCGCCGCGCTCAGCGCAGCGCGGCGGCCAGGCGCGGGAACCGGCTCTGGACGGCGGCGACCTCGCGCATGGCCTCCTGAAGGGTCGCCTTGGTCAGCGGCGGCAGCGTCGCCGTGTCGATGATGTTGTCGAGCGGCCGGCCGGCGCGGACGGCGTTGGCGTGATGGCGCAACTGCAGGTGCGCCATGCTCAGGTAGGCCTCGCGCAGGGAGCGTTCCGCCACGGTCTCCGCGCCGTCTGTCTCGCGCACCGCGATGAGGCGCTCGACCGTCGAGTGCGCGGTGATCCCCCGCATGAAGGCGTAGTAGCGGGCCAGGTTCTGGATCGGCACGAGGCCGTCCTTTTTGATGTCGATGCTGCCCTCGACCCGCTGGCGAAAGCCGAGCGGCGCGCGGATGCGCGTGCCGAGCTGCGCCAGGCCGCGCATGAAGCCCTTGTGGGCGGGCGCCTCGCGCATGATCTCGGTCAGCACGAGGTCGACGTACAGCTCGCCGGCCACCTGGCGAAAGTCGAAGGCGACGCTGGCGCGCGCGAGGCGCTCCAGGTCCTTGCCTTCGAGGCAATCGGCGAACACTGCCCTCCAGGCCGACAGCGTCATGCGCCATTCGCCGTAGCGCGCCAGCACACCGTGAGGATCCTGGGCAAAACCGCAGCGGCGCAGGCCTTCGTTGACCTCTTCGGCGACGAGCCGGAAGTACTCGTCGACGGCCGGGTCGTCGGTGTCGGCGTAGGCGAGGCCGTTGTCCTGGTCTGAAGCCAGGGTGAGCTCGCTGCGCGCGCTGCTGCCGAACGCCAGCCAGGCGAACGGCACCGGCGGCGGCCCGTGCCGGTCGATGGCCAGCTCGAGCAGGTGCGAGGTCATCGCGTCGGAGAGCACGGTCAGGACCCGCATCAGCGCCGCCGCGTCGAGGTGGGCGTCGAGCAGATCGACGAACACGTGCGGCAGGTCGCCGGCGGCCTTCACCATGTCGTCGAGGCTGCCGGCCGTCTGCAGCGAGCGGCGCAGCGCGAACGGGCTGCGCGCGTCGAGCGCCATGAGGTTGCTGGCCGAGAGTATGCCGACCACCGCGCCTGCGGCGTCGAGGACCGGCAGGTGGTTCACGCCCGCGGCCATCATCGCGATGCTCGCCTCGGGCGCCAGCACCTGGGCTCCGATGGTGTGGACGGGCGTCGTCATGATGGCCGACACCGGCGCGTCGCGCGACACGCCGGAGAGCACGACCTTGTCGCGAAAGTCGACGTCGGTGACGATGCCCAGACCGTCGCGCAGACGCACCAGCAGGGCGCTGCGCTTCGCGGCCGACAACATGCCGGCGGCCTCGCGGATCGGCGTGTCGGGTTCGCAGAACAGGGGCTCGCTGCGCACCAGCGACGTGACCGGCCGGTTGCGCACGTCGGGCAGGGAGCGCATGGTGCGCGCCGCCTGAATCAGGCGCTCGCGCTGGTTGCCGGCCAGCCACATCAGCCCTTCGGGGTGGCTCAGCAGGTCGAACGCGACGTCCTTGGGGATGCAGTAGAGGGCCGATTCGCTGCGTGCCCGCGTGGTGAACTCGGGCGGCAGACCCGTGAGCAGCGTCGGGTGACCGAAGACCTCGCCGCGGGTGATCAGGGCGACCACGGCCTCCTTGTGCACCAGCTCGAAGGTGCCGTCGCGCACCACGTAGAGCTCCGTGCCGGGGACGCCGCTCTCGACCAGGACCGCCTCGCCCGCGGCCGCCTTGCGTTCGACGATCGACCGCGCCACCCGTTCGAGCTCGAGCTTGCTCAGGCCGTTGAAGGGCTCCAGAGCCGACAGGAACCGGATGCGCTCCTTGAGCCGCTCGGCGGCGGCCTGCGCCTTCGTTGTGCGTCGGCCGTTCTGTGGAGTCATCGCGAAGGTCAGCCTATCCGACGTGCAACGACAGGAGGTCGTGGGCGCGCAGGTACTCGAGGCTGGCGAGCACGTCGGCCTCGTTGGTGAGCTCGAGGGCGATGGTCGCGCCGGCGGCGCGCGCCGCGGCCAGCACCGGGGCGGCGTCGACCACGCCGCTGCCCACCGGCTGGTGCCGGTCGCCGCCGCCCTGGCCGGCGTTGTCGTGGAGGTGCACGTGCCGCAGGCTGGCCTGCGGCTCGGAAAGCCACTCGGCGAGCGTGCCCGTAAGAGCGGCGTGACCGGTGTCCAGGACGAGGCCGAGGCCGCGCAGATCGAGGTCGCCGGGCGCCGTGAAGTGCGACTGCCGCGACAGCGGCATGTTCTCGACGGCGACGTCGAGGCCGAGCTCGTCCTGCAGGCCGCGCAGCTCCTCGAACGAGCGCTCCAGGGCAGCCGCTATCTTGGGGTTCCAGGGCCGCGGCCGGCGGCGCAGGTCGGGGTGCACGATGTAGAGGAAGGCGCCGAGCTCGGCGGCCACCTCCATGTGGCGCCGGTGCAGCTCGACCGCGGCGCGGTGCTTGCTGGTGGAGGCGCTGGCGAACTCGAAGTGCGTGAACGGCCCGTGCACGCTGAAGGGCAGGCCTATTGTGGCGACCGCCAGCGCGTTGCCCGGCTTGAGCAGCGAGTGGCCGCCGTACGAGAAGACCTCGGCCGCGGGCGCCAGCTCGGCGATGCGCAGCAGGGCCGCGGCGAGCGGCAGCTCCGCGTAGGCGCCGGTCGAGATGCCGATGTCGGAGAGATCCAGCACGCGCCTCCCAGTATAGGGCAGAGTATGCCCGCCGGAGCGGCCGCTTACGTCGTGGGCCGCACCTGGGACCCGCGCGCGTCGACGCCGCGCGACGGCGGGGCGGCGACGCCGGACTCGGCAGCCTCCCGCAGCACCACCGAGGTCGCGACCTGCCGTTCGGGGATGGCCCAGTAGCGGCGCAGCAGCCTGTCCTTTTCGGCGGGGGCGACGAGCCGAAACCCGTGGCGCTCGTAGAAGCGGATCGCCCACGAGGCGTCGGCCCACGTGCCGACGAGCAGGGGACGAGTGGCCAGGCCACGCAGATGGCCCAGCAGGTCGCCGCCGACCCCGCGGCGCTGGTGTCCGGGTTGAACGTAGGCGTGCCGCACGAGCGTCACGTCGTCGACGTCCTGGATGCCCATCACGCCGACCAGACGGCCACCGTCAAATGAGCCCCAGAAGCACACGCCGGCGGCGATCTCGCGACGCAGCTCGTCGGCCGGCATGTAGGGCTCGTGGTAGCGGTCGGCGGGAATGACGCCGGCGTAGGCGGTCGCGGCCGCGTTCACAACCGCGACCATCGCGTCGAAGTCCGTAGCTGAGCAAGGCCGGATCGTCTGGGCCATGGCGCTCATGGTATCGCGCCCGCGCGGCTGTGGCGAAGCGCTCCCGCCGTCATGAAGGACGGGACGCCGCGTCGTCAAGAACCTGCGGGACTCGCCGGCGAACAACGGCCCGGATATCGTTGCCTGCGACTATGATTGAAAGAAGACATGGAGCTTCGACACGGGAGGTATCATGGCTCCTCGCAAACTGACTCCGGCCGACTATCTCAAGCCCAGAGACCCGGCGACGCTGCCCGTCCGCAGAGGCCGGACGGCCTCGACCTTCTACCCCGACCTGGTCAAGGCGTTTCTCGATGCCGGCGAAGCGGCCATGGACGTCGACGTGGCGAGGATCGGACGCAAGCCCGAGACGGTGCGCTCGGCGCTGGCCAAGGCGATCCGCTCGGCGGGGGTGCGTGACACGGTGCGCGTCTCGATGCACGGCAACGAGGTGATCCTCATCAAGCGGTAGCGGCCGGCCGCCCGCGCGAGCTTCACTCCCGCTCGTCGACCGACGCGACCCCTCACGCCTGTTCGTCGGCCGCCGACCCCTCACGCCGGTTCGTCGGCCGCCGACCCGGACAGGGTTTCGTGGATCGAGCGGGCCGCTCTGCGGCCCGCTCCCATGGCGCTGATCACGGTGGCCGCCCCGGTGACCACGTCGCCGCCGGCCCACACGCCCTCGCGCGACGTGCGGCCGGTGTCGTCGTCGGCCACGATGTTGCCCCTCTTGCCCACCTCGAGGCCGGGCGTGGTCATGGGGATCAGCGGGTTGGGGCTGTTGCCGATGGCGCACACCGACGCGTCCATCGCCATGAGGAACTCGGAGCCCGGGATCTCGACCGGGCGGCGGCGGCCCGAGGCGTCGGGCTCGCCCAGCTCCATGCGCCGGCACTCGATCCCGGTGAGCCAGCCGCGCTCGTCGCCGATGAGGCGCACCGGCAGGGTGAGAAAGTCGAAGATGACGCCCTCCTCTTCGGCGTTCTCGACCTCTTCGGCGCGCGCCGGCAGCTCGTCGTGGCTGCGCCGGTAGACGATGTGGACCTCGTCGGCGCCCAGCCGCAGGGCCGTGCGCGCCGAATCCATGGCCACGTTGCCGCCGCCGAACACGGCCACCCGCGCCGAGCGCTTGAGCGGCGTGTCGAAGGCCGGAAAGCGAAAGCCGCGCATGAGGTTGCAGCGCGTGAGGTACTCGTTGGCCGAGTAGACGCCGTTCAAGTTCTCGCCCGGGATCTCGAGGAACCACGGCAGGCCGGCGCCGGCGCCGACGAAGATCGCGTCGAAGGACTCCCCCAGGCGGTCGATGGTGCGCGTCTTGCCGACCACGAAGTCGAGCCTCAGCTCGACGCCCAGGCTGCGCACATAGTCGACCTCGCGGCGCACGATGGCCTTGGGCAGGCGGAACTCGGGGATGCCGTAGGTGAGCACCCCGCCGGCCTCGTGCAGGGCCTCGAACATGGTGACCCCGTAGCCGCGCAGGGCGAGGTCGGCCGCCACCGTCATGCCGGCCGGGCCCGAGCCCACGATGGCCACGGCGCGGCCGTTGGGGGGCGGGAGAGGCGGAGCCTCTCCCGCCCCATCCTCAGCCTCCCGATCGGCCACGAAGCGCTCGAGGCGCCCGATCGCCACCGGGTCGCCCTTCTTGCCCAGCACGCAGTTGCGCTCGCACTGCTCCTCCTGCGGGCAGACCCGCCCGCAGACCGCCGGCAGCGCGTTGGTCTGCTTGACCGTGCGGATCGCGGCGGCGAAGTCACCGGCGGCGACGCTGCCGATGAAGCCGGGGATGTCGATGCCGACCGGGCAGCCGTCGACGCAGCCCGGCTTCTTGCAGGCAAGGCAGCGCGCGGCCTCTTCGCGGGCGAGCTCGGCCGTGTAGCCCAGCGCCACCTCGTCGAAGTTGCGCACGCGCTCGACCGGCTCCTGCTTGGGCATCGGCCGTCGCACCAGGTCGACCTTGCTCACCGTGCGCTCATCTCCCCTTCGCCGGCCATCAGAAGTGCGAGGCGCAGCCGCTGCGGTGGAGGGGCTCGATCTCCTCGGCAGCGTAGCCCTCGCGGCGCGCGAAGAACTCGTCCCAGTCCACCTCGTGGCCGTCGAACTCGGGCCCGTCGACGCAGGCGAACTTGGTCTGACCCGCCACGGTCAGACGGCAGACGCCGCACATGCCGGTGCCGTCGATCATGATCGGGTTCATGCTGACGATCGTCTTGATGCCGAGCGGCTGCGTCTGCTTGGCCACCGTCATCATCTGGAAGGTGCAGCCGTGGGCGATGACGCGGTCGGGCGAGATCTTCTCGAGCGTGAGGATCTCGGCCAGGCGCGTGACGTGCCCCTTGTAGCCGCGGCTGCCGTCGCGGGTGACGACGATCAGCCGCTCGACCACCTCCTCCAGGCGCTCCTGCCAGTACAACAGGTACGAGCTGCGCGCCTCGATCAGGGCGTAGACCTCGTTGCCGGCCGCCTTGAGGGCGCGGGCGATCGGAAAGAGGCTCCCCAGGCCGTAGCAGCCGCCGATCAGCAGCACCGTCCCAAAGGGCGCGATCTCGGTCTCGTTGCCCAGCGGACCGGCATACGAGGGGATGGTGTCGCCGGCCTTGAGGCGCGCGAGCTTGGCGGTCGAAGCCCCGACCTGGACGAAGATCGAGGTGACCGTGCCGGCCGCGACATCCCAGTCGGCGATGGTGAGGGGGATGCGCTCGCCCTGTTCGTCGGGCCGCAGGATGACGAAGTTGCCGGGCCGCGCCGACTCGGCCACCTCGGGCGCCTCGACCGTGAGAAGGTGCACGTTGGGCACGATCATGCGCCGCTCAACGACCGGGACCACGGCCGCCTCCCTTCTTGCCGCTGCGCGAACCGGCGGCCGCGGCCTGCGCCCGCCGCGCGGGTCGCGGTCGCGGCTTGCGCGACCGGTCGCCGGCCCTGATGGACACGCGCACCGGTTGTGACGAGCCCTCCCAGGCTTCGTCGCACACAAGGTAGGCGGCGCCGCGCGGACAGTCGGGGTCGGGCCGGGTGGCGCGTACGAGGTCGATGCCGTCCAGGCCGACCGTCACCGCGCCGCCCGGCTCGACCCCGAGCCGGGCGAGGTCGTCGGGGTTCATCGACAGAGCTTCCTCGAGGTGCAGCTCGCCCAGCCCCTCGACCACCGCCGCGAGATCGACGCCGCGATGGCGCAGGGACGCGTGTTCGACGACCAGCACGAAACGTCCCCGGCCAGCGAGCCCGTCGTCTGTCGCGGTCGCCTCACCGCCGCGAGGCCGGCCGCCGTCGGGCGCCGCCGCGGTCGCAGCCGCAGCGCTCGCCGCCGCAGCGCTCGCCGCCGCGCCTGCCTTGTCGCCGATCGGCGTCATGCTCCGCGGCCGCCGGTCGAGCTCGTCCGGAAAACCGGGCGCCTCGGCACGGATCGCGGTGCGCACGGCGGCCGCGTCGGCGTACTGCAGGTCGGGTCGGCCCAGCCGGCCGGCGAGGTCCGAGAAGATCCTCCAGTCGGGCAGCGCGAAGCCGTGTACCGCCCCGGCCGGCCAGCGCTCGACGCGGCGCAGATCCTGCACCCGGCCCTCGATGCTGGTGAGCGTGCCTTCGGCCTCGACGAACGAAGCGGCCGGCAGGAACGCGTCGACTTCGAAGGGCGGCAGGTAGAGGTCCTGGGCGATCACCAGCTCGCAGTCGGGCCGCGTGGCAAAGGGCGCCTCGCCGACGAGGTACAGCACCCTGGGCCGGCGTCCGGCTCGCAGCTGGGCGAGGTCGAGGCCCGAGCCTGCAGCGAGCCGCGGGCCGGGCAGCACCCCGGAGAGCGTCCCGAGCTCCAGTGCCCCCCGCACGTTGGCGCCGTGGGCCAGCGGCAGGATGGAGACACCCGGCCGGGCGGCGAGCGCCTCGAGCTCGGGCAGGAGCTCGGCGGCGCCGGCGCAGTCGAAGACCCGCGGCCCGATGACCACGGCCAGCGTGCCCCGGCCGGCATCATCGCCGGCGCGAGCGTCGTCCCCGGCGCCGACGCCGCCTTGGGCGTCGTGCCGGGCGCCGGCGCCGTCCCCGCCGCCGGCGCGCACGTCGTGCAACAGGCCGGTCAGCGTGCGCGCCTCGTCGCCGGGGCGCGCGCGCAGCCAGCGGTCGGCCACGCGCGCGAGGTTCGACTCGCGCGCGTCGACGACCACGAGCCTGCCTCCCCGGCGCATGGCGCGCCGCACCTGCACGCCGGCAACCGAGAACGAGAAGCGCGTGTCGAGACCGGCCACGATCACGGTCTCGGCTCTGGCCAGCGCCTCGAGCGAGATCGGCAGGGCGAAGAGGCGCGACCAGAAGACGGGCCCGCCGGGCAGGCGGGCGCCCGCCGTCGAGTCGACGCCGGCGCCGCCCAGGCCTGAGCGCGCGAAGCGCTGGGCCGCATACAGCCCCTCGTTCGAAAGATCGGCCGAGACGAGCATCAGCACCTCGTCGGGGGCGACGCCGGAGAGCCTCGCCGTCACGTCGTCGAGTGCCTCGTCCCAGCTGGCCACCCGAAAGTAGGCGCCCTTGCGCACCAGCGGCCGGCGCGCTCGCGAGTAGTGATGGGTGGCCTCCGGCAGGCAGAACCGGCCGCGCACGCAGAGCTGTCCGTCGTTTATCTCGGCGTCGTGGGCCGCGCCCACCGACGAGAGCGCGCCGCCCTTGTGGGCCAGCTCGACCCGGCAGCCCAGGCAGCAGAAGGGACAGGTGGAGGTCTCGACCCCGTCGGGCCTGCCGTCCCACTTGGAGACCTTGTCGGCGAGCGTTCCCGTGGGGCAGACCGACACGCAGGCGCCGCAGAACTCACAGCCGGCCGCCACGTGCGAGGCGCCGAAGGCGGGACCGATGAGCGTCCGGGGGCCGCGGTACTTGAACGACAGCACCGAAGCCCCGCGCACCTCGTGGCACATGCGCACGCAGCGCCCGCAGAGGATGCAGAGGTTGTAGTCGCGGTCGAAGAACGGGTCGTCGTGCTCGACCTCGAGTCCGCGGTAGGCGACCGGGTAGCCGATCTCGGTGATGCCGACCCGCTCCACCACCTGCTGCAGCTCGCAGTCGCCGTCGTTCGGGCAGCTCCGGCAGCCGGTCGAGACGCCGGCCTTGCGGATCGTCGTCAGGCTCCGCCGGCAGTCGTCGCTCTCGCCGCACAGCAGGCAGCTCGACGGATGCTGCGAGAGGATCAGTCGCAGGATCTCCTCGCGCATCTCACGCAGGGCGACGGTGTCGGTCGTCACCTCCATGCCGTCCTGGACCAGCGTGCTGCAAGCCAGCGGATAGCCCCGCGCGCCCTCGATCTCGACCGTGCACAGGCGACAGCCGCCGAACGGCGTGAGCTCCTTGTGGGAACACAGCGAGGGCACGTACACCCCGGCGAGCTCGGCGGCGCGCAGGACGGTCGTCCCTTCGGGGACCGAGACCGGGAGGTGGTCGACCTCGAGGCGCAGCGCGGGGGCGTCGGGACGAGGGAGGGGCTCAAGCTTCACGCTGCCCCCTCGATTCGATCACGATCGCGTCGCCGGCGATGGCGTCGAAGCGGCAGACCTCGTAGCACGAGCGGCACTTGATGCACTTCTCGGGATCGAGGTTGTGAGGCTCCGCACGGGGGCCGGTGATGGCGCCGGTCGGACAGACCGCGACGCAGCGCTGGCAGCCGGTGCAGCGCCCGGGCACGATGTTGTACACGACGAGATCGCGGCAGACCGCCGCCCGGCAGCGCTTGTCGACGATGTGCTCGACGAACTCGTCGCGAAAGTACTTGAGGCTCGACAGCACGGGGTTGGGGGCGCTGCCGCCGAGCTGGCACAGCGAACCGGCCTTGACGACGCGGGCGAGGCGTTCGAGACGGTCGAGATCGGCGAGCTCGCCGCGACCCGAGCAGATCTTGTCGAGAATGTCGACCAGGTGCCCGGTGCCCACGCGGCAGGGCACGCACTTGCCGCACGACTCGGCCTGGGTGAAGCTCAGAAAGTAACGCGCCGTGTCGACGATGCAGGTGTCGCGGTCGAGGGCGATGAGCCCCCCCGAGCCCATGATCGAACCGGCCGCCGCAAGGGTCTCGTACTCGATCGGCGTGTCGAGGAACTCCTCGCTCAGGCAGCCGCCCGACGGGCCGCCGGTCTGCACCGCCTTGAAGTCCTTGGTGAGGCCCCCGCCGATGTCGTAGATCACGGTGCGCAGCGTCGTTCCGAACGGCACCTCGATCAGCCCGGTGCGGCGCACCTTGCCCACCAGGGCGAACGTCTTGGTGCCCTTCGAAGCCTCGGTGCCGTGGGCCGCATACCAGTCGGCGCCGCGGCCGATGACGGCCGGCAGGGTGGCCAGCGTCTCGACGTTGTTGATGATCGTGGGCCGGCCCCACAGGCCCGAGACAGCCGGGAACGGCGGCCGGGTCCGCGGCATCCCGCGGCGGCCCTCGATGCTGGCGATCAGGGCCGTCTCCTCGCCGCAGACAAAGGCCCCCGCTCCTTCTTTGAGCGTAATGTCGAACGAGAAGTCGGAGCCGAGAATGTGCTCGCCGAGCAGGCCGAGCTTGCGGGCCGCCGCGATCGCCGAGCGCAGACGGGCGATGGCCAGCGGGTACTCGGCCCTGATGTAGACGTAGCCGTGCGCCGCGCCGATCGCGTAGGCGGCGATCAGCATGCCTTCGAGCACGGCGTGCGGGTCGCCTTCGATCAGCGAGCGGTTCATGAAGGCGCCCGGATCGCCTTCGTCGGCGTTGCAGATGAGGTTGCGCGGCCCGCCGTCCGTCTCGCGGCACACGAGCCACTTCACCCAGGTGGGAAAGCCGGCGCCGCCGCGCCCGCGCAGGCCCGAGGCCTTGACCGTCTCGACGACGTCGCGCCAGGGCGTGCCGAGGCACGACTCGAAGGCCCGGTAGCCGCCGCGGGCCAGGTAGTGGTCGAGCTGCTCGGGGTCGATCACCCCGCAGTTGCGCAGCACGATCCGCACCTGGTCTCTGAGCATGGCGTGGTCGGCAAAACGGGGCAGGTCGGCAAAGCCGCCGTCACCGTCAGCGGAGCGGCCGCCGGCGCCGACGGCGTGGCCGTCGGCGTGAGCGGTGTGGCCGTTGCCAGAGTGGCCGTCGCCGTCGGCGGGGTCGAAGCGCCCGACCAGATGCCGCTTGGGCAGCTCCCCGGCCAGCAGGGCGTCGAGCGTGCTCACGGCGAGCTCGGCGGTCATGTTCGAGTAGCTCAGGCGGGGCCGCCCGGGCAGCTGCACGTCGACGAGGGGCTCCAGGTAGCAGGGCCCGATGCAGCCGACCGAGACGATCTCGGCGTCGATGCCCAGCTGGTCTATGTGAGCGCGTACCGCGGCGACCACTTCGCCGGCTCCGGCCGCGAGGCCGCACGACCCCATGCCGATGTAGACGACCGGGTGGGGACTCGCCGCGAGGGCCGCCCAGCGCGCCGCGGCGCGCCGGCGGCGACGCTCAAGTGTGGGTGTGCTCATCGAGCAACCCCTGCAGCTTCAGCACGCTCATCTGGCCGTAGATCGTCGCGTCCATCGTCACCACGGGAGCGAGGGCGCAGCACCCCAGACACACCACGCGCTCAAGGTCGTACTCGCCGTCGGGCGTGGTCTGCCCCGCGCCCACCTGCAGCCGGCGCTCCAGGGTCTCCAGCATCTGGACGCCGCCTTTGACGTGGCAGGCGGTGCCCAGGCAGACCCGCAGCCGGTGGCGCCCGGGCGGGCTGAAGCGGAACTGGGCGTAGAAGGTCGCCACGCCGAAGACGTCGCTCTCGGAGAGCTTGAGCCAGCGGGCCACGCGGCGCACGGCGTCGGGCGACAGGTAGCCCAGAACCTCCTGGGTGCGCTGCAGCACGGGCACGAGATCGGCGGGACTGCCGTCGAACTCCCGCATGATGGCCGGCCAGGGGTTGGCCGGACGCGTGTCGCCCGACACGGCGGGCGGGGCTTCGGAAGAGCGAGCCGCGGCCACGGCAGCCGTTCCCGCCTCAGCCGAGCTCGACGAACACGAACGGTCGCAAGGCCATCTCCTGAAGCTCCTTCATCGCCACTGAGCCTCGATATGAACAGAAGAACAAGCCAGGGTCTGGTTCTTCTCGATGGTACCACAAGGCGCGGGTGTCACCGGCCGGCCTGCGCACCGTGCGCGGAGCCGCTCTGCGGCGAGGCCCCTGTTGCGCCCAGTCGATTCTCTGGGCCGTCGCCGGGTTTCTTCACGGTGCCTTCATGTTTGCCGGCCATCTACGAGAAAGTCGGCAACCGCAGGCGAGCCGCGCGGGCGCAGTCGAGTCCTGCGCGGGGGAGGTCTGAGACCGTGAACGACGAGTGGGACGGCGGCGTGATCGAAGTCACCGACGATCTCAGCGGGCGGCGGGCGCGCGAGCGCTCGCGCGCTCGCGCGCTGCCCAGGCCCAACAAGGTCTGGGCGAGCCTCTTCCGCGCCCTGGTGTGGCTCGGATCGATCGTCACCGTCGCCCTCGTCGCGCCGAGCATCGCGGGGCACGAGCTCCTCGCGCCGGGAGGTCTCGCGACCGCCGTCGGCCGGGTCACCGGCATGGTCGGCGCCTACCTTCTCATGGTCACGGTGCTCCTCGTCGGCCGCATTCCGGCGGTCGAACGGGCGCTGGGCCAGGACACGCTCGTGCGCTGGCACCGCCGTCTCGGGCCCTGGGTGATCGGCCTGCTCGTCGCGCACGGGCTGTTCATCACCCTGGGCTACGCGCAGGGCCTGAAGACCGGCCTGGCGCACGAGCTCTCCGTGCTGGTCACACACTTCCCGGGCATGCTCGGTGCGGTCGTCGGCCTGGGCCTGATCGTGCTGGCCGGCGTCACCTCGTATCGCAACGTGCGCCGCCACCTGCGCCCGGAAACCTGGTGGACGATCCACCTGTACACCTACCTGGCGGCGGCCCTCGCGTTCACGCATCAGCTCGCCACCGGCGCGCCGTTCCTCGGCCACCCCCTGGCGCGCGCCTACTGGATCAGCCTCTGGGCGCTGACCGCCGGCGTCGTGCTCTCCTACCGCGTCGGGCTGCCGCTCGTGCGCAGCTTGAGCCACCGGCTCAAGGTGACCCGCGTCGAGCAGGAGGCGCCCGGCGTCGTGTCGGTCGTCTTGCGCGGCCGTCGCCTCGACCGGCTGCCGGTCACGGGCGGGCAGTTCATGACCTTCCGCTTCCTCACGCGCGGCATGTGGTGGCGCGGGCATCCCTACTCGATCTCGGCGCTGCCGGGCGGCAACGAGATGAGGATCACGGTGAAGGCCGCCGGCGAGCACAGCGCGGCGCTCGCCCGGCTGACGCCGGGCACGCCGGTGGCGATCGAAGGCCCCTACGGCGCCTTCACCCACCACGCCCGGGAGACCGACCGGGTGCTGCTGGTCGCGGCCGGCGTCGGCGTGACGCCGGTAAGGGCGATGCTCGAAGACCTGCCGCGTCACGTCGACGTGGTCGTCATCTTGCGCGGCTCAACCGCCCGCGACCTCATTCTGCGCAACGAGATCGGGCGGCTGGTGGGCGAACGCGGTGGGCGACTGCACGAAGTGGTCGGATCGCGCGCGCAACGGCCCCTCGACGCCGGTCACCTGCGCAGGCTGGTGCCCGACATCGCCGCGCGCGACCTCTACGTCTGCGGCCCGGGGGAGTTCATGAAGCAGCTCATCGGCCAGGCTCGCTCGCTGGGCGTGCCGGACGGCCGCATCCATCACGAGGACTTCGCGTTCTAGGAAGGGAGACGTGGCCATGCCCATGTGCACCGCAATCGAGGCCCGAGCGGCCTCTCGGCACGTTACTTCACGACCCGCGGAGGCACGATCATGAAACGCTCGGCAGCAGTTCCGGCGGCGGCCATTCTGGCCACCGCCGTGGGGCTCGGCGCCGTGTTCGGCTACCACCCCAGCGGCGGAAGCGCATCCGGCCTGCCTGCCGGCCTCAAGGTAGGCGGCAGCGCCGGCGTGGGCGCCGGCGCGAGCGCGGTCGGCACCGACCAGGCGCTGGCCGGCGGGCTCGGCGACATCCAGGTGCGGGTGAGCGCCCAGAACGGCAAGATCACCAGCGTCGGCCTGGCGAAGCTCAGCGTGCACGGGCCGCAGTCGGCCCAGATCACCGGCAGCGTCATACCGCAGCTCATCCAGGAGACCATGACCGCCAACGGCGGCCCTATCCACGCCGTCTCCGGCGCCACGTACACGAGCCAGGCCTACGCCACGTCGCTGCAGGCCGCGCTCGACAAGATCGCCGCGACAGGAGGAGCCAATGCAGCTCTCGGAACAAGTCATGGGAACGGTGGTGTCCTTGGCAATCCGGGAGGCGGCGACGGCGGCGGGAACGACAACTGAGATGAGCGACGCGGCCTCCCGGGCGATCGCCGTTTTGCACCACGTCGACCGGGTCTTCAGCACCTGGGCGCCCGACAGCCCGGTGAGCCGCCTGCGGCGCGGCGAGATAGAGCTCGACGCCGCGCCGCCCGAGGTGGCGTGGGTGCTCGAGCTGTGCCGCCGGGCGCGCGAGGCGTCGGGCGGCTGGTTCGACCCGTGGCGCCTGCCCGGCGGCGTCGACCCGACCGGCCTCGTCAAGGGCTGGGCCGCCGAGCTGGCGCTCGCCGAGCTGCGCCGGGCCGGCGCCGCGGCCGCCATGGTGAACGCCGGCGGCGACATCGCCGTCTTCGGCGAACCGGAACCCGGCCGGCAGTGGCGCATCGGCATCCGCCACCCGCTGGCCGGCGACCGGTTGCTGACCGTCGTGACCCTGGGTGGCCACGACCGCGCGGTGGCGACGTCGGGGAGCTATGAACGAGGGCTTCACGTGCTCGACCCGAACGCCGGCGCAGCCGCGCAGACACTGCTCGCGGCGACCGTGGTGGGCCCCGACCTGGCCTTCGCCGATGCGCTGGCGACGGGTCTGCTGGCATCCGGCGGCAAGGCCCTGGCGCGCGTCGCCGGCCTGCGCGGCTACAGCGCGCTCGTCGTGGAGCCGGACGGCACGGTGCACACGACACTCGGCTTTCCGGCCGTGCTCGAACAGGCGGCCTGAACCAAGCGCGACCGGGACGAGCCTGACCGAAGCGCAGCGGCCCGGCGGCCATGGGAGGCACGTCCGCAGACGGGACGCGCGCGCCGGGGGGCGCCTGACTTATGATGAGCCGACCGCCGATCGGGAGAGGAGCGTGCGGTGAACCACAAGGTGCGCAGCGCCCAGAACATCAGCCGCATGTGCCTCGTCTGCGGGGCCGAGAACCCGGCCGGCCTGCACGGCAGCTTCTACGAGCTCGAGAGCGGCGAACTGCTCGGCGTCTTCCGGCCGGGTGAACAGCATCAGAGCTACCCCGGTCGCCTGCACGGCGGCATCTCCGCGGCGCTCCTCGACGAGACCATCGGACGGGCGATCATCATCGCCCACCCGGGCGTCTGGGGCGTCACGGCCGAGCTGACGGTGCGCTTTCGCAAGCCCCTGCCGCACGACGGCGAGATCAGAGCGATCGGCCGCATCACCCGCGACACGCCGCGTCTGTTCGAGGGCACGGGTGAGATCGTGCTCGACGACGGCGCCGTCGCCGTCGAGGCGCGGGGCAAGTACATGAAGATGCCCCTCGACGCCATCACCGAGGGCGACTTCGACCGGCGCAACTGGTTCGCCGACCCGCGCCGGGCGCCCGGCAGCATCGAGCTGTAGCCGCGGCGAACGCGGCGCGCGGCATGCGGCGCGGGCGGCGGGCGGCCTGCGGCACGCGGCCTGCGGCGCGGGCAAGGGCGGCGCGGCGCGGGCAGCGTGCCTCGCCGACCGGCCCGTGAGCCACCGGCCGGTCGTCACCCTGGAACCTGTTCCGGCAATATATTGATAAAGACTCATTATGTGGTAAGCTCACTTGACCTTCTTCTCACCGGACGGCTCGAGGAGCGACCACGATGACCGGCACCGACCGACACCGACCCGACCACGGCGCCATCGACCTCGTCGCCCAGCTCGCGGAGCTGCTGGCCTGCACCTCGTGGCGTCTGCGGCGCGCCTCGCGCGGCGAGCTCGAGCCTCTCGGCCTCACCTTCGGTCAGGCGCGCGCCCTGCGGCTGCTGGCGCGGGCCGGCGAGCCCGTGCGCATCGGCGAGCTCGCCGCCCGCCTCGAGGTCGTGCCGCGGTCGGCCACGTCCATGGTCGACGCGCTCGAGGCGGCCGGGCTGGTGAGCCGCCAGGCCGACCCAGCCGACCGCAGGTCGGTGCTGGTCGGCCTCACCGACGCGGGCGCCGATCTTCTCGCGCGGCTCAGCCGCGCCCGCCGGGCGAGCGCCGAGGCGCTCTTCGCGCGTCTCGACGCGTCGCAGCGCGATCAGCTCCTCGAGCTGCTCACCGCGCTGAACGAGCGCGACGCACGACCGGCCGGCCGGGGAGCGTCCTCATGATGGGTCCGGGCGGCTTCACGGCGCTGCGCTCTCTGCGCCGCGACCATGCCGTTCAGGACCAGAAGATCCCGAAGGGCACCACCCGCCGCATCCTCACCTTCGTCGCTCCCTACAAGGGGTTGCTGGCCGTCTTTCTCGTGCTGGTCGTGCTCGACGCGGTCGTCAGCGCCGCCAACCCCCTCATCTACCGCGAGATCATCGACAAGGGCATCCTCGGCCATCGCGCCGGCCTGATCGTGGCGTTGGCCGTGATCGTCGCCGCGCTGGCGATCACCGACGCCGGGCTCACCCTGGTGGAGCGCTTCATCAGCGCGCGGGTCGGCGAGTACCTCATCTTCGACATGCGCACGCGTGTGTTCGACCACGTGCAGCGCATGCCCCTGGCCTTCTTCACGCGCACCCAGACCGGCGCCCTGGTCAGCCGTCTCAACAACGACGTGACCGGCGCCCAGGAAGCCTTCACCGACGTGCTCTCGAACGTCATCGGCAACCTCATAAGCGTCGCCATCGTGCTGGCGATCATGTTCGTGCTGTCGTGGCAGCTCACGCTCGTGGCGCTCGTACTGCTGCCGCTGTTCATGCTGCCGGCGCGCTGGCTGGGGCGCCGGCTGCAGGCGATCACGCGCGAGCTCTACGGGTTGAACGCCGAGATGAACATCGGCATGGTCGAGCGCTTCAACGTCTCCGGCGCCCTGCTCGTCAAGCTCTTCGGCCACCCCAACGTCGAGAGCCGCGCCTTCAGGGAGAAGGCGGCTCGCGTGCGCGACATCGACATCGTGCAGGCCATCTACGCGCGCTTCTTCTTCATCGCCCTGATGCTCACCGCGGCAGTCGCCACCGCGCTCGTCTACGGCTGGGGCGGCGTGCTCGCGGTGCACGGCGCGCTCGACGTCGGCACGGTGGTCGCCCTCACCGCCTACCTGAACCGGCTGTACGGCCCGCTCACGGCGCTCTCCAACGTCAACGTCGACCTCATGACGGCGCTGGTCTCGTTCGACCGCGTCTTCGAGGTGCTCGACCTGGCGCCCATGGTGGCCGAGAAGCCCGATGCGGCGAGCGTGCCACGCGGCCCCGCGCGGCTCGAGTTCGACCACGTCGGCTTCGCCTACCCCACGAGCAGCGAGGTGTCGCTGGCCTCGCTCGAATCGGTGGCCGTGCTCAACGACACACCTTCCCAGCAGGTTCTGCGCGACGTCAGCTTCACGGCCGAGCCCGGGGAGCTCATCGCCCTCGTAGGCCCGTCGGGCGCCGGCAAGACCACCGTGAGCCAGCTCGTGCCGCGCCTCTACGACGTGCGTTCGGGCGCGGTGCGCATCGACGGCATCGACGTGCGCGACGCGACCTTCGACTCGCTGCGAGGGGCGATCGGCATGGTCACCCAGGATGCCCACCTCTTCCACGACACGATCCGCGCCAACCTGCTCTACGCCAAGCCCGACGCCGACGACGACGAGCTTACCGAGGCGCTGCGCGGCGCCCAGATCCTGCCGCTCGTCGAGTCGCTGCCCGACGGGCTCGAGACCGTCGTCGGCGACCGTGGCTACCGCCTGTCGGGCGGCGAGAAGCAACGCCTGGCGATCGCCCGGCTGCTGCTCAAGGCGCCCGACATCGTGGTGCTGGACGAGGCCACCGCGCACCTCGACTCCGAATCCGAGGTCGCCGTGCAGCGGGCCCTCAAGGCGGCGCTTGCCGGACGCACGTCGCTGGTCATCGCCCACCGGCTCTCGACCGTGCGCGACGCCGACCAGATCCTCGTGCTGAACGAAGGTCGCATCGTCGAGAGGGGCCGCCACGACGAGCTGCTGGCCGACGGCGGCCTCTACGCCGAACTGCACCGCACGCAGTTTCGCGGCCAGACCACAGCCGACGCCGCCGAGCTGAGCGAGCAGGTGGGCTGACGGGCCGCGATTGCGGCGCCCGCCGCCCGCGCCTGGCGCGCAGCAGCTAGATCTGCCAGCGCTCCTCGACCAGGACCGGCACGTCGTCGCCGGCGGCCGTCACCCCCGACACCGCGACCTCAGGCCCGCCGATCATGACGTCCTGGTGGACGTCGGACTCGTTGACGCCGCGCGCTTCGAGGACGTCTTTGTCGTCGGGCAGCCCAGTGGGGAACGAGTCGTGGATCGCGGCGCCCCAGGCGATGTGGCAGGCGGCGTTCTCGTCGAGCAGCGTCTCCTTGAAGACGATGCCCAGCCGCCCGACGCGCGACGAAGCATCGACCAGGGCCACCTCGCCGAGACGGCGGGCGCCGCGGTCTTCGTCGAGGCCGGCGCGGACGGCGGCGGCGTTGGTATCGGCGGCGACGTCGACGATGCGGCCATCTTCGAAGCGCAAGACGAGGCCGGTGACCAGCGCACCGTTCACGGTGACCGGACGGGTGGCGACGGCCGTGCCGGTCACGCCTCTGAAATCGGGCGTGACGTAGATCTCCTCGCTGGGCAGGTTGCACAGGAACCGGCGACCCCAGCTGGTGGTGAGCCAGGCCGGCTGCCAGAGAGTGTCGCGGTGCAGCGGCACGAACAGGTCGGTGCCGCCGCCGCGAAAGCGCAGCGCGGCGAAGCCCGCCGCGTCGAGCTTCGCCGCCCGCGAGACGAGCTCGTCGCGGCGAGCGTCCCAGGCGGCGACCGGGTCCGGCTCGTCCAGGCGCACCGCGTAGCGCAAGTCGCGCCACAGCCGCTCGACGTCGGGCTCGCCGTAGATGCGCCGGGCCCAGGCCGGCGTGGGGCACGCGCACAGGCTCCAGTTGATGCGCGCCTGGATCGTGCGATAGGCGGGCAGGACAAGCGCGGTCTGCAGCGCCGTCGCGCGCTTGGCCGGCACACCGGCGTAGGGATCGTCGATGGGGTCGCCCAGAGTCCTGATCCGCGCCCAGCGTTCGTCGATCACGGTCTGAAACACCGCTCCATACCAGTCGGGAAGCGCGGCGGCGAGGGCGTCGGTCGGCGCGCCGGCAGCCTTCGCGGCCAGCACGCGGTCGTCGAAGTAGAGGGTCTCGGCGGCGACCGCGCCCTGGGCGTAGGCGCGCTCGGCGAGGACGGCGATCAGGTAGGCGTGCTCGACGTCGCCCATGATCAGGACCTTCTGGCCTTCCTCGACGTTCGCGCCGCCGCGCAGGACGAGGTCGGCATAGCGACGCAGGTCGCGTTCGTCGATGCCATGGGCGAGTGGCGCACCCGCTGCCTGAGCCATGTGACCCCCGTTCGCCGTGCCGGCCGTCTTCCGGCGTTGTCCGCTGCTTTCCTTGTCGCCACGATATCACCGCGGCCGGCCGCGCCCGGCCGTGACGGGGGGTAAAGACCTCGGGCGACAGACCGATACACCTACTCATGGACGGTCATGCAAACAGACGGTGCGCGCGGGCGACGGCGGCGGCCGCCCTGGCGGCCGCCGCCGTCGCCCTCCTCCTGGCCGCGCTGATCCCGGCTCGCGCGGCCGCCGGTCCGCCGGCGATCATCGCGGTCAAGACTCCGACCACGCTCAAGGGACTGGAGGCGGCGGCTCGCGGGCAACGCCTGCAGATGGCCCACCTCGAGGCCCAGATGCAGGTGATCCGCACGCAGTACGACGCCGCGGTGGCCGAGCTGAACGGCGTCGATCTGCAGCTCTCGCAAACGCGCCTCCAGCTCAGCCAGTCACAGGAGACGCTCGATCAGCAGAGCGCCCTCATCGGCGCCCGCCTCGCGGCCATGTACAAGATGGGCTCGTTCTCGTTCGTCGACGTGCTGGCCGCCTCGACCACGCTGACCGACATGCAGACCCAGATCACCTTCTTCCGGCGGCTGACCGAACAGGATCAGCAAGATGACACCGGCCTCGTCCAGCTGAACGCCCGGATAAGCCGGCTCGCCGACGCCCTGACGAGCCAGCGCGCAAGCTCTCAGGCCGCGCAAAGCCGCGTCGACGAACAGCGGCTCATCATGTCCGACAAGATCGCCCAGCGGCGCGCCATCCTCGACAACCTAACGCGGCAGATCGAACGGCTCCTCGCCCCGCAGTCCTCCGGCGGCGGCCTGGCCAAGCCCGTGCCTTTGTCGGGCCACTACACGCCGGTCACCTGGGCCAAGGCGCTGCTCCAGCAGCTCGGCATGCCGCTTACCGCCCCGAACATCGCCGCGGTCACCGCCTGGGAGGTCGCCGAGGGCGGTCACTGGCACAACTCGGCTCACTACAACCCGCTCGACACGACCATGCCCGAGCCGGGCGCCACCGCGATGAACTCGGTCGGCGTGAAGGCCTACGTGAGCTGGGCCCAGGGCTTCACGGCGACCATCGCCACTCTGCGCAACGGCTACTACGGGGGCATCCTCGCGGCTCTCCGCGCCGGCAACGACGCCATCGCCGTAGCCGACGCCGTAGCCGCCTCGCCCTGGGGGACCGGCAACTTCGCCAGTCTCCTGTAGCCGGCGCGCCGCCGAGTCGCGCCCGCGGCGCCACCCGCCGCGCGCCGCTGCTCAGGAGATCGCCAGCCGGTGGGCGAGGTCGACGTACTTGTCGTGCGCGCCGTCGATCATCTCCTGAGACTCGACCGACTCGAAAGCCCTGGCGAGCTCCTCGAGATCGCGCTGGGTGAGCATCTGCGAGACGAGCGGGAACACCAGCTCGTCCTCTTGGGCCATGTGCGTGCGCATTCTGTCGGCGTAGGACTTGAGGGCGGCCAGGAAGGCCGCCCGGGCCTTGTCGCTACCCGCGGCGGCCTCGAGCCTGGATTCGGCCGACGACAGCTGCCGGCCCAGTTCGGCGTGCTCGCAGGTCATGTCGGCGACGATCCCCTCGTCGCGGCTGATGCCGCGCTGCACGAGCTTGGAGAACAGCAGGCTGGCCTCCTTGGGCTCGTGGCAGTCGATCGTAAAGGAGTGAAAGAAGTTGATCAGCTTGTCGAAGATCTCGGCGTCGAAGGGGCCGCCCGCCTGAACCCTGGCGATCTCGCGGTCCATGGCGTCGAGCATCGTCAGGCAGATCTTGTGTTCCTTCTGGAGGGTCTCGGTGGGCCGGCTCATGAGCATGTGGGCGATCTCGGAGTAGCGGTCCTGGATGCCCTCGGAGGCCTCGGTGTCGTCGATCGAGGCGAAGGCCCGCAGGATATCCTCCTGGTCTTCGTCGGTGAGCAGCCCGTTGGCGAGGGTGTAGAGCAGCTCCTCCTCGCGGGCGACGTGCGCACGCATGAGATGCAGATAGCCGTCGAGGCTGTCGGCGAGCTCCGCGACGGGGAGCGGCCCCTCCTTGCGGTCGCGCCGCAACCAGTGCACGATCTCGCGCAGGCGCTCCGTGAACTCGGCGTGCTCGCGATAGAACTGACCCAGGATGCCGGTGTCGGCGTCGAGACCGCGGGCGACGAGACGGGCAAAGAGAATGTGCTCTTCTTTGGGGTCGTGGCAGGCTTCGGTGAACAGCTCGAAGAAATCGACGATCTCACGAACCTCGTCGGACCGGTACTCGCCGGTGTCGCGCATGTAGCGCACCTCTTGCTCGGCGACCCTGGTCACGAGCATGACGAGCGCATGTTCCTTGGCGAGAATGTCAGTCGGTCGCATAGCCGCCCCCTTTGCACGCGTGCGCCGGACTCGAGAGCCCCACGTCCCGTCGCCGTCCCTTCGGCGACCGCGGGACCGCGGCCTCGCTCCCGAAGCTGCTTCCAGTTCCAATCAACCTTGGGGGGACACCTGACCGGCACGCTTCCGACCGCCGCCTCCCCCCGGATAGCGGCGTCCGGCTTCAGCATACCCTGCTTCGCCGTGCGTGCAACGATTGCCGCAAGCGCGAGGGCGAGCCGCGCCGGGGCCGCGACCGGCGACGGCGGGGCGATCGTCGCCGGGGTTCGCGGCCGCCCGAGACCGCTACGAGGTGCGTCTGAACGGCAGCGCGAGCCAGCTCGTCGTCGACATCGTCTGAGACGCGCGGCGAAGCCCTACTCCCGGGGCCCCGCCAGGGGCAGCCGCAAGGCGATCGTCGCGCCCTTCCCCAGCGTGCTTTCGGCGGTGATGGCGCCCCCGTGCCGCTCGACGATCCAGCGGGCGATGGCGAGGCCGAGACCGCTGCCGCCCCTGTCGCGCGAGCGTGACGAGTCGGCCCGGTAGAAACGGTCGAAGACGCGGTCGAGGTCGGCCGGCGCGATGCCGGCTCCCTGGTCTGTGACGCGCACCACCGCCGCGTCCCCGACGACCGCGAGGGTCACGGTCACGCTGTCGCCGGGCGACGAGTGCTCGATGGCGTTCCTCACCACGTTGCGCAGGGCGCGCTCGACGTGGGTCGCGTCGGCGGTGGCGGTGACGGCGCCTTCAGGCGCCGTCACCGCCACCGCCACCTCAGCCCTCTCCCCCATCGTGCGCATGGCCTCGGCCGTGCGCCGCACGAGCTCTGCCACGTCGACGCGCGCGAACCGCAGCTCCTCCTGATGGGCGTCGATCCGCGACGCCGTCAGGAGATCGTCGACGATGGCGCTCATGCGATCGACCTCGTCGAGGCCGCTCCGCAACGCCTCGCGCAGCTCGTCGGACTGCCCCGCGGACTGCTCGTCGGACTGCCCCGCGGACTGCCCCGCGGACTGCCCCGCGAACCGCTCCGCAGGCGTCTGCCCGTCGCCTTGCTCGCGCAGGGCCACCTCGAACTCGGCCTTCATGATCGAAAGCGGCGTGCGGAGCTCGTGTGAGGCGTCGGCGACGAAGCGCTTCTGAGCGCCGTAGAGCTCACGGATGGGCCGCAGCGTGCGCCGCGCATACCAGAGCCCCAGCGCACCGACGGCCACGATGATGGCGCCGTCGAGCGCCACCAGCTGCCAGCGCAGACGGTTGATCGAACGCGATGCCAGCTCGCGCTCGACGCCCGCTTCGCCCCCGCCCGAGCGGCCCTGCGCGACGCCCGTGATGTTCGTCTTGACGGTCAGGTACATGACCAGGCCGGACACGACGACCAGCAGAACGACGATCGTCGTGAACAGGGCGACGAGACGCGTCGTCGCGCGGGCGAAGACGTCGGGGCCGGCGGCCGGGGTCACGACGATCTCACGCGCGCAGGCTGTAGCCGACGCCGCGCACCGTCTTGAACAGGCTCGGACCGTCGTGACGGTCGACCTTGCGGCGCAGGTTCTTCAGGTGCACGTCGATCACGTTGCTGGAGGCGTCGTACTCGTCGTCCCAGACGTGGTCGAGGATGCGCTCGCGGCTGAGCACCTCGCCGGGATGCCGCATGAGGAACTCGAGCAACGAGAACTCCTTGGTTGTGAGCTCGATGGCCGCGGCGCCGCGACGCACCGTCCGCGACCTGGGATCGAGGACGAGATCGCCGACGGTGAGCACGACCGGCAGGGCGTTGCGCGGGCGTCGCAGCAGCGTGCGCACGCGGGCGAGCAGCTCTTCGAAGGCGAACGGCTTGACCAGGTAGTCGTCGGCGCCGCTGTCGAGGCCGGTCACCTTGTCGTCGGTCGTGTCGCGCGCGGTGAGCATGAGCACGGGCACCGTGACGCCGCGCTCCCGCAAGTCGCGGCAGATGGTAAAGCCGTCGGCGCCCGGCAGCATGACGTCGAGCACGACCAAGTCGTACTCGTCGTGACGGCTGCTCAGGCGCGTCTGCGCCAGGCGGCCGTCGCCCAGCGTGTCGACCGCGTAGCCCTCCCTTTCGAGTCCGCGCTTGAGGGCCCCCGCCAGCTTGTCGGCGTCTTCGACCACGAGCAGTCTCATGCCCAACGTTCTACCCGCTCTGGGCCGGTCGCCGCAAGGGCGGCGGCCAAAGGGCTGCGCCGACGAAAGCGCCGACGACAGCGCGACGGCCGAGCCCCGCCGGTTGCGGTGATACGCTCTCGCCACCGACCACGGAGGTTCCCCTCGCATGACCGCCGACCGTCCCGACACGGTCCCAACCGCGGCGTACCGTCCGCCGCCCGGCGCCGGCCCAGCCGGGATCGACACCCCGGCGCTGCTGCTCGACAAGGGCAAGCTCACGCGCAACATCGCCCGCATGGCCGCCTTCGCGGCCGGCGGCCCGGCGCGGCTGCGGCCGCACAGCAAGACCCACAAGTGCGTCGAGATCGCCCGTCTCCAGCTCGAGGCCGGCGCGGTCGGCATCACCTGCGCCAAGGTCGGCGAAGCCGAGGCACTGGCCGACGGCGGCATCGCCGACATCCTGATCGCCAACGAAATCGTCGGACCAATCAAGATCGCCCGCCTCGTCGCGCTGGCGCGCCGCTGCGCGGTGACCGTCGCGGTCGACGACGCCGGCAACGTGGCGCAGCTCTCGGCGGCCGCCGCCGCGGCCGGCGTCACCGTGCGCTGCTACGTCGAGGTCGACGTCGGCATGGCGCGCTGCGGCGTGGCCGGCGGCGCGGCCGCGCTGGCGCTGGCCCGTCTGGTCGACGGCTCTCCGGGCCTCGTCTTCGGCGGCCTGCAGACCTACGAGGGTCATCTGCAGAACCTGACGCCCTTCGACGAGCGGGCCTCCCGCACCGAGCACGATCTGCGCAAGGCGCTGGCCGCCAGGGACACGGTCGCAGCCGGCGGTCTCGCGGTCGCCCAGGTGAGCGGCGGCGGCACCGGCACGCATCTGATCACCGGCCGCCTGCCGTGGATGACCGAGCTGCAGTGCGGCTCGTATGCCACGATGGACGCCCAGTACCGCGCGGTCGGCGGAGCAGACTTCGAGAACGCCCTCACGGTGCTCGCCACGGTGATCAGCCGGCCGCGAGCCGACAGGGCGGTGATCGACGCCGGTCTCAAGTCGGTGACGCCCGAGTTCGGCGACCCTACGGTGCTCGTCGACGGCGCGAGCTGGCTCGAGTTCTCCGAAGAGCACGGCGAGATCGCCTTGAGCGGCGCGGCGCGAGAACTGCGCGTGGGCGACAAGATCGAGCTGATCCCGCGCCACGGCTGCACGACGGTGAACCTGTACGACCGCTTCCACGTGATGAGCGACGGCCGGCTCGTCGATGTCTGGGCCGTCGCCGGGCGCGGACGGAGCCAGTAGCCGTGGAGGCCTTCATCCGCGGCCTGCCCAAGGCAGAGCTGCACCTGCACATCGAGGGCACACTGGAGCCCGAGCTCATGCTCTCGCTCGGCGCCCGCAACGGCGTGCACGTGCCCTACGCCGACGCCGACGAGGCGCGCGCCGCCTACCGGTTCTCCGACCTGCGCTCGTTTTTGAACCTCTACTACCGGGGCATGGCGGTGCTCCGCCGCGAGCGCGACTTCTTCGAGCTCACAGAGGCATACCTTGGCCACGCCCACGCCGACGGCGTGCGCCACGTCGAGATCTTCTTCGACCCGCAAAGCCATCTGGGACGCGGCGTATCGTTCGACGAGGTAGTGACCGGCATCAGCGGGGCGCTCGCCGCAGGCGAGCGCGACCTCGGCATCTCCTCGCGGCTAATCATGTGCTTTCTGCGCGATGAGAGCCCGCGCGGCGCCCTCGACGTGCTCGCGCAGGCGATCCCGCGCCGCGGCCTGATCGCCGGCGTGGGTCTCGACTCGGCCGAGGTCGGCCATCCGCCGGGCGAGTTCGCCGAGGTCTTCTCGGTGGCCCGCGACGCCGGGTTTGTGGCGGTGGCCCACGCCGGCGAAGAGGGGCCCGCGGCCTACATCGGCGAGGCGCTCGACGCGCTGCGCGTGGGTCGCATCGACCACGGCGTGCGGGCGATCGACGACGCGGCGCTCGTCGCCCGGCTGCGCCGCGAACAGGTGACGCTCACCATGTGCCCGCTGTCGAACCTGCGGCTCGGCGTAATCGGCTCGCTCGCCGAGCATCCGCTCAAGCGCCTGCTCGACGCCGGCGTCGCGGTGACGGTCAACTCCGACGATCCGGCCTACTTCGGCGGCTACCTCGTCGACAACTACCTCGCCGCGACGGCGGCTCTGGGCCTCACACGAGCCGACATCGCCACGCTGGCCCGCAACTCGATCACGGGCTCGCTGCTCCCCGCGGCGCGCCAGACGGAGCTGCTCGCCGAGATCGACGCCTACGTGACCGCGGTGAGAGGGTAGGCGAGCGCAGGGCGGGCGAAGGGCAGCGCAGGGCGGGTGCAGGGCAGCGGGGGCAGGATTGCAAGCACAGGCCTCGCGGGCTCCTCGCGGCGACGCGGTTTTCAGTCGGCGCCCGGCGCGCGTATCCTAGCGGGCATGCCCCGGCTCGTGACACCGGCGATCGACTACCACACCTCGTTTCTCGCGGCGCTCGTGGAGTACCACGAGGAGCGCCGCCACCTCGAGCTCGGGCTCGCCACGCTGCGCGACCCGGACAACTTCGCACGCTACGTCGCCGCCCTGCGCGCCGAGGAGCACCTGAAGGCGACCGATCACTCGGGTCGCGTGCCGCAGACGAACCTGTGGTGGGTCGACGGCCACGAGTTCCTGGGACGCGTCGCCATCCGCCACCGGCTGAACGCCGGCCTGCGCAGCGTCGGCGGCCACATCGGCTACGAGATCAGACCGAGCCGGCGCCACCGCGGCCACGCCACGGCGATGCTCGCCACGGCCCTGGCGCTGGCCGGCGCACTGGGCATCGACCCCGCGCTCGTCACCTGCGACGTGGCCAACACGATCTCGCGCCGGGTGATCGAAGCCAACGGAGGGCGCTATGCTGGCCGCGACGCCGACGAGCTGCACTTCTGGGTACCCACACAGCAGGGGTAGCGGCGGCGGGCGGCGGTGAGGCGCATGCGCCTCACCGCCGCCCGCCCCTCGAAGCCGCCCGCCCAGCCGCCGCCGCCCCGCCGTTTCGCCGGGCGCGCCGCCTCGCTACGGGTTCCGCTCGGCCTCCCGGTCGCGCAGGTCGCGCAGGTCGCGCGCCCTGATCTGGGTCACGCGGTAGGCCGTGGCACCGGCGCGCAGAAACGCCGGCACGTAGTCGTCGACGGCCTCCCGGGCACCGCCGGCGCGCACGAAGATATATCCCGTGTGATTGCCGACGAAGCACCCCCACTCGTAGGCTTCCTGAAACCCCGGCCCCTGGTTGATGGTGGCCTCGACGGCATCGAGGCAGTGATCGGACTCGTGCGGCACCACCACGAGGAATCGCGCCCCGGCCATGTCCCCTCCTCCGCTCCTTCGTGCGCTCAAAAGACTGTCTTTCGCATCCCCCCAGGCAGCGGCGACCAAACCGGGCTCGCGGGGGAACACTCGTGGCGACGTGGTCGCTGAGCCGTCAGAGTTCGCCGCCGTGCCCGACGAGATGCTCGCCGAGGCGAGGGAGATCGTCGGCGCCGCCGCCGCCGGAGGCGTCGTGCTGCGCCTCGTCGGCGGCCTGGCCGTTCTTGCCACGAGCCCCGACCGCGGCTTCGCGCGCCGGCCGGTGCGCGACATCGACCTCGTCGGTCTGCGTCGCCAGGCCAGGCGCGTGCCGCCGACCTTGGACGCGCTCGGCTACCAGGAGAACCGCCACGTGCGATTCGCCACCGCGGGCGCGGTGATGCAGTTCTTCCGCCGCTGCGTGCACGTGGCGCCCGACGGCCGGCAGGCGCACGACGACGACCGCATCGACGTCTACCTCGACGCCTTCCGGCTCGACCACGAGATCGCCCTGAAGGACCGCCTGCCGGGTGGCGCCGACACCGTGCCGGCCGCCGACGTCGTGCTCATCAAGCTCCAACGTGCGGCGCCGTCTTACGAGGACCTGCGCGACGTGGTCGCCCTGCTCAAAGATCTGCGCCTAGACCGCTTTGACGAGCCCGGAGTGGTCAACCTCGACTACCTGGCGCAGCTGTGCAGCCGCGACTGGTGTCTGCACCACGACGTCACCGCCAGCCTGCGCCGCTGCCGCGAGCGGCTGGCCGAGTTCGGACTCGACGCCGGTCAGGAGACGCGAGTCGTGGCCGCCTTCGATGAAGTCGAAGCGGCCATCGCCGGCCGCCCCAAGAGCCTGCGCTGGCGGCTGCGTTCGCTGCCCGGCGAACGTTTGCCGTGGACCGACGGCGTCGACGAGCGCGAGGGGCAGCGCCTGGCGCTGCTCGAAGGTGAGCGCTGAGGGCAGACCCCCAGCCTCGCGGCGCGCATCGACGGCATAGTGGCGCACCTGCCAAGACCCCGGGCGCATGTTCGAACACGTCGAAAGCGCCCAGCGCCTCGCGAGGTTCGAGACGAGCTAGTCTAGGTCGGGCAGGTGTTCGGCCTTGCCCTGCTCCGGTGGAGCGCCGACGATCAGCACGACTGTCTCGGCGTCGCTCTCGTTGCGCAGTTGCTGGCCGGTGTCGGTCTCGACGACGGCGACCGAGCCGCGTGGGAGCTCGACCCGCTCGGGGGGATCGCCGATGAGGAGCGTTGCGGTGCCTTCGAGGACGACGAACATCTCCTCCTGGGCGTGCTCGATATGGCGACCGCCGCGTGCGCCGGGCGGCAGGCGCCAGATATTGGCGCGCGTGGCGTGCAAGGCCCCTGAGAGGGACGCGAGGCTCCGCCGCTGGTCGCCTCGCTGCGCTGCCTGGAACTCGCACTCGTCGGGTCGGAAGATCGTGTATCCCATGGCGGCAGGCTAGTCGGCCGGCCTCGAAAGTGCAAGGCTGCTCCTCTTCTTTTCTGTGATCAGAGCTTCCACCGGAACAACACGTTTCCCAGGTGCAGTTGCAGGTCTGCCCCCGACATGCCCTTCGGCACATCGAAAACGACGAAGCCGCTGGTCTGTTGGCCCGCCTGCAACGTGACCGAATCGAGCTGGGGTTCATCATAGCCGGAGTCTCTGCCGTTCCCCTCGAGAACAGTGAAGGTGCGGCCACTCGGCGTCTGATATGTGAAGGAGAGGGGGCTCACGTTCCACGAACCGCTGGTGACCCGCACAGAAACGTCGCAGACGACGAACATCCCGTTCCGCGGTGACGACGAGGACTTGCCTGTCGACTTGGCATGGTCGTGCACGGCGAGGAGGGTGACTATCGCGCGATTGTTGTCGTGGTGCAGGATCACACCCTGGCCCACTACGCCCACGCCGCCGCCGGGCGCGCTCGAACCGCAAGCCGCCAGCAGACTCCCCAAGGCAAGCACAAGCACGAAGACGAGAGCCCATCCGAGAGCGCATCCGCGTGGTCTCACACCAGCGCCTCCTCATCGTGCGATAGATCTACTGCCGCCCGAGGTCCCGGCGAAGGTGCCAGGAGTCGGGTCCACGAAGCGGAGGTCAAATCAGGTGGACCCATTTCAGGGGATCAGGTCAGCAGCACGATGCCCACTACGATGGCGAAGACGCCGGCAACGCGCAGTGGCGTGACGGTGTCTTTGAGCACCAGCCAACCGATGGCGGCAGTCAGAGCGATTGCCCCTCCATAGATGGCCGGGAACACATACGAGAGCTCTCCGCCCCGGCCGTAGATGCCAATGAGCAGAATCGAGAAGACGCCGACAGCTACGCCGGCAAGAATCGAGTACATCACGCCGGACACGCGCGTCGCCACTGGAGGCGTCGTGCTCGCGAAGTGCTGCCACAAAACGACGGCAAGCGAGAGAGCAGCCGCGAGGCCGTTGAAGATCACCGAACTCAGAGCGGCGTCAATCCGACCACCGGCTTGGGCGTTGAACGTGCCGAACAGCGTGTACATGAGCACTGCAATGACGAGGGGCATCATGATGTTCGAGCTCATCGAAGTCTCCCGAGACTCGCGCCCGCCGCAGCGCTTCCTCCGCAGCGGGTGCATCGTGTTGGCACCGAACGCCTTGTGGCCAGACCGTCGGCAGTTGGTCAGCGGAAGACGGCGCCGCCGTTCGGGCTGACTACCTGGCCGATGAAGAAGTCACCATCGGACGATGCGAGCAGCAGCGCGGTGGCGGCGATCTCAGAGACCTTGCCCAAGCGACGCGCCGGGATCTCCTTCTCCTTCTCGATCCACTCAGGCTCCATGTCGGCCAGGATCATGTCGGTCTCAATCGGCCCCGGGGCAAGGACGTTGGCGCAGATGCCGGGTGCCACCTCATGCGCCAACGCATACGTGAAACCGATCACGCCAGCTTTCGCCGCGCAGTAGTGTCCGAAGTTGGCTCGTCCCTTCAACGCAAGCTCGGACCCGATGTTGATGATCTTGCCAACCGGTTCGGTGGGCATGTGCGGCAGCGTGAAGTGCGTGGCGAGGAAGACACCACGCAGGTCGGTGTTGATGAGGAAGTCCCACTGCTCCACCGTCATCTCCGCCACGTGGACCTCAGCGCCGATGGCACCCGCATTGTTGACGAGGATGTTGATGGGACCAAGACGGTCGACGGTCTCCTCGACCGCTCGCTTCGTGTCGCTCTCGCTGCCAGCATCCGCCTTGATGGCCAAGGCTTGGCCGCCCAGCTTCTCGATCTCGGCCACGACCTCGCGTGCGCGGTCTTCGCGGTGATGGTACGTGAATGCGATCTTGGCTCCCTCGGTGGCAAAGGCGGTCGCAATGCCGGCGCCGATACCGCGGCTGCCGCCGGTGATCAGCGCGACACGACCCGCAAGCCTGTCGCCTCCTCCGTCTGACATCGTCGCTCCCTTCCGTGCGTCCTTGCTTCGCCGCCGTCGCCCTAGCGCCGGGACGAGGGCTGCGCCGCCGCGATGTGCATCCTTGGCCCACCGGCCAAGGTCTGCTCGTGCCACGAACTGCTTCTCTGTCCCGGAGGGCGAGAGTATGTGCCGGTCGTGCCGCCGGCCGCTGCACGCGCCAACGCCGGCCTTCGACTCTCGCGCTACCTGTCTCGCTCCAACTCGAAGGTGAGGCAGTGCGGACCACCGCCCATCTTCGTGAACTCTCGCAAGGGCGGCGCGAGGACCTCGAACCCTTCGGCACGAAGCATGTCGTTCACCACCGGGTTCTCCTCAAACGAGAGCACCTTGCCGTCACCCAGAGCGAGCACGTTGCATCCCGTCTTCATGACCTCCTCGAGCGGCACCTCCAACATCCGCCAACCGCGGTCTCTGAGAAGCTTGGTGTAGGCAAAGGGCAGGCCGTCTGGGCTATAGAGACAGAGCTTCTCGGCTACGACAGAGAAGATCATGTCAAGGTGGTTCCATTTCGCGAGGAACTCGACGGGCACCACCTCTATGTCGAAGGGCTTCATGATGGCAGCCGCATTCTCGATGCCGCGCAGCGTCGAGCGATTGCCCGAGCCGATGACGAGGGTCGTCTCATCGAGCATCCAGCTGTCGCCGCCCTCGACAGCACCCTTCTCCACGCGGCCCACGGGATGGATGCCGAGGCGGTCGAAGACCTCGATCGCGAACTCCTCGTCGCCCCAGCGCTGCTCGTACTTGTACTTGCCGACCAAGGGGCCCACCGGCGTGTTGACCCCGAAGTCCCGCGTGTAGACCTGCCAGTGATGGTCGGGATGCGGCCTCTCCCATTCGAGCGCGATGCCGGCATCACTCAGACACGCGACCAGCTCTGCGTGCATGCGCTTGGCGAGCGCCAGGTCCACCTTGTCGCCTGAATCCATGCTGGCGTGCGCGATCTCGCTGATCGGCAACTCCTCGTAGTAATCAGGCGGACAGAGGAGCAGCTTGCGCAGGCGTCCGTGCGAGTTGTACTGCCGCGAGCCACCTTGGGTCTCGACGTCACTCATTTTCAGCCTCGCATCGTCAGCGCCATGACAGCCTTCTGACCGTGCATGCGGTTCTCGGCCTGGTCATAGACGACAGAGTGGGGACCGTCGATCACAGCGTCTGTGACCTCAAAGCCGCGATCGCACGGCAGACAGTGCATGTACAGGCAGTCGCGCTTGGTGAGCTCCATGATCTTCTCGTCACAGATCCAATCGCGATGGGCGTCGAAGAGCTCGTCCTGCGCGGCCCAGTCGGCTTCCCGGCCTGGCTTGGCGAGGAGGTCGATGCTCGGCCAGCACTTCGGATACACGACGTCGGCATCCTCGAAAGCCGCTCGCATGTCGTCGGTCTCGGTGAAGGAACCGCCGTAGCGCGCCACGTTGTCCTTGGCATGAGCGATCTGCACCGGATCGAGCCCGAAGCCCTTGGGGTGCGCAAAGACCACGTGCGCGCCGAACAGGGATGTGCCGGCCATCAGTGAATGGGGCACGCTCACGGGCTTCTTGCGGCTCGGCGAATAGGCCCAGCTGACGACAACCTTCTTGCCTTCCAGCGTGCCCAGCTTCTCCTTCATCGTCATCAGATCGGCGATGCCCTGACAGGGGTGATACATGTCGTCTTCCATGTTGATCACGGGAATGTCGGCGGCCTTCGCAAACGCGCGGATGTAGGCGTTGCCGTCGCCATGCACCCAGCCCACGGGGTCGCCGAAGATGCGGATGCAGATGGCCTCCCCGAAGCGTGAGAGCACCTTGGCGACATCATCGAGACGCTCGGTGATGAAGGCTTGCTCCTTACCCTCCACCGCGGGCGTGTAGACGGCGTTCGAGTCGAGGTAGATGGCGTGCCCGCCGAGGTGGTGAATGCCGGTCTCGAAGCTGTTACGAGTGCGCAGGCTCTTGTTGTAGAACATCATGTAGATCGTCGAGTCCTGCAGGATGTGGTGCGGCACTCCACGGGCCCGTTCCAGCTTCAACTCGAACGCCGTGTCGAGAATCGTCTCGATCTCCTCCTTGGTGAAATCGGACAGTGCGATGAAGTCCCGTCCTCTGAGCGACTTGGTGTTCACTACGAGTTACCTCCCTCGTGTTCCGGTTCTACAAGCTGGGTGGAGAGCGCCACCGGCAGCCCAGCACCGCCGAGCAATCACGGCTTGGCGCTGGCAGTCACCTCCGAGGCAAGAACGGCGTCGGCGATCCGGTCGGCGCGCGAGAAGGCGACATCGGCGCATGACTCGGCGAACTCGATGAAGCGCTCGATGGCCCGCAGACGTGATGGCCGCCCGCTACAAAACGGATGGCACGTGAGGATGCAGAGCGAGTTGGTGTCACGCATCGCGTCGAGCTCTTCAATCCACAGTTCCGCGACCTGACTTGGCCGGTTGATGGTGTGACCGAAGTCGGGGTCCGGGATGTAGATGTACTGCTCCCAGTCGTCGAGGCACCAGTGGATCGGCAGCTCGGCGATGCGCCCAGTGGGGGTGTCCAGGACGTAGGGGCGATCATCGTCAAACATCGACGAATCGTAGACTATGCCCAAGCTCCCGATCGTCTCCATCGTGGTCTTCGATGTCGACCACATCGGTGCCCGATAGCCCTTCGGCTTGACGCCGAACGGCTCGAGAGCCCTGAGGCCGCGCTCCAGCTCGTCGACCTGCTCCTCCGGGCTGAGGTAGACGGGCGACCGATGCGTGTACCCATGCAGCGCCACCTCGTGACCGGCCTCGAGCACAGCCTCCACTGCGTGCGGATAGCGTTCCGCCGTGAGCCCCGGGAAGAAGAACGTCGCGGGCTTGTCGCGGCGCCGCAGCATCTCGATGATCCGAAAGATCCCGACCTTCGGTCCGTACGCCCCGTGCGACATCGTCGAAAGGTGTTGCGTGTAGTGGACGTCCTCCGCGAGCAGGGGCGTGTCGCCGTCGACATCGAACGTCAGGAGCGCGACAGCCGCCTTGTCGCCCCGCCACTTGTCGTCGCGAATGAACTGCTGGGTCGCATTCACATCGAGCATCGGATCTCACCGCCGTTCGGATGAAGCATCTGGCCCACGTAGGCAGGAGCCGCCTCGCCACAGAGAAAGGCGATTGCCGCCGCAACTTCGGCGGCCGTGCCGATGCGGCCAGCGGGAATGCCCTTTGCGTAGAGCTGATGCATCTCTGCCAAGGGCACACCGGCGTCCTTCGCGTCCACCTCGAGTTGCGGAGTGTCGATTACGCCGGGCGCGACCAGCGTCGTGTAGATGCCCTCCGGGGCAAGCTCACGCGCGAGCGAGCGCCCCAGCGAGATCAGGCCCGATTTCGTGCACGCGTAGCCGGTCGCGTTCTCCCAGCCGATCACACCCCAGTAGGAGGTGACGATGACGATGCGTCCGCCGCCGAGCCTGCGCATGCCGGGAAGTGCCGCACTGATCACGCTGATGTGGCCGCCCAGGTTGATGTTCACCTGCTGCCACCACTCCTCGGGCGACTGCTCGAGGAACGGCTTCATGGTCATGCGCGCGGCGTTGCAGACGAGCAGCTCGACCGGCCCGAGCTGCCGCTCGACATCGGTGAACATGCGGCGCACCTGCTCGGGTTCGGCGATGTCCGCCGGAGCGGGCAGACCGCCGGTCTCCCGCACAACGGAGGCCAGCCGCTCGTCATCGACCCTGGCATTGACGGCGACGCGCGCGCCATCCGCCGCCAAGCGAACCGCTGCCGCCCTGCCGATCCCCTGTGCCGCGCCGGTAACGAGCGCGACCTTTCCAGCCAGCGTTGCCATCATCCGAACACCACCCCGGCGGTTGGAGCGAAGACTTGGCCAACGTAGAAGTCACCCTCCTCGGCCAGGAACATGACTGTCGAGGCCACGTCCTCGGGTGCAGCCGCGCGGCCCACACCCGAAGCCTCGAGCTCCGTCGCCCCCCCCGCGGCCTGCGCGTCCTTCTCGCTCGGACCGATCGCGACACAATTCACGCGAACGCCATTGCGCGCCACTTCCAGCGAGAAGCTCTTGGTGAAAGCGATGACGGCGCCCCGTGAGGCGGCGTAGTAGGCGTCGTCGGCAACGCCCGCCAGCGAGAGCCACGATGTGGTCGTGACAACGGTTCCCTGTCCGTCCGCGACCATCGCAGGCACGACAGCGGCACAAGCATTCACGGTGCCCCCGAGATTCACTTCGAGCATGCTTTGCCAGCGCTCACGTGATAGCTCTCCCATGCGGGCCGAGTCGTGACGATTGGCCGCGGTGACGAGGAGGTCGATGGGGCCAAGCTCTCTGCGAACACGCTCAGCGGCGTCGATCATGTCTCGTCGGTCGGCGACATCTGCCGTGAGCGCGAGAGCGCAGTCGCAACCTCGCGTGTCGACGCCGGCCACGGCCCAGCCGGCGGCCTTCAAGCGGCGCGAAACGGCCGTGCCGACGGCGCCTGCCGCACCGGTGACGAGCGCCACGCGGACGGCGCGTCCTGGTTCTGGAGACATCAAATCACCTTCCTTTGTGCGGAGCTCGCGGTTCTCACCGGCGGCGACCCGCTCTCAGGTCACGCGAGCGATCCCGCATCGGGTCCGAGGGCAGGTCGCTCCTGAGGGGCTGCACGCCTGGTCCACCAACACCCTCAGGCCGGCACTGACGTCAGAGGCCTTGGGGACTCCAGTTCGCCCGCAACTCGCCCCGGCCTCGGAGCCCTGCGCCTACTCGGCCGTGCCGCGATCTGCTGAAGGCGCATCCTCTTCAGCCATTTCTGCGGGAGGCGCTGCACCCACTTGCCCCTCATGACGCGGGGCAAATATGTACGCCACTACGCCAAGAATAGCGAGGATCACGGTGTAGAGGATCACTCCCCAGTTCTGGTTCCAGGGCAGGGAAGGCGTGCGCGGCCAGGAGACGTTGATCAGCTCGAAGACGATCCAGATCGAGGCGATCAGCGTCACAGCCTTGCTCGCCTTGCCCAGCGTGAACGGACCGGGAACGTGACGCTTCTGCATATGCAGAACGAGCTGCGAAATGACGGGGAACCCGTAGGAGATGAAGAAGCCAGCGACCGTGATGCTCAGGAGAGTGGTGAAGACCTTCGACGAGCCGATGTTGATCAGGAGGATGATAACGACGATGCCGACGGAGAAGAGGAGAGCCCTGACCGGCAGGCGACGGTGCGAGCTGAGCTTCGTGAAGAAGCCGCCTCCGGGGAACATGCGGTCGCGGCCGAAGGAGTAGACGGTGCGTGAGGCGGCCGTATGCAGGGCGACCATGCTGCCGATGAAGCCCAGCGAGATCAAGAGCAGGACCGGCTTGTCCCAGCCATTGCCGAAGTGGTAGGTGACCGTGTCGATGACCGGGTCTGCGATGTTGCCGGTCATCGCAGCGTGGATATTGGGTATCGCCAGGATCGAGGCGAGCGTGACGAAGATAGTGATGACGCCAATGCCCAGCATGACGCCGACGATCGCTCGGGGGACGTTCCGGGCGGCGTCGTGGACCTCTTCGGCTATCGACCCAGCGGCGTCAAAGCCCAGGAAGGTCCAGCCCATGAAGGCAACGCCTCCGAGCCAGCCGATCCAGAGCCAGTTGATGCCACTATTGTGAGCCGTGTTGAACGAGTGGAACAGGGTCGAGAAGCCGTGCACGCGATAGAAGAAGAAGAACGCGAGACCGAGGCCGAGCGTGGTCGTAATCTCCGCCACCAGGGTGATGCTGACGAAGAGTTTGAGAATCCACTGGGCGAAGGCGTTGATCGCCAGGCCCACGAGCGCAATCACGATGGCAAGGCCAATCGTTTCACCCTTCGACGCAGTTGTGACGCCCACCCCCGGCAAGATGAAGCTGGCCGCCGCGTAGGCACAAGAGGCCATGGCGAACAGCATCGTCCACCAGTATCCCCAAGCCGAGAACCAGCCGGCCGTGGCGCCGGTCTGTTCGCGCGTCCACTGATAGACGCCGCCCTCCACGGGCCACGTGCTCGCGACCTCCCCAAGAATGAACGCGACAAGCAGCTGGAGCACGAAGACCACGAGCAGACCCCAGAAGAACGTGGGCCCGGCTGCGCCCAGGGCCAGGGCGAAGACCCCGTAGAAAGCGACGATCAGCGAGGTGTCGGCGAAACTGATCGCGAACGCATGGAAGAAGCCGAACTCGCGCTTGAGCTCTTGCTGGAAACCGAGCTCCTCGACCCTCGCCTGACCGTCGTCTGCTGCCGACGGAACTGCTGAAGCGCTCACTGCGAACCCCCTCGTGACGACGTTCGAATCCGCCCCGCAGATGCCTGGACCGCGACCGAGCTCGCCGCCCGCGCTCTCTGTGGGGCTGGGAATGTCCTCAGGCTAGCGCGTGCTGCGTGTCACAGACTCACTGCAGATGCCCACTCTTGCGCAGCTCGGCGTACGCAGTTGCACACCGCTTCACACGGCGTTCAGGCTACGGTCAGCTCCGGATGCAGCTCACCCACGCGCATCCCGATGTAGAGCTCAAGGACGTCGTCCATGCAGTCAAGATCCACGTCGAGCACCGCCTCGATGCGCCGCAAGCGCTTGTGAAGCGTGTTGCGATGGACGAAGAGTGCCGCAGCAGTCTCGTGCGGCGACAAGTGGTTGGCAAACAGCGCGCGCAGAGTCGGCAGCAGGAGGGTGTGATGCTCAGCATCGTGCCTCGCAAGAGGCGCGATGAGCCGACTGTAGATCTCCAGCATCATCTCGGGATCGAGGCCGTTCACGACGCGCAGGGCTTCAGGAAGATCCTCAAACAGCCGCGTCTTCTCGCCGGGCCCGGTCTTCGCCTGGTGGAGAGCCTCACGGGCTTGGTTCATCGCAGTCGAAGGGGGCGCAAGCCCCGCAGTCGGAGCAGAGCAGCCAATGGCGACACTCGCGGCGGTCAGCTCTTCGAGTTGATGACGCACGCCGTCAAGGGTCGATGCGAACTCCTCACGCGAGATGCCGCCAGTCACGGCGAGGACAACTACGGCATCGCCCTGCAGGAGGCTAAGGAAGTGCCACGAACGCGACCCCAGATACTCCTCGATGGCGTCGACCAGACGACTCTTGAAGGCAAACGTCCGGGGCTCGGAGTCAACCGAGCGATCAGCTTCAGCCGGTGGCTCGACTTCGACGATCAGCAAACACCAGTGACTCTCGAGATCGATGTCCTGCTCCTGCAGGCGGCGCAGGCGCTCCTCGCTCGTTCCCCGCTCGGCGAGGAAGTCTTCAAGGAGCAGGGAGCGGATGCGACGCCGTACTAGAAGTTCCTCGCGCGAGCGAAGCAAGTCGAGGGCGAGGAGGCGGTGAACGAACGACAGCGCCGTATCCACGAGCTCCGAACCCGGGGCTTGTGGTGCCTTGGCAGCCAGAACGCGCTCGACGACACCGTGCAGACAGACCTTGTGGTAGTAGAGGCGATCGTGGCCTGACTCGAGGACGCCGAGGGGCCCGACCGCGCCCTCGACGCGCGCGTACTCCCCCCACAGCGTGCGCGCGATTTCGTCAGGCTGAGCGCCCCCGCCGGCGGGCGCAACCACATTGCCCCAGTCGTCGAACAACACGACCGGGATGCTGAGAATCGCGGATAGGCTGGCGATGAGATCGGATACGCTGCGCTCCTCGATCAGCAGATCGAGGAGGTGGGACTGGACGGCAAGGCTGCGTCTCATGCGATGCATGTCGCTCGATGCAAGAGCGTCGAAGACGTACGTGACGATGGTCCGGAACGGTACACTCAGAGGCGCCTCGAACAGCGGGATGCGAAGCGCTTGCGCCTTGTCGATCATGGCGGCCGGCACATGATCGAGATAGTGCCCCACCCCGACACCAAGGGCGACGGCCCCGCTGCCCTTGAGGCGGTCTAGCAGCTGCAGGCCAACTTGTAGGTCGCCGGCGAACGACTCTCCCGTCGTGATGAGGACCATGCCCGAGGTCATCCACGGGGTGGGATCCTCAAGGTCCGAGAGGTGGATGCCCTCGATGACGTTGTCCAGACCTGGCTCCCCCGTCACCAGAACGAGACCCAGTCCGGCCTCGCGGACGAGCTCACGCACTGTCAGGCATTCCATGGGAAACGCAGTATAGCAGTCGGGTGCTGGTCCGTGGCGTGACGCGGCGGCACGTGGTCGCCAAGGTCGTCGTGCACATCGGCAAGGAGGCCGACCGCTGGAAGGAGCGCTTCCTTCTGGGCGACGATCCCGACGCGGAGGTGGTCTACGGGTAGCCGGACGAGCACGCCGAGCGGGAACAAGCAGAGATCTTCCAGGCGATCCGGCGGCGCGGCGTGCGGCGGGTCGCGCGGGAAAGCGGGCTGTCAGTCGGATTGGTGTCGGGGATGATGCGACGGGAGCGGCCGTTGTCGCCGAGGTTAGTTGCGAGACTCCGTCGGGCGCTCGAACGTACCCCCGACCGTCGCGACTACTCGGGGATAGGACAGGCTAGTGAGAGGTGGTGGGCGACGTTGGAATTGAACCAACGACCTCCAGCTTGTCGAGCTGGCGCTCTCCCCAACTGAGCTAGTCGCCCACGAGAGTAAGCGATTATAGCAGACGCCCGGGGCCCGCGAGCGCGACCGCCGAGGGCCCGCGAACCGGCCGCGAGCGGCGCTCGAGGTCTTCGCCGGGCTTCCCGGCGCGAGTAGACTTCGGCTCATGGGTTCCCACAACCGATCTTGCCGACCGCACCCGACCGCGGCGCTCGTCCCGGCGGGCCTCGCGGCGCTCCTCCCGGCGGTCGTCGCGGCACTTGCGCTCGTCGCGGCAGGCTGCGGGACGAACGCCACGCGGCCGATCGCGCCGGCCACCGCCGGGACAGTCGTGCCGATCCTCTCCTCCACCGCCTCGGCGCCGAGCCCCCGTGCCTCAAGCGCCGTTTCACCCGGCGCCACGCCGGCGCCGCCGATGCGCTTCGCCTTCTCGGTCGCGGCCTTGAGCCCGGCGCGTCGCGCGGCGATGATGAGGTCGGGCACGTGGTCGCCGCGCTGCCCCGTGTCGCTCGGTGAGCTGCGCCTCGTCACACTGTCGTACTGGGGGTTCGACGGGCGTCCCCACATGGGGCGACTCGTGGTCAACCGAAACGCCGTGAGCGCCATCGTGGGCGCCCTGCGCCGGCTCTACCTGGCCCGCTTTCCGATCCGCCGCATGGTGCCCATCGACGCCTACGGCGGCAGCGACGAGCGCTCCATGGAAGCCGACAACACCTCGGCCTTCAACGGGCGCTTCGTGGCGGGTTCGACCGTGTGGTCGCAGCACGCCTTCGGCCGGGCGATCGACATCGACCCGCTGGAGAATCCCGAGATCCGCGACGGCCGGGTCTACCCGACCAACGCGGCGCGCTACGTCGATCGCACGCAGCGTCTGCCGGGCATGATCGCCGCGGGCGGGCTCGTCGTGCGCGCCTTCGCCGCCGTCGGCTGGGGCTGGGGCGGCGCGTGGCACGCCCCCAGGGACTATCAGCACTTCTCGGCGACCGGCACCTGAGCGGCCGGGCCGCCGACCGGCCGGGCCGCCGACCGTCCGCGCCTCAGCCCCGCTTGGCGGTGACGAGCTCCATGAGCAGGGCGTCGCGCCAGACGGCGGCGGTGGTCCGTTCGTAGGCGCGCATGATCCCGACGCGGCGAAAGCCGAGGCGCTCGTACACGAATACGGCGCGCTCGTTCTCGACCGCCGGGTCGACCGTGAGACGGTGATGACCGCGGCGCCCGGTGAGATACCGGATCAGCGTGCGCATGGCGTCGCTGCCCACGCCGCGATTCTGCCAGGCGTCGGCGACGAAGATGTCGAGGGCCGCGTGGCGGTAGTCGGGATCGGTCTCCTCCGTGAACTGGATGCAGCCGACGATCTGGCCCTCGACCGTGATCGCAAAGACGGTCGCGTCGTCCTCGGTCAGCCGCTCCCATTCGGCGCGCCGCCACCAGGCGGCCACGCCGGGTTCGGCGAGAATGGCCAGCAGCGCGGCCGCGTCGGCGTCGGTCGCCGGACGCAGCACGACGCGCTCGCCGCGCAGGGTGGGAACGTCGCCTGCGGGACCGGTCTCGCGTTCGTCCGGCGCCGCGGTCACGCGCGCGCCCGGGCCTCGTGGCCCGCGCGCCACATGAGGAAGGCGTGGACGAACGGGTCGAGCTCGCCGTCGAGCACGGCCTGCGAGTTGCCGGTCTCGTGGTCGGTGCGCAGGTCCTTGACCATCTGATAGGGATGCAGCACGTAGCTGCGGATCTGCGAGCCGAAGTTCACGTCGAGCTGCTGGCCGCGCTCGCGGGCGAGCTCCTCGGCGCGCTTGCGCTCTTCGAGCTCGAGCAGGCGCGACTTGAGCATCCGCATGGCGGTCGCCCGGTTCGAGATCTGCGAGCGCTCGTTCTGGCACTGCACGACGATGCCCGTGGGGACGTGCGTGATGCGCACCGCCGAACTGGTCTTGTTGACGTGCTGGCCGCCGGCGCCGCTCGAGCGGTAGGTGTCGATGCGCAGGTCGTCCTCGTCGATGTCGACCTCGACGTCGTCGCTGACGAGCGGGCTCACCTCGACCGCCGCGAAGCTCGTGTGGCGCCGCTTCGCCGAGTCGAACGGGCTCATGCGCACCAGCCTGTGCACGCCCTTCTCGGAAGCCAGCAGGCCATAAGCGTTCTCGCCCTCGACCGTGATGGTCGCGCTCGTGATGCCGGCCTCGCCGCCCTCCTGCACGTCGTTCACCTCGGCGTTGAAGCCGCGGCTCTCGAACCAGCGCAGGTACATGCGCAGCAGCATCGCGGCCCAGTCCTGCGACTCGGTGCCGCCGGCGCCGGGGTGGATGGTGACGATGGCGCCGCCCTCGTCGTAGCGGCCGCTGAAGAAGCGCCGCTCCTCGCCGCGATCGAGCTCACGCTCGAGCGCGGCCAGACCGCGCGAGAGCTCCCCGAACAACGGCTCATCGACCTCGTCGCCCGCCAGCTCCTCGCGGATGAGCTCCTCGGTGGCCTCGAGATCGCCGAAGCGGCCTTCGAGAGAGGCGAAGTCGTCGAGACGGCGCTTCAGGCTGCTGTACTGCGCCGACGTGCGCTGCGCCGCCTCGGCATCGTCCCAGAAGTCGGCGGCCCGCATGCGCTCTTCGAGCGCGGCGATGTCGGCGGTCAGGCGAGGGGGGTCAAAGATAGCTCCGCAGCCAGCTGAGGCGCTCGGAGGCGCCGTGCAGCCGCTCGCGGAGCGAGTCGAGTGCGTCGAATGCGTCGGGCACGGTCGTCATGGGAAGGCAGTATACCCCACTCCCCCGCCCCGCCGCCCTCGCCCCCGGCACGCTCGCCGCAGGCGAGCGTCGACGGCATTGCACGGCGCGGGCGAAGCCCCACGCGCCGTGAAATGAGCGGCACGCTCGCCACAGGCGAGCGTCGACGGCATTGCACGGCGCGGGCGAAGCCTCAGGCGCCGTGACACCTCTTGTACTTCTTGCCGCTGCCGCACCAGCAGGGGTCGTTGCGGCCGAGCTTCTGCTCGACGTGACGCTGCTGAACGGCGGCGGGCGCCTGGGCGACCTGCGGCTGCGCCGCCATGGCCGGAGCTCCCTGGACGGCGGCCGGCGCGCCGTAGCCGCCGTCGCCGCCGGTCGAGGTGACCGCGCCGGCCGCCACCGCCGCGCCGGCGAACGACGTCTCGTAGGCGAGCTCGTCGCCGCTCGAGTAGTTCATCGCCAGCATCGGCTGGTCGAAGGTCATGGCGGCGAAGTAGGCGAGGTTCTCCGGCGAGTTCTTCATGAGCGTCGTGACGACGCTCTCGCGGACGCCGTCGAGCATGTCCTCGAACAGCACGTAGCCTTCGGTCTTGTACTCGGCGAGCGGGTCGCGCTGGCCCAGCGCCCGCAGGTGGATGCCCTCCTGCAGGTAGTCCATGTCGAGCAGGTGGTCCTTCCAGCGCACGTCGACGATCGACAGCATGACCGCCAGCTCGACGGCCCGCATCTGCTCCTCGCCGATCAGCCTCTCGCGCTCGTCGTACTGGGCGAGGGCGTCGTCGACGGCGAGCTCGGCCACGTCGTCGGCCGCCGTCACGGCCTCTATGTCGACCTTGGAAAGTGACGGGTCGTACACGGCGCGCAGGGCGACGAGCAAGGCGTCGATGTCCCAGTCCTCGGCATACTGGGTGTCGGCCAGGGCGCTCGCGACGGTGCCCTCGACGACCTGCTGGATCATCTCGCGGATCTGATCGCCGAAATCCTCGCCTTCGAGGATGCGGCGGCGCTGCTCGTAGATGACGCGCCGCTGTTCGTTCATGACCTCGTCGTACTGCAGGACGTTCTTGCGCCGCATGTAGTTGAGCTCCTCGACCTTCTTCTGGGCGCGCTCCACGACGCCCGACAGCATGCGGTGCTCGAGCGCCTCGCCCTCACCCGGGCCGAGCCGGTTGAGCACGCGGTACATGCGGTCGCCGGCAAAGAGGCGGATCAGGTCGTCTTCGGCCGACAGGTAGAAGCGGCTCTCGCCGTCGTCGCCCTGGCGTCCCGACCGGCCGCGCAGCTGGTTGTCGATGCGCCGGCTCTCGTGACGCTCGGTGCCCAGCACGTACAGGCCGCCGAGCTCCGGCACGCCGTCGGCGAGCTTGATGTCGACGCCGCGGCCGGCCATGTTGGTGGCGATCGTGACGGCGTTCTTCTCGCCCGCGTTCTTGATGATCTCGGCCTCGCGCTCGTGTTGCTTGGCGTTCAGCACGTTGTGCGGCACGCCGCGGCGCTCGAGCAGGGTCGAGAGCAGCTCGCTGACCTCGACCGACACGGTGCCGACCAGCACCGGCTGGCCCTTCTCGTGGCGCGCCACGATGTCGTCGACCACCGCCGCGTGCTTCTCTTTGCGGGTCGTGTAGATGAGGTCGTTGCGGTCGAGGCGGACCATCGGCACGTTGGTCGGGATCTGCACGACGTCGAGCGCGTAAATGGTGCGAAACTCGTCTTCTTCGGTCTTGGCCGTGCCCGTCATGCCGGCCAGCTTCTCGTAGAGACGGAAGTAGTTCTGCAGCGTGATCGTGGCGAGGGTCTGGTTCTCCTCGCGGATCGGTACGTGCTCCTTGGCCTCGATCGCCTGATGGAGGCCCTCGGAGTAGCGACGCCCCTCGAGGATGCGGCCGGTGAACTCGTCGACGATCAGCACCTCGCCGTCCTTGACGACGTACTCGTTATCGTCGTGATAGAGCGCCTGGGCGCGCAGCGCCTGCACCAGATGGTTGACGAGGGCGCCGTTGGCGTCCTTGTAGAGATTGTCGATGTCGAGCGCCTTTTCGACCTTGGCGACGCCCGACTCGGTCACCGCCACGGTGCGCTGCTTCTCGTCGACCTCGTAGTCTTCGCCCGGCTTGAGCCGCGGCACGATGCGCGCGAACTGCCGGTAGGTGTCGGCGGCCGTCTCGGGCGCGCCCGAGATGATGAGCGGCGTGCGCGCCTCGTCGATGAGGATGGAGTCGACCTCGTCGACGATGCAGTAGGCATGGCCGCGCTGCACGCACTCCGAGAGACGCATCGACATGTTGTCGCGCAGGTAATCGAAGCCGAACTCGCTGTTGGTGCCGAAGGTGACGTCGGCGTTGTAGGCCACGCGGCGTTCTTCGGGGACCATCATGGCCTGGATGACGCCGACCTCGAGACCCAGGAACCGGTAGATGCCGCCCATCCACTCGGCGTCGCGACGAGCCAGGTAGTCGTTGACCGTAACGAGGTGAGCGCCCTTGCCGGCGAGCGCGTTCAGGTACATGGGCATGACCGCGACGAGCGTCTTGCCCTCGCCGGTCTTCATCTCGGCGATGTCGCCGTCGTGCAGGACGATGCCGCCCATGAGCTGCACGTCGAACGGCCGCATGCCGAGCACGCGCTGGGACGCCTCGCGCACCACGGCGAAGGCTTCGTAGAGCAGGTCGTCGAGCCCCTCGCCGCCGGCGAGCCGCTCGCGGAACTCGATCGTCTTGGCGCGCAGCTGCTCGTCGGTGAGCGCGCCGATCGCGGGCTCGAGCGCGGTGATCTCGGCCACCTGCTTTTCGAGCAGCTTGTTGCGCCTGCCTTCGCCGGCGCGCAGGATTCGTTCGAAGGGGTTGGCCATGGGCTCTTCCTGACTACCGTTGGTCGTTCCGGTTCGCTTGCGCTCCAGAGTACCCTATCAGCTGACCGCAGGTGACGATCGCCTGCGATCCGCGCCGCCCGCAGCGGCCCGCGGCGCGGGCGCCTTGGGACCGGCGCGGATCTACTGCCGGACGGGCTCGATCAAACCGTAGTGGCCGTCGTTGCGCCGATAGACCACGTTGGTGTCGTTGGTCTCGGCGTTGGTGAACACGAAGAAGCTGTGTCCGATCAGCTCGAGCTGCAGGGTCGCTTCGTCGACCGACATGGGCTTGAGGGCGAACTGCTTGCTCTTGACCACGCGCGGCTCGTCGAGATGGTTGCCGCCCGAGGCGCCGAGCTCGGCCGCCACGGCTACCAGCTGGGGCGCCGCCTGCAGCTCGGTCGCTTGGGCGACCGCCTCGCCGCCGTCCGCGCCCTCCGAGAGCTCCGCCGGCGGAACGGCCTTGGCCGCGGTGTGTCGCAGCGCTTTGTGGTGCACCTTGTCGTGGTACTTCTTGGCCTGGCGCTGGAGCTTCTCGGTCACGAGGTCGATCGAGGCGTACATGTCGGGCGACGACTCCCTGGCGCGCATCACCGGACCGCGGGTGAACACGGTCGCCTCGGCGACCTGCGAGTCGGCGCTGGTGTGGCCCTTCTCGACGATGAGCTCGAGCTCGACCCGGGTGACCTCGTCGATGTGTCGTTCGCTCAGCACGCGGTGAAGCTTGGCAAGCTTCTCCTCGGCGTAGTCCCGCAGTGGTTCGCTGACGATCACGTGGCGACCTTTGACCTGGATCTTCATGAAGGCGGCTCCTTTGCTACCGGCGATCCGCAGCGGTCGGGAAACGAAAATCGCGGGCGGCGCGCGCAAACGTGAACGCATGCGGCTCGCAGCCCGCGTGTCTCAAAGCGATGGAACACGCGTGTAGTGTCTCACCCGTCGTGTAGACGTCGTCAACCACTAACACGTTACTCACTGTACCCGCTTTATCGACCATTCTGTCGTCGAGCCTGAATGCTTCGTGCACGTTGGCGGCGCGTTCGGCGGCGCCGAGCCCGCTCTGTCGCCGGCCGCGGCGCGTGCGCACGAGAAGCGAGGCAAAGGGCAGGCCGGCGACATCGGCGAGGCGCCGCCCCAGAAGCGCCGCCTGGTCGAAGCCGCGCTCCAGACGGCGATCCTGGTGCACGGGTACGCAGGTGACCAGGTCGACGCCGGCGACGCCGCCGAGCGCCGCCACGGTCTGCTGGAACGGGATGGTCGCGAGGTCGGCCATCTCGGCGGCCAGCGAACGCAGCGCGCGGAACTTGCAGGCCGTCACCAGCCGTCGCGCCGGGCCCTCGTAGACGTAGGCGGCCCGCGCCGAGGCGAAAGCGAGGTCGCGGCCGCGGCACTCGCGGCAGTCGGTCCGCGGCCGCGCGAGCGGCGCGCCACAGCGCTCACACACGGTGGCCGGCAGCGGCACGAGTGCGGGCGCGCAGGCCTCGCAGAGCCAGCGGCCTGCGCGCCCGCACTCCACGCAGCGCTTGGGCAGGAACAGGTCGACGACCCCGTCGGCCAGCCGGCCGAGCGAGGTCACGCGCGCGGTTCGGGCGGAGCCCCCGCGGCCGCCACCGCGGTCTGCGGACCCAGCCTGGAGTCGGCCTTGACGACGGCGCCGTCGGCGATGACGCAGCCGTCGCCGATGACCGCGCCGCTGTGCACGGTGGCGCGCTCGCCGATGCGCACGGCCCGACCGACGATGCCGCCGGCCAGCGACGCGCCGCGCCCGGTGGCGGTGCCGTTCCAGTGGATGACTCCCTCGAGGACGGCGCCCTGTCCGATGGTGCAGCCGTCGCCGATCACCAGCGGTCCGACCAGCCTGGCCTGAGCGCCTACGCGGCAGCCGTCGCCGATCAGGACCGGCGGTACGATCTCGACGTCGCCGGCCACCTCGGTGCCCTCGCCGACCCACACGCCGAGCCGCAGCTCGCGGCCCGGAAGCGTCACCGCGACGCGGCCGAGCAGGGCGTCGAAGTTGCCGCGGCGGTACGCACGGATGCTGCCGACGTCGTTCCAGTAGGTCTGGAGCCGCCATACGTAGAAAGGCTCGTCGTCGGCCAGCAACCGCGGAAAGACATTTGTGGCGTAGTCGACGAACGCTCCCGGCGGGATGAAGTCGAAGATCGCCGGCTCGAAGGCGTAGATGCCGCAGTTGCACAGGCACGACAGGGCCTCGCCTTTGGCCGGCTTCTCCTGGAACCCCGTGACGCGCCCGGCGTGGTCGTGGACCACGACGCCGTAGTGCGACGGGTCGTCGACCTCTTTGACGGCGATGGTGGCGATCGCGCCGCGCCGCCGGTGGGCCGCCACGAACGCCGAGATGTCGGCGTCGGTCAGGGCGTCGCCGCTGACCACCACGAAGGTGCCGCCCCCGAGCAGCTCGCGAAACCCGCCGGTGCCGCCGGCGGTGCCCAGCAGCTTCTCTTCGAACCTGTAGTGGGCCCGCACGCCGAACGTCGCGCCGTCGCCGAGGTAGACCCGGATGTCGTCGGCGTAGTGATGCAGGTTGACGCACACCTCGGTCACACCGTGGCGGGCCAGCAGGCGCAGGATGTGCTCGATGACCGGGCGATTGACGATCGGCGCCATGGGTTTGGCGGTACGGTCGGTGAGCGGCGCCAGCCGCGTGCCGAGGCCGGCCGCCATGATGTGGGCCTTGGGCGCCCCGCCGGCGGCGCCCATCAGGCGCACACCCCCTCGAGACAGGCACGGCGCAGCGACCTGTCGTAGGGCGGCCGCAGCACGCCGGCCTCGGTGATGATGGCGCTGATGAAAGCGTGCGGCGTGACGTCGAAGGCGGGGTGCCGGGCGGACGCCCCCGCGGGCGCCACGCGCAGGCCGCGGAAGTGCGTGACCTCGTCGGGATCGCGCTCTTCGATGGGAATGTCGGCGCCGCTCGCGACGGCCAGGTCGACGGTCGACAGCGGCGCAGCCACGTAGAACGGCAGGCCGTGCTCTTTGGCCAGCACCGCCAGGGTGTAGGTGCCGATCTTGTTGGCGGTGTCGCCGTTGGCGGCGATCCGGTCGGCTCCGACGACGACGCCGTCGACCTCGCCCCGGGCCATGAAGTGCCCCGCCATGTTGTCGGTGATCAGGCTGTAGCGGATGCCCTCGACCGACAGCTCCCACGCGGTCAGGCGCGCTCCCTGCAGCCAGGGGCGCGTTTCGTCGACGAACACCGAGACGGCGCCGTCGAAGCGTTCGTGGCAGGCGCGGATGACGCCCAGCGCCGTGCCGTACCCGGCGGTGGCCAGGGCGCCCGCGTTGCAGTGCGTGAGGATGGCGTCGCCGGCCTTGAACAGCGGCGCGCCGAAGGCGCCGATGGCGTAGCAGCGGCGGATGTCGTCGTCGTGGATCTCGCGCGCCCGCGCAAGCAGCGTGAGCCAGCACTCCTGGGGGCTCGCCTCGCAGCGCAGCCAGAGGGCGCGCAGCTCGCCGATCGCCCAGGTGAGGTTGACGGCGGTGGGCCGCGTCTGGGCAAGGCCCAGCGCCGCCTCGTCGAGGGCGGCGTTGAAGGCGGCGCGATCGTCGCCGCAAGCAAAGGCCGCCTCGCGCGCGGCCAGTGCGAGAGCGCCGGCGGCGGCCACGCCGATGGCCGGCGCGCCGCGCACGGTCATGTCGCGGATGCGCCCGGCCACCTCGCGCCACGTCGCACAGGAGACGTAGCGCTCGTCGTGCGGCAGGGCGAGCTGGTCGATCAGCACGACCGCGTCGGGCCGGATCTCGACGGTCTCGATGCGCAGCTTGTGCTGTGGGTTCTGAGTGTTCAGCGGGCTCGTCCTTGCGCTGGCCGGCGCCGCAACGCGAGCGCCGGCGCGGATGTGGCGGCGCGGTGGGGGCCTGCCGGCCCCCACCGCGCCGCCCCGTCGGTGGCGGGTCTCAGGTGCCCTGGTCCCAGGAGGCCAGGTACTTCGCCTGCTCGTCGGTGAGCGTGTCGATGGCGAGGCCCATGGTCTCGAGCTTGAGTCGGGCGATCTCGGCGTCGATCTCGGCGGGCACCCCGTAGACCTTTGGTTGCAGCTCGGCGTGATGGACGACCATGTACTCGGCCGCGAGCGACTGGTTGGCGAAGCTCATGTCCATGACGGCCGCCGGGTGGCCTTCGGCGGCCGACAGGTTCACGAGCCGGCCCTCGGCCAGCAGGTAGATGCGCCGGCCGTCGGCCAGCGTGTATTCGTCGACGAACTCGCGCACGCGGCGCTTGCCCGTGGACAGCGCCTCGAGGGCCGGGATGTCGATCTCGACGTTGAAGTGCCCCGTGTTGGCGACAATGGCGCCGTCGGGCATGACCTCGAAGTGCTCCTTGCGGATGACGTGGATGTCGCCGGTGGCCGTGACGAACAGCCGGGCGACCTTCGCCGCCTCGGCGATCGGCATGACCCGGAAACCGTCCATGACCGCCTCGATCGCCTTGAGAGGATCGACCTCGAGCACGATCACGTCGGCGCCGTGGCCCTTCATGCGCATCGCCAGGCCGCGCCCGCACCAGCCGTAGCCGGCGATGCACACCGTCGTGCCGGCGAGCAGGATGTTGGTGGCGCGCACCACGCCGTCGAGGGTGGACTGGCCGGTGCCGTAGCGGTTGTCGAACATGTGCTTGGTGTTGGCCTCGTTGACCGCGACGATCGGGAACATGAGCCGTCCCTCGGCTTCGAGCGCCTTGAGACGGATGACGCCGGTCGTGGTCTCCTCGGTGCCGCCGATGATGTCGGCGGCCATGTCGGGCCGCTCGCCGTGCAGCACGCCGATGACGTCGGCGCCGTCGTCCATGGTTATGTTCGGGCGGTGGTCGACGGCGGCGTTGATGTGGGCGTAGTAGGTGGCCTCGTCTTCGCCCTTGATGGCGTAGACGCGGATGCCGTACTCGGCGACGAGGGCGGCGGCCACGTCGTCCTGCGTGGAGAGCGGGTTGGAGGCGCACAGCACGATGTCGGCGCCGCCGGCCTGAAGCGTGCGCATGAGGTTGGCGGTCTCGGTGGTGACGTGCAGGCAGGCGCCGATGCGCACGCCGGCGAGCGGCCGCTGGCGGGCGAAGCGCTCGCGGATGGAGGCCAGCACCGGCATGTGCATGTCGGCCCATTCGATGCGCAGCACGCCGGCCGGCGCGAGCGACTTGTCTTTGATGTCGTATTGGGCTGTGTCGCTCACGAGCTTCTCCCGGTCGGAGGTTGACGGCCGTCCGGCACGCCGCAGGCGGCGATCTTGAGGCCGTGCAGGGCGGCTATGATTGCTGCATCGACGAGGCAATCGCAGGCCGCCGGACACCCGGCGGCGGCGACGGATCGCCGTTCGAACGGCGTGAGGTCGGCGACCCTCGCGACCCCCGCTACCGCGACAACAGAGTATACACGGCGGCCCACGGCGTCACCGACGCGGCCGGCGATCGTCTCCGGTTGATAAACGCCGGCCGGCGAGGGAAACGGCTGCGGGCCGAGGCTGCGGGGACCGCTCACGGGGCGACGCCCCGTGAGCGGTCCCCGCAGCCTCAAGTTCACGTGGTCGCTCACGATCACGGCCTCGGGCGCCGGCTCGCTCGAAAGCCAGCGCACCGGCACCAGGAGACCGACGGCCGGCGCGGCGCGTGGCGACCCCGCGGCGCCGGGCGCGGCGCGTGGCGACTCTGCGGCGCCGGGCGCGGCGTGCAGCGGCGACCCCGCGGCGGCCGCCCCGGCGAGCAGCTCGAACAGCTTGCCCCGCCAGGGGATCTCCACGCGCAGCGCGTCGACCGGCACGACCGTGGGCGCGACACCTGGGAACAGCGCGGCAAGCAGCGGCGAGCCGGCCAGCGGCGCGGCCACCAGCAGCAGTTCCACGGCCGGCGCCGGCGCGTGCCGCGTGGACGGCGTGTGACTCACGTCTGGGCTCCGAGGGGCTCGCGGGGCTGCGGCGCGGCGCCGTCTACGACGGCGCCGCGCCGCCCTCGCCCGACAGGCGCGCCTTCAGGTCTTCGATGGCCGCGACCGGCGCGGGGTCGACGCCGTACAGGACGGCGAGGTACAGCGACGTGAAGTCGCCGACGTAAGCGCTCGACAGCACGCGGGCCAGGGGCAGCACGCCGCGAGCGGCAATGCGCGTGACGCCGGCCACGCGCGGCTGGACGACGGCGGCGGTGAGCGCCAGCCGGCGGCGCAGCCGCTCGTCGCCGGCCGGGTCGTCGAGCAGCACCAGGAAGGCGCGCCCGGCCACTCCGGGGTTGGTCGCCCAGCCGGCGAGCTCGTTGTGGTCGAGCTCGGGCAGCTCGTTGAAGAAGGCCGGCGTCTTGGCGTTTTCGTTCAGCTGGCCTTTCCAGCGCCGCGCGGCCGGCGCCGTGACGCCCGCGCCGTAGACGACCGGCAGGCAGTTCAGCAGCCGGCGCGCCACCGTTTTGGCCTCGTTGTCGTTATCTGCGACCTCGGGGGCGAGCTCGGCCCTGAGCTCGAGTGTGACCTCGATGGCCTCGGCGACCTGCTCGTCGAACCCGGGCGCCAGGCCGGCGACTTCGAGAGCGGCGCCGATCGGCGTCGACAGAAAGCCGATCGAAGCGCGCGGCTGCAGGCCGGCCGGCACGGCGACGAGCGGCAGGCCGTGCCGCCCGGCGAGCTCGGTCAGCCGTCCGCCGGACGCCACGCAGACCGGCCGGCAACCGCGCGCCAGGGCGCGCGCGAGGCAGGCGAGCGTCTCCTCGGTGTTGCCCGAGTAGCTCACCGCGAAGACCAGCGTGCGCTCCGACACCCAGGCCGGCAGCTCGTACCCGCGCACGACCTGGAAGGGCACGGGCAGACCGTCGAGACAGGCTCTCACGACATCGCCGCCGATCGCCGAGCCGCCCATGCCGCAGACGGCGACGCCGTTCGGCCGGTCCGCGGAGACGAGCGGCTTGCCGGTCAGCGCCGCCACGGCGCGCGTGTAGCCCGCCTCGAGCTGCTCGGGCAGCCGGGCGACCGCGTCGAACTGACCGCCGGTGTCGCACTCGGCCACGTGTTCCGGACTGAGATCGCCGCGCACCGCGCGCGGTCCCGCCGCGGCGCCGCCGCCGGCGCTCACGAGGCGCCGTCCCGCAAGATGATCGAGAGCACGAGATCGCGCTTCTCCTCCATCTGCGCCGCGCTCGTCGCACCCAGGTTGAGACGCAGCAGCGGCTCGGTGTTCGAGGGCCGCACGTTGAAGTGCCAGTCGGGGTAGTCGACGGAGACGCCGTCGAGATGCCCGATTGCGCCGTCGGCGAACCGCCGCTCAAGGCGTGCGAGGGCCGCGGGCACGTCGTCGACTCGCGAGTTGATCTCACCCGAGATGAAGTAGGTGGAGCGCAGCGGCGCGAGCAGCTCGGCCATCGTCGCCTGCTTGCGCGCCAGCAGCTCGAGGATGAGCAGCGCCGGGATGAAGCCGGAGTCGGCGTTGTGGTTGGCCTGAAAGTAGTAGTGCCCCGACACCTCGCCGCCGAACAGCACGGACTCGCGCCGCATGCGCTGCTTGAAGAAGGCGTGTCCGACGCGGTTGACCAGCGCCTGGCCGCCGCCGGCCCGGATGGTGTCGGGCACGGCCCGGCTGGCCCGCAGGTCGTAGAGGATCTTCGCGCCCGGATGCCGGGCCAGGAGCGCTTCGGCGAGCAGCGCGGTGACGAAATCGCCGGGCACGAAAGCGCCCGTCTCGTCGATGAAGAAACAGCGGTCGGCGTCGCCGTCCCAGGCGATGCCCAGGTCGGCCTTCGCGGCCACGACGCGGGCGCGCAGCTCGCGGCTGTTGGCCTCGAGCAGCGGGTTGGGGTCGTGGTTGGGGAACCGGCCGTCGACCTCGAAGTACAACTCGATGCGCTCGACCGGCGTGCGGTCGAAGACGAGCGGCGCGAGCTTGCCGGCGGCGCCGTTGGCGGCGTCCATGACCACGCGGCAGGGACGCAGCCCGGCGGCGTCGACCTGAGCCAGCAGGTGCCGCACATAGTCGGGGTAGAGATCGTCGGGGGCGACGTGCGGCTCGACCGCGGCCGGAGCCCGCTCCATGGCGAGCACGCGGCGCTTGAGCTCGGGAATGCCGGCGTCGCCGGACAGGGGCAGCGCCCCCTCGCCGACGAGCTTCATGCCGTTGTACTGCGGCGGGTTGTGCGAAGCCGTCACGGCGGCGCCGCCGTCGAAACCGCGGTCGGCGACGCCGAAGTAGAGCATCTCGGTCGGGATCATGCCGAAGCCGGTGACCCGGGCGCCGGCCGACTCGGCCCCCACCGCGAAGGCGGCGGCGAGCTCGGGCGACGACAGCCGCGGGTCGTGGCCGACGGCCAGGCGATGCGCGCCGAGCTGCCCGGCGAGCGCGGCGCCGATGCGCCGGGCGCCCTCGGCGTCGAGCTCCTGCGGGTACAGGCCGCGCACGTCGTAGGCCTTGAACGCGTCGGGCGAGACGGTCATCGGCCTTCCATGCCGTCGAACTCGCGGAACTTCACGGCGCCGTCGGCCAGCACCGTCCCGGGGAACAGGCAGCAGCCGTTGGCGATGACGTTGTCGGCGCCGATCCGGCAGCCGTCGCCGACCACCGCGTTCACGAGGTGGCTGTTCGCGCCGACCGAGGCGCCGGTGACCACGACGCTGCGCTCGATCGTGGCTCTGGGTCCGACCGTCACCCCGTCCTGCACGACCGACTCGACGATCTCGGCGCCCGCCGCGATGTCGCAGCCGCCGCCGATCACGGCGAGCGGTCCGACGCGGCTGCCGGGGGCGAGGGTCGTGCCGGCCCCGACGTGCGCCGGCGGCACGACCCTCGCCCCCCGCGCAACGACCGCGTCGGGCGCGACGAACAGATACGAGGAGCCGACGTCGCGCGAGACGCTCGTCGCGAGCGCGCTCTGCAGCAGGTCGAAGTGAGCCTGGAGATAGCTGTCGGGCGTGCCGATGTCGCGCCAGTAGGTGTCGCCGACGAAGGCGTACAGCCGGCCGACGGCGGCGAGCTGGGGAAACACCCCGCGTTCGATCGAGAGCTGCCGGCCTGCCGGGATCATGTCGAGCACCTCGGGCTCGAGCAGGTACACGCCGGCGTTGATCAGCGCGCCGTGGGCCGGCACCGCGTACTCGGCCCCCGGCTTCTCGACGAACTCCGCCACGCGACCGTCGTCGGCGATCTCGACGAGGCCGTAGCGGCGCGGGTCGTCGACCCGCGCGAGCAGGATCGTGGCGAGTCCTCCCCGCGCCCGGTGGAACGCGCCCATCGCCGTCAGGTCGACGTCGGTCAACACGTCGCCGTTGAAGGCCAGCAGGGGACCGGCGTCGAGCTCGGCCTGCACGTTCTTGATGGCGCCGGCGGTGCCCAGCGGCTGGTCCTCGACGACGTAGCGCACCGCCAAGCCGTACCGGCTGCCGTCGCCGATGGCGTCCTCGAGCGCGTGCGCCAGATACCCGGCCGAGAAGACGGCCCGCTCGACGCCGTGACGGGCGAGGTTCTCGAGGATGTAGCCGACGAACGGCCGGCCGACCAGCGGCACGACCGGCTTGGGAACGCGAGAGGTGATCGGCCGCAGCCGGGTGCCCTCACCGCCGACCAGGACGACCGCCTGAACGCACGATGAGCCGCCGGACACGGGCCGGGCCCTACCTGACCTCGTTGGAGGCGACCGGCTCGCCTGCCGCGACCGGCTGCTCGACGGTGCCGATGCCGTCGTACGAGAGACCGGCGGCGGCGACACGGCCCGCGTCGAGCACGTTGCGGCCGTCGATCACGTGCCGGCCGCGCATGCGCTCGCGGACCACCTCCCAGTCGAGCGCGATGAACTCGGGCCACTCAGTCACCACGATGGCCGCGTCGGCGCCGTCCAGGGCTTCGAGGGCGCTCGTGGCGATCTCGACGCCCGGGAACAGGTCGGCGTGCGAGCCGGGCGCCACCATCGGGTCGTAGGCGGAGACCCGGGCGCCCTCGGCGCGCAGCCGCGAGGCGAGCACGATGGAGGCCGCCTCGCGGAGGTCGTCGGTGTGCGGCTTGAACGTGAGGCCGAGGAGCGCGACGTGCTTGCCGCGCAGGCGGCCCACCCTCTCCTGCAGCTTGCCCACCACGCGCCGCTTCTGCAGATGGTTGACCTCGATGACGGCGTTCAGGAGCTGAAAGTGGTAGCCGGAGTTGCCGGCGAGCTGCTTGAGAGCCTGCACGTCCTTGGGAAAGCACGAGCCGCCGTAGCCGATGCCGGCCTGCAGGAAGTGCGGCCCGATGCGGTGATCGAGACCCATGCCGTCGGCCACGGCGCGTACGTCGGCGCCCACGGCCTCGCACACGTTGGCGATCTCGTTGATGAACGAGATCTTGGTGGCGAGAAACGCGTTGGAGGCGTACTTGATCATCTCGGCGGTGGCCACCGTGGTGCGCACGACGGTCGTCTCGATGCCGGCGAACAGCTCCTGAACCTCGTCGCCGTCGCGCTCGTCGTAGGCGCCGATCACGATGCGGTCCGGATGCAGCACGTCGTCGACCGCGGCGCCCTCGCGCAGGAACTCGGGGTTGGAGACGTAGCCGATGGCGGCGGCCCCCGCGCTTTCGAGCTCGGCCACGACGCGTTCGCCGGTACCCACCGGCACCGTGCTCTTCATGACGAGCAGCCGCTCGCCGGGGCGGGCGCCGACATCGCGCACGACCCGTTCGACGCGCGACAGGTCGGCGTCGCCCGACGGCGACGGCGGCGTGTCGACGGCGACGAACAGCACGCGCGCCCGCGCGCACAGCTCGTCGTAGGAGGTCGTGAACGACAGGCGCTCGCGGGCGCCCGCCATGAGCTCGTCGAGGCCGGGCTCGTAGATCGGCACGCTCCCGGCGCGCAGCGCCTCGATCTTGGCCTCGTCGACGTCGAGGCAGACGACGTGGTGACCGAGATGGGCGATACAGACGGCCGTCACCAGGCCCACGTACCCGACCCCGATGACCCCGACGGGCCGCTGTGTCTCTGGCACGATACCTTGCTCCCTCACTCGCGCTGGCGGGCGCCTAGTCTACCATAGGAGCCGGGCGCGGCCGGGTGACCCGGAATGGACGTCGCATGGCCTCGCCGGCCGCTCAGGGCGCGGCAGGCGGAGCGAGCGCGGCGCCCAGCTCGTAGCTCGAATTGCCGTCGTCGGGGTTGAGGGAAAGCGCGCGCTTGAACGACGCTGCCGCCTCGGCTCTGCGTCCGAGCACGTTCAGCTGCAGGAGGCCGAGCTCATAGTAGGTCGAGTAGTTCTGCGGCTGGAGGCGGACCGCCTGCTCGAGCGTGGCCAGGGCCTCGCTCTCGCGGCCTTGCTGTTGCTCGACCAGGGCCAGCGTGAACAGCGGGTCGACCGCCAGCGGGTCGAGCCGGTGCGCCCGGCGCGCCTGCACGACCGCCGGCGCCGTGCGGTTGTCGCCCGCCAGGACGATGGCTCGCGACAGGGCGCGCTCGGACAGGTACGGAGGAAGGAAGCTCAGCACGACGAGCGCCAGCACGCCGGTGGCCAGCACGCGGGAGGCGATGCCGAAGCGCAGGCCGCGGGCCTCTTCGTGCCCGTCGCCGGACGGGGCCGGCGGGCCGGCGGTCGCGGCGCCGGCCCGCCGGCCCCGCACGTACGCGGCCGCTACCCCGGCGAGCAGCAGGAACGCGAGCGCGGCGGCGGCCATGTCCCAGTCCCAGTCGATCGTCATGTGGGCGACGAAGGCGACGCTCACGGCCTGCGTGGCGGCCAGCAGACCGCGGTCGGCGTCGCGCGCGGCCCGGCCAACCGGCCGCAGCGCGGCCACCAGCAGGCCGCCGATCGCGGCAACGAACAGGACGAGCCCGACGAGGCCCAGCTCGCTCAGCACGTTGATCCACTCGTTGTGAGCGTGCATGACGATGAACCCCGAGTTGGAGCGATAGAGGTCGTTGGTGAAGCGGAAGGTGCCGGCGCCGGTGCCGGCCAGCGGGTGGTGCGGGAAGCTGTCGAGGCCCTCGCGAATCATGGGGATGCGGCCGTCGTTGCCGAGCGCGAACATCCGGCCGGCGCCGCTCGTCTGGGGATCGCCGCTGGTGTCGGATGAGGTGATCTGATGGGCGATCTTGTGAGCCACGCCGCCGACCCCGCCGTAGCGTGAGGCGAAGGCCCCGACGCCCACGGCCACGCCGACCACGGCGACGGCCAGCACCAGGGCCCCGACGACGCGCCGTCGCCGGCCGGCAAGGGGGACGGCGCGGGTGACGAGCGCCGCCGCGGCCTGGGCGACGATCGCCAGGCAGATCGCGGCGAGCGCCCAGCGTCCGAAGAGGTGTCCCTGGGCGGTGCGCAGCGCGTCGCTCGAGGTAGCGTTGAAGAGCGTGCCGAGATGACGTCCGTGGTAGAGAGCCGCGGCCACGGGCGTCGCTGTAAGCGCGAGCGTGAGCACGCCCTGCAGCCGCTCGTTGGTGAGCGCGAAGTAGACCACGAGGGCGAGCGCCAGGGCGAGCGTGCCGCCCCGCGAGAAGGTGAAGAACATGGTGAGAAGAAAGAGCGCGAGAGCGCCGGCGAGGGCGCCTCGCGCCGCGGCCGGCAGGCCGCGGCGCGAGGCGCCCTCGAGCGCCAGCACGATCGCCATGACGAGCATGATGGCCAGCACGTTCCAGTAGCCGAGCGGAGCGCTCAGGCGCGCGTACAGATGAGCGTGCGTCACCACGTCGGGCAACACTTTTCCGAGGAACGCGTACACGGCCACGGGCACCATCGCACAGACGAAGCCGTACCCCGCGAGGCGCAGCTGTGCCGGCCCTGCCGGCGTCGCCGTGACGACGACGGCGACGATCAGATACAGCAGGCACACGTCGAAGGCCAGCCACGACAGGTCGGGGCCGATCGACCAGGCGACCGACAGCCCTTCCCAGAGCGCGAACAGGGCGAACGCCGAGAGGCCCACGAGGGCCGGCCGGCCGAGCGCGGGCCGGCGCGGCGCGAGCCACACCCACACGGCGGCCAGGGGCACGAGCAGGAATACGACGGGCGCCGTTCGGGAAAAGATGTAGCCGCCGGACAGAAACGAGAGCGCGAGCACGGCGCCAAGGACAGTCGCCACCGGGAGGCAGGGCAGGGCGGAAAGCGCAAAGCGAGCCACCGGGGAGGCGCCCGGTCGGCGAAGGGTCGTCTCCGGCGCGTCGATCTCGTTCACTGCGAAAGGCTGCTCCACAAGGGTAGTATACTTTTCGGAGTGGGCGGCGGGCGGCGAGCCTGTGGGCGACGCAGCAACGTGGCAATCGTCCGACCGGCGTGGTATAAGCAGTGCGTATCGGACTGGCGAGAAACTCGGACCGCTGACGGAGGGGGTCTTCATGAAGATGAGAATTCTGACCATCGCAGTCGCGGTGGTCGTGGCGATGCTCATGGTCGCCTCGGTCGCGCAGGCTGCGTCGAGCACGACGAACGCGATCATCAAGGATGCCCGGGACGGCCACATCGACGGCAATTACACCGCCGCTCAGGTCGAGGCCGCGTTGTCGTACGTGAAGAGCGACCCGTCGCTCGAGGCGTACACCAACATCCAGGGCGTCCTCGAAGACTACCTGGCCAGCCTGGCCGCGCCGACGGCCGAGAACGGCGAACTCATGTTCACGGGCGGCTCGACCGTCGTGATCCTCGCCTGCGGCCTCGCCCTCATGGGCGGCGGCCTCGTCTTGCGCAGACGCCAGGCGTAGGGTCCTTCCGATATCGCGGTTCGAGCGTGCGAGCGCCCCGGGAACGGGGCGCTCGCCGTTTCAGGCGGGGATGACCACGGTCAGCCCCCTGGACCCGCCCGCCGACTGCACCACCTGAGACGTCCGCAGGCCGAGGTCGCCGGCCAGAGCCAGCGCCAGCCGCCGGTCTGCCGGGTGGTAGTACACGGTCGGCAGCGCCGCCGGCGCGAGCGACCCCGCCGGCGCCGGCGCAGCCACGTAGCCGAACACATCGAGGCGGGCTATCAGGCGCCCGGCCGCCGCCGCGGCGCCGACGACCGCGACCCTGGTGAGCGTCCGCTCGTAATAGGTCACGCCGAGCCGGGTGGCCGCGAGGCGCGGCGCGAAGAACGCGGGCTGCACGGCGCGGACGAAGGTCGCCGCGTCGAGACGAGCCCAGGCGACAACCAGAGCGGTCGTCAGACTGTCGCCGACGGCGGCCCCCGGGCTGCCGGCAGACGCCGCGGCGCCGGGCGCCGGGCTGACGGCAGACGCCGCGGCGCCGGGCGCCGGGCTGCCGCCGGCGGCAGGCGCGGCCATGACCGCCGCAACGGCCGACAGCGGCAGCCCGGCGGCCGCTGCCTGCGCGTCGATCGTGTGGTTCACGGCCACGGCGGGCCCCGGCACCTCCGAGACTACAGCCGGCAGCGCCGCGGCTTGCACGCCGCGGAGCGCGGCGCCCAGCACCGCGGCCGTGCTGGTCGCGGGCGCGAGCCCGGTCGCGGACCTGCCCAGGGCGACGACGACCCCCAGAGACGAGCCGACTGTGCGCCGGCCGAACGCTCGCGCGACGGCGGCCGGCGAACCGCAGGCCACCATCTCCACGCGCACGCCGCGGACGCCGTACCCCTGCAGCGCGCGCTCGAACGCCACGCGATACGTCGCCGCCCAGCGGCCCAGAGACGAAGTCAGGACCGCCACGGCCCGCCCGGCGGGCCGCACGTCGACCGTGGGAGCGTAGACGGGTGACGCAGCGTCGAAGGCAAACGACTGGCGCAGGGCGAGGAGCGCATCGGGAGACGGCAACCAGCGCTCGTACCCGCCCCGACGGTCCACGACCACCGGCAGCGAGCTCGTGACCAGATCGCCGGCGCCGGCGGTGTCGAGAGCCGCGCCGATGGCCGACACCGCCTGCAGCTTGAGCGCGGTGGTCACGTCGGTCGAGCCGAGGACGTAGTTCACGAACCCCACCAGGTTCAGCTCGCCGGCGGCGCCGTCCCTCAGCACGAGCCGCAGGTAGCGCACCTGGCGCTGCAGCGCCCGGACCAGCGGCTGGCGCACCGTCCACACGCCGACGAGCGGCACCGGCCGAGGGTGCACGACCTGGGTCGCCACGCTGAAGAAGCCGGGCAGCGCATCACGCAGCGCCTGCGGATCGATCGTGGCCCACGAGCCGAACGAGACGCCCAGACGCGCGCCAAGAGCTCTCGCGGCAGCTCCTGGGCCGGCCTGATCGGCGATCTCGACCAGCGGCTGGAGCCCGGCGCCCGGCAGGTCGCAGGCAAGGCGCACGGGCACAACGACGGCGGTGAACCGTGACTGGTCGTAGTCGATGTGCAGCCACACCACCCCGGCACAGCCCTCGAGCCGCGGGCCGTTCACGAAGACGGCGATGTCGCGCGGCGGCGGCGGCGGCGCGAGCGGCGGGTGGGTGGCCACCGCCGGCACGACCCGGTGCCACGGCCCGGGGGTCGCCAGCAGGATGATCACGCCCAGCGTGACGAGAACGCCGAGCAGCAGCGCAGCCCACGGGTCGAGGCGCCGCAGCACCGGACGCACGCGGCTCACTTCACGCGGGTAAACGACGTGGCAAGCGCCATCATCGTGTCGTTTGCGAGCTCGTTGTCGAGCGTGTTGGAGACCCAGTAGAGGTTGCCCGCCATCTTCCAGGCAACCATGTGGAGCTGTGTCCCGTTGTAGAACTGCAGGTACCGGACACCGCTTACGACGCGTACCGCGTCGGGCGACGCGACCGCCGGCGGATCGGTCCAGCGCATCTCTTCGATGTGCCAGTAGCCGCCGCTCGTGGTGGAGCCCACCACGACCAGCGCCGCGGCGCTGCCGTGGCCGGTGGGGATCGTGTACGTGCGCGACATCGACCAGTCATAGGAGTACCCGGGCATCCAGGCGGTGGGCATGCGCACCTTGACTCTGGTCTGGTGGGCGAACTGGCGCCACTGCGCGGTGTCCTGCGGGCTGTTGTAGACGATCGCCGGACCAGCGGCCGCCTTCTGCGGCAGTACGAGCGCGCCCGTGTAGGCGGCTCCCAGAACGACGGTGACGCCCGTCTGCACGCCGGGAGCGCGTGGCACGGTGACCACCCGACTGGGCGGCAGCATGGTGGCGATGTCGCGGGCGTTTCCGGCGAAGCCCTGCGTCGTGTAGACGAGCGTGGCCCTGGTGTCGCTGCCCACCACGTCGCCGGCGACCGACGTCGAGTACCCCTGCGCGGCGAGCTGCCCGGCCACACCGGCGGCGCTGCCGGCAGCCGCGCCGCCGTTTGCCACGGCGACCTTGAACGAGCTCTTGGGCTGCGACTCGCCCTGCGGCACCTGCACCGGCGGCCGCTGTGGGTGCGTGAACTGGTCGACGACCGCGGCGATCTCGGCGGGCGACGCCTGCAGCTCGTCGGCGCCGCCGACCACGATGGGCTCGCCGACGACATGCGTCTGGTAGATGTGCGACGTGTCGACGCCGAGCACGAGCTGGATGAGCGACAGCAGCTGCTTGATCGATGAGACGTCGGAGGTGGTGTTGCGGGTGATCATGCCGATCAGCTTGGGGAGCTTGAGCACGTTGTGCCAACGCAGCGCCTGGCGCTTGAGCTCGCGCAGGAACATCTGCTGGCGCTGCATGCGACCCCAGTCGGCGAGCTGGTCGTGCCGGAAGCGCACGAAGCTCAGCGCGTCGTGGCCGTTCAGCCGCTGGTAGCCGGCCTGGATGTCGATCGACGAGTAGCCGGTCACGGCGGTGTTGTTGTAGTACCGGCGATCGACGTCCAGATAGACGCCGCCGAGGTAGTCGACGATGTCGATGAAGCCGACGAAGTCGACGTCGATGAAGTGGTTCACCGGCAGGCCGGTGAGCGTCTCGAACGTCTTGACCGACAGCGCCGCGCCGCCGTCGGAGTAGGCGGCGTTGATGCGGTCGGTGCCCCAGCCGGGAATCTCGACACGCAGGTCGCGGGGTATCGACAGCATCGAGATGCTCTTGGTGACGGGGTTGATGCGCAACAGCATGATCGTGTCGGAGCGCCCCTTGTCGCCGGGCAGGCTCTTGCGCTGGTCGCTGCCCAGCACGAGGATGTTCACGGGATCGTGCGGGGTGCGCGTGACGGTGAGCTCCTTCTGCACCGCCTTGACGGTCGCGGGATCGTGCGTGCGAACCTGGGCGACCGTGTTCTGCAGGTAGCCGAAGGCCATGCCGAACGTGGTGGCCACGGCGACGACGATCACGAGCACCGTCCACTTGAGGACGCGCACCCACACGGGCACGACGGCTCTTCGGGGCGCTACGGTGTACCGGGTGTACTGCGGCACTGAGGGCGGCTCCGTCACGTGACGTGGATGAGCATCATCGAATCATCCCCTTGCGAGGATTGTACCGCAGGTGGATCATACCCCACGACTCGGCGCGGCGGCGCGTTGTCGCCGGGGTCGAGAAGCGCTCAGCGGCCGGCGGAGCCGGCCCCGCCGCCGCCCTCGACCCGGGCGACATCGGCCCCCAGGCCGGCGAGCTTGGCGTCGAAGTCCTCGTAGCCCCGGTCGATGTGGTGCAGACCGCGCACCTCGGTCACGCCCTCGGCTGCCAGACCGGCGATCGCCAGGGCAGCGCCGCCGCGCAGGTCGGGCGCCTCGACCACGCTGCCGGTCAGCTGGCGGGGACCCGAGACGACGGCGTGATGGCCGCTCGTGGCGATGCCGGCTCCCAGGCGGTTGAGCTCGTCGACCACGGCGAAACGGTTCTCGAAGACGTTCTCGGTGACGATCGAGGTGCCCTCGGCCAGCGACAGCGCCACCATGAACTGCGCCTGCAGGTCGGTGGCAAAACCCGGGTGCGGCAACGTGGAGACGTCGACCGGACGCAGCGCACCGAACGCCCGCGCGCGGATCGTGCGATCGCCCTCGTCGACCTGCACGCCCATGGCCCGCAACTTGTTGAGGAACAGTTCGAGGCACGACGGGTTCAGGCCGCGCACGGTCACGTCGCCCGCCGTGGCGACGCCGGCCAGCAGGTAGGTGCCGGCTTCGATGCGGTCGGCGACGACCTCGTGGATGGCGCCGTGCAGCTCGTGCCCGCCCTCGATCGTGATCGAGCTGGTGCCGGCGCCGTGGATCTGGGCGCCCATCGACATGAGGAACTTCGCGAGATCGACGATCTCGGGCTCGCGGGCCGCGTTGTCGATCACCGTGGTGCCGCGCGCGGCGGTCGCCGCCATGAGGAGGTTCTCGGTCGCCCCGACGCTGGGATAGTCGAGCGGCACGACCGCGCCCCGCAGGCCGTCGGTCGTGACCTCGATGAAACCGTGCTCGATCTCGATGACGGCGCCCAGCTTCTGCAGGCCGCGGATGTGAAAGTCGATGCGTCGCGGGCCTATGTTGCAGCCGCCGGGCATGGCGATCGTGGCCCGGCCCAGGCGGGCGACCATCGGCCCCATCACGATGATGCTGGCCCGCATGCGTCGCACGAGCTCGTACGGGGCGCGTTCGTTCAGCCGCCCCGAGGGGTCGATGCCCAGCTCGCCGTCGTCGAAGGTCACCTCGGCGCCCAGCGCGCGCAGCATATCGATCATGGTGAACACGTCGGCGATCCGCGGCACGCGGCGGATGGTCGACGGCTCGTCGGCCAGCAGGCTCGCGGCCATCAGCTTGAGAGCGGAGTTCTTGGCGCCGGCCAGGACGATCTCGCCTTCTAGCCGGCGACCGCCGCGTACGAGCAGCGACCGCCCCGCCTGTCCGGCCTCGTTCACGGCAGGGCCCTCTGCGTCGTGCCCGGTCGTCTTGGGCGGCGTCGCCCGGGTCATGCCCGGGCCGCGACTTTCAGACGGTTCTCGGCCCTGCGCAGCGCCTGTTCGGCCTTGTAGAAGTCGAGCTCGGCGTGCGCCCCGGGATCGCCGCGCAACGCCAGCCTGTCTTCGGCCCGTTTGCGGGCCGCCGCGGCGCGCGCCACGTCGATACTGCCCGCCTGCTCGGCCTGATCGACGACCAGCAGCACCTTGTCGAACAGCACCTGCACGTACCCGATGCCGGTGGCAAAGCGCTCCCACGTGCCGTCGGGCAGCTGGACGCGCGCCTCGCCGATCGCGACCAGTGAGACCAGCGGCTCGTGACGCGGCAGAAAGCCGAGCTCGCCCTCGACGCCCGGCACGACGACCATGCTCGCCTCGCCGGCGTACAGCGAGCCGTCCGGCGTGACGACCTCGACCTGGAGCCTGTGCTCGTCGGACATGGTCAGTCCCCGGCCTGCGGCGCCGCCTCGCCGGCCTGGGCCTGCGACTCGCCGGCCGCCTGCGACTCGCCGGCCGGCGGCGGCGCGGCCTCGGCCCGCCCGGCGCCGGCGTGGCCGCCGAGCTGCTTTGCCTGAGCGACCGCCTCGTCGATGCCGCCGACCATGAAGAAGGCCTGCTCGGGCAGATCGTCGTGCTTGCCGTCGACGATCTCCGCAAAGCCGCGCACCGTCTCGGCGATCGGCACGTACTTGCCGGGCACACCGGTGAACTGCTCGGCCACGAAGAACGGCTGCGACAGGAAGCGCTCGATACGCCGCGCCCGCTGCACGACGACCTTGTCCTCGTCGGTGAGCTCGTCCATGCCGAGGATGGCGATGATGTCCTGGAGGTCCTTGTAGCGCTGCAGGATCTCCTGCACCCGGGTGGCGACGGCGTAGTGCTCGTCGCCGACGCTCGCCGGGCTCAGAATGCGCGACGTCGAGTCGAGCGGATCGACGGCCGGGTAGATGCCCTTCTCCGAGATCGCCCGCGAGAGCACGGTCGTCGCGTCGAGGTGGGCGAACGTGGCCGCCGGGGCCGGATCGGTCAAGTCGTCGGCCGGCACGTAGATCGCCTGGACCGACGTGATCGAGCCCTTCTTGGTCGACGTGATGCGCTCCTGCAGCTCGCCCATCTCGTTGGCCAGCGTCGGCTGGTAGCCGACGGCGCTCGGCATGCGGCCGAGCAGCGCCGAGACCTCTGATCCGGCCTGCACGAAACGGAAGATGTTGTCGATGAACAGCAGCACGTCCTGGCCGCCCTCTTCGCGGAAGTACTCGGCCACGGTCAGACCGGCCAGACCGACGCGCAGACGGGCGCCGGGCGGCTCGTTCATCTGCCCGAACACGAGCGCCGTCTTGTCGATCACGCCCGACGCCTTCATGTCGAGCCAGAGGTCGTTGCCTTCGCGCGTGCGCTCGCCGACGCCGCAGAACACCGACAGCCCGCCGTGCTGCGTGGCGATGTTGTGGATGAGCTCCTGGACGATGACGGTCTTGCCGACGCCGGCGCCGCCGAAGAGGCCGATCTTGCCGCCCTTGACGTAGGGGGCGAGGAGGTCGACCACCTTGATGCCGGTCTCGAAGAGCTCGTCGGTCGGATCGAGCGACTCGAAATCGGGCGCCGGCCGGTGGATCGGCCAGCGCTCCGCTTCGTCGAGGCCGTCCTCGAGATGGTCGATGGGCTGGCCCATGACGTTCGTGAGACGTCCGAGAGTGGCGCGTCCGACGGGCACGGTCATCTGCGTGCCGGTGTCGACGACCTCGGCGCCCCGCGCCAGGCCGTCGGTGGCGTCCATGGCCACGGCCCGCACCTTGTTATCGCCGAGGTGCTGCTGTACCTCGGCGACGAGATCGACCGGCCGACCGTCGCGGTCGATCGTGATCTTCAGGGCGTTGTAGATGGCGGGCAGCTCGTCGGGAAAGTGCACGTCGACCACGGCGCCGATGACCTGCACGATGCGACCTTTGTTCAAGACCTTGGACTCCGCAGCCGGTTGCCGACTCACAACTCTCCCTTTCATGGCCTTTCAGTGACCGGGCGGGGGCCGAGGCGCTCGGCTAGCCGAGCGCCTCGGCCCCCGTCACGACCTCGAGGATCTCCTGGGTGATCGACGCCTGCCGCGCCCGGTTCATCGAGAGCGTGAGATCCGAGATCATGTCGTCGGCGCTCTCGCTGGCGTTGTGCATGGCGGTCATGCGGGCGCCCTGCTCGCTGGCGCTCGACTCGAGCAGCGCCCGAAAGATCGCGATCTCGACGTAGCGCGGCAGCAGCGACGCGAAGATCTCCGCCTCGTCGGGTTCGTAGAGGTACGACACCGGCGGCCGCTCGCGATCCTTCGTGTAGATCTCCTGCGGTTCGATCGGCAGGATCTGCACGTCCATCAGCTTCTGTTCGACCGGCGTCTTGAAGTGGTTGTAGATGAGACGTACGCGATCGACCTGTTCGCGAGTGTACAGGTCGATGACGTGGTGGGCGATGGCCTCGGCGTCGGCGTAGGTCGGCCGGTCGCTCTTGCCCGACCACGACTGGTCGATCTGCAGGCCGCGAAAGCGCAGGGTGCCGATGCCCTTCTTGCCCACCACCAGCAACCGGCGGCCGAGCCCTCTCGCGGCGAGCTCGCGGTCGGCCGACAGGCAGGCGCGCAGCACGTTGGCGTTGAACGCCCCCGCCAGGCCGCGGTCGCCGGTGATGACGAGCAGCGCCTCGGCTTTGGCCGAGTCGTGCTCGCGCAGCAGCGCGTAGGCGCTCTTTTCGTCGGCGAAGGTGGCCAGGTCGCGCATCATCTCGACCATGGCCCCGGCGTACGGACGCAGCGACTCCATGCGCTTCTGCGCCCGGCGCAGCTTGGCGGCCGAGACCAGTTCCATCGCCTTGGTGATCTTGCGCGTGTTCTCGGTCGAGGCGATGCGCCGCCGAATGTCCTGCAGGGTCGCCACGTCAGGCCACGCCCGTCTCGCCGGGCTCGTCGGGCGCCACAGTCTTGTGGAAGGCGGCGATGTCGTCGCGCAGGATCTCCTCGTGGCGATCGTCGAGCACCTTCTCGGCGCGGATGGCCTGGGGCACTTCGGGATGCTCCGACTTGACGTAGTCGCACAGGTCGGCAAGGAACGTGCGCACGTGCTCGACCGGGATGTCGTCGAGAAAGCCCTGCGTGCCGGCGAAGATCTCGATGACCTGGTCCTCGACCGGCATGGGTTCGAACCGGCCCTGCTTGAGAACCTCGACCATGCGCGCCCCGCGACCGAGCGTCTGCTGGGTGGCTTCGTCCAACTCGGACCCGAACTGGGCGAAGGCTTCGAGCTCGCGGTACTGCGCGAGGTCGAGGCGCAAGCGGCCGGCGACCTGCTTCATGGCCTTGATCTGGGCGTTGCCGCCGACGCGCGACACCGAGATGCCGGCGTTGATGGCGGGCCGCACGCCCGAGTAGAACAGGTCGCTCTGCAGAAAGATCTGGCCGTCGGTGATGGAGATCACGTTGGTCGGGATGTAGGCCGACACGTCGCCGGCCTGGGTCTCGATCACAGGGATGGCGGTCAGCGAACCGCCGCCCAGATCGTCGTTTAACTTGACCGCCCGTTCGAGCAGCCGCGAATGCAGGTAGAAGACGTCGCCCGGGAAGGCCTCGCGACCCGGCGGACGGCGCAGCAGCAGCGACATCTGCCGGTAGGCGTCGGCGTGCTTGGAGAGGTCGTCGTAGAAGCACACCGCGTGGCGCCCGTCGTAGAGAAAGTACTCGCCCATGGCGGCGCCGGCGTACGGCGCCAGGTACTTGAGCGGCGCCGAGGCCGAGGCCGTCGCGGCGACCACGATCGAGTACTCCATGGCGCCGTACTGCTCGAGCTTCTGCACGACCTGCATGACGGTCGAGGCCTTCTGGCCGATGGCGACGTAGATGCAGATCTCGTCCTGGCCCTTCTGGTTCAAGATGGTGTCGACGATGAGCGAGGTCTTGCCGGTCTGGCGGTCGCCGATGATCAGCTCGCGCTGGCCGCGGCCGATGGGGATCATCGAGTCGATCGCCTTGATGCCGGTCTGCAGGGGTTCCTTGACCGGCTGGCGCTCGACCACGCCGGGCGCCTTGAACTCCATCGGGCGGAAGTGCTCGGTCTCGATCGGCCCCTTGTCGTCGAGCGGGTTGCCCAGGGGGTCGACGACCCGGCCCACGAGGGCCTCGCCGACGGGCACCTGCAGGACCTTGCCGCTGCGCTTGACGAGATCGCCCTCCTTGATGAGCGTGTCCTCGCCGAGCAGCACGGCGCCGACGTTGTCTTCTTCCAAGTTGAGCGCCAGGCCGGTCACGCCGTGCGGCAGATCGAGCATCTCCATGGCCAGGGCGTTGCGCAGACCGTAGATGCGGGCGATCCCGTCGCCGACCTCGAGGACCGTGCCGACCTCCTCGACTTCGACCTCGGCCTGGTAGTTCTCGATCTGCGACCTCAGGACCGAGGCGATCTCTTCGGGACGAAGCTTCACTTGCCGCCACCTCTCACGTCTGCCGTTCTCAGCCGGTCGTCGAGCTGCCTGATGCGTGCCCGCAGGCTGCCGTCGACCAGGACGTCGTCGACGCGCAGCACGAGCCCGCCCAGGATGTCGGGGTCGATGCGTTTGGTCAGTCGCGGCTCGCCGCCGGTCGAGCGTCGCACGCGCGCCGCGATCAGACGCTCGATCTCGGGTGCGACGGGCACCGCCGTCGTGACCTCGACTTCGACCACCCTGGCCGCCTGGGCGACGAAGCGCTCGTACTGGTCGGCGACCGCGCCGACGAGCGCGATCCGGCCCTTTTCGAGCAGCACGGCCAGCACGCCTGCCGCCAGGCGGTCGGCGGCGGTGGTCAGGTGCGCGAGCACCCGCATCTTGGCCGCGGGTTCGATCTGCGGGTTGAACACCGCGTCGGCCAGCGGCCGCGACTCGTCGAGGGCCCGGACGAACCCGCGCAGGTCGTCGCCGGTGCGCTCGACGGTGCCGGCCGCGGCCGCCGCCTCGAACAAGGCGGTGGCGTACACGCGCGCGATGCCCGTGTCGCTCACCGGCCGCTCCCCAGCTCGAGATCGTCGAGGTGGGCGGCCCGCAGCGCTTCGTCGATCAGGCGCCGGTGGTCGTCGTCGTCGAGCGACTTGCCGACGACCTGCTCGGTGGCCAGCAGCGTGAGGCCGGCGATCTCGCCCTTGAGCTCGTGCAACGCCGCGCGGACGTCGCGCTCGAGCTGCTCCTGGGCCTTCTCGACCGTGCGCTGCGCCTGGCGGCGCGCCTCGTCTACGATCTCGGCCTTGGTCGCGTCGCCGGCCTTGCGCGAGCGCTCGAGGATCTCCTCGGCCTCGGCTCGCACCGAGGCGAGCGTCTCGCGGTACTCGGCCAGCAGCCGGGCGGCTTCGGCGCGTGTCTCCTCGGCGGTCTCGATGCTCTCGGCGATCCGCGCCCGCCGCTCGTCCAGGAACTTCTGCAGCGGCCCAAAGGCAAAGCGCCATAGCACGAAGACGGCGATGCCGAAGCAGACGACCGTCCAGATCATCAACCCCGGGTTGATGGTCAACATGTCGGGCTCACTGCCTGCTCGACGGCGCCGCGCGCGGTCACTTCACCACGAACAGCAGGATGAGGCTCACCACGAACGCATACAGCGCCAGCGCCTCGATGATGCCGATGCCGATGAACATGTTGGTGCGGATCTCGCCCCGCAGCTCGGGCTGGCGGGCGATGCTTTCGAGGGCGCTGCCCAGCATGATGCCGAGGCCGATGCCGGGGCCGATGACTCCGAGCCCGATGGCCAGCCCGGCGCCGAGAAGTTCGGCGGCACGTGGATTCATCTACTTCCTCCTTGGTATCTGCCTGGTCACGGCGTGCCGGGCACGCTCGCCCCGCGTTTCGCTGTCATAAAGTCACTGCTCATCTTCGAGCGCGCTGCTCACGTAGACGGCCGACAGGATGGCGAAGATGAACGCCTGGATGGCCGCCACGAAGATCTCGAACAGGTACAGCGTCACCGAGCCCGCCTGCAGGACTGCGGCGATGAGATAGCTCTGAAAGACGAGCGCCATGGCGAAGAACACGCCCAGGATGGCGTGGCCGGCGAGCATGTTGGCAAAGAGACGCACCGACAGCGAGACGAGACGGAAGCCCTCGCTGATGATGTGCATCACGAAGATGAACTGCTTGAGGACCGGCGGCGCCGAGGGAATGACCCAGCCCTTGATGTAGCCGGCCGCGCCCTTCGCCCGGACGCCCGCGTAGTGCGTGAAGACGAACGTGAACAAGGCGAGTGTCACAGTGACGTTGAGGTTGCCCGTAGCGGCGTAGAAGGCGAGCTGATGGCCCTCGCCGAAGGGCAGCGGGATCAGCCCGACGAGGTTGCACGTCAGGATGAAGAAGAAGACTCCGCCGATGTAGGGAAACCAGGTGTCGGAGCCGCTCTTCATGACCGAGCCGGCAATGCCGTCGCGGGCCAGCTCGTAGAGCCCCTCGAGGGTCACCTGGAGCTTGCCGGGGCGACCATCCCGACTCCTTCTCAGGCTGCGATTGACGAGCGCCGCGAAGATGCAGACCACGACGACCGCCAGCCAGAGGTAGATGACGGCCTTGGTGACCGACAGGTCGACGGGGCCGATCCGGGGCAGCCTGATCACCGGCTGCAGGCTGAACTCGTTCGAGACGTTGAAGGTCGCCTTGGCGCCGCCCGGCAGCACGAACAGCACGGCGAGAGCCGCCAGGGCGATGACCGGCCAGGCCCAGAGCGGGATGCGCCTGAGGACCTTGACGAAGGCGCTCATCGGCCCGGTCCCAGCGCGGGGTGGCGCCACAGCCGCACGCCCAGGTAGATCGTGTACACCACGACGAACGACAGGGCCGCGTCGAGAAAGCCGGAGCGGTCGACCAGACCGATCACGACCAGGCCGCCCACGACGACGGCGATGCGTACCACCATGCCGCCGAGCCCGACCGCGATGGCCCGGCCGAACGAACCGTGGCGACCGACGCGAGCGGCGACGAGCTCGACCAGCCAGTAGACGACCACGAGCAGCCCTCCGGCGAGCGCCGCCGCAACGTCGCCCGAAACGAGCAGCGCGACCGCGCCGCAACACGCCGTCAGAGCGAGCAGGAGCGCAAGGACGGGCTCACGACGCAGCAGATCCAGCGGGTTCACGCTCATCAGTCCCGGACCGACTTGGGATCGGCCGATTGCCCATTATCTCGTCTCAAGAAACACCGCGTAGAGGGCGACGCCAAAACCGGCAAAGACCCCGATCACGATGAACACCGGCGTGGTGTGCAGCAAGCGGTCGAGGCCGTAGCCGACGAGCAACCCGACGACGATGCCGGCCAGCACCATGAAGGCGATGGTCTCGCCGGATGCGAGCCCACGCTTGTTATGGCCATTCTGGCCATGATCGCCCGGAGCGCGCGGCATAGTATATGCGCCTTTCCCTACCCCGACAAGCAGCCCGGCACGCCGTCGCGCCCGCCTCGCCGCTCGCCGGCCGGCGCCTGTGAACGGACCGATTGTCGGTACATGTTGGCCATGTCGCAGGCCCTCTCAGCCGCCGATCGTGCCGCCGGGACCGCTCGCGCGCCGGCCATGCCCGCCGCCCGGCGTCGCCCCGCCGGCCGGCCGGTCGAGCCCGCCGCCCGCCGCGTCTCCCCCGCCGGCCCGCGGGTCGCGCGATCGGTAGCGCAGCAGCAGACGCGCCATCGACGCGGTCGCCGCGACGGCCGCCAGACCCAGCACGACGATCGCCACGGTCGCGCGAAACCTCATGGCCAGCGCCAGTCCGTTCAGCACGAGACACCAGCCGTAGAGCAGCAGCACCGACGTCCTCTGCGAAAAGCCGGCGACGAGCACGAGGTCGTGATGCACGTGGTCGCGACCGCTGGTATAGATGGGTACCCCCTTGCGCAGCCGCCGGAACACGACCAGGAAGAGGTCGGCGAAGGGCACCCCCAGGACGAGCAGCGGAAAGATCAGGGCGACGGTCGCGGCGCCCTTGAGCACACCCTGGATGCTGATCACGGCGAGCACGTAGCCGAGCAGCATCGACCCCGCGTCGCCCATGAAGATGCTGGCCGGATAGAAGTTGAAGCGCAAAAAGGCAAAGGCGGCCCCGGCGAGGATCGCGGCCGCCACGCCGGTCGACCCGCGGTCCAGCGACAGGGCGATGACCGCGAAGGTGAGCGCCGAGATCGCGCACACGCCGGCGGCCAGCCCGTCGAGCCCGTCGATGAAATTGACCATGTTGATGATGGTCGCCACCCACAGGACGGTGAGCGGGATCGAGATGACCGGATGCAGGGTCACCGAGACGCTCGTGAGCGGCACTGCCAGGTGGTCGATGCGCAGCCCGTAGTGGAGCAGCGCCGCGATGGCGGCGATCTGGCCGGCGAACTTGAGCAGCGGGTTGATGTCGGCGAAGTCGTCGATCACGCCCACGGCCGCCACGATCGAGCCGCCGACGAGGATCGCCATCGTCGCGGCGTCCTTCTCTGACCAGCACGAGCGTGGGGATCACGACGCCGAGGTAGATGGCCAGGCCCCCGAGCAGCGGCGTGACCCGCGCGTGCATGCGGCGCTCGTCGCTCGGGCGGTCGACGACCCCCGTGCGCCGCGCGAGGCGGGCCATGACGGGCGTGGAGAGTATGACGATGCTCCCCGCAAGGATGAAGCCGAGGATGGCCAGCAGGACCGCGCTCGGCAGCTCCAGCAGTTCGCTTATGGGAGATCCTCCTTGACCACGACGACGCCGGCCTCGTCGAACATGCTCCGGGACAGCTCGTCGGGATACCCCTCGACGTAGTGGATCTCACGCACGCCGCAGTTGATCAGCATCTTGGCGCACAGCACGCAGGGCTGGAGCGTCGTGTACAGCGTGGCGCCCTCGATGGCCACGCCGTGCACCGCCGCCTGGATGACGGCGTTCTGTTCGGCGTGGATGGCGCGGCAGAGCTCCTGGCGCTCGCCCGAGGGAATGGCCAGCTGCTCGCGCAGGCAGCCGATGTCGAGGCAGTGCGCCACTCCCCGAGGGGCGCCGTTGTACCCCGTCGCCAGCACGCGCCGGTCGCGCACCAGCACGGCGCCGACCTGGCGGCGCAGGCAGGTCGAGCGCGTCGCGGCTTGACGGGCCAGCTGCAGGAAGTACTCGTCCCAGCTGGGCCGCCTCGCGACCGGCGGGCGTTCGTCGCGCCCGCCGCCGGCGCCGCTTCCGGGAGCCTCAGGCACCGCGAGCCGCCGTCGGGCGCGCGCCGGCCGGCTCAGCGCCGCGCGTCGGGCGCAAGGCCGTCGATCTGCGCGACGCGCCGCTCGTGGCGCCCGCCTTCGAAGGGCGTCGAGAGCCACGCCTGGACCACCGCCCAGGCCTCGTCGGCATTCAGCAGGCGAGCGCCGAGACACAGGACGTTCGCGTCGTTGTGGCGGCGCGAGAGGTCGGCCATCTCGACGGTCAGGCAATCGGCGGCGCGCACGCCCGGGTGACGGTTGGCCGCCATGCACATGCCGATCCCGCTGCCGCATACGAGCAACCCGCGTTCGACGTCGCCGGCGGCGACCTGCGCGGCGACCGCGTGCGCGAACACCGGGTAGTCGACCGATTCGTCCGACGCAGTGCCGAGGTCGACGACCTCGTGCCCCGAGGCGCGCAGGCGCTCGACCAGCGCCCGCTTGAGGGCAAACCCGGCGTGGTCGGCGCCGGCGGCGATCTTCACTGCCATGGTGTCCTTTCGGTCGCGATCGGTGCCCGCGCCGGGTGCGCTCAGGCAACGAGCGCCCGGCTCGCCCGCACCCCAGCGGATTCTACCAAAGACCCGGTTGCCCTAGAGCGAAAGCTCGCCGGTCATGATCGGCACGACGCCGCCCCCCACCAGCACGTCGACGATGCGCGCGCCCTCGGTGGTCACCGACAGGGTGAGACGGCTGGGGCGGCGCACGTGCTGGCCCTGGGCCAGCACCCTCGCCGCCCCGGGGCCGAGGATGCCCTCGCGCGACAGGTAGGCCGCCAGAGGTCCGGCGGCGCTGCCGGTCGCCGGGTCCTCGACGATGCCGGCGAGCGGAGCGAAACAGCGCGCCTCGGCGAAGGGCTCCTCGTCGCCGGTGAGCGCGAACGGATAGAGCTCGGCGTAGCGGCGCTCGAACTCGGGCAGAAGGTCGAAGTTGAACCAGGCCGCGGCGAGCGTGCGCGTGTTGCGCAGCGGGATGATCGCGTAGCTCAGGCCGGTCGACACCACGCGCGGCTGGAGCTCCTCGTCCAGGTCGCTCTCCTGCAGGCCCAGGACGGCGGCCGCTTCGCCCCGAGGGATCTGCTCGCCGAACGCCGGCGGACCCTGATGGACGACGCCGGCCACCGCCTTGCCGGCCCGCACGGTGACGTCGACGACCGTCGGGCCGACGTTCAGCTCGAGGGTCACCTCGGTGACCGGCTCCTGGGAGGCGATCTGCCCGATCGACACGAGCGTGCAGGCGGTGCCGATGCTGGGATGGCCGGCGAACGGCAGCTCCACGGCGGGCGTGAAGATGCGCACGCGCGCGTCCCCGCCTGACTCGGGCGGCGTGACGAACGTGGTCTCCGAGAGGTTCATCTCTGTGGCGATCCGCTGCATCTGCTCCGAGGTGAGCCCCTCGGCCTCGGGAAAGATCGCCAGCGGGTTGCCGGCCAGCGGCCGCTCGCTGAACACGTCGACCTGGATCATGCGCAGGCTGTTCACGGTGCTCCCGGTCCTTGCCTAGCTGGCGAGCATGGCCGCGATCTCGGCGGCGCCGATCGCGCCGGTCCGCAAGACACGAAAACCCCGGCCGGCCTGCAGGCCGCTGAGATCGACCACGGTTGACGATACGCCACTGGTCGGCCCCGCGTCGAGGAGCAGGTCGCAGGCCGCGCGCACGCCGGGCTCGACGCCTGCCAGGTCCACGGGGTCCTGCCCGCCGCTCCGGTTGGCCGACGAAGCCAGCAGGGGAAAGGGCAGCCGGGCCAGCGCCCGCGCGGCCCGCGGCCAGTCCGGCACGCGCACGCCCAGCGTCTTCACGCCGACCGGCAGGTCGACATCGCCGGAGTCGCGATCGCCTGCGTGGCGATCGCCCGCGCCGCGATCGTCCGGGCCGCGGCGGCCCGCGCCGCGACCGCCTGGGCCGCGGTCACCCGCGCCGCGACCGCCTGGGCCCGCCGGCCACTCCACGACGGCAGGCGGCGGAAAGACCGTGCCGTCTGGGTAGGGCACGACCAGCGTGAACGGACCGGGCAGCAGGCGGCGCGCCGCGTCGGCCACCGCCGGCGACAGGGTGACGCCGGCCAGCAGCAGGCCGAGGTTCGGGTAGACGACCTGCAGGGGCTTGCCGGCAGGGCGGCCCTTGACGCGGGCGATCGCCGCGGCGGTGGCCGCCGTGGCGACGCCTCCGATGCCGTAGACGGTGTCGGTAGGAAAGCAGACGAGCCGGGCGGCGGCGATCGCCGCGGCGAGAGTCGACTGCCCGCCGGCGCCCGGGCGCGTGAGATCGATCGAACGGCTCACCACGGACCCGCGGCCGCCCGACCGTCGCCCCAGGCGGGGGTCACGGCGCCGCCCGCAGCCGCGCCGAGCGGGCGTGGGCGCGCAAGCCTTCTTCGTCGGCGATCGTCGCGACCGCTGCGGCGAGCCCGGCGGCGGCGGCGGCGTCGATCTCGACGACTCCCACCCGCTTGACGAAGTCGCTCACTGTCAGACCCTGGCCGAAACGTGCCGAGCCCCCGGTCGGCAGCACGTGATTGGTGCCGGCGGCGTAGTCGCCGAAGGCCGTCGCGGCGCGTGGCCCGACGAAGATCGCCCCCGCGCTGCGCACCAGCGGCACGAGCGCCGCTGCGTCGGCCACGTGCAGCTCGAGATGCTCCGGAGCAAAGGCGTTCACCAGCGTCAGGGCCGCCGCCCGGTCGCGACAGGCCACGACGGCGATGCGGTCGGTCGGCAGGCCGAGCTCGGCGGCGAGCTGGGCGACCGCGTCTGCGACGCGGTCGCCCAGCTCGCCGCCGACGTCCAGGAGCGCCGCCATGGCTCCGGCGCCGTGCTCGGCCTGGGCCAGCAGGTCGGCCGCGAGCCAGTCGACGCGACCGTCCGCGTCGGCCACGATCAACACCTCGCTCGGCCCGGCCAGGCCGTCGATGCGCACCTCGCCCATCACCTGGCGCTTGGCCTCGGTGACGTAGGCGTTGCCCGGCCCCACGATGACGTCGCAGCGCGGCACGCAGGCCGTGCCGAACGCCATGGCGGCGACCGCCTGGGCGCCGCCGATCGGGAACAGGTCGGCGACGCCGAGCAGGCCGCAGGCGGCGGCGACGCCGGCGGCGACGCCGCCGCCGGACCTGGGCGGCGAGCAGACGACGACCCGCCCGACCCCGGCGACCTGCGCCGGAACGGCGGTCATCAGCACCGACGACGGGTAGTTGGCCAGGCCTCCCGGAACGTAGAGGCCGGCGACGCCGAGCGGCACGATCTCCTGGCCGACCACCTGGCCCTGGGCAAGCGTCTGGCGCCACCGCCCCGGCATCTCGCGCGTGTGGTAGGCGCGGATGTTGGCGGCGGCGAGCTCGAGCGCGGCGCGCAGCTCAGGCGAAGCGGCCTTGAGGGCGGCGTCCAGGTCGGACCGCGCGAGGCCGTAGCGCTCCGGCAGCTCGACGCCGTCGAGGCGCAGGGCGTGCGCGCGCACGGCGACGTCGCCGTGCGCGCGCACGTCGTCGAGGATCTCCCGCACGGTGCGCTCGACGTCGGCCGCCGGCGCGAGAGGCTCGCGCAGCTCGGCCACCACGGTGGCCGGATCGTCGTGCAAGGTCAGTCGTCTCACGTCGCCGCCGTCCTTGCGGTCAGCTCGCGCAGACGGGCGACGAGCGTGCCCAGCTCGGCGGCGCGCAGCACGCGAGCGCCACGGCCGGCGACGAGACGGACGCTGCTTTCGGCCACGATCCCCTCGACCGTGAGGCCCGCCAGGCCGGCGGGCGCGGCGCTCCCGGGTACGGCCTCGACGAGCGCCACCACCCCGTCGGCCAGCCCGTCGGCGGCGGCGCGCTCGAGGGCTCCGACGACATCGACGACCGCGACTTCGACGCCGCGCGCCGCGAAGTACGAGCGCGTGAGGTTCGGATGACGGGTGGCGATGCGCAGCCGTCCGAGCCGCCGCGCGCGCGCGGCCGCGCCCGGCGCGGCGGCGTGGACCAGCAGGGCGTTGCCGAACCGCAGGTCGAGCAGCTCGCAGAGGCCGGTCGCGCGCTCGAGCAGCACGTCTTTGGCCAGAAGACCGGCGTCGGCCGCGCCGCTCGTCAGATACGACGGCACGTCGGCGGCGGCGATCTTGACGATCCGCGCGTCGAGACCAGGCTTGGCGTCCGCCGCGGCGCCCGGGCCGCCGCCGGCCGCTCCGGCCGGGCTCGGGCCGCCGCCCACACCGATCGCGGCGAGCATCTGGAGCGACGGCGCGCGCAGCGCGCCGTCGGGCACGGCGATGCGCAGGGTCACGGTTCCACCGGGCGGCTCACCCGGCCTCCAGAGCGCGCAGCACGTCGCGCCACGAGCCGCGCGTCGTGCCGGCGGCCGTCTCGAGCAGGAACTCGCCGCCGGTCTCGCGCAGGCGGGGCATGGCCGGCGCGGCGTCGCCCGGCAGGGCGGCCACCGCGACGCCGTGGCGACGCAGCTCGGCGACGCGTCTGGGGTCGTCGAGCCCGCCGGCGAACGAGAGCGCCGGCGCCGCGACCGAGGCGACGCCGGCGCCCTCGTCGACGAGCGCCTGGTGCAGCCGATCAAGGTCGATCGTGAAGCCCACGGCCGGGATGGGCCAGTCGAACGCGCCGAGCAGGTGGTCGTAGCGACCGCCGCTGCCGACCGGAAAGTCGACCCCCGGAGCGTAGGCTTCGATCACCATGCCCGTGTAGTAGTCGAGCTCGGGCAGCAGCCCGAAATCAAAGCCGACCAGCTCGCCGTAGCCGGCGTCGTCGGCGAGCTCCTGGACCGCCACGAGGCGCTCGACGACGTGCTCCATGCCCTCGCTCGTGGCGAGCTTGCGGGCGGCGGCGAGCGCCCCTTTGCCGGGCGACAGGTCGAGGGCGCGCTGCAGCGCCTGGCGGCCCTCGTCGTCGACGCCCCGCCGCGAGACGATCGTCTCGAGCAGCGCGTAGTCGCGGTCGGCGAGCGCGTCGAAGACGTCGTCGCTGTCGTCGGGCGAGAGCCCCAGAGCGGCGACGAGCTCGCGATGGAACGCCACGCTGCCGATCGCCAGGCGGAACCCCTGCAGGCCGGTCGCGGCCAGCGCGTCGCAGAGCAGCACCACGGTCTCGGCGTCGGCCACGGCCGAATCCAGGCCGAGAAGCTCGGCGCCGAGCTGCACGAACTCGCCCTCACGCCGGTGGCGGCTCGCCTCGGTGCGGTAGACCGGGCCCTCGTAGGAGAGGCGCAACGGCAGCGGCCGTTCGCGCAGGCGATCGGCGGCCAGTCGGGCGACCGCCGTCGTCAAGTCGGTGCGCAGCACGAGCGCCCGGCCGCGCTCGTCGTAGAGGTGAAAGCCCGACGACACCACGTCGACCCCGGCACGCTCCATGGTCTCCGGGTACTCGAGCGCCGGAGGGCGCACCTCGCCGTAGCCGTAGGCGTTGAAACGGGCCCGCACGATCTGCTCGATCGCGCGCAGCTCGGCCGCTTCGGGCGGCAGCACGTCGCGCATGCCTTCGGGGATCACGGGCTTGCGACCTCCCATCGCCGGGCGCCGCCGCTGAAGCGGCGCCCTGAGAACCGCAGTCTAGTCACTCTGAGGCCCGCCGTGAACGGCCGGCCGTTGCGGATCGGCTCTTGGGCCGGCGCCGGACCGTCAGCGCCCGATGCGGACGCAGCTCTCGCCGAGCAGCCCCTTGAGCTCGGCGTAGAGACCGCTCACCGGTTCGACCCGGTACTTGTTGCCCACCTTGAGACGATGCCTGCCCTGGGCCGTCGTCAACTGCAGCACGACCGGCACTTCGCCGGGAAACGAGCCGAGGATCGACTTGAGCTCGTCGAGCATGTCGATCTGGACGCGATCGGCGTCGACTACGAGGGTGAGCGGCCGCGTGGCGCTCACGCCGTCGAAGCTCCGCAGCTCGAGCGCGATGAGCTTGACGTCGTCTTCGCTCTTGCGGTCGAGCCGGCCGCGCACAAGGACGATGGCGTCCTCGGCGAGCAGGTCCTGGTACTGCTCGCAGATGCTGCCGAAGGCCACGACCTCGATGCTGCCGTCGACGTCGTCCAGGCGGAACACCGCCATGGTGGCGCCGCTGCGCGTCTGACGGCGCGCGAGGCCGGAGATGACCCCGCCGGTCCACACGGTCTGACCGTCGCGCAGGTCGGCGAGCTGGCTCACGGTGGCGTCGATCTGGTCGCGCAGCTGAGCGCGCAGGCCCTGGAGCGGGTGCGACGAGACGTACAGGCCCAGCGCCTCCTTTTCGAAGCGCAGCAGGATGTCGGAGTCGAACTCCTCGGCGCCGATCGCCGGATGGTGGGCGACCTCGCTCGTCGTGTCGGCCACCAGGACGTCGAACAGGCCGCCCTGTCCCTGGGCGCGGTCGCGGCGGCGGCGCTCGCCCGACGAAGCCGCCGCCGGCAGGGCCTCGAGCATGCCGCGGCGCGTGTCGCCGGTCGAGTCGAAGGCCCCGCTCTTGATGAGGGCCTCGAGCGTGCGCCGGTTGACGAGGGCCGAATCGACACGGGCGCAGAAGTCGTAGATCGAGGTGAAGCGGCCGTCCTCGCGGGCCGCGACGATCGACTCGATGGCCCCGACCCCGACCCCCTTGACCGCGTTCAGCCCAAAGCGGATCTTGCCCTCCACCACGGTGAAGCCGACCTCGCTCTCGTTGACGTCGGGCGGCAGCACCTCGATGCCCATCTCGTGGCACTGGTTCACGTAGAACGGCACCTTGTCTTTGGTGTTCATCACGCTCGACACGAGCGCCGCCATGTACTCGACCGGGTAGTTGGCCTTCAGGAAGGCGGTGCGGTAGCTGATCAGTGCGTAGCAGGCGGCGTGGCTCTTGTTGAACGAGTAGTCGCCGGTGGCCTCGAAGTTGCTCCACAGCTTGGTGCACACGTTCTGCGGCAGGCCGCTCGCCCGCAGGCCGGCCATGAGCGGCTCCTTGAGGCTCGCCATGAGCTTCTTGTCCTTCTTGCTGATGGCCTTGCGCAGGTCGTCGGCCTGGGCCGGCGAGAAGCCGCCGACCCGCCGCGCGACCTCCATGTACTGCTCCTGGTAGATGGTCACGCCATGGGTCGGTTCGAGGATGGGACGCAGCGCTTCGTGGTCGTAGACGACCGAAGCGGGGTCCTTCTTGTTGCGGGCGTAGGTCGAGATGTACTGCATCGGACCCGGACGGTAGAGGGCGCCGATCGCGACCAGGTCCTCGAACTGGTTGGGTCCGACCTCGCGCAGCGCCTCTTTCATGCCGCCGCTCTCGAACTGGAACACCCCGGTCGAATCGCCCCGGGCGAGCATCTCGTAGGTCCTGGCGTCGTCGAGCGGCAGGGTGGTCATGTCGACGCAGGCGCCCTGGCTGTGCTCGATCAGCTTGAGCGCCGCCTCGATGACGTCGAGGTTGCGCAGGCCCAGGAAGTCCATCTTGAGCAGGCCCAGCGCGGCTACGTCGTCCATGCCGAACTGGGTGACGACCTCGGCGTCGCCCTTCTGCTGGAGCGGGATGTACTCGGTGAGCGGCTCGTCGGAGATGACCACGCCGGCGGCGTGGATGGAGTCGTTGCGGATCAGGCCCTCGAGCGCCATCGCGAGATCGACGACCTGGCGTGTCGAATCGTCTGAATCGTAGGCCAGCCGCAGCTCGCTGCCGGCGGCCATGGCCTGCTTGAAGGTCGCCGGCGGGGCCTGCTCGGGGATCATCTTGGCGATGCGATCGCCGATCGCGTACGGCAGACCGAGGACGCGGGCCGCGTCTCTTGTCGCGGCCCGCGCCGCCAGCGTGCCGAAGGTGATGATCTGGGCGACGTGGTCGCGCCCGTACTTGCCGGCGACGTAGTCGATGACCTCGTCGCGGCGTTCCACCGAGAAGTCCATGTCGATGTCGGGCATCGACTTGCGGCCTGGGTTCAGAAAGCGCTCGAACAGCAGGTCGTACTTGAGGGGGTCGATGTCGGTGATGCCCAGCGAGTAGGCCACGATGCTGCCGGCCGCCGAGCCGCGGCCGGGACCGACGGCTATGCCGGCGTCCTTGGCGAACTTCACGAAGTCCCAGACGATGAGAAAGTAGGCGCTGAAGCCCATGTCGCGGATCGTGTCGAGCTCAAAGGCCAGGCGCTCGCGCACCTCGGGCCGCGGGTCGGCGCCGTACCGGCGGCCGATGCCGGACTCGCACAGCTCGCGCAGGAACTCGTCCTCGCTGCGACCGTCGGGTACCGGGTAGCTCGGCAGGAGGGTGCGACCGAACTGCATCTCGACGTTGCAGCGCGCGGCGATCTCGACGGTCGCGTCGCAGGCCTCGGGGTACTCGGCGAACAGTCGCCGCATGTCGTCGGCGCTCTTCAGGTAGAACTCGTCGGTGCTCATGCGCGGCGGCGCCTTGGGCTCGTCCAACTGGCACTGCGTCTGGATGCAGACGAGCGCGTCCTGGGCGCGGGCGTCTTCGTGTCGCAGGTAGTGGACGTCGTTGGTGGCCACCGTCTTCAGTCCGGCCTGGCGGGCGAGCAGGGCGAGCTTGGGGACGAGCTCGCGCTGCTCGGCGATGCCGGCGTCCTGCAGCTCGACGTAGACGTTCTCGCGGCCGAACAGCTCGATCAGACGCTCGATCTCGGCGAGCGCCTCCGCGTCGTTGCCCTCGCGCAGCAGCAGCGACGCCCTGCCGCTCATGCAGCCGGTCAGGCAGATCAGCCCGCCATTGTGGCGCCCGAGCAGCTCCCAGTCGGCGCGCGGCTTGTAGTAGTAGCCCTCGAGATAGGCGGCGGTGGCGATCTTGATGAGGTTGGCGTAGCCCTCGTCGTCGCGCGCCAGCATGGTGAGATGGGCGTAGCGCTCCTTCATGCCGGCGCGGCCGTGACGGTCCGACACGACGTACAGCTCGAGCCCGATGATGGGCTTGACGCCGACGTCCCTGGCGGCGCGGTAGAACTTTACGGCGCCCGACAGCGAGCCGTGGTCGGTCAGCGCCACGGCGGACATGCCGAGCTCCTTCACCCGCTCGACGAGCGGCCGCACACGGCAGGCGCCGTCGAGGAGCGAGTACTCGCTGTGAACGTGGAGGTGGACGAAATCGGAATCCATCTGCGGGGATTCATTCTACGCGTCGGCGACGGCGGTGGTCCATGTGAGTCTCTCGAAAGACGGCGGCGCGGCGACGTCCCCCTCACGTCGGTCGCCGGCCGGGAGTCCGCCGACGTTGCCGGCCACCGGCGGCTCGTCGTGCCTAGGACCCGACCCGGCTCTCGCGCCGCAGTCGCCGCCGCCACAGCGCGTCGGCGATCCGCGGCCGGTCGGTGAGCAGATAGGCCGATCCGGCGAGAAAGAGCGGGGACGACGTGGTGAGCAGCGGCGTCACGGCCTTGATCGCCTCCCACTCCCGGTGAGAGGGCCGGCCGGTGAACGGCAGCCGCGAGATCGCCCAGTGCGCGATGGCGTCGCGCCAGGGAGCCGGCCGCAGCTCCTCCGCGGCCGCCGGGGCGGACCAGCCCAGCCGCTCGGCCGAGACGGTCGTCGCGTAGTGGACGGCGGGACCGATGCGCAGGCGGCGCGCCCTGTCTGCGACCGCCTGCCACTGCCGCTCCTCGAGCCGCCGGGCGATCAGGGCGACGTCGAGCAGCGGGCGCGGCGCGAAGCGGTGCTGGACGGCGTGCACCGCGCAGATCAGAAGCTGCCACTCCATGTCGGGGGCGGGCAGACGGCGACCCGCGCACTTCACCTCGACGACGCCGTCGAAGAGGCCGTCGATGGCGCCGCGGGTCAAGCCGGGCCGGGCGATCGACCAGTGCAGCTCGACCGGCAGGCCGGGATGAGGCGGGGCGCCGTCCAGCACCGTGTGAAAATGCCAGCGGCGTTCGTACCAGGCGGCGTGACGCGCCGCGACGCGCATGCCCGCCGCGCCGAGCACCGCGAGCGCCAGGTCGATCTCGCGTTTCGGCACGAGCAGGTCGACGTCGGTGGACGGACGGGTCACGTCGTCGCCGAACAGCTGGGCCGCCAGAGCGGGCCCCTTGAGCGTGGCGCAGCGCAGGCCGGCGGCGGTGAGCCTGTCGACACACCAGCCGGACACCTCTCCGATGCACAAGGTTCTCAGAAAGAGGTCGCGTTCGATCGCCGCAAACGAGGCGTGCCGCAGACCCATGCGCCCCGCCAGAACGGTCAGGCCCCTGTCTCGCAACAGACCGGCGAAGGCGTCGTCGATCTCGTGAACGTGAGGCTCACGATCGGCGACCACGTCGGCCAGCAGATCGAGCAGCCGCTGTTCGAGAGCGTCGCCGGGATGCCGCCCGGCCGCGCCCGCGCGGCCCGTCGTCGGTCTGCGGCGGTCAGCCACCCGACGCTACGAAGTTCGAGAGCCGCCCCACGCCCTCGACTTCGATCGTGACGGTCTGGCCCGGGGTGAGGGGCCCCACTCCGGGAGGCGTGCCGGTCATCAGGGCGTCACCCGGTTCGAGCGTCATGATGCCCGACACGAACGACAGCAGCTCGAGCGGCGAGACGATCATGTCGCCGACCCGGCCGCGCTGCACCTCGACGCCGTCGAGCGCCGCCGTCACGGCGGCGCCGGCCGGCGGCAGGTCGCGCACGACCGCAGGCCCCAGCGGACAGAACGTGTCGAAGCTCTTGGCGCGCGTCCACTGGCCGTCCACTGCCTGCAGGTCGCGGGCCGTGACGTCGTTGCCACAGGTGTAGCCGGCGACGAAGTCGGCGGCGCTGCCGGGCCGCACGGCCCGGCAGCGCCGCCCCACGACGAGCACGAGCTCGGCTTCGTAGTCGACCTGGGCCGAGCGGGCCGGCGCGACGATCGCCTCGTGCGGGCCGATCACCGCGCTCGGCGGCTTGATGAAGATGATGGGCTCGGCCTTGACCTCCATGGCCAGCTCGGCGGCGTGAGCCCTGTAGTTCAGGCCCACGGCCACGACCTTCGAGGGCTGCACGGGGGCGAGCGGGCGGACGCCGGCCAGCGCGACGGTCCCCGCCTCGCGGGCGCCGGGCGCGTAGGCCGGCCGGTCGAGCAGTCGCACGGTCTCGCCGTCGAACAGGCAGGGCCGCGGCGCGCCGTCGACGAGCACGCGCCCGAACGGCAGCCGGTCGCGCGCGGCGGCGCTCACGGCTCGCTTGCGCGGGTGGGCTCGCCGGCGGCCGCGTCGCCGGGCAGCATGCCGTATTCGATCGAATCGACCAGCGCCTGCCAGCTCGCTTCGATGATGTTCTCGGAGACCCCGATGCTGCCCCAGGTGCGCTCGCCGTCGCTCGCGTCGAGCAGTACGCGCGTGACCGCGCCGGTGCCCTTGTTCTCGTCTAAGATGCGGACCTTGTAGTTCACGAGATCGATGTCGCCGAGGTGGGGGTACTTGCGCACGATCGCCTGGCGCAGGGCGTTGTCGAGCGCGTTCACCGGGCCGTTGCCCTCGCCGGTGGCGATGATCCGCTCGTCTCCGACGTGGACCTTGACCGTGGCCTCGGTGACGACATGTCCGTCCTCGCGCTTTTCGACGATCACGCGGAAGCTCTCGAGACGAAACAGCGGCCGGCGCCCGCCGAGCTCCCCGTGCAGGAACAGGTCGAACGAGGCGTCGGCCGCCTCGTAGTGGAACCCTTCGTGCTCCCGCTGCTTGAGACGCCGCAGGATGCGCCCGACGCGCTCGTCGTCGCCCTCGAGCGCGAAACCCAGCTCGCGCGCCTTGCGCAGCACGGCGCCCTTGCCCGAAAGCTCCGAGATGAGCACGCGCTGCCGGTTGCCGACGCGCGCCGGATCGACGTGCTCGAAGGTCGCCGGCGACGCCTCGATGGCGGCCACGTGCAGCCCGCCTTTGTGCGTGAACGCGCTGCGCCCGACGTAGGGCTGGTGGGCCCAAGGGGTGACATTGACGACCTCGGCCACGAAGTGCGCCGTCTCGGCGAGACGCGCGAGTTGCTCGTCCGAGACCACGGGAAGGCCCATCTTGAGCTTGAGCCCGGGAATGATCGAGATGAGGTTGGCGTTGCCGCAGCGCTCGCCGTAGCCGTTCACGGTGCCCTGGACCTGGACGGCCCCGGCGGCCACGGCCACGAGCGAGTTGGCCACCGCACAGTCGGCGTCGTTGTGACAGTGCACGCCGAGCGGAGCGCCGAGCTCGCGCGCGACCTCGGCGACCACGGTCTCGACGGTCGGCGGCAGGGTGGCGCCGCTGGTGTCGCACAGACACAGAAGCTCGGCGCCCGCCTCGCTTGCCACACGCAGCGTCTTCAGGGCGTACGGCCGGTCGTCGGCCCAGGCGTCGAAGAAGTGCTCGGCGTCGTAGATCACCCGCCGGCCCTGGCCGACGAGAAACCCGACCGATTCGTCGATCATGCGCAGGTTCTCGTCGCGGCTCACGTGCAGCACGCTGCGCAGGTGCAGGCCCCAGGTCTTGCCGACGATGGTGACCACCGGCGTGGAGGTGTCGGCCAGCACCCGCAGGCCGGGATCGTCGGCGGCGGTCACGCCCTTGCGGCGCGTCGTGCCGAACGCCACGAGGACGGCGTGACGCAGGGTCTCGCGCTCCATGCGCGCAAAGAAGGCCGTCTCTTTGGGGTTCGAGGCCGGAAAGCCGCCCTCGATGAAGTGCAGCCCGAGCTCGTCGAGCCGCAGAGCGATGCGCACCTTCTCGTCGACCGACACCGACAGGCCCTCCTGCTGCATGCCGTCGCGCAGGGTCGTGTCGTAGATCGCAACGCCGGCGCCGGCCATATCGGTCGTCCCCTTTCCCCGCAACGCTTTCGCTTTCGCCGGTCAGGCCCTGACGGCCTCGTCGACGTACTCGAGGTAGTGCGCAAACGCGGCGCTGCGCCCCGAGGTGACTTCGTGGAAGACGCGCTGGATCTCCCGCGTGAGCGGGCCCGGCTCGCCGATCGGGTGATCGTCGATCTCGCGGATCGGCACCACCTCGGCCGCCGTGCCCGTGAAGAAGGCCTCGTCGGCCAGGATCATGTCGGAGCGCGTGAAGTCGTGCTCGACGACGTCGTGGCCCAGCGAGGCCGCGATGTGCATGACGGCGTCGCGCGTGATGCCTTCGAGCAGCCCGGTGGCGAGCGGCGGCGTGACGATCTGGCCGTTGCGCACCATGAAGATGTTCTCGCCGGTGCCCTGGGTGACGAAGCCGGCGTTGTTCAACATGACCGCCTCTTCGTAGCCGGCCTTCACGACCTCGATCTTGGCGAGCTGGCTGTTCAGGTACTGGCCGCAGCCCTTGGCCGCCGGCGTGATCGCGTTGTTGTCGAGGCTCTTGATCGACGAGACCTTCACGCGCACGCCGTGCTTGACGCCCTCCTCGCCCAAGTAGGTGCCCCAGGGCCAGACGGCGACGGCGCAGTCGATCGGCGCCTCGAGCGGGAAGAGCCCCATCTCACCGTAGCCGCGGTACACGATCGGCCTGATGTAGCAGTGCTCGAGACCGTTGGCGTGGATCAGCTCCTTGGTGGCTTGGGCGAGCTCCGCCACCGTGTAGGGCAGCTCCATGTAGTACAGCTTGGCCGAGCGCCGCAGGCGCTCGAGGTGATCGGTCAGGCGGAACACCGCCGGACCGCGCTCGGTCTTGTAGGCGCGGATGCCCTCGAAAACCCCCGAACCGTAGTGCAGCGCGTGAGTGAGCAGGTGGACCTGGGCGTCGCGCCAGTCCACGAGCTCGCCGTTCATCCAGATCTTGTCGACTTCGGGGATGGGCATCGGTCCTCCTTAGAGCGCCGCGATCACGCGGTCGGTCATCTGGTCGGTGGTCAGCGCGGGTTCGCCGGGGGCGGCGATGTCGGCGGTGCGCGCGCCGCCCGCGAGCGCCGTCTCGACGGCGCCTTCGACGGCGCGCGCCGCGGCCGTCTGGCCAAAGCTCAGGTCGAGCATCATGGCCGCCGAGAGGATGGTGGCGCAGGGATTGACGACGCCGCGGCCGGCGATGTCGGGCGCCGAGCCGTGGATCGGCTCGTAGAGCGACACACCCCCGGCCCCCACGCTGGCGCTGGGCAGCATGCCGATGCTGCCGGTCAGCATGGCGGCCTCGTCGGAGAGGATGTCGCCGAACAGGTTCTCGGTGGCGATCACGTCGAACTGGCGCGGCTCGCGGATGAGCTGCATGGCGCAGTTGTCGACGAGCATGTGGCGCAGCTCGACCGCCGGATGGCGCGCGGCGGCGCGCAGCGCCGCCGCGCGCCACAACCGCGAGCTTTCGAGCACGTTGGCCTTGTCGACGGAGTGCAGCAGGCCGCGGCGCCCGGCCGCGAGGCCGAACGCATAGTCGAGCAGCCGGTCGCATTCGGCCTCGCTGTAGAGCATCGTGTCGTACGCGGTGTCGCCCACTCGTTCGCTCTTGCCGAAGTACACGCCGCCGGTCAGCTCGCGCACCACGACGATGTCGACGCCGGCGATCACCTCGGGCTTGATCGTGCTGTTGCCGGCGAGCGCCGCGAAGCTCCTTACGGGCCGCAGGTTGGCGAACAGCTCGAGCCCCTTGCGCATCGCCAAGAGGCCCTGCTCGGGTCGTGGCCTGGTCGGGTCGGTCGTGTCCCATTGGGGACCGCCGACGGCGCCCAGCAGCACGGCGTCGCAGCCGCGGCAGCGCTCCGCCAGGCCGTCCTCCATGGGCGCCCCGAGCTCGTCGATCGCCCTGCCGCCGATCAGCCCCTGCTCGTAGGCGAGGGCAAAGCCGAACCGCTCGCCCGCCGCCGCGAGCACGCGTTGCGCCGCGGCCACGATCTCGGGACCGACGCCGTCGCCGGCCAGGACCATGACCCGATAGGCGGCGGTCACGCCGCCCCCTCGGCTGCGAGGCGCGCCTTGACGAACGCCAGCAGGCCGCCCTGGGCGATCAGCTCCTGCATGAACACGGGGAACGCGTCGGCCTTGTGGCTCGTGCCCTGGGTCAGGTTCGCCACGACGCCGGCGACCACGTCGACGCGCAACCGGTCGCCGGAACGCGCTTCGTGAGCGGCCGCCGGGCAGACCACGATCGGCAGACCCGTGTTAATCGCGTTGCGGTAGAAGATGCGGGCAAACGAGGCCGCCACGACGCACGACACCCCGGCCGCCTTGATGGCCACCGGTGCGTGCTCGCGCGAGCTGCCGCAGCCGAAGTTCTCGGCGGCCACGACGATGTCGCCCGGCCGCACGCGCGCCACGAAGGCGGCGTCGATGTCCTCCATGCAGTGGGCGCCGAGCTCGGCGGGGTCGCTCGAGTTCAGGTAACGGGCCGGGATGATGACGTCGGTGTCGACGTCGCGGCCGAACGCGTGGACCGTGCCTTCGAAGATCATGACGCGCCTCCGTCGCCGGCGCCGCTCGCCGCGTTCGCGGCGCCCACCATCTCGGGCGTGGCGATGTGCCCGGCGATCGCCGAGGCCGCAGCCACGTAGGGGCTCGCCAGGTAGACCTCGCTGCCGGGGTGGCCCATGCGGCCGACGAAGTTGCGGTTGGTCGTGGCCACGCTGCGCTCGCCTTCGGCCAGGACGCCCATGTGGCCGCCCAGACAGGGCCCGCAGGTCGGCGTGCTGAAGGCGCCGCCGGCCTGGATCAGGGCCGCCATGGTGCCGTCGGCGGCCGCGTCTAAGCAGACCTGCTGCGTGCCGGGCAGGATGATCAGGCGCACGTCGGGATGCACCGTGCGGCCGCGCAGCAGCTCGGCCGCCTGGCGCAGATCTTCGAGCCGGCCGTTGGTGCACGAGCCGATCACGACCTGGTCGATGCGCACGCCGGTAAGGCTCGACGCGGGGGCCGTGTTGGAGGGCAGGTGAGGGGCGGCGACGGTGGGCTCGACGGCCCCTGCGTCGATCTCGACCTCGCGGACGTAGATCGCATCGGGGTCGCTGTTGGCTTCGACGCCGCCGTCGCGGCCGCGACTGCCCGCCGGGCGGTCGTGCAGGTAGGCGGCGGTGGTCTCGTCGTAGCCCACGACGCCGCACTTGGCGCCGGCCTCGACGGCCATGTTGCACATCGTGAAGCGTCCGTCGACGCTCATGCGCTTGATGGCCGGACCGGTGAACTCCATCGCCTGATAGAGGGCGCCGTCGACGCCGATCAGACCGATCGTGTGGAGCATGAGGTCCTTGCCGCCCACGTAGCGCGACGGTCGGCCGTGGTAGACGAAGCGGATCGATTCGGGCACCCGCAGCCAGACCCGTCCCCAGGCCATGGCGGCCGCGAAGTCGGTCGAGCCGACGCCCGTGGAAAAGGCGGCCAGAGCGCCGTAGGTGCAGGTGTGGGAGTCGGCGCCGATCACGAGGTCGCCCGGCGCGACGAGCCCCTGCTCGGGCAACAGCACGTGCTCGATGCCGACGCGCCCGACCTCCCAGTAGTGCTCGATCCCCTGTCGCCGGGCGAACTCGCGCATGAGCTTGCTCTGGGCCGCCGCCTTGATGTCTTTGTTGGGCGTGAAGTGGTCGGGCACGAGGGCGATCTTCGCCGGGTCGAAGACCCGGTCGAATCCGGCCTTCTCGAACTCGGCGATGGCGATCGGCGCCGTGACGTCGTTGGCGAGCGCCAGATCGACCCTGGCCTCGACGATGTCGCCCGGGCTCACCGCCTCGCGGCCCGCGGCGCGCGCCAGTATCTTCTCTACGATCGTGTGCCCCATCAGTCCCTCAATTGACTTCGTCGTTGACGCTCAGGCTGGTGCGACTTCGTCGCACTTCTGGTCCGGCGATCGACTTCGTCGTCGCCGCTCAGGCTGGTGTGACTACGTCGCACGCCTAGTCGTCTTCCTTCGCCGCTGCGGCGTTGTTCATGGCCCGCACGTATGCCTTCGCCGAGGACTCCATCACGTCGAACGAGACCGCCTGTCCGCGGTACGACCGGCCGTCGACCTCGACCGCCAGCTTGACCTCGGCCAGGGCGTCGCGGCCGGCCGTGACCGCCCGCACCTGGTAGTCGGCCAGGCTGCCTTTCATGCCCACGGCGTTGTCGATCGCCTTGAAGACCGACTCGACCGTGCCGTTGCTGAAGCTCTTGCCGTGCCGCCGCCGGCCGCGCACCTCGACCTCGACCTGGGTCGTCGGGGTGATCGACGAGCCGGCCTGGGTTACATACGACAGCAGCGTGAAGCGGTCCTGGCGCTCACGGATCTCCTCGCCGACCAGCGCCTCGAGGTCGACCGCCGTGACGTCCTTCTTCTTGTCGGCCAGATCCTTGAAGCGGTGGAACGCTTCGTCCAACTCGGTGTCGGTGAGCCGGTAGCCGAGCTCCTCGAGACGGGCCCGCAGGGCGTGCCGGCCCGAGTGCTTGCCCAGCACCAGGTCGCTGTCGGTCAGGCCGACGTCGGCCGGCTTCATGATCTCGAAGGTCGACGACTCCGACAGCAGGCCGGCCTGGTGAATGCCCGACTCGTGGGCGAAGGCGTTGCGTCCCACGATCGCCTTGTTGGGCTGGATGACGTAGCCGGTCAGGTTGCTCACCATGCGGCTGCTGCGCGCGATCTCCTGCGTGACGATGCCGGTGGTCGCGCCGAAGTAGGCGCCCCGCGTGGCGAGCGCCATGACGACCTCTTCGAGGGAGGCGTTGCCGGCCCGCTCGCCGATGCCGTTGACGGCGCACTCGACCTGGGAGGCTCCCGCCCGCACCGCGGCCAGCGAGTTGGCGCTGGCGAGGCCGAGATCGTTGTGACAGTGCACGCTGACCGTGACGTCGTTCAGAGCCGGACAGAGGCGGTACTGCTCACGGATGAAGTCGCCCCACTCCAGCGGCAGCGCGTAGCCGACCGTGTCGGGCACGTTGATCGTGGTCGCGCCGCACTCGATGGCGATGCCGAAGATCTCGGCCAGAAAGTCGGGTTCGGAGCGGCTCGCGTCCATGGCGCTGAACTCGACGTCGGCCTCGGGGCGCCGCGCGACCAGCCGCGCCGCCAGACCGACCATCTCGCGGGTGATGGCGCGCACCTGGTCAGGCGTCTTTTTGATCTGGTACTTCATGTGGATAGGGCTGGTCGAGATGAACGTGTGAATGCGAGGGGCCTCGGCATGCTTGACCGCGTCCCAGCACACGCGCACGTCCTGCTCGATGGCGCGGGCCAGTCCGGCGATGCGCGAGCCTTTCACCTCGCGGGCGATCAGGGCCACCGACTCGAAGTCGCCCTTCGAGGCGACCGGAAAGCCGGCCTCGATCACGTCGACGCCCATGCGCGCCAGCTGCCGGGCGATCTCGAGCTTCTCGGTCTCGTTCATCGACGCGCCGGGCGCCTGCTCGCCGTCGCGCAGCGTGGTGTCGAAGATCTTGATGTGGCGCAGGCCGGCGCCGCCGCCCGGCGGCGTCCCGGCTCGTGTGTGGGCGCCGGTAGTGCTCGGGTCACTCATGTCGCTCACTCCTCCCCAGGTTCGGGGTACGCCGCAGCGCCCTGGAACCTGGCTTCTCGATAAGAAGAGAAAGGATGGCCGAACGGCCGCGGGTGTTAGGCATCCCCCCGCAGGGGGAGGAGGAGCACGTCGAGGACGAGGCGGCGGGCCCGGACATGAATGGGGCCCTCCTGACGGGAGTCGCTTGTCGCCCTGCGACGCATGGTCCGCTGATTGTATGCGGGCGGGCGAGGCGAGCGCAAGCGCTCGCCTCGCCCGCCCGCACCCGACGGCGCGCGAGAGCCTCGCGCGAGCGGACGGGGGCGGGCGGCGCAGCCGCCCGCCCCCGCTCTGCCCGAAGCTACAGGTTCACCCGCTTGCCGTCGTGCAGGCCGGCGTCCCTGATGAGGCTCTGCAGGTCGTCCTCGGAGATCGGCGTGTCGAGCGTCAGGCCCATGACGGCCTTGTGGTCGACCACCGTGCGGCCGACCGACATCTGGGCGATGTTGATGCCGAGAGCGCCCATCTTGGTGCCGATCTTGCCGATCATGCCGGGCACGTCGTCGTAGCGCAGGAAGGCCATGTACCGGGCCGGCTCGATGTCGACGTCCTGGCGGTAGACCTTGACCAGGCGGGCCTTGTGCTTGGGGCCGAGCGTCGTGCCCGAGACCGAGAGCTCGCCCTTGCGGTCGCGCGTGGCCACCGTGATGAGGTTGAGAAAGTCGACCGCCGCCGGCTGCCTGCTCTCCTTGACGACGATCCCGCGCTCCTCGGCCATCGATGTGACGTTGACGAAGTTGACCTCGCCCTCGACCACGTTCGACAGCAGCCCCGAGAGCGTGCTCAGGGTGAGGATGCGCGTGTCGTACCGGCTGATCACGCCTTCGTAGGTGATCTCGAAGGTGTCGACCGGGCCGTCGGCGATCTGCACCATCAGCTTGCCGAGCAGCTCGCAGACCTTGAGGTACGGCATGAGCTCGTCGGCCTCCTCGCCGAGCACGAGCGGCACGTTGACGGCGTTGGGCGCGAACTGGCCCTTGAGAGCCAGGGCCACCTGTTCGGCCACCTGGGTGCCGGCGCGCAGCTGCGCCTCTCTGGTCGAGGCGCCGAGGTGCGGCGTGCTCACGACCTGGTCGTACTTGAGGAGGATGTCGTCGGTGGTCGGCTCGACCGGCCACACGTCGATCGCCGCGGCGGCGACCTTGCCGCTGTCGAGCGCCCTGGCCAGAGCGGCTTCGTCGACGATGCCGCCGCGGGCGACGTTGATGATGCGCACGCCGTCCCGCATCTGGGCGAAGGCGTCGTCTGAGACGAAGCCGATCGTCTCGGCGTTCTTGGGCAGATGGACGGTGATGAAGTCGGCCTGGGCGTAGATCGCCTCGACCGTCTCGGCCCGCTCGAGCGCCAGCTCGTGGAACCGCTCGGCCGGCACGAAGGGGTCGTAGGCGACGACCCGCATCTTCAGGCCGCGCGCCCGCTCGGCGACCAGAAAGCCGATGCGGCCGAGGCCGACGATGCCCAGCGTCTTGTCGGCCAGCTCCACGCCGCCGTACTTCGAGCGCTCCCAGCGGCCTTCCTTGAGGGCGCCGTGGGCCTGGGGGATGTTGCGCGCGCAGGCCATGATCATGGCGATCGTGTGCTCGGCGGCCGACAGCACGTTGCTGGCCGGCGCGTTGACCACGATGATGCCGCGTTTCGTGGCGGCCTCGACGTCGATGTTGTCGACCCCGACCCCGGCGCGGCCGATCACCTTGAGGTTCGCGGCCGCCTCGATGACGTCGGCGGTGACCCTGGTCGCCGAGCGGATGATCAGCGCGTCGTAGTCGCCGACCCTGGCCATGAACTCGTCGGGCGTCCAGTCGAGCCCGGTGTCTACCGCGAATCCCTGCTCCTCGAGGTACGCGATCCCTTCGGCGGCGAGCTTCTCCTTGACGAGGACCCTCTTGACGGCGTCGCTCACAGCGCCACCTCGCTCCTCAGGAAGACCTGCTCGGCGGCGCCCACGGAGGCGCCCCACTTGACGTCGTAGCCGAGCTCGGCGAGCACCATCTCGACGACGGACAGGCCGACGATGATGTCGGAGGCGCCGAAGTAGCCGCAGTGCCCAAAGCGGAAGATCTGGCCCTTGAGGCGGCCCTGGCCGCCGGCCAGCCAGACGCCGTAGCGGTCGCGCGCCAGCTTGCCGATCTTGCCGCCGTCGACGCCGCCCGGCACCTTGACGGCCGTCACCGAGTTGGCCGCCGGATCGTCGGGGCCGAACAGCTCGAGGCCCAGGGCCTTGACGCCCTCTTTGCAGCCGCGGCTGAGCACGGCGTGGCGCTCGAAGACCGTCGGCAGGCCCTCGGCGCGGATCATCTCGATCGCCTTGTTCAACATGACGAACAGCGAGACGGCCGGGGTGAACGGCGTCTGGCCGTCTCGCGCCTTGTCGCGATGGGAGACCCAGTCGAAGTAGAAGCGCGGGTTGCGGCACGCTTCGACGACCTTCCAGGCCTTGTCGCTGACCGCGACGCAGGCGAGGCCGGGCGGGATCATGAGCGCCTTCTGCGAGCCGGCCACACAGACGTCGACCTTCCAGGCATCGGTCGGCAGGTCGGTCGCGCCCAGCCCGGAGATGGCGTCGACGACGAGGATGGCCGGCGTCCGCGCGACGATCTCGCCGATCGCCTTGATGTCGTTGACGACCCCGGTGGAGGTCTCGGAGAACTGTACGTAGACGGCCTTGGCGTCGGGGTTGTCGGCCAGGGCCGCGGCGATGGCGGCCGGGTCGGCCTTGGTGCCCCACTCGAAGTCGAGCGCGACGACCTCGGCCCCCCACTTCCTGGTCAGCTTCACCCAGCGCTCGCCGAAGTTGCCGACCGAGGCGACGATCACCTTGTCGCCCGGATTCACGACGTTCACGACCGCCGCCTCCATGGCGCCCGTGCCCGAGGCGGCGAAGACGAGCACGTCGTTGCTCGTCTGGTAGACGTACTTGAGGCCTTCGACGCACTCGTTGAAGATCTCGACGAAGCGCGGCGCGCGGTGGTGCACGATCGGTTCGGCGCCGGCCAGCAGCACTTCGGGGGGCACCGGCGTCGGCCCGGGGGTGATCAGAAAGCGCTTCAGCATCGTGTCGTCCTTTCAGATGGCTTCGGGTGCCGGGGCGCGACGACCGGCGAACCGTACGAGAAGGGGTGCGAGGGCGCCATTCTAGCCAACCGGCGCGGTGGCGCACAAACGCTGAAAAGAACCGTCCTGCCGCGACGCGGCCTCGCGCAGGGCCGGTCGGGCGTGGCAACGGCGCGCCGCGGCACGATCGGGTGACCGTCAGGCGGGGCTGCAGGCGCGCGAGTCTGAGGCGCGGGGCGACTTCGTGGTGGGAATGCGGAGCCGGCTGGAGCGGGCGGGGCGGCTGCGCCGCCCCGCCCGCTCCAGCCGTCACGACGGGCGATGAGTCGAGTCTCGCATGCGACTCAGCATAGTGGACCGGCGGGGCGCGTGTCCAGACGTGGACCGGGGCCGCCTTGCGGCGCTCGCCGCCGCCCCGTCAACGTCGGGAGGGGACCCGGCTCAGACCTCCCAGGCCTCTCAGACCTCTATGTCGAGGCCGCCTTCGCTGATCCAGCTCATCATGGCGCGCAGCTTCTTGCCGACGACCTCGATCGGGTGCTCCTTGCCCTGACGCTGCAGCGCGTTGAAGACGGGCCGGCCGGCCTGGTTCTCGAGGATCCACTCGCGCGCGAAGGCGCCGCTGCGGATGTCGGCCAGCATGCGGCGCAGGCGGTCGCGCGTGGCCTCGTCGATGACGACCGGGCCGCGCGTGAGGTCGCCGTACTCGGCGGTGTCGCTGATCGAGTAGCGCATGCCGCTGATGCCGTGCTCCCAGATGAGGTCGACGATCAGCTTGAGCTCGTGCAGGCACTCGAAGTAGGCGATCTCGGGCTGGTAGCCCGCCTCGACCAGCGTGTCGAAGCCGGCCATGATGAGCTCGGTGACGCCGCCGCACAGCACGGCCTGCTCGCCGAACAGGTCGGTCTCGGTCTCCTCGGCGAAGGTCGTCTCGATCACCCCTGCGCGGGTGGCGCCGATGCCCTTGGCGTAGGCCAGCGCCAGCTCCTTGGCCCGGCCGCTCGCGTCCTGGTGGACGGCGATCAGCGACGGCACGCCCTTGCCCTCTTCGTACTGGCGGCGGACCAGGTGACCGGGGCCCTTCGGGGCGACCATGATCACGTCGACGTCCTTGGGCGCCACGATCTGGTTGAAGTGGATGTTGAAGCCGTGCGCGAACATGAGGGCCTTGCCGGCCTTGAGCTCGGCGGCCACGTCGCTTCTGTACAGGCGCGCCTGCACGTCGTCGGGCACCAGCATGATGATCATGTCGCCGCGCCGGGCGGCCTCGGCGGCCGACAGCACGTCGAAGCCGGCCTTCTCGGCGCGCCCGGCGTTGGCCGTGCCGGGCAGGTCGGAGACGACCACTTCAATGCCCGAGTCGCGCAGGTTCTGGGCGTGGGCGTGGCCCTGGCTGCCGAAGCCGATGACGGCGACTGTCTTGCCCTTGATGAGTCCGAGGTCAGCGTCTGAGTCGTAGTACATGCGGGGTCTCCTTCTTGTGACGCCCGTCCGCGGGCGCATGCGTTCGGAACGTTGAACTCTACTTGGTCGAAGCAGATGCGGCAACGCATGCGGCCCGCGACGCGCGTCGCCGCCGGGCCCGCGACCCGCGTCGCCGCCGGCCGCGACGGCGCCGTCCGGCCCGCACCGGCTACCGCTTCGCCACCTGTGCCGAGAGCTCGTCGAGCCGGGCCATCTCCGCGGCGGTCAGCCGCAGGTCCATGGCCGCCGCGCCGGTCGCCGCCTGTTCGGGTCGCGAAGCGCCCGGGATGGCCACGACCGTGTCGCCGTAGTGCGTCACGAGCCAGGCCAGGGCGACCTGAGCGGCGGACGCGCCGTGCGCCCCGGCGACGGCGCGCAGCTCGTCGATTAGCGGCGCCGTGCGGGCGAGCCCCCTGGGCGTGAGCCCCCAGCCCGCCGGGTTCAAAAGCCCCCTGCGGCCGAAGGGCAGCGAACGCACCCGTGCGGGATCGTCGTGGTACCGCCCGGTGAGAACCCCCTGGGCGAGCGGCGAGTAGGCGATGAGGGTGACCCCGAGCCGGCGCGCGGTCTCGAACACGCCGTTGCGCTCGATGCGGCGGTCGAGCATGTTGATGCGGACCTGGTTGGCGGCCAGGGGCAGCCCTTCGGCCCGCAGGGCCGCCTCGGCTCGGGCCATCTGGGTCGCGGAGAAGTTGCTCACGCCGACGGCGCGCACCTTGCCGGCGCGGACCAGCGTCGCCATCTCCCGCATCTGCGCCGCGATCGACGACACGCTCCACGGCAGGTGGACCTGGAACAGATCGATGGGATACGGCCGCAGGCACGCGATCCTCGTGTCGATCGTGCGCGGGATGTTGCCGGCCGACTTCAGGACCGGGAACCACTTGGTGGCGACCACGACCTTGCCGGGCTCGACGTCGAGGTGCTGCAGGGCGGCGCTCAAGGCGCGCTCCGACGCGCCGTTCCCGTACGACTGAGCGGTGTCGAACCACGTCACGCCGGCGCCGAGCGCGGCCGCGACGACGCCGTCGATCGTGGCCTGGTCGAGCGTCGCCCACATGCGCCCCACCAGACCCTTGCCCTGCGAGAACTGCCAGCAACCCAAGCCGATCGGCGAGATCTCGATGCCGGTCTTCCCCAGTCTGCGCGCGTCCATCGTTCCTCTCCCTGGTCTCGGCGCTCAGTCCTCAGTCGGGATCGCCGCGCGCCGCCGGGGCAAGCTCGAGCCCCTCTCTCACATGCCGTGCATCCGGTCTCTCGCGCATGGTACCCGAAGCCTGCAAACGCGCACCTCCACGTCGTCGGACACCGGCACGACGATCAGGTCACGCGTTGCCCGGCCGCACCGGGAGGTAGTCTTCGCGCGGCGGCGAGAAGACCTCGACGGCCACGGAGTCCTGAAGGATCTGCGCTCCGTGGTCGACATCGCTCGGGATGCACCAGCTGTCCCCCGGCGTGACGTCGTGGCGTTCCGCGCCGATCGTCAGCACCAGGTGACCGTCGACGAGGTAGCCCGTCTGCTCGTGAGCATGCGAGTGGGTCGGCAGCGTGGCTCCACCGGCGAGCCGAAACTCCGTCATAAGAGTGTGGCTGCCAAAGCACAACGTCTTCATGCGGATACCGGGGACCGGCGTCTGATAACCGTCCGGGCTATGTGTCGCGAACACGATGGCTCCTCCCCGTCTTGGCCGACCGGAGTGGCCGGCGACTCGTGCACTACTCTTGCCGGTCCTTCATGAGCGCCTCGAGCTTCGTCATCGTCGTCCAGTTGCGGCTGGTCACGGCGTCGCCGAGCAGGCGACCGACGGCCTCGTTCAGACGGCTCGCGACGACCCCGTCGGGGCACCACAGGTAGGCCACGCGCGCGCCGAGGGCCAGGGCCTCGGGCGCCCAGTCCTGCTCGAGCAGCGGCTCCAGACGGGCCCGTGCCGCCGGGTCGGCGGGAACCGCAAGAAGGAGACGCGACGGATTGCCGGCGATCTCGGCCAGCGGGTTGCCGGCCACGGCCACGGCGAGCTCTTCGGCGGTGAGCGCCACGACCCGGGCGGACACGCCGAGGCGGGCGCGAAGCGCCTCCTCGATGCGGCGGGCGGCAGCGGCCGGCGTCACCCCGGGCGCCGTGTAGACGACGTTGCCGCTGTTGAGCAAGGTGCGCACTTCGGCGTAGCCAAGGCCTTCGACGAGCGCGCGCAAGTCGGCCATCGCCACCCGTTTGCCGGGTCCGACGTTGACGCCCCGCAGCAGCGCCGCCTGCCGGCCGGTCACGGCGCTCCCCCGGCCAGCGCCGCATACGCGCTGCGGCACCACTCGAGCTCCGCCTCGAGCCAGACTCCCAGGACCCAGTCGGACCCCAGGTCCCGCCCGGTATCGAGGTCGTCCCCACCGCTCCAGCGAGTACGCGTGAGAGCTCCCGCCCGCCGCGCCTCGTCGAGCGCCTCCGGCGGCAGACGCAAGGCGTACTGGGTGCCGATCGCCAGCCCGAGCGCGACGCCGCAATCGGGGTGGACGAGCGCCGGTGTGCCGCAGAAGATCAGACGGCAGTCGCGCGGCAGGCAGGGATTGATCGCGTCCCAGAGCCGCGCCACGACATCGGGGTGGCTGCCGCGCCTCAGATACGAATCGGGCGAGCTCGCGGGCGCCTCGGTGAGTGGGCCGGGCGCCGCGCCGCGCCGCGTGAGGTAGGCGATCACCTGGGTGTTGCGCGGATCACTCTTCATGGGTGGGAGCGGCCAGCCGCAGCGCCATCGTCCGGCGATCGGTCATGACGAAGCCGGCGCGCCGATACACCGACTGGGCGGCGGCGTTCTCGCTGCCCACCTCGGCCGACACGGCGCGCATGCCCTGGCCGGCGCAGAACGCGCGCACCTCGGCGAGCGCCGCGCCGCCGGCGCCCGCGGCGCGAAAGGCCGGCCGGACGTACAGGTCGTCGACGACCGCCGTGAGCCCGCCGTACTCCATGGCGTACACGAACGCAAGGACGACATACCCGACGACCGCCGCATTCTGTTCGATGAACCAGACCCGCCCGAGCCGGGGGTCGGCCAGCAGGACCGAGAACGCGTCGGCGGCCCGCCGGCGGTCCAGCACGTAGCCGGACTCCGCGTAGAACTCCGCCATCAGGTCGACGAGCCTCTGGGTGTCGTCGGCGTTCGCCGGACGCACGTCGACGGTCCTCACCTTCCCGGGCCTTCACGCACCGCCTTGAAGAACACTATCTCGGGATCACCCCTGTCCAGGTTCTCGATCACGCCGCTTCGCGCGAACCCCGCACGCCCGTAGAGAGCCTGCGCGGCCGCGTTTGAGGCGTTGGCCGAGGTGAACAGCTTGGGAGAAGCGCACCGGGCCTCGACCTCGCGCAGCAGCCGCAAGCCGACACCGCGGCGGCGGTGGGACGCCGCCACGACGATCAGCGCGACGAAGCCGCACTCGAAGAAGGTGTGGTTCCAGAAGACGAAGCCGACGACGCGCCCACGCTCTTCTGCGACCAGACAGGCATCCCGAGAAAGGTGGGCGCCAAGAAGACCCGCTCGCTGGGGCTCCGTGGCAGCGAGGTCGTCGATCCCGATGAGCGCGGGCAGGTCCGACGACGCGCCCTCTCGAATGCCGATGCCCGTCGTGGCTTCCGTGATCGTCGGGCGGGGCGCTAGCCCCGCCCTCGCCCGATGGCGATCGTCCCCGTGCGCGTCACCTCGAGGACGCCGATCGGCTGCAGCATCTCGAGCAGGGCCTCCAGCTTGTCGCCGGCGCCCACCACGCGCAGCACCACGCTGCGGCGCTCGACGTCGACGATCTTGGCCTTGAAGATCTCGGCGATCTGCAGCACGTCGTTGCGCTTCTCGCCCTCGGCGGCGACCTTGATCAGCATGAGCTCGGCGGCGACCGTGCTGTGCGGGTCGAGGTCGCGGATCTTGACCACGTTGATCAGCTTGTGGAGCTGCTTGGTCACCTGGTCGATCGGGTGCTCCGCGCCGTCGATGGTGATCGTCATGCGCGACAGGCGGGGGTCTTCGCTCTCGCCCACCGCGAGGCTCTGGATGTTGAAGCCGCGCCGGGCGAACAGTCCGGCCACCCGGGTGAGCACGCCGGGCTTGTTCTCGACGAGCACGGACAGGGTGTGCTTCATGACTTGGACCCCCTCGTCTTGCGCGTCGCCTTGCCGCCGATCAGCTCGGTGATCGCCTGGCCGGCCGGCACCATCGGGAACACGTTCTCCTCTGGGGCGATCTTGAAATCGATCACCGTCGGCCGTCCGCTTTCGATCGCCTCGCGCAGGGCGTCGCCGACCTGGTCGGACTCGGTCACTCTCAGGCCCTTTGCCCCGAACGCCTCGGCCAGCATGGCAAAATCGGGCTGCACCTCGATGCAGGTGAACGAGTAGCGCTTGTTCCAGAAGAGGTCCTGCCACTGGCGGACCATGCCGAGGTAGCCGTTGTTCATGATGGCCACCACGATCGGCACATTGTAGTTCACCGCCGTGGCGAGCTCCTGCATGGTCATCTGAAAGCCGCCGTCGCCGCTCACGTCGATCACCGTCTTGTCGGGCCGGCCGATCTTGGCGCCGATGGCCGCCGGCAGACCGAAGCCCATCGTCCCCAGGCCGCCCGAGCTGATCCACTGACGCGGGAACCGGTAGTGGAAGTAGAGGGTCGACCACATCTGGTGCTGACCCACGTCGGTCACGATCACGGCGTCGCCGCCCGTGACCCGTTCGATCTCCTCGATGACGAACTGCGGCGCCACCGTGCCGTCGCGGGGCGGCTCGTAGTGCAGCGGGTACTCGGCCTTCCAGCCGTCGAGCTTCTGCAGCCAGGCCGCCGTGCGACCCGCCGGACGCTCCATCTTCTCGAGCTCGCCGAGCAGCGCGGCCAGCACATGCCGGGCGTCGCCGACGATCGGGATGCTGGGTTCTACGTTCTTGCCGATCTCGGCCGGGTCGACGTCGATGTGGATGATCGCCTTGGCCTGGGGCGCAAAGGCCGAGAGCTTGCCGGTGACGCGGTCGTCGAAGCGCACGCCGACGCCGACGAGCAGATCGCATTCGTGGACGGCGTAATTGGCGGTCACGGTGCCGTGCATGCCGAGCATGCCCAGCGAGAGCGGCCGGCGCTCGTCGAAGGCGCCCAGGCCCATGAGCGTGGTCGCGACCGGGGCCTGGACGAGCTCGGCGAGGGCGCCAAGCTCGTCGGCGGCGCCGGCGCTGATCACGCCGCCGCCGACGTAGAGGACCGGCCGCTCGGCTTCGAGGATCGCCCGGGCGGCCGCCCGGATCTGTTTGACGTGGCCCTTGATCGTGGGCTTGTAGCCGGCGAGCTGCAGGCCTTCGGGGCGCCGGTAGGTGAGCTCGGCGAGTTCGGCGGTGACCGGCACGTCGATCACCACGGGGCCGGGCCGGCCGGTCGAGGCGATGTGGAAGGCTTCGTGGATGATCTGCGGGATCTCGGCCGCGCTCTGCACGAGGTAGGAGTGCTTGACGATCGGCAGCGTGATGCCGGTGACGTCGGCCTCCTGAAAGGCGTCGGTGCCGATGAGGTCGGCCCGCACCTGACCGGTGATGGCGACGATCGGGATCGAGTCGAGGTAGGCGTTGGCGATGCCGGTCACCAGGTTGGTGGCGCCGGGACCGCTCGTGGCCAGGCACACGCCGACCTTGCCGGTGGCGCGCGCGTAGCCGTCGGCGGCGTGCACCGCGCCCTGCTCGTGACGCACGAGGATGTGACGCAGGTGGGTGGCGTCGTAGAGCGCGTCGTAGAGCGGGATCACCACGCCGCCGGGAAAACCGAACAGAGTGTCGCAGCCCTCGGCCTCGAGCGAGGCGACGATGGCCTGCGAACCCTTCATCTTTGTCTGTGGCGTCATCGAAGGACCGCCCCCTTCTCCGCACCGGAGACGAGTTTGACGTACCGGGCCAGGTAGCCCGTGAGGTCGGTGCGCGGCGGTCTCGCAGGCTGCGCTGCGCGCCGCCGCTCAAGTACAGCCACTTCGACGTCCAGGGTGAGCGTGCGGGCGGGGATGTCGACGACGATCGTGTCGCCGTCTTCGACCAGGCCGATCGGCCCGCCGGCCTGCGCTTCGGGAGCGACATGGCCTATGGCGGCGCCCCGCGTGGCGCCGCTGAAGCGTCCGTCGGTGATCAGCGCCACGTCCCTGTCGCGGCCCTGGCCGGCGAGCATGGAGGTGGCCGCGAGCATCTCGGGCATGCCCGGAGCGCCCCTGGGACCCTCGTTGCGGATGACGATCACCGAGCCGCTGCGGATCTTTCCGGCGGCGATGGCCGCCACCGCGGCGACCTCGCCGTCGAACACCTGGGCGGGACCGCTGTGACGCAGCATCTCCTGGGCGACGGCGCCCTCCTTGACCACGGCGCCGTCGGGCGCCAGGTTGCCGAACAGCACGGCGAGGCCACCGGTGGCGTGATAGGGCCGTTCGAGCGGGCGGATGACGTCGTCGTCTGTGACCCGGGCGCCGGCCACCGCCTCGGCGACCGTGCCGCCGGCCACCGAGCGCGCCGTGCCGTCCATGAGGCCGGCGTCGATCAGCCGCTTCATGACCGCCTGGATGCCGCCGGCGTGGTAGAGGTCTTCCATGTGGTGCGTGCCGCTGGGAACGATCTCGCAGATGTGCGGCACGCGCGCGGCGACGTCGTTGACGGCCGGCAGCGAGAAGTCGAGACCGGCTTCGGTGGCGATCGCGGCCAGATGCAGCACGGTGTTGGTGCTGCAGCCCAGGCTGGCGTCGGCGGCGAGGGCGTTGCCGACCGCGGCGTCGGTCAGGATGTCGCGCGGCTTGAGGCCCGCGGCGAGCACCTCCATGACCTTCGCGCCGCTCTCCTTGGCGAAGCGCAGCCGCTCGCTGTACGGGGCCGGGATGGTGCCGTTGCCCGGCAGCGCCAGGCCGACGACCTCGGCCAGGCAGTTCATGGAGTTGGCGGTGAACAGGCCGGAACACGAGCCACAGGTTGGGCATGCGGCGCACTCGATGGCCTTGAGGCCGGCCTCGTCGAGCGTGCCTGCCTGCACCTGTCCGACGGCCTCGAACACGCTGTTCAGGTCGATCGTGCGCCCGTCGAGGCGCCCGGCCAGCATGGGCCCGCCGCCGACCATGACGGCCGGCACGTTCAGGCGCACCGCCGCCATCAGCATCCCGGGGACGATCTTGTCGCAGCACGGCACCAGCACGAGTGCGTCGAAGGCGTGAGCCAGGGCCATCGACTCGACGGTGTCGGCGATGAGCTCACGGCTGGGCAGCGAGAAGTGCATGCCGGCGTGGTTCATGGCGAGGCCGTCGCAGATGCCCATGACGCCGAACTCGAACGGCACGCCGCCCGCGCCGCGCACGCCGGCCTTGACGGCCTCGACCACCTTGTCGAGGTGCATGTGGCCGGGCACGACCTCGCTGAAGGAGTTGGCGATGCCGACGAAGGGCCGCTCCATCTCGGCGTCGGTCACGCCCAGCGCGCGCAGCAGCGAACGGTGCGGGGCGCGCGCCACGCCGAGCTTGATCTCGTCGCTTCTCACGATCCTCATCGCCTTTCACCTGAGCCGCTCGCGAGAAGCAGCGGGCGGCGCCTCCGCCGGGCGTTTGGGGCCGCCGCACCGAGCGGCGGCCGACGGACTCACTATGATACCCGAAACGAGGCGCGCCGGGGCCGCCGCAGGTTCGCGCGGTCCGGCCCCGGGGTATTAGATCGTGCGGGAAGCGGCCGGCGTGCGCCGGCCGGCTGTTTCCCGGGGTCACCCCGGTGGCCGGCGAAACGGTTGCCCTGCGTGACCCGCGCGGGGTGGACGGTCCACCCGGCGGCGCACGGCGCAACCGACGACAGAGCCGACCCAGAGGGCTTTCGTGAACGATCAGGTACAGGAGGGCAACGTGGCAGACGTGGTCAAGGAACTGACCGACGAGACGTTCCAGCAGACCATCGACGGAGCGACGACCCCGGTCATCGTCGATTTCTGGGCCGCCTGGTGCGGTCCGTGCCGGACGGTCGGGCCGATCGTCGAGGAGCTTGCCAGCACGCACACCGGCAAGGTGACGGTGGGCAAGCTCAACGTCGACGAGAACCAGGCGACGGCGGCCAAGTTCGGCATCATGAGCATTCCGACGCTCATCCTCTTCAAGGCCGGCAAACCCGTGAAGAAGATCATCGGCGTGCGCAGCAAGGGCGACCTCGAACGCGAGTTCGAACTGGCCTGACGAGCGTCGGGCGGTGTCTGACCGCCCCAACAGACGCGGGGCGGGGCCGGCTTACAGCCGGCCCCGCCCCGCGTCCGTTGCGCCGTAGCGAGCAGACAAAGGCAGCCCGCGGTCTACTTGATGGCCGCCTCGCCGCGCTCGCCGGTGCGCGTGCGCACGGCGTCGTCGACGCCGCTGACGAAGATCTTGCCCTGGCCGACGCGACCCTTTTCGAGGGCCTTGCGCAGGCTGGCGACGACCTTCTCCACGTCGCCGTCCGAAACCACCATCTCGACCTTCATCTTGGGATGGAAGCGGTACTGGCCGGGAGCGCCGGTCTCGCCGCGCGTGAAGCCCTTCTGCACCCCGAAGCCCTTGGCTTCGGTGACCGTCATACCGACCACGCCGTCGACGGCGAGGTTCTCGGCGACCACGTCGAGGTTGTAGGGCTGGATGATGCACTCGATCTTCTTCATGGAAACGCCTCCGTGATTGTCGCCCGATCGGCCCTTGCACTACGTTCATAGGACAAAGGTTCGTTCCCGTTCATCCCCGAGCGGAAATCGCACTAAACGCCGCTCGCCAGAGGTTCGCCGAATGGGAAGGGCTTGATGGAGCGCCGTGACGGAAACGGCCACGTCGGGCGGAAACCCTGCCAAAGAAGCGGCGGGGCGGGCTCCCTGGGGAGCCCGCCCCGCCGCTCTGCCTGTCGAGCAGCGGCCGGCCGGCCGCTGCTCTTCAGTCGCTGCTTCTCAGTCGCTCGGGCTTCAGCCGATCAGATGATGCCCTGGTCGAGCATGCTGTCGGCGACCTTGACGAAGCCCGCGATGTTGGCGCCGTTCACGTAGTTGCCGGGAGTGTCGTACTCGTTGGCGGCGTCGACGCACTGCTTGTGGATGGCCTTCATGATGCCGTGCAGGCGCGAGTCGACCTCTTCACGGGTCCAGGCGAGACGCAGGCTGTTCTGCGACATCTCGAGGCCCGAGGTGGCCACGCCGCCGGCGTTGGCGGCCTTGCCGGGACCGTAGAGGATGCCGGCCTTGACGAACTGCTCGACACCCGCGGGGAGCGTCGGCATGTTGGCGCCCTCGGAGACCACGGTGACGCCGTTCTTCAGCAGGTTGGCGGCGTCCTTGGCGTTGATCTCGTTCTGGACCGCGCTCGGGAACGCGGCGTCGGCCTTGATGGCCCAGAGCGGGTTGTGGTCGGCCTTCGGGTCCTTCGGGATGAACTTCGCGCCCTTGAACTGCTTGGCGTAGTCGGCGATGCGGCCGCGCTTGACGTTCTTGAGCTCGAGGACGCAGGCGAGCTTCTCGCGATCGATGCCCGCGGGGTCGTGGATGACGCCGGCCGAGTCGGACAGCGTGACGGCCTTGCCGCCCAGGTCGAGGATCTTCTCGACCGTGTACTGGGCGACGTTGCCGGAGCCGGAGACCAGGCAGGTCTTGCCCTCGAGGCTGTCGTCGCGGGTGTTCAGCATCTCCTCGGCGAAGTAGACCGCGCCGTAGCCGGTCGCCTCGGGACGGATGAGCGAGCCGCCCCAGTTGAGGCCCTTGCCCGTGAGCACGCCGACGAACTCGTTGCGGACGCGCTTGTACTGGCCGAACATGAAGCCGATCTCACGGCCGCCCACGCCGATGTCGCCGGCGGGGACGTCGGTGAACTGGCCGATGTGCCGGCAGAGCTCGGTCATGAAGGACTGGCAGAAGCGCATGACTTCGGCGTCGCTCTTGCCCTTGGGATCGAAGTCCGAACCGCCCTTGCCGCCGCCCATGGGCAGCGTGGTGAGGGCGTTCTTGAAGACCTGCTCGAAGGCCAGGAACTTGAGCATCCCGAGGTAGACGGTCGGATGGAAGCGCAGGCCGCCCTTGTAGGGGCCGATCGCGCTGTTCATCTCGATGCGGAAGCCCTTCTGGATCTGGATCTCGCCCTTGTCGTCGACCCAGGGCACGCGGAACATGATGACGCGCTCGGGCTCGATGATGCGCTCGAGGATCTTGGCCTCGCGGTACTTGGGATGACGCGACAGGACGGGCTCGAGCGACTCGGCGACCTCCTGGACGGCCTGGTGGAACTCGACCTCGCCCTTGTTCTTGGCGACGACATCGGCCATGAGCTTCTTCACGTAATCTGCCATTCAGTTCCCTCCATACGGACTCGGTGGATACGAGAAGACGGGCGTGCCGCGACGCGCTTGAAAGCGCTGGGACGACGCCCGGAGACGAGGTAGTGCGGTTGTACCAACCTCCCAACGAGCCCGACTCGCAGCTCGCGGTCAGGGTGCATGACGTGGGCAGTATACGTCGCGCCGCACCGGTGAAATGGCCCGCTCATGTGCCAAAGCTTACAAACTTGGCCGGGGACGGCTGGCCAGCACGGACAAGACGGAGGGTAGACCGGCGGGCTGATTCGTACAAACGGCGGGGCGGCGGGGGCGGCGGCGGCGAAAGCCGCCCGCCCCCGCCGCCCCGCCCCGAATCCCACCCCACGCCCCGCCTCAGCCCGCCCCCAGCCCCGCCCTCAGCCCCGCCCCGCACGGCGCAGGACGCCAGGCCGCGGCAGCACGGTCTTTGTTCAGCATGGACAATCCGGACCCCAGAATCGCGCCGCTTTTTCGCCCATACTGACGAAACGTCCAAGCGCCTCTCGCCTATAGTTGTTGAGAAGCCACGATGATCACGCGCAAGCCTCGCACCACTCCCGCCCGCAGACGGCGCCCCGCGCCGGCGCCGGCGGGTTCTCGTTTCGCGGGACCTGTGTACTCACGCTCGCGCTAGGAAGGAGCAGGCACCATGGCGCTACGCACACCCGACGACTTCATCCAGAGCATCGCCGCTCTCGACCTCGAGATCTACCTGTTCGGCGAGAAGGTCGACGACTACGTGAACCACCCGATGATCCGGCCTTCGCTGAACTGCATCGCCATGACCTACGAGCTCGCCGCCAAGCCCGAATACGAAGAGCTGATGACGGCCACGAGCCACCTGACGGGCAAGCGGATCAATCGCTTCGCGCACATCCATCAGTCGGTCGACGACCTCATCAAGAAGGTCAAGATGCAGCGGCTGCTCGGCCAGAAGACCGGCTCGTGCTTTCAGCGCTGCGTCGGCATGGACGCCATCAACGCGCTCTACTCGGTCACCTACGAGATCGACCAGGCCAGGGGCACCGACTATCACGAGCGCTTCCGCACGTACGTGCAGTTCCTGCAGGACGAAGACCTCGTGGCCGACGGCGCCATGACCGACGTCAAGGGCGATCGCGCCCTGGCGCCGCACGAGCAGGCCGACCCCGACCTCTACCTGCACGTGGTCGAGCGCCGCGACGACGGCATCGTGGTGCGCGGCGCCAAGGCCCACCAGACCGGCGCCTGCAACTCGCACGAGATCCTCGTCATGCCGACGGTCGCCATGCGCGAGGGCGACGAAGACTACGCCGTGTCGTTCTCGACGCCGGCCAACGCGCCCGGCATCTTCTACGTCTACGGCCGCCAGTCGTGCGACACCCGCAAGCTCGAGCAGAACGACCTCGACGTCGGCAACCGGCAGTTCGGCGGTCAGGAAGCCCTGATGGTCTTCGACAACGTCTTCGTGCCCTGGGAGCGCGTCTACCTGTGCGGCGAGATCGAGTTCTCCGGCGCCCTGGTCGAGCGCTTCGCCGGCTTCCACCGGCAGAGCTACGGCGGCTGCAAGGTCGGCGTGGGCGACGTGCTGATCGGCGCCGCCGCCCTGGCCGCCGACATGAACGGCGTGCCCAAGGCCAGCCACATCAAGGACAAGCTGATCGAGATGACGCACTTGAACGAGACGCTGTTCTCGTGCGGCATCGCCTGTTCGGCCGAAGGCGTCAGGATGCCCGCCGGCAACTACCAGATCGACATGCTGCTGGCCAACGTCTGCAAGCAGAACGTCACCCGGTTCCCCTACGAGATCGCCCGCCTGGCCGAAGACATCGCCGGCGGCCTCATGGTCACCATGCCTTCGGCGCAGGACCTCTTCTCGGCCAAGACCGGCCCCTGGGTCGACAAGCTCCTGGCCGCGCAGTGCGACACGCCGACGCTCGACCGCATGCGCGTCATGCGTCTGGTCGAGAACCTGACCCTCGGCGCCGCGGCCGTCGGCTACCGTACCGAATCGATGCACGGGGCGGGCTCGCCGCAGGCGCAGCGCATCATGATCGCGCGCCAGTCGAACCTGGCCCACAAGAAGCAGCTCGCCAAGGATCTCGCCGGCGTGGGCCTGCCCGCCGAACCGCAGAAGGACAAGCTCCGCAAGCCGGCCGGGGTCAAGTGAGCGGCTCCGGGCCCAGGACGACCTAGCGGCGGTGCGGATCGTGTTCTGCGGGGGCTGCAACCCGGTGATCGATCGCGTCGCGCTGGCCGACGAGCTCGCAGCCGACCCCGATCTCGCGGGGCTCGACGTCGAGATCGACATCTCGGGGTGCTCGCGGTCGTGCGCGGCCGGGCAGGCGCTCGTCGCCGCGCGGCCCGACGTCGTGGTCGTCGCCGGCCGCCACGTCGACGGCACGCTGCTCGAGCCCGGCGAGCTCGCGGCCGCCGTGAAGCGCAGGCTCTCGACTCCGAAGGAGTGACGTACATGGACTGGAAAGCCGACTACGCCGGCAAGCTGGCGACCGCCGACGAAGCCCTCAAGGTCGTCAGATCGGGCGACCGGGTGGTCTTCGCCCACGCCTGCGGCGAGCCGCTCGAGCTCGTCGCCGCGCTCGTGGCGCGCGCCCCCGAGCTGCGCGACGTCGAGATCGTCCACATGGTCGCGATGGGCCTGGGCGAGTACGCCAGGCCCGAGTACGCCGAGAGCTTCTACCACAACTCGCTGTTCGTCGGGCCCTCCACGCGCGACGCGGTCCAAAGCGGGCGCGGCGACTACACGCCGGTCTTCTTTCACGAGATCCCCGGGCTGTTCACCGGCGGCTACCTGCCGCCCGACGTCGTGCTCGCCCAGGTCTCGCCGCCCGACAAGCACGGCTGGTGCTCGTTCGGCGTCTCGGTCGACTACACCAAGCCGGCCTGTACGGTCGCCAGGACGGTGATCGCCCTGGTCAATCCCAACATGCCGCGCACCCACGGCGACTCCTTCATCCACGTGAGCGACATCGACATCGCCGTCGAGAGCGAGGCGCCGATCATCGAGCTGCCGCCGCCCCGGATAGGGCCGGTCGAAGAGGCCATCGGCAAGCACATCGCCGGCCTCGTCGACGACGGGTCGTGCCTGCAGCTGGGCATCGGCGGCATACCCGACGCGGTCCTGCTGTTCCTCCACGAAAAGAGCGACCTCGGCATTCACACCGAGATGTTCAGCGAGGGCGTCGTCGACCTCTACGAAGAGGGCGTCATCACCAACGCCCGCAAGACGCTGCACCGCGACAAGATGGTGGCCAACTTCCTCATGGGCACGCGTCGTCTGTACGACTTCGTCGACGACAACCCGGCGGTCAACATGTTCCCGGTGAGCTACGTGAACGACCCGTACGTCATCGGCGAGAACGACAACGTGGTCGCCATCAACTCCGCCATCCAGGTCGATCTCATGGGCCAGGTGGTGGCCGACTCGATGGGGCCCGTGCAGTTCACCGGCATCGGCGGCCAGGTCGACTTCGTGCGCGGCGCGGCGCGCAGCAAGGGCGGCAAGTCGATCATCGCCCTGCCGGCCACCGCCCGGCGCGGCGAGGTCTCACGCATCGTGGCGCGGATCGGCGACGGCGCGGCCGTGACCACCATGCGCGCCGACGTCGACTACGTCGTCACCGAGTTCGGCGTCGCCAAGCTCAAGGGCAAGGCCTTGCGCGAGCGGGCCTTCGCCCTGCTCGACATCGCCGACCCGAAGTTCCGCGACGAGATCGTCAACGATCTCGAGGCGCTCAAGGGCGCGGCCTGGCTGCGTCGCCGCCAAGCCACGTCCAGGAAGGCCTGAGCCGGCCGAACCGGGCAGTCAGAGAGAAGCGGCCCGCCGCATAGCCGGCGCGACGCGTGCAGGTCCAATACCTAAGGAGAGACCGTCATGGACATGAAGATCCGGGTGCATCGCTCCCCGAAGTCGCTGATCACCGGCGTCGACGCGGTCACGCAGATCGGCGCCGAAGTGTCGAAGCTGCGCGCCAGGAAGGCGCTCATCATGACCGACCCCGGCGTGGCTGAGAGCGGCATGGTCGAGACCGTCGAACGGCCCCTGATCGACGCCGGCGTCGAGGTCGGCGTGTACGGCAAGTGCGTGCCCGAGCCGCCGATGAGCAGCCTCGAAGAGGGCGTGAGGTTCTGCGAGCAGGGCGGCTACGACTGCATCGTCGGCTTCGGCGGCGGCTCGGCGATCGACGTGGCCAAGATCACCTCGGTGCTGGTCGGCAGCGACGCGTCGGTCGAGTCGATGGTCGGCACCGACATGGTGCCCAGGAAGGGTCTGCCGATCGTCGCGGTGCCGACCACCGCCGGCACAGGCTCCGAGGTCACGGCGATCGCCATCTTCGCCAACGAGAAGCTCAACGTGAAGCAGGGCGTCGTCTCGGGCTTCCTCATCCCGAACGTCGCCCTGGTCGACCCCATGCTGACGATCAGCTGTCCGCCCCACGTCACCGCCGCCTCGGGCATGGACGCCTTCATCCACTGCATCGAGGCCTACACGTCGGTCAACGCCACCATGCACACCGACCCGCTGGCGCGCGAGGGCATCGAGCTGATCTCCAAGAGCATCCGCACGGCCGTCTTCGACGGCAGCAACGTCGAGGCCCGCTTCGGCATGGCGATGGGCTCGCTGCTCGGCGGCCTCGCCTTCGCCAACGCCGGCGTCACCGCCGTGCACGCCCTGTCGTACCCCATCGGCGGCACCTTCCACGTGCCCCACGGCGTCGCCAACACGCTCATGCTGCCGTGGGTCATGGAGTACAACATGCTCGCCTGCCTCGACTACTTCTCCGAGATCGCCGTGGCGATGGGCGAGAACATCGCAGGTCTGTCGGTCCGCGACGCGGCGGCCCGCTCGGTCGAGGCCATGAAGCAGCTCGCCGTCGACATCCAGGTGCCGCAGTACCTGTCCGACGTCGGCATCCCCGAATCGGCGATCGACGAGATGGCCGACAGCGCCATGACCCAGACCCGCCTGCTGGTCAACAACCCGCGCCGCCTGTCGCGCGACGACATCATCGCGATCTACCACAACGGCGCCGTGCGGCCCGGTTCCGGCAGCGCTCCGGCCAACGGCAAGGGCAAGAGCACGCCGAGGCCCAGGGCGAAGGCCGCCACGAGGTAGCGCACCGGCCTCGCGCGGTCCCGGGCGTGCGGCGAGGGGCGGGGGAGCGGCCTTGCGGCCGCTCCCCCGCCCCTCGCCGCCTCGGCTGTGCGACCCCTCACTCGACGAAGGGTACTAACCCTACCGTCGACCGAGGTCGGGAATGTCAGACACCACGACGCTGGCAGCGCTCACACGAGCGGCTGCTGCTGTGTCATGCAGTGGATGCCGGCCGCGAGCCGCGCGAGCTCAACGAGCGGCAGCTGGACGACCTCGCGTCCGGGGAAGAGCCGCGCCAGAGTCTCGCGAGCCGGCCCGTCGTGCGGGTCGTCGAAGCCCGGGACGAAGACGGCTCCGTTGGCGATGTAGAAGTTGACGTACGACGCGGAGACGCGGTGTCCGTCATCGTCGTCCAGACGCCGCTGCGGGTGGTCGATCGTCACTACTTGGAGGGGGCGGCCCGACGCAGTCACGGCCGCCCTCAGGCGAGCGACGTTCGCGTGCAGCGGGTCGAACTGGGGGTCGTCGCGGTCCTCGCACGACAGCGCGACGACGACACCCGGCGCTGCGAAGCAGGCGAGCGTGTCCACGTGGCCGCCGGTGTTGTCGTGCTCGAGCGCAGCGGCCAGCCAGATGACCTTCTGCACGCCGAGGTACTGCCGGAGCACCTCCTCGGCGTCCGCCCGTGTCAGCCCGGGGTTGCGCCGCTCGTCGAGCACCACGTCCTCGGTCGTGAGCAACGTCCCCTGCCCGTCGGTGTGCACCGCCCCACCCTCGAGGACGATGGGCGCCGTGAAGCCGCGCGCGCCGGACAGCTCGACGACCCGCGCGGCCATCCTGGCCGTCTCGGCGTAGTCGCGGTGGAGGCCGCCGTACGAGTTGTACCGCCACTCCACCGCGCCGAGCGTCCCGCGACCGTCCACGAGGAACGTCGGCGCCGAGTCGCGCGTCCAGGAGTCGTCGGCCGGCATGCGGACGAACTCAACGTCGGCCGGAGCGCCGTCCGGCCGGGAGCTGCAGCGCCGACGCGCTTCGTCGAGGTCGCGCGGCGTGGCGATCAGACGCACCGGCTCGTGCCGTGACAGCTCGCGCGCGACCAGCGCGCACTCGTCGCGCGCGCTCTCGACGTCGTAGAAGCCGTTCTCGCGGCACGGCCACGCGATCCAGCAGCAGGAGTGCGCCGCCCATTCGGGCGGCATGAAGAAGCCCGCTTCGGCCGGAGTCTCGCCCACGCGGAGACTCTAGGCGCCGGCGCGCTCGACCACGCGCGCCACGATCTCGCCGGCCTGCTCGACCGCACCGTCGTCGAGGTCGAGGTGCGTGACGAAGCGCACCGACCAGGGCGCCTCGTCTAAGGCCAGCACGCCCTGGTCGCCGAGCACCTCGACGACCTTCGCCGCCGGCAGGCCGACACCGTGGGTGTCGGCGAAGACCATGTTGGTCTGCAACTTGCGCCTCGTCGACCGCGAGCCCCGGCACCCGCGCGAGGCGCTCGCCGAGCGCCCTGGCCCGGCGATGGTCGTCGGCGAGTCGCGCGACGTTGTGCTCGAGGGCGTACAGGCCGCCGGCGGCGATGATGCCCGCTTGCCGCATGCCGCCGCCGTAGAGCTTGCGCGCCCGTTGCGCGCGGGCGATCATCGCGGCGTCGCCGAGCAGCACCGAGCCGACCGGAGCGCCGAGGCCCTTCGACAGGCAGACGCTCACCGAGTCGTACGGCGCGACGATCTCGCGCAGCGTCACGCCCGAGGCCACGGCGGCGTTGCAGACGCGGGCGCCGTCCAGATGCAGGATCATGCCGTGGCGGTCGCAGAACGCGCGCAAGAGGAGGATCTTGTCGAGCGGGTACACGACGCCGCCGCAGTAGTTGTGGGTGTTCTCGACGGCCACCAGCGTCGTGCGGGGGTGATGCACGTCGTCGTCGCGGTGAAAGTAGTGCTCGAGCAGTTCGAGGTCGAGCGTGCCGTCGTCGGAGTCGAAGGTCCGCGTCTGCAGACCCGACAGTACGGCGGCGCCGCCCTGCTCGTTCTCGACGATGTGGGCCTTGGCGTGCAGGAAGATCTCGTCGCCGGCGGTGGTCTGGGCATGGAGGGCGACCTGGTTGCTCATGGTGCCCGACGGCAGGTAGAGGCCGGCCTCCTTGCCGAACAGCTCGGCGGCGTACTCCTGGAGGCGGATGACGGTCGGGTCGTCGCCCAGAACGTCGTCGCCGACCTCGGCCTCGGCCATGGCGCGCCGCATCTCGGGCGACGGCCGCGTCACCGTGTCGCTGCGCAGATCGATTGGTCGTGCGGGTTCATTCATCGCTCGTCCTCCATGCTCGGCGGCCGCGTAGCCGGAGCCTCATGATATGTCACCACGCCCTGGCCCTGCGGCAGCCCCCGGCGACGCTCGCTCAGACGCCTCCCCGCCGCGCCGGCCCGCCGCGCCCAGCGCACGATCACATTGACGAAAGCGATCGCCAGCAGGCCGCCGAACAGCAGCGCCCGGCGGCCGAGCGGCATGGGCGTCCAGTAGACGGCGATCTGGGCGTTGACCTCGGCTCCGAGGTGGAAGTCCTTAGGCCAATGAAAGACGAAGTGGCCGTGCTCGCGCACCGCCAGCTGCACACCGGGGTTCTCGAGCGCGGTCGCCACGTGACCGGGGTAGTCGACCCAGATGTGGTCGAACGACATGTGCAGCGAATAGGGGATGTGCTTGTAGGCCAGGATGCTCGCCAGAACGACGGCCCGGCTCTCGCAGTCGCCACGCTTCTGGGCGAGCGCCTCGCGCGTGGTCGGGAAGTACCACGGCACTCCCGCCGTCTGCCAGTCATAGGCGTACGGCACGATGCGCGTGAGCACCGCCTGTTCGATCAGTCGAGGGTTGTCGGGCAGGGTCCTGGCGATCGCCGCCACGGCCTGCGGGTCGATGGAAGGGTGGCTCAGGTGCTCGATGCTGCGCACCAGCACGAGGGGGTTCGGGTAGAGCACGAAAAAGAAGAAGACGAGCGCCGCCAGCAGGCGCAGCTTTCGCGAGATCCTCATGACGACAGTGTACCCGGACGGGCGCGCGGCGTGTGCCTGGGAGCCGCAAGAGCACGCCGCCGAACCGTTCGACGGCGCCCGAAGCAGATGTCGATCAGAGATGCGACGTGAGCCAGTGCCAGGCGCGATGGATCTGGTAGCCGACCTTCGCGAGCAGCCCCACCCGGGCGTACGACGTGGCGGCGACCAGCCGCACGGCGCCCACCCGCTGGCCGTCGGCGAACGCCTGAGCCGTGCCCAGCGTCTGGCCCTGGGCGACCGGCAGTCCGACCGTACGGGGCGCGACGACCCGGCTCGTGATCCGCGCCCCGATGCGCAGCGAGCCGGCGACCGGCGCGGCCGCGACCAGGGCCAGCGTGGCGTCGTGGTAGGGCACCGCGACCCGGGCCAGCACCTCGCCTGCCGACCAGATGGTCTGCGGCTCGTACTGGCTCGCCGACCAGTGGAACAGCTTGACCGCGTCGGCCAGGCGGTGCGCGTCGTCGGGCTCGCCGAGCAGGGTGACCAGGATGCGATGGCCGCGCCACAGGCCGGCCGCCACGATGCAGTAGCCGGCGCCGTCGGTCCAGCCCGTCTTGACGCCGTAGGCCCACGGGTAGTCCTCGAGCAGCTCGTTGTGACTGACGAGCACCCGGGGGTAGGGATGGTGCGCCCAGGGGATGGTCGCCGTGTAGTGGCGGACGTAGCCGGCGAAGCGCGGGTCGCGCATGGCGATGCGAGCGAGATGGGTGAGGTCGAGGGCGCTCGTGTAGTGGCCCGGCGCGTCGAGGCCGTGGGGGTTCTCGTAGTGGGTGTTCGTCAGGCCGAGCTCGCGCGCCTTGGCGTTCATCAGAGCCACGAACTTCGCCTGGCTGCCGGCCACCGCGTCGGCGAGGTCGGCCGCGGCGTCGTTGGCGCTCTGGATGAGCAGCGCCTCGAGCAGCTGGTTGACCGTCAGCTTCTCGCCCCTCTGCAGGTAGATCTCGTCCTGGCCGACCCCCACCGCGTCGCGCCGCGCCGCCACCACCGTGGCGAGGTTGTGAAAGTGCTCGAGCGTGAGCAATCCGGTCATGATCTTGGTCGTGGAGGCCATGGGCAGGCGCGCGTCGTCGTTCTGCTCGGCGAGCACGACGCCGGTCTGCTGGTCCATGACGACGTAGGCCTTGGCGGTGACCGGCGGCGGCGGCGGGGTGGCCGCTGCCGCCGGCAGCGGCCACCCCGCCGCCGCCGCCGCCAGCCCGACGACCGCCGCTACGAGGGTCAGCGACCGTAGCCGGCGGTGAGAGGTTGTGCGGAGGGGACTGCCCATGCTACCCGGTAGTGTATACTCCCCGGCCATGCAGATGAATGCGCGCCCCGCGCTGCTCCAGCGCATCGGCCGGCTCCTGCGTGCCAAGGAATTCCTGGTCTTCTACGCCATCGGGCTCGGCGTGCTCGACTTCGGAGCGCCCCTGGCGACGGGCTGGCTGTTCCGGCACCGCTCCCTGGCCACGCTGCTGCACACCAACAACAGCGTGGCCGGCGACGCGGCCGCCGGTCGTGGCGTCGCCGTGATCGCCGTGGCCGCCGCCTACCTGATCGTGTCGGCCTTCTTCACCGCCGGCTATCTGCGCTCGCTGCTCGGGCGGCTGCACTGGGGACCGCGCGACCTGCGGCAGTTCGCGAGGCTGTTCGCGCTGCTCGCCCTGATCGCCGCGATCTCGTGGGGAATCGGCGCGCTGGAGGACGCGGCGAGCGACCGCTTTGGGGGAGCGGGACTCCTGCTGTTCGTGTTCGCCGTTCAGACGATCGTCTACGTGCCGCTGCTCTACGCCGAGTACGCGATCGTGGCGAGCAACGTCGGCGTCACGCGGGCGCTCGTGCGCTCCGTGCGGACGTTCGCCGCCAACGCGTTCGTCTCGCTGCTCGTCCTCTTCAGCCTGTTCGAAGTCTCTCTCGTGCTGTGGCAGCTGGCGCCCGGGGAGTCGGGACGCGCGCTCGCCCAGGGGCCCACCGTCCTGATCCACGTGCTGGTCTGGGGCAGCGTCAGCTTCCTCGCCGACGTGGTGCTGCTGAGCGTGTACATCGACTCGATCGAACGGGGAACACTACCCCCAGTCTAGGACGGAAGGCGGCCATGGCACTCACCAGACAGTCCACCGAGCTGGAGCGCGGCGTCGAGCGGCAGATCGTCCTGCAGGTCGGCCCGCTCGTCGGCATCGACGTCAGGCCGAGCCGCATGTTCGTGTGGTATGGGAGCCAGCGCACCGGGACGGAGCGCATCGTGTCGCTCGACAAGGCGCCGCGCGTGCTGCGCCAGGCGCGCCCGCGGCGCTACCTGCAGCTCCCCGGCATCGAGGTCTCGTACCTCGGCAACCCCGCGGTCACCCTGGCCCTCGCCTCGGGCGCCTGGTACCGGCGGCTGCGCGACGCCATGGTCGGGCCGCCGAAATGACCTCCGCCTAGGCGATCGTCAAACCTCCGGCGGTGTCGGCGAGCCGGCCGTCGCCCGCCGGCCGCGGGCCACTCCTCGGCGCTCCAACGTGTTGGCGATGCGCCCCCACCGGGGTACCATGAGTCATCGAGCCGCCGATCGGCCCGCACAGAGGGGGAAATCATCTTGGTCGATCAGCCGATGAAGGCCCCGGAGCCGCGGTCTTGGTCGCCTGCAGAACAGGTCGAGCCCTACTGGGTGTACGACCGCCCTCACCGACGCCTGCGGCTTCTAGTGATCGCCATGTCGATCATCATCGTCGGCGTGGCACTGGTTGTCGCCGGCTATGCGGCACTCGTCGCGAAGGCGCACGGCGACTACATCAGCGGCCAGCGGGCGCTCGCCGTGGGACAGTACCACGACGCCATCCAGCAGCTGAGGGCCGCCGAAGTGATGGGCCGACCCTACGCGGACGCGCGCGCTCTCTTGAACGATGCCATCGCCCTGTCCAACGGTCAGAGGGAGTACGTCGCCGCACTGAACGGGACGTTGCAGCCGACCGCCGCCACGCTGACGCTTCGTCGCGGCGCGGCGCTCTTCCAGTCCGGCCGCTACACCACAGCCCAAGCTCTGCTCGCTGACCTGTCGAGTCGTGTGCCACCCGCGGTGACGGTCCGCCTGTCGACGAGCAGCAATGCCGCGGTGGCTGCGGTGCTGCTGCTGGTCAGCGCCAACCAGGCTTTCAAGACCAGGGAATGGCGGCTGGCCGGCGCGGACGCCGTCAGCGTGCTCCTGCGCTATCCGCGCTGCGGCCCCGCCGCCTGGTTGGCCGCCGAGGCCGCTCGTCGGGTGCGCGCCGAGCCTCTCGCACTCCGCGCGGTCGCCCTCACCGCAGCCGGCCGTTGGGTCGCCGGTCTCAAAGTCGTTCGTCAGACGCTGCGGGTCGACCCGTCCTATCCCGGAGCGGCCGCCCTCCTCGCCCGAATCGACGCCACCCTGGCACACCGCAGAGCGGCCGCGGCGAAGACGGCCACGCGCACATCGACCGTCGCGCCACCGGCGCCCGTGGCACCCCAGCCGACGCCCCAGCCGCCACCGCCGCCATGAGAGGCACGACACCCCTGATTCGGCTCGTCGTGGGCCCGACCGTCACGCTGGTGCTGGTCGGAGTCCTGACGCTGGCCGGCCCGCCGGCGTTCGCGGCGAACTCCTCGGCGGCGGCCACGGCGCCATGGGTGCAGCTCGCTGACCCCTACCCGTCGCCGGCGAGCGCAAGCGAGATCGCCACCTTCGGCGACGCCGGCGTCGCTGTGGTCGGCGACGGCGACACGATCGCCGTCAGCATCGACGGAGGAGCGACCTGGACACAACGGGCGCTGCCTGGCGGAGCGCCGGTTCAGGCAGTCGCCTTTAGTGATGCGAACCACGGCTGGGCCGTAGGCCCGGCCGACACGATCGACGTGACCAGCAATGGTGGCACCACTTGGCAGGCCGTCAATGTGACGGGCAACTTCGACGCCATCGCAGCTGCCACATCGGCCCGGCTCGTCTGCGCGTTGTCATTGTCACCATCATTGATAGTCACCGCGATCAACCTCACGACGCCCACCTGGACCGCGGAGGCGACGACTCTCACGTCCTATCCGACGGCGCCCACATCGATCGTCGCCGGCCCCGGCGGCTTCGCCGCAGCGACGGGAGCCAACGGAGCCCTCGTGACCAGGGGCAGCGACGGCACCTGGGCAGCCCAGACGACCTTCCTGAATCCGGTGGTCCTGGCGATGACTTCGACACCGGTGTGGGGCAATGGCACCCCTCAACTGTTCGCTGTCGGCGCGAGGGACATTCAGGGGAGCGGCGACGAGGGCGCTACGTTTGCACCCCTGCCTGCTCCGCCCGTCGCCACCTTGAATGCCGTGACACAGCTCTCGGCGACCGTCCTCCGCGCCCCGGAGCCCCAACTTCTCGTCGGTGGGCAGTCGGGCCTGCTGGAACGCTTTGTCCTGTCGAACAACACCTGGAAATCGGACGCCGGTCCACTCACCGGAGCCATCGTCTCGTGCGCCGCCGGCCCCGGTGGAGTTGCCTATGCGCTGTCGTCTGACGGGCACATCGAGCGGACCCTGTCGTACGGTGCCGCGCCGCTCTCGCTGAAGACCTCAACCACCAAGGTGACAGCGAGCAACGACGTGCTCCTGACGGCGTCGTCGTCGTGCCGGGCGCCCGGCACGCTGACTCTAGACGAACGGCCCGCTGGCGGCGCCTGGAAGGCGATCCGCACATGGCCGTGGTCGTCGAGCCGGCCCCCGACTGCGTGGTTCGCCACGCGCCGCTGTCGACCACCCAGTACAGGGCGCGCTTTGTCTTCGCAGGCCACTCGGCCGCCACGAGCGCTGCAGTGACCGTCGGCGTGCGTCCTCGGATCAGCCTTGCGTACACGTCGCTGCACCTGCGCAAGGGAGCTATCTACCGGTTGACCGGTAAGGTCTTCCCGCGGAGCGCGGCCGCAGCGTCACCATCTGGACCAATCGAGGCGGCACCTGGCACAAGATCACCAGGGCGCCGTCGTCGCGCTCGTCGGCAGGGATCACGTTTGCCACGCAGGCTGTTCGGCACGCCGATCAGTGAAAGCTACAAACTGCAGGTGCGCATGGCGGGCAACGCCTCCTACCTCGCAGCAAAGAGCGCCTTGGTGAATGTGACGATCAAATAGAGCGATCGGCAATCAGACAAGGCAGGCGGGGCGTCGGGGGCAACCGGCCAAACGATCCGCTTGTCCGGGTGTTGCTCAGGTAGTTGTGACGCCAGACCTGTTCACGGGGTTGCCGTTCGCGTCCGGCTTTGTGGAGACGCGGCCACGCCGGCTCCGGCCACCAGGCTGCAAGGGCTGGAGGTCACCAGGTAGTCGGTGGTCGCCGACACACCAAAGCGCCTAGTCAGCGCTCACAGCGATTTGGCCGCTCTCGCCGCTGGAGATGTTCGAGCTCCACCGTGTCGGTGGCCATCACCGCTTGCAGTCCCGCCGTATTCAGGGTCACGCCATCAATGAAGGTGTGGGTGCCGTTGTCGCCGCTGGTGAAGGTGTAGTTGCTGGGCAGGGTCGCTGCGGAATCGCTCGAGCCCAAGGCAACCGCACCGGCGTAGCCGGTTGCCGCGTTGCCGTAGGCATCCTCGGCGGTCACCGTTACATTGAAGGCCTGGCCAGCGGTCGCCGTGTCCGGAGCGTTCACTAG
>CAVVVA010000004.1:0-228583 GCA_963751565.1 uncultured Actinomycetes bacterium | reverse complement strand
AGCTCGAGCTCAACGTCGGCGAATCCCACGCCAACGCCGACGCCCACGGCGACGCCGACGTCACCGTGACCGTGTCCCTGCCCGACCGGGTCCCCACCCCATGTCGCGGAAAGGACGCTGAGATGAGAGCCGCGATCCGTTATCTTCTGCTGGCCGCGCTCGCGGTTGCCGTGTCTGCCACGGCCACCGGCGCGATCCTGGCTGCCCCCGCCGGCGCCGCCCCCTTGACCTCGCCCGGTCAAAACGACACGCCGCCGCATACGGCCGGCCCCGCCTCGGCCCTCTCGACCGGCAATGGCGGCTGGCAGTGGCAGAACCCTCTGCCGGAGGGCAACGGCTACACCGGCGGCTGCTTCCTCGACGCCGGGCATGGCTGGCTGATCGGCGACGGCGACATCTTCCATACCTCGAACGGCGGCCTCACCCTGACCGTGCAGGCTCACCACCGCGTCTCCTTCAAGGCCATCACGTTCGTCGATGCCAAGCACGGCTGGGCGGTCGGCTACCCGGCCGACGCGAGAACCGGCAGGGTGGTCGTCTACCGCACGACCAACGGCGGCAGGAGCTGGGTCCGCGTGCTGCTCAGGCGAGTCGGCGGGATCGACTCCGTCAGCTTCGCCAACCGGAAGGTGGGCTGGGCGATCTCCGGCGACGCCGTGCTGCACACCGTCGACGGCGGCCTGCACTGGGACATCCAGGTCACGCGCAAGTACGGCAGGTTCCACTGCGTGCAGGCCCTGAGCACGCGTCGGGCGTGGGTCTCCGGCGCATTGACACGCTCCTGCGCACCGTCAACGGAGGCGTGACCTGGCAGCGTCTGCACACCGGCACCGGCTCGCGCCGGAACCTGACCGGCATGCGGTTCACCAGCCCGAAAGACGGCTGGGTCTCCGGCGGAGGCGAGATCATCCACACGAGCGATGGGGGCGCCCACTGGACAAGCCAGCTCTCGATTCGCCCCACCGTCATCGGGCTGACGTTCGCCGACTCGCAGAACGGCTGGGCCGCCTGCGGCGCCGTCTACCACACGACCGACGGGGGCGCCGACTGGCTGCGCCAAGCCACCGCTCCGTTCGCCACCTGGGGCTTTGCCCTCACGCCGTCAGATGCGGTCGTAGGCGGCTGGCGGCCTGAGTCGCACATCCGACGGCGGCGCAACCTGGCAGTCGAGCACACGCGCAGCGGCCGGCTACTTCGGCAATCTCGACGCGCTGCAGTTCGTCAACGCCGCCACCGGCTGGGCGGTCGGCGCAACCGGCGAGATCCTCAAGACCACAGATAGCGGCGCTGCCTGGGCCGCACAGGCGTCAAACACCACCCAGGATCTGAACGACGCGCATTTCATCAACGCGAGCGACGGGTGGGCCGTCGGCGACCAGGGCGTCATCGTGCGCACCACCGACGGCGGCGCCACCTGGACGCCGCAGACCTCCGGCGTCACGGACGACCTGTTGGGCGTCACGTTCGTCGATGCCGAGCATGGCTGGGCGGTGGGCGGCGAGGAGATCGAGTATGGCAATGCGAGTGTCGGTGTGATCGTCAACACGACCGACGGCGGCCTGCACTGGACCAGACAGACGACGCCGGTCCCCGACGCCATGCTCCACGACGTCGCCTTCGCCGACGCCCTGCACGGCTGGGCGGTCGGCGAGGTCGTAGGCGACACCGGGACCAACTACACGACGATCATCGCCACCACCGACGGCGGCGCCACCTGGACCAGGCAGCTCGCCTACGGTCCTCCGATGACCGGCAACACGAGCGACGGCGAGCTGCGCGCCATCGCCTGCATCGACGCCAAACATCTCGTCGCCGTCGGCTACGACGACAGCGCCTGCGAGATCTTCCGCACCTCGAACGCCGGGAAGACGTGGATCAGGTCCGCACGGCATCTCTGGCCGGAGTTCGGAAGCCCGGCTCTCACCGACGTCGTCTTCGCCGATGCCACTCACGGCTGGGTCGAGGCCGGCGGCACGGTGATCGAGACCACGAACGGCGGACTCACGTGGACCAAGCAGTCGGTCGGCACGGACCTGGGTCTCTGCACACTGAGCTTTGTGAGCCCGACGCACGGCTGGGTGGCCGGCCAGGACGCCGACATCCTCACGACGACGACCGGCGGAAACGCGCCGTAGGTTGTAGAGGCGTACGTTGGGCGCAAGTCGGCGGAGTGCTGAGTCTGGCCGCGTGTCGTGTTGGGAGAAAGGACACTGAGATGAGAGCTGCGATCCGTTTCCTTCTGCTGGCCGCGCTTGCGGTTGCCGTGATCGCCACGGCCACCGGCGCGATCCTGGCTGCCCCCGCCGCTGCCGCCCCCTTCACCTCGCCCGATGGCCTGTGGACCTGGTCGCGTCCTTTGCCGTTCGGCTACCCCGGACACTCCATCTCGACAGCGGCCCCCGGAGAGCTCTTTGTCGCAACCAGCATGAGCGACCTCCTGGCCACCACCGACGGCGGCGCCAGCTGGACGTGGAGTCGCACCAGCGCGGTGCCTGGCCTTGCCGGCGGACCCAGGCGTCCAGTTCGTCTCGGCGACCGAGGGTTGGGCCTGGGGCCCCGACACGACCCTAGAGAACGAGATGCTGCTCCACACGACCGACAGCGGCGCCACTTGGCAGTCCAACCTGACGGTGCCAGCGGAGCCGGGGTGGCTGCTGGTCCGCTTTGCGGGACCGCTGTCAGGCTGGGTGGTGGCCCCGTACGGCGACGGCAGCACCCTCTACCACACCACCGACAGCGGCCAGACCTGGAGTGCTCCGCTCGACGCGCCCTCCGGTGACAACAGCCTCTTCGGGACGCTGGCCCCGCAGGGCGGCCAGCGGGCCCTGCTCATGGAGACCGTCTGGTCGACCGGCTCCGACAACGGCGAGATCGTCGGCACGCAGATGTGGCGCACCACCGACGGGGGCGCCACCTGGTCGGCGCCCACGATGGTCAGGGGGGGCGCCGACATCGGCAATGCGACCTTCTCCTCGGCGACCAAGGGGTGGGCCACCGGAGAAAGCTGGCCCAGCGGCGACAGCTGGCTGTGGGGTACCACGAACGGCGGGGTAACCTGGCACAAGGTGCGCCGGGCCCCGGGCGTCGCGAGCGTCACTACGGTGGGTAACGACGTCTGGGTGGTGGGCGGCGGCGCCCTGCACTCATCCGACGGGGGCAAGACATGGAAGACGCTGCCCCGCCTGACCGGCACAGTGTCGTTCTCCGACCCCTCGAACGGCTGGATCGTAGACGGCGCCACCTACTCGTGCACGACCGACGGCGGCAAGACCTGGCAGCAGGTCACCCCCGCTGCCCCGCCGGGGGGCACGGCAGTGAGCGGCCTGGCGGCGGTCGCCGGCGGGACGGTCTGGGGGACCACCGGCTGCGTGATCAGGTCCACCGACGGCGGCCAGCACTGGAGAATCACAATGAAACGCAAAGTGGCCGCGGTGGCAGCCGTCAGCGCCAGGCGGGCGTGGGCGGTCGGCCGCAAGGGCCTCGTCATCCACACCAGCGACGGCGGTCACCACTGGACGCGGCAGCGGAGCGGCGTCACCGTCAACTTGCGCGACGTCTTCTTCGTCGATGCCCGGCACGGCTGGGCCAGCGGCGGCAACATGCTGCTGCGTACGGTCGACGGCGGGCGGCACTGGGCCCACAGGCGCGAGGCGATCGGAGCCCTCTCCACCATTGCTCATCTGGACTTCGCCGACGCCCGGCACGGCATCGCCCTCACCAACACCGTCTCCGGCGTCATTCTGGTCACAAGCGACGGCGGACGCACCTGGGCGAAAACGCGCCTCCCCATCTCGAAAGACCTGCCCAGGGCCGTGACCGTGGAGGATGCTTCTCACGCTCTGATCATCGCCCATGCCTTCCGAGGTTGCTACCCCGCAGCTTCCTTCACCAGCAACGACGGCGGCCAGACCTGGCAACCAGGGGCCGATCTACCCATCAGCGATTCAAACGTGAGCATCGCCCGCTCCGGCTCGCTGCTGTGTGCCGTGTGTGCCGTCGGCCCTGGTGTCGCGACGAGCCGCGACGACGGGGCGACGTGGTCCTATGACGGAGCACCCACAGGCGGCGGGTTGACCAGCGTCCAGTTCGTGGGCAGCGACACCCTGATGATCGGCGGCAGTCTGGGCATTATGACCAGGAACTTGACCACGGCGCCGCTGCCCTGAGATGAAGGCCGTCGTGCCGCCCAGGGGCGAATCGCCGCGCCAGGCAGAGGCGGCGCCTCCGGGGACGGTGCAGCGGGCGGGGCGGTCCCCAAGTCTGTCGGGCATCTGGGAAGAGGCGGGGCTGAGGCGCCGAGTGGACCGTTGATCGTCTCGCCCCTCCAGCGCCCGGGGAGCGAGGTCGGCGCGGTGGCCTTCGTCAATCGCAACCACGGCTGGGCAATCGCTGATTCCGGTGACTGGACCTACGGCTCCGCCGGGATCCTCACGACGACGACAGGTGGGTTCCGCCCCGGACGGTGATCTCGGTCTGCTGCAAGAAGCGGTGCTACTTGTCCGTGAACACCAGCTCCGCGATCATCACCGCCGCCTCTTCCTGCATCGCCGGGATGGCGTGCGAGTAGGTGTCCAGGGTGATCGAGACGGTGGCGTGGCCGAGGCGCTCGGAGACCACCTTGGGGTGGATGCCGGCCCGCAGGGCCAGGGTGGCGTGGGTGTGCCGTAGGTCGTGGGGGCGGATCGTCGGGCAGCTTGGCCTCCTTGACCGCCTGCCTGAAGTAGCGGCTGACGACCTCGGGGTGGTAGGGCGTGCCGTCTTCCTTGGTGCAGATGTAGCCGGAGTCGGTCCAGGCCTCGCCCCACTCCTGCTGTTCGGCGAGCTGGCGGGCAGCCTGAGCCTTGAGCACCTCGACCGTCTCGGGGTCCAGGGCGATCGAGCGCCGGCCGCGGGCCGTCTTGGGCTCGGAGACGATGACCTCGCCGCCGAGAGGGATGAGGGAGCGGCGTACCGAGAGCCGTCCCGCCTCGAAGTCGATGTCCTCCCACTTCAGCCCGAGGACCTCGCCTCTGTCGCATGCCGGTCAGCGCCAGCAGACGCCAGAGGGGGTGGAGGCGGTCGTTGCGGGTCGCCTCCAGGAAGGCCCTGACCTGGGTGGCATCCCAGGTCTTCATCTCGCGGCCGCCGGTTCCTGCCACCTTGGGCGGGTCGGCGGCATCGACCGGGTTGCGGAAGAGGCGGTTCCAGCGCACGGCGTCTCTGAAGGCACGGTGCAGGCAGGCATGGACGTGGCGCACAGTCATGGGGGAGAGGCCCCCCTTGCTATCATAGAAGACGGATCCAGCGAGTGGATTCAGATCGCTGACTGGGGAGGGCCGCAGATGAGTCACGGCACACGGGACCGAGCTAATGACGCCACCTTTGGTTCGTTCACGCCGCCCGCCCGCAGGCTGATGGGGCCGGGTCCGTCCGACGTGCACCCGCGGGTGCTCGCAGCCATGGCCCGACCGACCATCGGTCACCTCGACCCGGCCTTCGTCGGCATGATGGAGGAGCTCAAGGAACTGCTGCGCTACGCCTTCCAGACAGCCAACGACGTTACCTTCCCGATCTCAGGTCCGGGCTCGGTGGGCATGGAGACCTGCTTTGTGAACCTCGTTGAGCCGGGCGAGACGGTGATCGTCTGTCGCAACGGGGTGTTCGGCGGCCGCATGGTCGAGAACGTGCGACGCTGCGGCGCCTCGGCGGTCGTCGTTGACGACGAGTGGGGTGCGCCGGTCTCAGACGCCAAGCTCGAGGCCGCTTTGCACGAGCATCCCGAGGCGACGCTGGTCGCCTTCGTCCAGGCAGAGACCTCCACCGGCGCCCTCACTGAGCCGGAGCCGCTGGTCGCCTTGGCTCACCGCCACGGGTGTCTGGTGATCGTCGACGCGGTGACCGCTCTGGGCGGGTGCCCGGTCAAGGCGGATGAGTGGGACATCGACGCGATCTACGCCGGCAGCCAGAAGTGCCTCTCGTGCCCGCCTGGTCTTGCCCCGGTGAGCTTCAACGCCCGCGCCGTGCAGAGGGTCCGGGAGCGCACGACGCGCTGCCAGAGCTGGTTCATGGACCTTGATCTGCAGCTCGGGTACTGGTCGGCCGGCTCGCGGACCTACCACCACACGGCGCCGGTCAACGCGCTCTACGGCCTTCACGAAGCGCTGCTCATGCTCCGCGAAGAGGGGCTCGAGCACGCCTGGGAGCGCCATCGCCGCAACCATCTGGCGCTGGCCGCCGGCCTGGACGCCATGGGGCTCTCGCTCTTCGTCGATGAGAGTTCACTGTCTGCCGCAGCTCAACATGGTCGTCATCCCGGAGGGAGTCGATGACGCCACCGCCCGCGCCCAGATGCTTGAGGAGTTCGGCATCGAGATCGGCGGCGGCCTGGGTGCCCTGGCCGGCAAGGTGTGGCGCGTCGGGCTGATGGGCTACGCGAGTCGCGAAGAGAACGTGCTTGCTTTCCTGCGGGCGCTGGAGTCGGTCCTCGCAAAACAAGGCCATCCCGTGCCGTCGGGGCAAGCAGAAACGGCTGCCCGGGAGGTGTTCGGCCGATCGCCCGCCCGGAAGTAGAGGTCGTCAGATGCCAACCCAGCCGTCTATGGCCGGCTCATGCATCGATCATGAGCTGGCTTCAGCGACGAATACTCCTCCGACTGAGAACGCCGGGCCGATGAACGCACCCAAGGCGAAGTAGCCACCAGACTCGGGTGCGAAGGCGATCGGGTCGAGCTTGCCAACATCGATGTGCCCGGCGCCGTCCAGGCAAGTCTCGTCGACCTTGACGTCCTTGATCTCGCCGATGAACTGGGTGTGCAGGCCCAGTTCGTGCACCTGGACGACCGCGCACTCAACGACGAGCGGAAACTCCGCTACGTAGGGCGCATCGACGAACTCGGCCTTCACGGGCGTCAGTCCCGTCACGCCGAACTTGTCGACCTTACGCCCTGAGACCAGACCGCAGTAGTCGGCCTGAGCGACTTGCGCTCGGCTGGGCAGGCTGATGGTAAACGCCTTGCGGGCGACGATGTTGCCGTGTGTGGCCGTCGCGGCTCGCAAGTGACACGCAGACGCAGGGCGGCTTGGAGCAGGCGATGCCGCCCCAGGCGGCCGTCATCACGTTGGGCCGTCCGCCGGCATCGTAGCTGCCGATAACCAGCACGGGCGTCGGGTAGAGCAGTGTCTTTGCGCCGAGCGACTTCTTCACGTGGCTCCTTCCGGGGGCATGGATAGCAAAGGACGACAGTCTTGCGGCACAAGGCCGGGGAGGTTGGCTCCTAAAAGACGATGACCGCGCGCCCGCGCAGACCGCCGGCGGCCATCAGTCGCTGTGCCTCGGCGGCCTGCTCGGGCGGATACTCAGCGGCGACGCGCAGCGAAAGACGCCCCTCTGAGGCGAGTTGGCGCAGCTCCTGAAGCCAGTCGGTGCGCTCCAGGGCGCTGCGCACCCAGACCTGGCGGATCACGATGCCGCGCTCCGGTGTGCTGCCATCCCAGCCGCGCACGACGGCCATGGCACCGCCGTCGCGGACCGCCGCAAAGGCGCTGTGACCGAGCAGCGCGGTGTCGAACAGAGCATCGACGCCGTCGGCAGCCGTCACGCGGACTGCGGCCGCATAGCCTTCACCGCGCGGCACGACCACATCGGCGCCGAAGCCGCGCACCAGCTCCTGATCGTCGGGCTTGGCGTCGGCGATCACGCGCAGGCCACGTGCCTTGGCCAGTGCGATCACATAGGAGGCCAACAGTCCCGCGCCGCCGCTGACGGCGAGGCTCTGACCCGCCCGAAGACCGAGCAGCTCCAGCCCGAGACGGGCGGTGAGGCCGTTCATGGGCAGCGTGGCGGCCTGCGGCAGCGTGGCGCCGTCGGGAATCGGCACCACCGATGCCGCCGGCACGACGATCAGCTCGGCCTGGGCGCCACCCTCGGGCCGGCTGGGGCTCAGCGCGGCCATGACCTGCTCGCCGACGCCAAGGCGCTTCACGCCCTCGCCAACGGACTCGACGGTGCCGGCGGCATCCATGCCCGGCACCCAGGGAGGTTGCAGATCGTCGCCGGCGCCGCGCTGGCGCAGGCCGATATCGGTGGGATTAACCGCCGCGGCTTTGACTGAGATGCGGACCTCGCGTGGCCCCGCCGCCCGGACGGCACGATCGCCAACATCCAGGACCTCAAGGCCCCCCGGCTTGGTGATGATCACGGCACGCACAGTTGGACCTCCACGAACTGGACAGCGGGTCTTGGGCTGGTCGCCCGATCAGCACAGTGTACCCAGGCTCCGCAGCGGCAAGCGCCGCTGGCGAAAGCGGCGCTCGGGGTGGGGACCAAACGCTTGGCATCACGGAGGACGACATCGATGCGCCCTGAGGGGACGTCGGCATCGCGTCGGCGACGGTGTCCCACGCAGCATCTTCCGGAGCGCACGGGTGACCTGTGTTTGGCGGACTCAGCCGGCATCACTGCGGCCCGCGATCCGTCGGACCCCTGCGGTCCACAAACGACCGCCAGCCCGCCAACGGGTGTAGAAACGGACCGTGGCGCGGATACTCATCGTGCCCGTTGCAGCCATCGGTATGGCGAGGCGTGGCACGACAGACCGACTGAAGGCTTGGCGTGACACGTCTGAAGCGCGACAAGACAGGCACGTCTTAGCACGGCTGAATTGTCAGCGCCCTCGAGGTTGCAGCGGGCTTTCGCTTGCCTTGGCTAGCCCTTGGTTTCGCAACGGGCAGGATCGCCACCTCGTTGGTTCTCCTCGTCAGGAGGCAGACGTGGTCTTCAACATCAGTTCGGTCGCAGGGCGCACGACTGGCCGCAACTCCTCGGTCTGCACCGCCACCAAGTGGGGCCTCGCAGCCTGGACGGACGCTCTGCGCCAGGAATGCCTTCAAGCCAGGGCACGTGCGATCGTCGTTGAACCGGGCACCGTCACCACCAAGCTGACCGGCCACACCGGCAACGATCGTGTTCGCGAGGGTGCATAGGGTTGCCGCGATTTCGTCGGCGCGCTGCAGGCAAAAGGACGTCGCAGCGGCGATCGCCTTCGCCGTTGGCCCGCCGCACCGGATCTCGCTCAACGAGATCCACAAGAGGCCGACCGGCCCAAAGGCCGAGTCGGTGTCCCCCGTTCAGGAGGGTCCCAGATGAAGTCTTCGGGCAGCAGCAAAGAGATCCATCTTGTCGCCCGGCCGCAGGGCGAGCCGCGTCCCAGCGACTTTGCCGTCGTCGAGGTGCCGGTGTGCGACCCGGGGCCTGGTCAGGTCCTGGTCCACAATCGTTTCATCTCGGTCGACCCCTACATGCGGGGCCGCATGCGCGATGCCAAGTCCTACGCGCCGCCCTTCGCACTGGGAGAGGTGATGACCGGCCTGTCGGTCGGCGAGGTCGTCGCCTCGCAGTCGCCCGAGCTGGCCGTCGGTGACATCGTCCTGCACGACTTGGGCTGGCGCGAGTACGCCCTCGGGGAGGCGGCCGCCTTTCGTCGCGTTCCGGCCGTTGAGGCGCCGCTCAGCGCCTGGCTCGGCGTCCTCGGGATGGTCGGCCTGACCGCCTGGGTCGGCGTGCTTAAGATCGCCGCGCTGCAACCCGGCGACGTCGTCTTCGTCTCGGGCGCCGCCGGCGCCGTCGGCAGTCTCGCCGGCCAGATCGCCAAGCTGCACGGCGCGGCCCGCGTGGTGGGCAGCGCCGGATCGGCAGCCAAGGTTGCCTATCTGCGCAACGAGCTCGGCTTCGATGCCGCTTTCGACTACCACGAGGGCCCCGTGGCCCGGCGTCTGGCCGAGGCCGCGCCGGAGGGCATCGATGTGTACTACGACAACGTCGGCGGCGAGCACCTCGAGGCGGCCATCGGCGCCCTGCGCCCGCACGGCCGTGCGGCCCTGTGCGGAGCGATCTCGCAGTACAACGCGGTCGAGCCGCCCGCCGGCCCGCGCAACCTGGCGCTGCTGGTCGGCAAGCGTCTCACGCTGCGCGGCTTTCTCGTGGGCGACCACGTCGAGAGCCGGCCGGCGTTCCTCGCCGAGGTCTGGCGCCTGGCTGGCCGAGGGTCGCATCCGCCTGGCCGAGACGATCGTCGAGGGCATCGAGAACGCGCCCGCTGCGTTCATCGGCCTCATGCGCGGCGAGAACATCGGCAAGATGCTGGTGCGCGTCGGCGGCCACTGAACGTGCCGCTGTCGAGTGGTCGGCCGCTTGGAGGAGTAGGCAGTCGCGCCACACCACGGAAGTGAGTAAGAGCGAGTGCTCTAGGCGTCGGCATGACGGCGGCGACACGGCCCGGTGCACGCGTCTTGCGTGCTCGACAGGTCGTGGAGGCCTCCAGCAACCGTCAATCGTGCTGGCCTTGACCCAACGTAACCCCACGCCGTCGCAAGATCGGGTGCTAGGATCGACCAGCTAGGGGTGTCGGCGCCGAGAACTGAGCACCTATCGCCGGTCGAAAACTGAGCACCCCGCGGAAGACCAAGGCCAGTGTAGACACAGCATTTCGCTCAGTAGACTTGGAGCAATTGTGAGCCTTCGTGGTAAGCAAACTGGCGACCTGCGCGCCTCCGAGGCGCTCTATGCGAGGGCGCTGGCCCGTATGCCCGGCGGCAACACCCGCTCGACCCTCTGCGCCAGTCCAAGCTCACCCTACGTCGCTCACGGCAGCGGTTGTGAGCTCGAGGACGTCGATGGACATCGGTTGATCGACCTGCTTGGCAACTACACCGCCCTGGTTCACGGCAACGCCCACCCGGCCATTGTCGAGGCGGCCGCGGCGGCGATCCAGGCGGGAAGCTGCTTCGGTCTGCCCAGCGCGGCTGACGTCGAACTTGCCGAACACCTCCATGAGCGCCAACCGTCGCTACAGAAGCTGCGCTTTGCCAACTCTGGGAGCGAGGCGGTGATGATGGCCATTCGGGCGGCGCGAGCCTGGACGGGCCGCGACCGCATCTTGCGCTTCGCCGGTTGCTATCATGGCACCTACGATGCGGTGGCAAGCGACGGCGCGCCGGGAAGGCCCGCCGCGCTGGAGGCCGAGGTCATCTCCGTGCCGGAAGGCGATGCGGAACGCTTTCTGGCCGCCACCGAGGCCCACGGCGGGAAGCTAGCCTGTGTGCTGATGGACCTCATGCCCAATCGGACCGGACTAGTCCCTGCCTCGGCTGACTTCGTGCGGCTTGTGAGACAAGAGACCGAGCGATGCGGCATCGTGTGGATCGTCGATGAGGTCATCACCTTTCGCCTCTCCCACGGGGGAATGCAGGACTTCTATGAGGCCACTCCGGACCTCACCGTGTTGGGGAAGATCATCGGCGGCGGCTTTCCGGTGGGGGCGTTCGGCGGCCGCGAGGAGATCATGACGGTGTTCGACCCGCGGCAGCCGGGCGCGATCGATCATGGCGGCACCTTCAGCGCCAATCCGGTCACCATGAAGGCTGGTCTTGCTGCCCTTAGCCTGCTCGACCAGGAACAGATCGAGAAGATCAACAATCTGGGCAACCGGCTGCGTCGCGAGCTGCAGGGGCTGGGCTATGAGGTCAACGGGCGAGGATCGCTGCTGAGAATCGTCGGCGAGGTTGACATGCCGGGCTTGTGGTGGCGTCTCTACCGAGTCAGGTGTGCTTGTCGCCCACGACGGTCTCATGTGCGTCTCGAGCGCCATGAACGATGCTGTGATCGATCTGGTCCTCGAGAGGTTCGCGGAGGTCAGCTAATGGATCCCGTCATCATCACGATTGCCACCACCGGTTCGCGCACCACCCGCCAGCACACTGCCCTATGTTCCCTTCACGCCAGAGGAGATTGCCGAGGAGATCCACCTCTCGTGGCAGGCCGGGGCGGCGATCGCCCACGTGCACGTCCGCGACGCGCAAGGGCCGCGCCTGCATGGACTTCGAGAAGTTCCGCCGCGTGGTCGAGCTGGTGCGCGAGGGCTGCGACATCGTCCTCAATCTCTCGTCGTCGGGGCTCTCCGGGGCAACCGACGACGAGCGCATCAGGCCCCTGACCGAGCTGCAACCGGAGATGGCCTCCTTCGACGCTGGATCGACCAATCTCGGTGGCCGGGTCTTCGTCAATCACCCGGCCTTTCTCGAGCGTCTGGCGGGCGCCATGACGGCGGCCCAGGTCAAGCCTGAGATCGAGGTCTTCGAGGCAGGCTTCATCAACAACGCTCTCGTCCTGGCCGAGAAGGGTCTGCTGCAACCTCCCTTGCACTTTCAATTCGTGCTGGGGGCGCCGGGTGCCGCTCCCGCCACCGCCAAGAATCTGCTGCACCTGGTCGAGTCTGTGCCGACTGGTGCTACATGGTCGGTGATCGGGGTGGGCAAGGCGCAGTTGCCCATGGCGGCCATGGCCATCGTCATGGGTGGGCACGTGAGGGTCGGCATGGAAGACAACGTCTACCTGCGCAGAGGCGTCCTGGCGCAATCCAATGCCGAGTTCGTCAGCCAGATGGTTGAGCTTGCCGGCGTGCTTCAGCGCCCGGTGGCGACGGTGAGTGAGGCAAGACGCATTCTCGGCCTTCCTTAGCGGCCGACCGATCCGTCTGCGATCTGCGCGAAGTCTGAGTCGGCGTCGATTCCTCCACGGCCAAGCCGGTCGGCTTGATGTCGGCGAGGCAAGGAAAGCCCTGCAAGGTGCCCTTTGTGAACGCTAGACATGTTTCGAAGACCTCAAGCAGCCGCACTTGCCACGGCTACCGGCCTCGTCGTTCTCTAGGGCCCCATTGAGGCAAAATGGTCTCCCGCTTCAAGAGTGCTCCTCACCACGGGTCGCATGTCATGGATAGCGCGACGTCGCAAACTCAGACCTGCACGAGCCAGCTCTCGAAGTCGGGATGCGCGGCGTTCTTGCTGAAGCGCGCGATGCGGTCCTTGCCGTAACGGCGGAAGTCGAACTCGAGGGTGGAGACCTTGCACTGGATCATGGCCCAGATGCTCCACCACAGGTCGACGACCAGCTTGTGGAGCATCATGCGGGCGAAGCGATGCTCGTCCATGCCCCCGCAGTAGGCGGTGAGCACGAATCTCTCCTCGTCGCCCGACAGCGGATGCTCCACACAGAAGTCGCCGAGGTCGAAGTAGGGGTCGTTCATGCCGCCATACTCCCAGTCGATCACCCACGTGCGGCCTTCGGGCGTGAGGATCAAGTTCTCGGAGAGCAGGTTGTTGTGGCAGGCCACGGGCGCCGGCTCGTCGCGCTGCATGGCCTGCTCGATGCGCTGCCCGATCCAGAGCATCCATTCGGTCTGGTACGGGCGCGGAGCATCGAGTTCCTGGGCCATGCGTGTGTAGTCGCGGATCATGTCGAAGATGCGGATCTCGTTGTCGAAGACGGCCCTGTCGTGGTACGTCCTGACCGCCTCGACGATGAGGCGCAGGCGTTCGGGGTGGCCGGCGATGGTCTCGGGGTGCATGGTCTCGCCGTGATGAAGGGCACGACGGTGCAGTAGCCGGGCTGGATCAGGTGGAGCACGGGAGGGCTCACACCTGCCGTCGCCGCCGCAACGTGGTTGCGGTGCTCGCACTCACGGTCGATGAACGCATCGGTACCCTCGCCCGGGATGCGCAGCACGAACTGGCCGACACCGGGGCTGCCGGGTTCGCCGTCGACCGTGATGAGGTAGTTGTGGTTGGTGATGGCGCCGCCGAGCACCTCGCAGTGCACCTCGTGGTTGCGCCACTCATCGATCTGCGCGATCACCTGTTCGGGCGTCATGTCGCTCATGCCTGTGTTCCCCTCGTCGCTGTCAGCCGGCGCTCCTCTGAGCCACAGCCAGTTTGTCGCAGGTGGGATTCGACGCAGTAATCGTCGGAGGCGCCGATGTGAGCCGACGGCGTAGACATTCGCCGGTGGCCGCCGTCGGCCTTGTGTCCGCCTCTTCTCCAGAGAGACTGTACGTCAGGCGCTTGCGGGCGACGAGGTGAACTCCATAACCTGTGACGAGTGTCGCTCAGGGCCAGCTGCGGCCGCCGGCTGAGATGCACCTGCCTGCGAGTGGGGCAGTCAAGGGCGTGCCTAAGGTGAGGTCATGGGCCTGCAGTCTGCCCCACATACGGGCGGCCCCCGCCACATCTGCGGCGCGGGCGCCTGTAACCGAGCCCGCTTGCGAGCAGCCGTCCTCAGTGGGCCGGTCCCGAGGCGAGCGCCACGGTGCTTGCGTGCTGCGCGCCCGAGGCGTCGGTCCAGCCGATCGTGACCTTGTCTCCGGGCTGGTGGCGGGTCAGCAGAGTGGTCAGGGCTGCCGCTGAGTCGACCGTCTGGCGGTCGACCGAGACGATCGTGTCGCCGGCCGCCAGGCCGGCCTGTGCCGCCGGCGTGCCCGAGAGCACGCTGGCAACGAGCGCCCCGGAACTCGACGAGCCAGAGCCACCGCCGAGGCCGCCCTGATCGGCGGGCTGAAGCTCGACCCCCAGAAAGGCGGTTGGGCCGATGTGCACGGTACTTGAGGACCGATGGTTCTCGATCTGGCCGACGATCGCCAGCGCCGTGTTGATGGGCACGGCGAAGCCCTGGCTGGCCGCCGAGTTAAACGAGTAGCCGTTCGACGCGGCGGTGTCCAGGGCGATCACCTGGCCGGCGGTGTTGACGAGCGGCCCGCCGGAGTCTCCCGGCTGGATGGCGGCGTTGGTCTCGAATCAAGCCGCTCAACTGCTCTGAGGTGCCTTCGCCTAGGTTGCGCGCAATGATCTGCTGCTTAAGCGCCACGACCGAGCCGCCGGCGGCACTGGGCCTACCGCCGAGCCCGCCGGCGTTGCCGATGCCGACCACCGCCTGGCCAAGGGTGACCTCGGCGGAGTCACCCAGTCGCGCCGTGGTAAGACCCGAGGCACCGGTCAACTGGATGAGCGCGACATCCTGGCTGCGATCGTAGCCCACCACGGTGGCCGAGTAGGTGTGCCCGTTACCGATATCGGTGGCGCTGATGGTCCTCGCACCGTCGATCACGTGGTTGTTGGTGAGCACCAGGCCCGAGGGAGTCAATACGATGCCCGTGGCGGACCCCTGGACCGACTGCGACTGATCGCCCAGTGTGAGGTTGACATCGACAAGCGCCGGGTCGACCGCCGAGGCGATCAAGCTCACGTTCCGCGGCGCGCCCGAAGCGGAGCTCGACGAGCCGCCTGACCCCGAGCTGTCGCCGTTGCCCAAGGGAAAGCCGCCCGCGCTGCCAGACCCGGAGCCGCCGGCGGGTCGCGTCTGCGAGGTCGTGGCGTTGTGTGTCGGCCAGAACTGGTGAGTGATGGCCACACTGAGCAACACCGCGCCGCCGAGCAGCAGGGCGCTGGCGACCACTCGCACGAAGCGCTGCCGGCGACGCGGAGCGCCGCGCGGCGATTGGTTCGGTGGCTGCCATCCTCCAGCTGGCGGGGGCGGCACAATCCCGGTTGCCTCCGGCCGTGGCGGGGGAGTCCAGCTGCCGTCGGGCAGCGGTGTCCAGCCTGCCTGCACCGCGGGCGATTCCCAACCCACGGGCGCCGGCCCCGACTGCTCCCAGCCTTGACCCGGTGTGCTCCAGGGCGTGTTCGGGGGACCCGCCTCTGGGCGCCCCAAGTCGATCTTGGCGGTCTCTGTGTCGTCGGGAACCGGGCCTTCAAACGACCCGCCCGGAGAAGATGGATCGGACATTGTGCCTCCGCGTGCTTGCTGTCTCACCCTCAAGTCTTCCCCACTGCGCACCATCGCTGCGCAGCGCGAGACTCTCGGCGTCTTTCACCCGTGAGAGGAGTTGTGAGATGCGGCCCGCCGCCCTAGACGCAGGCGACGGGCCGTGCCCTTCTCCTTTCGTTTGGTCAGATCGTGGTCGCGTGCACCCGCGTCCACGTCCACGAATCTGTCCACGGGACGTGCTGAAACAGCCCTTCGACGGACTGAGACAGGTGGTAACACCGCGGGTAGAATGTGGTCGTTGTGCAGGGGCTACGTGGAATTCGACCCGGGCGACCGCAACGCCTGATAATGGCCCGGTCGCGAGTCGCCAAACACCTGGCGAGGAGATAGGGGGACGGCATGCGCGAGGAACGGATCTTGTCGGCGGCAGAGGAAGAGCTAGGAGCGCGGCTCTGGTACGCGCGCAGCCGTTCCACCATGGACGGCGACGACGCGAGGTTGACGCCGGACATCCAGGAGAAGCGAGCCGAGACCCGCCGCGAGATCGAGGCTAAGTACGGGGTCGAGAGTCTCTGGCCGCTTGATGAGTACCAGTGGGGCTACCTCGAGGGCAGGCTCTCCGCTCTGCGCTGGGCGCTCGGCCAGGAGTGGGGCGACATCGCAACCTGAACCAACTCGGACCGCGTCTTTGGCGGGTCCGGCTAGCGACCTGCAAGCGTGCGTCCAGAGCAGGGCCAGCGAGGGGCCGGAGAAGCTCGTCTGACACTCCGTCGGATACAGATGTGGCGCGCGTTCCCCGGCGCCGCCGGTCATGGACGGAGAGCGGCCCCGCCTTCCTAGTCGATCGTGATCACCCTCTCCAAACGCCGAAGGAGGAGCAGAGCCGGCTCTTCTAGAGCGCGCCGCGACGGGGGCTACTTGATCGGCCCCTCGAAACTGAAGGTCAGCGTACCCTCGTCGAAGTGGAGGCCGGGATCAGCCTGCGTTCGCTTCCAAAGGTGACAGCGCGAGTGGTGCGACGAACCCTGGTCGTCGGTGAACTTGAGCTCGGTTTCCTTTGCATGGGCTGCGAACGTCTCCACTAGACCGTCGAAGGTGTCCTGCGAGACGCCTTCGGCGGTCACGTCCCACAGCACGGGGCCGGTGCCTCGCGTGATCTTCCCTGCGGTCAGCGGCACTTCGAGGCCAGCGACCTCAAGGTGCTTCAGCCCATACCGTCCTTGAGCCATCATCCCCCCTCGGTAGACCATGCCACTCTACTACCGCCCCTGAGACGAAGAAACGCCCCGGCTGGGCTGCGGGCCACCACGGCGCGGGGCATCAGTGCGATGTTCAGGTAGCCATCGGCCAGTGTGAGAAGGCCCGCCCTCTCGGACGGCCCCTCGCCAGCCAGCCCGGTCCTGAGGAGCGTGTCGTGAACCCCTGGTGGGCCATGAGCGTGGCCGCACGCCTATAGTCCGGTCACGGCGACCGGCGGTGACAAGGGCGAGGGCACCCCCGGCGATGTTCTACCGGCCCTGGCCAAGCAGCACCTCGGCCTCACGCAGCTTGGCGATACCCTCTTCGGGGCGGTAGCGCTTCTGGGGCATGATCTGCTCCTCCTCTTTCGGTCCAGAAACCATGACCTCGGGGTGGACCGATTCCAGGGGTGCAGGTCACAGGAAGGTCGCTTCCCGCATCCTTCTGGCCAGAGCCCCGGCGAACTGCCCACGCGTCGTTGCCATGACCTACCTTGCCGCCTCTGCGCCTGGGGAGCGACGCAGAACCCCGACACGCTACCTGCTCGGCGTCGGCGCCGATGCCCGGTCGATGGCGGCGAACTCTTCTTCGCTGAGCGTCAACGAAAGGGCGCTGGCGTTTTCGCGGACGTGCTCAGGCCTCGTCGCTCCCGGGATCGCGATCACATGGTCGTCTCGTTGCAGCAGCCAGGCGAGCGCCACCTGCGCAGCGGTCGCGCTGCGTGCCGTCGCCACGTCACGCAGCGTGTCGGCAAGGGCGGAGCGGCCGGAGTTTCGGCGCGAGCCGGTGCCGAGGGCACCGCCGGCGATCGGCCGGTAGGCGACCAGGGCCACGTCCATCCGGTGGCAGGCCTCGAGGACGCCGTCGCTCTCCGGCTTGCGGTGCAGGAGGCTGTACTGGACCTGGTTGGCGGCGAGCGGTATGTCGTAGCGAGCCAGTGCGTCGGCCGCCCTGCGCATCTGCGCCGGGCTGCAGTTGCTGATTCCCACGGCCCGGATCTTGCCTGCCCTGACAGCGCCTGCCATCGCCCGCATCCAGGTGCTCACACCGACAGGGGAGTAGGGGAAGTGCAGGTAGTAGAGGTCGAGCGACTCGCGGCCGAGTCGCGCCAGGGTCTTCTCCAGAGCCGACTCAAACTGCGCCGCGGTGAGGCGATGGGGAAGGGGCGCGAACTTGCTGGCCACAAGGACCGGTCGGCCGTCTGTCCGGGCAGCTTGCCCCAGGGCCGTCTCCGAGCGGCCGAAACTGTAGACCTCCGCCGTGTCGAAGAAGCCCATGCCGGCGTCGAGAGCCGCAGCCAGGGTGTCCCCAAAGCGGGCCTGGTTGGACGCGCTGGCGTTCCAGCGGTTGGTGCCGACACCGAGCGCAGGCACGCTGATGCCTGATCTGCCGAGCGGCCGTATGGTTCCTGGGTCGTTCATGGGCCAACAGGCTACGCGCGGCCGGCATGCGGGGCAACTGCCCTGGAACGCAGGATCCATTGATCTGCAGCCCGGCGCCCGTGAACGCGCGCGCGGCGAACGACGTGACCGTGTCCGAACGGATGATGGTCGAGATGCGCCGGCCCTTCCTTTCGGCGAAGTCGACAATCGTTTCCCAAGACGGCAGACGCGCTCGTCGGCCAGGTGTCGGTAGCCTCTGAAGAAGTCCTGCTCGACAGGGTGTTCACTGAGCCGTTCACACCTTGAAGACCTGTGACACGGGGGACTTGCCGCCCACCTGCTGGGCCCTAGCAAGCAGACGCCCCCGGCGCCGTACCCATGGTCGGCGAATGCGCCGAGGGCGACGGGAGCCTAGCAAGGCCCCAACGCCTGCATAGCCCCGGATTCAGCGGCGTCGGTTGACATATCCCCGAACGCGGACCGCCCCGCCACCGGTGGCTACCGTGGCGGGGAAGGCCCCTGGGCGCTATCCGGGCGCCGCGCTTACCGAAACACACAAGTCAGCACGCAACGCTTGCAGGCACTCTCCACCGGGCGTATGAGCCGGTCGTACGAGACTCCTGAGAGACAGCTTGTCGTTGCCCGGACACGGCGCCCGAAGGAGCGGGCGCGGACGCGGCGGCCTGTGGAGCCGTTGCGCAGGAGCCAAGCAGATGGCCGCCCGGCTCGAACAAGGGCCGGGTCACGCTCGTGGGATGCATCTGCATCCGGGGGGATCGTCGTGCAAAGGCTCACCCTGTTGGTCGTCGGCAGTGTCACGCTCAGCCTGCTCGCCGTGACTCTGGCTGCCTGCGGTGGCGCCACCAAGACGACGGCGAGCAGCAGCCCGGCCGCCAGCACCGCCGTGGTCACTGCCTTGGCCGGCATGGCCGGCTCCAAAGGCAACGCCGACGGCAGCGCCGCCGTGGCGCGCTTCAACCTTCCCACCGGCATGGCCGTCGACGCCGCCGGCAACCTCTACGTCGCTGACCAGGCCAACAACATCCGCAAGATCACGCTGAGCCACTGAGACGCCTACAAACACCGCCGCGGGTTTCGGTGCGCTCCGGGGGCGCCCTTTTGCATGTCGCGAACACCAGCCCCGCGATCAGCGCCGCCTCGTCCTGCATCGCCGGGATGGCGTGCGAGTAGGCGTCCAGCGTGATCGGGACGGTGGCGTAGCCGAGACGCTCGGAGACGACCTTGGGGTGGATGCCGGCCCGCAGGGCGAAGGTGGCGTGGGTGTGCCGCAGGTCGTGGGGACTGATCCCGGGTAGCTTGACGCCCTTGACCGCCTGTCTGAAGTCTTGGGCGGGCCGGCTTGATGTCGGCGTTGTGCGATTAAGCCCTGCAAAGTGGGGCTTTGTATCAGGCAGACATGATTCGAAGACCTCCAGCAGGCAAGCGCTGGCCGGCCGGCTGACGCCACTCCCCCAGACGAAGAAACGCTCCGGCTGCGCCGCGGGCAACCACGGCGTCAGGGGCATCGACATCCACCTCAAGGTCGTCTCCGAGCGGCTCGGCCACGCCACCGTCTCGGGCAGCCTGGACAGGTACTCCGACGCCATCCCGGCGATGCAGGAAGAGGCCACGGCGATGATCGCGGGGCTGGTGTTCGCCACCCGGCGTCACCAGACCTGCGCGTTGTTCCCCACCATGTCCCTTGAGGCTCAGTCGGTGAGCGGCTTCGGGACTGCGGAGATCGTCGGCGATGCGGAGCACAAGCGCAAGGGTCTGCAGGCGATCATGGCCAAGTGCTCGGGCCGCGATGACTGGGACTTCGCCGAGGACGACCTTGCCGAGCTAGCTGACAGTCATGCGGATCGCCGTGCACAGGCTGAGCGGCAAGCGCTCGCCGGCCAGCCGACGCCGTTCACCCCCTTGGCGGCCTGCGCGCCACCGAGTAGGGTCGCGAGGGAGGATTGGAACAGGTCAAGAAAGGGAGATGGGCATGAACAAGCGGAGAGCACTCATGGTGCTTCTCATCATCATCGGTGTCGCGCTGGTCGCGCTTGCCATCTACTACTGGGTGACACCTGCCGGCTCACTGCCCAGCTTCTTTCCCGGACATCTCGCCGGCTCCGCACACAAGCACATAAAGCACGGCCTGGCGGCAGGGATCGTGGGCATCGTGTGTTTCCTGGGGGCCTGGATGCTGTCCGGCAAAGAGTAGGTCCGTCGGCGCAACGTCGGCAATCATCGGAAACCCGCTGCAAGTGAGGCTGGTTCAGCCGCGACGCTGAACTTGAGGACCTGTACGCCGGGCCCGCCGGTCGCCGAGGGCCGCCGCGCCCATTGGCTGGTCCACCTCTTGAGTCAGTGCGAGGGCGCGGCTACCGGAGTGACGCTCCAATCGCGCAGGTCGGGGCCGTTGAACACGTGGCGCGCCGTTTGGCCGGAAATCGAGAACACCACCTCATAGGCCGGATAAACCTGCTGGAAGCAGTCAAACGGGCGGCCGTGGGGATCGAAGCTCGCGCCCCGCAGGCGCACCACCTGCTCCTTTGTGTCGAGCTGAAGCTGGCGGCGTTCTTCGGACGTCGGGGCGACGACCTCGAGGTACTGCTCTTCGTAGTCGTCTTCAAGGCCGTAGCGGCGTGCCAGCAGCCCGTAGAGCGAGTCGGCCACCTCGGCTATGCGGCCGTCGAGGCCTGGCGCCAGCACTACCGGAATGATGGCCTGCTCAAGGATCAGTGGGCGGCCGTCGATCACGCGGAGGCGCCGAATCCGCCAGACCTCGTCGCGGGGTTCGAGCTGAAGGGCGTGGGCAACCGTCGCAGATGGGCGCCCACGCGTCACGTCGAGCACACTCGTCAAGATCTGGTGCGCGCTGTGCTCCTCGGCCAGCGTATCGAGAATGCCGCCGGCACGCCCGGGAGTGCTCACGATTCGCGGCCGCGCGATGAACGTGCCTACGCCCTGGTGGCTATGCACGCGACCCTCGTGCTCGAGCTCGTTCAAGGCGCGGTTTACCGTGATGAGGCTCACGCCCGCCAAATCGGCCAAAGCGGACCTGCTGGGCAGCAGGTCGCCCGGCCCCAGCTGGCGTTCGGCGATAAGCCGTTCGATCAGCTCGATGACCTCTTCATAGCGCGTGCGCCTGGGCGCCATTCGTCGCGCCATTTTGATCTCCTTGCTGCTCAGCGGCCTCGGCCGCGTGGATGGGCGGCACCCAAGAGAAACGACGGCGCACACTACTTATTGATCCAGTAGTGCTCGTAATCGTAGATCCAGACCGGGTGAAAGTAGAAGCCGCCGACGCGCTTGGTGCGCAGTGTCGAGTCCAGCGGCTGGTACAGCGGCACGATCGGCGCCTGGCTCATGATGTACGTCTGCATCCGATCGAACAGCGCGAGCCGGGCGGTCGGGTCGGTCATGACCTGCGCGGCGGCGAGTTCCTTCTCCACCTTCGGATCCCACCAGAAGCTCGGGTCGCTGCCCCCGTTGATAGCCTCGCCCTTGCTGAACATGCCGTAGATGAAGTCGAACGGATCGGGGTAGTCCATGTACCAGTAGTTCAGGCCGATGCCGATGGCCCCCGGCTTGGTGATGAGGGTCGCGTACGACGGCTGGTCCATGAGCTTGACGGTGGCCTTGATACCGATTTGGGCGAGGTCGTACTGGATGGACTGGATCAGCGTGGGCCAGGGCGCCACGTTGTAGGAGTAGAGCGTCGTCGAGAAACCGTTGGGGTAGCCCGCCTGGGTGAGCAGCGCCTTGGCCTTGGCGGGGTCGTACCCGTAGAAGTTGCCGGCCGGGCCGTCGACGTAGCCCGGCATACCGGCGGGAAGAATCTGGTTGAGCGCCTGCGCGGTGCCCGACAGCAGCTTGACGATCTTGTCGCGGTCGATCGCCCATTCGAGCGCCTGCCGCACGAGCAGGTTGTTGAACGGCTTGACCGTCATGTTCATAAACAGACAGTCGATCGCGATGGCCGGCTCGGTCACCACCTGGCTCTTCCACTGGGGACTGGCGATCAGGCCGGGGTAGTTCGACGGCGGGATGTAGTCGCCGAGCAGGTCCACGTCGCCGCTCTGCACTTTCAGCACGGCGGTCGTCGGGGTGATCGAGAACTCGAAGTGGACGGCGTCGAGGTAGCCCGCCGTCGTTCCGGTGTAGTTCGGGTTGCGGCTGATGAGCAAGTCCTGAGAGGGAGTCCAGTGGTCGAACATGTACGGGCCGGTTCCTAGGGGATGCCGGCCGACGTGTGAACCCCACTTGGCGACCCACTCCTTGGCCACCGGCGCGGTGAAGGGCATCGCCATGATGCTCAGGAAGGTGGCAAGCGGTTGTTCGAGGTCGACCTCGAGCGTGTACTTGCCGATTGCCCTGTAGCCGCCGATCGTCTTGGCCTTGCCGTCGAGAAAGGCCTGCGCCCCGACGATACCTGTGTAGAAACCCTTCCCCGGCGCCGTGGGCAAGTTCATCATGCGCTGGAAGCTGTAGACGAAGTCCTGCGCTGTGCACACGCGGCTGACCGGCGGGGCGAACCTGATGCCCGGCCTGATGTGGAAGATGTAGGTCTTGCCGCCGTTGGTGATGCCGCCGTTGGCCACGGTCGGCACCTCGGTCGCCATGTCGGGCACCAGTTTGGCACCCGCTGTCCCAGGCGCGGTCGCGTAGTTCAGCAGGTTGCCGAAGATGGCGTGCTCGATGGCCCATCCGTTGGTCTCCCAGTCGATGGCCGGGTCGAGCGTCTGCGGCTCGCCCTGGTAAGTCACGACCAACGTGCCGCCGCGCTGCGGCGTGGCGGACTGCGCGGCGCTCGGGCTGCTGCTGGTGCTGCTGGTGCTGCCGCCGCAGGCCGACAGCACCGCGACGAAAGCGACGACCAAGACCATGAGCAGCCCGCCGAGTGCCGCCGGCTGTGACTTCGGCCGCGGGAACACGATGCGCTTCATGAAGGCTCCCTTCCTCGCTGTTGCCTGCGAGACATCAAGCAAAGTATGCTAAGTATGTTCACCATGCAATAGCCCTCGATGCAGTGGGAGATTCCATGACGCCACGGAATCCGACTGACGATGAGCTGCTCCACCTGCTTCGCGACCTCGTCGCCATCGACTCCACCAATCCCGGTCTGGTGCCGGGAGCGGCGGGCGAGGAAGCGCTCGTGCGCTTCCTCGCCCGCCGCCTCACCGCCGCCGGCCTCGAGGTCGACGTCTGGGAGCCGCGCCCCCACCGGCCCAACATCGTCGCCATGCTGCCCGGACACGGGCGCGCCCCACAGACCGCTTCCGGCGCGGCGCACAGCAGCGCACGGCGCACGGCGGCGGCACGACCGATCGCGCGGCGGGCGGCAGGGCGCCCACCCTCATGCTCGTGAGCCACCTCGACGTGGTCGGCGCCGCCCCCGAGCTGTTCACGCCCCAGGTTCGCGGCGGCCGCCTCTACGGGCGCGGCAGCAGCGACATGAAAGCCGGCCTGGCGGCCGCGGTCGTCGTCGCCGAGCGCCTCGCCGCCGAGGCGCGGGCAGCCGGCGGCAGGTCGCCGCTGCGCGGCGACCTGCTTCTGGCCGGCTGCGCCGACGAGGAGTGGCGGAGCTTCGGCGCCGAAGCCCTCGTTGCGCGCTACCATCCCGACGCCGCGATCCTGCCCGAGTGCACCAACCTGGACGTCACGGTCGAGCACGGCGGCTTTACCTGGTTCGAGCTCGAAAGCCGCGGCGTCGAGGCGGCCGGCGCCGAGCCCGAGAGGGGCGTCGACGCCATCGCCCTGCTGGGGCCGGTGCTCGACGGCATCGCCGCTCTGGACCGCGAGCTCGACGCCCGGCCGCACGCCTCGTACGGGCGCGGCTCCATCCACGCCTCGACGATCGCGGGGGGCACGCAGTTGCCGGCCTACCCCGGCATCTGCCGGCTGGGCGTCGAGCGCTGCCTGATCGCCGGCGAGTCGGTGGACCAGTCGCGGGCCGAGATCGAGGCGCTGCTCGCGGCGGCCCGCGCCGCCGATCCGCGCTTCGCCGCGAGCAGCCGCCTTGTGGTCGGTCGCGAGCCCGTGTCGCTCTCGCGCGACGACCCGGTCGTGCTGGCGCTCGTCGCGGCGGCGACGGCCGAGCTCGACCATGTGCCGCTCGTGCGCGGCGACATCGGCTGGGCCGACTCGGGCGTCTTCGCCGAGGCCGGCATACCCTGTGCGCAGTTCGGCCCGGTCGGCGACGGCGAGCACACGGCGGGCGAGTGGGTCGACGTCGCATCTGTCAAGCTCGTGGCGCGCGTGCTGGAGACCGCCGCCCGCCGCCTTTGCGCATGAAGTGACACTGGACGGATGCGGTGGAAGGGTGCGCACGACCGGCCCTCTTCTGCCGCCGGCAAGAGAGAGGGGAGCTGTGATGCGACAACGTGTCATATTCCGGGTGTGCGTGGCGGTCGTTGGCGCCGGCCTTCTCCTGGCGCTCGGCGCCTGCGGCAAGAGCTCGTCGTCGGCCTCCGCGCCGACCACTTCAGCCTCACCGACCAGGGGCGGCACGTTGGTCGTGACCTTCCAGGCCGACCCGGTGACGCTCGATCCAGCCGTCGACTTCGAGGGTCCCGGCTGGGCCCTCGAGCACTGCGTCTTCGGCAACCTGCTCAACTACTCGAGCGGCCCGGGCGCCGCCGGCACCAAGATCATCCCCGACATGGCGACCGAAGTGCCGACCGTCGCCAACGGCGGCATCACCAACGGCGGCAAGACCTACATCTTCCACATCCGGCCGGGCATCAAGTTCGCGCCGCCGGTCAATCGCGTGTGCACCGCGGCCGACTTCGTCTACAGCTTCCAGCGCATGATGAGCCTGCCGACGGCGCCGGCGAAGGGCTACTACGCCGGCATCGTCGGTCTGCAGGCCTTCCTCAACGGCAAGGCCAAGACCATCACCGGCTACAAGGCCACCGGCAAGTACACCCTCGAGGTCGACCTGCAGAAGCCGATCGCCACCTTCCTCAACATCATGGAGATGCCCTTCGGCGCGCCGGTCGCCAAGGAGTGGGTGGCCAAGTGGGGTTCGAAAGTCGGCCGTCACCCGCTGGGCACCGGCCCCTACATGTTCGACCACTGGACGGCCGCCCAGGACATCCTGCTCGTGCGCAACCCCAACTACACGGGCACGGCCGGCTACGTCGACAAGATCCACTTCGAGTACTCGATCACGCCGACCACCGCCGTGCTCAAGGTGCAGAGCGGCGACGCCGACCTGCTGGGCGACTACATCCCGCCGGCCAACTTCCCCGGCCTCAGCACCAGCCCGCAGTGGAAGAGCCAGGTGGTGGTCGAGCCGGCCGTCGCGCTCAACTGCCTGTTCATGAATGTCACGGTCAAGCCGTTCAACAACCTGCTCGTGCGCCAGGCGCTCGAGTGGGCGATCGACCGCACCAAGATCGTGAAGCTGCTCTCGGGCACCGGTCTGCCGCTCAACCAGATCTATCCCGCCGGCCTGCCCGGTCACGTCGACGGCCCGGCCGGCAACTTCTACGGCTACGACCCGGCCAAGGCCAAGCAGCTCCTGGCCCAAGCCGGCCTCCCCAACGGCTTCTCGACGACTCTTTACTCCAGCAACGTCGCACCCTGGCCGACGCTGCTCCAGTCCGTCCAGTACGACCTCGCCCAGATCGGCGTCAAGGCGAACATCAAGCTGCTCGACCAGGCGTCCTACTGGGCCCAGATCGGCAAGAAAGGCGCGTGCGGTATCGGCCTGAACAACTGGTGGATGGACTACCCCGATCCCTTCGACTACATCAATGGCATGCTCAGCAAGAGCACGGCCATCAATCTCGGCAGCAACCCGAGCTTCTGGTGGGACCCCAAGATCGAGAAGGACCTCGTGCAGGCGCAGGCGATGATGGACCCGGCTGCACGTCTGGCGCTGTTCGACCAGATGCAGTCGTACATCATGAGCCAGGCTCCGCTCGTGCCGCTTTACCAGTCCGTCGTGACCACGCTGCACTCCAAGCGCACCGGCGGCATCTACCTGCACCCGGTGTGGATCTTCGACTACGAGCACTACTGGATCAACAAGTAGGGGGGCATGCGTGGAACTGCAGACTGGCCCGCCAGGTTCCGTGAGGTATCTGGCCAGCATCAACGGCCGACTGTGCGATCTCGCCGATGCTGCTATTCCGGTAACCGACGACGGACTGCTTCGCGGTGATGGGTGCTTTGAGTACTTCCGGGTCTATCTCGGACGGCCTTTCTTGCTTGCCGCGCACCTCGAGCGGATGGAGCGCTCATGCCGCGTGCTCCGACTGCCCTTCCCGCTGGCCAGAATCGAGGCCGATATTGCCGCACTCTTGGCTGCGATGTGCGCCGATGGCCAGGGCGACGTGAGCTACGACGTGCGCATTGTCCTCACGAGAGGCGGCAATCGCGTGATCCTCGCCCACCCACTCCTGGCACCTCTCGACGCTGTAGCGCTTGCACTGGTGACCGACGTCCCACGGCCCTGCCTCATGGGCGCCAAGACGATCTCGTATGCGGCGAACATGCACGCGCAGCGTCTCGCGCGCGAGCGCGGTTTCGACGAGGCCCTGTTGGTGTCTCCAGATGGGCGCGTCCTCGAAGCTCAGACCGGCGCTGTCTTCTGGGCCGCTGAAGACGGTGCCGTGTACACTCCGCCGCTCAACGAGGGCATCCTCGACTCGATCACTCGCCGACTACTAAGACAACGCCTCAGCATCGACGAACGCAGCTGCCATACCAGCGATATCCTGGCCGCCGCCGAAGTGTTTGTCGCTTCGAGTAGCTGGGAGGTTCGACCGGTGAGGCGCATTGAGGATCATGAGTTCGACGACGCGCCGGGACCGGTCACTCGGGAAGCGCTCACGGCCATATGGCGTGAGATAGAGGCCCATACCGAGCTCGACCTTGCGCCTCACTTCGCGCAGGCCGGCAGTCCGGAGTTCGTGCTGGCCGCATGGCGAGATCGACACTCAGATACCGGGTAGCGGCCTGAAGAACGAGTGCGCCGAGGGCGATTGGCCCGGTCCCCAGGGCAGGGGACGTTGCGACATTGACGATCCTGCGGTGCAGTCGCAACATGGCACCGATCAGAGGGGCAGCGCTGCGGCCCTGATGTGGAAAGGACCGCCGGCCTTGAACACCTCCAGCACCTGTCTCTTGGGCATATGCTTGGAGGCAGGTGTTACTGCGGCGCGGAGCCAGGGGGGAAGCCATGACCGAGGACCCCGACAGCCACGGCGAAAGCCTCGAGGAGATCGCCACCTTCCTGTCCGGCGTCGAGGCGTTCAAGACGCTGAGCCCCGACCAGCTCTCGCGGGTCGCGGCCGCGGTGACGCACCGCAGCGTGTCGGCGGGCGAGACCATGATCGTCGAGGGTGGCCTGCCCGGCACGCAGCTCTTCGTCCTGCGCGACGGCACCCTGGATCTTCTGCGCCGGGATTCCCTGGTCACCGTGATGACCGCCGGCGAACTGCTCGGCTACCCCAGTCTGCTCACCCACACGGCGCCGGCCTTCACGGTGCGGGCCCGCAGCGACTGCGCGCTGTACTGCATCCCCGGCGACCTCGGCATAGAGCTGCTCAGCCGCGAGGACGGCGTGCGCTGGCTGGCCACGACCCAGCGCGACGCGCTGCTCTACGCGGCGCGCTCCCTGAGCCCGCTGCCGGAGGTGCAGACGCTGCCGGTGAGCGCGGTGGTGCGCGGCACAACGCAGCTCTGTGACCCCGACACGACGATCAGCCAGGCCGCCGCGACGATGATCGCCGAGAGCCGCTCGGCGATCCTGGTGCGCACCCGCGAGGGACTGGGCATCGTCACCGACGTCGACCTGCGCGAGAAGGTCGTGGCCGGCGGCGTCTCTCGCGACGCCCCGGTGAGCGCCATCATGACCTCACCGGTCCACACCATCGGCTGCCGCCACGCTCGCCGCGGAAGCCAGCATCGCCATGTTGACCTACGGCGTGAACCACCTGCCGGTGCTCGACGAGCAGGGCAGCGTGGTCGGCATGGTATCGGCCGGCGACCTGATGAGCCTCGAAGCGCGCAGTCCTTTCGCGCTGCGCCGCGCGCTGCAGGCGGCGCGCGACGCAGACGAGCTCGCCGCGGCGGCAAGCGACATTCCCAAGCTGTTTCTCGACCTTCTGGACGCCCGCCTCGACGCGCCGGTGCTCTGCCGGGTGCTCACGGTGCTCCACGACTGCCTGACCGCGCGTCTGCTCGAGCTGGCCTTCGCAGCCCACGGCGCGCCGCCGGTGGACTACGCCTGGCTCGTCTTCGGCAGCGCCGCGCGCAACGAGCTCACCCTGGCCTCAGACCAGGACAACGGCCTGGCCTACGCCGACACCGACGACCCCGCCGTCGACGAGTACTTCCGAGCCGTGGCCGAGGACGTCAACGGCGGCCTCACCCGCTGCGGCATCGAGCCCGACTCGCACTTCGTCCTGGCCAGCATCGAGTACTGGCGCAGAACCGCTCTCAGGCTGGAAGGACGTCTTCTCGGACTGTCTGGAGGGCAAGGATCTCAAACGGGTGGTGCGCGCCAGCGTGTGCTTCGACTACCGCCAGGCGGCCGGTCAGCTCTACGTGACCCAGACGCTGACCGACATCATGCGCGAGGCGCCGAAGCACCGGCGCTTCATGCAGTGGCTCGCGCGCCTGGGCTCGGACACGCCTCCGTCCATTGGGGGGTTCCGGCAGAAGCTCGATTCCGTCGTCGACATCAAGGACGGCGGCCTGCTTCCCATCCAGAACATGGCGCGCTACCACGCGCTGGCGCGCGGCATCACGATCCAGGCGACGCTGGAGCGCCTGGCCGCGGTCTGCGACTTGGATGCGGAGGGCGCCGAGTGCGACCGCACGCTGCGCGAGTCGTACCTCAGCCTGAAACAGCTGCAGCTGCAGCACCACGCCGAGGCCGTGCGCGCGGGCCGCAAGCCCGACAACACCATCGAGACGCGCACCCTGCGGCCCCTCGCCCGCGCGAACCTTCAGGAGGCGCTCCGCGCAGTCGCGGCGGCGCAGACTCGCTTTCCACGGCTCGCCGCGGGGTGGCGCAGCCTTTGACTCGCCGCTCGACACACCGCCGTGATCTGGCTGCGAAGACCAACTCGGCGATCTTCGCCGCCGCCTCTTCCTGTATCGCCGGGATGGCGTGCGAGTGGGTGTCCAAGATAGTCGATGCATAGATCGTCGGGCCGAGGCAGGGAAACCCGAGGCAGGGAAATCCGATCATCGCCCAGAACACAGACGCCGCCCTGCGGGAACCGCCGACAACCCTCCCGGGACGACCCTCGCGGGACAACCATCGCGGCACGTCTGGGAATCCGCAGACAAGACGAAGTTCAGCAGGTCAAGCTGCAGACGCTGGGCAGGCCGGCCGTCGTGCAAGCTCCGGAAGGAGGCCGCTCATGAGAAGACTCGTCCCCATCGCAGTCGCGCTCACAGCTTTGAGCTTGACGGGGCTCATCGTCGGCGGTTGCGGCGGTGTTCCGCGGGGCGCCATCGCCACGGTCGACGGCGTGCCGATCACCAAGGCACAGCTCGATCAGTCCATCCATCAGGCCGAAGTGAGCGCCGAACCGAGCGGTAAGTCCCCACTTCCCAGCCCCGGTACGGCCGCTTACGAGGATTATGCCTCCCAGGCCGTCAAGTCCCTGGTCGAACAGCAGGTCATCCTCAATGCCGCCCGGAGCCTGAAGATCTCGGCGACCGACCAGCAGGTGCAGGCCCAGCTCGCGCAGATGGCCGCCCAGTACGGCGGCGTCCAGAAGCTGTATGCGGCCGCCCAGAAGGCCGGCCTGAACACTGCTCAGCTGACCACCTACGTCAGAGACTCGATGATCGGCCAGATGGTCTACCAGAAGGTGACCGGCAAGATCGCGCCGAGCGAGGCGCAGATGCAGGCTTACTACAAGGCCAACAAGACACAGTTCATCAAGCAGGCCACGCGCACCGTGCGCCACATCCTGGTCAAGACTCGGGCCGAGGCGCTCAAGGTGCGAGCCCTGCTCGTCGCTAACGATACGGACGCCAACTGGGACAAGGTCGCCGAGAAGTACTCCATCGACCCGGGCACCAAGAACGGCGGCGGCGACCTGGGGGCCATCACGCGCGGCGAGATGGTCAAGCCCTTCGACAGGGTCGCCTTCTCGCTGCCGCTCGACACGATCTCGGCGCCGGTCCACTCGCAGTACGGCTGGCACGTGATCGAGGTCACCGCCATCACGCCGGCCACGACGACCACCTTCACCGCCGCCAAGTCCACCATCAGAAGCACGCTGATCTCGCAAGCCTGGCAGGACTGGCTGACCAAGGCCCAGATGGCGGCCAAGATCGACTATGCACCGGGCTACAACCCGGTTCAGGTGGTCGCCTCGCCGAGCGCCTCCCCGCAGGCGCACGGCTCACCGTCACCCTCGCCATCATCGAGCAAGTGAGGCGGGCGAGGTCTGCTGTGGTGCCGACCATATGACTGAACAACGAACCGTCGGCTCGCCGATCTCACAGTTTCTTCTCAGCGTCGTCTCAGCCTCCTCATAACCACCTCGGTAGACTTTCCGGGAGTGCCACGAGAGGCCGGCCGTGCTGCGGCGCAGGTGACAAGGAGGTTTGGCCATGCTGACTGTGCGATGGCGCATCGGACTCTTTCTGGGCGGTGTCGGCGCCGCGCTGCTCATCTTGCTGATCCTCGTCATCGCGGGTGTGCTGCCGGTAAGAAGCGAGAAGACGACGGTGATCATCAGGTCGCCGGGAGGCACTTCGACGACCACCGCCCTGCAAGGCGGCGCCCTGACCGCCGAGCAGATCTATCAGCGCTACGCTCAGGGGGTGGTGGAGATCGAGGCCACCCTCACCGGCGTCTCCGGCCAGGGTTCGTTCCCGTTCTCCTTCCCCTTCCCGTTAGGTCCGCAGACCGAGCAGGCTCTCGGCTCGGGCTTTGTGGTCTCCAAAGACGGCTACATCATCACCAACGCTCACGTGGTCAGCAGCAACGGTCATACGGCCAAGACGGTGAAGGTCGTCTTCAAGGGCATCGGCACGCAGACCAGGCAGGTCACCGGCACGGTGGTCGGCGCCGACAACACAAGCGACGTGGCGCTCATCAAGGTCGATCCGAGCAAGGTCGGCACGCTCGATGTGATACCGCTGGGCAACTCGGCCACCGTGCAGCCCGGCGAACCGGTGGTGGCCATCGGTAATCCGCTGGGCTACGACTTCTCGATCACGGCCGGCATCGTCTCGGCCACCAATCGCAACCTGGAATCGCCCAACGGCTCGACGATCTTCGACGGCATCCAGACCGACGCGGCCATCAATGAGGGCAACTCCGGCGGTCCCCTGATCGACTCCAGCGGTCACGTGATCGGCATCAACGAGCAGATCGCCACCGAGTCGGGCGGCAACGAGGGACTCGGCTTTGCCGTGCCGATCGACACGGCCGTCAACGTGATGAACCAGCTCAGAAAGAGCGGCTCGGTCAGCTACGCCTGGCTGGGGATCGCGGGTCAGACACTCACTCCCGACGTTGCCCAGGCGCTCGGCCTCAAGACGACCGAGGGCGTGCTCGTCGCTCAGGTCCTGGCCGGTACGCCGGCCGCCAAGGCGGGTCTCAAGGGTGGCACCGGCCAGCGCTCTCTGCAGGGCCAGACCTACAAGACGGGCGGCGACATCATCACGGCGATCGACGGCGCGAAGCTCACCAGCATGGACCAGCTCGCCTCCGCCGTCGCCGCGCACCGGCCCGGCGACGTCGTCACCTTGACGATCGTGCGTGGCTCACAGACGAAGGACGTGAAGGTCACGCTGGGCACGCGGCCGAGCTCGGTCTGAGGAGGCCGCGGTCCCGAGGCTTCTCCCCTTCGGTCTCGACCTGTATGCAGTGGTACAGTGGCGCGTACAGCCGTTGCAGGCGTGAGGGCGTCACCCGGGAGGACACGATGGCTGTCTATGACTTCAAGTGCAAGAAGTGCGGCGCCGAGTTCGAGATCACCTGCCCCATGGACGAGCGCAAAGACAAAGCGGTCTGCCCCAAGTGCGGCAGCCACAAGGTGAAGCAGAAGCTCTCTGCGGCGTTCTCGTCGCCGCGACCGGCCAAGTACTGAAACAGCGCAGCTGCGGCGCTCAGCACGTCAGAGCTGAGACGCGGCTGCATCGCCGGACAGCGGCCTCACTTCTTCGTTGGACACCAGCCCGCGCTCAGCACCGCTGCCGCCTCCTGCATCGCCGAGATCGAGGAGAAGATCGTCAGCGCTTCTCGTTGCGTGCCGTTATCGCGGCCTTTGTGCCGGCCACGTGCACCGGCGTCCACGTTAGACCGCCATCGGTGGTGTGCAGCAGTCCCGCGCCGTCGCCTACGATCCACCCGTTCAGGGGACTGGTGAAGCAAACGGCGGTCAAGTCGTCGGTGGCGCCCACGTCCACGGGCGTCCATGTTCCACCGCCGTTGATGGTGTGCAGGACGGCGCCGTGCTCGCCGACCACCCAGCCGTCGGCTGCGTTGACGAACGTCACGTGGCCCAGCCACGGCACCGCCGCTCCGCCGTCCTGCACCTGCCACGTGGCGCCGCTGTTGGTGGTGTGCAGGATCACGCCGTTGCCTCCGGCCGGGTCGCCGCCGACCGCCCATGCCTCCGCAGCACTCAGGCCGCAGACGGAGTAGAGCACCGCGCCGGCGACGGTCGTGTTCGACCACGTGGCGCCGCCATCCGACGTGTGCTTGACCACACCCTGCATGGTGCTTTCGTCGCCACCCGCGAGCCAACCATCATGGTTGTTCAGGAAATCGACCGACCAGTAGTCGGTATTGGACGCGGCGGACGGGCCGCTCCAGTGGGCGCCGCCGTCGGTGGTGTGCAGCAGGGTGCCGTTGGTGCCGGCGATCCAGCCGTCGTGCTTGTTGACGAAGTCCGTGGACTCCAGGTACTCGGCCTTGCCGCCGTGCTGCAACCGCCAGTGTGCGCCGCCGTCGGCGGTGCGCAGGATGGCGTTGTAGTTTCTGTTGTTTGCCCATCTCTGGCTACCGACCGCCCAGGCGTGTTTGGCGTCGAGAGGGGAGAGCGAGGCGATCGTATAGCAGTCCCACACGGTCGGGCTGGTCACCTTCCAGTGGCGGCCGCCGTCGGTGGTGTGCATCAGGACCACCTGACTCGTCGGGTTCATGTAGCCGGTGGCCCAACCGTCGTTCGCGTTGGCAAAGACGACATCCTGAAGGCCGTAGGTGGCACGATGGTCGACCGGCTGGGGCCAACCGGAGGGAAAGCCACCACTAAGGTCAGGCGGGTAATGATCACCAACGTTGTACGCCTTGAGGAAGCTCAGCCAGCCGACCTGGTGGCCGAACGCGATTCGCTGGGCGTAGCTCTTGCGGAAGAAGGTCCACTCCCCGCGCGTGCCCCACCACAGGGTCATACCCGTGAAGGCGCTTGCGTAGGAGCCGCTCCACAGGTTCAGTGTCGCTGCCCGGACATCGGTCGCCACCGCCGCCGAGAGAGACCTGAGCGTCGGGTCGGTGATCTTTGGATCGGCGGCCAGGCGTGAGGCCACATCGGCCAGGTCGACTTGCCAGGACTCCTCGGCGTAGTAGCTGTGGTGCAGGGCCGCCTTGTAGCGCGCCCTGAATCGCCCCAGGTCTGCGTGCAGCCTGGCCACCCACGCCACCAGGTCCGGTTTGGCGGCCATCAGCTTGGCGACGTCGATCGACGACAGGCTGCCCCAGTTCTGGCAGCGCAGCGACCGGAAGTAGCGCTGCCAACCTGTGACCGTGTCGGCGGCCACTTGCCGGGGGGTGAGGCTGGGGTCCTTCAGCAGCGGTGCAAGGGCGTTGTCGTAAGGTATGCCGTCCTGATCGATCTCCTCTTCGGAGGCGACCACGTACTTGACGAGGCCGGTGAGCCCTATGTCGTAGACCGCGTCGATGTCGGCCATGTTGCAGCAGTCGAACGAGAGCACATCGATCGGCACGGCGGCCTTGGTGATGGCCGCGCGCAGCCTGGGCGTCGTGAGGTAGTGGCCGGTCAAGGCGTCGTAAGAGCAGTAGCGCCAGCCATAGCCGTGGTCAGAATCGTCGATGGCGAGATGCTCAGAGGGAAAGCGGGTGTGGACCTGCCTGAGAAACCAGGCGAAGGTCTGACTCGAGCCGAAGTCCTTGTCGGGCCAGGAGGCCACCACCTGCAGATGGCCGCCGGAGATCTTGAGAAGCTTCACGCCCTTCCTCGGCAGCAGGTACTTGATCATGACCACGACGTTCACGCTGGGATTGGCCGGGAGCGCCCTGAGGTCAGGCAACGTGAACTCGTTCCAACAGTATGCCAAGTCGTTCGCGCAATCGTTGTATATGGCATAGGTCCACGTCGCTTCGGCGTGGCTGCCGAAAGACGCCGTGCTCGCCGCCGCGTTGGCGAGCACGGCGGCGGTGGAAGAGGGGGCGGCGCCGGGCGAGACGGCCAAGCTGCCGCCGCTGGCCGAGGCAGACCACGCGAGAACCACAGCGCACACGGAGACGAATACGGCGAGACGTTTCAACTGATCCTCCTTGGCCTGCCTCGCGTGAGGCTTGACCCACACATGACACCGCCCCAGAGTGTCGGGAAGGACGGCGTGACGCCGCGTGCTGTGCATACGCCGCTGCCCGTACGCAGTCAAGGGCAGCACCATCGGCGGACGCCGGTCAGCCGTCACACGTAGACCCCTGACATTCACGACAAGGCTCATCGTCGCAGCCGGTGACCGACGAACAAGATTCAGCCGCGAGGCCGGCGCGGACCCCGGAGCGGCGTCATCGTTTGACAGACATGTGGTCAACCCGTACTGTGCGTTGCCAACGCAGGGCTACGCTCACTCTCCGCAAACCATCCTCAGCCCCGCGTACCGCCCTTGACTGCGTCGAACCGAAGGAGAGTGTCGTGAAACGCCACCGGATTGCCCTGTGCGCAGCTCTCGCCACGGCGGTGCTGCTGCTCCTGCCGACGGCCAACGCGCTGGCCAAAACCAAGCCCTCGGTGAGCCTCAAAGCGGCGGCAAAGACCGTCACGGTGGGCCAGACGCTGAAGCTCACAGGCAAGGTCACTCATCCCAAGACCGGCGCCAGATCGGTCGTCATCCTCGAGCGCGTGGGCACGAAGTGGCAGAAACTGGCCACGGCGAAGCTCTCTTCCAAGCACGCCTACAAGGTCACGGTCAAGCTCACGAAGGTGGGCAAGTGGCGTCTCGAGGCGCAGTACAAGGCCGGCAGCGTCAAGGTGCACAGCAAGGTCGTCACGATCACCGTCAACGCCTGGGCGGCCGTCTCCTGCGGCCAATTCCACACCATGGCCCTCAAGACCGACGGCACCCTCTGGGCCTGGGGCGACAACAGCTACGGCCAGCTCGGCCTGGGCAGCACCGCTCAGAAGAACTCCCCGACCCAGGTCGACCCGGGCAGCACCTGGAAGGCTGTCTCCTGCGGCCAGGACTTCACTTTGGCCATCAAGAGCAACGGCACCCTCTGGGCCTGGGGCGACAACAGCTACGGCCAGCTCGGCTTGGGCAGCACCGCCGAGAAGAAGTCCCCGACACAGGTTGGCACGGCCAGCGACTGGACGGCCGTCTCCTGCGGCTACGTCGACACCCTGGCCATCCAGAGCAACGGCACCCTCTGGGGCTGGGGCAACAACGGTAGCGGCGAGCTCGGCCTGCACAACGAAAGCGAGACCAACACGCCGACCCAGGTCGGCAGCGCCACCACCTGGACGGCCGTCTGCTGCGGCAACGGGTACACTCTGGCGATCCAGAGCAACGGCACCCTTTGGGCCAGCGGCGACAACGACCGGGGCGAGCTCGGCCTGGGCGTCCCTCCCGACTCGACCGACACCATGACCCGGGTCGGCAGCGCCGCCACCTGGACGGCCGTCGCCGTCTCCGGCACCGACTGGTACACGCTCGCCATCAAGGGCGGCACCCTCTGGGCTTGCGGCCACAACGACAACTACCAGCTTGGACTCGGTTCGGGCAACACTAGCGACAAGACCACACCGACCCAGGTCGGCACCGCCAGCACCTGGAAGGCCGTCTCCGCCGGTGGCGGTTTCAACCTGGCCGTCCGGAGCGACGGCAGCCTCTGGACCTGGGGTTCCACCACCTCCGGTAATCTCGGCCTGGGCCACATGGATCAGACCGTCACCTCCCCGACCCGGGTCGGCACGGGGAGCACCTGGAAGGCCGTCTCGTGCGGCTACGAGCAGACTCTGGCCCTCAAGACCGACGGCACCCTCTGGGCCTGCGGCGACAACTTCTACGGCTCTCTCGGCCTGGGCAACAGCTCCGGTGCAGACACGCTGACCGAGATCGGCGGCGCCGCGTAGGCACGTGCCTCCCCTGACGCATGCGGCAGATCATGCCTGCCGCATGCGTCAGGTGGTCAGGAGAAGCTTGTGGGCCGCTCAGGCCTCGAGGCCGGCCCGAACACCGTGAATCGTCGGGCGCGCGTACAGGCGGCGCCAGACCTTGATCACCGGCTCGACTCCGGTCGCCGCCTCCGGGAAGACTCCTGCACGGCGCCACCTTCTGCGAAGGGGGTCGCCTTCGCGTCTTCCACTGGTAGCGACGATCTTCCCGCGAGGTCCGACGACGACCAACAAGTGTTGTCCGAACGGTACAGGTCTCGTCGGGCGGACGCCTGTGCAGCCTTTCTTGAGCCGGGGTGCGTGCCTTCTCAAAGTGAAGTCGGGCGGTCGACCTGTCGATACCATCTACCACTGGGACCGGACCAGCTGGCTGGTGCGCGTGCGCGCACCCTCAGCACCTGGTCGGTCAGGTGGGGACCGCAAACCAGAAGGGAGGGGAATCGATGACGTTTCTCAACGGCAAGTATCCCAGACTCGCGCTGGTGGCGCTGGTCGTCTCGCTCGCGCTCGCGAGTGGTGCCTTCAAGAAGTGGAGCTGATGATCGCAGCGCGGACCCAGCCACCGCAGCCCTGAGAGAGGGAGACTGAAGAGATGAAGAACCTGCTTTGCAACAGAGTAGTCATCGTGATGGCGCTCGTGGTCGCGTTGGCCGTCAGCAGCGGCGCCTGGCTCAAGTGGGACTAGGCCGACCGACCGCCGATCTCGTTTGCGAAACCGGCAGCACCGTGGCGTAACCGTCAACGCCGCATGATCTGACACATACCGCTTCGTGCTTGCGGGCCTCGGGCCCGTCACGGCGGCGCTGCGCTCGAAACGCTTCGTCTTTCACGCCGGCCCGGGGCGTCTGAAGTCGCGCAGAAGGGCTCGACGGCCAGCGTGCTCGCGACGGCCAGCGCGCTCGTCATGCCGGGGCGGCGTTTCCCGGCCACGGCGCGTAGAGCGGCGGCCTGGCCCGCGAACGGCGCAGATGCCCGGGGTTCACCAACCTGCTGCCGTGCGGACCGACCCGCACCGCTTTGTGCAGGGCGCTGCCACGCCACAGGTCGCGCCACGAGAGAAACCACACGGTCCAGCCGTTGTCCCACGTCCCGCCCCGCGGACTGCCCATGATGGTCACGGGGTCTCCCGGCACGGCAAGCTGGTAGTAGGTCTCGGCGTGGGCCGGGGAGAGGTTCACACAGCCGTGGCTGACGTTGGTGAAGCCCTGCTCGCCCACCGACCAGTAGGCGTCGTGCAGGAAGTCGCCGCTCCAGGTGAACCTCACCGACCACGGGACCTCGATGTTGTAGCCCGGACCGATCATGTCGACGGGGTTGGCCTTTTCGATGGTGAGATAGGTCCCGTTGGGCGTGTCGTCTCCGGGCCGGCCGGAGCTGATCGGCCAGTCGGCGAACACCCGGCGGTTGAGGTAGATGCGCACGTGGTGGGCCTGCGTGTTGGCCACGGCGATCAGCGAGGGTCCTATGACGAACCTCTGCGTGAGGGTGTGTGTGCCGTAGACACCCGGCGCCCCCTCGATGCCGTTCAGGCGCGCGACGAAGCGCACCGTGGTGTGCGCCGGCCAGTAGATCCGCGGTCGAAAGTAGAGGGTCGCGTCGCCGTCCCAGTACCAGGCGCCGACCACCGGCTTCGAGGACCACAGCTCGAGCGAGCGCTCCACCGCCCGGCGGTCGGTGATGGGCCGGCTGAACGTGAGGAGGATGGGCATGCCGACGCCGTAGGTCTGGTTGTGACCCTCGAAGATCTCGGCAGAGAACGTCTGGCTCGGCGTGAAGGTGCGAAAGGTCCTCGTTATGGTGACCGTCCGGCCCGCCGCGTCACGCGCCGTGGCGCGGACCGTGTAGCGCGTGGCGACATCGAGTGTTCCGCTGCTGTGCCAGGCGGTGCTTGTCGAGTTGAACGTGCCGCTGACGGGGTCGCCGCTCGTCTTCACCGTAACTCGCACGATCGTGCCGCCTCTCACCCTGACTCTGATGCCGGCTTGCGGTTTGGCGGCCCCGACGCCGTTGGCGGGCGTGATGAAGAGTCGGGCGACGGGCACGACCGGTGCCGGGCTTGCGGTGGCGCGCTGGCCCGCGGAGCCGCCGCAGGCGGTGCCGGCCATGCACAAGACAAGGAGCGCCAGGAGTGGCGCGGCGGACTTGGGAGTCGCTCTGTACGGTCTCTTCAACCCGACTCGTCTCTCGTCTTGTGACTGCAGCGGTGCCGTGAGGTTCGCCGGGCGCCGCTGAGCGCCTTCTTCCCAACCGGGGCGGGAAAGAAGCCGATCTTGCCCAAGCCGCACTCGGGACGCGTGGGTTGGCCTCTCCGGGCTCTCCGGGGCGATTGATGCGGTGTTGACATCAGGCGATGCCGGTGTAGAGTGACCGACGGTCGGTCAGTGACCGACCGTCGGTCACTGGGCGGCGCTGCCGCTGTTGCCGCATCGTCGCGGGAGGGCGCATGTCACCACGGGTGGTCAAGGAGGCAGACGAGCGTCGCGCCGAACTGCTGGACACAGCCCAGCGGCTGTTTGCGCAGCGCGGCTACGACAACGTTCCCGTGCAGGCGATCACCGAGGAGGTGGGCGTCGCCAAGGGGACCTTCTACCACTACTTCGCCTCCAAAGACGAGCTTCTGGACGCGCTCATCGAGCGCCAGGCGCAGGCGCTCATCGTCGAGGCGCAGAGGTGCCTGGCGGATTGCCGCGGCGACGCCGCAGCGAAGCTGCGCGCCGTGATCGCCACGTTCGAAGTGTGGAAGATGGAGAACTGGGACGTGGTGGAAGCGATGATGCGAGCCTTGTACTCGGACGCCAACATCGCGCTGCGCCAGCGTTATCTCGACTACGACTTCGAAGCGGTGCGGCGCATCCTGGCGACGGTGATCGCCGAGGGCGCGGCAGCGGGGACGTTCGCGACGTTCGACCCCGACGGGGCGGCCGAGGCCGTCATGTGGCTCTGGCGCGGGATGAACCGGCCGATCGCCATGGCGCTGCTGGCGTCCCAGGGTGCCGAGGGCGCCGAGTTCGCGATCGCCAAGCTGCAGATCTCGGAGGCTGCGATCGAACACATCCTGGGGGCGCGGCCGGGCAGTCTCGCCATCTACGACTACGAGATGGTACGTCGCGTCCTTACCGGCCCCTGACGTCCGGCGAGATTCCAGCCAATTTGTGACTCGAGAGGGGCGCAGAAGCGTGGGAACGACCGCCATACGCACAGAGGGCCTGTCCAAGCGCTACGGTACGGTCAACGCGCTGCGAGACCTCGATCTCGAGCTGGCCGAAGGCGAGGTGGTCGGCTACCTCGGCCCCAACGGAGCGGGCAAGACCACGACCATCCGCCTGCTGCTCGGTCTGATCCACCCGACGAAGGGACGCGCCGAGATCTTCGGGCTCGATTGCCGGCGTCAGACCGTCGAGGCCCACCGGCGCCTGGCCTATGTTGCCGGCGAGGCCAGCCTGTGGCCGTCGCTCACCGGCAGCGAGACTCTCCATCTGCTCGGCCGGGTCCAGGGTCGGGTCGATCCGGCCTATCGCGACGAGCTGGTCGGACGCTTCGACCTGGACCCCTCCAAGAAGGTCCGCACCTACTCCAAGGGCAACCGCCAGAAGCTGATCCTGATCGCCGCCCTCATGACCCGGGCGGATTTGCTCGTGCTGGACGAGCCGACCGTCGGACTCGACCCGCTGATGGAACAAGCCTTCCGCCACTGTATCCACGAGGCCAGGGAACGCGGCCAGACTGTCTTTCTGTCCTCCCACATTCTCAGCGAGGTCGAAGCGCTGTGCGACCGCGTGGGCATCTTGCGCGGCGGGGTGCTGGTCGAGATGGGCACCATGGCGCAGCTGCGCCACCTCTCGGCGCTCACCGTGGAAGCCACCTTCGACGGATCGGTGCCTGATCTCACCGGGGTTCCCGGAGTGACCGCCGTTCAGAAGGACGGGCGTGTTGTGCGCCTGCAGGTGCAGGGCACGGTCGAGCCGCTGCTCAAGGTCCTGGCCGCGTCTGGTGTCCGGGAGCTGCTCAGCCGCGAGCCGTCCCTGGAAGAGCTGTTCCTCGCTCACTACGGTGCGGGAAGCGAGACCGCGAGCGCGCCGGTTCATGCAGACTGACCTCGTCCTGTCCTCAACGGCGCCGGCGGGCCGGTCCCCGGCCACGGTCATCGCCCGACGTACGGCGCGCAAGGCGGTCCGTTCCGGGCTGCTGTGGGGCTTGGTGTTCGGCTTCTATGTCGCCACACAGGCACTCGCTTACGCATCGAGCTACAAGACCACGGCGCAACGGGTCCGCCTGGTTGAGCTGTTCGGCTCGAATGTCGGCTTGAGCGCGCTGGTCGGCCCGGCCCATCAGATCGATACGGTGGCCGGCTACACCGCTTGGAAGTGCCTCGCGTTCGTGGTTGTGATCGGCGCCACGTGGGGTCTCCTGACCGGCACCAGGCTGCTGCGCGGCGAGGAGGACGCCGGGCGCTGGGAGCTTCTGCTCGCCGGCCAGACGACCCGGCGGGCCGCCGCCGCCCAGGCCCTCGTGGGGCTGGCCGCCGGCGCTGCCGCCCTGTGGGTTGTGACCGCGCTCATCACGGCTCTGGTCGGCCGCTCCGCACAGGTCGGTATCGGTGTCGGGGCGGCGCTGTACTTTGCGCTGGCCCTGGTGTCCGGCGCCATCGTGTTCCTCGCGGTCGGGGCGCTCGCCAGCCAGATCGCGGCCACCCGCCGGCAGGCGGCCGCCTGCGCCGGCGCCGCCCTCGGGGTGAGCTACGCGCTGCGCATGGTGGCCGATTCCGGTGTCGATCTCGACTGGCTGCGCTGGGCGACGCCGCTCGGCTGGGTCGAGCAGCTTCAGCCGCTCAGCGCACCGCGTCCGCTGGCGCTTCTGCCGATCGCCGGACTCGTCGCCTTGCTGGCCGTCCTGACCGTCTATCTGGCGGGCAAGCGCGACCTCGGCGCCGCCACGTTGCCCGACCGCACGAGCGCTCTCCCGCACACGCGGCTGCTGTTCGGGCCGGTGGGCCTGGCCGTTCGCCTCGTGCGCGGCGCCTTCCTGGGTTGGGCGGTGGCGATCGCCGCGGGGGCACTTCTGCTCGGGGTCGTCGCGAAATCGGCCGAAAGCGCACTCACGAGCTCGCCGACGATCAGGCAGGCGCTGTCACGCCTGGGAGCACCCGGCGCGGGGGCCGCTGCCTATCTCGGCGTGACGTTCTTGATGATGGCGGTGCTCGTGGCTCTCATCGCCGCCGGGCAGGTCGGCGCGACGCGGGCCGAAGAGGCCGAGGGGCGCCTCGAGCACCTCCTTGTGCGGCCGGTCTCGCGCCGGCGGTGGCTGGCGGGCAGGGTCGCGGTGGCCGGCGCCGCCCTCGTTGCAAGCGGCATGCTCGCCGGCTTCTGCGCCTGGCTTGGTGTCGCCAGCCAGGGCGCCGGCGTGAAGTTCGTGAGCCTGCTCGAGGCGGGGCTCAACATCGTCCCCGCGGCGCTGTGCATCCTCGGCATCGGTGTGCTCGTGCTGGGCGTCTGGCCGCGCGCCGTGTCGGTCGCCGTCTACGGTGCGATCGCCTGGTCCCTGCTGGTGGAGGTCCTCGGCGGGACCATCAATGTCAACCATTGGCTGCTCGACACCTCGCTGTTTCACGAGATGGCCGCGGCGCCCGCCACGGCTCCGGACTGGACCAGCGCAGCGATCCTGGTCGCCATCGGCGCGGCTGCCGCCGCCGTCGGCGCGGTCGCCTTCAGGCGCCGCGACCTTCAGGGCGAATGATCGTGGCAGCGTCGGCGGTTTGCGGCAAAGCCCTGCAAACTTGGGCTTTGCGTGCGCCGGACCCGATTCGGACCGGCCTCCCGGCATCGTCACGGTTACTTCGCGATAGATCGCGATAGAGAAGGTCACGCCCGCGAAGCCCCGTGAACGGCGCGCGTCGGGCCGGTAGACTTGCGTCCGCGGCCCAGGCCGCTTGCGTTTTCGACATCGGAGGATCACGTGACGGAGATCGAGCTCAAATACGGCTGCAACCCGCACCAGGCGCCGGCGGGCGTGAGAATCCCCGAGGGATCGGGCTTTGAGGTGCTCAGCGGCAGACCCAGCTACATCAACATCCTCGACGCACTCGGCGCCTGGCAGCTCGTGCGCGAGCTCAAGGTCGCCATCGGCAAGCCGGGAGCCGCGTCTTTCAAGCACACGAGTCCGGCGGGCGCGGCCGTGGCAGGATCGCTCTCCGCTGCGTATCGAGCATCGCAGTTCCTGACCAGCGACGATCTGTCGCCGGTGGCCAACGCCTACGTCAGGGCGCGGGGCGGCGACCGCATGTGTTCGTTCGGCGACGTGGCGGCGGTCAGCGAGGTCGTCGACCTCTCGCTGGCGCGGGTGCTCTACGAGGAGGTTTCCGACCTGATCATCGCACCGGGGTTCGAGCCCGACGCGCTCGAGCTTCTCAAGTCGAAACGGCAGGGCGGCTACCTCGTCTTGCGGATCGACCCCGACTTCGAGCCCCCTGAGACCGAGACGCGCGAGGTGTTCGGCTTCGGTCTTCATCAGAAGCGCAACACCGCTGCGATCAAAAGGACGCTCTTCGAGCGCGTCGTGACCACGGGCGCGCCGCTGCCGCCCGACGTGCTGGAGACCCTCGTCGTGGCGACGATCGCCCTCAAGTACACGCAGTCGAACTCGGTATGCGTGGCCTTCGAGGGCCAGGTCATCGGCATGGGCGCCGGTCAGCAGTCCCGGGTCCACTGCACCCGTCTGGCCTGTGACAAGGCCGACAAGTGGCTTCTCCAGCAGCATCCCAAGACGCTGCGGTTGCGGTTCAAGGACGGGTTGTCAAAACCCGAGAAGGCCAACATCGTCGACCAGTTCCTGCTCTGGGATCAGTTGTCGGAGATCGAGAAGGGCAAGCTGTGCGCGGGTCTCGTCAACGAGCCCATCCCCATCACGGCCCAGGAGCGCAGCGACTGGGTGAACGGCTTCGCCGGCGTCTGCCTGTCTTCGGACGCCTTCATCCCGTTTGCCGACAACCTCGACCGGGCCGTCAAGAGCAATGTCCGGTTCGTCGCCCAAGCCGGGGGCTCCGCCCGAGACGACGAGGTCACCGCGGCGGCGCAGCAGTACGGCATGACCATGGTCCACACCGGGCTGCGGCTCTTCCTGCACTAGCCGGCGAGGAGGGTGACCCCGGGCGAAGCCGGACCATCGAGGGCCGGCGCCGGCCCAAGCTGAAAGCGACGGGCCGATGGTGTCTCTCGAACGTGCCAGGGGCGATGGAGTCGCAGCTGTTCTCGCGCCGTCATTCGTCGTCTCCGGCGCGGCCGGCGCGGCCCGCGCGGGCCGCGCGGACCCTACCGGTAGAGATCCAGGCACTGCTCCGCGAGGATGCCCGGGATGACCTCCAGCAGTGACGGCGAGCGAGCGGCGACCTCCGCGATGCCGATCATGATGCGCCGCCTGCCGAGGCGCGCGGTCGCCGCGATGGATGCGCCGTACGCCACGCCGGTGAGGTTGGCCCAGACGGCAAGCGACGAACACATCGGACAGGGCTCGCAGGTCGACAGCAGCAGCGCTCCGCACAGGTCGCTCTGTCCGCCGACCCGCACGGCCTGACGGATGGCGTTGACCTCGGCGTGGGCCAGCGGGTCGTTGTCGGTGCCGGCGGTATCGTGGGCCCGGGCAAGCAGCTCCCTGCCGCGCACGATCACGGCCCCGTAGCCCTTGTTGCCTTCGGCGCGAGACTGCCGCGCCTCGTCGATAGCGACCGCCATGAGCGCCTCCAGATCGATCCGCACGATGCCCTCGGCGCAGAACGACGCGTGCGGGCGCAGGTGGCCGTAGTCGCGCACGAAGCGCAGGCGAGGATCCAGGCAGGAGAGAAAGCCCTGGGCAGGCTTGTCGGAGATCTGGCGACAGACGATCCTCGTGTCGAGGCCGAGCGCCTGGCAGGCCGCCAGCGTCGGGCAGGGATTGCGCGCCTCCCAGAAGATCTCGTCCGGGCCTTCGCGGCCGACGGTGAGCTGCGCCGGGTCGAGCCCCATGTAGTCGAAGAAGAGCGCCTCGAAGGCGCGACGCGGGCTGATCTCGCCCAGCCACGTACGCCGGCGCAGCCAGGCCAGCCGTTTGGCCTGGGTTTCGCGCTCGGTGTCCGCGAAGGCTCGAGAACCCAGGCGCTCGGTCTCGCGCTCCACTGCTTCCTTGAACGAGGTGGGCATCGGGGCAGCATAGCAGGGGATGACGCCAAAGGGCCCTCGCGTTGCCCGCGAGGGCCCTTTGGCAGGCAGCCGGCTGCGCTGCGCGGGGACACGAGGCCGTGACCCGCGCGTGACCCGCGCGTGACTCGGGCCGGGTCGTCTGCTACGTGTGCGACACCTCGTTGCGTACTTCGCGGGCCGCCAGGGCCCAGTAGACGAGGCCGCCGACGACGATGCCGATCAGCCAGCTGAAGTCAGATCCAGATGTGCGCGACGAGAGCGGTCCCACATAGGAGGGCACGAAGTACTTGGCGTAGATCCACATCATGGCGGCGACCATGCCGAGCACCTGGGCGATGACCGCCGGCCAGTGGAACCCGCCGTTTCGCCAGTAGAGGCCACCGCGGTCGGCCGCCAGCGAGAGCGGATCGTAGCGTCCGCGGCGCAGCAGGTAGTCGACCATCATGATGGCAAACCACGGCGCCAGCCAGACCACGATGTACAGCAGAAAGCCGCTCAAGTCGGTGTAGAAGTTGCCCTTGAAGATCACGAGGGCTGTGACGATCGCCACGACCACGGTGTCGATGATGACCGCCTGCCAGCGCTTCACCGCAAGGCCCAGGGCCTGGAGCGTCACCCCGGACGAGTAGAGGTCGATCGTGTTGATGGCAAACAGCTGCGGCAGGGCGAGGACCATGTAGGGCCAGAAGAACCAGGCCGCGAAGGCCGCGGGGACGCCGGCCACGGCGGTGGTCTTGGGGCTGATGGCGAAGGCGGCTGCACCGAGCAGCTCGAGCAGCAGCGAGGGGATCGCGGGGCCGAGCGTCGCCGCCCAGAAGGTCTTTGCCTTGGGCGTGGTGCGCGGCAGGTAGCGCGAGTAGTCGTTGCCGTTCTCGGTCCAGCCGAGCCCGCCCACCGCGATGATGACCACGAGCGCCGTGGTCCAGTCGGCCCACGAGGCGCTCTGGTGCAGGCTGCTCAGGTGAACGTGAGGCACGATCAGGACGGCCATCACCGCGAAGACGGCGATGAACACGAACGAGAGCCAGCGCAGCACCTTCGTGATCGTGGCATGACCGAGGAACGGCATGAGGAACTGCACGCCGACGGCGACCACGATGAAGACGAGCTTGAGCCCGGTGCCGGAGCTCAGACCGCCCCGCAGGAACATCGCCTCGAGCACGAGCACCACGATGACGATGCCCTCGATCTCGAAGCCCACCTGGGTGATCCAGTTGAAGAACGCCACGGCCCGGTTGGCGTTCTGCCCGAACGACGCCCGACTGACCATGAAGGCGGTCGTGCCCGTGGCGGGGCCCTGGAGGCTTGCCAGGCCGAGCAGGACGTAGAAGAGGTTGCCGGCCGCGATGGCCAGCGCCGCCTGCCCGAACGACAGGCCGAACGACATGATCAGCGCACCGTAGACCAGGAACTCGACGTTCCAGACCGCGCCGGCCCACAGCCAGAAGAGGCCGGCGGGGCGCATGGTGCGCGCGTCCTCCGGGATCAGCTCGATGCCGCGCTGCTCAACCTTGAACGGAACGTTTTCGTCGAGCTGGTCCGAAGGCCGTGCGACGTCCGACATCTCTGCCACGCTGTCCCCCTGTCTGTGTTCGCTGCCGGATACCCCGTCGTCCACCCCTGCTGGGGCAGCAACCGGAGGCTAAACTCTAAACGGAATCGGGTCGCAAGAACAGGCGGCTGGTCGAGCGAATGGGGGAGTTCGACGCCAGTTCTTCCGGCCGGCCGTTTCGCTGCCTGGCCCGGCGGGCCGGACGTGGTCTGGGAGCGTCGGCTAGGTCTCCTCAGGGCGCGTGCGATAGTGGGCGTTGAGGCCTTTGATCCAGGCCCGCGCGGTGTCGTTGAGTTGCGAGCCGTCGGTGGTCACCCGGCCGCGAGTCAGCAAGATGCCCAGGCCGACCCCCTCATAGCAGCGGTCTCCGGGCTCGATGACGCGCAGGAAGAACGCCTCGCGCTCAGATTCCAGTGCGGCGCCGAGATGATCGAAGCGCTCGTAGGCAACTTCGCCCCCCTCGTCGAGGCGCCAGACACCAGACGGTGGGGCTTCGGTGACCACCCCGGGTTCATCCGACGTGCGCGACACCAGGATCTCGCTCCAGCTCTCGATCGATGAAGGGTCCGCCCAACGGGCGTTGAGGGCCGGCACGTCGAGGTCGAAGTCGGCGCCGGAGTACTCGAGCAGGTGGAAGAGAAAGAGCGGCACGCCGTCGCGGACGGCGCGGCTGGTGATCGGAGTAGCCGCGGTGAGGCGGGGATTGAGCTCGCCAAGGTACACCTCACCATCCTGGTCGACGAGAAAGTCGAGATCGAAGTAGCCGCGATAGCCGTGAGTCGCGAGCTCGTCCCCGAACCGCGCGGCGTAGTCGCGCGCTTTGGCTCGCACCGCTTCCGGGAAGGCCTCCGCGAAGACGTCGTTGCCGCTCCAGTGTGGGCTGGTCTCCTGGCCGGTGATCTCGCCGAGCAGCGGGCCGACGACGGTGCCGCAGCGCGTGACGCAGGCCTCCAGGGTCGTCGAACGACACCTGATGCACTTCATGATCTTGACCTCACGCTGAGCTGCGATCTCGGCCGCATGCCGGCGCCAGTCGTCGGCGTTGGCGATGAAGAAGGTCGTCTGGCCGCACACGCCGAAGGGCGTCTGCACCACGAGGTCGCTGCCCAGGCCTGCCTGCCGCGTGAGCTCGAGCAGCTGTTCGTAGCGCTCGACCTTGCCCAGGACGTTCGGCACGCTGGGCGCCCCGGCGACATTGCCGATGCGCACCGTCTCAACCTTGTCGCCGTAGACATCGCGGGCGCCGGCCGCCGGGAACCAGATCTCCAGGCCGAGGTCCGCGCACAGGGCCTCCGCCCTCTCGTCGAACAGAAGAAAGAGGGCCACGGGATCGCCTCCCCGAGCGCGGATATGGTCGGCCACCTCGGGGTGCCGCAGCAGCCGCTCGACGACGTCTTCTTCAGGGACATCGTCGCGCTCGATCTCGCGCGGCACGAACAGGTTGGGATGGCGACCCTCGAAGCAATCCACCCGGCACACGAAGGCGAAGTTGCCGACCCAGCCGTCCATGCCCAGCAGATGGTGGACCGCGTTACCGAAGTAGTAGATGGGGCGCCGGTTCTCCTGCCAGAAGCGCCGCACGTCCGCGATGCTGGTGATCGTCTCCATGGTCGACTCCTTCCCGGGCTGGACGCGCCTCTTGGCATCTGCTCGGCGGTCGTCGGTCCACCGCTGGTCTCTATGGTAGACCCCCTGACTCCCTGGACCTACAGCGGCCACGCAAGATGGATGGGTGTGCCGGCGAGTCAATGACCTATTGCCACGCACGCTATACTGCATTGGTGCCCCTGATCACTCGCATCCGCCCCGACCAGCTCTACGCGCGACGCTGGCAGCTGCTCGCCCTGACCTCGGTGGGCGCCTTCATGGGCCCCCTCGACGGTTCCATCGTCTCGGTGGCGCTGCCCAAGATGGGCCGCAGTCTCCATCTGAGCTTCACCGCCTCGATCTGGGTCCAGGCGGTCTATCTGCTCGTCATGGCGGTGCTGCTCATCCCGCTGGGACGCCTGGCCGACCAGCGGGGCCGGGTTCACTACTACCTGGCCGGCATCGCGGTCTTCACCATCGGTTCGCTCTGTTCGGCGCTCAGCATGAACGTGGGCTGGCTCATCGCCAGCCGTGCCCTGCAGGGGGCCGGCGCGGCGCTGCTGGTGGCCACCTCGGCCGCGATCGTGACGGCGGTCTTCCCGCCCCAGGAGCGCGGCCGCGCCCTGGGCATCAACGTCATGGCGGTCTACCTCGGTCTGAGCGTGGGACCGCCGCTCGGCGGCTTTCTCACCGACCAGTTCGGCTGGCGCTCGATCTTTTTCGTCAACCTGCCGATCGGCATCGCCGTCGCGGCCTGTGGCTACCTACTGCTGCCGCGCCACGAACGCGGCGACGAGCGGGCCATGCGCCCCGATCCCCGCGGGGCAGGTCTTTGGGGCCTGACCCTTATCTGCCTGCTGGTGCCGCTGACGTTCGCCGCGCAGTGGGGCTGGACGTCGCCCCGCACCCTGGGCCTGCTCGCGATCGCCGCCGCCGGCCTGACGGCATTCATCTTCAGCGAGCTGCACGCGACCGACCCGCTGCTCGACCTCGACCTGGTCTTTCACAACCGCCTCTTTGCGGCCGCCAACCTCGCCGCCCTGCTCAACTACATGGCTCTCGGCGCGATCACCATCTTGACGGCGGTCTACCTCGAGGTCGTCCAGGGGCGCTCGGCGAGCCTCACCGGCTGGCTGATGCTCGCTCAGCCGGCCGTGATGGCCGCCCTGAGCCCCTTCAGTGGACGCTTGAGCGACAGGGTGGGATCGCGGCTGCTCGCTACGACCGGCATGGTCACCGTGGCGGCCGGCATGGTGCTCCTGGCGAGCATGCCGACCACGTCGGGCCTCCTGCGGGCCATGGCCAGCCTGGGCGTCGTCGGACTCGGCATGGCCGTCTTCAGCGCTCCCAACATAAGTGCCATCATGGGCAGCGTGCAAAAGAGGCAGCTCGGGCTGGCGAGCGCCTTCGTCGGGACCATGCGGGTCACCGGCCAGGCGCTCAGCGTGGCCGTTCTGGGCGGGATCGCGGCGAGCACCCTGGGGCCCGCGGGCGGTCGCCTTCTGTTGACCCTCGGCACCCCGGTGCCCGGCCAAAGCCACGCCGCTGCGCTGGCGGCTGCGGCCTACGTGCTGCGCCACTACGCCTATGGATACCGCCACGCCATGCTGACCGGCGCCGGACTCGCCCTGGTGGGGGCGCTCGCCTCGCTGACCCGCGGGCAGCACGTGCCACTGCCTGGGACCGAGAAGCCGGGACCGACGGGCGAGGAGGCCGCTGCCGGCTCCTGACGCGAGGACTCCTGACGCGGGGACTCCTCGTTCTCGCGGCACCTCTTGGCTGCTAAGTGAGGCTGGGAGCAGCGTCGGGAGTTCCTCGAGCGCCGAGAGTTCCTCGCTTCGCGCTCATTCGAGGAGAAAGGCCGGGCAGAGCGGCCATCGGCACGCTACGGCGCGACGCGCGATTCCATGTCGGCGAGTAGCCTTCGGGCCAGCAGCGGGAGGGTGCGGGCTGCCGGCAACCCAGTTGGCGTGCGCCTCCAAAGTCCAGTCGCGACGCTGCCGGCCGGCACGGCGCAGCGGCCGACCGGCATGGCGCAGCAGTACGGGCCTACCGGCTTGCGCGCCGCTCCGGACCCGGATGCGAGGCCTGCTGATGGCGCCGATCGTCGAGCACGCGCAGCTGCACGTGTTCCTCTTGTTCGAGGTAGCCGTCACCGCTCATGCGAGCGCTGCGCAGCGAGTGGTGCAGCAGCATCACGGCGTCGTCGTCGAGCCCGTTGAGCCACGTGCGCCGGCTCTCGCCGCCCCCCTCCGGGGCGGGCGCCTCGACCTCGCGCCACACGTCGCCGTCGTCGAGCACGACGTAGCGAGCTCCTTGCGCCTCGGGCTCTGGGTCCTTGAGCAGCCAGCCGCGCACGGTGTCAGGGCTCACGGCGCCACTCTCGTTGCTGAAGGCGACGCTGCAGTTCGGGGCGAACCCCACCTTCAGCATCGCCGCGATGTAGGTCGTGGCGACCTCGTGCAGCTTGGCCTTGGGGTCCTTGGGCTGGTAGTAGTTCACGCCGAACCTCCTCGCGTGGGGCATCCTCAGGCGGTATACCGCGGCCGCGTCGCAAGACCTCTGTGGATCACTGCCTCATGGCATCGGCTGTGAGAGCGCCGAGTATGAGCGCCGCCCCGAACGTGCAGCCCGCCGTGGGCGGCGCAACGGCGCGGGGGAGCCGATCCAACGTTGACCTTGGGCCGTGTCGGGTGTAGGCGGAAACCACACGACAGACCTGAGACTCGCAGAGCCTGTGAGTTGGGGACGCGCTGATCCGCCGGCTGACTTTGCGGCCACCGTGTGACCCGGCGGGGAGCGACTGGTGAGACCGGCCTCAAGGGCCGGTCTTCGTGTTTCTTGCGAACGGGTATCGTGGGGTATGGAAGGGATCGTGTCGATGACCAGAACCCGTCGCCGCGCCGGCCTGCGGTTGGTGCCGCTCGCCTGTCTCCTGAGACTGCTCTCTGTCACGTGCCGGTTGTCCGCGTGCAGGCGACGGCCCTGGCTGCCACCGGCGCGGGCAGCCCTGGTGGTTGCGCTCCCGTTGAGAACCGCCACCGTGGTCGGTACGCTGCCCAAGCCAGTGGCCGCATGATGGCCACCACGTTGACCCAGGCCATTGGCGAGGGCCTGGCGCTGGCCCGCGACCCCAAGGCCTACGTCGCCGACGAGGCCAACGCCGAAGTCCGCATCTGCGCCGGCAGCGCCTGTCACGCCTCGGGACGTCCCGCCGTGACGGCCTCGTTCAGAGAGGAGCTCGCGAGTCGCGGCCTGGCCGACAGCGTGCGCCTGGTCGAGACCGGCTGTCACGGCTTCTGCGAGCAGGGGCCCATCGTGGTGCTCTGGCCCAGCGGGGTCCTGTACCCCCGCGTGCGGCCCAGCGACGTGGCCCGCATCGTCGAGGCGAGCATCGTCAACGACGGCCTCTTCACCAAGCGCCTCTACAAGGACCCCACCACCAGGCAGCCCATCGCCTACGCGAAGGACATTCCCTTCTACAGCGAGCAGCAGCGCCGGGTGCTGGCGTTGAACGGCAGGATCGACCCCTGCTCGATCGACGATTACCTCGCCCGAGGCGGCTACCGGGCGTTGGCCAAGGTGCTCGCCGACGGCGACCCCGCGGGCGTCGTCGAGGCGCTCGAAGAGTCCGGTCTGCGCGGCCGCGGCGGCGCCGGCTTTGCCACCGGCAGAAAGTGGCGGCTCACGCGCGACGCGCCGGGCGCCCTGAAGTACGTCATCTGCAACGCCGACGAAGGCGACCCCGGCGCCTTCATGGACCGCTCGGTGCTCGAGGGCAACCCGCACGCCGTCGTGGAGGGCATGATCATCGCCGCCTTCGCCATCGGCGCCGGCCGCGGCTACGTCTACGTGCGCTACGAGTACCAGTTCGCGGTCGAGCGCCTGCGTCGCGCCCTGGCTCAGGCCCGCGAGCGCGGCCTGCTGGGCGACGACATCCTCGGCTCGGGATTTGCCTTCGACATCCACGTGAGCGAGGGTGCGGGGGCCTTCGTCTGCGGCGAGGAGACCGCCCTCATGGCCAGCATCGAGGGCCGGCGCGGCATGCCGCGCACACGGCCGCCCTACCCTGCGGTCGAGGGTCTGTTCGGCAAGCCGACCAACATCAACAACGTCGAGACCTACGCCAACGTGCCCTGGATCATCAACAACGGTGCGGCGGCCTTTGCCGCCACGGGCACCCCGACCTCTACCGGCACGAAGATCTTCTCGCTCACGGGCAACGTGGCCAACGGCGGTCTCGTCGAGGTTCCCATGGGAGTCACGCTGCGCCACGTCATCTTCGACATCGGCGGCGGCATGCTGGCCGACCGTCACTTCAAGGCGGTGCAGCTCGGCGGGCCGTCGGGCGGCTGCCTGCCGGAGGCTCTGCTGGACGAGCCGATCGACTTCGAGAGCCTGGCCGCGGCCGGGTCGATGATGGGCTCCGGCGGCATGGTGGTGGTCGACGACTCCACGTGCATGGTCGACTTCGCCCGGTTCTTCCTGCGATTCACCGCCGAGGAGAGCTGCGGCAAGTGCGTGCCGTGCCGGGTGGGCACCGGCCAGATGGTGAGCATCCTCGATGCGATCTGCGCCGGCAGGGGCCGGCTCGCCGATCTCGACCGTCTCGAGCGCCTGGCCCGCCTCGTCAAGGCGAGCTCCCTCTGCGGGCTCGGGCAGACGGCGCCCAACCCGGTCCTGTCCTCTCTGAAGTACTTCCGAGACGAGTTCGTGGAGCACATCACGGCCAGGCGCTGCCGGGCCGTGGTCTGCCGCGACCTCGTCGTGTATCGCATCATCCCGGACAAGTGCACGGGCTGCCAGCGCTGCGTCCAGGCTTGCCCGACGGGGGCGATCACCGGCCCTCGCGCCGAGGCCCACAACCTCGACCCGGACAAGTGCATCAAGTGCCGCTCCTGCTACGAAGTCTGTCACTTCGGCGCCATCGCCGGTGAAGCCGCGGCCGGCGAGGCCGTGGCGGGCGACGCCATCGTGATCGAGTCGGAGGGGCGGCGTGAGCCCTGAGCGCCTGCCTCACACCGAGGTGCGGCGGGCGCTCGAGCGGGCGCTCGAGCGCCCGCCGCACCTACACAACGACCGTTGTGGGGGGCTCCGTCCCGCACGGCGCCGACGTCCTTCCCACGGCGCGGCAGGACACCCGGCAACGCTTGCCAGGGTTGGCGATGCAGCGGATTGTGGAGCTGCCGCTCTGCCGGATCACAGCGATGGAGCACCGTGGATGTCGATCTGGAAGAACTGAAAGCGTCGGTCCTGCAGGTCGCGACGCTCGCCGCCGTCGAGTTGCCGGTCGCCGGCGTGCGCCTGGAGCTTCTGCCCGCGCCGCATCGCCCACCTGGCGCGCTGCCGCAGGGTACGCAGGCCGTCTACGCGTTCCTTCTTGGCGACGGGTGCCTGAAGGTCGGCAAGGCGGGACCGAAGACCCAGGTCAGGTTCACCAGCCAGCACTACGGCTGCAACGCCCCGGGCACGTTGGCCAGGACGCTGCTCACCTATCACTCGGTCGCGGCGATGCTGCTGCCTCGCGAACGCGCTCACGAACTTGCCGGCCTGACCGAGGCATCGGTGGGAGCCTGGCTCGCGAAGAACACCTCGCGGCTGCACCTCTTCATGCCGGCCGCTGCCGGCGGCCTGGTGCTCACCCTCATGGAGGGGTTCATGCAGTGCCGCCTGCAGCCCGTCTTCGAAGGCAGGTCGACCTAGAGCTCCCGCCCGGGCAACCGGTGCGCGGAGCGCTGAACCGACCGCCGCCTGTCCCACTGCATCTCCCGCTGTGGCCAAGCGCGCGCCGAGGGCATAGAGTCTCAGGTCAGCCGGCATGGACGAAACCAGGGGGGCCGCAGTGCCGAGTCGTTTCACCGTCACCGCCGAGATCGTCGCGGCGATCACCTCGAGCCTGGTGCTCGAGGAGGTGCTCGCCTCCGTGGCCGAGCGCATCGCCGGCGCCTTCGACGTGTGGGAGTGCGGCATCTACGAGTACCACGCCGCCGACGGTCTGGCGGTCGCCCAGGCCCTGTGGACCCGCGCACCCCACCTCGGAGACGAGGGCTGGGTGGGCTCGGCGCCGACGCCCGCCGAGCAGCCGGTTCTCTATCAGGTCCTGCGCGAGCGTCGCGCCATCGAGACGACCATCGACGACCCGGAGCTGCCGGCCGGCGAGCGCGCGGCGATGGAGTGGTGGGACGAGAAGAGCTGCCTCTATGTGCCGCTGCTCTCCAGGGAGCAGGTCATCGGCTGTCTCGAGCTCGTCGAGAAGCGCGAGGTGCGGCGCTTCACCGAAGCCGAGTTCCAGCTCGCCGGCACCCTGGCGGCGCTGGCCGCGGTCACCATCGAAAACGCCCGTCTCTACGGCAGGGTCGAGCGCCTGGCGATCACCGACGGTCTCACCGGCCTGTTCAACCACCGCTACTTCTACGACCGGCTGACCCAGGAGGTGGCCCGCGCCACACGCTACGGGCTGCCCCTCTCGCTGCTCATGCTCGACCTCGACAACTTCAAGGGCTTCAACGACCGCTACGGCCACCGTGCCGGCGACGCGCTGCTGCGCGACCTGGGCGCGCTGCTCGTGGCGCAGACGCGCGAAAAGGTCGACCTCGTCGCCCGCTACGGCGGCGAAGAGTTCGCCATCATCCTGCCCAGCACCGGCGCGGACGGCGCGACCCGTGCCGGGGTGCGCCTCTGCGACGCAGTGCAGGAGGGCGCCGTCGAACAGCAGCTCGCGGCGCCCATCGAACAGCAACTCGCGGCGCCCTCCCCGCCGGCGGACGGCGAGCGGGGCGACGGCGGCGAGCAGGACGACGGCGGCGAGAACGCGGCGCTCGTGGTCGGTGAGCGCATCAGGCACGGCGTGGAGACCGAGAGCTTCGGCTCCGGCGCGCGGCCGCCGGTGGTCACGGTGAGCGTCGGTGTCGCCAGCCTGGGTAAACACGCAACGACGGTTGACGACCTCGTCGAGCTGGCCGACCGGAGCATGTACAAAGCAAAAGCGCGGGGCAAGAACCGCGTCGAGGTCGCCGAGACCTAGACTAGGCCACTTCTCGCATCATGCGCTCGATCGACTCCACCTTCTGGCGCAGCTCGGCGAGGTCGGCCTGCATGGCCGCCTGAAGGTCGCGCGTCTCCTGGGCGAGGTTGTGGTAGTCGCCCGCGAGCTCGTGGTACTGATCGGCGAGCTTGCCTTTCGTCTTCTCGGCGGCGACGCCCGCCCTGGCTCCGATGTAGGTCGTCAGGAGCACCGCGCCGCCGATGATGATGATCACGACGATCATTGCTGCGGGCCATCCGATCGTGCCGATTGTCATCTCTTCACCTTTCCGTTCGGTTCGCTGTCGGTACTGAGGCCGTTTGCCGCCTCTGTTATGCGCTTCGGCGTGAGATGCTCGTCGAAGTCGGTCACCTGGTAGAAGCGCAGCGCCTTGCCCTCGGCGGACACCTCGTGGCGTCCCACGACGAGCCCCGCCTTCTGCAGCGTCTGCAGATGCATGTGAAGCAGCGGCCGGCTGATGCCCAGCTCGCGCGCCAGCTCGCTCACATACGCCTGCCGCTCACTCAGCGCCGCGAGAATGCGCAGGCGGTGAGGGTTTGCCAAAGCACTCAGCATCTGCAGGAGCTGGTCGCCCGTCCGGTCGTCAGTCATGCGACTCCTTCACGTATCAGTGCAAACTTACACGTGATGGTGATGTCTGTCAACAACACTCGGCGACAAGGCCTGCTACGACGGCTACGCATCGCTGAGTGTCCTCAAAGGCGACGAGTATCTGCGGGTCGCGGTGATCGGCGTGCCCAATGTCCTCAGGGCCGAGGAGAAGCTCGCCGCCGAAGCGCTGCCGCGGGTGTAGCTGCGCCCGGCGGCGGCGGTCAGGCATGCCGCACCACGGCAAGGCGGCCACTCGACCGCCCGGTGACGCCGCGAGCGTTCGCTGCCAAACGCGCCGGCGAGGCAGGCTTTCGCGGTGGGCAGGGCGAACTTCACACGGAGCTTCGACAGACCTTCGACCGACCTATGGCTCCGTCTACGCTGGAGGGAACCCATGTCCGGCATCTTCGAGTACATCCAGCATCCGCACGCAGAGCAGCGCAAGGAGACCGGACCGCCCACAGTGGCGGCGGCCGTCGCGCAACTGCACGGGCCCGGCCCGATCGGACGCCTGAACGCCAAGATCGGGCTGAAGATCACCGTCATCGTCGGCACGATGTGGTGCGCCTACCTGTTCACCCTGCTCGCGCTGGTCAGCGCCCCGACCGCCTTCAAGAGCGGCAACACGATCATCATCATCTCCTGGATCGCCCAGACCTTCCTGCAGTTGGTCCTGCTGCCGATCATCATCGTCGGTCAGAACGTGCAGGCGGCCGCCGCCGACGCCCGGGCCGAGGCCACCTACAACGACGCCGCCGCGGTGCTCGAGGAGGCCAAGCAGATCCAGGCTCACCTCGAGGCCCAGGACGCCGAGATCGAGAAGATCCTGGCGACCATGGCGGCGGCCAAGGCCGGGTGACGAGGGCCCGCCGCCGACGCCCGATGGCCGGAGCGTTGCTAACAGGCGGCTAACTCCACCGTGCGAACATCGGCTGCCCGGAAGAGGCGACGGAAGCAGGAATGATGACGGCGATGCCCGAGGCCGGCGGCAGGCACGAAGTGCAGAGTGGACCGGGGGCGACCCAGACGCGGCGAAAGACGAAGATCGTCGCCACGCTGGGGCCGGCGACACGGGACGAGCGCGTGCTCCAGGGCCTGCTCAACGCCGGCATGGACGTGGCGCGCATCAACCTCTCGCACGGCAGCACCGCCGAGCACTCCGCGTCGATCGCCGCGGCGCGCCGCGCCGCGGGTCGGCGCGCCGCGCCGCTGGCGGTCCTCATCGACCTCCCCGGCCCCAAGCTGCGGCTCGGCGATCTGCCGCGCCCGCTCGAGGTCAGGGCGGGCCAGACCGTCGTGCTCGGCGCACCGCCGGCCGCCCAGTTGCCGGTCAACTTCCCCGAGCTGCTGCCGCATTTCACCTGCGGTGAGCTCGTGCTCATCGACGACGGCGCCGTCGAGCTGCGGGTGAGTGCGGTCTCACCCTCCGCGGTCACGCTCGACGTGCTGAACGACGGAGTGATCGAGTCGCGCAAGGGCGTGAACCTGCCCGACACGAACCTGCCGATCGGCGCTCTCACGGCGGCCGACCGCGAGCTGCTCGACTGGGGGATGCGGCAGGATGTCGACTACGTCGCGCTCTCGTTCGTGCGCTGCGCCGACGACGTGCGCGAGCTCAAGGATCTCATCGCCGCGGCCGGCGGCGATCAGCTCGTGGTCGCCAAGATCGAGAAGAAGGAGGCGCTGGCGGTCCACGACGAGATCATCGCCGTAAGCGATGCGGTCATGGTGGCGCGCGGCGACCTGGGAGTCGAGGTCGACCCGGCCACCGTGCCGATCTGGCAGAAGCGCATCATCCACGCGGCCAACCTCGCCGGCAAACCGGTGATCACAGCGACTCAGATGCTGCAGTCGATGGTTACCTCACCGCGCCCGACACGTGCGGAGGCAAGCGACGTCGCCAACGCCATCTACGACGCGACGAGCGCGGTCATGCTCTCGGGCGAGACTGCCGTCGGCTGCTACCCGGCCGAGGCGGTGCGCACGATGGCCGAGATCGCCCTTGTCGTGGAAGCCGACATCGAGCGCGAGGGCCGCGCTCCGCAGCCGTGGGCGGCGGGACGCACCGGCGTCTCGGGCGCCATCAGCCACGGCGCCTGCGAGGTCGCGCATCGGGTGGGCGCCGCGGCGATCGTGAGCGCCACGTTCTCGGGCGCGACCGCCCGCGCCGTGGCCCGCAACCTGCCCGCTCAGCCGATCGTCGCCGTGAGTCCCAACCAGCGCGTCGTCAATCAGCTCGCCCTCTGCTGGGGTGTGTATCCGTTGCTCGGCGGGCGGCGGGGCAGCTTTGAGGAGGTCGTGCGCGAAGCCAACGACCTCGTCCTGGCCAACGGCTTCGGGCAGCGCGGTCAGGTGATGGTGGTCACCGCCGGCCTGCAGACCAACCAGTCCGGCAAGACGAACCTCATCAAGGCGCACGTGCTCGACTGACGGCGCACGTGCTCGAGCGGCGCGAGTGCCGCCCTGGCGCGGTCCTCGGCCCGCGCTCCTACCGCACGATCAGCCGGTTCCTGGCCACCTGGGCCTGCCTGTTGCCGGCCGCGTCGGCGGCGAAGACGTAGTAGTGATAGGTGCCTTTGGCCAGGCGGCAGCGGAAGGTGGCGTGGTGCAGCACCGCGGAGCGCGCGTGGTGGTAGCGCAGGCGCAGGACGAGCGCGCCGTGGCCGTTCCTCACCCGGATGATCACGTTGCACCAGCCGGCGCAGGGCGGCGGGTCGGTCACCGAGTACGCCAGAGAAGCCATGCCGCCGCGCTTCACGGTGGCGGGCTTCGGCGCGGCCGTTGTCGGCTTGTGCGTGTCTATGCGCACGGCGCGAGTGGCCGTGGGCCCGCCGGTGGCCGTCACGTCGACGGCGCGCACGTGGAAGTACCACAGGCCGTCGGAGCGGCCGTGGAACGTGACCGCGGTGCTCAGGTTGAGCCGGACGCTGACGGCCGGGCCGTTGCTGAAGGTGACCGCCAGGTCGGGTCTGCCGTCGCCGTTCAAGTCGCGCGCGACCAGTTCCTCGCGGTAGGGGCTCGGCGTGTAGCCGAGGGGCAGATCGACCCGCGGCTGCAGCGTGCCGTCGCCGTTGCCCAGGAACACGGTGACGCCGCCGCCGAGTGTGGCCGCCACATCGACGCGCCCATCCGCGTTGAAGTCGGCGAGGCGGATACTGCCGGGCACGTCCTGGTAGCCGGTGGCGTACTGCGCGCCGGCCACGAAGCCGCCGTTGCCGCTGCCGCGCCACACGTCGATCGCGCCGGAGTAATCGCTGGAACCGAGATCCACGGCGCGCATGTTGCCGATCACCAGGTCGGGCTTGCCGTCGCGGTTGAGGTCGGCGACGCCCAGCGAGTAGGGGATGTAGTCGCCGGTGGCGTGGGTCACGGCCTTCTTGAACGCGCCGTTGCCCTTGCCGAGCAACACGCTGAACGACCCGGTAGGCTGGTTGACGCCGATCTCGCTGCCGACGATCACGTCCTTCTTCCCGTCGCCGTTGACATCGCGCAGCGCCAGGGAGATCGCCGTTCCGGACGGGTCGGCGACGTAGCTGTGTGCGGGCAGGAAGCGTCCGCCGCCCTTGCCGAGCAGCACGCTCACGCCGTCGCCGTCGGTCACCACGATGTCGGGCCTGTGGTCGCCGTTCAGGTCGGCGATCGCCAGCCCGCGGCCGCTCCCGGCGGCGTAGTCGCGTCTCGGCAGGAACGTGCCGTCGCCCTTGCCCAGCAGGACGCTGATCTTGCCGTAGTCGCTTGCCGTGACGATATCGGGCTTGCCGTCACCGTTGAGATCGGCGATCGCGATCGCCTTCTCGTTCGGTCCGTAGTCGGCGATCGCGAAGGTGTGTGGAGCTCCGAACCGGCCGTCGCCCTTGCCGAGCAGCACGCTCATCCCGGTCGTACCGTTGATCACGGCGAGGTCGGGCTTGCCGTCGCGGTTGAGATCGCCGGCGGCGATCGCGTCGGGGAACGTGCCGGCCGTGAAGTTCTGTACCGGTGAGAAGCTCAGGCAGAACAGGTCGACCAGCGCGGCGGGCACGGTCGCCGGGTAGCGGTCCAGCAAGTACGCATAGCCGGCGACCGGCAGAGCGGCGATCGCGCCGCGCCAGGCAAACGAGGGGCTGGCGTTGGCGTACCACTTCGTCGCCAGGGGGTGAGAGGGTGAGACGAGGCCGGTGATGCCGGGCGGCGCGGCCCCGGCCGGGGTCGCGAGCGCCGCCGGCACGGCAAGCGCCCCGAGGATCACACCTATGGCGGTGAGTCTCTGCACGACCCGACCCAAAGAACGCGACCGTTCATCGCACCGATACACGAGCCTTCGCATGGCGGTACCTCCCCGGGGAACGGCCCGCCGGGCGCCGCATTCTGCGGTGCGACCGCGCCCCCGGCGCGGTCCCGAAACCCGGCGAGCATCGTGGCTACGAGTCCACGGTACTACAGAACCTCGCGAAAGTAAGGTGGGGCGCCGCTCGGCGCGCCCGGCAACGCTCATCGCGGTGTGGGCTGCTCGCGCCGCCGTCCGTTTGCCCCGCCGCCCGCCTGTCGCATACCTGTACTGCCGCCGGCACTGAACGTAGACTAGGCGCGACCAGGGTACCGGCAGGGGGGACGTCATGGAGCGCGACACCCAGTTCCAGCACGAGTATGCAGGTCATCTGGTGCGCGAGGTTCTCGCCGGTCGCATGACCCGGCGCGAACTGCTCGTGCGCGCCGGCGTGGTCGGGCTGTCGGCGACGCTCGTCGGCCAGGTGCTGGCCGCGTGCGGGAGCTCGAGCTCGAGCACATCGACCGGCGCCGCGGCGAGCACCACTCCCAAGAAGGGCGGCACGCTGGTGTTCGCCTGGGATTCCGAGCCGGCCACGCTCGATCCTGCCATCGCCTGGAACCTCGTCGACTGGCAGGTCGAGCACAGCGTCTTCGAGAGCCTCTTCAGGTACCGTGCCGTCCCCGGCGAGGCAGGCACGACGCTCGAGCCGGCCATGGCGGTCGCCATGCCCGCCATGAGCAACGGCGGCAAGACCTACACGATCAAGCTCAAGCCGGGCATCCTCTTTCAGCCGCCCGTCAGCCGCGAGGTCACTGCCGAGGACTTCAAGTACAGCTTCGAGCGGATGATGCGGCTGCCCAACGCGCCCGGCACCTACTTCTACACCAACGTCGTCGGGGCGACGGCCTTTCAGGCGGGCAAGGCGCCTCACGTGGCGGGCTACAAGGCGCTCGACAACTACACCATTCAGATCGACCTGGAACAGCCCGACCTGGCCTTCTTGAACGCGCTCGCGGTCGACTTCTGCGATCCGATCCCCAAGGAGTGGGTCGCCAAGTGGGGCAACCAGAAGGTGGGTCGGCACCCGCTGGGCACGGGCCCCTTCATGTTCGAGAGCTGGACCCCCGGCCAGGAGATCGCGCTGGCGCGCAACCCGAACTACGCCGACGCCGCCCACGTGTGGCTCGACGGCGTCAAGTTCGAGCTCGCCGACACCGCCCAGGCGGCCTTCCTCAAGCTGCAGCGCGGCGACGTCGACGTGCTCGGCAACAACGTGCCGCCGGCCAACGTGCTCTCGGTCCTGAGCAGCCCCGAGTGGAAGCCCTACGTCTACCAGCAGCCGGTGATCGGCACCATCTACCTCTTCCTGAACGTGCAGTTCCCGCCGCTGAACAACGTCCTGGTGCGCCAGGCGATCAGCTGGGCGATCGACCGCGACAAGCTCGTCAAGCTGCTCACCGGGGAGGGGCAGGCCCTCTACCAGGTCTATCCGCCCGGCATGCCCGGTTACCAGGCCGACAAGAAGTGGTACGGCTACGATCCGCAGAAGGCCAAGCAGCTCCTGGCCCAGGCGGGCTACCCGAACGGCTTCAAGACGGCGCTCTACACCGACAACGTCGACCCGTTCCCCAAGCTCTTCCAGTCGATCCAGAACGACCTCGACGCGGTGGGCATCAAGGCCAGCCTGACGACGATGAGCAACGCGAGCTTCGGCACCTTCGCCTCGACCGCCCACAGCGCGGCCATCGGGCGCTACCTGTGGTACATGGACTTCCCCGATCCGTCGGACTGGATCTCGCCGCTGTTCTCCAGGGCCGCGGCTGTCTCGGAAGGCACGAACAACAGCTTCTGGTGGAGCCCGACGCTGGAGACCATGATGAAGCAGGCGCAGGTGATGACCGACCCCGCGGCGCGCCTCGCCAAGTACGACGAGATCCAGGCCTACATCATGAGCCAGGCGCCCTACGTCACCCTTTACACGCCGATCATGACGACGATGTGCTCCAAGCGGGTCGGCGGCTTCTACCTGCACGAGGTCTACACCTACGACCAGAACCACTACTGGATCAAGTAGCGCCGCGGCGACGGGGCGAGCCGCGACCGGTTCGGCGACGAGCCGTCTAGTGGGTCACAGTCTAGTTCGCGAGACTCTCCGCCGCGATGCGCTGAAAGAAGTCGCGCAGCTCGGGTGAGATGCTCTTGTCGGCATAGGCGATCCCGACCGGGCTGCGGCCGAAGATCGTCGCGTAGACGACGCATGCCGCCAGGTAGGTCCCATACATCGTGGGGTGGCCGTCCAGGCTGGTCAGGACGAGATCCGGACGTTCCGCCAGCGCATTGGCAAAGGCTACGCCGGCCGGCGCGACCTTGACCCCCAGCTCTGCACCCAGCGACCGGTAGGCCGCGGCCAGGTTTGCCGTGGTGACTCCCTCACTGACGCTGTCGGGCCGTTGCCAGGTCATGAGCAGAACGGTCTTTGCGCCGCTGGCCTCGATCTCCTGATTGAACTCCGTCGCGTACTCGCGGAAGATCGTGGGGTTGAGGACCGGCAGCTGGCTTTGCTCCTGCAGCACGACGTACGTCCAGTGACCGCTGCGAATGGTCTGCACGGCCGTTCCGCCGTTCCAGTGCATCTCCAGGGTGTACCCGCCCACGGCGATGCGCGACGTCGCGCACGACGGAGCCAGCTGCGCGAGTTGCGCGTCGATGCCGCCGTTCACGAAGGTGAAGCTGTTGCCGATGAACAGCACGCGCGTCGACGGGTGGCTGCCGCACGAAGCACAGACCAGCCCGGCCACGCAGACCAGCCCGACCACGCAGACCACGAGAACCTGTCCCGCCCGCGCCTTCACTCGCATCTCCTCACCCCACCACCGGTGGCACCGCCCACGGCGATCTCGCAGCCGTCATCGACAGGAATGGCGCCGTCGACAAGCGGCGACCGAACGTGCGGGGCCATGGACAAGCGGCGACCGGGCGGCGCGTCTCGAGGCGCCGCCGAGTGGCCCGCCCGGCGGCCATGCCGGGACTTGCGCCTACGACCCGGCGACCGGCGGCTTGAAGGTGGTCTCGAGCGAGGTGTCCGGCGGCCCGCCGCGAGAGACTCCGTCGTCGGGCGGCTTCCAGAAGGCGTGGCCGCGGCGCAGCAGCGGAAAGCACACGGCGCCGGCCAGCCCGGCCGCGCCGACCACGAGGAACGCGTGCCTGCCGCCCATCGCGTCCAGGGCGTAGCCGCCGCACAGCGGGCCGAGCGCGTAGCCGCCCAGGTAGACAATGGTCCAGGCTCCCATATAGCGGCCGCGCAGCTCGACCGGAGCCAGCGCGGCGACCACGGTCGAGGCGACCGGGATCAACACCACGACGCCGAGGCTGACCAGCAGCACCAGGGCGACGCTCGGCCAGCCCCAGGGCAGCAACGGCCCGAGGCCGAGACCGAGACCGATCAGGGCGCTCGCCCCCGAGAGCAGCAGCAGCGGGTTCCAGGCGCGCGTGAGGCGCACGACGGGAAACTGCAGCAGGCTGAGCCCCAGCGCGTAGGCGAGCACCAGCCGCGCCCACTGGCCGGCCGAGATGCCGTGCGTCTCCTGCATGGCCACCGGGAACGTCGAGACGACCTGGCCGAACCCGTAGAACGGCAGCAGCGCAACCGCGCAGAATGCCAGGAAACGCCGGTCGTGCAGGATGTGGCCGTAGCCGGCGGCGGCCGGGCTGCGCCCGGCCGCCGCCGGCCTCGTCTCGCGCAGCGCGCCGAGGATGATCACCAGGAACACCAGGCAGACGGCGCCGCCGACGGCGAACAGCAGGCGAAAGTCGGGGTGCGCTCCCAGGAAGGCGAGCGCCACGAGCGGGCCCACGACCATCGAGCCGTTGATCGCCGTGCGGACGATGCCGAAGGCCTCGGCGCGGCGGCGCTCGCTCGTCAGGTCGGCGACCATGGCGTTGCTCGCCGTGAGGAACATGGACCAGCCGAAGGCCGCTTCGATCAGCACCACGGCGACGACCTGGAGCAGGCTGTGCGACAGCGCGAGGCCGACGTACAGGACGGCGCTGCCGCAGACCGCGAGCACGAGCACGCCGCGTCGCCCGAAGCGGTCGGCGAACGCGCCCCCGAGTATCTGGAAGGGAAGGCCGGCCAGTCCGGCCGCGCCCAGGACGAGGCCGACTACGGTCATCGAGAGGTGCAGGCCGTTGTTCAAGTACAGCGTCTCGAAGGGGAAGCACATGTCGACGCCGACGACGTAGACGAGGATGCCGGCGGTCAGCAGCCAGAACTGAGGGGGGAACTCGCGCAGGCTGCGCGCGGCGCGGTTGAGGGTGCGCCTCACCGGCTCACCGACCTTGCCTCGCCGACCGCCGCCCCATGATGGCGAGTATATCGCCGCGGCCGGTCGGCGCGTGCCGCGTGCTGGTGCGCGCTGCTCGGTGGCCCCGCTTGCGGAGCCCGTCACGGAGCGGTAGAACCAATGCGTGACCAGTGGCGACCACGAGCAGACCGTCGCGGGCCCGGTTCGGACCGGCGCCGGGACGCGCCGCGTTGAGCGCCTTGCCGGGTCGCGCCGCGGTGAGCGCCTCGCCGAGCCGCGTGCCACGCGTCGCGGGCCGCTGGCCGCGATCGTCGTGACGATCGTCTTCTCGGCCTCCGTCTTTGCCGGCATCCGCGCCGGTCTGCGAAGCTACGGGCCCTTCCAGCTCGTCGCCTTCCGGTTCATCCTCGCCTCGCTGCTGCTGGCCGCGCTGGCGCGGCCGCTGGGCGTGGGCCGGCCGCATCGGCGCGACCTGCCGGCGCTGCTGGCCCTCAGCTTCTGCGGCATCGGCGTGTATCAGGTGGCCCTGGCGATCGGCGAGCAGCACGTGTCGGCCGGCGTGGCCAGCATGATCGTCGCCAGCGAGACGATCATGGTCGCGGCGCTGGCCACGATCTTTCTCGGCGAGCGTCTCACCGGCTGGGGCTGGCTGGGTGCGCTGCTCGGCTTCGCCGGCGTCGCGGTCCTCTCGCTCAGTCAGGGCGACAGCCTGCACGTGGACGTGCACGTGCTCTGGCCGCTGCTCGCCGCGCTCGGCGCCAGCGTCTACTTCGTCTTTCAGAAGCCTCTGTTGCGGCGCTACACGGCGCTCCAGATGACGACCTGGTGCATCTGGTGCGGCACGATCTTCGTGCTGCCCTTCGCCGCGCGGCTGCCGGCTCAGATCGCGGCGGCCGGCTGGACCGCCACCGCTGCGGTGGTCTACCTGGCCGTGTTCCCGGGCGTGGTCGCCTACCTGGCCTGGACGTACTCGCTCGCGCGGGCGCCCGCGTCGCTCGTGGTCAACGCCCTGTGCCTGATCCCGCCGCTCGCGGTGGTCATCGCCTTCGTCTGGCTGGGCGAGCGGCCCACGCGGCTCGAACTGCTCGGCGGCCTCGTGACCGTGGCCGGCGTCGCCCTGGTCGGGCTGAAGGGCATGCCGGTGACCCGTGGCGATTCCGAGCGATCAGCGATATACTGATTGTCCTATCAGCATGGTAGTAAGTCTGACCAGAGCGCTCGGGCCGCTGCCGGTCGACGGCGCGACGGCGGCGGGAAGGAAGTCATGGCAAAGACGGCGCGGCTTCGCAGAGCGGTCCGCAACATCGGACGAGGGGGCAGCGGATCCCTGGTCGCCATCCTCGAGCGCCAGCTCGCGGAGACGGTCGCCGCATGCCGCCTGGCGCGTGCGGTGGCGGAGGGAACGGCCGACCCGGGCGAGGCTCACGCGCAGATGGCCGAGATCGAGCACAGGGGCGACACGCTGCGAGAGGAGCTCGTGAGCAAGCTGGCCGGAGTGCCGGTCGCTCCCATCGATCGCGAGGACCTCTTTCGTCTGTCGCGCTCGATCGACGACGTGCTCGACAATCTGCGCGACTTCGTGCGCGAGTGGGACCTGTACAAGATCGAGGCCGCCGACGCGTACCTGGGTCTTCTCGACGCCACCGCGGGCGGCGTCGAAGACCTGCACCAGGCGGTGAAGACGATCGCGCGAGATCCGAAAGACACCAGTCAGTCCGCCCTGGTGTCCAAGAAGTCGGCCAACGAGATCCGGCGCCTGTACGACGTCGAGCTCGGTCGGCTCTTCCGCGGCGAGCTGACCATGGAGGTCATGAAGTCGCGCGAGCTGCTGCGCCGGCTCGACGTCGTGGGCTTGCGCTTGAACGAGGCAGCCGACGTGCTGTCGGACGCGGCCGTCAAGCATCGCGCCTGACCGGCGAGAGCCGTCCAGTCCGGCATCGTGGGTGCCACATCCGACCTTGCCCGTCGCCCGGCGAAGTGATAAGAACGCAAACAGGCTCACGTTGTGGCGGAGTTCCCAGGTTCGTGAGCGGTCCGCAGGCCGGCATTGTCGCATGCCTTTGGCGCAGGAGGAACGAACGATGAGTGAAGAACAGCTTCCAGGCACAGGCTCCGAGAAGTCCGGCATCACCCGACGCCAGTTCGTCCAGCGCGGTGCGATCGGCGCCGTCGGTCTGGCGAGCATCGGCTCGGTTCCGGCGCTGCTTGCCGCCTGCGGCAGCTCCTCGAGCTCGAGCAGCTCCTCGGCGAGCCCCACGACGCTGGCCACCGCCCTGCCCAGCGGCGGCCTGTCGGCCCTCGAGACGGCCGCCAAGGCCGAGGGCAAGCTCAACGTCATCGCTCTGCCGCCCAACTGGGCCAACTACGGCAAGATCATGAGCACCTTCGGGTCGACGTACGGCATCACAGTCAACAGCGCCAATCCCAACGGCACCTCGGCCCAAGAGAACCAGGCGATCATCACCCTCAAGGGCCAGTCGCGTGCCCCCGACGTGGTCGACGACGGCCCGTCCTTTGCCGCCTCGGGCAAGTCCCAGGGTCTGTTCACCCCCTACTTCGTGGCTAACTGGGACACGATCCCCGACAGCATGAAGGACCCCGCCGGGGACTGGTACGGCGACTACTACGGGGTGATCTCGTTCGGCACGAACCTCAACGTGCAGAAGAACCCGCCCAAGGACTGGTCGGACCTGCTCAACCCGCGCTATCGCGGCCAGGTGGCCATTGACGGCGATCCGCGCTCGGCCAACGACGCCTTCGCGGCCGTGTTCGCCGCGTCCCTGGCCAACGGCGGCTCGCTCGACGACATCGAGCCCGGCATCAACTTCTTCGCCAAGCTGAAGAAGGCCGGCAACTACATCCCCGCCGACGCCCTGCCGGCCAACATCGCCAAGGGCTCGACGCCGATCGCCATCATCTGGGACTACCTGAACCTGGCCAACAAGAAGCAGTTTGCCGGCAGCCCGCCCTACACGGTCTCGATCCCCGCGACCGGCGTCTTCGGCGGCTACTACTGCCAGGCGATCAGCGCGACCGCCCCCGACCCCAACGCCGCCCGCCTCTGGCAGGAGTTCATCTACTCAGATCAGGGCCAGCTCCTCTACCTCGAGGGCTACACGCACCCGGCGCGTTTCGCCGACATGGCCAAGCGCGGCGTGATCCCCGCCTCGGTGATGGCGGCGATGCCGCCGGCTGCCGCCTATGCCAACATCCAGTTCGCCTCTCAGGCGCAGCTCACCGCGGCGACCACGGTTCTCACCGCGCAGTGGGGCCCGAAGGTGGCGGGCTGAGACAGCGGCACCTGCAGTAACTCGGTGACCTGGGGGTCGCGCATGCATGACGGGCGAAGCTGTGCCACAAGATAGGGACGCGGTGCTGGGCGCTGCGCCCGAACCGGGCGTTCCGCTCGAAGCCGATGCTCCGCTTGAGGCCCACGCCCCGGTGCTGACGCCCGAAGAGTTCGGCCAGCCCACGCCGGACTCGTATGAGTCGGCGTGGGCTGGTCACGTGGGCGGCGGTCGTGCCGTTCTTCGCCTATGCGGCCTTCTTCCTGCTGGTACCCGTCATCGTATTGGTGTTCAAGACGTTCACGAGCGCCAGCGGGGGGTTCACCACAGAGAACGTCCGGGCCCTCGCCTCGGGCCAGTACCGGGTCGCCTTCGTCGCCAGCATCGAGGTCAGCGTCGTCAGCGCGATCGGCGGCGGCCTGTTCGGACTGTTCGTCGCCTACGCGGCCGTCCATGGTCGCGGACCGCGCTGGATACAGCCGCTCCTGACCACGTTTTCGGGGGTCGCGTCGAACTTCGCCGGGATCCCGTTGGCCTTTGCCTTCATCGCCACGCTCGGCCCGACGGGCGTGGTGACCGTGCTGCTCGCCGATCTCGGGCTGCACATCTATCCCCACTTCACGATCTTCAGCCTGATCGGTCTCTCGATCGTCTACGTCTACTTCCAGCTACCGCTGATGATCCTGATCATCGCGCCCTCGCTCGAGGGGCTGCGCGTCGAGTGGCGCGAAGCCGCCGACAACCTGGGCGCCACGCAGTCGCAGTACTGGTGGCACGTGGGACTGCCGGTGCTGCTCCCCGGCCTCGCCGGCGCGATGGTCCTGCTCTTCGGCAACGCCTTCAGCGCCTACGCGACACCGTACGCCCTGGCGAGCGGCGGCATCACTCTGGTGCCGATCCTAATCGGCGCGGTCCTGTCGGGCAACGTCGTAATCACCAATCCGCGGCTCGGCGACTCCCTGGCGTTCGGCATGATCGTCATCGTCGGTGTGACCATACTCGCCTACGTGCTGTTGCAGCGGAGGGCGTCGAAGTGGCTACGGTAGCGGCGACGGTCGAGCAGAAGCCCAGGCGCGCGCGGCGCGCACACCGGGGGCCGTCGTTTTGGACCTGGTTCTGGCTGGTGATGGCCGCCCTGTACTTTCTGGTGCCGCTCTACTCGTCCCTGCAGTTCAGCCTCGAGACCGGCCAGCACAGCTACGGCTTCAAGTGGTATGCGCAGATCTTCGCCGATCCCATGTTCCGGTCGAGCTTCCTCTTCTCGCTGCGGTTGTCGCTCGAGACCGTCATCATCGGTCTCGTGCTGATGGTGCCGACGGTCTACTGGGTGCACCTGCGTCTGCCGCAGCTGCGGCCGCTCATGGACATCGTCTCGATCCTGCCGTTCGTGGTGCCGCCGGTGGCTCTCGTGGTGGGCCTCTCGGGCGCCTTCCACGTGATGCCCTGGCTGCTCGGCAGCTCGCAGATCCTGGCCTTGATCTACGTGATCATGGCGCTGCCGTTCACCTACCGTTCGCTCGACGCCGGCATGCGGGCGATCGACGTGAAGACGCTGACCGAGGCGGCGCAGAGCGTCGGGGCGCCGGCCTGGAAGACGCTGCTGTTCGTGATCCTGCCCAACATCCGCACGGCCATGCTCGGTGGCGCCTTTCTGACGCTGGCGATCGTCATGGGCGAGTTCACGATTTCGAGCCTGTTGCTGTTCAACACGTTCGCCGTCTACATCCAGTATATCGGTGATACCGAGGCGCAGCCGGCCGCCGCCTTGGCGATCATCAGCTTCACCCTCACCTGGGGGGCGATGATGGGACTGTTCCTGCTGTCCCGGCGCCGCGGCCGGGCCGGTGGTCCAGGCGTGACGGCGGTCAGCCGGTGAGGAGCGAGAATTATGGCGAGGCTTGATCTACGAGGCATCCACAAGGAGTTCGGCGAGGTGACGGCGCTGGCCGAGCTCTCGCTCGAGGTCGAGTCGGGCGAGCTCGTGTCGCTGCTCGGACCGAGTGGCTGCGGCAAAACCACGGCGCTGCGCATCGTCGCCGGCTTCGACCAGCCGACTCGCGGCGAGCTGCTCGTCGACGGCCGCGACGTGACGCCCGTCCCGGCCAGCAAACGCAACATGGGCATGGTGTTCCAAGCCTACAGTCTGTTCCCGAACATGACGGCCCGACAGAACGTCGAGTTCGGGCTGCGCATGCACAAGGTCGCCCGCGACAAGTGTCGCGGCCGCGCCGGGGAGCTTCTCGAGCTCGTCGGCCTGTCTGCTCGTGCCGACAACTACCCGCACGAGCTCTCGGGCGGACAGCAGCAGCGCGTGGCGCTGGCGCGGGCCCTGGCTATCGAGCCCGCCATCCTGCTGCTCGACGAGCCGCTGTCGGCGCTCGACGCCAAGGTCCGTGTCGACCTGCGTCAGCAGATCAGGAATGTCCAGACGCGTCTGGGCATCACCACGCTCTACGTTACCCACGACCAGGAGGAGGCGCTGTCGATCTCCGACCGGATCGCGGTCATGTCGGACGGCAACCTTGAGCAGGTCGGCGCGCCGGCCGAGATCTACCGCAGCCCGCGCTCGGAGTTCGTCGCCAACTTCGTGGGCCTGATGAACGGCTTCGACGGCCGGGTGCAGGCGGCGAACCTGGTGACGGTCGGCGCATCCGAGCGTCCGATCGGCGTGGCCCAGGAGCACGGGTGCGCCGCGGGTGACCGGGTGCTGGTGCTGATCCGCCCCGAGTCCGTCGATCTCGAGGAGCTCGCCGACGGTGCGGCCGCGCCCGGCGGGGCCTTCGAGGGCAAGGTGATCATGCATACCTTCCTGGGCTCGGTCACTCGAGTGAGCCTGGCCTCCGATCTCGGCGATCTCGTGGCCGATGTGCCCAGCATCCGCGCGCTGACCATGCCGCCCGGCACGCGCGTCGGTGCGCGCGTCGACCCCGCCGGCGTCCGGCTGCTCGCGCGTTGATCGGCAGGCGCGCGCGTTGAACGGCACACGATCCGCTCGCGCGTCAGACAGCGGACCGTCCGCTCGCGCGTTGAACGGTAGACCAGCCCCGCAGCGTCACGATTGATGCAGCCGCCGACCACGCTCGACCGTGTCCTGCGCCGGGGAGGCGCGCGGGGCGCCGGTACTGAGCGTCGCTATCACGCCCTCGTCTGGGAGCGCGGCGAACCGCGCGTGGTGCGCCGCGACCTCATGCCCGGCGACGCCGTTGGTGGCCCCGCTGCGGGCGATCCCGCGTCGCTGCTGTTCTTCGCCCATCTCTGCGATCCGCAGATCGGCGACGTGCAGTCCCCCGGACGGTTCGAGTTCTTCGAGGCGATCAGCGACGTCCCCGAAGCCGAGCTGTTCATCCTGGCGGCGCGACCCCAGGAGGCGCTCAACCAGCGCGCCGTCGAAGCGCTCGTGCGCACGGTCAACCGACTTGGCGAAAGTCCTGAGAGCGGCGCGCCCCTCGCGCTCGTCCTGAGTGCCGGCGACAACCTCGACAACGCTCAGGCGAACGAGCTCGAGTGGTTCCTCACCATGATGACCGGGGGCGAGATCGACCAGCGCTCCGGCGGCGCGGTCTACGAGGGCGTCCAGGATGCCGACTGGAAGGATCCCACCAACTGGCACCCCGACCCGGTGCCCGATCGCTACCGCGAGCGCTGGGGATTTCCCGACCATCCCGGTCTGCTGGCCGAGGCCATGACGCCCTTCCGCGCCGAAGGGCTCGCGCTGCCCTGGCTCACCTGCTACGGCAATCACGATGGGCTTGCGCTGGGCAACTCACTGCCGACCGCGGCCTATCGCGAGATCGTCGTGGGTGACCGCAAGGCCGTCGCTTTGCCGCCGGGGTTCGATGCCATCGCCCGCCAGGACGAGTTCAACGGCGCCCCCGAGCTGTTCCTGGCCGGACCGGCCCGAACAGTGACGGGGAGCGCCGCGCGGCGCATCGTCGGCCGGCCCGAGGTGCTCGCGGCCGTGGCCGGCGCCCCCGGACTGCCGGCCGGTCACGGTCTCTCGCCGGCGGACGCCGCGGCCGGCATCGCCTGGTGCGTGCACGATCTCGACGAAGGTCCCGTGCCCGTCCGCTTCGTGTTCCTCGACACGACGAACATGGACGGGTTCTACGAGGGCAGCATCGGCCGCCGGCAGCTGCGCTGGCTCGAGGACCGTCTGGCCGAGGTGAGCTCGCGCCACCTCGATCCCGGCGGCAGGTGGGTGCAGGCCCCGGCCGCGCGCGACCATCTGGTCGTGCTCATGTCGCACCACAGTCTCGAAGACCTCGTGAACGACCGTCGCGATCCGTCGGGCTTCGAGGACGATCAGCCGCGCGTGCTCGGCGCCGAGGTCGAAGCGCTGGTGCACCGCTTCCCCAACGTCGTCCTCTGGGCGAACGGCCACCGGCACGTGAACAAGGTGTGGGCGCGGCCCGACACGACCGGCCGCAGCGCCGGCTTCTGGGAGGTGTCGACGTCGGCCGTCTCGGACTGGCCCTGCCAGATGCGCCTGTTCGAACTGACCGTGGGCGCCGGAGGCACGCTCGCGATACTGGCCACGATGCTCGATGCCGACGTGCCGGCCGATCCCGCCGAGGCCGACGGGCTGGCCCGCCTGGCCGCCCTGCACCGCCAGCTTGCCGCCAACGATCCGTTCTGCGGTCTCGGGTCGTACCGTGAGGGACAGCCGGACGATCGCAACGCGGTCCTTCTGCTGCCCGCCCCGTTTGCGATTGCGTGAGCGCCGGGATGGAGGTCTGACATGAGTGACAGGAGTGACGCAGACCCGTCGAGAAGTCTGACCGAGGCCATGGCCCCGATCGACTCTGCCTCTCACGAGACGGCCCTGGGGTCGGAGAACCGCAGGAGCGCGCTCGCCCGGCTGGCCGGCGACGTCTTCGACGTGCTCGTCGTGGGCGGCGGGGTGACCGGCTGCGGCGTCGCTCTCGACGCCGCGAGCCGCGGTCTGTCGGTGGCCCTGGTCGAGAAGCGCGACTTCGCGGCCGGCACGTCGAGCCGCTCCAGCAAGCTGATCCACGGCGGGCTGCGCTACCTGGAGACCTTCGACGTCGAGCTCGTGCGGGAGGCGCTGCACGAACGGCGGCTCCTGGTCGAGAAGATCGCCCCGCACCTGGTCCATCCCACGCCGTTCCTGTTCCCGCTCAAGCGCCGGGCCTGGGACCGTGTCTACATGGGCTCGGGGCTCCTTCTCTACGACGCGCTCGCCGGTCTGCACCCGGCGATGCCGCGTCACCGGCACCTGACGCGCCGCGCCTGCTTGCGGGCGGCCCCCGCCCTGCGCGAGGACGCGCTGACCGGCGGCATCCGCTACTTCGACGCCCAGGTCGACGACGCGCGCTTCTCGCTGATGCTGGCGCGCACGGCGGCGGCCTGCGGCGCGGTCTGCGCCTCGGCGGTCGCCGTGGTCGGCTTTCTGCGCGAGGGCGAGGCCGTCGCCGGCGTGCGCGTGCACGACCTCGAGTCGGGCGGCGAGTTCGACGTGCGCGCCGGCGCCGTGATCAACGCGACCGGCGTGTGGACCACAGAGATGGAGCGTCTGGCAGGGGTTGCGGCTCCCCTGATCGTGCGGCCGTCGAAGGGCGTGCACGTCGTCGTGCCCCGCGACCGCATCGAGTCGGACTACGCGCTCATCCTGCCCACCGAGAAGAGCGTGCTCTTCGTGCTGCCCTGGGGAGACCGCTGGATCATCGGCACCACCGACACCGACTGGCAGTTCGGCCTCGACAGCCCGGCGGCGACGCACGCCGACATTCAGTACCTGCTCGAGCACGTCAACACGGTGCTGAGGGAGCCTCTGCGATTCGACGACGTGATCGCCGTGTACGTCGGCCTGAGACCGCTGCTGGGCGGTACGGCCGAAGAGACCGCCCGGCTGTCTCGCAAGCACGCCGTGCGGCGCAGCGCGCCGGGTCTGGTGAGCGTCGCCGGCGGCAAGTACACCACCTACCGGCTGATGGCGCAGGACGCCGTCGACCTGGCGGCGCGCGATCTGCCCTTTGCCATCGACGCCAGCCGCACCGCCGACGTTCCGCTCCTGGGGGCGGTCGGCCTCGCGGGCGCCGAGTTCCGGCTCAGCCGGCACCGCGGCGCCGCCCGGCTTACGCCCGACCAGCTGCACCACCTGGTCGCGCGCTACGGGACGCTGGCCGCCGAGGTGCTCGATCTGCTCGCGGCCGACCCTCGTCTGGCCGCGCCCCTCGTGGGCGCCGAACGCTACCTGGCCGGCGAAGTCTGCTATGCGGCCGGCCACGAAGGCGCGCTGCACGTCGACGACGTGCTGACGCGCCGCACGCACATCGCCTTCGAGATGCCCGACCGCGGCCTCGTGGCCGCCGACCACGTGGCCCGGCTGATGGCGCCCGTGCTCGGCTGGGACCAGGCCGCGGTCGACCGCGAGATCATCCACTACCGGGCGCGGCTCGAGGCCGAGGCCGCCGCCCAGGCGCTGCTCACCGACGCCGCCTCGGACGAGGTCCGGGCCGAGGTGCGCGACCTGCGGCTCGAGTAGCCGCTCGCGGACGAGGCGCGGGCGGGGCCGCCGCGGGCACGGCGCGGTGGCGAGCGCGGCGCGGCGATTGCGGCGGGGCACGTGACCGGACCGCCGGTGCTCAGCCCCTGGTCGTCTTCTTCAGGACGTAGTCGAAGTAACTCTCGGTCGTGCCGTCGGGCGACGTCCATTGGGCGCGCAGCCGGGTCCTTTTCTCGGCCCGGCGCAGGGCGGAGAGCAGCGTGCGGTTCAGGTCCTTCGCCGTTGCCCCTGCGAGCTCGGTCTGGACGAGCAGCTCACCCTCGGCCTCGCTCACCGCGCCGTCGGGCAAGAGCCGATCGAGCACCTGCCTGGCCGCGGTAAGATCGTCGCTGCTCACCCGCGCGCTCAGCCTGAAACGCGTGTCGGCCACGTCACGTCCCTTCGACTGCGTGCCGGCGCGCCTCAGCCGTCGCCGGTCGCCGGAGTCTCCGAATCGGTCTGCTCGAGGCGCCGCGCGAGCTCGCGGAAGGTCTCGCCGTCGCCGGCCGCCGGCGTCTCCGAGTCGGTCTGCTCGAGGCGCCGCACGAGCTCGCGGAAGGTCTCGCTGGCCTTGCTGCGGATGGCCCGGCCGTGCGCGAAGCAGGCGACATCGAACTCGAGGGCCGCGAGCTTGCGCAGGCCGCGCCGCGCTTCGGCCGCGTCTTCGTTCAACGAGCTGAGGCCCGGCCGGAGCATGTTCGAGGCGGCGTCGCCCACGAACAGCACGCCGCCGTCGCGCGGCAGCAGCAAGGCCAGGTGGCCGGCGGTATGGCCCGGCGCGTGCACGGCGCACAGGCCGTCGAAGGGCAGCGCCTCGCCGTCGCTCACCTCGTGCGCCACGGCGACCGGCTCGCCCCGAGACGACGGCAACAGGTTCATGGCCCGCGAGATGGCGCGGCTGCCGCGACCGTGCCCGGGCCCGAAGGGCCGCCCATAAAGGCCGTCTCGGACGAGGGCGGCGTCGGCCGGGTGCATCCACACCTCGGCGCCGGTGCGGCGTTTCATCTCGGCCAGGCCTCCCACGTGATCGCGGTGCGTGTGGGTGACCACGATGGCGACCACGTCCTGCGGCAGGCGGCCGAGCGAGTAGATCGCCTCGGTGATGCGCGGCGGGCTGCCCCGCAAGCCGGCGTCGACGAGCACGAGGCCGTCGCCCGAATCGATCAAGAATACGTTAACGCCCCGCAGGTTCACCTGGTAGACGCCGCGCGCAACTTCTGCAGCTTTGGCTTTCATGCCGGTCCCTCCCTGGTACAACGACGATGGTACGATTCTGCCCCGCGCCCGGGCGGCTTCACACGCGCTTCGCCACCCTTAACACGCTCTCAACCTGAGGGCAGTACGTTGCCCATGGACAGCCGCCTGCAAAGCCGCGGCCGATCTTGGCATGCGCCGACCCGGCGACCGGTCGTCGTCCGGCGAGCTTCGAGGTCTCTTCTGGAGGCGTGACGTGTGGCAGACGAGACTGAGGCGCGCATACGCCGACCCCGATCGCGTTGGCCACAGCGGGCCCGGTCGGCGGCCGCTGCGGCTGCCCTCGGTGGCGCTGCGGGTGGCCATGCTCGCCGGCTTTGCCGTCGTGCTGATCGGCGTACTGGTCTTTCGACTCTGGTTCCTGCAGGTCCTGAGCGGCCAGCAGTACCTGGCCCAAGCCGAGAACAACAGCGTGCGCAGCGTCGAGATCATGGCGCCGCGCGGAGTGATCGAAGACCGCAGCGGCACTGTGCTCGTCGACAACCGGCCCGGTCTTTCCATAGGCATCCGCCCCATGAACGTGCCGCCCGGCCAGCTCGCGCCGCTGGCGGCGCGGCTCTCCCGCCTCGTCCACGTGCCGGCAAAGACGATCCGCTCGCTCGTCGCCAGGCAGTCGTGGCTGCCCTACGACCTGGTGATCGTCAAGCGCGACGCCGGCCGGTCGCTGGTCTCCTACCTGCTCGAGCACGATCAGTCCTTCCCGGGCGTCGAGGTGCAACAGAGCTACCTGCGCGCCTACCCTCTGGGCGATCTGGCCGCGCCGGTCCTGGGCTACCTGGGGCAGATCGATCCCCGGGAGCTCAAAGAGCCCAGGTTCAAGGGGTACCTGCCCGACGACGAGGTCGGTCAGAGCGGGGTTGAGGCCACCTACGACCGGTGGCTGCGGGGCACGGACGGCGTCGCGAGAATCGAGGTCGACGCCCTCGGCAAGGCTCAGGGTGTGTTGCCCGGCGGCAGCCTGCCGCAGCCCGGCGACAACCTCGTCCTGACGATCGACGCGCGGGTGCAGCGGGCGGCCGAGAAGGCCGTCCAGTCGGGCATCGCCCTGGCGCACGCCGCCGGCTATCCGCAGGCCGCCGCCGGAGCCGCCGTCGTCATGGACGCCCACTCCGGCGCTCTGCTGGCGATGGCCAACTACCCCACCTACGACCCGAGCTGGTTCTCGGGCGGCATCAGTGCCAGGCACTATGCGCAACTCCTGAGCCCGCAGGCCGACGATCCACTGCTCAACCGCGCGATCGCGGGTGAGTACCCGACCGGCTCGACCTTCAAGGCCGTCGACACGATCGCCGGCCTGCAGACCGGCGTGCTCAGCCCCTCGACCACCCTCTTTGCCGGCGCTACGTACGTGAACCACGGTCTGGTGTGGCACGACTGGAACCCCAACGGCCACGGTACGATCGACCTGACCCAGGCCATCGTGCAGTCGGCCGACACCTACTTCTACCAGATCGGCTACGACTTCTACCTGCGCAAGGGCACCGAGCTCGAGGATTGGGCACGGAGGCTGGGCTACGGTCACCCGACCGGGATCGACATTCCCGGCGAGGCCGCCGGTCTCGTGCCGACACCGGCTTGGCTGCGCCGGACCTTCACCAGGAAGACCGACCCGACCGGATGGCGCATCGACAGCCTTTGGAAGCCGGGCAACTCGATCAACCTGGCGATCGGCCAGGGCGACCTGCTGGCCACGCCGCTGCAGGTGGCCGTCAACTACGCGGCGATCGCCAACGACGGCTACGTCGTCACGCCGCATCTCGGCCTGCGCATCGATACTCCTCAGGGCGCGCCGTTACAGACTCTCGAGTTTCCGGCGCCCCGTAGCTTGGGCATCCCGAGCAGCTACCTTGCCTTTGCTGCGCAACGCGCTGCGCGAGGCCGCCTCGACACCGGCCGGCACCTCGTATGGCACATTCGGCAACTACTCCGTGGCGGTGGCCGGCAAGACCGGCACGGCCCAGGTCGCCGGCAAGGGCGACTACTCCTGGTATGCGAGCTTCGCCCCGGCCGGCGACCCCAAGTACGTTGTGGTCGTGATGATCGAGCAGGGTGGCGAGGGCGCCGACGCCGCCGCCCCCGCCGCTCGCCTGATCTACAACGCGCTCTTCAACGTCAAGGGCGGCGGGGTCGGCGGGGTCGGGCATGGGGACTGACGGCCGGGACTCCACCGGCCGGCAAGCGACGGACTCGCGCGCCGCGATCGGAGAGACGCCCCGGCTGTGACGCTCTACGACCTCGTCGTCGCTCTCTTCATCGCTCTGCTTGTCTACCGCGGCTTTCGCGCGGGACTGGTCGCCTCGCTGCTGGCCTGGGTGGCCTTCGGGGTCGGTCTGCTGCTCGCGTTTCGCTTCGACGGCGTCGTCGCAGGCTGGTTCGCCCACAACCACACATTCGCCCCGACCACGTGGCGCGTCCTGGCCTTCGTCGTCATCCTGATCGTCGTCGAGATCGGCGCCGGCTGGCTGGCCACCCGGCTCAGCCGGATACTCGCGCACATCCCGATCCTGGGCAGCCTGAACCGCCTGGGGGGAGTTCTCGCCGGCGCCGTGCTGGCCCTCGTCGCCGTGTGGCTGGTGACGGCGGCGCTGCTCTTCGCACCGCCCTCGCTCGTGCCCTTTTCGGGCGCCGTGCACCACTCCGAGACGGTGCACCTCATGCGCGCGGTGACGCCTCGCTGGAACCGGAGCCTGCGGACCTACCTCGACCACTTCACGGCGGGACGCCTGAGTCCGAGGCTGCAGCGGGAGCTCCAACAGCTGACCACCGGGCGGTGAGAGGGCGGGGCTCCGAACGGTCGGCGGCCTGCGCGGCGGCCTGCGGTCTCGTTTGCGCGGCGGCCTGTCGGTCGGCCTCGGCCCCTCTAGCGATTGCTTGCGGCCCCGTCTACGCGGCGGCCTACGTGGTGGTCTGCGACCCCGTCTGAGCCGCGAACTCCCGCACGGCGGACTCGGTCAGCGGGTGCGCCGGCAGGCTCACCAGAACGTCGAGCGGCGCTGTCACGTCGTGCGCGCCGTGGAGGATCGAGTCGACCACCTGCGGAGCGCTCTTGAGGCTGGCGGCCAGAATGCGGGTGCTGCTGCGCAGACGCTCGAGGATCGCCGCCAGCGCGTCGACCACGACCAGGCCGCCGACCGACTGTCGGGCCGCCCTGTCGACGTAGGGGATCACCCAGACGCAGCCGACCTCGTGGGCGACCAGCGCCTGCGCGGGAGAGTACACGGCGGTGAGGGCGCAGCGGACGCCGTCGCCGGCGAGGATGGTCGCCACCCGGACGGCGTCGAGCGTGGCCGGCAGCTTGACCACGATGCGCTCCGGCGCCAGAGACCAGGCGGCTCGCCCTTCGTCGGTCATGTCCGAGACGGAACTGCTCGTGGGCTGATAGCACAATGGGCCGCGCGGAAAGACGGTGAGCAGGCTCTCGAGATGGGGCAGAGGCTGTGTCGTCTCGCGGGCCATGAGCGTCGGGTTGGTCGTGATGCCCGAGACGAAGCCCAGCGCGGCCGCGGCCGCCGCGTCGTCGATCGATGCCGAATCGAGCAGGATCGCCATGGTGCCGTTCAGCCTCCTCTCTGGTGGTTTTCGAGCACGGGTCGGGTTGTTCGAGCACGGGTCGGGTTGCCCGAGTGCGGGTCGGGCCACCCGGGGTTGCGAGTCAGTCTACCCGCAAGACGTCGTTGATGGCCGCGATCAGCACCGGCTGCAGCTCATCGGAAGGGACATCGAAGAACGCCCTGCCGGCGGCAAAGCCGAAAACGCCCATGAGCAGGCCGATGGCGCCGGCCATGCGCACCCGGTCGGCCAACGGCGTCGCCTCGTCGGAGAGCACGCCGTCGACGCGCTCGTGCGCGGCGCGGTGGGCGTCGACGTAGCCGGAATCCTGGGTCATCTTCTGGGCCAGCGCCTGTAAGGTGCTCTGGTTGTTCTCGAAGAGCTCGAACATGCGGCGCTGCGGCAGGACCCACTCGACCATGGCCGCCAGGCCCTTGCTCCAGGCCTCGAGGCTCGGATGGCTCTCGAGGAGCTCCATCGCCCGCGCCTGCACGGCGATCCACGGCTCCACCAGCGTGCGAAAGATCGCTTCTTTGCTTTCGAAGTGGTAGTAGAGCGCCGCCTTGGTGACGCCCACGCGCTCGGCGATCTCGCGCAGCGACGTCTTGTCGTAACCCTGTTCGATGAACAGGTCGAGGGCCGTCTGCAGGATGCGATCGCGGGTGTCGTTCATGTTGAACATTTTACTTGACAACCGGTAGAATTTCACTTACCGTGCGGTCAGTCAAATATTCTACTGACCGACAGGTAGGTGCCATATGGGCGACCATAACATGATCGAGGCCGCGGCGCTGTCGAAGCGCTACGGCGAGACTCAGGCGCTGGACAAGGTGGATCTCGCGGTCGCCGCGGGCTCCATCCTCGGTGTGCTGGGGCCGAACGGCGCCGGCAAGACGACCGGCGTGCGCATTCTCACGACGCTCACCGCGCCCGACGGCGGCCGGGCGTGGGTGGCCGGCCACGACGTGGTCAGTGACGCCGCCGCCGTGCGACGCAAGATCGGCGTGACCGGTCAGGACGCCACGCTCGACGACGCGCTCACCGGTCGCCAGAACCTGGTCATGGTCGGCGAGCTCAGCAGGCTGCGGCGCTCAGAGGCGCGGCGCCGGGCGACGGAGCTGCTCGAGCTGTTCGAGCTCGACGACGCCGCGGACCGGGTGGCCAAGGGCTACTCCGGCGGCATGCGCCGGCGCCTCGATCTGGCCGCCAGTCTGATGGCGCGCCCGCCGGTGCTCTTTCTCGACGAGCCCACTACGGGGCTCGACCCAACCAGCCGGCAGCGCATGTGGGGAGTGATCCGTGGCCTGGTCGCCGACGGCGTCACCCTCTGGCTCACCACGCAGTACTTAGACGAAGCCGACGCGCTGTCCGACCGGATCGCCGTGATCGACCACGGCCGCGTGATCGCCGAGGGCACGCCGCGCGAGCTGAAGGCGGCCACCGGATCGCAGCTGCTCGAGGTGACGCTGGCGGCGCCTCACGCCGGCGCGGCCGAAGCGATTGCGGAGCTGGTCGTCGGCGCGGTCAAGGTCTCAGGCGACGGCCGGCGGCTGCGGGCGCCGGTGCGCAGCGAGTCGGGTCTGGCCGCCGCCGCATTGCGCGCGCTCGACACGGCCGGGGCGCTGGTCGACGACATCGCGGTCCACCGGCCCTCGCTGGACGACGTGTTCGCCACGCTGACCGGCGCCGCGCCCGTGCGCGAAGACGGCGCCGTCATGGAAGGAGCGCCGGCATGAGCGCCACGACCGCACTGCCCGTCGAGATCGCCGCGCCGGGGCCGTTCGCGCGGCTGCGCTCCTGGTGGAGCGACGTCTGGGTGATGACCCGTCGCAACCTGATCCACGTGCGCCGCGAACCGATGCAGCTCTCCGACGTGGTCATCCAGCCGGTCCTGTTCACCCTGCTGTTCGTGTATGTGTTCGGCTCGGCGATGATCCTGCGCGGCGGCGGCAGCTACAAGGAGTTCGCCCTCGCCGGGCTGCTCGTCATGAACCTGACGACCTCGACGGTGGGGACGGCCGTCGGCCTCAGCATGGACCTGACCACGGGGGTGATCGATCGCCTGCGCACGCTGCCCATGTCGCCGACGGCCATCCTCGTGGGTCGCTCGATCTCGGACCTGCTGGCGGCGGCCCTGTGCAGCGCGATCGTCGCCGCCACGGGCCTCTCGATCGGCTGGCGTCCCGATGCGGTTCTGGCTTCGGTGCTCGGCGGCTTTGCCGTTGCCTTGCTGTTCAGCTACGCGTTGACCTGGCTGAACGCCTGCCTGGGCATGGCGGTCGCCGGCGCGGAGTCCGCGCAAGGCATCGTGTTCATCGTCATGTTTCCGCTGGCCTTCGTGTCCAACGTCTTCGTGCCCACGCAGGGCATGCCGGCGTGGCTGGCGACGTTCGCCAACTGGAACCCGGTCAGCGCCGTGGCCTCGGCCTGCCGGACCCTGTTCGGCAATCCCAACCCGTCCGCCACGATCCAGGCCTGGCCGATGCAGCACCCGGTCGAGGCGGCCGTGGGCTGGTCGCTGCTCATGCTGGTGGTGTGCGTGCCGCTCGCGGGGCGCCTGTACCGCCACCGCACCCGCAACTAAGGGCGAGCGGTCTGTCGCGGCCCCGACATTCTCAGCAAGTCTTCAGCCGATGCTCACGATGCTCTCATGAAGAAGTGGCAAGCTATGCGAGCCACCCCCCTCACCGGGGCGCTTCTCCCAGGCGCCCTGTGGCCTGGTCCCTCCGACCCGGGGACCCGTCAGGCCCGCCGCCTCGCGCTTCATCGAGGCGGCGGGCCGTCCATCCTGCACCGAGCCGACCCGGCCGACCGGCCTCGCCCAGCCCACCGGCACCGCCCAGACCACCGGCACCGCCCGGCCCACCGGCGCCGCCCAGCCCACCGGCCGCCGCGATCCTCGCATGCCGGCGGTGTGACGGCGCCTCCCGCTGGGAATCCTCGCGACATGCGCTTCAACGGGGACATTCTTGGGCTGCTCGTCGCCGTCGGCGGCACCGAGGCGATCGGCGGGCTCAGCGCCGTGGCCGCGGGCGGCGACTTCGTCGACTACTACCGGCGCCTGCGCAAGCCGCCGTTCACGCCGCCGCCGGCGGCGTTCGGACCGGTCTGGACGACGCTCTACCTTCTGATGGGCGTGGCCGCCTGGCTCGTGTGGCGCGAGGGCCTGTCGGCACGCACGGCCCTCGCGCTGGGGCTGTTCGCGGCGCAGCTCGCGCTCAACTTCGCCTGGTCGCTGATCTTCTTCGGACAGCACCGCATCGGCGCGGCGCTCATCGAGATCGTGGCCCTCTGGTTCACCATCCTGGCGACCATCGTCGCCTTCTGGTCTGTGCGGCCGCTGGCCGGCGCGTTGCTTGTGCCGTACCTCGGGTGGGTGAGCGTGGCGACGTATCTGAACGGCGGCATCTGGCGGCTGAACGCCGCGGCCTGAAGGCCGCGCGTCGGTCCGAGCTGCGGCGGTCGGCAGGGCGGGTCCGGGGTCCGACCGCCGCGCGGCTCGACCGCTGCGCGGCCCGACCGCTGCGCTCACATCAGGCAGTCGCCGGCGAGCAGGTAGCGGTCGAGGCGGCCGAACGGGCGCGAGGCGCACAGCAGGCCCGTCGCGCCCGAGAACGAGAAACCCGCCTGCCACAGCACGCGTTGGGCGGCGATGTTCAGACCCGGCACCGCGACGGTCGCCTGACTGGCGCCCCGGGCGGCCAGCTCGGCGAGGGCGAAGCGCAGCACGGCGGGCTGATCGGCCGCGCGCAGGGTGGCGACGGGACCGAGGGCGCTCGCGCCCTCGGTCCCGTCGCCACCCAGGTACGCATACCCGATCGCCCGTCCCCGCCGCCGGAACAGCCAGCCGGCGTTCTGCGAGTCCGGCCGAGGAGCCAGCGATGGTCGGTCGTGCGGTCGGCGCCGAGTACGGCGCCGTCGATCTCGGCGAGCTCAGCGAGGCGCTCGGGCGCCGAGCGGCTCGACGTCGAGCCGCTCGGCGCCGGGCCGGCGGGCTCCAGCCATCTTGGCGCCGGGCCGGCGGACTCCGGCCACCTCGGCGCTGGGCTGCCGCCGGGCTGCCGCGCGTCCGTTCGTCGCCGCTGAGGGTGGCGTCGGCGTTTGGGCGAACGACGCCACGGCACCGGTGAGGTAGAGGAGCGCGTGCTGAGGGTAGATGCCGTGGCGCGCGTAGATGCCGTTGGAGACGGGGTTGGCGGCGCTCGAGGTGAGGGCGGCCACGCCGCCGCGGACCGGCAGCCCATCCATGGCGAGCTCGAACAGACGGCGACCGACGCCCTTGCCCTGCCACTGGGGAAGCACGAACAGTCCGCTGCAGTAGCCGAGCGCGCCGCGCTGCCAGGCCGAGCCGAACGCGACCGGCACGCCGTCGGCGACGGCCAGCCAGAAGCGTCCTCCATCGGTCTCTGCGACGTGGCGCAGCGCCGGTGCGGCGTGATCGTCGGCAGCGACAAACGGCGGCCGACCCTGGCGTGCGGCCAGCTCGCGGAGCGCCGCGGTGAGAATGCGCGACGCGGCGCTCGCGTCGGCCGGCTGCGCGGGGCGATAGGAGACGCTCATCGTCGGACGGTCCGTGGCTCTAGTCCTTGAGATACCGGTCGAACCACTCCAGGACGAGCTCGAAGCGCTGCACGCGGTGCACCGGGTTGCCCGAGCGGGTGAGCTCGTGCGACTCGGCCGGAAAGCGCACCATCTCGACCGGCCGCTTGAGCTGGCGCAGGGTCACGAAGAGCTGCTCGCCCTGCTCGATCGGGCAGCGCAGGTCGTTCTCGGAGTGCAGAATGAGCAGCGGCGTGTGGATGTTCTCGGCGTAGGTGAGCGGCGAGAGTCTGAGGTACGTCTCGACGTCCTCGTACAGGAAGCTGCCGAAGTAGCCCTTCATGTCCCAACCGCAGTCGCTCGAGCCCCACATCGAGACGAAGCTGTTGACCGCGCGCTCCGAGACGGCCGCCTTGAAGCGGTCGGTGTGGCCCACGATCCACGAGGTCATGTAGCCGCCGTAGGAGCCGCCGATCACACCCAGGCGCTCGGCGTCGATGAAGTCGAAACGCCGCAGGGCCTCGTCGACGACCGCCATGCAGTCGTCGTAGTCGACCGAGCCCCAGCCGGGGCCGGCGGCGCCGGGGCCGGCCGCGTCGGCGAGACCTGCGTCGGGGCCGGCCGAATCGCGCTCGGCTGCGCCGGAGCCGCCTACGCTGGCGCCGGTTGCGCCGGAGCCGCGGATGGCCCGGCCCCACGCCTCGCTGTAGCCGGACGAGCCGCGCGGGTTGCAAAAGACGACCGCATACCCGCCACCGGCCTCGACCTGGAACTCGTCGAAGAACGTGTTGCCGTACTGCGTGAACGGCCCGCCGTGGATGTTGAGCAGCGTCGGGTACCTGACGCCGGGCTCGTAGCCGGCCGGCTTCATCACCCAGGCCTCGACCTGGCTGCCGTCGGGCGAGGTCGCCGTGAAGCGCTCGGCGGCCACGAGCTCGCGGCCGGCGGCAAAGGCGTCGCCGACGCGGGTGAGGCGGCGGGCAGGCGGAGCCTGCCCGCCGCCTCCGCCCTTGCCGCTGGTGTCGTGGGCGAACAGCTCGGACAGCATCGTCGGCTCGGTTGCCGCGAACGCGAGGCGCCCGCCGACGACGTCGTAGCCGGTCACCTCGCGTTCGCCGCCCACGAGGAGCCGCGGCTTGCCCGAGCCGTCGGCCGCGACGCGGTAGAGGTGCACGTTGCCCCGGTCCTCGGCGATGAAGACGAGGTCGCCGCCGTCCCAGATGGGCTCACGCGGGTTTGGGTAAGTGCCGCAGTTGCGATCCAGCTCCTGCGTGAGCAGCGTGATAGCGCCGCTCCGCGCGTCGATCACCGCCACCTGAGTGTGCCTGGGGTCGTCGAAGACGCCCGGGTAGCGCAGCACGGCGAGGCGGTCGCCCCGGGGCGACCACGAGGGCAGCTCGACAGCGCCGCCGCCCTGCGTGAGGCGCCGCGGCTCGTCGCCGCCGGGAGCGCCGGCGCCGCCGGCGGCGCCGACGAGGTAGACGTCGGTCACCGGTTCGGTGTCCCAGTCGGGGTGGCGCGCCGAGACGAAGGCCAGCGTGCGGCCGTCGGGAGACCAGGCCGGCGAGGCGTCTTCGGCGTCGCCGGCGGTCACCTGCGTCGGCTCGCCCGAGCCGTCGGCCCGCACGGTGAACAGGTGCGTCGGCCGGTCGGCCGTCCAGCCGACGTGCTCGAGCTTGTACTGCAGACGGGCGAACCTGCGGGGCGCCCGCCGCTTGTCGTCTTGCTCGTCGTAGGCCGCGTCGCGCACGCGCGAGACAAAGGCGATGGTCGTGCCGTCGGGCGACCAGGCCGCCTGGGTCACGTCTTCCTTCAAGTCGGTGAGCCGGCGCGGCTCGCCGCCGCCGACCGGCAGCACGTAGAGCTGCATGGTGTCGCCGGCGCGGTTGGAGGTGAAGGCCAGGCGCGCGCCGTCGGGCGACCAGCGGGGATCGGCGTCGCGCCGAACGCCGGAGGTCAGCTGGCGCGGTGGGGAAGAGCCGTCGAGCGCCGCCAGCCAGATCGCCCCGCGGTACTCGTTGGCCTGGCCGTCGAGGCCGGTCACCACGTAGGCGACCGTCGTACCGTCGGGCGAGATGCGCGGGTCGGCGGCGCCGGTCAGTTGAAACACGTCTTGCGGGAGCATGCCGGGCATTGGTGACCTCGTGTTCGTGGTTGCGGCCGCTCGCCTCAAAGGGCTCGCGCGGTCGAGTTGTGCGGTTGGTGCGCTACCGACTCCCTAAAGCCTACCACCTCAGCCGTGCGTGCCTGACCGTAGCCTCCGGGATCGTTCGCTGATCGGCGTAGCCGCGGCCGTCGCGTGGGAATCATGGCGGCATGCACCCGACGAGGACCACTGTCGCGCCTCGCGGCCGACGGCGAGCTCCGGCCGACAGGAGGACGAGATGAGCCAGGAGACCAAGACCCACATCACCGAGGTGAGGACCATCAACGTGCCGGTCACCGACCAGGAGCGGGCGCTCGACTTCTACGTGGGCAAGCTCGGCTTCGAAAAGCGATTGGACGTGACGTACGGCCCGGATCAGCGCTGGATCGAGGTAGCGCCGTCGGGGGCGACGACGACGGTCGCTCTCGCTCCTTCCGGGGGCGGCCCGACAGGCGTCGACACCGGCATCCGCTTCGCCACCGCCGACGCCGAAGCCGACCACACCCACCTGCAGGCCTGCGGCGTCGACGTGGATCCGGCGGTCACGCGCTGGCCGGGGGTGCCACCGATGTTCGGCCTGCGCGATCCCGACGGCAACACGCTGCGGATCGTCGAGCTGGCCGCCTGAGGTTGATCGACGCCGGGGTGACGAGGTGACGGTAACGAGGTGACGGTGACGAGCATGTGACCACGCGATGGCCACGCTAAAGCGCTTCCGCCTGCTTCATCCCGCCGGATCGCCGCCCGCTCGCACGTAGCTCATCACGCCGTGGCGCGTGCCGGAGTAGGCGAAGATGGCGGAGCGGCGGATCGAGCGGTGCACCCAGCTCGGCGGCCACACGGCCATCGTTCCGCCGGGTTTGAGGATGCGATGCATCTCGCGCAGCAGCTCGTCCATGGGCAGCATGGGTGCGGGGATCACGCCGAAGATCAGGACCGCGTCGAGGCTCCCGGTTTCGAGTTGCGTGTCCAGCGCGTCACCGACGACCACGCGGGCGTTCGTCAGTCCGGCATCCTGCAGTTTGGCGGCGACCGCCTCCACAGACATCGACAGCCGGTCCATCGCTACGAGCGATCCCTGCTCACCGAGCAGGCGTGCCGCGGGAAGGGTGAAGAAGCCCGTGCCGCAGCCGATCTCCAGCACCGTCTGACCGGGGCGGATGCCGGCGCCCCGCAGCACCTTCTCCGGCCCGAAGAAGCGGTAGCGCAGGCGGCTTTCCATGACGGCCGCCAGCAGGCGCACGACCAGCCGCCCGAGCCTCGTGTTCGCCAATGCTTCGGTGTTCATGTGCCCTCCCGCGTCATCCACCTCGTGCGATCCGGCGCTTCCGCTTTGTTACTCACCGGCGCGCCGCTTCATGAAGAACTCGTTTCTCACCTGCCACGACGTGCCGTCGTCTTGCGACTCTCGTGCGATCCAGTGGAACGAATCGCTCGTGATCTCCGTGAAGCACCACTGCCAGAGCGTGCCGTCGTCGTCCCGATACTCCTGGACGATGTCGTCTTCCTGTCGCCGGCCGGTCATCCTGCCATACGCCTGGCTGGCCGGCTCGATCCAGGTTATCTGCCAGACGTCGTGCTCGGGGTCGTACACGCGAATCGTGGTCCCGTACATGTCCTTCGTGGCATCGCGCTCCGGGTCGGCGCGATCTCTGCGCGCCGGCGCGATCCACACGTCCTGAATGGCCCGACCCTCGAGCACCCAGCCGAAGTAGACCTCGCAACTCTCCCGGCGCTGCGTGCCGTCCCTGCGGTAGACGACGACCGTCCCCTCCCACGCGCCGACGAACCGGCCGTAGAGCATCAGTTGCGCTGAGTACTCGGGAAGCGGTGCGTCCGCACTGAGCGCAGAGAGCATGCTGTCGTTCGTCTCGTCCATCTCCATCGCTCCTTTCACGACCTTCGCCGAACGGTTCTGCGCGTGAGCGGCGCCCAAGGCCGCGCCGGTTCTTCATACACCCTCGGGGCGCGCGAAGAGAACGCCTCGCGGAGGCGACTGGATGCCGGTGCTCGCGTCCGCTCGGCTCCGCTTTCGGCGCCATGGCAGGTTTCTCGCCCAGCCGTTGGACGTAGACTCCACCACGTCGTACTCGGGCATGAAGGGCCTGATGTCGAGGAGCGGCGTCTCGTCCAGAATGTCGATGGGGAGCCGGACCCCACCCGCCACGCTCCGATGGGAGAATGCGATGAAGGCGATCGTTCAAGATTCTTACGGCCTGCCAAACGTCCTGCACCTGCGGGACATTGACAGGCCGCTGATCGGCGACGACGACGTGCTGGTGCGCGTACACGCCGCCGGCGTCGACTCCGGCGTGTGGCATCTGACGGCCGGCCTGCCCTACCTGGTGCGCCTCATGGGCCTGGGGCTGCGCACACCCAAGAGGCGCGTCCCGGGCATGGATGTCGCGGGGCGCGTGGAGGCGGTCGGCAGGAACGTGGCGCACGTGGGGCCGGGCGACGAGGTCTTCGGTGCGTGCGGCCACACCGGCGACGGCTCCTTCGCGGAGTTCGCGAGTGTTCCGGCGGGCCGCCTGACGCCCAAGCCGGCCAACATCACGTTCGAGCAGGCGGCAGCCGTTCCCGTCTCCGGCGTCACAGCGCTCCAGGGCCTGCGCGACAAGGGGCGGGTTCTGCCGGGGCAGAAGATGCTGGTCATCGGTGCGGGAGGAGGCGTGGGGACGTTCGCGGTGCAGCTCGCCAAGGCGTTCGGCGCCGAAGTGACCGGCGTGTGCGGTCCGACCAAGACGGACCTGGTCCGGTCGCTCGGCGCGGACCATGTGATCGACTACACGCGAGAGAACTTCGCGGACGGGGCGCGGCGCTACGACCTCATCCTCGACAACGCCGGCAGGCGACCGCTGTCGGTCCTGCGTCGCGCCCTCGCCCCTCGCGGGACCCTCGTCATCGTCGGCGGTGAAGGTGGAAACCCGTGGTCGGGAGGGTTCGGCCGGCAGATCCTGCGAGCGCCGCTGCTGTCGCTCGTCGTGAGCCAGACACTGCTCTCGCTCACCGCCGACGTGCGCACTAGGGACCTCGACGTCTTGGGGAGGCTGATCGAGGGCGGCAAGGTCACGCCCGTCATCGACCGCACGTTCCCGCTCGCCCAGGCCCCCGAGGCCATCCGCTACGTGCACGACGGCCGCGCCCGCGGAAAGGTCGTCGTCAGCGTGGCGGAGGAGTAGCCTTCGGATCGAGGCCTGTGCCCGCGCGGCCCGCCACGCCGATCCACTGCCGGTTCCGCCGCTCGTCCGCAGCCGCAGCTCCATGAAGACCGTGACCCGCAGCACGTCGGGCGGCACGTCGTAGTACGGGCCGGTCTCGACGAAGCCGAGCGAGGCGTACAGCCGGCGCGAGGCGTCGAGGAAGGTCCCGGTGTCGAGGCGCATCAGGCGGTAGCCCATGGCGCGGGCCTCGTCGATCGCCTGGCCGTGAGCGCCCTGCCGATGCCCGTGCCCCGGTGCGCCGGCCTGACGTAGAGCCGCTTCAGCTCGCAGACGCCCACGTCCTTCATGGCCCGCAGGGCGACGCAGCCGGCGGCCTCACCGGCGTCGTCATGGGCCAGCCACATGCGTCCTTTGGGCGGGCCGAAGGCGCCGGGCAGGCCCGCGAGCTCGGCCTCGATCGACTGGTAGCCCATGTCGATGCCGCGGTCGTTCACCAGGTAGTCGAACCACTCTCGCAGCAGGTCGCGGAACGCCTCGAGGTGCTCGGGGGTGGAGGGCTGGATGATCTGCATGGCTGGAGTCTACCGCCGGGCGGCTGGGAGCGGCGGGACGTTCCTGGTGGCGGGCCCTTGCGGGGCGGCGAGCTTGGAGGGCCTGGAATCGGGCTCAAGGTCGAAGTTGTGTGTGCCGACGACCGTGGTAGCATTTCTATGCTACATGAGCGACAAACGGGAGAGGACATGACCCGCGGATTGAAGCTGCGCCAAGCGGGGGGCTCGATCGCGGCGACGCTGCCCAAGGACATGGCCGAGCGGCTGCATCTCGCGGCCGGCGACACGGTGCTGGCCGTCGAGACCGACCAGGGGATCCTGATCACGCCCTATGACCCAGTGACCGAGGAGGCGCTGACGATCGCCGCCGAGGTGTCGGGCAAGTACCGCAACGCGCTGCGAAAGCTGGCCGAGTAGCCCGTGGTCCAGGAGCCGCGCTGGGTCGGCAGGCTGGTCGTCGAGGCCGTGCACGTCGATCTGGTCCGCGAGCACGGCGGTCTGCCGGGCCTGCGCGATGAGCACGTTCTGGAGTCGGCACTGGCTCGTGCCCCGCAACGCTACGCCTACTCCCCGGACAGTGACCTCGCCCGCCTGGCCGCCGCCTACGGCCATGGTCTCGCCTCGAGCCACCCCTTCATCGACGGCAACAAGCGAGTGGCGTTCGTGACGATGGCCGTGTTCCTCGGACTCAACGGTCTCGCGATCGAGGCTCCTGAGGGCGAGGTGGTGACGGTCATGCTGGCCCTGGCCGGAGGCGAACTTGACGAGGCCGAGCTTGCCGACTGGCTGCGCTCGCGCCTGGTCGACAGGGCGAAGGGGGAGTCGGGCTAATGCCCTGCCGGTCAGCCGCCGGCGAAGCCGGTCAGCTGCACCGGCTAGTCAGGCTGCCTGGCCTCTGCTTTCGGCTTCCGCGCATCGACGATCAGCGACACAAAGCCGAGGCGACCATCTCGATTCCGATGGTCCATCAGCAAGGAACGGTAGATCGGGCCGCTGGCCAGCGACCATTGGTTGTCAGTGGAAGCGCCTCGTTCTCGTCGCAGTACTCCAGCAGATCGACCTCGAACCCGGCGCTGGCAAACACAGCAACGAACCGGCGGTAGTCGTACACGATCTTGTGATCCGCTGCCGGATGCGTCTCGCGGGACCCGGTCCTCCAACCCTCACGGCAGCCTGGTACTGAGGATCGGGAGAGTTGGCGTCTGGTACCGCGCAGCGCAGAAAGCCGCCCGGCTTCAGGAAGTCGTAGCACAGTCGAGCCGCCGCTCGGCCTTCCACTTCTGTCAGGTGCTCCCACACATGCTCACACAGGAAAGAGTCGGCCACGCGCCTTCGAAACGATGCCTCCCAACCTCCTCGCTCCAGGAGATCCAGTTGTTCCTTATGCGTCGGCAGCCAACCGTCCCAACGCTGCTCTCCCGCTCCAATGATGATCCGGAGCGGGTCAGTCGGGAGGATGTCCGATAGGTCAACCATGGCTTCAGACCCTCGAGCGCCTTCCGGTTCGTGAAGCCCAGCGCGCCGCGCATAACCCGCGCGGGGTGCGCTCACAGCCTACTGCAGCGCCTGGACGCGCCAGGTTGATGCGCCTGCTAGGAGGCTCGCTGGCCAACGTAGACAAACTCCGTGAGGCTGTAGAAGTAGCGGCGCTGTTCGTCCAGCCTCCGTTGTTCGGAAAGGAAGCGCTCGTAATCGTCGGCGGACACGGTGCCGCGCTCTACGAGCTCCTCGAGGTCGTGGGCGCGGTTGTATCCGTAGGAACCGGGCGCGAAGGTCGTCTCTACCAGAGTGCGGGCGTGCACGCCGCCTCGAAACCGCCCCGCAGCACTGAACAGGCCCCAGAGGCGCCTACCCAGCCAGGGTTCAGCGTGATCCATCCACGGCTGCTGCCAGTCAGCGAACGCCTCCATGAGGCGGCGGACAAGCGCCCGATCAGCGGCGTCGAAGAGCTGCGTGTCCCAGTCCCAGTGGGCCGCCACCACTGTCCCGCCGGGGTGCAGGATGCGGGCGACCTCAGCAACGAACGCGGACTGATCGCCAATGCACTCGAGCAGGTTGTTCGAGTAGACGACGTCGAAGGCGCGATCATCGAACGGCAGACGGTCGTCGAGGCGAGCGCAGATGACCTGGATTCGACGGTCGAGGTCGGCAAACGCCTGAGCGGCCCGCGTGGCGGCGACCGACACATCGACACCCACGAGCTGCGTTGCCGGATTTGCATAGCGGACCGCGAGAGCGCTCAGGTCGACGCCGTCGCCACAGCCCAGGTCGACGAGGGCGAACGGTTCGACTGCTGGAACGAACGACAGAAGCCACTCGCGGTGCTCACGAAGCTCGTCTCCGTTCCCGGGTGACAACCGCTGTCCTCCTAACGTTTCGCGCAAAGCCTGCAACGCATGCGCTGCGCGTCGGCCTGAAGCATACCTGCGGGCGTTGCCAGGTTGATGCGCTCGTTAGGCGCGCCTCGAGAGACCCGGTCACGTCGGTCGACCTCAGTGTCCGAGCGCCCAGTTGAGCAGAACGGAGAGAGCGATTACCCCAACGAGGCCGAACACGACGACGAGCAGTGCCGTGCGCGCCGCCTGGGACCATTCACCCTTTGCCACGATGCCCCCTGTCGTCGTTGACCCTCAGAAGACGTGCCGCAGTCGTCGCCCTAACAGTGATTCTGCAGACTGCGCAACATGTGGCGAAGCCTACGCCGCCGTGTGTGTACTGTCACTGCGGGCGCAGGGGCTTGACAGTTTAGTGACCGCTAACTTATGGTATATTCGCTGCCATGAGCGAGAAGACGACAGTCAGATTGACCAAAGAGGAGCGCCGCCGCGAGATCGTCGAGGCGGCCCAGCGCGAGTTCGCCGTGAGCGGGCTCAACGGCACGCCGGTCGAGGCGATCGCCAAGCGGGTCGGGGTCTCGCAGCCCTACCTGTTCCAGCTCTTCGGCACCAAGAAGGATCTCTTCATCGCGGCCGTGCGGCGCTCGTTCGAGCGCACCGTCGCGGTCTTCCGCACGGCGGCGGCCGAGGCCGGCCCCGACGCCGACACCGAGGCCGTGCTCATGACGATGGGCGTCGCCTATGCGCGCCTGCTCGAAGACGATCGCACGCTCCTGCGCATGCAGCTCCAGGCCTACGCCGCCTGCGACGACGAAGAGGTGCGCGACGCCGTGCGCGAGGAGTTCCTGCGCCTGGTGCGCTTCGTGCAGTCGGCCTCGGGCGCGCCCGACGAGGCGGTGCGGCCCTGGCTGGCCGAGGGCATGCTCATGAACGTCGCGGCCGCCATGGATCTCGGGAAGCTCGACGAAGACTGGGCGCGCATGTGCACCGGCAGCTTCCTGATCGAGCACTTCAAGAAGTTCCACAAGTTGCTGGGTCTCGGCAAGGGGGGCGGCGCCTGAAGCGAAGCGCGAATCAGACGCCGCCGCACGCGCTCGCGGGTGGGGAGACGCCTCTTTTTTTCGGCGCAAAACTAAGTGATTACTAACTCACTAAAGGCAAATCTGGCAACCAGTTTGGGCCCGATAACCCACAAAGAAAGCAAAGGAGATGAGCGGGATGAGCAAACGAGCCATGACGATCTGGACGTTCATCGTGACGTCCGTCGCGGTGTTCATGGTGTCGCTCGACAACCTCGTCGTGACCACCGCGCTGCCCGTGATCAAGCGCGACCTGGGCGCGGGGCTCTCGGGTCTCGAGTGGACCGTCAACGCCTACACGCTCACCTTCGCCGTGCTCCTGCTGACCGGCGCCGCGCTGGGCGATCGTTTCGGGCGCAAGCGCATGTTCCTGGTCGGCCTCGCGATCTTCACGCTCGGTTCGGCCTTCGCCGCCGTGGCGCCCAGCATCGACGCCCTGATCGCGGCGCGCGCCCTGCAGGGCGTGGGCGGCGCCATTGTCACGCCGCTGACCCTGACGATCCTGTCGGCGGCGGTGCCGCCGGCGCGGCGCGGCCTGGCCCTGGGCATCTGGAGCGGCACCGCCGGTCTGGCCGTGGCGCTCGGCCCGGTCATCGGCGGCGCCATCGTCGACGGCTTCTCCTGGCAGTTCATCTTCTGGGTGAACGTGCCGATCGGCCTGGCCCTGCTGCCGGTCGCCTACTTGCGCCTGACCGAGACGAAGGGCCCCAACCGTTCGCTCGACCTGCCCGGCCTGGCCCTGGTCAGCAGCGGCCTGTTCGGCCTGGTCTGGGGCCTCGTGCGCGGCAACGCCCACGGCTGGACGAATCCCAGCGTGCTCGGCCCGATGATCGCCGGGGCGGTCCTGGTCGTCGCCTTCGTCGTCTGGGAGCTGCGCGCCAGGGAGCCCATGGTGCCCATGCGCTTCTTCCGCCGGCGGGCCTTCTCGGCGGCCAACCTGACCTCGGTGTTCATGAGCTTCGGCATGTTCGGCTCGATCTTCCTGCTGGCCCAGTTCTTCCAGCTCGTGCAGGGCTACACGCCGCTGCAGGCCGGGCTGCGCACGCTGCCCTGGACGGCGATGCCGATGCTGGTGGCGCCCATCGCCGGCATTCTCTCGGACCGCATCGGCAGCCGCCCGCTGCTGATCGCCGGCATGGCGCTGATGGCGACCGCCCTGGGCTGGATGGCCGTGATCTCGTCGCCCACCGTGCCTTACGCCGACCTGGTGCCGTCCTTTGTGATGGCCGGCGTGGGCATGTCGCTGTACTTCGCGCCGCTCGCCAACCTGGTGCTGTCGAGCGTGCGCCGCAGCGAAGAGGGCAAGGCCTCGGGCGTGAACAACACCGTGCGCGAGGTCGGCGGCGTGTTCGGCGTCGCGGTGCTGGCCAGCGTGTTCTCGGCGGCCGGCAGCTACCTCACGCCGACTTCGTTCGTGAACGGCCTGACGGCGGCCCTGTGGGTCGGCGCCGCGGCCGTCGGCGTCGCGACCCTGGCGGCGATCGCCATTCCGCCCAGGCAGGACGTCGTCGACTCGGTCTCGTACCTGCCCGGCGGCGATGGCGACGAGCTCGATGGCCGCATCGGCGCAGGCCGTCCAGGCGATGGCCGCATCGGCGCGGGCCGTCCAGGCGAACCCGCGCTCGTGCCGGTCAGGATCGGCGACGACGACGGCAGCGAGACGGTCGGGTAGCGCATCAGCAAGACGCGCCTTGCGGCAGAGGGACGAGGGCGGGCGGGCGGCTTCGCCGCCCGCCCGCCCGCCCGCTGGCGCCTGAAGCCTCCCACCCTCTCCCGACACTCGTGAGCGCTCCGGCGTGCCGTCGCACGTCGGATGCGGTAGGTGGGTGCTGACATCATGACATCAGAAAGTGATGTCATGATGTCAGCACCCACGTGAGCACCGCAGCCCCTTGCGACTGCGGCAGCTACCGTGGCTGCGAGAGTCCCCTGGCTGCGACAGTTGCCGGGACTGCGGCGAGCGGCGCGACCGAGGCGATGATGAAAGGTCGCCGTTGCGCTCTCACGCAGGGACGGGCTTGGCACTATCATGGTGGCCATGATGGCAGGACCCCGTTCGTCGCTACGCTCCCCGCCGGTGACGCCGGAGAGCGCGACGCCCGTCAGGGCGTCGCTCATGATCACCTGTCTGGGCGACGCTCTCTTTCCGCGCGTCGGCCTGGCGGCCATCGAGGTGCTGCGCAAGCTCGGAGTCGAACTCGACTTTCCGGCGGGACAGACCTGCTGCGGCCAGCCGGCCTACAACGCCGGTTTTGCCGACGCGGCGCGCGCGACGGCGCGGGCGTTCCTGCGCGCGTTCGCCGCCAGCGAGCACGTCGTCTCCATCTCGGGATCGTGCGCGGCCATGGTCCGCGAGGGATTCCCGCAGCTGTTCGCCGGACGTCCCGAGGAGGCGGCCGCCGTCGCGCTGGCCGCCCGCACGTTCGAGTTCTCCGAGTTCCTGGTGGATGTCCTGGGGGTTGAGGAGCTGCCGGTCGCGCGACGCGTCACCGCCACCTTCCACCACTCCTGCCACACGCGCAGGCTGCTGGACGTAGTGGCGCAGCCCGTGCGTCTGATGCAGATGGTGGAGGGTCTGGAGTACGTCCCGCTCGCGCGCTCGGAGCTCTGCTGCGGCTTCGGCGGCACGTTCGCCGTGAAGATGCCGCGCATCTCGACGGCCATGGTTGACGAAAAGGTCGACCACGTCCTCGACACCGGCGCCCACTTGCTGATCGGGCTCGACATGAGCTGCCTGATGAACATCGAAGGCAGACTGCGCCGTCGCGGGCACCGGCTCGAGGTGCGGCACCTGGCCGAGGTGCTGGCGGCGGGGTGGCAAGCGTGAGTACGGCGTCGCGCCGGGCCTTCGACGAACGCGTCGAGCGGGCGCTCGGCGACGAGCCTCTGCAGCGCGTCCTGCGCGACGGGCAGGACTACGTGCAGGACCTCATCGCACCGGCTCGTGCGCAGCCGGACTGGCCTGCCGCCCTCGACGAGATCGCCCGCGTGCGTGGCGATACGCTGGCTCATCTCGACCGGTACGTCGAGCAGTTCGCGGCCAACGTCGAGAGCGTCGGCGGCCACGTCTTCTTCGCCGCCGACGCCGCCGAGGCGCGCGGCCACGTCGTCGGCCTCGCCCGCGAGCGCGACGCCCGGCTGATCGTGAAGTCGAAGTCCATGGTCACCGAGGAGATCGGCCTGAACCCGGCGCTCGAGGCCGAGGGCGTGGAGGTCGTCGAGACCGACCTGGGCGAGTTCATCGTGCAGCTCGCTCACGAGCGGCCGTTCCACATTCTCAAGCCGGCCATCCACATGCCGCTCGACAGGGTCCGCAAGCTCTTCTCGGCGGCGGCCGGCCGCGACGTCGGTGGTGACGCGCACGCCCTGACCGGCTACGCCCGGGGTGTCCTGCGCGAGAAGTTCCTGACCGCCGACATCGGCATCTCCGGCGCCAACTTCGGCGTGGCTGCCACGGGGTCGGTCGTGCTGGTCACCAACGAGGGCAACGGGCGCATGGCGACGACGCTGCCGCGCACCCACGTGGTGGTCATGGGCGTGGAGCGCCTGGTGCCCACGTTCGCCGATCTCGAGGCGATCCTCACGGTGCTGCCGCGCGCCGGGGTAGGTCTGCGGGCCACTGCCTACGTGACGGCGATCACCGGGCCCCGGCGCGGCGACGAGGCCGATGGACCGCAGGAGCTGCACGTGGTGATCGTCGACAACGGCCGCTCCCGCATTCTCGGCGGCAAGTACGAGCAGGTCCTGTCGTGTATCCGCTGCGGCGCCTGCCTCGACGTCTGCCCGGTCTACCGCAAGATCGGCGGCCACGCCTACGACGCCGTGTACAGCGGGCCCATCGGTGCGGTGCTCAGTCCCTTGCTCGACGGCCTGGAGTGCCATGCGGAGCTGCCCTTCGCCAGCAGCCTGTGCGGAGCGTGCACCGAGGTGTGCTCGGCGCGGATACCGCTGGCGGAGATGATCCGCGAGCTGCGTGAGGACGCGGTGGAGCAGGGCCTTGCCTCGCCCTCCTGGCGCGCCGGGTTCGACGCCTTTGCCGCGGCGGCGGCCCGCCCGCGTGTGTGGGGCGCGGCCGAAGTCCTGGGGTTGCCACTGGTGCGCCTGGTCGCGGCCGGTGGCGGGTTGTTGCGCGGCCGCGGTCCGTTGGGGGCCTGGACGCGCGACCGGGAGCTCCCGTGTCCGCAGCGCGGCACTTTCCGGGCCTTGTGGCGCCGCGGCCCCGCTCAGCGCGACGACCCGGCTGAGCGCCGCGCTCCGAACGGCCGAGCGTCGAGGGGAGGGCGGTAACGTGGAACGCCAAGCCTTCCTGGAGAGGCTGCGAGTGCACCTGTCGCCGGCCCCGGGGGAGCGCGACGAGGGGGCGGATGCGCGCCGAGGGGATGCGCGCCGAGGGGATGCGCGCCGAGGGGAGCGCGCCGAGGCAGTGCGCGCCGAGGGGGAGCGCGCCGAGGCGAGCCGTGCCGCGCAGGAGTCCGCCGGACAGACGCGCGGCATGCAGGTCCAGCCCGCAACCACCGTGGGTTCGCCCGATCGCCCGGTCGCCGGGAGTCGAGAGTGCACGGCGCTGTTCGTCACGCGACTGCGCGAGCTCGGCGTTGAAGTCGAGGTCGTCGCGTCTCTGGGAGCGGCGAGACGGGCGCTCGAGCGTCTCGTCGGCGAGCGCGATTGGGGCAGTGTTGCTTGCGCACCAGGCCTCAGGTGGGAGGGCTATCGCCGAGAGATGGACGGTCGAAGCGCGTGATGCGTCGTTCGGGCTCTGCGAGGCCGACTGGGCGGTCGCCGAGACCGGCAGCGTCGTGGTGTGCAGCAGCGCCGAGGTGCGGCGCGGCTACTCGCTCGTGCCCCCGGCGGTCGGGTTCTTCGTGTTCCAGCGGCGCATCGTGCCGACCGTCGGCGACGTCTTGCGGGAGCTGCCGACAGACGGGCACGCGCTGCCGAGCTGCGTGAGCTTCGTGAGCGGCCCGAGCAGCACCTCCGACCTGGCCGCGGTGCACGTCGTCGGCGTCCACGGCCCGGGCGAGGTGTTCGTGTGGGTGATCGAGCGGGCCGACGATCGCGACGATCGCGACGACGCGACCGGGACGTAGCGGACGCCGGCCGGCCGGCCGGGCGTTTCGAGAGAGGAGATCGGGCATGACCGAGAGCGGCGACCCAGAGGGCGCGCATCACCGGGCGCATGGCGGTTCGAGGTCCCACAACCGCGCGCAGCCGGCTGCGTCATCCGGGCCTTCCCAACCCGTCGCCACGCGCGAGGTCCGTCCCGCACAACGCGTCTGGCTGCAGGAACACGGCGTGCGCATGTTCGGCCCGGGGACTCACGAGCTGCTGCGACGGGTCGATCAGACGGGATCGCTGAACCGGGCGGCCAAGGACATGGCGATGTCCTACAGCAAGGCCTGGCGCATGGTGCACGAGGTCGAGCAGCGTCTCGGCGTCGCACTGTTCGAACGACGCACCGGGGGGTCGGCGGGTGGGGGGTCGTGCCTGACAGAGCAGGGCCGGCTCCTGCTGCTGCGCTTCGAAGCCTTCACTCGCGAAGCCGACCAGGTGCTCGAGACGCTGTTCGAGAAGCACTTCGGCGACCTGCCCTACGCTGCCGCCGACGGTGTCTCGGGGCGAGAGCCGGGCGACTCAGACAACGAGGCCGAGCCCGGCCCCTGACACATGGGCTGGGAATCGCGACGACGGGGGTTGTGCGGGTCGTCCCTCGGAGCGTTGGCGCCGCCCCAGGATAGCGGCTACAATCTGAAGCACTGCGAAGCGAGCCGCGCCACGGCGCCCGTGAAGGTTCTTCGTCGCTCGAGGAAGCACAGCACGGCTCGCAGGCGCGCGGAAGCTGTTCCCGGTGACGCGGAGGGATGATTCATGGTCGAGCTGGTCATCGACGGACACACGGTCACCGTGCCGCCCGGCACGTCTCTCCTGGACGCGGCGGCGAGCGTCGGCATCGACATTCCGGCGCTCTGCTACGACAAGTCGCTGAGCACCTTCGGCGCCTGCCGGCTGTGCAGCGTCGAGATCGAGGGCCGCGCCAGCCTGGCGGCCGCCTGCGCGACCCCTGTCGACGACGGCCTGGTCGTGCACACCGAATCCGACGCGGTCGTCGAGGCGCGGCGCACCGTGCTCGATCTGCTGCTCTCCGACCACCCTCAGGACTGCCTGATCTGCGAGAAGGCCGGCGACTGCCTGCTGCAGGAGTACTGCTACCGCTACGGGGTCGAGCACACGAGCTTCGAGGGCGAGAGGAAGTGCCTTGCAATAGACGACGAGAACCACCTGATCGAGCGCGACCAGAACAAGTGCATCCTGTGCGGCAAGTGCGTGCGCGTCTGCCAGGAGGTCCAGGTCTCCAACTCCGTCGACTTCGTCGGCCGGGGGTTCGAGACGACCGTGACCTCGTCGTTCGACCACCCGCTCGACTCCGACTTCTGCCGCTTCTGCGGACAGTGCGTCGATCTGTGCCCGACGGGCGCTCTCGTCAACAAGCAGCTCAAGGGGATCCGCAGCTGGGACCGCCGCAAGGTGCGCACCACCTGCCCGTTCTGCGGCGTGGGCTGCAACTTCGACCTGAACGTCCACAAGGGCAAGGTCGTGGGCGTCACGGCCAACTACGACGCGCCCGTCAACGCCGGCGCGCTGTGCGTGAAGGGCCGCTTTCACACCGACCTGATCGACAGTCCCGAGCGCATAACGACGCCGCTGATCAAGCGCGACGGCGTCTTCGAGCCGGCGAGCTGGGACGAAGCGCTCGACCTGGTCGCCTCGCAGGCTCCTCGAGATCAAGCACCGCGACGGGCCCGACGCCCTCGCCGTGCTGTCCTCCGCGCGCTGCACCAACGAAGAGAACTACCTGCTGCAACGGCTCACGCGCGCGGGACTCAACACCAACAGCATCGATCACTGCGCACGCACCTGACACGCGCCGACGGTGGCCGGTCTGGCCGCCACGTTGGGTTCGGGCGCGATGACCAACTCGATCGGCGAGATCGAGTTCAACGACGTGCTGTTCATCATCGGCTCCAACGCCCCCGAGGCGCACCCCATCATCGGCAACAAGATGAAGCGCGCGACGCTGCGCGGCGCCAAACTGATCGTCGTCGACCCGCGGCGCACCGAGCTGGCCGAGTACGCTCACCTTTGGCTGCGACTCAAGCCGGGCACCGACAACGCCCTGGTGAACGGCCTGCTCAACCTGATCATCGGCAACGGCTGGCACGACAAGGCCTACATCGCCGAGCGCTGCGAGGGCTTCGACGAGCTCTGGAAGGTCGTGCAGGCCTACCCGCCAGAGCGCGTCAGCGAGATCACCGGCGTGCCGGTCGAGCAGCTGCGCGAGGCCGCCGAGCTCTATGCCCACACGCCGCGGGCCGGCATCTTCTACACGCTGGGCATCACCGAGCACACGACCGGCACGGCCAACGTGATGAACCTGGCGAACCTCGCCATGGTCACCGGGCACATCGGCGTCGAGTTCGCCGGGGTCAACCCGCTGCGCGGCCAGAACAACGTGCAGGGCTCGTGCGACATGGGCGCTCTGCCCAACTCGCTGCCGGGCTACCCGAGCGTCAACGACCCGCAGGCCAGGGCCCGCTTCTCGGAGGCCTACGGGGTGACCATGCCCGACAAGATGGGCCTGCGCATTCCCGAGATGCTCGACATGGCGGTGTATGGCAAGGTCAAGGCGATGTACATCATGGGCGAGGACCCGGCGCTCACCGACGCCGACGCCAACCACGTGCGCAAGGCCCTTGACAGCCTCGAGTTCCTGGTCGCCCAGAACCTCTTCATGACCGAGACGGCCAAGTACGCCGACGTGTTCCTGCCGGCCGCCTGCTACGCCGAAAAGGACGGCACCTTCACCAACACCGAGCGCCGCGTGCAGCGCGTGCGCAAGGCGGTCGAGCCGCCGGGACAGTGCCGCGCCGACTGGGAGATCATCGCCGACCTCTCCTGCCGTCTGGGTCACGAGGTGCACTACGACTCGGCCGAGCAGATCTTCGACGAGATGCGCTCCCTGGTGCCCAGCTACGCCGGCATCACCTACGAGCGCATCGACGAGGCCGGGCTGCAGTGGCCCTGCCCCACTACCGACCACCCCGGCACCCGGTTCCTGCACGCCGACCGCTTCACGCGCGGCAAGGGCCTGCTGCAGGGCATCGAGTACGAGGCGCCGGCCGAGCTCTGCAGCGACGAGTACCCGATCCTGCTCACCACCGGGCGCATGCTCTACCACTACAACATCATGACCCGGCACTCGGCCAACCTCGAGAGCCTGCGTCCCCACGAGCTCGCCCAGATCAACCCCGACGACGCGGGGCGCCTGGCGCTGAGCGAGGGCGACACGGCGCGGGTCACCTCGCGGCGCGGTTCCATCACGACGCGCGTGACGGTCACCGACACGGTGCCGCCGGGCGTGGTCTTCATGACCTTCCACTACAAGGAATCGCCGGTGAACGAGCTCACCAACGCGGCCTTCGACCCGGTCACCAAGACGGCTGAGTTCAAGGTCTGTGCGGTGCGCATCGAGAAGGTAGCCGAGACCGAGCTCGTGGGCGCCGCGCCGGCCGCTCGATCCGGCGCCGTCGTGTCGGCGGCTCCACCCGTTGACGCTCCGTCGCCCCGGCGATAGTGTCCCTTTCCTAACTACTCCAAGCCCTGCGCCCTACGGCAGTCGCTAGGGGCGCCGGGCCGTACCATGGACAGACCATGGGGCGGCGCACCAGCGCCGCCGTGGGCCCGCGGTGGAAACGCCCGGACCTCCTCGTGTTCGGAAAGGAGTGGGCGATATGCGCGCGCGATCATCTCAGACTCCGTTGGGCTTGTCGGCACGCGCCGTTGCGGTGTCCGGGGTCGTCAAAACCAGGAAGACAGCATGCCGCGTTGCGCTGCTTGGCGCGCTGCTGGTGCTGGCCGCGGCGCTGTGTGTGACGGTCGCTCCGGCCGTGAGCGCCGGCGCGCATCCCGCCAAGGGAGCAGCGACGGCTCAGGCGGCGCAGACTCGCGCCGCGGCCGCCTCGGCGCACCCCAGCCTGCTGCTCGTCGGCAAGCTGACCAGGCGTGTCAAGTGGAGCAAGCTGTCCGCGAACGTCGTCTGGAACGGGAAGAAAGCCGGCAACATTCCTAAGGACCTGCGGGCCGTGTACCGCGGCGAGACCATCTACCGGCTCATCGGCCTCGTCGACGACAAGAAGCCCGGCAGCTTCAATGTGGCCCTCGCCAAAAAGGGCTACACGATCCGCTTCATGGGCAGCGACGGATACCACTGGGACTTCACCAGTCGGTCGATCATCGGCAAGAAGAAGTGGATCGTCGCCAGGCTCAAGAACGGCAAACCTCTGCCGGCGGGCGAAGGGCCGTATCGCGACGTGGGGTCGTTCATCCACCACTTCTACGGCAGGCAATCCGTGAAGCTGCTGGTCGAGATCAAGCTCATCTTCTAGATGGACGAACCCACGAGCGCCGGCGCCGTGAAGGTGCGCTGGCCGACCGTCGCCGTTCTCGTCTTGGTGTGCGCGGCGGTTCTCGGCGCCAGCCTCTACGTTGCCCATCGCCACACCAGTTCGACTCCGGCCAAGGGCCCTTACCCCGACCTGGTGCTCGTGGGCAGGCTCACAAAAGACCTCCCCTGGCGCGACCTCTCAGTGAACGTCACCTGGGACGGCACCAAGGCGGGCGCCATCCCCAGCGATCTGCAGGCCGTCTACCGCGGCGAGACGCTCTACAAGGTGATCGGATTGGTCGACGACAACGATCCCAGCAGCTTCAACGTGGCGCTGGCCGAAAAGGGCTACCAGATCCGCTTCATTGCCGACGACGGTTATGAGTGGACGATGAGCAGCAAGGCGATCGTCGGCCAGACGGGCTGGATCATCGCCCGGCTCAAGAACGGACAGCCGCTGCCCAAGGGCGAGGGCCCGTACCGCGACGTCGGCTCGTTCATCCATCATTTCTACGGCGCTCCGTCGGTGAAGATGATCAAGCGCATCGAGCTTCTGTACTGAAGATGGACGCTCGCCTCCAGGGCCAGGGTCGACCGGGCGGGAGGCTGGTCGTAGTGACCGGCCCCTCGGGCTCCGGCAAGACGACGGCGTGCGAGCGGCTGGTCTCTGCCGGCCTCGAGCGGGGTCTGGCGGTCAGCGGCCTGCTGACCGTAGTCGAACGCACCGACGGAGGTGCGGCACGCTGGGCGCAGGATCTGCGCGGTGGGCAGCGCCGGCTGCTCGCTCGCCAGGTGGAGAGCCGGCGGACGGGGAGCCTGCGCTGGCGCTTCTCGAGCGAGGGCCTGCTGTGGGGCGACCAGGTTCTGGCGGCCGCCTGTCCCACCGACGTGCTGGTGATCGACGAGGTCGGCCCGCTCGAGCTCCTGCACGGGTCGGGATGGCGGCGGGGCGTGCTGGTCGCACTCGCCGGCCGGTTTCGTCTGGCCGTGGTAGCCGTCCGGCCGGCGCTCGTGTCGCCCATGCTCGAGCTCGCGCGGCCGCTGGTGGGCGAGGCCGAGGTCGTGACGCTCGAGAGCGGCACGCCGGGCGACTGCCTCATCGACCGCGTCGTCGCCGAGGCGGCGTCGTGACGTCACTGGCGCTCGAGGGGCTGACCGTGAGCTTCGGCTCGACCGTGGCGTTGCACGAGGTCGACCTCGACGGTCGACTCCGGCGAGTGCGTCCTTCTGGCAGGGCCGTCGGGCAGCGGCAAGAGCACGCTCGTGCAGTGTCTCAACCGGCTGATACCGCAGTGCATCCCGGCCGCGGTGAGCGGCCGCATCAGTGTGGGCGGACGGCCGGTGGGCGACGAGCCGGTGGCCGAGATGAGCCGGCAGGTGGGTGTGGTCTTTCAGAATCCCCGCACGCAGCTGTTCAACGTGCGGGTGGAGGACGAGGTCGCCTTCGGCCCTCGCAACCTGGGGCTGGAGCCAAGCGAGGTCGAAGATCGCGTGGGGTGGGCTCTTGCCTGCGTCGGCATGGCTCATCTGCGCTCGCATTCCACCCACGCTCTTTCGGGCGGCGAGCGGCAGCGGCTGGCGATCGCCGCCGTGCTGGCCATGGGTTCGCGCCTGCTGGTGCTCGACGAGCCCATGGCCAGCCTCGACGTCGAGGGCACGCGGGCCGTGATCGACACGGTGCGCAGGCTGAACACAGAGAACGGCGTGACCGTCATTCTGATCGAACATCGTCTGGGGCCCGCGGCGGCCATCGCCCACCGGACCGTGCTTCTGGACCAGGGCTGCGTGGTCGCCGACGGACCGACGGAGCGCGTCCTGGGAGAGCGGGCGCTGCTGCGCCGGCTCGGTCTGCGGCGCCCGGCCGAAGACACCCAGATGATCTGGCGCGACCTGGTGGAGCCCGGTCCACCCGCCAGGTCGGCGCCGCTCGTCTCCCTGCGCGGGGTGACCGCCGGCGAGGGCCGCCCTCCGGCGCTCACGAGTCTCGATCTGACCATCAACGAGGGAGAGTGCCTGGCCCTGGTCGGCGACAACGGCGCCGGCAAGAGCACGCTCGCCCGCCTCGTCGCGGGCCTGCTCAAGCCGCGGCGCGGTGTGGTGAGCTGGGCCGCGGGCCGCCGCCCTCGACCCGCCACGGGCGTCGGCATGCTCTTTCAGGATCCGACGGCGCAGCTGCTCTGCGACACGGTCGAGGCAGAGGTGGCGCTCGGCCTGCGCAACCTGGGCCTTCTGCGAGCCGACACGGTGGACGAGATGCTCGCGGTGGTCGACCTGGCCCGGCTGAGAGGACGACCCGTGTACGCGCTGTCGCTCGGGGAGCAGCAGCGGCTGGCCGTGGCCGCCGTGCTGAGCCTCGAGCCGCGGCTTCTCATCCTCGATGAACCGACGGTCGGTCAGGACTGGGGCCACATGGAGCGCTTCATGGATGCGGTGCGCCGGCTCAGCGAGGCCGGCTCCACCGTCCTGCTCATCACCCACGACTTCAAGCTGGTGCACCACTACGCGTCACGCGTCGTCGTGCTCGACCAGGGCCGCGTGGTGGCCGACGGCGTGCTGAAGGCCGACGGCGTGCCGAAGGATCCACGCGCGACATCGGGAGTGGCGGCATGCGCCTCAGCCTGAAGGAGCTCACCATCGTGGCCGCCTTGGGCAGCCTGTGGGGCAGCTCAGAGATGAGCCTCGGATCGTTTCTTCACGTCTGGAACGTGCCCTTCACCGGCACGATCCTCGGCAGCATCGGCATCATGATCGCCCTCGTCGCCCGCCGGATCGTTCCGCGGCGCGGTTCCACCCTCATGATCGCGATCATAGCCGCGCTGCTGAAGGCGCTCAGCGTCGGCGGCGTGGTGCTGGCCCCGATGATCGCCATCGTCATGGAAGGCCTCATCGCCGAGCTCGTGCTCAGCATCGGCGGGCGCCCGCGCCGGTCGACCTTCTGCCTGGCCGGAGCGCTGGCGATCGCCTACAACCTGATCCACCCGTTGCTCGTTCAGGGCCTGCTGTTCGGCGCGGGCATCTTCACGACCTACGAGCGTTTGATCCACCAGGGCGCCTCGCTGTTCGGCCTCTCGGCGTCGTCGGTCTTCATCGTGCTTGCCGCGCTCCTGGCGCTGCACCTGACGGTCGGCGCGGCGGCGGGGCTCATCGCGTGGCAGGCCGGCAACTCGGTGCTCGCCCGACGGGCCGCCCCGAGCCTCGGCAGCGAGCGGTCGGCGTGAGCGGCGCCGGCGCCCAGACGCTCGGCAGCGCCGCCGGCCCCGGGGTCGCGCGGCGAACGCTGCCGACTCGCGTCAGATCGGGCCTGGCTCGCGTCAGATCGGGCGGGGCGGCGGCCGGCGATGTCTGCTGCTGCTGCTTTGCCTTCTCGCTGGTGGTGGCCGTGCTGTGCCGGGGATGGGCGCTCGGCGTCGCGTTCGCGCTGTCGCTGGCGATCGCGGCGCTGGCATACCCGGCCGGGCTGCGCCTGCTGGCCCGGCGGCGCACGTGGATACTGCTGGCGATGATCGTGGTGTCGTCCACCCTCGTCGGCGCTTCGCCGGTCTGGCACGTGGGCCCGTTCGGCGTGTCGCGCGAGGGCGCGGTGCTCGGCCTCTCCATGGTCATGCGCGCCCTGACGATCATCGTGGCCATCAACGGCCTGGTTTCGTCGGTGCCGGTGGATCGCCTCGGGAGCGTGTTCGAGCGCGTGGGCTTCCGGGGCATGGGCTTCGCGGTGGGCGTCGCCTTCAATCTCTTGCCGCTGATCCAGCATTCGCTGGCGACGTCCTGGCAGGCCATGCGTCTGCGCGCCGGACTGCGGCGGCCGCTCACGGCGGTCAGGTTGATGCTCGTCGCGGCGGTCTGCAGCAGCCTGCGCTGCGCGGACGAGGTCGTTCTGGCCGCCGAGGCGCGCGCCTTCTCGGCCGAGCGTGCCCGTGCCCCGGCGTTCGCGTGGCGGCGCCGCACGATCGTGCTGGCCGCAGTGCTCGCGGTCGTCGCTGCGCTCCTCGTCTGGCTGTAGTCCGTGACTCGGGCGTAGCGCGGCGTGCGGAGCGGATCACCGTCACGGATCACCGTGACGGATCACCGTCACGAGTGGCGCTTCGCCGCCTCGAGGCGCGACAGGACGGTGTGGTAGCCGCCCTGGCCGTGACGCAGCCAGAAGGCCACCCGCGTGACGGTCGTGGTGGAACCGTGGAGCTCGCTGGCGATCTCGGCGTACGACAGGTCACCCTCCTCGAGCAGCTGCGCGATGGCCAGGCGGTGGCCGAGTGCGTCGAGCTCGCCGAGGGTGCAGACGTCGCGCAGAAAGGCGGCCATCTCGCGGCGCGTCCGCAGACACAGAAGGGCGTCGCACAGAGCTACCATCTCGGGGGTGTCCCAGGGCTCGGTCGGAGCGTCTGTCGGAGTGTCGCTCGCCATCAATGCCTCCATCGTCGGTTCATGATGCCATGCTACCATGACGTCATGATGGATGCGGCCACCACTGCGGCGTTGCCCTTTCCGTGCGGCCGGCCGAGTCGCAGCTCTACGGCACCCTTGATATCACCGCTGCGTATCTCACGGCTGCGTGTCAGATGCGGCAACGGTCGCTGGTCGACCGGCAGCGGCGTTGACCGGCGGGGGCGGTCCAGCGCGCGATCCATGACACCGTCGGCGCCGTCGGGCACCGGGACCACGTTGGCGTCGGTCTCCACGAGCTCGATCCGGTCGATGAGTTCCGGGGTGAGCTTGGCGCGCAGCATCTCGGCCAGACGTGGCAGAGCCTCGACGGCGATGACGCGGCCGCCGGGCAGAGCCTCGGCGACGGCGATCGTATAGATGCCGGTGCCGGCGCCGTAGTCGACGACGGTCTCGTCGCCCGCGAGGCGCAGCAGCGACACGACCGCCGCTTGCGGCAGGGCGGCCAGGCGCGCCGGATCCTCGAGGCGCCCGGCGTGCTGGGGATCGAAGGCGTCGGCCATCAGCCGGCCACCGTGGTGATCTCAAACGACGGCGGCTGGTGGAGGTGTTTCTTCACGGTGCAGAGGTTCATGGCATTGACGATGGCGTCGCGGTACTTGTCGGGGAAACCGGCCGGAAGATGAAGCTCCAGGTCGATGTCGCCGACAAGGCCGGTCGCCGCATTGCGATGGGTGCGCATGACGAGACGGGCGCCCGCCGGGTCGAGGCCCCGCTGCTGCATGAAGCCAAGGGCGTAGATGCCGGCGCAGGTGCCGATCGAGGCCAGGAACAGGTCGAAGGGCGCCGGCGCGGAGTCGTCACCGCCGCCTTGAGCGGGCTGGTCGGTCTCGATCGTGAAGCCGCCGTAGTCGGCGTAGACGCGCTTGCCGCCCGGGAAGTAGATCTCCATATCCATGTGCGTATCCTCCGTTGATGGCGCCGATCTGCGCCGGGTGCCGTTGCCGGATGCTCAGCATACCCGCGATCGAGAGTCTGCCCGTATTTACATGTTTCGCAACTTCGCAATAGGGCAATACTGTCGGCATGGACGATCGACAGCGATACGAGATGCACGCCGCGGTCTTCTCGGCGCTCGCGCACCCGGTGCGTCACGAGCTCTTTCACCTGCTCTGCGAGAAGCCGCGCTCGCCGAGTGAGCTCGCCGGGCTGCTCGGCATCAGCAAGCCCAACGTCTCCCAGCACCTCGCGCTGCTGCGCCACCACGGTCTCGTCGCCCGGTCTCGCAAGGATGGCCGGGTCGAGTGGCGCGTCACCGATATCCGTCTGGCTCAGGCCTGTGCCCTGGTCGACGAAGTCATGGGCGCTGATCTCCAGGCCCGTCTCAATGCTCTCGACGGGAAGGATCACGATGTTTGACAGAAACGACAGCGCGCTTGATCGCGTCGTGCGGCTGGTCGTCGGCGGTGGCCTGCTGGCGGTATCGCTGACCAGTTTCGGGCTGTCGTCGGCCAAGCCGCTCGGCATACTGTTCGGTCTGCTCGGCGCCGTGCTGCTCTTCACCGCGGTGACCGGCTCGTGCCTGCTGTACAGGCTCGGCGGGGTAGGCACCTGCACCACGTGTAAGCAGAGCTAGCCTCCGTCAGCGAGTTGCCGAGGGGCGGGCCGGGCGACGCAAGTCGCCCGGCCCGCCCCTCGGCGTTCGTCGCCTGGGTGGGCTCTCTGGTGAGCCTACACGCGAAGATCCCCAGGGCTCAGAGCGTCGACGCGACAGAGAGCCGGTCTCGTTGGATGGTGAAGGCAACGGCCGACAGGGTGACTCCGCGGCGGTCGGAGGCGCACCCGACATCCGGCGCCCTGCGGCCGGTCGTCCTTGACGATGGCCGGTCCTTCAGCGTAAACCCATCACCGGGATCAGGGACCGTGGGGCGGGCGTCGTTCGACGCGCGCGGGCTGGAGGGCAGAAGAGATGAAGAAGCTCATCAACCGACCTGAGGACGCCGTGCGCGACGAGCTCGCGGGCGTCGCGGCGGCTCACGGTGACAGGCTGAGGGTGTGCGCGTCTCCCGACTACATCGTGCGGATCGACGCGCCGGTCCCGGGCAAGGTGGCGATCGTCTCGGGTGGGGGCTCCGGCCACGAGCCGATGCACGGCGGGTTCGTCGGCATGGGCATGCTCGACGCCGCTTGTCCGGGCCAGGTGTTCACCTCGCCCACGCCCGACCAGGTGCTGGCGGCCACCAGGGCCGTCGACGGCGGCGCCGGGGTGCTGCACATCGTCAAGAACTACACGGGCGACGTGATGAACTTCGAGATGGCGGCCGACCTGGCCCGCGACGAGGGCATCGCGGTCGAGTCGGTCGTGATCGCCGACGACGTCGCGGTGCGCGACAGCCTGTACACCGCCGGCCGGCGCGGCGTGGGCACGACGGTGCTGGCCGAGAAGATCTGCGGGGCGGCGGCCGAGCAGCGCCGGCCGCTGGGCGACGTCGCCGGGCTCTGCCGCAAGGTGAACGAGAACGGACGCAGCATGGGCATGGCCCTCACGTCGTGCACCGTGCCGATGGTCGGCAAGCCCACCTTCGAGCTCGGTCCCGACGAGATGGAGGTCGGCGTCGGGATCCACGGCGAGCCGGGCCGCGAGCGTCGCAAGGCGGCCTCGGCGCACGATGTCGTGGAGACTCTGGCGACGGCGATCGTCGAAGACCTGCCCTTCAGCCGGGGCGACCGTGTTCTTGCCTTTGTGAACGGCCTGGGGGGCACGCCGCTCATGGAGCTCTACGTCGTCTACAACGAGCTCCACGAGTTGCTGGAGGGCCGGGGCATCACCATCGCCCGCAACCTGATCGGCTCCTACATCACCTCGCTCGACATGGCCGGCTGCTCGATCACGCTGCTGCGCCTCGACGACGAGCTCGCGGCCCTGTGGGACGACGCCGGTCGTGACGACCGGCCTGCGGTGGGGCGCGTGACCGCCGTTGAGCCTGAGACCGAGGCCGGCGCTCGCCGCGACGTGGTCACGCTCGCCGGCGTCGCGGCCTGGATGCGGGCCTTCGCGGAGGCGGTGGCGCAGAACCGCGAGTACCTGACCGAGCTCGACGCGGCCATCGGCGACGCCGACCACGGCGTCAACATGGACCGCGGCATGCAGGCGGTGCTCGCTAGAGCTCGACCAGCCGGACGCGCCCGCCGACGGAGGCGTCGGTGCGCTCCTGAAGACGGTGGGCATGACGCTGGTGTCGACCGTCGGGGGTGCGGCCGGACCGCTCTATGGGACCCTGTTCCTGCAGATGGGCGCCGCGGCCGGGCAGGCATCCGGGCTCACACTGGCGGACTGGGCGTCCGCGCTTGCGGCCGGCGTGAAGGGCGCGCAGGCTCGCGGCAAGGCGGAGCTCGAGGACAAGACCATGATCGATGCTCTCCTGCCGGCGGCGGAGGCGCTGCGAGGCGGGCGCCGCGTCCGGGCTCACGCCGGCGGACGCGCTGCGGCAGTCGGCCGACGCGGCCGCGCGGGGGATGCGGGCCACCATCCCGATGGTGGCCCGCAAGGGCCGCGCCAGCTATCTGGGCGAGAGGAGCGCCGGCCATCAGGACCCGGGAGCGACCTCGTCGTGGCTTCTGCTGGAGACGGCTGCGACCGCGCTGGTGGCCGGAGCGGAGCCGTGATCGGACCGGTTCACGTTGTTCGCGCAAGGGCGGAGCCGTGATCGGACCGGTTCTCGTGTGCCAAGCGAGGGCGCAGCCGTGATCGGGCTGGTCCTCGTGAGCCACAGCGCGAAGCTCGCCGAAGGCGTGGCGGAACTGGCGGCGCAGATGGGCGGCGAGGAGCCTGCGGATCGCCGTCGCCGGCGGCCTCGACCAGCCGGGCAACCCTCTGGGCACCGACGCCGCGCTCGTCGCGCGGGCCATCGACGACGCGTGGTCGGACGACGGCGTCCTGGTGCTCATGGACCTCGGCAGCGCCGTGCTGTCGGCGGAGATGGCCCTGGACCTGGTCTCGCGGGAGCGGCGAGACCGCATCCTGCTCACCGAGGCGCCGTTCGTGGAGGGCGCCGTGGCCGCCGCGGTCGCGGCGCGGCTCGGCGGCTCCCTCGAGAAGGTGGCCGAGGAGGCCCGGGGCGGGCTGGCGGCCAAAGCGGCCCACCTGGAGCCGCAGGCTGGAACGGCTCGCCCGGCGCCGCCGGCGACCGGCGCCCCGATGCACAGCGGGCTGCTCGTCGATGGCGCGCCGGCGCAAGCCTCCCGCACGGCGCCGGCCGCCGAAGGGCCGACCCTGCGCCTCGTCGTTGCGAACCGGCTGGGGCTCCACGCGCGGCCGGCGGCGCTGTTCGTGCGGACCGCGGCGGGATTCGACGCCGAGGTGACCGTCGCCGACGTCACTGCCGGCCGCGGGCCGGTGAGCGCCCGCAGCCTGAACGCGGTGGCCACCCTGGGAGTCCGGTGCGGCGACGAGATCCTCGTGCGGGCCCGCGGGCCGCAGGCCGCGGCGGCCCTGGAGGCCGTTCGGCGCCTGGCCGACGAGAACTTCGGCGACCCGCCAGAGGACCACCTTGACGGCGCGGTCGGCGCCGTCGGCGCCGGCGGCGACGGCGGCGCCGTCGGCGCCGGGACGGGCCGCGCAGCGGCCTTCGGGTCCGACGCGGCGCGACCCGCGGCGTCGTCGGCCGGAGTCCCGCCGGCTCGCAGCGAAGAGTCCGCTTCCATTCCGGCCCCGGGTTCCGTGCTTCAGGGGCTGCCCGGCTCGCCGGGCATCGCCGTCGGGAAGGCGCGGCGGCTGGAGGTCGCGCCGGTGAAGGTGCCCGAGCGCCCGTCGCAGGAACCCGCGGCCGAATGGGCCGCCCTGGAGCGGGCCCTGGCCGCCACCGGCGACGACATTCGCCGGGCGCGCGATGCGGTGGCCGGGCGGGCCGGCGACTACGACGCCGCCATCTTCGACGCCCACTTGCTGTTCCTGGACGACGAGGCGCTGCTGGGACCGGCGCGCGCCCAGGTCTTTGGGGAGGGCAGGAACGCCGCTTCGGCCTGGGCCGCCGCGGTGCAAGCGGCGGCGGCGGCCTGGGAGGCGCTGGAGGACCCGTACCTGCGGGCGCGGGCCGCCGACCTGCGCGGCGTCGGCGATCAGGTCCTGCGTCACCTCCTCGAGCTGCCGGCGGACCTCGCTCCGGGCGCCGCGGGCATCGTGGTGGCGCCCGACCTGACGCCGGCGCAGACCGCCGGCCTCGACCGCTCGCTGGTCCGGGGAGTGGCCTGCGCGTTCGGCGGCCCCACGTCGCACAGCGCGATCCTGGCCGGCTCGCTGGGCATCCCCGCGGTGGTGGCTTGCGGCCGTGACCTGCTGAGCGTGGCCGAAGGGACCCTGCTCGTGCTCGACGGCGAGGCCGGGACGGTCACGGTGGCGCCTGCGGCCGCCACGGTGCGGGCAGCCGAGGCCCGGCGAGTTGCGCGGGGGAGGCAGGATGCCGAGGCGCGGCAGCAGGCCCACCTGCCCGCCGTGACTCGCGACGGTCTGGCCGTGATCGTGGCGGCGAACGTCGCTGCGCCGGAAGACATCGGCGCGGCTGTGGCCGCCGGCGCCGACGGCGTCGGGCTGCTGCGCACCGAGTTCCTGTTTCTTGCGACCGCACGTCTGCCCGGTGAGGACGAGCAGGAGAGGGCCTACCGGGCGATGGCCGAGGATCTCGGTGGTCGCCCGCTCGTCGTGCGCACGCTCGACGTCGGCGCCGACAAGCAGCTCCCGTACCTGCCTCTCGCCGACGAGCGGAATCCCTTCCTGGGAGTCAGGGGGATCCGCCTGGGCCTGCGTCATCCGGAGCTGCTGGTCGGCCAGCTTCGCGCGCTGCTGCGGGTGAGCGCGGACCATCCGGTCCGGCTGCTGCTGCCGATGGTGGCCACCGTGGATGAGGTCCGACGGGCGCGGGAGCTCCTCGAAGAGGCGCGAGAGTCGCTCGCCGCGGCCGGCGTCGCCGTCCCCGAGACCATCGCGGTGGGCATCATGGTCGAGGTGCCGGCCGCCGCCCTCATGGCCGAGGCGTTCGTGCCGCTGGTCGACTTCTTCTCGCTGGGCACGAACGACCTGGCGCAGTACGTCCTGGCCGCCGACCGCGGCAACGCCGGGACGGCCGCCCTCGCCGACGCTCTGCACCCGGCCGTGCTGCGCCTGATCGACCGCGTGGTGCGCGCCGCCGTCGAAGGAGGGCGGCCGGTGGCGGTGTGCGGAGAGGTCGCCGGCGACCCTCTGGCGATCCCCCTGTTGCTCGGCTTGGGAGTCACCGAGCTCTCGATGGCCCCGGCCCGGATACCGTCGGCCAAGCAGGTTGTGCGGGCCGTCGACGCAGCCCAGGCCCGGCGGCTGGCCGGGGAGGCGCTTGCGGCCGGGTCGGCGGCCGAGGTCCGCCGGCTCATCGGGCGACCCGGCTAGGACGGACCGCGGCAGACGGCCCGGGCGGGAGTCGCGCCGGACGGGCGAGGCGGGAGTCGCGCCGGACGGGCGACGCGGGAGTCGCGCCGGACGGGCGAGGCGGGCGCGCCGCGACCGCGGCGACCGCCGCCGCACGAGCCGGCGAGCAGGTATCATCTGCCTACCATGAAGACTTCGCCGGTACCGTTCGACTCAGACGCGCTGCGCGCGAACCTCGCCACCACGGCGCAGAACGTGGTCATCCCCGAGCGCTACCTGCCGCTCGTGGACGCGGTGGAAGGGCTGTACGGCGTTCGCGCCTCTCTCGTGGAGACCGTGGGCGAGTACTTCCACACCTTCCGCAACGCCGACCTTCTGGTCGAGGGTTTCCAGACCACCCTCCTGCGCAACTGGACGTACTTCGAGAGCTCCGACGACCGTGCCACGCTGTTCGGGCTCCTCGCGGAGCTGGTCCTCGGCCTGCTCGACTCGCCGCTCTCCGCCGACCAGTTCTCGCTCTCGCTGCGCGGTCTTGTGATGTGGTGCACCGCGGCCGTGGCCGGACCGCACGGCGCCTCCTACGATGACACGCTGGCGCTGATCGGCGAGTCCCTGACCCGGTTGCTGCCCGGGCAGCCCACGGCGTTCCTCGAGCGGGACGCGTTGCTGCGCGACCTGGTGGAGCAGGTGGCCGGGCGGCCGGCCCTGGCCCCCGTCTTTCTCGAGCTCTACCGCCAGGTGCTGCTGGCCGGCTATCGCCGTGTCGAGGAGCGTCTCGACGTGCCCAGCTGGGCGGCGGTCCAGGTAGCCGGGCTCACCGACCCGGCGGCCGTCGCCGGGCACTTCGACTTCCTCGCCGGCGAGCGCCTCTTCGCGCTCATCCGCGGCGCGGACGAGGTGCCCGACGAGGAGCTGCTCTCGCCGGCGCGTCCCCTGTTCTCCGAGATCCTGGGGCGCGCGATCGACCGCCTGTTCCAGGTCGAGAACCTCGAGGACCGCTTCGCGGTGTGCCTGTTCTTCTTGAAGGACGACGCGCTGGGCTATCGCCAGAAGGAGGCGATGGTCGAGCTGCTCGGCGTGGTCAAGCAGCTCATGCACCCCGACAGGCACATGGACGTCGACAGGATCCTGAGCCGCCTCACCGCGTTCTTCCGCGACCGCGACAACCAGTTCCTGCTGATGCGCTTCAAGTGTTACGAGGCGATCGGCGTGGCGATCGGCGAGGCGAACAACGTCAAGGCGGTCGACCACCTCGTCGAGGACGTCCTTTCGTGGCGCTTCCAGTACCCCGACATCCGGGGAGCCACCGATGAGTGGGAGACGGTGGTCAATCCCTACCATCTGCCGAAGATCCGCTGCTGGATGCACATCATCGAGTCGAACCCCGCGCTCTACGAGCGGCTCGCGGCGGCGCTCAACGTCCAGCTCCGGCTGGGCGGCGTGTTCATCGCCGACACCGACCTCTTCCAGCGCGACGTCACGCGCTTTCTGAACGCCGACATCCGCCCGATCTACTTCGTGGCCAAGCAGCTGCTGCGCACGCTTCCCGTGTATTTCAGCCAGGTGGGAGCCGAGGGCGAGCTGCGCTCCGTCTCGACGGACGTCGACGAGATCTGCGGGCGGCGCGACTCCCTCCTGCACTTTCTGCGCAAGCAGCTCCATGCGGAGTCGTCGAACCGCATGGTGGACTTCAGCCGCGCCGTGCTGCGCTACTGGATGACGCTCGACCCCGCGGGGCTGGAGCCGTTCCTGTCGGCCAACATCATGGCGGCCGTGAGGGCCGAGGGGCAGTGGGCGCAGGGTCCCCACGAGATACTCCTGGCTCTCCAGAGACAGCCGGCCGACGAGCCGCTCGCGCCGGGCCGGCTGGCGCCGCCCGCGGAGCAGACCGACGCCTTCCTCGACGGGCTCGCGGCGCTGACGCCGGAGGCGTTGGCGGAGCGACTCGCCGCGGCGGTGGCAGGCGGCGTGGCACCAGAAGAGGCGCGCGGCGGCGGCGACGCGAAGGGCGACACGGAGGGCGGCCGAAGGCGGCGCCGAATGCGACACCGGGGGGCGCCGCGTGGCCCTGATGGTCAGGACCTACCAGCTGCTCGCCCACAAGTACTCGCTGTCGGCCGACGACGTGGGCTGGGCGGTCGCCAGACACCTGCAGCTCGACGCGAAGGTGCGCCGGAGGTTCGAGCGCGCCCTCAACGCCTGGCAGCGCGGTCCCACTGCGGCCGCGCGCGACCGCCTGCTCGACACGGCGCTCGCCGTCCTCGAGGAGCTCAAGGCCATCGTCCTCGACCCGACGCCCTCGGTCTCGACCGAGAACATCTACCAGAAGCGCCACATCGCCGCCGGCATCCCCTCGATCTACGGCAACTACAACGAGGCCAAGTTCGACGCCCTGGGTCTGTCGTTTCGCGTGGAGAACCTGGTGGACCGGCTCTTCGACGACCTCGTGGCCGAGGGCATCGAGCCCTACGTCACGAGGGATTCCCTGAGCCGCATGTCGGCCGCCATCCGGCGCTTCGAGCGGGCCCTGGCCGCCGACGGCGTCGACTCCCGCGTCCTTGACGCCAACCTGAACATGCTCGACGCGAGCTTCGGCAGCCACAACTTCACGTTCCGCCAGTACCAGAACGTCTTCCAGTTTCTCGTCAACAGCGTCACCGAGCTGTCCACGAACGCCATCCTCAGCCACGACCAGGTGCTGCACACCGTGCTCGTGAGCGACACGCGCCAGTGCGAGGCGCGCTCGATGTCGGTCGACGCGGTCGCGGAGATGGTCCTGCGCGACGTGCTGGTGTCGGCCCTGGGCATGCAGTCCCTGGACCGCTACGTGGCCGCCGCCCTGCGGCGGATCTCGCTGCTCAACGGACGCCTCGGCAGCCAGGCCCTCACGCGCATGATGAACTACGATCCGGAGCGGCTGGTGTCGCCCATCCACAAGCCCAAGCCCAGCACAGACGACCAGCGGACCCTGGGCTTCAAGGGCCTGGGACTCAAGCAGATGGCGTCGTACGGGCACAACGTGCCCGAGGGATTCATCCTCAGCACCGAGCTCTTCAGCGCCCTGCCGGCGATGTCGTACCGGCCCCTCTACGACGACACGATCCAGCGCATCCGCACGGCCCTCGAGCAGCTCGAAAAGCAGACCGGCCTGCGGCTGGGCGACCCGGCGCACGCGCTGCTGCTGTCGATCCGCTCGGGGGCCGCCGTCTCCATGCCCGGGCTCATGACCACGTTCGTCAACGTCGGCCTGAACGACGAGCTGGCCGAGGCGCTGTCGGAAGAGCCGCGGCTCGGGTGGGCCGCCTGGGACTGCTACCGGCGGTTCCTGCAGACCTGGGCCATGTCGTCGGGCATCGACCGCGACTTCTTCGACGCCATCATGAACGAGTTCAAGGGCCGCTATGGAGTGGAGCAGAAGCTCGACTTCACGCCCCAGCAGATGCGCGAGATCGCCTTCACCTACAAGGAGCGTGCCCGGCAGGGGGGTGTCGTCTTCGTGGACGACCCCTTCGCCCAGGTCGTCTCGTGCGTGTTCAAGGTGCTCGAGTCGTGGGACTCGCCCCCCGCGCGCTTCTATCGGCAGTACATCGGCGTGGCCGAGGAGTGGGGCACCGCCGTCGTGGTGCAGCGCATGGTCTTCGGCAACCTGAGCCGGGAGTCGGGCTCCGGAGTGACCTTTACGCACAACCCGCTCGAACCCTACAGCCGCCACGTGCGTCTGTTCGGCGACTTCGCCGTGCGCAGCCAGGGCGAGGACCTGGTCGGCGGCCTCGTGTTCCCGCTGCCCGTCTCCGAAGCGCAGCGGCTGGGCAGTCCCACGTACCGGGACACCGAGCACTCCCTCGAACGGGACTATCCCGAGGTCTACCGGGAGCTGCTGTCGGTCGCCCGCGAGCTGGTCGGCGAGCACGAGTACGACCCGCAGGAGATCGAGTTCACCTTCGAGTCGCCGGCCGCCGAGGACTTCTACGTGCTGCAAAAACGCGCCGTGGTGCAGGAACAGGAGAAGGGCGCGGCCTACTTCGACACCTCCTCGCCCAACTACGGACCTCCCGCGGCCGTGGGGATGGGCGTCGCCGGCGGCGCCTACTCGGGCCGCGTGGCGATCAACGCCGGTCAGATCGACCAGTTGCTGGCGGAGTCGCCGGGCGAGAACATCGTCCTGCTGCGGCCCGACACGGTGCCCGAGGACATCGCCATCATCACGCGGGTGAACGCCATCCTGACCGCGCGCGGCGGGGCCACGTCGCACGCCGCCGTGACCGCCAAGCGCCTCGGCAAGACGGCCGTGGTCGACTGCCGCGACCTCGAGGTGATCGAGCGCGACGGCCTGGCGCGCCTGGCCGGCAGCGAGCTGCGCGCCGGTGACTGGCTCTCCATCGACGGGCGCACGGGCAACATCTTCACGGGTCGCATCCCCACCCTGGGGGAGTCGGGGCCGGCCGGACCGGCGGCGGCCGAACGAGCGCCGGCCGGGTCGGGCTGATCGCGACTGCGACTGCCGCAGGACGTTGAGGGCGCGGCCGCCCGTCGCACCATGCGGCGCCGTCACGGGCGTGATAGCGTCCGGAACATGAAGATCGCGCTGCTGCAGATCGACCCGACGGTGGGCGACCTCGAGGGCAACGCCGCCCTGCTGGCGGAGGCCGCGGGTGCGGCCCAGCGCGCCGGCGCCGACCTGGCGGTCGCGTCGGAGCTGTCGCTGCTGGGCTACCCGCCCCGCGACCTGCTCCTGGGGCGCTCGTTCGTGGCGCGCGGCTGGGCGGTGGCGGAGGAGCTGGCGCGCCGGCTGGCGGCCGGACCGGCCCTTCTGCTCGGGCTGGCCGAGACCAACGAAGGCGAGGGCCGGCCTCTCTACAACGCGGCGGCGCTGCTCGCCGGCGGCGCCGTGCGGCAGGTGTTTCGCAAGACGCTGCTGCCCACCTACGACGTCTTCGACGAAGACCGCTACTTCGAGCCGGCCGATGGGCCGCAGGTCCTGTCGTGGGGCGGCCGGCAGCTCGGCGTGACCGTCTGCGAGGACATCTGGAACGACCGTGATTTCTGGCGCCGGCGCCGGTACCACAGCGACCCCATCGACGATCTCGTGGCGGCCGGCGCGTCGTGCGTCGTCAACATGTCGGCCTCGCCGTTCACGATCGGCAAGCAGCAGCATCGCGAGGCGATGCTGGGCGCCATCGCGCGCAAATACGGCGTGCCGGTGCTCTACGTCAACCAGGTGGGCGGCTCCGACGAGCTGGTCTTCGACGGGCGCAGCTGCGCCTTTGCCGCCGGCGGCGAGCTGGTGGCCCGCGCGGCGGCGTTCGCGCCCGACGTGCTCGTCGTCGACCTGGAGCAACTGGCCGGCGTGTCGGCGCCCGGCGCCGGCCCCGGGGCGCTCGCGGCCGACGACTTCGCGCCCCCGTCCGAGGTGTGGCGCGCGCTCGTGCTGGGCGTGCGCGACTACGTCGCCAAGAGCGGCTTTCAGCGCGCCCTGCTCGGCCTGTCCGGCGGCATCGACTCGGCGCTCGTGGCCGCGGTCGCCGCCGAAGCGCTGGGGCCGCGCAACGTGCTCGGCGTGCTCATGCCGTCGCCGTACTCGAGCCCGGGGAGCGTGACCGACGCGCAAGCGCTGGCCGACGGCCTGTCCCTGCGCACCGAGACGCTGCCGATCGCCGACGTCATGGAGGCCTTCGACCATGCCCTCGACCCGGTGTTCGCCGGCCTGCCGCCGGGCGTGACCGAGGAGAACATCCAGGCGCGCATCCGCGGCAACCTGCTCATGGCGCTCTCCAACAAGTTCGACTCACTGCTCTTGACGACCGGCAACAAGTCGGAGCTGGCCGTGGGGTACTGCACGATCTACGGCGACATGTCCGGCGGGCTTGCCGTCATCTCCGACGTGCCCAAGACGATGGTCTACGCGGTGGCGCGCTGGTTGAACGAGGAGCGCGGCAGCGAGGTCGTTCCCGGGGCGATCCTCGAGAAGGCCCCTTCGGCCGAGCTGCGCCCCGACCAGACAGACCAGGACAGCCTGCCCCCGTACGACGAGCTCGACGGCATCCTCGAGCTGCTGATCGAGGAACATCTCAGTGTTGACGAGATCGTTCCGCGAGGCTACGAGGAGCCGACCGTCGCACGGGTGGCGCGACTTGTCGCTGCCAACGAGTTCAAGCGCAAGCAGGCGGCGCCCGGCATCAAGGTCACAGACCGGGCGTTCGGCATGGGCTGGCGCATGCCCATCGCCACCGTGCCTCGCGCCCGCCGCCGGCCCGGCTGATCGCGGCGCCCTTGTGAGCGCGGCCGGCTGCGCTGATCACTGTGGCCGGGCGACTCTCACCTTCTCCTTGACGGTCAGCTTCGTGCCGCCCGTCCTGGCCTGCGCACCGCCGCCGCGTCTGCGGCCGGCACGTACCACCCGCAGGCGCTCTTGGGATCTCAGACCGTCCAGCGCGAGGCTCTGACCCGGTTCCTGGTTTGCGCGCCTACTTGCGAGGCGCTGTTCTCGCTCTCCCGGGCGAGCCGCCCTCGACGCGGTTCTGGCCGCGCCGCTTGGCCAGGTACAGCGCCTTGTCGGCGGCCGCGACGAGCTGGTCGGGCGTGAGCTCTTCGTCGATCACGCACGACACGCCGATGCTGACCGTGACCGCCTGCGGCAGCGGTGGCGTGACCGCGTTCTGGCCGCGCTCCTGGACGGCCGCGCGGACCCGCTCGGCGGTCGCCATCGCTCCCTCGGCGCGCAGCTGCTCGAGGTTTGCGGCCGGCGCTTCGCGCGATGCCGGCCGGTCGCTTCTCTTGTCCGCAGGCGTCGCGGAGGGGTCATCGGGTCCGCGTGTGAGTGCGGTGTTCGGCAGGAGAGCCGCGAACTCGTCGCCGCCGTACCGGCAGACGACGTCGATGTCGGCGCGCAGCGTGTCGCTGAGCACCTTCGCGATCGCGATGAGCGCGTTGTCTCCGGCCAGGTGGCCGAAGCTGTCGTTGAACTGCTTGAAATCGTCGACGTCGAACATGAGAAGCGAGAGCGGCGTGCGGTAGCGGCGGAATCGCGCGGTCTCCTCGCGGAGGCGGTTGCGCAGATGCCGGTAGTTGAAGAGCCCGGTCAGACCGTCGGTCAGCGCCTCGAGTTGCACGGCCTGGTAGGCGCGTCCGGCGTGCAGGGCCGCGGCCGCGTGTTCTGCGAGGCCGCGGGCCAGCTCCAGCTCGTAATGGCTGAACTCGCGCTCGCCCGACGTGTCGACCAGGAGCAGCAAGCCCAGCGTCTCATCGCCGAAGACGAGCGGGACGTGCAAGTGAGTGAGCTCAGCGATGGTGTGCATCGCGCTCCTCACGGCCGGCGGGACGGCTTCGTCGGTAGCCCGTTCGATCACGATCTCGCGACGCTCCAGCGCCTGGCGATCGCCCGAGCGCTCGTGGAGCGGGATGGCGACGTTCACCGGCTCCAGCTTCACCGTGCCAAACGAGGTGCGCGGGGCGAGTGCGTTGTCTGTCTGCAGGTACTCGTAGATGGCGCAGCCCGGCATCTTCAGCGCTTCGGCCGCCGAGCGCGCCATGACCGCCAGGGTCTCGTCTAATCCCACCGTCGAAGTCAGGGCCCGGCTGGCCTCGAGAAGCGACTGCAGCGAGCGGTTCTGCCGATCGAGCCGTTCGAACAGGTCGGCGTTGCGGATGGCGATCGCCGCCAGCACAGCGACCTGTGCGAAGAGTTCCTTCTCCTCGGCCGTGAACCGCCGACACGACCTGGTCTCGACGAGGCCGAGATCGCCGATGATGACGCCGTCGAACTCGAGCGGCGCGTCGAGGGTGGACTTCTCGCTCCAGCGGTCCATCTCGCGGGCTTCGGCCGGCGGAAGGTCGGGGTCGTCGCGGTGGACTTCGACGATCTTGCCTTCTCTCACGGTGGGCAGGAAGCTGGGACGCAGATCGGGGTGGAACGGTTCGCCGGTCACGTCCTGACTGATCTGGTGATGCGCCTCACAGACCCAGGGTCCGTCGCCGCGGTCGAGGTCGAGGTCCCAAAAAGCGAGGTAGGTGAGGAGATCGTTCTCGGCGTCGTACCTGTGGATGTCGCAGGAGTAGACGCCGAACGCTTCGCCGACCTGGCGTGCGATCGTGGCCATGACGTCTCCGACCTCGAGCGTCGAAGCGATCGTGGCGCCGATCTCGGCGATGATCGCCTGACCGTCCCTCATGGCTGCAGCACCGCGAATACCCCCCCGTTGCCGCCGGCCGACGCGACCTCGCGGCGGCGAGCCTGTTTGTCTTTATGATATCGGAGATGGAGCCGGCGGACACGACGCAAGGCGCGTGGCGCGACCGGACACCGGACGCGGTCGATGACGCTCTGATAAGCTCGCCGCATGTCTCGCGGCAGAGTCGTGTGACCGTCTTCGGGCGCCTCGGAACGCATCGCGGCCGTCGCCTCGACCCGGCGCCCTGGGCGCCCCTGCGAAAACCGCTGGCCGAGTGCCGCCTCGCGCTCGTGGCGAGCTCCGTCTGCCTGTCGCCCGGCAGGCGAGGCGGCTACACCGGCGTGCCGACCGGCGACCCCGGCGAGCCGATCGGCAATCCGTCGTTTCGCACGGTCGACGGCGACGTGCTCACAAGTGAGCTGCCGGCAGGCTCGCGCGAGCTCCCTGACGCGAGCGACGCCACTCTTGACCGCACGCTCGCCTGCGCCCTCGACCGCTTGCGCGAAGCGGTGTCGGACCGCCGCCTCGGTGAGCTCAACCGGCGCCATCTCGCCTTGTGCGGCGCCGTCGCCGCCACCGGCGGCGCGATCCGCGAGAGGGCGCCGCAGGCTGCCCTGTGGCTGACCGCCGATCGGGTGGACGTCGCTCTTCTGGTGCCCACCTGACCGTTGTGCAGCCAGTCCGTGGGACTGGTGGCGCTCGAGCTGGAGCGTCGCGGAATCTCGACGGTGGCGCTGCAGCTTCTGCACAAGGCCGCCACCGACGTGCGCCTGCCGCGCGCCCTGTGGGTGCCGTCTCGGCACGGCTGCGCGCTGGGGCCATCCGATGACCCGGCGGGCCAGCGGGCGGTGATCGAGGCGGCCTTTGAGATGCTCGAAGACTCCAGCCTCACGGCGCCGGCACTCCGGGACTACGCCGGTCACCGCTGAAATCGCGGCGGCGCGTGGGCCGCGCGCGTGACGATTTCCACGGGGGTCCGGTCTCGAGTCGGTCGATCGGCCGGCGCCGTTTCCGGCGCCCCGGCGCGGGGCATGTTGTGCCCCATCAGGGGCTTTCGGCAGGGAGCGGCGGTGGAGACTCAGGTGCGGCGCGTCGCGCGGGTGATCGAACCACAGCGTGTCGTGGAGGGCGCCGGCGTGCGCCTTGGGCGCAGCATCGGCGGTTGGTCGCTCGACTACCTCGACCCGTTCCTGCTGCTCGACCACTTCGAGTCGGACGACCCCGACGACTATCTCGCCGGCTTTCCCCTGCACCCGCACCGCGGCATCGAGACGGTGACCTACATGCTCGCCGGAGAGGTCGATCACAGGGACACGATCGGCAACGCCGGCACGATCGGTCCCGGCGACGTGCAGTGGATGACCGCCGGCGGCGGCATCATGCACGAAGAGATGCCGCGGCCGCGCGAGGGCAGGATGGGCGGCTTTCAGCTCTGGGTAAACATGCCGGCGAAGCTGAAGATGTCACGGCCGCGCTATCAGGAGATCGCCGCCGCCGACATTCCGGTGGTGGAGCGGGCCGACGGGACGCGCGTGCGCCTGGTGGCGGGCCGCTGCGATGGGGAGCGGGGGCCGGTCACCGAGATCTACGCCGACCCCGAGTACGCAGACGTCGAGCTGGCCGCCGGCGTCGACTTCGCGCAGCCGGTCGCTCGCGGCCACGCGGCCTTCGCCTACGTCTTTCGCGGCGAAGGCGAGTTCGGCGTCGCCTGCGACCTGGGCTACCGCGGCGAGCTCGACGGCTCGCTTGTTCAGGCGCCCGGCCTCGTCGTGTTCGGCGACGGCGACGAGGTGCGCATGCGCGCCTACGAAAGCCCGGTGCGCTTTCTGCTCGTCTCGGGCGCGCCTCTCGGCGAGCCGATCGCTCGCTACGGGCCGTTTGTCATGAACACGCGCGCCGAGATCCAGCGAGCGCTGGCGGACCTGCAAGCCGGCGCCTTCATCTGGACCGAAGGGCGCGACGACTGAGCGGCGCGGCGACTGAGCGGCGCGGCGTCTGAGCAGCACGGTCGTCTCGCCGGCGAGCCCTCCTTTCCGGCAGGGCCGGGGCCGGCTGGGCGCTGCGGGGTCACGAGGCCGGGATGGCGTCGCCGTTGTTTGGCGGGTACTATAGAGAAGGCGGTCGCTCTCGCCGGGCATGGGCGCGAGCCGGCTGAGCCTGCTGCACGAGTATGCCTGGCCGGGAAGAGCGCCGGTTTCCCATGATGACCTCGAAGATGCCGTGGCTTGCGGTGTGGGACGGACCTCGTCTCGCCGCCGGCAAACGGCGCTTCGCGTGAGGAGCAAGACGATGACAGTGATTGGTCTGCCCGCAACCCGCGGCGCGGCGGAGCCGGCGGAGCCGGCGATCGACGAAGTGCGCGAACTGGTCGTCGAGGGCCGCGAACAGGGCTATCTGACCAGCGACCGCATCGCCGGCGCGCTCCAGGACGTCGAGCTCACGTCCGAGCAGCTCGAGAACATCTTCATGCTGCTCACCGACCAGGGCATCGAGCTCCTCGAAAGCGACGAAACGGCGACCGCCGACGCCCCCGACGCCCGCGGCGACGACGAGGCCCCGGCACTCGACCTGTCGATCAAGACGGCGAGCACCGACCCGGTCCGCATGTACCTGACCGAGATCGGCAAGGTGCCGCTCCTGACCGCCGCCGAAGAGGTGTCGCTGGCCAAGCGCATCGAGCGCGGCGACATGGACGCCAAACGCAAGCTCACCGAGGCCAACCTGCGGCTCGTCGTCTCTATCGCCAAGCGCCACGTCGGTCGTGGACTGCCCTTCCTCGACTTAATCCAGGAGGGCAATCTCGGCCTCATCCGCGGGGTCGAGAAGTTCGACTACCGCCGGGGATTCAAGTTCTCGACCTACGCCACCTGGTGGATCCGCCAGGCGATAACCAGGGCGATCGCCGACCAGGCGCGGACCATCCGCGTGCCCGTGCACATGGTCGAGCAGATCAACAAGCTCATCCGCGTGCAACGTCAGGTGCTCCAGGACGTTGGTCGCGAGCCCACCCCCGAAGAGATCGCCGCCGAGATGGGCACCACGTCGCAGAAGGTGCGCGACATCATCAAGATCAGCCAGGAGCCGGTGAGCCTCGAGTCGCCGATCGGCGACGAGGGTGACTCGCAGTTCGGCGACTTCATCGAAGATCACGACGCGGTGGAGCCCGTCCAGGCGGTCAGCGAGACCCTGCAGTGCGAGGAGCTCGACGCCCTGCTGACGATGATGACGAGTCGCGAGCGCAGGGTGATCGAGCTGCGCTTCGGCCTCAAGGGCGAGCAGCCGCGCACCCTCGAAGAGGTGGGGCAGGCCTTCGGCGTCACCCGTGAGCGCATCCGCCAGATCGAGGCCAAGACCATCTCCAAGCTGCGCAGCTGCCACGGCTCGCAGCACCTGAGGGACTTCCTCGACTAGCGGAGCCTTTTCGAGCAGCAGAGACTTCCACGACCATCAGAGGGGCCGGTCTTCGGCGCAGCTGCGCGCATCGCGCGGTCTCGAGCGGCGCTCAACCGTCACATCCGGCGCGATCTCACCAGGGCGACCGGCATGCCCGCAATGCGCCGAGCAACCAACGCGTGTAGAAACGGACTGTAGTGCGGATACTAAGAGTGCCCGCCGCACCTACTCGGTATGGCAAGGCGTGGCACGACAGACCGGCTGAAGGCTTGGCGTGACACGTCTGAAGCGCGACAGGACAGGCACGTCTCAGCACGGCTGGATTGTCAGCGCCCCCGAGGCCGCGGCGGGCTTTTGCTTGCCTGTGCGCCGTGGCTTTCGCGTTCGGTTTCGGGGCGAGTAAGATCATCTTCGTAACATCTTCGTAAAGTACGTAGAGTACGTGGAGCACCCTGCCGGGAGGCGGACGTGGTCAAGAAGGTTCTCTTTCTCTCCAGCGCCAACAGCGCGCGCAGCCAGATGGCCGAGGCCTTCCTGCGCGCCCTGGCGGGAGACGCCTTCGAGGCATACAGCGCCGGGTCTGTGCCTCGCGATCTTCACCCCTTGGCGGTCGCCGCGATGGCCGAACGCGGGATCGACATGAGCGGACAGCGCCCGAAGGGCCTGCAGGAGTTCATGGGCAGGACGCGCTTCGAGTTTCTGATCACCGTCTGCGATCGGGCCGAGAAGGAATGCCCCATGTTCCCCGGTGTCGGGGCTCGCGAATACTGGCCGCTCGAAGACCCCGACAGAGTGAAGGGAAGCGACGAGGAGCGCCTGGTCGAGTTCCGCGAGGCACGCGACCACATTGAAGCGCGCGTCCGCCGCTGGCTCACCGAACGCCGTTACAAGCCCGTGCTCGAGCTGAGCAGCGAGGGCGCCACCGCCGACAGGTAGGACGGAGGCGGGTGCGCTTTCGCGCACCCGCCTCCGGCACTCGTTCGCGTCGCTTGCGGCCCTGACGGCCGCGCGCTGCGGCTAGCTCACCGCCTTCAGCTAGCTTACCGCCTTCATCTTGGCCTGCGGCTGATCGGCCGCCTCGGGGCCAAGTCCGCCGAGGTCGCCGATCACGTTGACCAGCTGGGTGTCGGCGGGCACCACGATCTTGCTGTTCTGGTAGAGCGCCCGCTCGACGGCTTCGAGCTTGCGCAGCATCTGGGCGTTGCCCACGAAGTACTTGTCGGCCGCCTCGTTGACGAGCTGGATGGCCTGGGCCTCGCCCTGGGCCTCGAGGATCTTGGCCTGGCGGATACCTTCGGCCTTCTTGATCTCGGCGCGCCGCTGGCCGTCGGCCTGGGTCTCGGTGGCGGTGGCGAAGTCGATTGCCGCCACTTTCTCGTTCTCGGCCTTGACGACCTTGTTCATGGTCTCCTGCACGTCGTGGGGCGGGTCGATCTCCTTGAGCTCGGTGCGCAGGATCTCGATGCCCCAGCTGGCCGTCTCGGTCTTGAGCGCTGAGCGCAGCTCCTCGTTGATCTTGCCGCGCTCCGAGTTGGCCGACTTCAGCGAGAGCGTGCCGATGATGTTGCGCAGCGTCGTGCGCGCCAGGTTCACGACCTGGTTCTCATAGTTGGTGACGTTGTAGATCGACGCCTTGACGTTCTCCTCGTCGGCCCTGACCTTGAGGTAGACCTGGGCGTCGACCTTGGCGTTCAGGTTGTCGTTGGTGATGATCTCCTGGGGCTGGGCCTCGACCAGCATCTCGCGGATGTCGACCTGGTACATGCGCTCGATGATCGGCAGCACCCCGTGGATGCCCGGTCCGGCGTAGCGGTTGTACTTGCCCAGGCGCTCGATCAAGCCGCGGTGCGTGGGGCGCACCATCCGCACGCTGCTGCGCGCCACAACGGCGACCACGACCACGATCGCCACGATGACGACAAGTCCGGCGATCGTCGCACCGGAGACGGCTACCATGACTGCCTGCCTTCGATTGCAGGATCGATCGCTGCACCGTTCATGTCGTTTCTCCTTCGCATCCGACGGTTGCCGCATACGGCTCGAGGCGCGGGTGGCACGCAGATGGTCAAGAGTCGGGCGAGTCGAAACACCTCGAGGCTACCTGCAGTCAAGGGCTCCCGAATGAGCCTGCGGTCCGATCATTCCCCCTGGGCCCGGCTTCGAGACAGGCGTCGGCGGGACTCGAGCTTCGCCCTCGGCGCCGGTCACTCCTGGCCGTCGAGCTCGCTGTGCCACGTCTTGCGCGTGCCGAGGCGAGCTCGCAGGCGCCAGCGCACGCTCTTGGGCTCACCGTCGATGGCCGCGATCAGCCGCAAGACTCCCCGGCGCACGCCCACCACTTGGGCGTCGCTCATGCCGAAGGTGGGGGCGCGTTCGTCGATGCGCTGCAGGTTCATGGCGACGTCGTAGAAGAGCCCCCAATCGTCGCCGCAGAGCTTCCCGATGTACCCGGCGTCGATCACCCCCGGCGCCTCCCTGTCGCCCACCTCGGTGTCGGCCAGCAAGGTGACGATGTCGCGCAGATCCTTCTCGTTCACCCTGAAGATCTGCAGCTTGGTGAGCAGCAGATCGGAGAGCGAGAGGGTGTAGGGCTCGATCTCGAGGCGCCGGGCGAGGGCGATGTCGTGGTCCATGCGGAAGGTGTCCAGAAAGACGTCGACGTGGTCGTCGCCGTGGAAGGCGCCCGTTCCCGGCTCGCCGGCGTGCTTGCAGGGACGCACGAACTGGAGCTCGGCGTTGGCCGTCGCCGTGCTCACCTCGAAGTTCTCGGCATAGCCGAACCGGGCGAACAGCGCCACCAGCCGACGGGCCTGTTTGGCGGGGGCGACCATGTCCAGGTCGGAGTAGTCACGCTCGCAGAGCTCGAGGCTGCGACAGTGTTCGCGCACGCCCAGACCGCCGAGCAGCCGCACGGTGAGACCCTCGGCGCGCGCCGCGTCGACCAGCCGGCGGCCTTCCTCCCACATCTCGTGGCGGACGCCCTCGGTAGCCCGGGCGCGTGTCGGCTTGCTTGCCATGCCCTCTTGTCACCGCCGGGAGCCGGCGACAAACTAGGGCTCTCGGGGGAGGAGTCTCCGAGTGAACGGGCAGTTCGGGCGGCGCAGAGGGGGTGCTCGTGTCGGCGGAGCCGCAATGGCGTTGCCGGACCGATCCGCAGTCGCGGCGGCCGGTGTTTGCCGCCGCGCTGCTGATCATCGCCGGCCAGACCTGGGTCGCCCACAGCCTCTCCCTGCGGCCGGTCTGGGTGATCCCGCTGATCTCCACGGCGCTGCTCGTCGCCTCCATCGCGGTCTACGAGCGCTCCGACACACCGGGCGTGGTGGCCGGGGTCCTGTCGCGCGCGCTGATCGTGGTGCTCGTGGTCGCCAATGCGGCGAGCCTGGTCCTGCTCGTGCACGGGGTCTTCGTGGGCTCCGCCCTCGGACCGCTCGGCCTGCTGGCCGCCGGCCTGGCCTTGTGGATCGTCAATCTCGCCGTCTTCGCCCTGATGTACTGGGAGCTCGATGGAGGGGGGCCCGAGTCACGGGCCGACGGTTACCAGGGGCGCTACCCCGACCTCGTCTTTCCCCAGCAGCAGGCCGATCAGCAGGGACTCGCCCCAGCCATCTGGAAGCCGAGCTTCTCCGACTACGTCTACGTGTCGCTCACCAGCGCCATCGCCTTCTCGCCGACAGACGCCATGCCCTACTCGAAGTGGGCGAAGCTGACCATGGGCGCCGAGAACGTGCTGTCGTTTGCGACCCTGGCGGTGGTCGTGGCGCGCGCGGTCAATATCGCCCACGGCTGAGGCTGATCGTCGTGGGCGCGTCATGGTCGGCGGACGGCGAGCTCGCCGCTTTCCGACCGGGCGGCGCCGCCGAACGATTGTCTTCTGGGCCACAGACAGCGTAGTCTAGGGGCTCGCTGCCGGCGGCGTGTAGTATTTGGTCGCACAGCAGCGTGTCGGTGAGGAGCGCCCGCGGCTGCCCCAAGAAGCGCCGCGTAGTCGCTCATGAGACGAGGAGAACAGGTTGGCTCAAGGCAAAGTGAAATGGTTCAACGGCCAGAAAGGCTACGGCTTCATCGAGCAGGCGGAGGGCAAGGACGTCTTCGTGCACGTCAACTCGCTCGCCCCTGGGGTCGACAACCTGGTCGAGAACCAGACCGTCGAGTTCGATGTCACCGAGGGCCAGAAGGGTCCGCAGGCCGTCAACGTACGGCCTGTCTGAAGGCACGCAGATGCGAGCGGCGCCCGTCGCGCCGGCAGCCGCCGGCGCGACGGGCGCCGCCGACGGCTGACCGCCTTCACCCGGCCGCCCGCGGCGGGGTGAGCCGGCGGCGGCCCAGCACCTGCGCGTTCGTCGCCTGCTCGACCCCGGTCCGGCACGGCTGCGCCCGAGCGGTTCATCGGGCCGCGACGATCACCGTGCAGGCCGCGCACTCGTGCGGCCGCACGTGCAAACCAACTCTGGCCGAAGGGAACGACCGTGCCGAGCTCCAAAGGCAAACCACGTCCCGACAGAAAGAGAGGTCGACCACTCGACCCCTCCAGGCGGCGCTACTGCCACTTCTGCAAGGACAAGATCATCGCCGTCGACTACAAGGACCTGGACGCTCTGCGCCGCTGCGTCAGCGAGCGCGGCAAGATAAAGTCACGGCGAGTCACGGGCACGTGCCGCCGACACCAGCGTCAGGTGGCCGTGGCCGTCAAGCGCGCCCGGGAGATGGCGCTGCTGCCGTACGCGACCGTCGGACGCGACCTGCGCGAGGGCGGCGGCCGCGGCCGGCGGCGCTGAAAGACGATATCCGTCGGCGCGACCAGCGGGCGTTTGCCCGATCGTGGGTGTGAGGGTCGTGAGGCGATGAACGAACTTTCTGTCGGCGAGCGGCCGTTGACGATTGCCGATGTCGCCGATGTCGCCCGCCACGGTCGGCCGGTGGGTATCGGCGTTCTGGCCAGGCAGCGCCTCGCAGCCGCGCGCGCGGTCGTCGAGCGCATCCTTGCCGAGGAACGCGTGGTCTACGGCGTGACCACCGGCTTTGGCCAGCTCGCCACGACCCGCATCCCCGTCGAGCAGGTGCGCCAGCTGCAGCGCAATCTCGTGCGCAGTCACGCGGTCGGCGTCGGAGAGCCGCTCGCGCGCGACATCGTCCGGGCGGCCATGCTCCTGCGGGCGAACACCGTCGCCAAAGGCTACTCCGGCGTGCGCACCGAGGTGCTCGAGACCTTGTGCGCTCTCCTCAACTGCGACCTCGTGCCGTACGTCCCGTCGCGTGGCTCGCTCGGAGCTTCGGGCGATCTCGCGCCGTCGGCGCACCTCGTTCTGGCGATGATGGGCGAGGGTGAGTTCCTGTCGACCTCGGGTGAGCGGCGGCCGCCGCGCCGCTCCTCGCCGAAGCCGGGCTGGCGCCGGTCTCGCTCGAAGCCAAAGAGGGCCTGTCGCTGCTGAACGGCACGCAGTTCATGGCGGCGATCGCCTGTCTCGTCGTGACCGACGGCGAGGCCCTGCTCGATTCCGCCGACGTCATCGGGGCCATGAGCCTCGAGGGACTCCGCGGTTCGGTAGGGCCCTTCGAGGAGCGCATCCAGCGTCTGCGGCCCATTCCCGGGCAGCTTCTCACGGCCGAGCACGTGCGCGCCGTGACCGCGCGCAGCGAGATCATCCTGAGCCACCTCAACTGCGACAAGGTCCAGGACGCCTACTCGATCCGCTGCATCCCCCAGGTCCACGGCGCCTGTCGCGACGCCCTGCGCTACCTGCGCGAGGTCGCCGAGATCGAGATCGAGTCGGTCACCGACAACCCGCTCATCTTCCCGGACTCGGGCGAGGTGATCTCGGCCGGCAACTTCCACGGCGAGCCGCTCGCTCTGGCGCTCGACCTCGCCGCCATGAGCCTGGCGGAGATCGGCAGCATCAGCGAGCGCCGCACCTTTCGCATGCTGACGGCGTCGCTCTCTGAGCTGCCGCCGTTCCTGACCTCCGACAGCGGCCTCAACAACGGCTACATGATCGCCCAGTACACGGCCGCCGCCCTGGTCGCCGAGAACAAGATCCTCTGTCACCCGGCGAGCGTCGATTCGATCCCCTCGTCCGGCGATCAGGAAGACCACGTGAGCATGGGGATGACGGCCGCGGTGAAGCTGCTCCAGGTGGCCCGCAACGTGCCTGCGATCCTCGCCATCGAGGCGCTCTGCGCGGCCCAGGCGATCGATCTCCTGGCGCCGCTCTCGCCCGGGATCGGCACGAGGGCGGCCCACGATCTCGTGCGCGGTCTCGCGCCGCAACTGGTTCAGGACAGATACCTGGCGCCCGAGATCGAAGCCGTGGCTCGAGCTGTCCAGGAAGGACGCTTCGCCGCGCTGCTGTCGGCGCCTGACGCCTAGCGCCCGGCGCCTGACGCCGGTCGCCTGACGCCGGTCGCCTGACGCCGGTCGCCTGACGCCGGTCGCACGTCCCCTGCGGTCTCGTCTTCGCGCGGCCCGTCTCGCCGGCGACGCCGTGCACGATGGTACGGCTAAAGGTCTGGCGTCTGCTTGCCGAATCACGACATGTAGGCTATCCTAAGCGAGAAGCGAAGGGAGCCGTACATGAGCGTGCGAAGCGAGAGTCGCGAAGAGTATCTCGAGGCGATCTTCAAGCTGGCCCAGCAGCCGGAGGGCGCGACCGTGAGTCGCGTGGCCGACGAGCTCGGTCTGGCGGCTCCGTCTGTCTCGCAGATGGTCGCGCGGCTGGCCGGCGAGGGGCTGATCGAGCGCGACCCGGCAAGCCGGGTCCTGCTCACCCGCGAGGGCCGCCGCGAAGCGTTGCGCCTCGTGCGCCGCCACCGTCTGAGCGAGCGCTTCCTCACCGACTACCTCGACCTGCCCTGGGACCAGGTCCACGACGAGGCCTGCAAGTTCGAGCACGTGCTCAGCGACGAGGTCGAGGAGCGCCTGGCGGCGCATCTCGGCAACCCTCAGACCTGCCCCCACGGGCGCGCCATCCCGAGCGCCGACGGCGAGCTGCCCGACGAGCCGGCGCGACCGCTGGCCGAGCTCTGCGCCGGGCAGAAGAGCACGATCTCCTTCGTCTCCGACGAGCAACCCGATCTTTTGCGCTACCTCTCGTCGCTCGGCCTGCTGCCCCAGGCCGCGGTTTCGGTCGAGGACGTCGCCCCCTTTGGCGGACCGCTGCTGGTGCGCGTGGGTCGCGCCCGCTACGCGCTCGGCCGCGAGGTGGCCGGCAAGATCTTCGTGCGGGTCTGAGCCTCCGGTGGCGACCGTGTCGTCGATCGCACTCTCCATGGAGCGGCGCTCCACGAGCGCGCTCGTCGTCTGCCTTGCCGGCAACCCCAACGTCGGCAAGTCGACCCTCTTCAACCGCCTGACCGGTTCCGCCGTCGAGACCGCCAACTATCCCGGCATGACCGTCGGCCTGAACATCGCGGCGGCGCGCTGGGGCGGGCAGGAGGTGCAGCTCGTCGACCTGCCCGGCACCTATGCCCTCGATCCCGTCTCCGAAGACCAGTGGGTCGCCCGTCACGGGCTGCTGGACTGGCGGCCCGACGTAGTGATCGCGGTCGTCGACGCCACCAACCTGGCACGCAATCTCTACCTCGTCCTGCAGCTGGTCGACCTCGGCCCGCGCGTCGTGGTCGCCCTCAACCTGATCGACGAAGCCCGGCGACAGTCGCTGCGCATCGACCCTCACGCGCTCTCGCAGGCCCTCGGTCTGCCCGTGGTACCCACGGTCGCCCGTCGCGGGGAGGGGCTCGACGAGCTCGTCGCCGCAGCCGCCGAGGTGGCGGCCGGCAGCGACGGCCTGGGCCGCGGACGGGCGGTGCGCTACTCTGCCCGCATCGAGGCCCAGGTCGCCGGTCTCGAGTCGGAGTTTGCCGAGAACGCCGACGCGCTCCCCGACGGACTGCCGCCGCGCGCCGCTGCGCTGGCGCTGCTGGAAGGCGACGAGGAGCTCGTCGCGGCGTTCGGCGAGGCCGGCCTGGCCGCCGCGACTGCCGGCCGGGCGTCTCTGGCCGTGCCCATCGCCGCCGCCCGCCACGCCGCGGCCGCGGCTGTCGCCGCGGCCTGCACCGAGGGTCGCGCGAGCGCGCCGGCCGCCGACCGCTGGTGGGCGGCGACGACCTCGCCGGTCACCGGCGTGCCCATCCTGCTGGCCGTGCTGGCGGGCGTCTTTGCCTTTCTGTTCTTCGTCGGTGGCTGGCTTTCCGGACTGCTGACCTCGGTATGGATGGCCACGGCGTCGCCGGTGCTCAGCTCGGCGGTGCACGGCGTGTTCGGCTACGGCGCCCTGGCCGGCACGCTGCTCTGGGGTCTCGACGGCGGCATCCTGGCGGCGCTGGCCGTCGGCATCCCCTACATTCTTACCTTCTACTTTGCGCTCGCCCTGCTCGAGGACTCGGGCTACATGAACGCGGCCGCGTTTCTGGCCGACCGCGTCATGCACCTGTTCGGCCTGCACGGCCGCGCCGTGATCCCGCTGATGGCCGCCGCCGGGTGCAACGTGCCGGCCATCATGGGCACGCGTGTGCTGTCGACCAGGCGCGAGCGCACGATCGCCTCCGCGCTCGTCGTGCTCGTGCCCTGCAGCGCCCGGACTGCCGTGATCCTGGGCTCGGTCTCGCTGTTCGTCGGCTGGCAGTGGGCGCTCTTTGTCTTCGGCGTGCTGGGCCTGGTCGGCCTCGCCGCGGGCCTGCTGCTCAACCGCATCCTGCCGGGCGAGCCCGAGGGCCTGGTCATGGAGATGTTCCCCTTCCGGCGGCCTTCGCTGCCGCTCGTGGCGACCAAGACCTGGAAGCGCTTTCGGACCTTTCTCTGGACGGCGGCGCCGATCATGCTGATCGGCAGCTTCGCCCTGGGCGCCCTGTACGAGACCGGCCTCATCTGGCACCTGAACCGGCCGCTCGAGCCGATCGTCGTCGGCTGGCTCGGCCTGCCGGCGGTAGCGGGACTGACGCTGCTGCTCTCCGTCTTGCGCAAGGAGCTCGCGCTGCAGATGCTCGTCGTGTTCGCCGTGGCCCGCTACGGCGTCGCCGCCCACGACCTGCGGACCTTCATGACGGCCCACCAGATCGTCGTCTACGCCCTGGTGGCGGCGATCTTCGTGCCCTGCGTGGCGACGATCGCGATGCTCGGCCGCGAGCTGGGCTGGCGCCGGGCCGGGGCGATCAGCGCCGGCACCGTGACGGCCGCACTGCTGGTCGGCGGCGCCGTGGCGCATTTGCTGCCGCTCGTCTAGGTCGTGAGAAGGATCACCACCCAGCTCGTCGTTGCCACGCTCATCACGCTGGCCTTCGTCGCCACGGCTCTGAGCGGCCTCGTCCTGTACATGCCGGGACGGCTCCTGCCGGTCTTCGGCGCCTCCCTGCTCGAGTGGCGCGCCGTCCACGAGTGGAGCGCCCTGGTGCTGACGGTCGCCGTGGTGGCGCACATCGCGTTGAACCGGCGTCGCGTCGGGCAGCTCATCGTGGGCCTGTGGCGACCCGCCGGGCCGCCACCGGCCACGCCGGCGCCCCGCCGGGCGCAAGACGCGCCGGCGCCGGCGCCCGGCTCATCGCGGGACACCGCGGATGACCTGGAAGAGCCGGGCGCCGCGACCTCCGGTGCTCAGCCGCGCATGCGCCTCAACCGGCGCTGGTTTCTGATCCTCGGCGCCGGCGCCGTGGCGACCGTGGCCGCCGCGCTGGGCCTCGCACGCAGCAGCTCCCACCGCGCCGGTTCGGGACCGGGCAGCCTGCTCGAGAACTTCCCGGTGCTCAACGTCGAGAGCGGTCCGCCCGCCGTGGCCGCGGCGAGCTGGGTCGTGCAGGTCGACGGCCTCGTCGACAAGAGCCTGCGCCTCGACCGCACCGCCTGGCTTGCCCTGCCGCGCACGCAGGAGACGCGCGACTTTCACTGCGTGGAGGGCTGGAGCGTCGACCATCTGGGGTGGGAGGGGGTGCGCGTCGCCGACCTGTTGAGCCTGGCCGGGCCGCAGGCCACAGGCCAGTACGTCACCTTCCACGCTTACAGCGGCACGTACCTGGACAGTCTCACTCTGACCGAGGCCCAGGCGCCCGAGACGCTGCTGGCCGACTCACTCGACGGCGCGCCGCTGCCGCCTGCCCACGGGGGGCCGCTGCGCCTGGTCATCCCGACCCAGCTCGGCTACAAGAACGTGAAGTGGGTCGTGCGTCTCGAGGTCACCGCGACGCGGGCCCAGGGGTACTGGGAGAGCAACGGCGACTACCCGGCCGAGGCGCCGGTGACCTGACCGAGGCGCCGGTGACCTGACCGAGGCGCGGCCGATGTCGAAGATCGGCACGCCGTCGATGGGAGTCGTGGGGCCGGTCGTCGCGGAGTGGTTCACCGCGACGCTTGCGTGCCTTTCGCGGCGGGCTACACTGGCGGGATCAGATTCCCTGAGGCAAGCTCTAGGTCACGCCCGGCCACCCTACCTCGCACCTCTCGCAGGCGACGATCGAGGAGGGCGGCGACGTTGGATACCCTGGCCATCTACGCGGCGGCGCGCGGCGCGGGCCTGCGGCCCGCCCTGCTGGAGTCGCTCGGGCCGGCCACCGCGTTCTCGCGGCGCACGATCCTGACGCTGGCGCCGCGCCGCCGTCTCGAGGTCTGGGACGGGGTGCTCTACGAAGACGGCGCCGCGATCGGAGCGGCCGACGCGCTGCTCACCGAGCTGCGGACCGGGCTGAGACCCGGCTGCGACTTTCCGGTCTGGATCGGCTTCTTCAGCTACGAGTTCGCCGCCCGCCTCGGTCTGCCGACGAACGCTCCCATGCCCGGCCTGCCCGAAGCGACGTTCTGTCTCTACGACGACGGCTGGCTGTGGCAGGACGGCGACCTGGTCTTCGAGCCGAGCTCTCGACCCGCGCTCGGGGCAGCGGCTGCCGCGCGGCTGCCGTCGGCGCCGGGACGGCCGTCCGTCGCGCTTCCCCGGATCGCGGTCCAAAGCGACTACGCCCGCAGGGACTACGTCGCCGGCGTGCGGGAGGTGCAGCGGCGCATCAGAGCCGGCTGGGTGTATCAGGTGAACCTCTCGCATCGCTTCAGCTTCGCGGCCGGGCATCTCGACCCGCTCGTCTACTACGCTCGTTTGAGAGAAACCAATCCGAGCCCCTTCATGGGCATCCTCGAGGGCCCTGGCCGTGGACTCCGGCCGTGAGGGCCCCGGACTGGGCGGTCGTGTCGGGCAGCCCCGAGCGCCTGTTCGAACGTCACGGCGAGACGATCAGCGCGCGGCCGATCGCCGGAACCAGGCCGCGCGGCGCGAGCGCCGCCGCCGACGCCGCCCTCGAGGCCGAGCTGCGTGCCTCGCCCAAGGAGCTCGCCGAGCACGTCATGCTCGTGGACCTGCTGCGCAACGACCTTTCGCGCGTCTGCCGGCCGGGCACGGTCGAGGTCAGCGAAGCGTTCACCGTCGAACGTTACAGCCACGTCATGCACCTGGTCAGCGAGGTCCGTGGCCGCTCGCGGGCGGCGCTCGGCGAGCTCGTGCGGGCGATCTTCCCGGGCGGCACGATCACCGGCGCCCCCAAGGAGAGCGTGATGGCGGAGATCGCCCGCCTCGAGCCGGTCCCGCGCGGCGCCTACACCGGCTCGCTCGGCTACGTCTCGGGCCGTCGATGCGACTTCAACATCCTGATCCGCAGCCTTACCCTGGCGGACGGCCGTGGCCACATCTCGGCCGGCGGCGGCACCGTCATCGAGAGCGATCCCCAAAGCGAATACGAAGAGACCCGTCACAAGGCCGCGGCGCTGCTGCACGTGCTGGGCAGCGGCCGGTCGGGTCGCAAGCCGGCGCTGCCGACCCTCGACCATGCCTGGCGACCGCCGCGGCCGGTCGAGCGGTTCGCCGCCCGGGTGCTGTTCGTGGAGTGTCACGACTCGTTCAGCTACAACATCGTCAACTACTTGCGGATGCTCGGCGCCGAGGTGTCGGTCGTCGATCACGACCGGCAACCGACAGAGGCGCTGCTGGCGAGCGCCACGCACCTGGTCCTCGGCCCCGGTCCGGGCGATCCGGCGAGCTCCGGCCGGCTGCTCGACTGGGTCGAGGTGGCGCTGCGCGAGCAGCGCCCGCTGCTCGGGGTCTGCCTCGGCCACCAGGCGCTCGGCGTCGCGCTGGGGGCGCGGCTCGAGCGGGCGGCGCGGCCCGTTCACGGCGAGGCGCACGCGGTGCACCACCGCGGCGACGGGCTGTTTGCCGGCCTGCCCGATCCCGCCCTGTTCACGCGCTACCACTCGCTGCACCTGCGCGGGCTGCCCGCCGATCTGCTCCTCACCGCCTGGACCGACGACGGCCTGGTGATGGCGGTCGCCCACCGCGAGCTGCCGGTGTTCGGCGTGCAGTTCCATCCGGAGAGCATGCTCAGTGCGGCCGGCCTCGACCTTCTGGCCAACTACCTGCGGTGCTGATCAAGCGCGGGGGTGGCGGAGGTGGCGGCGCAGGCAGGGGTGAGCACGGTCTGGGCGAGCTTTGTCGTGTCGCCGTCGTGGGGCGGGACCCCGGTGGTCGGCGTCGCGCCGCCTCGGCGCCGCCTTGACAATCTGTCCAGAGTGCTTGAGGTCGGCGAGTCCGTGTACCGATACAACCTCTCGTGCAGACGGAACGTCAACAGACCATGCGGTCAAGGCTCGTGCTCGGCGCGCTTGCCAAACGCCTTGTCGGTCTGCCGCGCGGCTGGGTGCTCGTCATCGGCCTGGCGCTCACGGTGGCGATCGCCGTGCTCGACTACGCCACCGGGCCGCACATCCTGCTCAGCATCTTCTACCTGCTGCCGGTGATGCTGGTCGCCTGGGCGACCGCGTCGACCGGCTACGGTCTGATCGTCGCCGTCGCGTCGTGCCTGGCGACCCCGGTCGACGCCGCGCTCACGGGTTTCCGCCTCGACTCGCTCCGCCGTGGCGATTTGGAACGGGCTCATGCGACTGGCGGTCTTCTGCATCGTGCTCTACCTCATGCAGGAGGCGCGCGTCCTCACGGCCAGGCTGCACGAGCAGGCCATGACGGACGAGCTCACCGGCCTGGCGAACCGGCGCGCCTTCCGCGAGGTCGCCGCCAGGGAGATCGAACGCAGCCGGCGTTTTGCCCACGAGCTCTCGCTGGCCTACATCGACATCGACGACTTCAAGGGCACGAACGATCGCCTGGGCCACGACGCCGGTGATCGCATGCTGATCGCCCTGGCGAGCCTCGCTCTCGCCACGGCGCGCTCGGTCGACACGGTGGCCCGCCTCGGCGGCGACGAGTTCGTCATCATCATGCCCGAGACGGGCGCCGACGCCGCCCTGCCCCTGGTCACGCGTCTGCGCGAGGCATTCCCACGGGTCGCCAGGGTCGGTGACGCGACGACCACGTGCAGCATCGGTCTGGCCTCGTTCGCGCACACGCCGGACTCGGTCGACCAGCTGCTCACGGCCGCCGACGCGCTCATGTACGAGGCCAAGGCGGCGGGCAGGGACACGGTGCGCCACGCGGTGGTTCAAGCCGATCCACCCGACGCCGATTCGGGCCGCCTGCTGCCGTTCTCGCCGACGTCGCGCGCCTGACTCAGCTGGTGCGGCGCGTGTGACCCCGTTGGGATGAGGGTGCGGTCCGCCGTCGGTTTAGGTTAGAGTGCCGAGAGATTCTCGGGGGCTGCGACTGCCGCACGAGGACGTGACGACCCAGGGCGGGAGGTCCGCATGGCACGTGGCAGACTCACCTATCTCAGCGCCGCGGAGCGCGAGTTCATTCACGAACAGACGGTCCGCGTGCTGGCCGAGGTCGGCATCGGCTACAACAGCCCGGCGGCGATCGAGCTGCTGGCCGAGGCCGGCGCCGACGTCGATCGCGAGCTGCTGCGCGCCCGGTTGCCGTGGGAGCTCGTCGAGCGCTGCCTGTCGACCTGCCCCAGGCAGATCAGGCTGGCCGCCCGCGACCCGCGCCACGACGTGATGCTGGGCGACGGGTCGCTCCTCTTCTGCAGCGACGGCACCGGCACGTTCATGCTCGACGACGTGACCGGGCGGCGCACCGAAGGCACTGCCGCCGACATGCGCGCGACCATGCGCCTGCTCGACGCCCTGCCCGAAGTCGACTACATGTGGCCGCCGATCTCGGCTCGCGACCTCGACCCGCTGACCGCGGGCCTCGAGATCGAGTCGATCGCCCTGCAGAGCTGCAGCAAGCATCTGCAGGACGAGGTGCGCCAGGTCGCCCACGTGGCCCCGCTGCTCGAGATCTTCGAGGCGGTGGCCGGCGGCTCGCTCTGGGAGCGCCCGATCTTCAGCACGATCAACTGCACGATCGCCCCGCTCATGCACGAGCGCGAGATGACCGAGGCGACCATGGCTCTCGTCAAGGCCGGCGTGCCGGTGCTGATCCTGCCCATGCCGCTCACCGGCACGACCGGACCGATGACCGTTCTGGGGAGCTGCATCGTGAACATGGCCGAGCTGCTGTCGGCCGTCGTGCTGTTCCAGCTGGCCCAGCCGGGCTGCGGGCTGATCGCCGGCATAGGGGCGGCCGTGGCCGACCTGCGCAACGGGGCCTACCTGTGCGGCGCTCCCGAGGTCGGCCTGGCCAACGTCGTCTGCATCGAGATGGCCCATTTCTACGGGCTGCCGGTGACCGGCAGCGCCGTGACCGGCGACGCCAAGGCAAGCAATCTGCAGGCCGGCGCCGAGGGTATGCTCACCGCCCTCTCCGAGGCCCTGGCCGGCGCCGACAGCCTGCTGGCCTTCGGTCTCATGGACGGCGCCGAGACCGTCAGCCTGGCCAAGATCGTGCTCGACTGCGACCTGGTGGGAATGGTCGAGCGGTTCCTGCGCGACGGCCCGATCAACGAGACCACGGCGCTCATCGACGACATCGTCGCGGTGGGTATCGGCGGCCACTACCTGGGGCGCAAGAGCACGCGGCGGTGGCACCGGGCGGGCGAGATCTGGTGGCCCTCGGTGTTCCAGCGCGACGGCTGGGAGAGCTATGAAGGGCGTTCGCTGGTGCGTGACGCCGCCGACCGGGCGCACGAGCTGCTCGCGACGCACGAAGTGGCGCCGCTGCCCGGCGACCTGCAGCGCCACATCGACGCGGTGATCGCCGCCTACCGACGTACGACGGAGTAGGCGATTCGTGGGGAGCCCGACGATCGCCCGGCCCGGGGCGTCCGGGCGACCTGTGATTGGCCGGGCTCGATGAGAGGAACATACAAGGTGGCCGACGAAGTCATGTGTCTGAAGAGCGGAGAGCCGACGTGAGCAGATTGCGGCGCGTCATCATCCCATTGCTGATCATCGTCGTGCTCCTCGTGGTCGTGCAGACGGTCACGAAGAGCAAGAGCGGCGGTGGCGTCAAGTACGCCTATCAGGGCGGCAGCCAGAGCTTCATCAGCCAGCTGAACAGCAACAACGTGTCGTCTGTGGTGATCAACACCACCGCGCAGACCATTCAGGTCACGCCCAAGAGCGGGCCCGCCTACACGATCGTCTACCCCGACGCCACGCTGCTCTCCCAGCTGCTGGCCCAGCATCCCGACGTCGCGGTCTCGGCCAAGAGCGGCGGCTCGTCGTGGGCCAGCCTGCTCACCGTGTTGCTGCCGGTAGTGCTCATCATCGGTTTCATGATCTTCATCATGCGCCGCATGCAGGGTGGCGGCTCGAAGGTGATGAGCTTCGGCAAGAGCCGCGCCAAGCAGGTGAGCGCCGATTCCCCCAAGGTCACCTTCAAGGACGTGGCGGGCATCGACGAGACGGTCGAGGAGCTCGAGGAGATCAAGGAGTTCCTGGAGAACCCCAAGAAGTTCCAGCAGCTCGGGGCGCGCATCCCCAAGGGCGTGCTGCTCTTCGGCCCGCCGGGCACCGGCAAGACGCTACTGGCGCGGGCCGTGGCGGGCGAGGCCGGGGTGCCGTTCTTTTCGATCTCGGGCTCGGACTTCGTCGAGATGTTCGTCGGGGTGGGCGCCAGCCGGGTGCGCGACCTGTTCGCCCAGGCCAAGCAGAACTCGCCGTGCATCATCTTCATGGACGAGATCGACGCCGTCGGGCGTCACAGGGGAGCCGGCTTCGGTGGTGGAAACGACGAGCGCGAGCAGACCTTAAACCAGCTCTTAGTCGAGATGGACGGCTTTGAGATGAAGGACAACATCATCTTGATCGCCGCCACCAACCGCCCCGACATCTTGGACCCGGCGCTGCTGCGCCCGGGCCGCTTCGACCGCCAGATCGTGGTCGACCGCCCCGACCGCGCCGGCCGCCAGGCGATCCTGGAGGTCCACACCCGCGGCAAGCCGATCGCCAAGCACATCGACCTAGACACCCTGGCCGCCCAGACCCCGGGCTTTACCGGCGCCGATCTGGCCAACCTGGTCAACGAGGCCGCCCTTCTGGCCGCCCGCCACGGCCGCAAGATCATCGACATGCCCGAGCTGGAGGAGGGCATCATGCGCGTCTTGGCCGGCCCCGAGAAGAAGAGCCGCCTGCTGTCGGCCGCCGAGCGCCAGATCACCGCCTACCACGAGATGGGCCACGCCCTGGTGGGCCACTACCTGCCCCACACCGACCCGGTCCACAAGATCTCGATCGTCTCCCGCGGGGCCGCTTTGGGCTTTACCATCTCGCTGCCCGCCGAGGACAAGTTCTTAACCACCATGGGCGAGTTAAACGACACCCTGGCGATGACCCTAGGCGGCCGGGCCGCCGAGGAGATCGTCTTCGGCGAGATCACCACCGGGGCGGCCAACGACCTAGAGAAGGCCACCGACACCGCCAAGCAGATGATCATGCGCTGGGGCATGAGCGAGAAGCTCGGGCCGCGCACCTTAGGCCACAACCAGGCGATGCCGTTTTTGGGCAGAGACTTCTCCCAGGAGCCCGACTACTCCGAAGAGGTCGCCCGCTCGATCGACGACGAGATCAGGCGCATCATCGCCGAGGCCCACGAGCGCGCCCGGGCGGTGCTGGCCGCCCACCGCGAGCAGCTCGACGCCACCGCCAAGATCTTAATCGAGCGCGAGACCTTAGAGCGCGGCGAGTTCGAGGCGCTGCTTTCGGGCACCCCCGAGGAAGAGGTCTTTCGCGACAAGGACCAAAAGGCCCGCCAGCGCAGCGCCGCCGAGGGCGCCCCCGAGAAGCGCGCGCCGGCGCCGCGTCCGCCGCGGGTGGGGCAGCCGTTGCCGGCCGACACCGTGCCTTCGTAAGACAGACCGACGGGCCGCAGGTGACAGCGGGACGGCCTTTCAGCGCTTCAGCGGTCGCGCGAGATGCGGCTCAGGGACATCGACCAGGTCCCCAGGGCCACGGCGCCCACGAACGACAGCAGCAGCCCGACCGCGAGCCATTCCAGCCAGTGACGCCGCACGACGACCGAGGCGACGTCGACGGCGCATACCGCGAAGGCGAGATAGGTGAGCTTCTGGGGAAGATCGGGATGCCACACGGGAGCCCAGCCGATGAACCAGACGGCCGTGGCCAGCGCGATGAACAGCACCGTGGCCCACACGGCATGGGCGGCGTAGTCGTTCTCGGAGAAGATGCCGGTCATCACCAGGGCCGCGGCGCCTACGAGACCGCTGATCTGACCGACGGCGATGAGGAGCTTCATGGCGATGTGCTGGCCGCGGCCCCAGGCCCGCAAGCCGACGAAGAAAGCGGCGAGCACGGCGCCGACGGCGATCATGTCGAGCCGGAAGAAGACCGAACCCCGGGGACTGAGGAGCGTGTTGCCGAGGTCGCTGATCCAGTTGGCCGCGGGACTGAAGGCCCAGGGATAGTACGCGTAGGCCACGATCGCCAGCGTGACGCCGACGACGATTGCCGCCAGTCCGGCGATGGTCGCAAGCGGGGGTCGTCTTCTCAGCGTGGCGCTCACCCCTTGTCTTTTGCGGTGGCCTGCGGTCATGATGCTGCGGCAAGGGCCACCACAGAGAGGTACCCGGTCCCGCCAGACGCTACCTATCCAGCGCCCGGCGGTCAACTCTGCAGGCGAGCTTGTGGCTGAATCACTCGAGCAAGGCGGAACGCTGACGTGAAGGTCGACATCCTGCTCATCTACGTCATCCTCGTCATCGGAGGCTTCTACCTTCTCATGATCCGCCCCCAGCGCCGGCGGCGCCAGGCCCAGCAGGAGCTGCTGGCGGCGATCCGGAAGGGGGACGAGATCGTGACGTTCGACGGCCTCTTCGGCACGGTCCGGCAAGTCCGCGACACGTTCGTCGTGCTCGAGATCGCCGACCGCAAGAAAGTGAGGCTGCTCAAGTCGGCCGTCTCGCAGGTGCTGAGCCGGGAGGTGAGCCCCACGACGAGGGGCTGACTCAGCGCGTCATTGCGCGAGCCATGGCCGGCGAGCTTACCGACCGCGTCGCGACAGCCAGGTTTCGTTTCCCACGTAGTCGTCCGAGAAGGCCAGCACGCGGTTGCGACCGGCGCGCTTGGCCGCATACATCGCCCAATCGGCCTTGTCGAGGAGCTCGTCGCGGGCGTTGGCGTCGTCGGGGCAGGTGGCGACGCCGATGCTGACCGTCAGCGGGCGCCCGCCGACGGCGCTCGCAGCCTCCACCTCGGCGCGGATGCGCTCGGCGACGGTCAGGGCCCCGCCGATGCCGGTCTCGATCAGCACCAGCACGAACTCCTCGCCGCCGTAGCGCGCGGCCAGATCGATGCGCCGCGCACAGGCCTCGATGATCCGGGCGATCCGGCCCAGGGCGGCGTCGCCGGCCTTGTGGCCGTAGCTGTCGTTGTACGTCTTGAAGTCGTCGCAGTCGCAGAACAGAAGCGAGAGCTTGCTGTCGCGGCGCTCGGCGCGTTCGAGCTCCTCCTGCAGGCGCTCGTGCAAGTAACGGTGGTTGTACAGGCCGGTGAGTCCGTCGGTGATGGCCTCGACCTCGGCCCGGCTGAAGCGGATCGCCGCCGACTGCAGCATCCCCGCCAGGTTGCGTGAGCGCTCGCCCGCGGTCGCCTGGCCGAGGCGCTCGACGGCCGGCGCATCGACGCTGACTGCCGCGACGACCGCGCCCCCCGCGTCACAGACGGGGGCATCGCCCGATACCCAGATGCCGAAGTCGTCGGCGGTGAGCACGTTGGCCAGCAAGCTCTCGCCGGCCAGCACGCGGGCCAGCTCGTCTTCGGCCAGCCAGGGGTCGCCGCAATGGGAGACCTCGTTCTCGGTCTCGCCGGTGTCCAGGACCGTCACGCACTGGTCGCCCACCATGGTGAAGCTCGTGACGAAGCGCAGCGGCGCGTGAGCGTCGCGGAACCTGCGCAGCGTGGCCACCATCTCCTGGTACTCGGGCCGTGCCTCGTCGGCGCGGCTGCGCAGCAAGGCGTGGGCGGCCGGGTCGATGAGCTGCGCGGCCTGCCGGGCCAGCCTGGCGACGCGCGCCCGACGGCGCTGCAGGCGCCGCAGCGCCGAGACGAAGACCTCGACCATCTCCGGGTCGAACTGCGTACCGGCGCAGCGCTTGAGCTCGGCCAGGCACTGGCGGTAGCTGAAGGCGGGCCGATAGGGCCGCTGGCAGGACATGGCGTCGTAACAGTCGACCACGCACATGGCGCGGGCGATCAGCGGGATCGCCTCGCCGGCCAGGCCGTCGGGGTAGCCCTTGCCGTCGAAGCGCTCGTGGTGGTGGCGCACGCCCTCAACGAGCTCCTGATCGAACAGCGGCCGCACGATCTCGGCGCTGATGCCGGGGTGCTGGCGCATGAGCTCCCACTCCTCCGAAGTCAGCGGACCGGCCTTGAGCAGCACGCGGTCGGAGACGCCGATCTTGCCGATGTCGTGCAAGAAGGCGACGTTCTCCAGCTCCTCGAGGCGCTCGGCCGGCCAGCCCAGCTCAGCGCCCAGCATCGTTATGTAGGCCGCCACGCGACTGGCGTGGCCGAGGGTGTAGTAGTCCTTGGCGGACAGCGCCGAGCTTAAGGCCCGCAGATTGCCCAGGTGGAGGTTCTTGACCTCTTCGTAGAGCTGGGCGTGCTCGAGCGCCAGGGCCACGAGCTGGGCGACCGCCTCGGCGGTGGCCATATCCTCTTCGCTGAACTCGCGCTCGACGGGGTCGAGGAGGCCGACCAGACCGACGACCTTTTCGCGGGCGATCAGAGGCAGCGCGACGGCGCTGCGCTGGCCGTCGCGGCGCATGTCGGCGCGTTCGACCTCGCTGAGCCGCGGGTCGTGGCGGCTGCTCACGGTGACGGCGCGGCCCGTCTCGACGGCGCGCCGCTTGCAGGGCCAGTCCTCCAGCCGGAGCTTCTGGCCCACCCAGTTGGCGTCGTAGGCGCCGTTCAAGGTGGAGGCCAGGCAGACCAGGCGCCCGTCGGCCTCGAGCCGGTAGATGTCGCAGTCGCGGATCCGCAGGGCAGCGCTCAGGCGACGCGCGGCCGACTGCAGGACCTCGGTCAGCTCCAGGCTTGAGGCGAGCTCGAGGCTCGTCTCGAACAGCAGCCGGTAGTGTTGCTCGGCGCGGTCGGACGGCGATGAGCCTGCGATGCCGGGGGCGCCGGCGGCCAGCCTGCGCTCCAGCTCGAAACGGGAGAACCGGCGCTGGCCGCTCGGCGTGCGCTGGCAGACGAGCCTGTCGGAGTCGGCCCAGCGCCGCACGGTGGTGGCGCTGACGCCCAGCAGATCGGCTGCCTGCTGCACGCGAAGCCATTCAGAGTTCGATTTCTTGATCATCGTCGCCGACCATATCGGTCGCCAGGGACGAATCCTTGACCAACTCTACTATGACGTGCGCCGATTCGACCTTCTTTCGGTTCGAAGGCCGCATTCCTGCTTTGCCAGGTCGGCCGCCCGTCGCTCTGGACTGTAGCCCGGTTAGCGACAAGAATGGCTGCTGTGATCGGGTTCGCGTCGTCCCGGCGATCGCGAGAGGCGACGTCGTCGCCTCGAGGGGGGTCGCCACTGTCTGCCGTGACCTGCGCGCGCCGAGGCGCGCAGGCAGTCGCGTGCGGTTGCGTGTCGTGAGTCGGCCCAGAACTTCCTCGGCGAGTCGGTCCACTACGTCCTCGGCGAGTCGGTCCACTACGTCCTCGGCGAGTCGGTCCCGATCGTCTTGGGAGGCCGCCAGACGTCGGGCCGCCTATCGCCGCCGAAGGGCCGTCGCGCTCGTGCTCGTGGCGTGGCGGTGGCGGTCGTGGCCGGGGCGCTGGCTCGCTCTCACGCGGCAGGGCGTCGCGTTCGACCCGCGCCGCCCGCGCCGTCGACCCGCATCCTGTCCGGCATCACGGTCTGGCGCGGCGCCTACGCCAGGCTGCGCTTTCGCGTCTCCGTCGAAGCCGCGGCCGGCGCGACGGTTTCGGCGACACTCGTGATCCGTCGCACGTCGGGCGCGACGGCCGAGACGATCGCCCTGGGCCGGGTGCCCGCCAACCGCATCGTCACTCGCCGCTTCGTCGCCAGGCTGCCGGCGGGCACATACAGCTGCCGCGTGCTGGCCCGTGCAAACCAGGGCGGCTCGCCGGGACCGGCCGCCGCGGCCACTCTCGTGGTGCGGCAGGCCTTCCCGGGGCCCGCCGCGATCGCGACGGCCACGAGCTGGCTGCGCGAGCGCAGCGGCGTCACCGCCTTCGCCGTGGTCGACAGCCGCGGCGTGCTGCACGGCTACGAGGCCGACGAACAGTTCGACACCGCCAGCGTGGTCAAGGCAATGCTGCTCGTCGCCTACCTGCGCACGTTCTCGTCGCTCAGCTCGCAGGCGACCGCCACGCTGACCGACATGATCGAGCTCTCCGACAACAACGCCGCCTTCGCGATGTATCGAATCCTCGGCAGCCAGGGCATGTACGGCGTCGCCCGGGCCGCCGGCATGCGCCACTTCTCGGTCGATCGCGACTGGACCTACGCCGACATCACGGCCGGCGATCAGGCCCGCTTCTTCTACGGGATGGACCGCCTGATACCGTCGCGCTCCGACAGGTTCGCGCGCCACCTGCTCTCCCACGTCGCCGCCTACGAGAGCTGGGGCATTCCCGCGGTGGCGCGCCCGGCGGGATGGACCGTCTTCTTCAAGGGCGGCTGGCGCGGCACCCAGCGCGGCCAGCTCGTCCATCAGGTCGCCCGGCTCGAGCGACCCGGAGAGACGATCTCCATCGCCCTGATGACCGACGGCGACCCCGACATGGCCTACGGCATCGCCACGATCCAGGGCGTGACGGCGCGCCTGCTGGGCGTCAGGGCGCCGCGGACGGCGGCCGCCGTCCCGTGACGGCCTTCCACAGCGGCCTCCACAACCGGTCCCGGCCGACCCCTCACCCGCTCTGCGCCGGTGTGCCCGGGTCGCCGGCTGTCTTGACGCTGCCCGAGTGCGACGTACCATCGCCTGAAAGCGGCCGGCGTTCGCCTCGCGCCACGAAGTCGCGGCGCACGCGGCCGGAGCGTTCGTCGCCGGGGCGGCTCCAGGGCCGCGCGGCGCTGGAGGTCTGATGGCCAGGGCCCGGGTAAGCTTTCTGAGCGACGACGAGAAGAGCGGCCTGCACGAACAGACCCTCGACGTGCTCGAACGGATCGGCATCGCCTTCAACACGCCGCTGGCGATCGATCTGCTCCAGGATGCCGGAGCGGTGGTCGATCGCGACTCGCTGAGAGCGCGCCTGCCGCGCGAGCTCGTCGAGAGCTGCCTCGCGCTGGCGCCCCGGCAGGTGCTGCTGGCCGCGCGTGACCCGGCCCACGACGTGCTCGTCGGCGACGGCAGCCTCACGTTCACCAGCGACGGCACCGCGACGTACGTGCTCGACGACGCCACCGGCACGCGCCACGACGGCAGCGCCGCCGACCTGCGCACGATCATGGCGCTGCTCGACGCCGTGCCCAATTGCGACTACGTGTGGCCGACGATCTCGGCCCGCGACCTCGACCCGCTCACGGCCAACCTCGAGATCGAAGCGATCTCGTTCGCCAGCTGCGCCAAGCACGTGCAGGACGAGGTGCGCGAACCGCGGTACGTGGCGCCGCTGCTCGAGATGTTCGCCGCGGTGGCCGGCGCGCCGGTCCGCGAGCGGCCCGTGTTCTCGACGATCAACTGCACGATCGCCCCGCTGCAGCACGACGCGCCGATGACCGAAGCAAGTCTGGCGCTGGCGCGAGCCGGCGTGCCGATCGTCGTCATGCCGATGCCGCTCATGGGCACGACGGCGCCGATGAGCGTGGCGGCGACGACGGTGATCACCATGGCCGAGCTGTTGTCGGCCGTCGTGCTGTTTCAGCTCGCCGCCCCCGGCTGCCCGCTGATCGCCGCCCCCGAACCGGCCGTCGCCGACCTGCGCAGCGGCCTCTACCTGTGCGGGGCGCCCGAGCTCACGCTGATGTCGCTGGCGTGCGTCGAGATGTGCAAGCACTACGGTCTGCCCACACAGGGACCGGGCTTCGGGGGCGACGGCAAGGCGGCCGACTTCCAGGAGGCCGCCGAGGGAGTGGCGGCGTGCGTGGCAGGCGCGCTGGTCGGGTCCGATACCGTCGTCGGCCTGGGCACCTTCGACGGCGCTCAGGGCACGAGCCTCGCCAAGATCGTGCTCGACGACGACGTCGCGGGTCTGGTCAAGCGGCTCGTAGCCGAGACGCCGTTCACCGATGCCGCGGCGCTGCTCGACGACATCGGCGAGGTGGGGCCCGGCGGACACTTTCTGGGCAGGCGCTCCACCCGCGAGCGCCGCGCCACGGTGTGGCAGCCCGCGGTCTTTCGGCGGGGAACGTTCGAGTCGTGCCGCGATCGCACGGTCGTGAGCGACGCGCTCGACCGGGCGCACGCCCTGCTCGCCGCGCACGACGTGACGCCACTTCCCGACGACGTGCAGGGCGAGATCGAGGCGATCATCGCGGCTTTCCGGCGCGGCGCCGCGTAGGCGCCGATCGCTCGCGGCGGTCGGCAGGCGGGCGGCGCGGCTCAGGCGGGTGAGCGACGCGGCTCAGGCAGGCGAGCGGCGCGACTCAGGCGGGTGAGCGACGCGGCTCAGGCAGGCGAGCGGCGCGACTCAGGCGGGTGAGCGGCGCGGCTCAGGCAGGCGAGGCGGGCGCGGCCGGATGGCCGCGCCCGCCTCGCCTCTTTGTGTGTTCGGCTCGCCCGCGGTCGCTGGAAGCGGGCGGCGGTCCTCAGGAGCTCGCCGGCTGCCAGACGAAGGCGTGGCCGACGTCGTAGACGAGATTGTTCGGGTCGCTGCGATCGATGGAGCCCTTGGCGACGATCGACTCGCCGGGCTGTACGTCGGCGAGGGTCACCGTGGAGACGGCGCCGCCGGCGAACGTGCGCATGACGCTGGCGGCCGTCACGGTGAGGGTCAGGTCGACATCGCCGCGCACAGCGCGCGTGCCGCACTTGACCGACACGGTCATCGTGTCGGTCGTCTGGTCGACCGCCGAGACCTGGCCGAGACAGGCGAACCACTTGATCTGGTCGACGGGCGCCACGTGGCGCACGAACACGCACGAGGCCGTGAAGACCGGCGCGCTCAGGTCGGTGCGATCGACGCGTCCGAGGATGCTCACGCGGTCGCCGGCGGTGATCTCAGCGATGGTCGCCACAGCCGCCGTGCGGCGTCGCACCGAGAAGATCCTGGCGCTCGATGGCACGTACACGGTGACGCTCTTGCCCAGCGAACCGTGCAGGCCGGCCGAGCCGCGACGCACCAGGACGACCAGAGCGCCTGCCTGCAGGTCGACCGACGAGACCGTGCCCTTGCACAGGAACCTGGCGTGGGCGGCCGGACGCCATACCACAGCATTGGCGATGTCGTAGATCGGCGCGCTGAGATTGGTGGCGTCGATCGTTCCGCGCGCCACCACGAAATCGCCGGCAGATACGTCGGCGAGCGTGGCGGCGGTCTTCGCATGGTGAGCGCACGTCGAGATGACGCTGTCGCCGGTGACGGTCAGAACGAGCTTCTGACCGACCGACCCCTGCAGAGCGATCGAGGCGCGCTTGAGCGAGACGGTGATGGTGCCGGCCGTCTGATCGACGGCCGCGACCTTGCCGAGACAGGTGAAGGCCTGCGGGCCGGCGGCGGGGCCTGGTGAGGTCGACGGCGCCGGGTCGGCCAGCGCCTGCGAGGCCAGGCCCAGAGCAAGGGCGCACACAATGACAGGCAGGAGCAATCTCTTCATCGATCTCATCCGGGACCTCCGTCGCTCGGGTCGGGGCATGGTTACCCATGACGAGTATCGGAGACCGGCAGCCGGCTGATAACGGCCGGGGACGTGAAGCCGTCGCCAGGCCAGACGGCGGCTGCAACGGCTCGTCGGACGCGGCCGGTTTGGGGCGATGAGCTACGTCTAGCCTCGAGTGGGTACAACGGGAACAGCAGTCGGTGCGATCGGACGGTCGAGGAATCTCGTAGTGCCCACCTACACGCGTTACACGGCAGGCGCTGGGCCCGCGGTCCAGCGGGCCTTGTGGCTGCGCGTGACCAGGGTGGTCGTGGTCGCGCTGGTCTGCTTTGGGGCGGTCACGGCCGGCACGCTCGCAGGTGTTCTGCAGCGCACGGCGGCCCAGGTGGGCAGGAACGACCCCCAGGAGGTACAGGCCGCCAGGTCCCAGCTGACCGCCCCGCTGCCCGGCAAGCCGCTCGACATCCTCGTCCTGGGCAGCGACCGGCGCGTCGGTCAGCCGTATCTGGGAGCGCGCTCCGACACGCTGCTGCTCGTGCGTCTCGATCCCCAGACGGGCAGCATCTCGATGCTCTCGGTGCCGCGCGATCTGCTGGTGACGATCCCGGGCTACGGTCAGAACAAGATCAACGCCGCCTATTCGTTCGGTGGCGCCAAACTGTCGCTCGAGGTCGTCGAGCAGCTGCTCGGCGTGCCCATCAACGACTTCGTCGACATCAACTTCGACGGCTTCATCGCCGTGATCAACAAGCTCGGCGGCGCCTACCTGATGATCGATCACCGCTACTACAACAACACCGCTGTGACGGACTACGCCTCGATCGACCTGCAGCCCGGCTATCAGCTCCTAAGCGGCGCGCAGGCGCTCAGCTGGGTGCGCTACCGTCACGACCAGAACGGCGATTTCACGCGCATCGTGCGGCAGCAGATCTTTCTGCGCGAGATGAAGCGCGAGCTGATGGGCTCGGCCACGCTCTCGAGCCTGCCGCGGTTCCTGTCGGCGATGCGTATCATCTCGCGCAACGTCACCTCCGACATCTCGAGCTTGGGCAAGCTCTACCAGGTGCTCACGCTGGCGCTGTCGCTGAACACCAACCACATCTACCAGACGCACATCGACGGTTCGACGCCGACGATCGGCGGCATCTCCTACGTCGTGGCGAGTCCGCAGCAGGTGCAGACGGCAGTCCACGAGTTCCTGTACCCCACGCAGGCCCCGAGCCGGTTACCGTCCGGCGCGACGGCGGCGACCCGTCCCGCAGTCGGCGCGACGGGAGCCGCCGGGTCGGCGTCGCCCGCGGCCCGGGGCGCAAAGACGGTCATCACCGACTCGCCGTACCATGTTGCCCTGTGGCGCGCGCTGCAGAGGCGGTCGGGCCTGCCACTCTTCATGCCGGCCGGCTTGCCGAGCGGCCTGGGCTACGACCAGTTCCGCGCCTACACGGTGCCGACCGGGTCGGGCGCGGCCAGGGCGGCCGTCGCCGTCGGTACGACCCCGCAGGGGGGTTTCTGGGACGTTCAGGCGATCGCCTGGACGAACGCGCCGATCCTGGCGAGCCCCGACGCGACCACCACCGTCGCCGGGCGCAGCTACTCCCTGTACTACGACGGCGCCCAGCTGCACATGGTCGCCTGGCGGGTGGGTAGCGTGGCTTACTGGGTCTCGAACACCCTGGACGATGAGCTCTCCAACCGCGCGCTGCTCGCCCTGGCGACCTCGAGCGTTCGCGTGCCGTAGCTCCGTGAGCATGAACAACACCACAGCATCCGGGCATGAAGTCGCGAAGTCACCCCGGCCCCGGCGCCGCCGGTTCCGGCGGCCGCTCGTGCTCGTCGTGCTGGCGGCGTGCGCCCTGCCGCTCCTGGCGGCGGCTGCGGCCGCCGGCACCGTTGTGGCCGTCACGCGCGGCATGCCGTCGCTCGCCGAGTTCCAGTCCCAGAGCCTCGCCCAGACCACCGTCATCTACGACGACAGCGGCGCGGTGATCGCTCAGCTCCACGGCGCCACCGACCGCCTGGTCGTGCCGTCCGACCGGATCCCCGAGGCGATGAAGGACGCCACCGTGGCGATCGAGGACAAACGCTTCTACGAGCATCACGGCGTCGACTTCGTCGCGGTCGCGCGGGCGCTGCTGGCCGACCTGCGGGCCGGCCACGTCGTGCAAGGCGCCAGCACGATCACCGAGCAGTACGTGAAGAACGCCTACCTCGGCAGCGAGAGCGGCCTCGAGCGCAAGATCCGCGAGGCGGTGCTCGCCTGGCAGCTCGAGGACAGCTGGTCCAAGGACCGGATCCTCACCGCCTACCTGAACACCGTGTACTACGGCTCGGGCGCCTACGGCGTCGAGGCGGCCGCGCAGACCTACTTTCATCGCAACGTCTGGCAGCTCACGTTGCCGCAGTGCGCCCTGCTGGCCGGGCTGCCCCGCGACCCCAACGGCTACTCGCCCATCTACGATCCCACCGACGCCCTGCAGCGCCGCGACCTGGTGCTGGCCACGATGCGCGCCCAGGGGTATATCGGCGCGCCGCAGGCGGCCGCCGCCATCGCCACCAAGGCACGCGTGTTCGACGCGCCGCCGCCCAGCCAAAAGGGTCCGGCGGCCTACTTCGTGCAGTACGTGACCGACCAGCTCATCCACCGCTACGGGGTGAATCAGGCCCTCGAAGGCGGTCTCAAGGTCTACACGTCGCTCGACATGCGGCTGCAAAACGATGGGATCGCGGCGCTGAAGAGCACGTTGCCGGCCGGACCCGCCGGCGCGCTGGTCTCGATCGACCCGGCCACCGGCTATATTCGGGCGATGGTGGCCAGCACCGACTGGCGGACCACCCAGTTCAACCTGGCCTGGCAGTCGCATCGTCAGCTCGGGTCGGCGATGAAGCCGTTCGCCCTGGTGGCCGCCGTCGAACAGGGCGCCGATCCGGCGACCACCTACTACGACTCGAAGCCCCTTCACCTGTACCTCGGTCTGGGAGCGGTGCCGCCCTACTGGAACGTCAGCACGTTCTCGAACACCTACGCCGGCCCGATCAACCTGGTGCAGGCCACCTGGCAGTCCGACAACACGGTCTACGCGCAGCTCGCCCTCGACGTGGGGCCGCGCAACATCGTCGCAGTCGCCCACAGGATGGGCATCACGAGCCCGTTGCAGCCCTACCCTTCGATCGTGCTGGGCTCCGAGGTCGTCAACCCCCTCGAGGTCGCCGACGCCTACGCGACCTTCGCCGCCGAAGGCATCCACCACTCCCCGCAGGCCATCGAGAAGGTCGTCTTTCCCAACGGCAGCGTCGACCGCTCCGCGACGCCCGGCCACAGGGCGATCCCCGCCGGCGTGGCCTACGTCGTCGACAAGATCCTCGAAGGCAACACGCGCTACGGCACGGCGGCCGCCATGCCCGCCTACTATCAGGGCATCGCGGCCGGCAAGACGGGCACCACGACCAACTCGGCCGACGCCTGGTTCTGCGGTTTCGACCCGAAGCTCGCCACGGCCGTGTGGATGGGCTATCCGCAGGCCGAGGTGCCGATGCCCGGCGTGCAGGGCGCGACCTACTGCGTGCCCATCTGGGGCAAGTACTACGAGATGGTCTTCGGCTCGCAGCCGATCGCCGACTTCACACAGCCGGCCGTGATGCCGGTCTACCGGCCGTGGACCGGGGCCTACGCGGCGGCGAGCCCACAGCCGACGGTCTCCCCGAGCGCGTCGCCCAGCCCGGGGTCCCCGACGCCCACTCGGCAGCCGACGGCCAGTCCCAAGCCGACCCATTCGGCAACACCGACCCCGACGTCGACGCCGACGCCGACGTAGAGACCGCCATGGCCCTGCTCCCCGAGGCGCGCCACGGGCTGGCGCGTACGACTGGCGAAAGACCCGGTTAAGGCTTGTTAAGACCACGCGGAGGCGAGCGTTTTGGCTGATATCGTGTCGACTGGACTCGGTGTCACGGCGAGGAGATGCGTATGGGTGTTTGGCATGCGACCGAGGGGCTCGTGCCCGACGGCGGCGCCGCCGACGACGGCTGGCGCGAGCTGACGACCGGCTTTGGCTGCGGCTCGCCCGTGGCGCCGAGGTCGTCCCTTGGCGACGACGCCCCAGGGGCGGCGCGCCGCTACGGACCGGCGCCGAGCGTCGATGCCGTACGCGAGTATCTGCGTGAGATCGGCAAGGTGCCGCTGCTGACCGCCGACGAAGAGGTGTGTCTCGCCAAGCGCATCGAACGGCGCGACCCCGAGGCCCGGCGCAAGCTCACCGAGGCCAACCTGCGTCTCGTGGTGTCGATCGCCAAGCGCTACGTCGGTCGCGGCATCCCGCTGCTCGACCTCATCCAGGAGGGCAACCTCGGCCTCGTACGCGCGGTCGAGAAGTTCGACTATCGCAGGGGCAACAAGTTCTCGACCTACGCCACCTGGTGGATCCGCCAGGCGATCACCAGGGGCATCGCCGACCAGAGCCGCACCATCCGCATTCCGGTGCACATGACCGAGAAGATGAGTGGGCTGCTGCGTATCCAGCGTCAGCTCACGCTCGAGCTGGGTCGCGAGCCGACCCCCGACGAGATGGCCGCCGAGATGGGCGTCGAGAGCGACAGGGTGTACGAGATACTCAAGATCGGCCAGCAGCCCGTGAGCCTCGAGACGCCGGCCGGCGAGCAGGGCGACGCCGAGATCGGCGAGCTGATCGAAGACGCCACCGCCGTGGCGCCGCCGGAGGCCGTCGGCGAAGTCATGCGCAAAGAGCAGCTCAAGGAGATCCTCGCCGGCCTGACCACTCGGGAACGCAGCGTGATCGAGCTGCGCTTTGGCCTGCGGGACGACCGGCCGCGCACGCTCGACGAAGTCGGCCAGCGGTTCGGTCTGACCCGCGAGCGCATTCGTCAGATCGAGGCCAAGACGCTCGCCAAGCTCCGCAGCCGCGGCGAGTCGCAGCGCCTGCGCGAGTGCCTCGACTGACGCCGCCCGCGCGTCGCGCGGCTGCCTGACGACCCCGCGTCCGCGACCTCGAAACACACGCTGAGCTCGTCCCCGTCGTCCGGGGGGCGGGTTGCCGCCTCGTACTCGAGCTGGTAAAGTGCGAGGCCGCGCCGCGGGCACTGAACAGGCGATGAGCGACGGGCAAGGCGCCGGCGCTCGTCGACGGGAGGCCACAGGCCGCCCGGGGTCCCAACGGGGAGGTGACGGCGTGGCCGACAGACGACTCGCGCAGGCCGCCGTCGGGCTCGCGGCTCTGGTCGCCCTGGCCGTCCTACTCGCAGCTCCCTCCGTCGCGTCCGCCACGACCTCGATCTCTCGAGCCAGGGCCAACGCCGTTCGGTTGCGCGGCGAGATCGCCGCCCTGAACGGCCAGATGGCGGTCGTAGCCGGGCGCTACAATGCGACGGCGCAGCGTCTCACCGCGGTCGACGCGCGAATCGCCGACAACCGGCGCAAGCTCGCCGAGGCACGCTATCAGCTGGCCCTCGCCCATCGCAACCTGGCCGACCGTGTGGTCGCCATGTACAAGACGCCGGCGAGCGGCTATCTCGACGTCGCCCTGTCGGCGACCAGCTTCGACGATCTGGTGAGTCGGATGCGCCTGTGGGACGACGTCTTCCGCCAGGCGGCGGCGGCCGTGTCATCGGTCGAACGCTCCAGGGCCGAGGTGCAGCAGCAGGGCGTGCGTCTGGCCGGCGACCGTAAGCAGGCCGTCGCGCTGCTTGCCCAGGTCGCCGTGCAGCGCACCGAGATCGCCGCCGAAGTGCAGCGAGGGCAGGCGCTGCTGGCCGCCGCGCAGGCCAAGGTGACGACCCTCGTCAAACAGATGAAGGCCCGCAAGGCGGCCGCCGCGGCCGCCCGCCGGGCCGAAGCCGCGCTCGGCTACCATCCGGTCACCGGCGCCGCCGGAGCCTACACGCCGCTCAGCTGGGCGCAGGCGTTGCTGGGCTACCTGGGTCTGCCGGTCACCTCGCAGAACCTGACCGCCATCACCGCCTGGGAGCTCGCCGAGGGCGGCAACTGGTTCAACTCGGCGCGCTTCAACCCGCTCGACACGACCATGCCCGAGCCCGGCGCCACCGACATGAACGGCGTGGGAGTCAAGGCCTACACGAGTTGGGCGGAGGGGTTCACGGCGACCATCGCCACGCTGCGCAACGGCCTCTACGGCCCCATCCTGGCCGCGCTGCAGAAGGGCGACGACGCCCTGGCGGTCGCCGCCGCGGTGGCCGCCTCGCAGTGGGGCACGGGCGCCTTCGGCGTCTAGCGGCGGTCACGCGGCGCTTCGCCAGATCACCTTCCCCAGAGATCGTCCGACAGTCGCGCGGGCGGACGCCGTCGGCGAGAGTCCGCCCAAGGCAGGACGGTCGTTCTCGGGTTCGGCCACCGGAGTGAGTCGGCCGAGCGTTGCGTGGACTCCGACCCTGCATGCCGCATGCGGGGCGACCGATTGACGACATCGGTTGGCGGCATACCATGAGGCGAGCGCCGTCGTCTGTCTCGAGGAAGATCGAAAGGAGCGGGTCGCGTGAATCTCGGGCGCGTGCTGATCGCCGCGTTCATGGTGGCGATCTTCCTTGGTCCCAGGCGCTGGATGGCCTGGGCCGGGGAGCTGCGCGAGCGCGTCCGGCTCGTCAGGGCGGCGCTGCGCGCGCGGCGCACGCCGGGAGCCTGAAGGCCTGCTGCCCCCGCTCGCGCCGAGCCTGAAGGCCTGCCGCCTCCGCTCGCGCTGCGCCCGCAGGCCTACGGCCCCCGCTCGCGCCGCTCCTCCTTGCTTTCCACACCGTACGGCATGCGCGGCGCGCCCTCGCTCAAGACGAAGCCGCCCAGCGGCACGGCGCCGTCGGCGGCCACGAGCGGCTGAGCGGCGAAGCCGTCGTAGCCGGCGGTCTCCTCGCGGCTGCGCAGCCGGGGGTCGAGGATCTCGTCGAAGGCCGTGCCCATGAAGGTGAAGGCCAGCACGACGAAGACGATGGCGATCCCCGGCGGCAGGATGTACCACCAGGCCGGCAGGGTCGCGGCGCCCGAGTTCCAGGCGTTGTGAAGCATCGTGCCCCAGCTGAAGTTGAGCGGGTCGCCCAGGCCGAGGAACGAGAGCTCGGTCTCGGCGGTGATCGCTTCGGCCACCACCAGGATGGTGTTGGCGAAGATCAGCGGGAAGACGTTGGGCAGAACGTGCTTGTTCATGATGTGCATGTCGCGCGAGCCGATGGCCTTGGCGCGCTCGATGAAGGGCAGCTCGCGGACGCGTAGCGCGTCGGCCCGCACGACGCGCGCCGTGCCCGGCCAGCTCGTCACCCCGATGATGACGATCACGATGACGTAGTTGTGGCCCCAGGCGGCCGCCAGCACCATCGCCAGGGGCAGCCAGGGGATCACGAGGAAGGCGTCGGTGATGCGCATGAAGATCTCGCCGGTCCAGCCGCCGAAGTAGCCGGCGGCGATGCCGATGGCGGCCCCGAGGACCGACGAGATGATCGTCGCCATGAGGCCGACGACCAGCGAGATGCGGGCGCTCCAGATGAACTCGGCGAGGATCGATCGCCCGAACTCATCGGTGCCCATAAGGTGGTAGTAGCTGGCCGTCGGGTGCTCGAAGGCGAGGCCGATGCCGGCGCCGGGGGCCAGGAGGGCGTGGTTTGCCAGGAAGGGCGCGAGAAGGGCGATCGCCACGAACGCCACGATGATCCACAGGCCGAGCATGCCCTGGCGGTTGGCGCGGTAGAGGCGCCAGGTGCGGCGCGTGTTGCGCACGGTGAGCTGGGCGCGCTCGGGGTGCGACCGGGCCCACATCCACACGCAGGCCCCAACCAGCACCACCACCACGGTCTGGCACAGCCAGGTGAAGTAGCCGGTGCGGTTGACGAGGCTGAATCCGCCGGGGCTCAGGAGGCCGCCGTTGACGAGCCCCCAGGCGGCAAGCGCAAGGCCGGTCGCGATGACCGTGAGGGGGTAGCCGCGCGAGGCCGCACGACCAAAGAGCAGCCATGTGCCCCAGGCCGCCACCGCCACGGCGGCCAGCAGCAGGTACTGTGGCGGGAAGTTGCCGATGGACGGCGCGAAGAAGCCCTTCACGATCGCCGCGAGGCCGCTCGACAGCGGGATCGACTTGGGGTACTTGATCAGCTCCAGGGCGAGCCAGACGACCGGTGTCCAGACGACGATCCAGCGCTTCATCTGCCGCGGCATCAGGCGTTCACCCGCGGATCGATGTAGTACATCATGATGTCGGCGACGAGGTTGGCCACGATCACGGCCACGCTGCCCAGCATGAAGACGGCCTGCATGACGGGGTAGTCGTGGGCGGCCATCGACTGGTAGGAGAGCAGACCGATCCCCGGCCAGTTGAAGACGCTCTCGACCAGGATGGCGCCCGAGACGATGAAGCCCAGGTTCATCATCACGAGGCTCACCGTGGGCAGCATGGCGTTGGGCACCACGTGGTGCCACAGGATGTTGTTGCTGGTCAGTCCCTTGGCCTGGGCGGTCAGGACGTAGTCCTCCTTCATCACGCCGGTCAGCGAGCTGCGCATGATCAGGTGGTACTCGCCGTAGTAGCCCAGGGCGAACATCGTGACCGGCAGCGTGATGTGGTAGAGCAGCGTCTTCAAGGTCGTGAAGTCGAGCGGGATCGGACCCCACATCGCGAAGTGCGCCATGGGGGTCGACTCACGGCCCACCGGGAACCAGCCCAGCGCGACCGAGAAGAACATGATCGCCAGCAGGCACTGCCAGAAGGTCGGCATGGCGTACATGATCATGCTGACGTCGGTGCTCGCCGTGTCGAAGGCCTTGCCGCGCTTCCAGCCGGCGATCACGCCCTCGACCATGCCGATGACGGTCGCCAGGAGCGTTCCGAGGCCGCAGAGGATGATCGTCGGCCAGATGCGCTCTGCGACGATCTGGGTCACCGGCACCTTGAAGGCGAACGAGTAGCCGAACTTGAGCCGCGCCGTGTCGGACCAGTAGTAGATGAACTGCTCCCACATGGGCTTGTTCAGGTGGAACGCCGCCTCCTGCTGCTGGATGGCCGCGAGGGAGACCTTGCCCTTGGGCAGCAGGAGCCTCGCCGGGTTGCCCGGCATGATGCGAAACAGGACGAAGTTGAACGAGGCGACGAGGATGATCGTCAGCATCGCGTTGGCGACCTTGCGCACGAAATAGGCGCGCTTGTTCACGGCTCAGAGAGAGGCGCGCCGGGTCGATTGCCGCGGTCGGGCTGAGACTCCGTCTCACGCGCGCCGCGGCCGCTCGCGTCTGTGAAGGAACATGGCATTGCGCCCCACCTCGTCCGGCTCGCGCCAACATACAAGAGGTCCGTGACCGTAGCAAGGTTGTCGCCGACGCGACCTTGTCGAACGCGATCATGCGTATAGAATCGCCTCGTGCCCCAGGGAGTGGCCGGGGCAACGCGGAGCGTGACGGCGCGGGCCAAGGCCTGCGGTCGCCGATCGAGCAGGGGGGCCTTGATGAGACGCACACGCTTGTCCTTTAGCCGGGCGGTTCTGCTGGCGGCCACGGTCGTGCTTTCGGCCGCGTTCGTGTGGGGCGTGACATCGGCGCTCGCGTCGAGCGCCAGCCCATCGCCGGCCGGCAAGGTCATCCTCAGGCTGGGCTGGACCGCCGGCCCCGACAACCTCAACCCGTTCATCGGCACGACCTCGTCGGCGTTCACCATCTGGTACATGAACTACGACACGCTGGTGGGTCTGAACACGACCGACGTGACACCGAACAAGACGACGGGTCTTGCGACCAACTGGACCACCAGCGACAACGGCAAGGTCTGGACCTTCACGATCCGCCAGAACGCCAAGTGGCAGGACGGTGTGCCGCTGACCGCCCGCGACGTGGCCTGGACCTACAACGACATCGTCAAGAACGACATCGCCAACTGGACGAGCTACACGACGAACATCGTGAAGGTGACGGCCGTCGGCGACTACACGGTGCAGATCGACTGCTCGGCTCCCCAACCCGCTCTGCTCGCCAACCTGGCCGAGGTCCCCATCCTGCCCGAGCACATCTGGGCGAAGATCCCCACCAAGACGGCCGTCCACACTCTTCCCAACTCGCCGCCGATCGTCGGTAGTGGGCCGTTCCAGTGCGTCCAGTGGAGCAAGTCGAACTACCTCGTCATGAAGGCCAACAAGAACTACTGGGGCGGAGCCCCGCACGTCGACGACATCGTCTTCGAGGAGTACACCAGCGCCGACACCATGGGCGAGGACATGAAGTCCGGCGCCCTCGACGGCTGTCTCGGGCTGCTCCAGGCGCAGATGCAGATGCTATCGCACGTGAAGGGCGTTCAAGTGAGGGCGGTGTACGTCAACGGCTACGACGAGCTCGGCTTCAACTGCTACACCGGCGGCCCGTCCCTGGGCAACCCCGTGCTCAAGGACTGGCGGTTCCGCCAGGCGCTGCAATGGGCGGTCGACAAGAACAAGCTCTGTGCGATCGCTTACGGCGGCATGGCCAAGCCGGCCGACACGATCATCACGGCGAACTACTACCGCAACCCCGACTGGCACTGGACGCCGCCGGCCAGCGAGGCCTACAGCTTCAACCTGGCCAAGGCCTCGCAGATGCTGACCGCCGCCGGCTACAAGCTGGTCAACGGCGTTCGTCTCAACCACCAGGGCAAGCCGATCTCGCTGCGCCTGTATGCCCGCAGCAGCTACCAGCAGGGCATCGCCTGCGGCGAGTTCATCACAGGCTGGTTCCGTCAGCTCGGCCTGAAGATCACCCTCTCGACGCTCGACGACGGTGCACTCGAGGCCGATCTGTACAACACCGTCAAGGGTGTCTTCACCCCGAACTACGACATGTTCCTGTGGGGCTGGTACAACGACATCGACCCCGGCCCGTCGCTGAGCTACCTCACCACCGCGCAGATCGACGGCTGGAGCGACTGTGCCTGGTCCGACCCGCTCTACGACGCCACCTACAAGGCGCAGTCGACCGAGATGGACGTCGCCAAGCGCCTGCAGCTCGTCTACAAGTGCCAGCAGATCATCTACCAGCAGTCGCCCTACATCCCGCTGGCCTACTCCGACGACACCGAGGCCTGGAACACGGCCAGGTGGACCGGCTGGGTGCAGATGCCCGCCCACGTGGGCAACGTCGTCTTCCCGCCGTACGGGTTTGCGACGTACCTCTCGGTCAGGCCCAAGAGCGGCGGCGGCGGAACCCCGGCGGGCCTGATCGGCGTGCTCGTCGTCATCGGCGTGCTGGTGGTCGCGGCTCTGGGCGGCGTGCTCTACGTGTTCGTCAAGCGGCGGACGCGGACGGCCGACGAGCCGCTCGAGGAGTGAGCCGGGAAGCGCGCGAGAAGAGCGGTCGCGGGTCGCTACCGTGTGACGCCCAGAAGACGCCGCAGCGTCGTTCGGAGCGAAGTTGGAGAGCGCCGCCGGCCGTCGGGCGCCGCGCTGCCGGTTCGTCCGTGCTATCCTGCGAGACGGCCATGTCGATCGGCCTTGAGCGGGGTCACTGGGGAGCTGCCATGAGACGTTGTGTGCTGGGGTTGACGTGTGCTGCGGCGGCGCTCCTGGTGGTGTCCGTCCTGCCGGTCGCGGCCATGGCCGCGACCCGGCCGGCCACCCACACGCATCCGCTGGTCGGGTCGCGACCGGCGCCCGGGGCGCGTCCGGCCGTCGGCACGCATCCGCTCCTGGGCACGACGACCACGTCGTCGAACTGGTCGGGCTACGACGACTCCACCGACGGGCCCTTCACGACCGTCACCGCGACCTGGACCCAGCCGCGCGTGCGCAGTACCGGCGCGACTTTCTCCGACGCCGCCTTCTGGGTCGGTCTCGACGGCGACGGCTCAGACACGGTGGAGCAGATCGGCACCGAAGGCTACAGCGAGGGCGTGGCCGGCTACGACGCCTGGTATGAGATGTACCCGGCCTACCCCGTGACGATCGACATGGCGATCCACGCGGGCGACGTGCTCACCGGCACCGTCACCTGCACCGACCCCGTGGGCGCGACCTTCGAGCTGACGCTCGTCGACCACACGAGCGGCGCGTCGTTCTCTATCGTGCAGTCGATGAGCACGGTGCCGGCGCTCGCGTCGGCCGAGGTGATCGCCGAGGCGCCGTCGAACGACAACGGCGACATCGTGCCGGTCTCCGACTTCGGCCTCGTCGGGTTCAGCGACTGCGCCATCGACGGCCGGCCGATCAGCGCGTTCGACTGGAACCAGATCGACATGACCTCCGACGAGAGCGGGGCGCTCGTGGCCCGGACCTCGGCGCTGGGCGCAGACGGAGCGAGCTTCACGGTCACGACCGACCTGACGCCGCCCACCACGACGGTGTCGGGCGCCGGCGCGGGCTGGCACGACAAGCCGGTGAAGCTCCATTTCCGGGCCACCGACAACCCCGGCGGCCAGGGGGTCGCCTACACCGAGTATTCGCTCGACGGCGGCGTCACCTGGACCAAGGGCGCCACGGCCACCGTGCCCGCCCCCAGGAACCACTCGAACGACGGGGTCGACAAGGTCTTCTACCGCTCGGTCGACAACGTGGGCAACGTCGAGACGCCGCGCGTCTGCAGGGTGCGCATCGACACACGCAGGCCGACGCCCATCGCCAAGTGGCCGGCGGCCGCGATCCGCGGCGCCCGCACCGCCCTGCGCTTCTACGTGAGCGATCCGCGCCCCGGCAGCCCCACGGCGACCGTGACGATCAGGATCCGCAACGCCCGCGGCGCGCTCGTGAAGAAGGCCGTGCTGCGTGCGGTCAAGGTCGACCGCGCCCACGACTACGATTTCGTCTGCCGGCTGGCCAGGGGGACCTACCGGTTCATCGTCACCGCCACCGACGCCGCCGGCAACCGGCAGACGGCAGCGGCCGTGAACGCGCTGGTGGTGCGCTGATGCGCCCGGCACGGGGGGCGGTTCGGCCGGCATCGCCCATTCGTCGCGGCATGAGCATCGCTGCGGAGGGGTCGCACATGAAACGCGCCGGGCTTGTCGTTTGCGTCGCCGTGGCCATCGCCGTCTCGGCCGCCGTGCTGGCCGCTCCCGCCTACGCCCTCGTCCCCGACGGTGCGCACGGCTGGTTCTGGCAGATGCCTCAGCCTTCGGCAGGCCTGAACGACATCGCCTTCCCCGGCGCCGCCGAGGTCTGGGCGGTCGGGACCGATGGCCTCGTCGAGCACAGCACCGACGCCGGCGTCACCTGGGTCGCCCAGCCGACGAGCACCGACGCCGACCTCTGGTCGGTGAGCTTCACCGACGACCGGCACGGCTGGGCCTGTGGCGGCGACGAAGGCGACCCGACGGCGCCCGGCGTGATCCTCGCCATGACCGACGGCGGCGCCTGGGTCGACCGGACGCCGAGCGGCCTGACCCACTCGTTGACCAACGTCAGCTTCGTCGACGCCGCTCACGGCTGGATCGGCACGGCCGACGGCGACGTCCTCAAGACCACCGACGGCGGCGCCACGTGGCGGACGCTGAAGCTCGCCGCCACCTACAAGGAGTCCGTCACAGTCGACTTCGTCGACGCCACCCACGGCTGGGCGGGCGGCACCAAGGGCCGCATCTGGAAGACGGCCGACGGCGGCAAGACCTGGACCGCCAGCCCGCAGGATGGGCTGAACCCACAGGAGTTCGTGGTGCAGATCGATTTCGTCGATCGCAGCGACGGCTGGGCGCTCGCCCAAGACGACTGGGGCGACTCGATGGTGGTGGCGACCAGCGACGGCGGCCTGCTCTGGCGCCCGGTGCCGACCGGCGACCAGGTGACGACCGGCATCCGGGCGAGCAGCGCCGCGAGCGTCTGGCTTGTCGGGCAGAGCTACGACAACCTCGACCTCCAGAACCCCACGGTCTTCATGCACTCGAGCGACGGTGGACTACGCTGGGAGACCTCGACCGTGGCCGCGCCGGCCAATCCGCTGGCCGTCGCCGCTCACGGCGACGCGGTCTGCGCCGTCGGCGACGGCATCCTCATCTCGAGCGACGCCGGCGCGACCTGGCGGTCGGCGAGCTCGGGGCAGCAGTACTGGTTCAGCGCCGCCTCCGCGGTCACGGCGACCGACGTGTGGGCGGTCGACACCGTGGGCGCCCTGCTGCACAGTACCGACGGCCGAAGCTGGGTCGAGCAGGACAGCCCGGCGCGCTGGGCGACCTCGCTCATGGGGGTCGCCTTCCCCGACAGGAACGACGGCTGGGTCGTGGGGGCCAGCGACGTCTGGGGCGACGGCAGCGTGATCCTGCACACCGCCGACGCCGGCAAGACGTGGGTTCCTCAGCAGTCCACTCTCGCCGGGGGACTGGTGGGTGTCGACTTCCTTGATGCGTCCGTGGGCTGGGCGATCAGCAGCAACCCGTTCCCCTTCGGCTCGGGGGCTCCCCTGGCGCTCGAGCACACCACCGACGGCGGCACCACCTGGATCCCGCAGTACGTCTACCAGACAACCGAGCTGCACGCAGTCGACTTCGTCGATGCCGAGACCGGCTGGGCAGCGGGCGGGTGGTGGGGGAGCGGCGGCGGCTATCCGACGGGAGCGATCTTCGGCTCGACCAACGGCGGCTACACCTGGACGAGGGAGAAGCTGCCCAAGGGCGCGCCCGACATGACCGGGGTGCAGTTCCCGAGCCGACACGGCGGCTGGGCGGTCGGCACAAGCTACGACGGCAACGACGATGCCGTGCAGTCCTGGGTGCTCCACACGACCGACGGCGGCAAGACGTGGGTGCGCAGGGCCGACCTCAACGACAGCCTGGCCACGACGGTCCAGTTCAGCGATCCCTCGAACGGCTGGCTGGGCGGCCTGAACGGCGTCTATGCGACCACGGACGGCGGGTCGACCTGGCAGCGCGTCGCCGGCGGCGACGGAGTCGAAGCGATCGCCGCCGCCGACCCGCAGCACGTCTGGGCTTTCGGCGACGGTTTTCTGGTCTCGACGCTCGATGCGGGCGGCGACACCGCCGCTCCCGTGACCCTCGACGAGCACTACGACTACGCGTGGCACCGTAAGCCAGTGACCATCGACTTCTCGGCGCACGACATCGGTGGCTCGGGGATCGGCCTCACGCAGTTCAGCCTCGACGGCGGGGCGTGGCGGTCCGGTTCGGTCGTCGTGGTTCCCGCCGCCGCCGACCACCGCAACGACGGCGAGCGCACGATCCTCTACCGCTCCACCGACACCGTCGGCAACCGCGAGCAGACCGAGATCCGCACGGTCGGCATCGACACGCTGGGCCCCGCCTGCTTCGCGCCACGCAAGAGCGTGGTCAACACGGGTGAGCTCGGCGCGCTGTACTTCGTGGCCGACGACGCCACCAGCGGCATCAGGCAGGCGACGATCAGGATCGTCGGCTCTCACGGCCGCGTGCTGCGCTCGTTCGTCGAGCGAGCGGGTGACTGGGGCATGTCGCCCGCTCCGCCCTACTACTGGCTGCGTTTCAAGTGCAAGCTCAAGCCCGGCACGTACCGCGTCGAGGTGCGGGCCACCGACTGGGCCGGCAACCGCCAGGTCCTGATCGGTCGCAACCGGCTGCGCGTCGTGCGCAAGGGTGCGCCGGCCTTCTCCAGGCCGGACTGGCCTGCCGGCCTGCCCGGCAGCTTCTTCGGCAGCCGCCTGAGCCACGGCCTGCGGCCGGCCTGGGTGCTGCGCCTGGGCGGCCGCGGGGCTCTCGGCCGCGCGTCGCCGCTTCCCGTCCTCTGGGAGCTGCGCCACTGGCCGCAGTTTCGCACGGTGCGCTAGAGAAGCCCGGCGCCGCCCCAACCGCCGGCCGTGGTCGTCGCCGCCGGTCGTCTGCGTCACCGCCGGGATCGCACACCCGAACGCCTCGTCGGAACAGCCGGCGCCGGGCCGCGATGTCGCCTGATCAGTCGACGCGAGAGTGGGCAGCGAAGGCGCCGACACCCTAACGATGTCGCCAGTCGCGCCGATGACTTGCAGGGAGATCGCGCATCACATCCGCGATGCCCGCTCCTTGCGAGCCGGTCTGCTGGAGGTGGTCATGAATCACTGCCACAACTGCGGGCTCTCCATCGGTGAGACGGTGACATTCTGTGCGACCTGTGGTGCGCCCGTCTCGGTCGCTGTCGCCGGTACCGCGCTCGAGTCGGCGACGCCGCCATCGGCGCAGGAGTTCGTGACGCCATCATCGGTGCTCGAGTCCGTGACGCCGCCATCGGCGCCGGTCGAGGCTGATGCGCAGTCGACCGCGGCTGCGCCCGCCATGGCTGCCTGCAGGTTGTGTGGTGGCCAGCTGCCCACCATCGACGCCGCCGGCGTATGCCCGGCGTGCCGCGCCCAGGTCGCCCTCTTCGTGGCCGCCGAATCGGAGGAGCCGCGCACCGTCAGCCTCGCCACGGGCGTCCCGGCGGCCGGGCGCGAGCGCGTCACCGTGGTCAACGCGATCTACTCGGCGCTCGCCGACGACGGCACGTGCCCGGCGTGCCGTGCCATGGACGGTCGGGAAACGACCGATGCCGCCGCCGCCGTGGTCTGGACGCCAAACCCACAGTGCGACAACCCGGCGGGCTGTCGCTGCCTGGTCTTCTTCGAGCACGAGAGCCTGTCGGTCGACGAGGAGCGCGAGTTCGTCGATTATGCGGCCGGCCGTGGTCTGCGGGTCACCGCGGCGGCGGTCGCCGCCTTCCACGAGGAGAAGCGCAGGGCTCGAACGCAGGTCGAGCAGCGCCTGGACGAGGCGTCACGTCTTCTGTGTGAGGCGCGCACGCTGGAGAAGTCAGATCCACGCGATGCCGTGGCGCTCTATCGCAAGGCCGTGGAGAGTCTGTTGGCGGCCGGCGAGTCGCCGCTCGACGAGTATCGGGTCAGACGCGACCTGCCCCTCGCGTTGAATCGGCTCACCCTGTTGCTCGAGGGCATGGGACGGGCTGCGGAGGCGCTGGACGAGATCGACCGCGCGGCCTCGCGGGGAATCCTCGAACGTGACGACTGCGGGCGCAAGTCCGACCGCGAAGCGCTCAGGAAGCGCAGCCGGCGCCTGCACGAACGCCGCGGGGCGGTCGTCACCGGTTAGCCCAGCCCCGGCCGACCGTCGCGGCCGCTCCGTCGAGCCGCCTGTGTCGCGCCGAAGCGCCGCCGGGAACGCGCTATCATAAAGATGATGCTCCCGTGGCGATGAAACAGGGCGACACCAGGCTGCGGCCGGCGCCGGCGCCCGGGGAGTCGATCGCCCACGACAACGCGACCGCGCCCTTGCGGCTCGTCGCCCAGGCAGTCGATGCCCCCGCGTTTGTACTGCCCTTCCTCGACCGCTTCTACAAACCGGCCGAGACGGCGCTCGTCGCCGCCCTCGCCGACGGACCGCTGGGCGTCACCGCCCTGCGTGGCCTGGTGGCTCCCAACGCCGCTCGCGGCGAGGTCCGCGCCTTTCTCGAGCGTGCCCACCGGCGCGGCGTGCTCGAGCGCGCCGCACGCGGCCGCTACTCGGCGGCGTCGTTCCACGACCGCTTCGTGGTCTGGACCTGCTTCGAGGGCTGGCTCGATCTGCCCGACCCCGTGCGGGACCGCCTGCGCGAGTGGGAGCTTTCCTTCTATGTAGATCAGGCCCGGCCCTACGTCGAGGCCGTCAAGGCCGGGCTGCCCATCGACCCTATCGAGAACCACACCTTCCTGCTGCTCGACGAGGTCGAGGAGATCCTGCTCGCTCAGGAACACGTCTACCTCTTTCCGTGCGACTGTCGCGCCATCTTGGGCCGGTGCCGCAAGCCGACGCTGAACTGCCTGCGCTTCGAGGGCCCCCACGGCCACTGGCACGATCTCGGCTGGGAGATCTCGCCGCAGAGGGCGATCGAGAATGCCCGCGAGGCCGACCGACAGGGCCTGATGCACACCGGCGGCCTGCCGGGCGGACCGATGCGGGGCATCTGCACCTGCTGTGCGGACTGCTGCTTTCCGCAGCTTGCCGGGGAGCGCCTCGACGCCGCCAAGCTCTGGCCGCTGTCGCGCTACGTGGCCCGCGTTGAGGCCGCCTCATGCGACGGCTGCAACCGTTGCGCGCCGCGCTGCCCGTTCGGCGCCATCATCCGTTCGGCGGGGCCGGCCAACGGGGAGCTCGTCGTGCCGGCTCTCGATGCCGCTCTGTGCCGTGGCTGCGGGCTCTGCGCCACCGGTTGTCCGAGCGCGGCGATCGTCATGGACCGCCTGTGACGATCGCGTGGTTTTCGTCGACGCCCCTTGCGATTACACTGAGCCAGAAGGCAAATCGTGAGCGGCGATCGATCGCGCGGTCGTGTTCGTGAGATCCGCTGCAGGGTCTGACACCGGAGGGAACCCTTTGAAGAAGCTCGTCACCGGAACGGCACTACCCGTTGTGGGGCTGGTCGCCGTCGCTCTGGTCGCGGCCGCCTCGTTCGCCATGGTCCCGGCGGGGGTCGTGTCGCACGCCTCGGCATCGACGCCGAGCACGTCGCCGTCGCCGAGCACGTCGCCGTCGCCGAGCATATCGCCGTCGCCGAGCATATCGCCGTCGCCGAGCATATCGCCGTCGCCGACTCCGACCCCCACGCCGCCGCCTCCCCTGAAGGTCGTGTCGGTGTCGCCGCGGGCCAAGGCCGCGAGCGTCTCGTTTGCGAGCTCCGTCAGGATTCGCTTCTCGGCCGCGCTCGCCGCGGACACGCCGCTTCCCAAGCTGACCCCCAGGGTCCCCGGCTCCTGGAAGATCGTCCACGCCGCGACTCTGCTGTTCGTCCCGAAGGGTCACCTGCCCGTCTACACGAAGGTGCGGCTGATCGTTCCCGGCGGCAGCGGCGGCGTGTGCGCCGCCGACGGCGCCCGGCTGAAGCGCAGCTACGCGCTGTCGTTCACGGTCGGCGGCCCGTCATCGGTGCTGCGTCTCCAGCAGCTGCTCGCTGAGCTCGGGTATCTGCCGCTGCGCTTCGTGCTCCCGGTGACCAAGCAGGCGTCGGGCAGCACAGGGCAGGGTCTGGCCGGCAAGACGCGCTACGTGTCGGCCATCCACCACGAGCCGCGCAACCTCGACCTGATCTCCCTCAAACCGCTCTCGGGCGTCTTCGCCTGGCGGTATCGTCACATCCCGCGTCCGCTGGCCGTTCTGTGGCGGCGCGGCAGGTACACGACCCTGATCCGGGGCGCGGTGATGGCCTTCGAATCCGACCACGCGCTCGCCGACGACGGCGTCGTTGGGCGCCAGGTGTGGACGGCCCTGCTCAAGGCGACCGGTCGGCACCTCTTCAGCAGACGCGCTTACGACTACATCGAGGTCTCCACGGCGATCCCCGAGACGCTGAGAGTCTGGCAGAACGGCCGGGTTGTCCTGGCGAGCCCGACCAACACCGGCGTCGCCCAGCGGCCGACCGCCTACGGCACGTTCCCGGTCTACGCGCGCTACCTGTCGACGACGATGAGCGGCACCAACGTCGACGGCAGCCACTACGACGATCCCGGCGTGCCCTACGTCGCCTACTTCAACGGCGGCGACGCGGTGCACGGCTTTCTGCGCGCGTCGTATGGGTGGCCGCAGAGCCTCGGCTGCGTCGAGCTGCCCTACGCCACGGCCGCCGTCGTGTTCAGGTACGACCCCATCGGCACGCTCGTGGCGGTGTCCTAGACCCCGCCCGGGCCGCCGTTGCCGGCGGCGTGTCGACAGGGCGCGACAGGGGCCCCGCCGCGATTGCGGCGGGGCCCCTGTCTTTGATTGCCGATCTGCAGCGGCTGGTCTCAGGCGGCCGGTCCCGTGGCGAGCTGCACGGTGCTCGTGTGCTGCCCGCCCGCTGCGTCGGTCCAGCCGATCTGGACGTGGTCTCCGGGCTGGTACCTGCCCAGAAGCGCGCTCAGGGCCGTCGGCGAGTCGACTGACTGGCCGTCGACCGACACGATCGTGTCGTGGGCCGCCAGGCCGGCCTGCGCCGCCGGCGCGCCCGGGAGCACACTCGCGATGGTTGCGCCGGCGCTCGACGTGCCCGACTGACCACCGAACCCGGCGCCGAAGCCGCCGGTGGGCTCGAGCGCGACGCCGAGGAACGCGGTCGGGCCGACGTGCACCGTCGCCGAGGCGTCGTGATTCTGGATCTGGTTGACGATTGCCATGGCCGTGTCGATCGGGACGGCGAAGCCCTGGCTGTCGGCCGCATTGAAGGAGTAGCCGCTCGACGCGGCCGTGTCGATCGCGAGCACCTGCCCCGCGGTGTTCACGAGCGGCCCGCCGGAGTCGCCGGGCTGGATGGCGGCGTTGGTCTCGACCAGGCCGGTCAGCCGTTCGGAGTTGGCGGCGGAGCCTTCGTCGCCGGCGGTGATCTGCTGGTTGAGCGCGACGATCTGACCGCCCGCCGCGCTGGGCGTGCCGCCGGCCCCGCCGGCGTTGCCGATGGCGACGACCGCCTGGCCGACCGCGGCCTTGGACGAGTCACCGAGCGGCGCGGTCTTCAGACCGGACGCGCCCTGCAGCTGGATGAGGGCGATGTCGTGGCTGCGGTCGTAGCCCACGACCGTGGCCGGGTAGGTCTTGCCGTTGCCCACGTCGGTGGCGCTCAGGCTGGTGGCGCCGTCGACCACGTGGTTGTTGGTGAGCACGAGACCTGAGGAGTTCAGGACGATCCCCGTGGCCGCCGCTTGCGCGGACTGGTACCCGAGGGTGACGTTGATATCCACGAGTGCCGGGTCGACTCCCGACGCGATCGAGGCCACGTCGCTTGGGGCGCCTGGAGCCCTTGAACCGGAGCTCGACGTCGAGCCACCCGACGCGGAGCCACCGTTGTTGCCGAACGGAAAGCCGCCCGAACCGCTCGACCCCGAGCCGCCCTGGTTGCCGAAGGGAAAGCCGCTCGAGCCGGAGCCGGCGACGGGCTGCGGTTGCGACGCCGTGGACACATGCGATTGCCAGAAGTCGTGACCGATCGCGACACCCAGGAACACCGCGGCGGCGAGCAGCAACCCGCCGACGGCGACTCGCACGAAGCGGTGCCGGCGACGGGGGAGCGGGGCGCCTCCCCGCGAGGGGAACGGAGGCCGCGATCCCGCGTCCGGCGGGGGTGGCGAACTCACAGCCGCTTCCGGTGGGGGCGGTGCGATCCACGTTGCTTGCGGTGGGGCTGGAGGGCTCCAGCCGCCGTCCGGCAGCGCAGTCCAGCCTGCCTCCGCCGAGGGCCGGCCCCAGCCCACGTCGCGCGCGCTCGGCGGCTCCCAGCCCCCGTCCGGCGCACTCCAGGGCGTGTTCGGTGGACTCGCCTGCGCGCGGTCGCCGGCTCGCATCGCACGCGTTTCCATTTCTGTTGTCTCGTCGGGGCCCGGGCTCCCGAAGGGCCCGCCCGGCGACGCTGGATCCGACATCGTGCCTCCGCATGCTGGTTGCTTCCACCGGAGTGTTCCCCGCTGCGCACGATCGTTGCGAGGCTGGAGCGTCCCGGTGACTTTCTCTTGTCGCAAGAGTTGTAACCCGTTGCCCTGAGGAGCGTCTGAGCGCTGCCTTGGAGTCTCCTGAGAATCGCAGCGGGACGCGGACGCGACGAAAGCCGACGATCTGAGGATCGGACGGGCCGGTCGCGGCGAGCCGATGGGGCGGAGCGCCGCGGGAGGTCGCGCCGGGCGGCGTCGGTTGCGTCAGCCGCCGGTAATCTCGTTCAGGGCGTCGGCCGCCGCGAGCATGTCGTCCTCGGTGCTGAGAAGACCGACGCTCACGCGCGTCGTGCCCGCGGGGAACGTGCCCAGGTGCTTGTGGGCGTAGGGGGCGCAGTGGAGGCCGGGCCGCACGGCGATGCCGTAGTGCTGGTCGAGCACAGTGGCAAGTTCGGCCGGCGAGAAGCCGGCCATGGTGAACGAGAGCAGGCCGACCCGGCCCTCGCCGCTGCGCCCGAGGATCACCGTGTCGGCGCCGTAGAACGAGAGCTGTTCGGGTCGGCGCAGCGCCCGGAGAAGCGTGGCGAGCAGCGCGCGCTCGTCGGCGAGGACGTTGTCGACGCCGCGCTCGAGCAGGATGCGCAGGCCCTCCCGCAGGCCGGCGATGCCGAAGACGTTCGGCGTGCCGCCTTCGAGGCGATAGGGCAGCTCGGCGGGCTGCAGGGGGTCGGCCGAGTCGCCGCCGGTGCCGCCCTCGCGCCAGGCCGCGAGCTCGACTCGTTCGCCCACCACGAGGCCGCCGGTGCCCGTCGGGCCAAGCAGCCCTTTGTGGCCGGTGAACGCCAGCAGATCGATGTCGTCGGTTTCGACGTCGATCGGCACGACGCCGGCGCTCTGCCCGGCGTCGACCAGCAGCAGGCCGCCGCGTTCCCGGGCGATGCGTCCGAAAGCGCCGACCGGCTGGATCGTGCCGGTGACGTTCGACGCGTGGGTGATAGCGACAAGGCGCGTGCGGGGGGTCCAGGCGTGGGCCAGGGCGTCGGGTTCGATCAGATGATCGCTCGTCGCCGGCAGACGCGTGAGGGTGATGACGCCGTCGCGCTCGAGGCGGTTGAGGGGCCGGCTGACCGAGTTGTGCTCGAGCACCGAGGTGACGACGTGGTCGCCGGGGCGCACGAACCCCTTGATGGCCATGTTCAGGGCGTCGGTGGCGTTCAGGCAGAAGACGATGCGCTCGGGGCGCGGCGCTCCAAAAAGGAGCGCCGCGAGCCGGCGCGTGTCGTCGATCATCGCCTCAGCCTCGACGGCCAGCCGGTGCCCGGCGCGGCCCGGGTTGCCGCCCGAGGCCCGGGCGAAGGCCTCCATGCCGCGGTAGACCGCTTCGGGCTTGGGGTACGACGTGGCGGCGTTGTCTAGGTAGATCACGGCCGTGGAAGTGGTTGCGTCACGCGCCGTGCGGCCGGTGGGGCGCCGGGCTGCGCGGCCGCCCTAGGTGCCGATGTAGCGCGCATACACGGACTTGGCGACCGCCGGGTCGTTCGTGCCGCCGATGATGGCCCGGCCGTCGCCGAACACAGAGAGGTGCCAGGCGTCGATGTCGGCTCGCAGAAGGAAGGGATTGCGCTCGACCCGGCCCAGGGGTGCGAGCCGCTCGGCGAGCGCGTCCAGGTCGATGCCGGCGCCCGCGCGCCCGCGGATCTGCACGGCGTCGCGCCCGCACAGCGAGGAGGTCTCCGAACCCTCGCGCCCGTCGAGGTAGTCGAAGCGGCGCTCGCCGCAGCAGGGGCAGTGCGGATCGGCGCCGGGCAGGGCGAGCTCGTCGTAAGTGTTCTCCCAAAGGTCGAACATGGCGATCTTGTGGCTGAGCGCCGCGCGCCGCCCGGCGGCGAGCTTGAGCGCCTCGGCCGCCTGCAGCGAAGCGACCGTGGCGACGATCGAGCCCAGGACGCCGGCAGTGTCGCAGGTAGGGGTGAGGCCCGGCGGCGGTGCGCTTTCGAAGACGCAGCGCAGACAGGCGGTCTCGCCGGGCAAGATCGTGAAGGTGAGGCCATAGGAACCCACGCAGGCACCGTAGATCCACGGCGTACCGGTCTTGACCGCGTAGTCGTTCAACAGGTAGCGGGCGTCGAAGTTGTCGGTCGCGTCGAGGATCACGTCGACTCCGCCGAGCAGCCGGTCGATGGTCGCCGGGTTCAGGTCGTCGACCAGGCCCTCGACGTCGACGAGCGAGTTCACCTCGCGCAGCTTGCGGGCGGCCGCGGCCGCCTTGGGCTGAAAGCCGCGGACGTCGCTCTCGTCGTAGAGGAGCTGCCGCTGGAGGTTGCTCTCCTCGACGAAGTCGCGGTCGATGAGCCGCACGGCGCCCACCCCGGCGCGTACCAGCAGCGTGGCCTGCACCGATCCCAGACCGCCGCAACCGACGATCGCCACGCGCGCCCGCATGACGGCCTGCTGGCCCTCGGCGCCGATGCCCTCAAAGAGGATCTGCCGCGAGTATCTGTCGGGGACCGACTCTGCCGCCGCCTGCGTCACGTGCGCCTCGCACTCCGGGGTTCTGCGCCCGATTATACTCACGGGCGCTCCACGGAGCCATTCCCGAGTGATCCGGTTGGGATTGCGGCGGGCCGCTTGCGGCTCAACAGGCCAGGAGGTCGTGGACGCCGACCGGCGCGACCCCGTGCCGCTCGGCGACGCCGCGCACGAACTGCACTCGCGACTCGCCCGGCACCGGATAGTCGCGGCGCACGGGCACCCCATCGACCTCGCCGTCACCAGGCTCGATCAGAAAGCCGAGCGCCTGATGGAAGGCGATCGAGGACTTGTTGACCGGTGAGGTCGAGGCGCGCACGACAGAGCAGTACTGCGCGTAGGCCGCACCGAAGAAGCGCTCGTACAGCGCCGTGCCCAGCTCTGCGCGGCGCCGGTCGGGGCGCACGCCGACGAAGTGGATGTACGCTTCGCTGGGGTAGGTCTGCGACACGAAGCCAAGCAGGAAGCCCACGAGCTCGACGTCGGCCTCGGCGATAAAGCCGGTCTGGCTGAAGTGCTCGAAGAAGACGCGCGACAGGCGCGCGCTCATGCTGCGTCCGCCCCACCAGTCGTCGATCACCGCCAGCACGCGCTCGTAGTCGCTCTGCTCGACGCCGCGGATCGTGACTCGAGACAGCCCAGTCGTCATGGCCGCCGCTCCCTTTCGTCCTGGTTGCCAGGTTTCGGCCGGCGTTACGCGGCGCCGGCCTCGCAGGTAGTGTGGACGGCCTGCGTGAGAAATCGGTGTGCCCTGCGAAAGATGCGTGTGAGCACGTGGGCCGTGCGGTGCGCTGGGCGGCGCGCGGCGCGGCGTGCGGTGCGCTGGGCGGCGCGCTGGGGTATCACCTGCACAGGCCATCGCGAAGTACGATGGCCGTGGCACACGGCCGACGAGGGAGGGGCAGGATGGAAGACACACGCGGCGGGGCCGAGACGGATCGCGACGACGACAGGATCGTCGTCCAGGAGGAGGTTGCGGTGAGCAGGCGCCAGGCGCACCTGCTGGACCGGCGGGCGGGCTGGGCGGCGCACAACTGGGGCTGGCTTCTCGCCTTTGGGGCGATTGCCGTCGTCTTTGGCATCGTCGTGCTCAGCCACGCCTTCGGCAGCCTGGGCGCCCTCGTGTGGCTCACCGGGCTCTTCCTGCTGTTCATGGGCGTGGCGCAACTCGTGACGATGGGCAGGGGAGGGGCCCAGGGTGCGCACCTCGCCGGCGCCGTGGTCGCCATCATGGGGGGCGTCGTCTTGCTCGCCTGGCCCGGCGAGACGCTCAAGGTGGTGGCCTTCGTTGCCGGCATCACCGTGCTGGCGTGGGGCATCGTGCGCGCGGTGGCGGCCTTCGGCGGCCGGCACGAGACGCGCGGCCACGACGCCGCCGTGGGCATCGCCCTGATCGTGCTGGGCATCCTCATGATGGTCTGGCCCGGGGCGACCGTCACCCTGATCGGGGTCTTCGTCGGCCTGGTTGCCATCGTCTGGGGAGTCGTGACGATGATCGGCGCCTTCACTCTGCGCAAGGCGGGCAGCCGCTGGCGGGAGCTGCGCGAAAAGGCGCGCGTCGCCCGCTGAAAGGTCGGCGCCGACTGGTCGCGGCCGTCACGCCGTGCGGCCCAGCTCGCCTTTCAGAAAGTAGTCGAGCGCCGGGCCGGCCCATGCGGCGATGGTCTCGTGGTCGGCCGACGCCAGCGGGAGTGGGCTGCGCAAACGGGCCGCGAGAGGTTGGAGATCAACACGACAACCGGGTCCTAGCCGCTGCGGCTGGTCAGGTCGTAGACGGTGATCCCGCCCACGGTCCGCGAGGTGAAATGCGCCTCCACCCAGGCGCTGATCGCGCTCATCGAGGAGTCGCCGCCGCCCATCTGGGCGCCGTTGCTCGAGCCGCCGCCGCCGAGCCCCATTGGACCGACCGTGTTGCCGTCGGCGCCCGCGTTGGCGAGACCGCCTGTGCCGCCGGCGATGAAGTAGTGGACCTTGCCGGCGCCCACCAGAGCCTCGAACTCGGCGAGCGTCGGATATGGATCGCTGCCGTTGAAGCCTCCCAGGCTCATCACCGGGTCGTCGGTGGCCAGCTGATAGCCGGCCGCCGACTGGGCGCCGACGGTCGCCGCGACCCACGTGTAGCGGCCGGCGTTCTGCTCGAGCAGGGTGACCAGCGCCACGCTCGGCCGACTGGCGTTGAGGAGGCCTCCCGCGGCGCCGCGACCTGCACTCGCCCCGGGTGTGCCGCGACTTGCGCCCGCGCCGCCGGAGCCGTTGCCGGCCGTTGCGCCGGCCGGCGCGCCCGGTGTGCCATTACCGCTCGGGGCACTCTTGCCGCCCGGTGCACCGTTGCCGCCCGGCGAACCATTGGGAATCGTGGCACCGTTGCCGCCCTGAGCGCTCGGCCCGTTCGGCGCGCCACCGCCGAAGCCGATCTGGCCACGGCGACCGCCGGGACCGAACCTGCCGTTTGCGCCGCCGGAGACCGCCGGTCCGGCCGACGGCAGCGAGCCGGTGTGCGCCGCCGATGCCGTCTGCACCGAGTACATCGCAGGACCTGCCAGGGCGACCGCGACCCCGACCGAGGCGAGGGCCAGAGCGGCGCGTCTCGCCAGGCGGTCGGCGACGACGAGCAGGACGGCGGCCAGCAGGCCGCCGCCCAGCACGATGGGGCGCAGCCACGGCTGCCAGGTTGGCGAGCGGTCGAGCAGCACGAACGACCAGACGGCGGTCGTCGCGACGATGGCCGCCAGGCACAATCGCCAGCCCACCCTGGAGCGGCGAGCCCACAGCGCGGTGGCGCCGATCCCGACGAGCGCTCCGATCGCGGGGGCCAGAGCGACCGCGTAGTACTCGTGGATGATACCTTCGGCAAAGCTGAACACGACGGCGGTGACCAGCAGGCCGCCGCCCCACAGGACGGCCGCGGCCCGCGTACGGTCGCCGCGCGGCGCGCGCCGGCTCAGCCACAGCAGCGCGACCAGGAACGCAAGGGCAGCCGGTAGCAGCCAGGCGATCTGACCGCCCCACGACGACGAGAACAGCCGCCCCAGGCCGGTCGCGCCCCACGCGCCGGCGCGGCCGGCGCCGCCGGGCACGACGCTACCGGTCTCGTTGCCGGTGATCCGCCCCAGGCCGTTGTAGCCGAAGATGAGCTCGACGACGCTGTTGGTCTGCGAGCCGCCTATGTACGGCCGGCTCGCGGCCGGCCAGAGCTGCACGATCGCCACCCACCAGCCGCACGACACGAGCAGCGCTACTGCGGCCACGACGAGCTGGCGCGCCCGGCGCCACGGCGACGTGGGCGCGGCGATGGCGTAGGCGGCTGCGAGGGCCGGCACGACGAGCAGCGCCTGCAGCATCTTGGTGGTGAATCCGAGGCCGACGAAGGCGGCTGCGAGCACCAGCCAGCGGGTGTCGGCCTTCTCGATCGCCCTCGTGACGGCGTAGGCGCCCAGCGTGAGCAGCAGCACCAGCAGCGCGTCGGGGTTGTTGAAGCGGAACATCAGCGTCGCCACGGGGGTGAGCGCCAGCACCAGACCGGCGAGCAGTCCGGCGGCCGGGCCGAACCAGCGGCGCACGGTCAGGTAGAGCACGCCCACGCAGGCGACTCCCTCGAGCGCCTGCGGCACGAGGATGCTCCACGAGTTGACGCCGAAGAGACGCGCCGACAGGTCCATCACCCACAGTGACGCCGGCGGCTTGTCGACCGTGATGAAGTTGGCTGCGTCGGAGGAGCCAAAGAAGAAAGCTTTCCAGCTGTGCGCGCCGGCCTGGACCGCCGCCGAGTAGAAGGCGTTGGCCCAGCCCGAGCGGTCCAGGCCGACCAGGTAGAGCAGCGCCGTGCCGGCCAGCAGGGCGAGCAGCGCCGGCCGCACCCAGGCCGGCTCCTCGGGCCGGCCGCGCCACAGCCGGCGCAGGCGGCCGGAGCTGCGGCCGCTCGCTTCGCGCGCGGCGCTTCCTGGGTGAAGGTCCGTGGCGGGCGCGGCGGTGGGATCGGGGGCGGTCGTCATGGCTCAGGTCCTCCTCGTCGGACGGTCGGCTCGGGTGGGAAAGAGCCAGGCGCGAAACAGGCAGAAGCGCAGCAGGGTGGCGGCTACGTTGGCGGCCAAAAGCACGGCGAGCTCCAGGCCGCGCGAGGCGGTCGGGTCGGTGTGGTGCAAGATGAGCAGGCCGCCGCTGGTCACTGCGAGGCCGAGGCCGAACACCACGAGGCCCTGACCCTGATGACGCAGACGTCCCGCCGCGCCGCGCACGCCGAACGTGAGCCGCCGGTTGGCGGCGGTGTTGGCGACGGCCGTCACGAGCAGCGCCAGGCCATTCGCCCATTGGGCCGACAGGACCGGGCGCGCGATCAGGTACAGCGCGAGGTAGGCCAGCGTGCTGGCCACCCCGATCAGGCCGAAGCGCAGCAGCTGGCGGGGCAGTCCCGCAGTCGCGGCGGGCGCGGCGGACGCCGCCGGGGAACGCCTCCCGCGCCGGTCCGGCGGGGCCGGCAGGGTCAGCTTGCCGCTTGAGAGCGTCCGTGAGAGACGGGCGATGCCCCTGAGGTCGGCCAGCGCCGTCGAGGCGATCTCGACCCGCGAATCGGGGTCGTCGAGCCAGTCGACCGGCACTTCATGGATGCGCAGGCCGCTGCGCTCGGCCAGCACGAGCAACTCCGTGTCAAAGAACCAGCCGGTGTCTTCGACCAGCGGCAGGAGCTCGCGCGCCCGGTCGGCGCGGATCGCCTTGAAACCGCACTGGGCGTCCGAGAAGCGGGCTCCCAGTGCGGCGTGCAGCAGCAGGTTGTAGCAGCGCGAGATGACCTCACGCCGGGCGCCGCGGACTACGAGCGAGGAGCGTGCGAGCCGGGTACCGATGGCGAGGTCGGAGTGGCCCGACAGCAGCGGCGCCACCAGGGGCAGGAGCGCGGCGAGGTCGGTCGAAAGGTCGACGTCCATGTAGGCGAGCACGCCGGCGTCGCTCTCCTGCCAGACGGCGCGCAGCGCCCGGCCGCGGCCTTTCTCGTCGAGGTGCACGGCGCGCACGCCGGGCAGGGTCTCGGCCAGCCACTGGGCGATCGGCCAGGTCTGGTCGACGCTGGCGTTGTCGGCGATCGTCACGCGGAACGTGAACGGCAGGTTCCCGGTGAGGTAGGCGTGCAACCGCAAGACGCTGCGCGTGAGGTCGCCTTCCTCGTTGTAGACCGGCAGAACGACGTCGACCTGGGGCGCCGGCGCGCACGCTTCCCTCCGGCGTGGGACGATCGTGGGAGGTGGGGCCGTCGTTGCCATGATGGCACGGTAACGGGCGGTTCTGATACGGACCTGAGCCCCGGCTGAGAGCTCTCTGAGAATCGCGCCGCCGGCGCGGACGAGCCCCGGTTGTAGCCTGCAAGTGGGGGCGACTACAATCGTTCTCGCAAGACAGGCGCGGCGGCGCACACGCGGGGTCGCGTCGCGGTCACGAAGGGCGGGGGGTCGAGTGAGACGCTGGAGGGCCATGCTGCCCTGGGCGCTGCCGGCGGTCGGCTTGGCATGCCTGCCGTTCGCAGCCGGCGCGGCCTTCGTCCCGGCGGCCTGCGCGACGGGCTCCCGGGTCGCGGCTTCGACGGCCGGCGTGCCGGCCGTTTCTACGGTGACCCTGCCGAAGATCACCATCCAGCCGTTGGGCCAGCCGCGCCCCCTGCTGGGCACCCGCAGCAAGTCGCCCAACTGGTCGGGTTACGACGTAACCGGTGGGCCCTTTACGAGCGTCACCGCTTCCTGGAGGCAGCCGCGCGTGCCGTCGAGCAGCTCGTTCCTCACCGACGCCGCCTTCTGGGTCGGACTCGACGGCGACACCCCCGACCCCGGCGCCGACCCTCCCCAGACGGTCGAGCAGATCGGCACCGAGGGGTACAGCATGCAGGGCCGCGTCTACTACGACGCCTGGTATGAGATGTATCCGGACACGGCTCACTTCATCCCCGGCACGAAGCTGGCCATCCACGCCGGCGACAGGGTCACGGCCGGCGTCACCTGGACTCCGGCCACTCCGGCCGGCGGCGCCTCCCCGGCGACGCCGGAGAAGTTCACCCTGACGCTGGTCAACCAGACGACCGGCCAGACCTTCACCGACGTCGAGACCGCCGACAAGATCGGCGTTCAGGCCGAACGCTCCTCGGTCGAGATCGTCGCCGAGGCGCCCTCGCTGGCCGACGGCTCGATCCTGCCGCTGGCCGGCTTCGGCCTCGTGAACTTTCACGCCTGCGCGTTCGAAGGCCAGCCGATCGCGGACTTCGACTGGTCGCGGATCGACATGGTCTTCGGGGACACGAACGCCACCGAGGCGGCCACTTCGGCGCTGAGCCCCGACGGTACGGCCTTCAGCGTGAGCACCGACCTCATACGGCCCGTGACGACGGTCTCGGGCGCCGGCGCGGCCTGGCATGGCAAGCCGGTCACGCTGCGCTTCAGCGCGACCGACAACCGCGGCGGCACGGGAGTGGCCTACACGCAGTACTCGCTCGACGGCGGGGCGACCTGGACGAAGGGCCGCTCGATCACGGTGCCCGCCCCGAGCGACCATTCCGCCGACGGCGCGGCCACCGTGTGGTACCGCTCGGCCGACAAGGCCGGCAACCTCGAGAAGAAGCGCGCCTGCACCGTGCACATCGACACACGCCGACCCACCCCAGTCGTCAGGTGGCCGGTCCGGGTGGTCCGCGGCCGCCAGGCGACGCTGCGCTTCGCTGTGAGCGACCCTCGGCCCGGCAGTCCCACAGCGACCGTGACGCTGCGCTTTCGCGACGCCCACGGCGCGCTGGTCAAGAAGATCGTGCTGCCCGGCCGCCGGGTCGACGCCGCTCTCACGTACCGCTTTATCTGCCGGTTCGCCAAAGGGACCTACCGGATCGTCGTCTCGGCCACCGACGCCGCCGGCAACGCCCAAACGGCCGCGGCGAGCACCGATCTTGTAGTTCGCTAGCCGGCCGTGCGGCGCGCCACCGCGGCGCATCGGCGCCACCGCGGCGCATCGCCGCCACCGCGGCGTTTCGCCGCCACCGGGCGGGCGCCGCCGCCGTGGGCCGCTCCCGGCTTCAGGTGGCCCCGCGATGGGGAAGAACCCACGCGTGACCGCTTGGCCCCCATGGTGATCGGTGTGACTCACGTCATCGTGCTCGCCGCCCTGCACGGCGTCCTGCGCGACGTCGCCGGCCAGGTCGGCCGCCACGGCTATCTCATTGTCTTCGTGTTGATCGCCGCCGAAAGCTTCGCGTTCCCGTTGCCCGGCGAAGTGAGCCTGCTGGTGGGCGCCTACGAGGCCGAGCGCGGCGTGTTCAGCCTCCCCTGGGTCATTGTGGTCGGGGCTGCGGCGGCGATCACGGGCGACAACCTCGCCTACCTCGTCGGGCGCACCGCCGGACGTCCGGTGGTCGAGCGCGTGCTGCGGTTCCTGCGCGTGCCGGCGACCTACCTGGAGCGCATGGACTCCTACTACCTGCGCCACGCCGGCTGGACCGTCGCCGTCGCTCGCCAGGTCTCGCCGGTGCGCGGCCTCGCGGCGTTGTCGGCGGGTGGCTCCCGGGTGGTCTGGCGGCGCTTCTTTGCCTTCAACGCCATGGCCTGTGTCGTGTGGGCGACCGTCGTGACCCTGCTTGCCACGCTGTTCGTGCGACATCTCGACGCGCTGGCCGACGATATCAGCCTGGCGGGCCTGATCGTCGTTGCCGCCGCCGTCCTGGCCGGCGCCGTGTTCCTCTGGCGCCGCGTGCGCCGCAGGGTCGGCCGGGGCGCGGCCGCCTCGCGCGCGGACGACGACCGTGGGGGGGCGCCCGACGGGAGCGCGACGACGAACCGGGGGAATCGGCCCGACGGGACCGCGACGACGTAGCGGGGGAATCGGCTCGACAAGGCCGGAGCGACGAACAGCAGGATCCGCCCGCACAACACCGGGACGACGACCGGCGCGGGACAGGCTAGGATGAGCTCACTCGAAGCGTGCAGCCAGAATGAGCTCACGCGAGGTGGGCAGACACGATGAGCTCACTCGAGGCGTGAGGCTGCGATCGGAAAGGCGGGTCGGCGACGATGACGACGGGGCTACCGGCGATCGACGGGCTGCTGCTCGACATGGACGGCGTGCTCACCTTGTCGTGGGAGCCGCTGCCCGGAGCCGTCGCGGCGTTCACGCGGCTGCGTGCCGGCGGTCTGCCGATCCGCGTGCTCACCAGCACGACGGGCCGCAGCCGCGAGACGATCGCCGCAGGTCTGCGCAGGGCTGGGTTCGAGGTCGCGGACGACGAGGTGCTGAGCGCCGCGGTCGCCGCGGCGGCGTATCTGCGCGCCGCCCACCCGCAGGGGCGCGTCTTTTTGCTGGGCGACGCGCAGCCCGCCGATCTTGCCGGCGTGCGCCTCGTCGGCCTGGACGACGACCCCGACGTGATGCTCATCTCGGGCGCCGACGAATCGTTTGCCTTCGGCACCCTGAACCGCGTCTACCGGGCGCTGCTCGGCGGCGCCGCCTTCGTAGCGATGCACCGTTCGATGGCGTGGATGACGACCGACGGCGTCTGTCTCGACGCCGGCGCGTATGTGGTCGGGCTGGAACACGCCGTCGGTCGTGCGGCCGTGGTGACCGGCAAGCCGTCTCCGGAGTTCTTCGCCGCTGGGCTCGCGGCCCTCGGGCTGCCCGCCGGACGCGTGGCGATGGTGGGCGACGACCTGGACGGCGACGTCCTGGCGGCTCAGGCCGTCGGCATCACCGGCGTGCTGGTGCGCACCGGCAAGTTCCGCGAGGACACCCTCGCGCACGCCGGCGGCGCCACCGACCGGGTGGTCGACTCGATCGTCGACGTCCCCGGCCTGCTGGGCCTGTGAGTGGCGGTCGGCGCCGCGGCGCGGATGCGCCGCGGCGCCGACCGCACCCTAGCCGTCCGTGAGTAGCCGCTCGTAGTCGGCAGGGCTGTAGCCGGGCACGACGTGTCCGCCGATCTTCACGAACGGAAAGCCCTGGGCGCCGTGGCCGCGCATCTCCGCCGAGATCTTCGCCTGCAGGTCGGGGCCGGCCATGTCGTACTCGATGATCAGCGGGCTGACGCCGCGCGCGCGAAAGAACGCCTTGGCCTTGGCGCTCCAGCCGCAGGTGGTGAGTGAGTAGATCGTGACTGTCGGGGTTGCCGCCGTAGGCCTCCGGGTCCGCTTGCCCTTCTCAACGAAAGGTATACCCGCGATCCCGGGATGACGGACTACCTGCGAAGGGAGTAGAGTCAAAAGCAAGGAATCGCGGCAGCGAGGGGGGAGCATTGCCGACCAGGGAACGATTCAGCGTGACGGCCGAGATCGTCTCGGCGATCACGTCGAGTCTCGTGATCGAAGAGGTCCTGGCCAGCGTCGCGCGGCGCACGGCCGAGGTGCTCGACCTCTGGGAGTGCGACATCTACGACTACGACCCCGCCGAGAACCGCACGACGGGCCTCGCTCTGTGGGCGCGCGAGCCGCACCCCGCCGACGTCGACTGGGTGGGCTCCAGCGAGAGCCTCGACGAGCAGCCCTCCTTTGCCCGCGTGCTGCACGCGCGTTCCATGATCGAGAACCGCATGGACGACCCCGAGCTGCCGGCGACCGACCGCTCGCGCATGGAGTTCTGGGGCGAGAAGAGCTGCCTGCTGGTGCCGCTGGTCTTCAAGGACGAGGTGATCGGCTGTCTGGAGCTGGTCGAGAAGCGCCACCTGCGGCGCTTCGGCGACGACGAGCGCGAGCTGGCCGGCACGCTGGCCGCACTGGCGGCGGTGGCCATCCAGAACGCGCGCCTCTACGGCGAGGTCGAGCAACTGGCGATCACCGACGGCCTCACCGGTCTCTACAACCACCGCTACTTCTACGAGCGTCTGGCCCAGGACGTGGCCCGGGCGCACCGCTACGAGCTGCCGCTCTCGCTGCTGATGATCGACATCGACGACTTCAAGAGCTACAACGACCAGTTCGGCCACCGCGCCGGCGACGCGCTGCTGCACGAGCTCGGGAGAGTGCTCCAGTCGCAGACGAGACAGCAGGTCGACCTGGTCGCCCGCTACGGCGGCGAGGAGTTCGTCGTCATCCTGCCGAGCACTGGGGCGGCGGGGGCGGCGCGGGCCGGCGAGCGCCTGCGCGACGCGGTCACGGAGAGTGGTCTCGAGCGGGGTCGCACGCCGCTTCCGGTCGGCGCCGCCCGCGAGGGCGACTCCGCAGCCGCCGACGGCGGCAGCCCGGCCCATGTGGTCGGCGAGCGCATCCGCAGCAGCATCGAGGACGAGACGTTCGGCACCGACCAGTCTCCTCCGGTGATCACCGCGAGCGTCGGCGTCGCCACCATGCCCGGGCACGCCACCACCGCCGACGGCCTGGTCGACGAAGCCGACGCCGCCCTCTACAAGGCCAAACGCCTGGGCAAGAACCGCGTCGAGGTCAGCGGGGAGTAGCGGCTCCCGGGCCGTCCGTCCGGTGGTCGCCGCCGGTCGCCGGTCGTCCCGCGCCGGTCTCCGGTCGTCCCGCGCCGGTCGTCCCGCGCCTCACCGCGCGCGTATCTTCATTGCGCGGAATTCAAGACCGAAGAGCCTCTGGTCGACCTAAGTGGTAGCGAAGGATGCGGCCACTCGCCTCCTTTCCTGGCGTGAACAATCGCGACAAGGCAGGCCATGAGACGCTGGATCGCGCCGACCCTTGTGAGCTGCGCGGCCGCGGCGGCCGCGGCCGCGCAGCTCTTCCTGGCGTCCGCCAGCGGCGCACACGCCGGCCGGCTCGCCGGCGTCGCCGTGCTCCTGGCCGCGGTCGCCGCCGTGTGGACCGCGTGGTTGCGCGCCGGCGCCCGGGTCGCGGCGGTCGAACGTGGCAGAGCGGGCTGCGAGCGGCGCTACAGCGCCCTCTTCGAGGCTTGCGGCGATGCGGCCTGCGCGTACGAGCTGCCCGACGGCGGCGGCCCCGGTCTTCTCCTCGCGGTCAACGAGGCGGCCTGCATGTCGCTGGGCTATCCTCGCTCCGGGCTTCTGGCCATGACCTGCGACGAGCTCTACGCACCCGAGGTGCGGCGCGCCGTGCAGCAGCGGACGCAGGCGCTACGCGAGGCCGGCAGCCTCGTGTTCGAGAGCACCTGGCTGACGAGCGACGGCCACCGCCTGCCGGTCGAGGTGTCGCTGCGCCGCGTCGACACGGCCGACGGCCGGCTGTGCCTCGCCGTCGCGCGCGACCTGTCGGCCCACCGGGAGCTCGCCGAAGTCTCGCGCGGCAGGGCGCACACCGACGAGCTCACCGGTCTGCTGAGCCGGCGCGGCTTCTTTGCCATGGTGGGCGAGGCGCGGCAGCGGGCGCGGCGGCTGAGCGCCGAGGTGCTCGTGCTGCACGCCGAGCTCGTCGGTTTGAAGGACGTCAACGACCGGCTCGGCCACGCCGCCGGCGACGCGCTCGTGCTGGCGGTCGCCGACGTGCTGCGGCCCACCTTCCGCGACTCCGACGTGGTGGCCCGCCTCGAAAGTGACGAGTTCGTCGCCCTGGCCGTGCTCGGGCGCAGCGACCGTGAGCGTGTCGACTGGCGGGCGATCGTGACGCGCTTCGACGAGGCCCTGGCCGCCAAGCGCACCGAGCTCGCCGGCGAGTTCGTCTTTTCGCTGCGGTACGGCCACCGGGTGGTCCGGTGGGAGGAGCTCGACGACATCGACGGACTGCTCGCCCGCACCCGGGCGGGCACGCCGCTGCCGGGCTCGTGGACCGCGACCCGTCGGGTGGAGACGGTCACAGCCGGGGGCTGAGTCAGACGAGCCGCTCGCAGAGTACGACGTCGAGCGGGCGGCCGAACTTGCGGCCGACCTCGCGCAGGGTCCCGACCCGCGCGAAGCCCAGCGCGTCGGCAAGCGCGAGCCCGGCCGAGTTCTCGGCGCAGATCTGGGCGATCACAGCGTGCACGTCGAGGTGCGCAGCGGCCTCCAGCGCCGCTCCGGCGAGGGCCAGGCCGACGCCCGCGCGCTGCGTGTCCGGGGCGACGTAGATCGAGGCTTCGACCGTCCGGTCGTAGCCGCCGCGCGGCGACCAGCGAGAGAGTGACGACCAGCCGACGACGCGTTCGCCGACCTCGGCGACCAGGCAAAGCCGCGTGCCGGCGCTCCTGAGCCAAAGGCGCCGGGCCGTGACCGTTTCGGGCTCGAGATCGAAGGTGGCCGTCGAGCCCAGCACGGCCTGGTTGTAGATCGCCGTGATCGCGGCGGCGTCGGCCCTTGTGGCGCTGCGAATCAGGATGTCGGTCTTGGCCACGCTCACCTGCCGTGTCGACCCGAACACTCTAGCATCAGGCGCGGCGGCGGCGCCTGCCGGGCACGGTAGTAAACTTGAGGAGCAAGAGCCGACCGGCGCGAACCATTCCTCCGGCGAGCGCCGGCGCGAAAGCGAGCGCCAACGCGCGCACCGGGCGCGAGGGCCGGCGCACAGCGTGCGCGCGTCGGACTGCGAGGAGCGCACGTCCGACTACGACGAGTGAGGTGGACGATCTTCGAGCCGACAGACTCGTGTGTGGCGCGAGGTCGCCGCCGTGACTGAATCGCGGCCGATGGGCGCCACGCGCGTGACCTACGTCGGTCAGGGCACGGTCCTGATCGAGATGGACGGCCTGCGCATTCTGACCGATCCGGTGCTCAAGCGCTGGACGGGACCCCTGCGGCGCTTCGGCGAGCTACCCGACCCGGCCGTGCGGCACCGCATCGACGTCGTACTTATCAGCCACCTGCACCTCGATCACCTCGACACGCCCTCCCTGAAGCTGCTGCCCAAGTCGGCCGTTGTCATCGGACCGCCGCACATGGGCCGCACAGTCAGTCGCATCGGCTTCAAGACCGTCGTCGAGACGCGCCGCGACACGAGCCTGCATTTCGGCGACCTCGAGGTTCTGGCGGTGCACGCCAGTCACACGCGCCGGCGCTGGGTCGTATCGCCGCCCACCGACCCGCTGGGGTTCATCGTCCGGGGCTCGGCGACCATCTACTTCGCCGGCGACACCGGCCTGTTCGACGGCATGGACGGCCTGCACGCGCGCATCGATGTCGCTTTGCTGCCGATCGAGACCTGGGGCGTGCGGCCACCCGAAGGCCGGCACATGAGCCCGCGCACCGCCGCCCACGCTCTCGGTCTGCTGCAGCCGCGCATCGCCGTGCCGATCCACTGGGGTACGCTCTACGTGCCCGGCTCGGCTTACGCCGGAAAACAGGCGAACTACGCCTGGTTTCAGCGCACCAGGCGGCGGCCCGAAGAGTTCGTCCAGCTGGCCGCCGAGAATGCGCCCGATGTCGAGGTGCGGCTGCTCGAGCCCGGCGAGTCGCTGTCGGTCGAGCCGGTCGAGCCGGTCGCCGGAGCGCAGTAACCGCGGCGGCGAGGGCCGAGTTCAGGGATGCGAGCGGCGTCGTCGCCGGCGCATGGCAACCCCCGTACAGCACGTGACGGCGCCTGGCCGAAGACGTTTCCGCTCACCGGTGCGATGCGGCTCGTCATCTGTCCCAGGGCCTGATGCAGCCGGCCGTTCCGAACTGCGTCGTAGCGGGAACAACGGCCCCGGCAGGCATCTTCAGGAGGCGGTCATGGTGGAGGCGGACGATCAGCGCGGCACGGTCGTGCTGACGGCGGCCGGCGGCGCCGGAGTCAAGGGCGGCGACGCTGGGGTCAAGGCCGGCGGCGCCAAGCTCAAGAGCGTCGGCAAGGATCGCACAACGAGCGATCGGCCGGCAAAGGCGGCGGGTGCGTCCGCGGCGGTCGGGCCGGCGCCTTCGACCAGACCGCGGATCGGTGTCATCAGCGATACCCACGGCTACCTCGACCCGGTCGTGGCGGGACTGTTCGGCGGGGTGACGCACATCATCCACGCCGGCGACGTCGGCGATGCCGCGATCCTCGCGTCGCTCGAGGCGATCGCGCCGGTGACGGCCGTGTCGGGCAACGTCGAGGGCGACGACCTGACGTCGGCGCTGCCTCGTGAGGTGACCGGCGAGATCGCCGGCGTGCGCTTCGTCGTCGCCCACAAGCCGAAGCGGCTCCTCAAGCGCCTCGCAGCCGGCCGCATCGTGTTCGGTCCCGACGAGGCGCCGCCCCACCTCGTCGTCTTCGGCCACGTGCACGTCCCGTCGGCCTCGTGGGTAGACGGCATGCTGTATCTGAACCCCGGCACGGCGAGCTCTCCCGACGAAGAAGACGACGGGCCCACTGTAGTCATCGTGGAGGTCGAACCCACCGGACTGTCGGCACGCTTCATCCCGCTCGAGCGTCGCCTCGCCGACGATGGAGCTCCGTTCGTGACGCGCGCCCGCTAGACGCGACGAGGCGGGGTCAGACCGGCGCGCACCGCGCCGCCACGTCGGCGACCGATCCTCTTGCTACTGGGCGCGCTTGCGGCCAGACTCAACCCTGGGTTCCGGCAAGTCCGGGCATTGCACGCCGGTGGGCATACTCTCAGCATCCTCACAGCCTTGGCCCAGCCGATGCTCAGGCAGGGTGCCTACACTCCAGCCATCGGGCATCATGAAAGGAGCCAGGTGAGCGAGCGCCAATCGTCGCCTCCCGCCGTGGACGGTGAGGTCGTCCTCGCCGCGACCGGCATCGAGCGCACCTACCGGCACGGCGACATTGTCCTGCCCGTCCTTTACGACCTGGACCTGCAGGTGCACCGCGGCGAGTGGGTCGCCTGCACCGGGCGCTCGGGCTCGGGCAAGTCGACCCTGCTGCACGTGCTCGGCCTGCTCGACAGCGCCGACGCGGGCACCTACGTGCTCGCCGGTCACGACGTCAGCGGCCTCGACGACGCCGCGCGCGCCCGTTTGCGCAACGAGCTCCTCGGCTTCGTCTTTCAGCTCCACAACCTGCTGCCCCGCACCAGCGCTCTCGAAAACGTGGCCACGCCGCTCATCTACCGCGGCGTGCGCCGTGCCGAGCGCCTGCGACGCGCCCAGGCGGCGCTCGAGGCCGTCGACCTCGCCGACCGCGCCGATCACGACCCCGGTCAGCTCTCGGGTGGCCAGATGCAGCGCGTGGCGATCGCCCGGGCGCTGGTCGGCGACCCCGAGCTGCTGTTGGTCGACGAACCCACCGGCAACCTCGATCTGGCGGCCACCAACGACGTGCTCGAACTGCTCGACCAGGTTCACGCCCAGGGCCGCACGATCGTCATGATCACCCACGAACAAGACGTCGCCGGCCACGCCGACAGGCGATTGGTGTTGCGCGACGGCAGATTGCACGACGAACACCCGATGGAGGGATAGCGATGACGCCTGCTCACCCGCGCCGGTCGAACCGGCGGCTCGGCGCCGGTCTCGGCGCATGTCTTGTTCTTCTGATCGCGGCGGCCGCACTCGTGGCCGGCTGTGGCGGTACCAGCAAGGCCGCGACGGCGTCCGGCAGCCGCACCGTGCAGGTCCTTGCCACGGTGCGACTCGGGAACCTCGTCGACAGCGTGACGGGCAGGGTGCAGCTCACCTCGACCAAGAGCAAGGCCACCGGCAAGGTCCAGGTCGTCGGCAGCAACGCCTCGCAGGTGGCGGCCGGTCAGTCGGTCACGCTGTCCTTCTTCAAGCTGCCGGCCGGCGTCAACCCGGGCACCTTCGGCTCGGGGTCCGCCCGCCCCAGCGTCTCTCCCTCTCCAGGAAGTGGCGGCCAGGGCTACTTCGGCTCGGGTAACGGTACGAACGGCGGCCAGGGCTTCTTCGGCCAGGGCGGCCAGGGCGGCGGGGGTCTGTTCCGGGGCGGCAAGACCGCCCAGGGGACGGTGACCTCCGTGGCCCCGGGCAGCAACGGCTCGGTCGCGGCGACGATCGCCATAACGAAGCTGCCGGCGGGCGTCACCGCCAAGTACATGGGCATCGCCCAGATCCAGATCAAGGTGCTGGCCAGCAACGTGCTCATCATCCCCACGGCGGCGATCAAGGGCAGCGGCAGCAACGCTACCGTCCAGCTGCTCGTCAACGGCAAGACCACGACGCAGAGCGTCACGGTCGGCCAGCAGACCCAGACCGAGTCCGAGATCGTCTCGGGCCTGAGCGCGGGCCAGAACGTCGTCTACACGCGCACGTTCAGCGGTCGCTTCTCGGGCGGCTTCCGCAACGGCCAGTCGGGCGGACAGGGTTTCACGCAGAACGGTACGTCGCTGGGCGGCGCCTCGTTCGGCGGCTCCACGAGCGGGACTTGAGCGGCGTCGGCCGCGGTCACAGCGAGCCGGCGTCACAGCGACGACACAAAGGAGCAGAAGACCGATGAAGAAAGGCAAGCGCCGCTGGTGGCTCATCGCCCTGATCGCCGTGATCGTCGTCGCGGCGGCGGTCACGGCCGGGCTGCTGCTGCTCGACCGCAACAAGTCGGCGACCATCCACTATCTCACCTCCACCGCGGCCAACGGGACCATCGCCGAGACCGTGCAGGCCGATTTCACGCTGACCAACGCTCAGGACGCGATGACGATCTCGCTCAGCGGTGTCGGCAGCTCGTCGAGCGGCTCGAGCGGCAGCTCGTCGCTCACCAGTGACAGCACGACGGCCGGCCGCAGTGCGATCACCACCGTCAGCGCCGTCACCGCAAACGGCGCGGGCAACGCGGACATCATGTTTGCCACTGAGCGGGCGATCACCACCAACGACACAGCGTCACCGTCACCGACACCGTCGCCGACACCGACACCCACACTGACGAGCTTCACGCCGACCGCGGGCCCGGTGGGTAGCAGCGTGACCCTGACCGGCAGCGGCTTCACCGGAGCCACGGCGGTGAGCTTCAACGGCCGTGCGGCGTTCTTCAGGGTGGTGAGCGACACGCGCCTCTCGGCCATTGTGCCGGCCGGCGCCGGCAGTGGCCCGATCACCGTGACAAGCTCCGGCGGCACGGCCACCAGCGCCGCTCGCTTCACGGTCACGCCTACGCCCAAGCCGACCCCTACGAAAAGCAGCAAGCCATCTTCCCCGTCGACCTCGTCGAGAAGCAGCAGCGGCGGTTCGTTCACCAGCAGCGCCAGCGCGACCTCCAGCGGGACGACGTCGAGCAGCAGCTCGGCGGCCTCGACCGGTACGAGCGGGGTGGTGACCGGCATCGCGCTCCGCGCCGGTGCCACCCCGCGCACGCTGGGGCGGCTGCTCTCGGTCTCGGGCACGCGGGTGTACGCGTTCGTGAGCACGGCGCCGCTCTACGAGACTCTCTCGGTCAACCTCGCCTCGGGCGCCCAAAGGGTCAACGTCAAGGCTCTGCAGCGCGCCCTTAGGGCCGACGGCTACTACAGCGGCTCCATCAGCGGCGACTTCGGCACCTCGACCGAGACGGCGCTCGAAGACTGGCAGGCCGCCCAGGGCCTGAGTCAGACCGGCGAGATCACCACCGCGCAGTTCGTCTGGATGCCCAAGGGCGCGGTCATCGAGTCGTGGAACGTCGGCCTCGGCAGCCACGTGAGCAGCAGCACCGCGTTCGCCGCCATCGACTTTCCGAACGATCTGATCGCCCAGGCTCTCGTGACCCAGGCTGACATCGCCTCACTGAAGGTCGGCCAGAAGGCCGCCCTGACGATCGACGGCGAGACCAGCGACCCGTTCACCGGCACCATCACTTCGATCGCCAACCAGCCCGCCTCGTCGGGCTCCGCGAGCGGCTCGTCGAGCACCGTCGAGTACACGGTCGACCTGGCCCCGCACGGCATGCCGAGCCTGGCCAGGTCGGGCATGACCGGCTCGCTCACCGTGACGATCGCCTCACGCAGCAACGTGCTGCTGGTGCCGACGAGCGCCGTCAGCGGCAGCTCGTCGGCGACGTTCGTGCAAGTGATGATGAACGGCACCCCCACGTATCGCCAGGTCACCACCGGCATGGCGACCTCGTCGCTCACCCAGATCACGAGCGGCCTCACCGCAGGTGAGGTGGTGGTCACCGGCCAGTACACCAACTCCGCGACTACCAGCACCAGTACGAGCGGCGGTTTCGGCGGCCTCGGCGGGTTCGGCGGTTTCGGCGGCGGCGGGAGCTTCCGCCGGTCGACCGGCGGAAGCTCGTCGGGCGGCTCATCGTCGGGCGGCAGTTCGTCGGGCACCAGCGGTCAATGATCGTTGTCCTCGAGTCGCTGCGCATGGCTTTCTCGAGCCTGCGCGCCAACCCGCTGCGGGCGGTGCTGACCATCCTGGGCATCGTCATCGGCGTCGCCGCGGTGGTCGCTCTGACCTCGATCGGGGCCGGCTCGACGCGCTCGGTCGAGAACCGTTTCAACGCCTTCGGCACCGACACGATCACCGTGCAGAGCAGCCCGTTCGTGACCAACGCGGTGCCCTTGAGCGCCAGCGACGTGGCCGCCATCGACGCCACGCCGGGGGTCAAGGCGACCGTCACCTCGGTCAACACCAACGCCACCGTGACGCTCGGCTCGGCGAGCGCCACGGAGTCGATCAGTGGCACCTTGCCGCAGATCGTGGGCATCGACCACCTCACGGTCGAGGCCGGCACCTTCTTCAGCGACTTCGACGCCAGCCACTCCCTGCCGGTGGCCGTGCTGGGCAATACCGTGGCCAGCGACCTCGACGTCTCGCCGCTGCGCGCGGTGGGCCAGACGATCGACGTGGGCGGCGTCCAGTTCCAGGTGATCGGCGTGCTGGTCGCGCAGGGCGGCGTCGGCTTTGCCTCGGTCGACTCGAGCGTGCTCGTGCCCCTGGGTTCAATCGAGGGAAGGCTCGTCGCCTTTAGCCCCAACATCTCGCAGATTCGCGTGCAGGCCGAGCCCAGCGCCGTCAACACCTTCCAGGCGGCGGTCGAAAGCACCCTGCGCAGCGCTCACAACCTGGCCAGCACCGCCCAGGACGACTTTCAGATCGTCAACGCCAGCTCGATCGCCTCGGCCGTCTCGTCGTCCACCAAGACGCTCACCCGGCTGATGGCTGCCATCGCCGCGATCAGTCTCGTCGTCGGCGGCATCGGCGTGACCAACGTGATGCTCGTCACGGTCCGCGAACGCACCCGCGAGATCGGCGTGCGGCGCGCCGTGGGGGCGACGCGGCGCAACATCGTCGTCCAGTTCCTGGTCTACGCGATCGTCATCGCCGTGATCGGCGGCATCCTCGGCCTGGGCGTGGGCATCGGCGCCGCCTTCATCGGCGGCTCGGCTTTGAGCGTCTCGCCGGTGTTCTCGGTGACGACGGTGGCCCTCGCCCTGGTGGTGGCCGCCGCCGTGGGCATTCTGGCCGGCACCGGCCCGGCCGTTCAGGCCGCTTCAGTCGAACCGACGACCGCTCTCAGGTACGAGTGACGGTTACCGGGTGGCCGCCGGGGCGTCGCGGCCGGGCGCGTGGCGGGCGCCCATAGCGATGCCGGCATCGGCTTGCGGGCGCAAGTTGCGCCGCCGCGCGACCGGTCTAAGATGGCTTCAGAGGAACGCGCGGGCGTGGGCGCCCGCATGACCGACACAGAACCGGGGAGGGTCCATGAGACGTCTTGCGGTGTGCGCCTTTGTGGCGCTCGCGGCCGGTCTGGTTCTCGCGTCGGCTGCGCCGGCCTCTGCCGCCGTCAAGCACGCGGCTGCCGGAGCCAGGCGGGGATCTTCAACCGCGACGTCCTACCAGCGACTGGGCAATGCCACCTACGACATCAGCGGCCACGTGCTCAATTACGACGGCACGCCGAGGCCTGGAGCGAAGGTCGACTGGGGCTGGTGGACGGGGCAATTCGACTACCACTTCGGGGGCACCAACACCTCGGTCGATCCGAGCGGCACCGGCAGCGACGGCGCCTTCCACTTTTCCGGCGTCGTGGGCTGGAACAAGTGGGGGGACGACCTTACGGTCTATTACAACCCCGCCGAGCAGTGGTTTGGGGGCGCCGATTGGTTCAACCTCGACTTCACGGACAACAACAACGCGACGCCGCTGCAGCTACGAGTTGCAGCCCGCCCATGTGATGGTCGACGTCGCCAACGCGCCGGCGACGCAGGCTGAGGTGACGGTCGGGTACGGGAACATCGGATACGCCTGGACCACCGTGAACCTCGGCGGGGGGGCGGTCGCGGCCGACGTGTTGGCAATGTCGGCACCGCCCGCCCCCGTCCCTCCGGCCTTCGACGACGTCGTCGCCTACGCGTACGACTGGGCCGGGAGCTATGCGACGTGCATCGCTCAGACGGAGTGGCTCGGCGCCTCCCCGGTGAACGTGAGCGCCGGCGCGACCGCCACCGGCACGGTGAACCTCGACTGGAGCAAGGCTCAGCATGCCTATCTTGCCGGGCCGACCTGCCGGCGCTCGGGCAAGCCCGGCACCACCGTCAAGATGGTGCTGAAGGGTTGGCCCGCCGGCGAGCAGGCCGGCTTCATAGGAGATCCCGGCGGAACTCCGTGCGATTACAGCGCCGTCGTGCACTCCACCGGCGCGGGCAACACCTACGTGGCGTCGCTGAGGATCCCCACGAACGCGCCCGTCGACACCTACGAGATCGACACGTACCGCATCGACTCTCCCGACAGCTTCGTCCAGCTGTGGGACTTCTTCCAGGTCTGCACGTTCAAGGCCTCGGCGAGCGCCATCCGCCACGGCAAGACCGTCCGGCTGAGCGGCAGGGTGCCGGCGGGCGCCGGCTATGTGACGCTCTACTCGCGGACCAGGGCGGCCGGCCAGCCGGCGACGCTGGCCGCCAAGGGCTGGGTCAAAGCCGCCCGCTGCAAGATCAAGTCGGGCAAGTTCCGGACCGGCCTGCTGCACCCCAGGCGCACGACCTGGTACGTGGCCAAGTACGCAGGCTACGACTTTCCGGCCTTCACCTCGGTCGTCAGGGTCCGCGTGCACTAGGGCCGTGCGCCGGCGTGCCGCGCGCAAGGCGTGCGCTGACCGGGCACCAAGGCGCTGTGCGCCAACCGTGCGCTCGGGCGCTCGCCCCCGCACGCCCGCCCGGACGTGGCGGCTCTACGCCGGCGGCTCGACCCGGTGGAAGATCATGGCGCTGAACAACGTCCAGACGCCGCCCGCTCGCACCCGACATCTGTAAGAGAAGCTGTCGGCGCTCAGGGCACGCAGCGCGATCCGGGTGAGCGGGGCGGGCGCCGCCAGAAGGCTGCGGCCGGTGCTCGAGGTTGCCGTAAAGACCATGGTCTTGGGCGGCAGGTTCGGGAGCGAGGGCGTGGCGATGACGCCCACGTAACGGCCGTCCGCCTGCGAGATCCTGAGGGTCGACGCGGGCGAGCTTGAACGTCAGGGGCGCGCCGTAGCCGTTCTTGGGATCGACGGAGCGCCCGTCGTCGGCGAAGAACCGGCCCACCCACGCGATCGTCGCGCCGGGCGCCGGCGAGGTCGCAACCTTCGGCATGGTCTCGGGCGGCGGCGACGACGCGACGCGGGCCGTCGGCGTGCCGGCGCCGCAGCTGGCCGCCGAGGCGCCCAGGGCCGACGCCGCGGCGAGCGCCACCACGATGCGCACGACCTTCATGAGCAGAGTATGAGGCCGGCGGAGCCGGTTCGAAAACCGGGGACTCCTGCGTACCGTTCCGGCCCCCCGCGCGGCCGCCTCGCCGGCCGCGCCGCCTCGCCGGCCGCGCCGCCTCGCCGGCCGCGCCGCCTCGCAGGCCGCGCCGCCTCGCTGCCCGCCTTCGTTCCGTTACTCGCGCCGCTCCGCTACTCGCGAGGGTCCCTGATCAGCGCCATGAACAGCGGCGCCGAGGTGCTCTTGTCGGTGAGCAGCATCAGGAACGGTCTGTCGGCGCGAATGGTGAGGGGCGCGTAGGGTGCGGCGGAGAGTCCGACGAGAGCGGCCGTCGCGGCGGCCGCCTCGACGCCGTTCTCGTTGACGTTGAGCACGGCCTTGTGGACGACGCGCTGAATGTAGACCCGGCCCGCCGTGCCCGGCGCGACGATGCCCTGGAGCTCGGCATCCTGTGGCGAGAAGGCCGAGACCATGCCCAGCGCCTCCAGCTCGGGCTTCAGGTCGGGGGCCGAAAACGTGGTGTGCAGCTTCGGCAGGTCGAGCATGACCGGCTCGGGCCGGGCGGCCCGGTAGAGCGAGTCCAGGCCGCGGGCCGCAAGCAGGGTGAGCAGCGAGTCGGGTGTCTGGCCGTTGCGGGGCACGATGACCCAGGCGGTGACCGGACCCTTCGTGGCGAGGGCGACGGCGTCGTAGGCGGGCGTCTGCGCTACGGGGCCGGAGAACTCGTCGCTCATGGTCGGCACCTGCACGGTCGTGCCGTCGGCGAGCGTGAAGGGTGCAGGCTCTGTGCGACTGGGGTCGAACGGCGTCTGCCAGGCCGCCTTGACGTGCACGGTGTTCACGACCGTGAGGATCGTGGCGTCGTTGAAGTAGCTCGGGTCGACGATCTGCTTGATCAGGCCGGCCGTGTGCGCATCGACCCAGCCGTTGATGGCGTCGGCCGCTTTGGCGGGGTCGGTGGGCAGCGGCGACGTGCTGGCGGCAAAGTAGTCGCGTCCGGCGGCCAGGAACGCCGGGGCGAAGGCCACGCCGTCGCGCAGCCAGAGCGAGTCGGCGATCTGCACGGCCGGATGGTCGCCGGCCTGGGCGGCGGCGATCAGGTCGGCCCAGGCCTGGTCTGTCGCGGGCAGGCTCAGCCCCTCGAGGCCGAGCGTGTGGCGCATCTCGGCGGCCGTGCGGCCCTGGGCTCCGTTCAGGATCATCGAGAGCACGTCGTGGATCGACAGCGGCGAGATGACGACGTTGCCGCTCGTGGTCTGCGCCTCGCGGGCGAGCAGTGCCAGCCCGAAGCGGTCGAGCGGGGCGGCGAGCAGGCGGGCGTCGGTGGCCGCCGTGGGGTCGCCGCGCAGCGGATTGACCGGCGCCGCGGCGGCGCTCGTGGCGTGATGGTTGGCGGCGACCAGAACGACGGCCAGCGCCGCGCAGATCGCGACGAGTGAGACGATGATGACGACGATGCGGCGCACGATGCCTCCTTGACGATGGGCCGGTCTTCTCTTCAGTGGAGACGCCGGCAGGCGGTCGTCGGTTCGCTGGGGTCGCGGCGAGCGCGCAGGGGCGGCGCCGCGCCCCGTCGTGCAACCGCGCCGGCGTGGTACTCTGAATTTGACACCCGGCCCTCAAGCATCCCGCGCGGTGCGTCGACAAACCCTCTCAAGCGCTGCCGGGCCGGCCGGGCGACAGGCAAGGAAGGTGGCGTCGGGCGACCACCCGCGCCGAGGGACGCGGTTGGGCCAGCCTCGTGGCGGGCACCAAGCGGCATCACCGGGAGAGTCTATTGTGAAGCGCGGGCCATTCATGCTCATCGTCGTCTGCGCGTTGGCCGGCGTCTTTGGCGCCGCCGCGGCAAACGCCGCCGTCGCCTCGAGCGCCGGCTGGACGCGCCCATCAGGCGGCCTCCGCCCCGCTGCTGTCTGTGGCTGCGGCCGACCCGGCTCACGCCTGGGCGGTGGGGCCGGGGCCGACCATCGTCGCCACGAGCGACGGTGGCGCGACCTGGGCTTCGCAGAGTCCGGCCACCGGCAAAGACCTCTACGGGGTCGCGTTCTCCGATGCGACGGACGGGTGGGCGGTGGGTCCCGACGGCACCGTCGTGGCCACCACCAACGGTGGCGCCGACTGGTCGGCGCAGACTACCCCGACGACCGAGACGCTGATCGGCGTGGCTTGCCGGGGACGTGACTGCTGGGCCGTCGGTACCGACGGCGCCGTGATCGCCACGACCGACGGCGGCGCGAGCTGGGTCGCGCAGGGTCCGCCCACCACCAAAGACCTGTTCAGCGTGACGTTTCCCAACGCGAGTGACGGCTGGGCCGTGGGCGACCACGGCACGATCCTCTTCACCACCGACGGGGGCGCCGTCTGGACCGCGCAGACGTCGCCGACCACGCGCTACCTGAACGGTGTGACGAGCTACGGCGCGCGGCGCGCCTGGGCGGTGGGCGAGGACGGCGTCATCATCGCCACCAGCGACGGCGGCGCCCACTGGGTCGTGCGCCGGCCGGCAAAGGCCCACGACCTGTACACGGTCGCCTTCGCCGACACGCGCCACGGCTGGGCGGTCGGCGCCGGCGGGGTCATTCTGGCCACCACCAACGGCGGCCTGTCCTGGCGCGCGCAACACTGCCCGACAAAGCAGGACCTCGCCTCGGTCGCCTTTGCCGACACGCTGCACGGCTTCGTCGCCGGCACGGCCGGCACGATGCTTTCGAGCGCGCACGCCGGCTGGTCCGACGTTCGGCCGCCGACGGTCACCGCCGCCGGCGTCGCGGGCTGGCACAGGCGGGCGGTGCGCGTCGTGCTCCACGCGACCGACGGTCCGGGCGGCTCGGGGGTCGCCTCGGTCCAGTACTCGCTCGACCGTGGCAAGACCTGGACGAGGGGTTCGTCGTTCACTGTCGCGGCGCCGGCCGATCACAGCGGCGACGGCACTCACACGTTCCTCTATCGCGCGACCGACAACGCCGGCAACGTCGAGGCGGCGCGCGTCGGCCGGGTGCGCATCGACACCCGCCGTCCGACGCCGATCGCCAAATGGCCGGCGAGCGCGATGCGCGGCTACCGCACGGCTCTGCGCTTCTACGTGAGCGACCCGCGCCCCGGCAGCCCAACCGCGACCGTGACGATCAGGATCGTGAACGCTCGCGGCACGCTCGTGAAGAAGATCGTCATGGCCGCCGTCGCGGTCGATCGCACCCGGAACTGCGTCTTTGCCTGCCGGCTGCCGACCGGCACCTACCGATTCACCGTCGCCGCGACCGATGCGGCCGGCAACCGCGGGACCACGGCGGCGATCGCTCGCCTCGTCGTGCGCGACGGGCCCGTCGTCTCCGCCGGCCCACGTCTGCCATAGGCCGCGGCTCGTCCGCCCGGGGCCGCGAGCCTCTGGACGCGGGCGCGCGAGCGCCTAGAATAGGGGCGTCGACGAGGAGTTCGAGCCATGCCCGACCATGAGTTCGTCTGTCACGAGTGTGGGCGCACGTTCAGGGGGCTGACTACGCACATCGGCGAGGAGATGTGCCCGGCGTGCGGGAGCATCGACATCGAGCTTGCGCCGATGCCGTCGCCGGCGTCGCCGAGCGAGGACGACCGCCTCAACGCGCCCGGGCCGAGCGACCCTTCCGACGCCGTCTGACGACGCTCTCCGGGGCCGGGTGAGACGCCGCGGCCGAGCGCGCCTGCCGTCCGGCTGAGTTCGCCGACGCCGCTGGGGCGTGCGTCGCACACGATTCGCGCCCGGTCGTCGAACCGGCTCACCATGACCAGGATCGCACGCGCCGGGGTCCCATAGGCGAGTGAGCCGGCGCCGTCCTTCGAGGTTCCGCGGGTGAGTGCGCCGGCACCGTCTGTCGAAAAGTTTGACATAGACCATAACATGATAGAGACTATCAGTAGCTTGTAACTACTGAAAGGAGGCCTCTATCATGAATGCTTCCGCCATGGCCTCCGGGAGGCGCCGGTGGTGGGCACTCGGTGCACTGGCCGTCAGCGGCCTGGTGGTCGGTCTCGATCTGACCGTGCTCAACCTCGCGCTGCCCACGCTGGCCGTCGGGCTGCACGTCGCAAACGGCAGCGTGCTCCAGTGGTTCGTCGTCTCCTACAGCCTCGTCTTCGCGGCGATGCTGCTGCCCGCCGGGCTACTCGGCGACCGCTACGGGCGCAAGAAGCTCCTGCTGATCGCCCTCGTGGTGTTCGCGGTGGCCTCGCTGGCCTGCGCGTACTCGGCCTCGGCAGGGGAGCTGATCGCCGCCCGCGCGCTTCTGGGACTCGGCGCCGCCTTCATCGTGCCGCTGTCGGTGGCGGTCATTCCGGTGCTGTTCTCTGAGGGCGAGCGCCAGCGGGCGATCACCATCGTGATGGGCATGGGGATGGTGGCCTACCCGATCGGACCGATCCTCGGCGGCTGGCTGCTCACCCGCTTCTGGTGGGGCTCGGTGTTTCTCATCAACGTGCCGGTGATCGCCGTCGCCCTCGTCGCCGTGGCCCTGCTCATGCCCGAATCGCGCAGCACCCGGCGCGATCGGATCGACTACGTCGGCGTGCTTCTGTCGAGCGTGGGGCTGACCGTGCTGAGCTACGGCCTGATCGAAGCGGGGCAGAAGGGCTGGGGCGACGCCGTCAACCTTCTCGCCATGGCCGCCGGCGCCGGGGTGCTCGTCGTGTTCGCGGTCTGGGAACGTGTCGTGTCGCGGCATCGCGCCGGGCGGCCGCTGGTCGACCTCACGCTGTTCGCCTCGCGGGGCTTCACCTGGGGCGCCATTCTCGCGACTGTCGTGTCGTTTGCCATGTTCGGCCTGCTCTTCACCGTGCCGACCTTTTACGAGGCGATCGTCGGTGTCGACCCGCTGGGCGCCGGCGTGCGGATGCTGCCGATCATCGGCGGCCTCGTGGTCGGCGTCGTGCTCGCCGACCGGCTCACGCGCCCGGCCGGCGCGAAGATCACCGTGGCCTGGGGGTTCGTGCTGATCAGCGTCGGACTGCTGCTGGGCGCCCTCACCCGGGTCGACAGCGGCTACGGTTTCGCCGCCCTCTGGGTGACCATCGTGGGCGCCGGACTGGGCTTCGCCCTGCCCGGCGCGATGAGCGCCGCCCTGGGGGCGCTGTCGGGCGAGCACAGCGGCGTGGGTTCGGCCGTGATCATGGCGCTCCGCCAGGTCGGCGGCACGTTCGGGGTGGCCATCCTGGGTTCGGTCCTCAGCTCGGCCTACCGCTCCGGACTGCACGCGGCGGCGGTGCCCGCCGCGCTCGCCCCGGTCGTGCGCGACAGTGTCTCCGAGGGAGTCGCGGTGGCCCACAAGCTCGGTTCGGCCGCGCTGTTCGAGGTGGTGCGCGCCGCTTATGTGCACGCCATGGACGTCATGCTGGCGGTCTGCGGCGGCATCGCGGTCGTCGGCATCATCCTCGCCCTGGTGTTCCTGCCGCGCCGCTCGGAGGCGATGGCCTCGCCCGAGTCGTCGGCAGCGTTGGAGCCGTGCTCGTCGGCGCCGGCCGGCCAAGGGGCCGTTGCGAGGGCCGGGGGCGAAGGTGCAGAATCGGTGCAGCCGGCCGCGGGCGGCCGCTGAATGGCTGAGACGAAGGTGGACGGTTTGACGGGGTTGCGCGAGCGCAAGAAGGTCAGGACGCACGAGGCCATCCAGGAAGCCGCCCTGCGGCTGTTTCACAAGCAGGGCTACGCGGCGACGACCGTCGAGCAGATCGCCGAGGCGGCCGAGGTCTCGCCGAGCACCTTCTTTCGCTACTTCCCCAGCAAAGAAGACGTCGTCATCCACGACGCCCTCGACCCGCTCCTGTTGGCCGCCTTTGGCGAGCAACCGGCGGAGCTCAGCCCGATCCAGGCGCTGCGCGCCTCGATGGCCGCGGTCTTCGGTGCGCTCTCGCCCGACGAGCTTGCCCTCGAGCGCGAACGCCAGGAGCTGGTCCTCGCGGTCCCCGAGCTGCGCGAGCGCATGCTCGACGACCTTGCCGCCACGATCCGCGTGTACGCCGAGGCCCTCGCGGCCCGTGTCGGGCGCTCGGCCGACGAGCTGCGCGTGCGCGCCTTTGCCGGCGCGGTGTTCGGAGCGGGAATCGCCGTGTGGCTTACCAGCTCCGAAGGTGGACCGATGCCGGATTACATGGAGCAGTTCGACGCCGCCATGGCCTGGCTCGACGACTGCGGCCTGCGGCTCTAGGACGAGTGGGTCCGCAGGGCGAGGCCTGGCGGCCGCGCCCCCTCGCTTCGCAAGTGGTCACATGTCGGACGGACCGGCGCGGCCGCTTGCGGCCGCGCCGGTCCGTCCCATTCCTGCGGGCGCATCACCCGGGCGCACCGACTGGGCGCACTGCCCAGGCGTGCCGGCGGCTTGCCCGAGCGCCGGCTGCCGGGCTTCGCCGGTCAAGCGTCCGGCGAGCGCTGCCGATACGTAGCTCCACGCGCGCGTGGCGGACACGGCCAGAGACTGAGGTCGGCGGATGAGTGGCGGAAAGCTCGCAGCGATCATTGGCGTGGCGGCGGCCATCATCGTCGCGGCCTGGGCGGTTTCGTCTGCGCGCGACAAGGCCTCGACGCCCGGGCAGCTGACGGCCACGACCACCAGGGGCGCGACCTTCAGTCTTGCCGCCGAGCGCGGCAAGCCGGTCGTGATCAACTTCTTCGGCTCGTGGTGCGGGCCCTGCAACGCGGAGGCGCCCGAGCTCTCGGCCTTCGCCGCGGCGCACCCCGAGGTGGCCTTCGTGGGCGTCGCCGACGACCAGCAGGGCGACGCCGACGCCTTCATGAGCAAGTACGCTCTCGCGTACCCGGTGATCCCCGACCCGAGCGGCGTCATCCTGATGGCCTGGGGGGTGAAGGGCGTGCCGACCACTGTGTTCCTCGACCGTGAGGGGGTCGAGAAGGCTCGTCTGGTCGGCGCCTCGACTCGCGGCCAGTTCGAGGCGGCCCTGCGGAAGGCCCTTTAGACGGCGGGCGGGGCGCGCCCCGCAGGCGCGCGCCCCGCCCGCCGCCGCCCGAGAGCGGCTCGTCGCAGCTCGTCATGATCCCTTCGTCGGCGTCCATGCTGTACAGTACGAACCGACGCGTGGCTTGGGGAGCCGTGCTTGGGGTCGCGCGCCGGGCCGACGCCACTCACGACCGTCAGGAGACGCGCATGAGCGACCTGGAGCTGCCGTTCCGCCTGCCCGAATCGTGCGTTCGCATCGCCGGGACGCGCACCTTCGTCCACGACGCCGTCCTGGGGCGCGACGACACGTCGGCCCAGGCGACCGTCACCCTCGACGTCGTGGGCGAGCGCGAACCCTCGCTGCTGCGCCTCGCCGAGGGTCTGCTGGTCGACACCGGCGTGGCGTTCGAGTGGACCGACGACGGGCGGCTGGTCACGAGCTCGGTCGAGCTCACCGGCCGGGCCGGCACGGTCGCCGTGGGCGCCGTGAGCGCCGGCGCCTCGATCGCCGGCGTGCTGCTGGGCAGCCCGGCCATGGCGCTGTCGTGCGCCGGCGCCGCGACGGCGACCGCGCACAGGTTGGCGCGCGGCAGGGCCGGCGCCAACGCCGGGCCGCAGGGCGCCCCCGACGCGCAGGGCGCCGCCGCCTCGCCGGCGTTGAGCGACGCGATGGCCGCGGCCGACGCTCGGCGGCCCGGCAGCGGCCGACACGCAGGCGGTCGCCACGGCCTACCGGGCGGCTCATCCCGATGAAAGCGAGGCGCTCGACACGTGCGCCGCCCTCGTCCCCGAGCTCGTCCGCGGGCTGGCCGACGCTCTGCGGCGCGTGCCGGCGGTCGCCGACGACAAGGCGCGCACCGAGGCTCTCGCCGCGGTCCGGGCCCTGGAGGGCGCGCTGGTCTCGGCGCGCGCCGAGATCGCCGCGCTCGACGAGCATTTCCGCGCCTGGCGGGCCACGACCATCGCCACGCGGCTCGAAGACTACGAGTTCCTGCTCGAGCTCGACACCCTCGTCGCCGCGGAAGCGCTGCCCGAACTTGCCGGCGGCCGGCTGCGGTCGTCGGGCTCGGGCGACGAGGCCAACGCTGCGGCGATGGCGGCGGTGCAAGGCGCCTTCGAGGCGCTGGGCGTGGTCGTGATCGTCGAAGACGACCCGGGCGGGGACGCCGCTGGTGAACAGGACGGCCACAGTGTGCGGCCGCCGGTCGAGGAGAACGAGCTCCTCGTTCGTCTGCCGCGGCGCGTGCGGCTCACGACCTACGGCCTCGACGCCGCCGGCGGGCTCGTCAAGCGCTCCTCGACCGCGGCTCTCGTGATGGACGGGCGCTGCCGCCACGTCACCGTGCGGGTCTCGAAGACCCTGTTCGGCAAACGCGCCGTCAAGCTCGGGTTCTCGGCCGGCAGCGCACTCGCCTCGCTGCGCGTCGCCGCCACCTCCGAGGCCGCCGGCCTGGCCGGCACGGCGGAGTTGCTGCCGGGCGCCGTCGGCCTCGGGCTGGAGCGCTCCAAGCGGATCGTCGATCGGGTCGCGGCGCTGCGCAGCGCCGGACTCGACCAGCAGATCTCCGTGCTGACCAGGGAGCTGCAGCTCAAGCGTCAGGAGATCGCGCAGGCGGGCCTGCTGGCGACGGCGGGGTCGTACGCCGAACTGGCCACGCTCAAGCGTCAGGTCGCCCTGCTGGAGCAGCGCAAGGCGCTGCTGGCTCTCGAGGCGGAGCTCGGCGTCGCGGCGCCGGCGGCGGCGGAGCCCGACGCCGCAACGGTCGACCCTTGACCGCTCGTCTGAGCGCTGCTTGACTCGCCAGACAGGCCGGCCACCTCACCGCAAAGGAACATCGTCATGCCAGACTCGCTGTACCAGCTCGGCAAGCTCCCCAAAGCAGACGACGCTCGCAACCTGATGCTGGCCACGTATCTGACCCCGGCGGCGCCGACCCCGCCGGCCGCCGTCGACTACGCCTCGGCCGTCAAGGCCTGGGGCATGCTCGGCAACGACACCGTGGGCGACTGCGCCCTCGCGGGGCAGGCTCACGCCGACATGCTGTGGGCCGCCAACGCCGAGCATCGGCAACTTGCCATCACCACGTCCATGGTCCTGGGCGCCTACTCGGCGATCACCGGCTACGATCCGCACGACGACGGCCCCGGCGGCAATCCGACCGACCGCGGCACCGTCCTTCTTGACGCTCTCAAGTACTGGCGCACGCGCGGCATCGACCGCCAGACGATCAAGGCGTTCGTCGAGGTCGACACGCGGTCCGTCGAGACCGCCAAGCTCGCCATCGACCTGTTCGGCTGCCTGTATGTCGGCGTCGAGCTGCCCGACGCCGTGCTGCCCGGCTCGCCGGGCGATCTGCCCGCCTGGACGGTCACGCCCGACGGTACGCCGCGCAACAAGCCCAACCCGCACAACGGCCACTGCGTCGTCTACGCCGCCTACGACGCCGACGGCCCGACGGTGGTCACCTGGGGGACGACCGTCAAGGCGTCGTGGGGGTTTCACACGGCCTACTGCGACGAGCTCTACGCGCTGCTTTCGCCGGTCTGGCTGCGCCACGACCCGCCGGGCATCGACGTGGCCACGCTCACGGCCGATCTCGAGCTCGTCGCGCGCCGCTGACCGGAACTCGAGCAACTCCCGGTCGAGAGCCGGCGGCACCGCCGCCGGCTCGCCGGGGCACGAAGGAGGCAAGGAGCGATGACCGAGCCACGCGAGATCGCCGAACAGGCTGAGGAGATCGTCGACGGCCTGTACCACTGGCAGATCCACAACGCCAACATCGGCGGCGCGATTTCGAGTTCGCACGCCCTGGTCGAAGGCGACGCCTGCGTCCTGGTCGACCCGGTGCGCCTGGCCGACGACGCCCTGGCCGCCCTGCCCAAGCCGGGCGCCATCGTGCTGACCGCCCGCTGTCACCAGCGCGCCGCCTGGCGCTATCGGCGCGAGCTCGGCGCCGAGGTCTGGCTGCCCGTCGACGCGGCGGCCGCCGACGAAGAGCCCGACCGCCGCTACGCCGCCGGCGACACGCTGCCGGGCGGTCTCGTCGCGTTGCGCACGCCGGGGCCGGAGTGGCCGCACTACTCGTTCCTGCGCGCCGCCGAGCCGGGCGTGCTGTTCTGTTCCGACCTGATCGCCCACGAGGGCGGCGGCGAGCTGCACTTCGTGCCGCCCGAGTATCACGAGGACCCCGCCGAGACGCGGCGCAGCGTCGAGCGTCTCCTGGAGCTGCCGTTCGCGATCCTGTGCTTCGATCACGGCGGGCCGCTGGTCGACGATCCCAAGGCGGCGCTGCGGCGGCTGCTCGCGTAGTCGTAGAACACCCGGGCGGCCGCCGACGCGGCCTGCGCTGGGTGAGCGGCGGCTGCGGACGCCTGCCCGACGGCCGGCGTGCGCCCGGGGAGTTTGCCGGACGGCTCACCTGGCGACAACCTGGTCATCGACGGCCGCATGCCGACCGGCTGTCTCACGGTCGGGCTTACTGCGGCGAGTCGCCGCTGCCACAAAAGGAGAGGAACGAGCGTGCAGGGTAGCAGCCAGGGGCTCGCCCCCACGCAGGCCACCACCGCAGACCGGGCGCTGGCCTGCAACCTGGACGAGGTCATCATGACCGTCGGCCTGTCGAAGACCTACCCGGGCGGCATCCGCGCCGTCGAGTCGCTCGACCTGACGGTCGCCGCCGGCGAGATCTTCGGCCTGCTCGGCCCCAACGGCGCCGGCAAGACGACCACCGTCGGCATGCTGTCGACGCGCGTCATCCCCACCGCCGGCCAGGCCTGCGTGGGGGGCGTCGACGTCGTCGCCGAGCCGGCCCTGGCCAAGCAGGCGATCGGCGTGGTGGCCCAGTCCAACACGCTCGACCGCAGCCTGACGGTCTGGGAGAACCTCTACTTCCACTGCCGTTACTTCGGTCTGGACAGGGCCGGCGCGCGCGCCCGGGCCGACGAGCTGCTCGAGCAGTTCCACCTGGCCGACCGGGCCAAGGCCGACGTCTACGCGCTGTCGGGCGGCATGGCCCAGCGGCTCATGGTCGCCCGCGGCATCGCCCACCGGCCGCACATCCTCTTCCTCGACGAGCCCACGGCCGGCCTCGACCCGCAGAGCCGTCTCGCGCTCTGGGAGATCCTCCACGAGCTGCACGGCGAGGGTCTGACCGTGCTGCTCACCACGCACTACATGGAAGAGGCCGATCGGCTCTGCGACCGGGTGGCGATCATGGACCACGGCCACATCCTCGCGCTCGACACGCCCGACGGCCTCAAGGCCTCGGTCGGCGCCGACACGATCGCGCGCGTCACGACGACGGGCGACCCGGCCGCCCTGGCCGCCGCGCTCACGGCCGGTCTGGGCGACGGCGCCCGGGCCGAGACCGGCGACGGCGTGGTCACCGTGTTTCTCAAGGGCGGCGACGGCGTGGTGCCGCGCATCGTGGCCCACGCCGACGCGGGCGGCTTTGCCATCACCGACCTCTCGGTCAGCGAGCCTACGCTCGAGACCGTGTTCATCACCCTGACCGGCAAGGAGCTGCGCGAATGAGCACCGTCGCCGACCGTCTCGAGACGCGCCGCGCGATGGGCTTTCGCCCATCGCGCGGCGCGTCGCTGGCCGCCTTCTGGGCCCTGCTGCTGCGCGACCTGCGCGTGCTGCGCAAGACGATCGTGGTGTTTGCCATCCGTACCGTCATGCAGCCGCTGCTGCTCGTGTTCGTGTTCACCTACGTGTTTCCCAAGATCGGCCAGGGCGTGGGCGGGTCGTCGTCCTCTGAGTCGAACTTCTCGACGCTGCTCATGGCCGGAGTGGTGGGGACCTCGATGATCTTCCAGGGCGTGCAGGCGGTCGCCCTGCCGCTGGTGCAGGAGTTCGGCTACACCCGCGAGATCGAAGACCGGGTCATGGCGCCGATGCCGGTGTGGGGGGTGGCGGTCGAGAAGATCGCGGCCGGCGCCGTGCAGGCGCTGATCGCCGGCCTCGTGGTGTTTCCGCTGGCCGCCGTCATTCCGGCGACGCCGGTGCACCTGCACGTCCACTGGGTGTTCCTGCTGACCATCGCCCCGATCGCGGCGGTGCTCAGCGCGGCGCTGGGCCTGACGATGGGCACAAGGGTGAAGCCCACGCAGGTGCCGCTCCTGTTCGCCATCGTGATCCTGCCGATCACGTTCCTCGGCGCGGTCTACTACCCCTGGGCGTCGCTTGCGCCGATCCGCTGGCTGCAGGTGGTGGTGCTCGTCAACCCGCTGGTCTACATGTGCGAGGGCTTCCGTCTGTCGCTCACCTCGGGCATCGTGCACATGCCGGTGTGGGCCATCTACGTGGGAATGGTCGCCTTTGCCGTCGCGCTGTCGTGGGTCGGCATCGACGGCTTTCGGCGGCGCGTGCTGAGCTAGCCTAGAGCTCCAGATCGGGCTCGAGCCGGGCCGGCGCCAGGGTGACCCAGGCGATCAGTCCCGAAACGAGGATGACGCCGCCGGCCACGACCAGTGAGATGGAGAGGCCGGTGCGAAAGGCGCCGAAGGCGGCGTCGATGACGTGGGCCACGATCGGGCCGAAGGCCTGCTGGGCGGCGGCGGCTCCGCCGCTGCCCTTGGGCACCTGACCGGTCTCGACCGCGTTGATCACGATGTTGCGAAACGCGCTCGGCACCCCGAGGTGGGCAAGGCGCTTGGTGAGGTCGACCGTCAGATGTGCCGTTGAGCAGCGAGCCCAGCACGGCCACGCCCACCACCGAACCCAGCTCGCGGCTCGTCGTGGTGGCGCCGGCGGCCATGCCGGAGTGTTCGGCGGGCACGACGCGTCAGGGCGACCGAGGTGACCGGCACGACGGCGACGCCGAAGCCCAGGCCTGCCAGTGCCAGCGCGGGGGCGAGCGTGGCAAAGTCGACGTGGCCGCGCAGCGCCACGTCGGTCGCCAGCACGCCGACGCCGGCGGCAAGACAGCCGAACGCGGTCGGCAGGCGCGGCCCGGCGCGAGCCACCCAGCGCCCGGTCAAAGCCGAGGCGGCGATCATGGCGGCCGCCATGGGCACGAACAGGACCGCCGTGCGGTAGGCGGAGTAGCCGACCACGACCTGCAGGTAGAGCGCCGTGAAGAAGAAGATCGAGAAGATGCCGAAGTACGCGGCGAAGGCGACTGTAAGGGCGCCGGTGAACGGCGCCCGCAGCAGGAAGACATGGTCGAAGATCGGCGCCGGGCTGCGCTGCTCGACGAGCACGAACGCCACGGCCGATCACGGCGCTCACCACGAACAGCGCGACGACCGCGGGATCGCGGTAGCCGGTGGTCTCGCCGTGGATGACGGCGAAGACCGCCGTGCCCAGCGCGAGCGGGCCCAGGAGAAAGCCGGCGACGTCTATGGGGCCCGCCTGCGGGTCTGAGCTCTCGGGCACGGTGGCCAGCGCCGCGAGCAAGACGAGCAGGCCGGCGGCGAGGTTGAACCAGAACACGACGCGCCAGCCGCCGAGACCCACCAAGACGCCGCCGATCACCGGACCCATGGCCAGCGCCAGCCCGGCGACCGCGGCCCAGACGCCCAGCGCCCGGGCGCGCCTGGCGCGCTCGGGGTAGAGGTGGCGGATGATCGACAGCGTGCCCGGTTCGCTCGCGGCGGCGCCGACGCCCATGATCACCCGGGCGGCGATCAGGGTGGAGACCGTGGGCGCCAGCGCGCCGAACAGCGAGCCGCCGATGAACACGGCAAGGCCGCTCAGCATCACGCGCTTGCGCCCCAGGCGGTCGCCCAGCGTGCCCATGGCCAGCATCAGACCGGCGAAGGTCAGCGCGTAGCCGTTCACGACCCACTGCAGTTGAGAGACGCCGGCGTGCAGGCTCGACTGCACGTCGGCCAAAGCGACGCTGACGATCGTCGTGTCGAGGAACGTCAGAAAGAGGACGGCGGTGAGGGTCAGAAGGGCGGGGCGGCGGCCGCCAAGGGCGGCCGCCGCCCCGCTGCTCTCCTCGGAGCCGGGAGGTGCCATCGGGCGGCCCTAGACGCTGTCGCTCACGGCGTCGCCGAAGGCGACGCGCTCGCCTGTCCCTGCTCCAGCTTGAGCAGGGCCTGGAAGCTCGGCGCCGAGACCTTCCAGACGCCGCCCTCGAGCACTGCCTGTCCCTTCTGGTCGGGCAGCGCCACCTGACCACCCTGCAGGATCGAGTAGGTCACGTCGGCGGTGGTCGGCGACGTGACGGTCACCGCCGTCACCTTGGCCTGGGTCGCCTTGGCCAGCGGCGAGCCCGCCTGCTCCTGGATCACGGTGGCGAACTTCTGGCCGTCCTGCAGCAGGGTGATCTTGGTCGCCGCCGGCGTCGTGCCCGAGAAGAACGTCTGCCAGGCGGTCGTGATGGCCGCCGTCGGCGAGGCGCTCGTCGCGGTGCTCGGCGTCGGGCTCGGTGTCGCTGTGGCGGCAGTCGACTTGCTGCCGCAGGCGGCGACCACGACAGGCAGTGCCAGAAGGCACGCGGCCAGCGCGGCGCGGCCTGTCCAGGTGCGTGTCGGCATTCTCATGGGTCTTACCTCCTGTCGAGGTTTCGTTCGACGGCGGCTGCCTGCGGCCGTCGCCGGTTCTCGTCGGCTTCCTTTGCCACTTGTCGGCGTTGTCTACACCTCTGGACGGGCACGGCCGGCCGGTGCGAGGCGGCCGGCCGGAGCGGCGGCTCCCCCTCGCCGGGACGGCCGCGGTTTGCGCTCGCTGCCAGCGGCGATAGTCTACGCCCATGTGAACGAAGTCCCCTCGTCTCGCCCACGGCGAGCGGAAGGAGTGCCCTGTGTCGATCACGCTTGACGGCCGGTCGCTGACGATCGAGAGCCTCGTGCGCATCGCGCGCGAGGGCGAGAAGGTCGAGCTCGAGCCACGGGCGCTGGAGCGCATCCGCGTGTGCCGCGCCATGCTCGAAGAGAAGCTCGCCGCCCACGAGATCATGTACGGCACCAACACGGGGATCGGCGAGTTCTCCGAGGTCGTGCTCACCGACGAGCAGGTCGGGCTGTTCCAGCGCGCCCTCGTCTACAACCACGCGGCCGGCATCGGCGAGCCGGCGCCGCAAGAGGTGGTGCGGGCCGCGATGGCCGGCCGCATCAACGTCCACGCCCACGGCAACTCGGGCATCCGCCCCGAGATCACCCTGACCCTCGTCGAGATGCTCAACCGGGGCGTGACCCCGGTCGTTTGCCAGAAGGGCTCGGTGGGCGCCTGCGGCGACCTCGCCCCGATGGCCCAGCTCGCGCTCTCGCTGATGGGCGAAGGCGAGTCCTTCTACCAGGGCGAGCGCCTGGCCACGAGCGTCGCCATGGAGCGCGCCGGCATTCCGATCCCCGGCCTGCGGGCCCGCGACGGCCTGGGCACCATCAACGGCGCCAACGTGCTCACCGCGATGAGCGCCCTGCTGCTGCACGACACCGACCGCTGGCTGCGCCAGGCCGAGATCGCCTGCGCGATGTCGCTCGAAGCGCTGCTGGCCAACCTCAAGCCCTACGACACGCGGCTGCACGAGCTGCGCGGCTTTCCCGGGGCGGTGCGCAGCGCCGCCGCCATCAGACGCTGCATCGAAGGCTCAGACCTGGCGACCGGCGCGATCAAGACCAAGGTCCAGGACGCCTACTCCATGCGCTCCTCGCCGCAGGTGATCGGCGCCGCCCACGACGCCGTCGCCTGGGCGGCCGGCCAGGTGGAGATCGAGTTGAACGGCGTCGGCGACAACCCCATCTGGTTGCCCGACGAGCGGCTCACGCTCACCGGCGCGAACTTCCAGGGCACGCCGGTCTCGCTGCCCATGGAGATGGTCGGCCAGGCGATCACCATGGTGAGCGTCCTGTCGGAGCGGCGCCTGAACCGGCTCGAGAACCCGGCCCTGAGCCAGGGGCTGCCCGACTTTCTCACCGCCGAGCCGGGCTTCTACAGCGGCCTCATGCTCAGCCAGTACACCGCCGACACGCTGATCACCGAGCAGCGCATCCTGGCCGCCCCGGCCTCGACCATGTCCATCCCGGCCGCGGCCGACCAGGAGGACTTCGTCTCGATGGGCATGAACACGGCCCTGAAGAACCGCCAGATCCTCGAAAACGCCCGGGCCGTCATAGGCATCGAGCTCATGGCCGCCGCCCAGGCGCTCGACTTCCGCGAGTTCACGCCGGGCAAGGGCGTGCGGGTCGCCCGCGAGGTCGTGCGCCGGCACGTCGAGCACCTTGCCGAGGACCGGCCGCTGTATGCCGACCACAACGCGATGGCGGCTCTCGTGGCATCCGGTGAGATCCTCGAGGCCGTCGAGGCGGCCGTCGGTCCGCTGGGCTGAGCGAAGACCGCACTGAGCGAATGCCGAGCTACGGCCGCCGGCATCGGGCATGTCCTGGGTCTTGATGACCTCCCCGACCATCTTGCCCTCACCGAGCAGCACCTCCGCCTAGCGTAACTTGGCGATGATCTCCTCGGGGCGGTAGCGCTTCTGGGGCGTGGTCTGACTCCTTCATCGGTCGCGAAACCTTACGGTCAAGGTGGACCGATTTCAGGGGTGCAGGTCAATTGCCCTATGTTGTATAACATTACTCCAATACGTCAAATGCTTGGCTCGCTCATGGAGGGAGCCGGGCATGCAACACGACCATGTCGCCGAAGGCCACGATGTCGAAGACTGGGGCCTGGCGTCGGGTCCGCATCGCAAACGCCTGCCGCACCGATGCACCGATGCGCGTGTAGGGACGTAGTGGTGCCGAAGGCAGAGAGGAATGTGTGGCCTTGCAGGGACCCTTTGAAGGTTATCAGATACGGCGCACGAGCACCGTCGATCAGGTCGCTGGCGCGCTGCGCATGCGTATCTTGCGGGGCGAGTTGCCGCCGGGGACGCCGCTGCGCGAGATCAGCCTCGCTGAGGCCATGGGAGTCGCGCGCAACACCGTGCGTGAGGGTGTGCGTCGGCTCGAGGCCGAGCGCCTTGTCACCCACCGCATCCACAGGGGCGCCGTCGTGGCGACCCTCACTCAGACCGACATCGGCGAGATCTTCGAGGTTCGGCGATTCCTCGAGTTCGAAGCGATGCAGCGTTGCTCTGCTGCTGATATCCGTGGATTCACGGCGCTCGCCGAGGACATGGTGGGGCTCGTGTCCGGCGGTGACGCCGCTCTGATCGTCGATGCCGACATGCGCTTCCACCAGAGCCTTGTCGACTCGCTCGCCAACTCCCGCCTGTCGGCCTTCTTTGCCAACACCTTGGCCGAGCTGCGCATTGCTCAGTGTCTCGCCGAGACCGGCAACGCTTCCGTGTGGGCGCCCCTGCACCTCGAGGTCTGCCGGCTGCTCGAACGTGGCGATCGCCGTGCCGCTACCGAGCTGCTCGCCGCCCATTTTGCCGACACCGAGGCGCTCCTGGCCGCCACGCTCGCCGCCGCGTCGACCAAGTAGCAAGCCGCAGAGTTCTCACTCCGGCCTTGGGCAGCCCGCCCATGGGCTCGCGACCGCCGCGGGCGGTCTAGTCATGAGAGGCCGAGCAGCGGCCTCGCGGTCTCGCTCGAACCTACACAAGACCGCCAAAATAAACGGCATTGTAGTATTGACGGATTGTAGACTTGCCCTACAGTGTGTTTGGTGGATTACGTTTGGACCATTGGTCTTCTGTTTCGCGACCAGGAGATGTCGGAGACCAGTCTGCCAGGCGACGAGCAAGGCAGCAGCCGGTTCAATGTCGCAACCGTTCGGGCTGGACACGCGGAGGAGGCGGCCCTGGTCGCCGCCAGAAGGGGGATGGACAATGAGTGTCCCACTTCATCGGGCGTCTCGCAGGTCCGCGCGATGCCTTGCCCTGTGGTCGATCGCGGCCCTGGTGGCGATCGCCATGGTGGCGCTGCTGGCTGCGTGCAGCGTAGTAGTATCGTCGAGCAGCGCCAGTCCGAGCGCGAGCGCGAGCGTCGACCCGACGACGACGGCCACCTGGACGCCGGCCGACCTGGCGGCGATCACCACCGACCCGTCGCTCAAGGCCATGCTGCCGAGCGCGATCTCAAGCGCCAACGTCCTGCGGGTCGCCAGCGACATCCCCTACCCGCCGTGGGAGTACAACGTCAGCCCCGCCAGCAAGCAGCTGACCGGCTTCGACTACGATCTGGCGCAAGCCATCGGCAAGAAGATCGGCATCCCCACGTCGTTCAACGAGACGCTGTTCGCCAGCATCATCTCAGCCCTCAAGGGCGGCCGGCGCGACATGGCCATGTCCGACATGTACGACATCGCCCAGCCGTGAGTCGCAGGGCGTCGACTTCGTCGACTACGCCTACGACACCACCTCGATGCTCGTCCCCAAGGGCAACCCCAAGGGCATCACCAACCTCGACAGCCTGGCCGGCCAGACCGTCTGCTGCGAGAGCGGCACGACCCAGCAAGCCTGGTTGCAGATCCTCAACGCCCAGTTCAAGGCCGCCGGCAAGAAGGCCATGACCATCCTGGCACGTCCGAACCAGCTCGCCGCTTTGGCTGCCATCGCCAGTGGCGGCGCGGTCGCCGACCTCACCGACCACTCGACCGCCGTCTACATCGCCAGGACGACCAACAGCGGTAACAGCTTCGAGGTCGTCGTCGACCCGGCGGCGCCCAACGGCTACCGACCGACGGTCGTCGGCATCGCCATTCCGGCATCCGACACCGCACTTGTCACCACCGTGCAAAAGGCCCTGCAGGACCTGATCAACGACGGTAACTATCTGAAGATCGTCAACTCGTACGGCCTGACTCCGGTGACCTCGGCCCAGATCAACCTGGCCACCAAGGCGAGCCCGGCGGCGAGCCCTTCCTCCTAATCCAAGGGCCCATGGTGGTAATCTGTCAGAACTGGTCATGCGAAGGCGGCGCCGGTCGGCGCCGCCGAAAGGGGTGTGGAGTATGAGTGTTCCACGTTCATCGGGCGCCGCGGAGGTCAACGCGACGCCTCGCTCTGTGGTCGGTCGCGGCTCTGCTGGCGATCGCCATGGTGGCGCTGCTGGCCGCGTGCGGCAGCAGCTCGAGCTCGTCGAGCAGCGCCAGTCCGAGCGCGAGCGCGACCGCGACCACGGCCGCGGCGCACCTGGACGCCGGCCGACCTGGCGGCGGTCACGACCGACCCGTCGCTCAAGGCCATGCTGCCGAGCGCGATCGTCAGCGCGAACAACCTGCGGGTCGCCAGCGACATCCCCTATGCGCCGTGGGAGTACTACGTCAGCGCCACCAGCAAGCAGGTGACCGGCTTCGACTACGATCTGGCGCAGGCCATCGGCAAGAAGATCGGCATCCCGTACGTCGTTCAACGAGACGCCGTTCGACAGCATCATCCTGGCGATCAAGGGCGGCCGGCGCGACATGATCATGTCCGACATGTACGACAACGCCCAGCGCGAGTCGCAGGGCGTGGACTTCGTCGACTACGCCTACGACACCACCTCGATGCTCGTCCCCAAGGGCAACCCCAAGGGCATCACCAACTTGGACAGCCTGGCCGGCCAGACCGTCTGCTGCGAGAGCGGTACGACCCAGCAGGCCTGGCTGGAGACCCTGAACACCCAGTTCACGGCCGCCGGCAAGAAAGCCATGACCATCCTGGCACTCCCGAACCAGCCCGCTGCGTTTCTCGCCATCACGAGCGGTCGCGCCGTCGCCGACCTCACCGACCACTCGACCGCCGTCTACAACGCCAAGACGATCAACAACGGCAACACCCTTCAGGTCGTCGTCGACCCGGCGGCGCCCAAGGGCTACCAGCCGACGCTCGTCGGCATCGGCATGGTGGCATCCGACACCGCGCTTGTCACCACCGTGCAGAAGGCGCTGCAGGACCTGATCAACGACGGTAACTACCAGAAGATCGTCAACTCGTACGGCCTGACTCCGGTGACCTCGGCGCAGATCAACCTGGCCACCAAGGCGAGCCCGGCGGCGAGCCCTTCCTCCTGATCTAGGGGCGCGTGATGGCAACGCAGGATCAGAGCCTGCCGGTCGGGGCCGGTCTGCCGGCCCCGACCGGCACACGCCCTGAGGTGATCAAGGCCATCCCGGTCCGCCACTGGGGGCGCTGGATCAGCGCCGTCGTCGTGATCTACATCGTGGTCGCGCTGGTCTACTCGTTCGTCAAGAGCCCGAACACCGACTGGAGCGTGGTCGGCAACTACCTCTTCAAGCCGCTCGTGCTGCGCGGCGTCGCGCTCACCATCGAGCTGACCTTCGTCTGCATGATCGTCGGCGCCGTGGGGGGCACGATCCTCGCGGTCATGCGCCTCTCCGAGAACCCGGTGCTCTCGACGATCGCCTGGGCCTACATCTGGTTCTTCCGCGGCACCCCGGTGTACGTACAGATCATCCTGTGGGGCAACATCGGCGTGCTCTACAGCCGCTTCTACGCCGGCCTGCCGTTCACCGGACTGTCGCTGGGCTCCACCGACACCGGCGTGCTCGTCAACCACCTCATCGTCGTGGCCATCCTGGCCCTGGGCCTGAACGAGGCGGCCTACGCCGCCGAGCTCGTGCGCGCCGGCATCATCTCGGTCGACGCCGGCCAGACCGAGGCGGCCTCGTCGCTGGGCATGTCGCCCACGCTCATCATGCGGCGGATCGTCCTGCCGCAGGCCATGCGGGTGATCATCCCGACGATGGGCAACGAGACCATCAGCATGCTCAAGACCACCTCGCTGCTCGCGGTCCTGGGCGGCGGCGTCGAGCTGTTCGGCCGGCTGCAGATCGTCTACTCGCAGACCTTCCAGATCATCCCGCTGCTCATCGTGGCCTGCCTCTGGTACCTCGCGATCACGACGGTCCTGACCATCGGTCAGATCTACCTGGAGCGCGTACTTCGGCAGGGGCTTCGGCCAGAAGGAGGCCGAGGCGGCCGAGAAGCGCGCCGGGCGAAGGGCGGCGCAGGGCTCATGGCTGAGAACGAAGTCGCATATCGCCGCGCCGATCGCGCCCGAGCTCGCCAGCGGTCAGCCCATGGTCAAGGCCGAGCAGGTCTGGAAGAGCTTCGGCAAGCTCGAGGTGCTCAAGGGCATCGACTTCGAGGTCATGCCGCAGCAGACCTACGTGCTGCTCGGGCCGTCGGGCGGCGGCAAGTCGACGCTGCTGCGCTGCATCAACCACCTCGAGAAGATCAACGCCGGGCGGCTCTGGGTGGCCGGCGAGCTCATGGGTTACCGCGAGCGGGGCGCCGTGCTGCACGAGATGAAGGCCCGCGACGTCGCCAAGCAGCGCTCCACGATCGGCATGGTCTTCCAGCGCTTCAACCTGTTCCCGCACATGACGGCCATCCAGAACGTCATGGAGTCGCCCATCCGCGTGCAGCACGTCCCGCACAAGCAGGCCGACCAGGAGGCCGAGGAGCTGCTGCGCCGGGTCGGCCTGGGCGACAAGCTCGACACCTACCCGGCCCAGCTCTCGGGCGGCCAGCAGCAGCGCGTGGCGATCGCCCGGGCCCTGGCCATGAAGCCCAAGCTGATGCTCTTCGACGAGCCCACCTCGGCGCTCGACCCCGAGCTCGTCGGCGAGGTGCTCGACGTCATGAAGCAGCTCGCCCGCGACGGCATGACGATGGTCGTCGTCACCCACGAGATCGGCTTCGCCAAAGAGGTCGCCGACGGCGTGGCGCTCATGGACGGCGGCGTGATCGTCGAGAAGGGTCCGCCCCAGGACGTGCTGGTCAACCCCAAGGAGGACCGCACCAAGCTGTTCCTTTCGAAGGTGCTCGCGTAGGTGCGGCGGGCGGCGGGCCGGGCGGCCGAAAGGCCGCCCGGCCCGCCGCCAGCGACGGGAGGACGCACGTGTCACCCGACAAGCCGAAGACCAGAGCGACACCGAGCTTCAACAACACAAGAAGCTCGATGACCACACCTACTCAAGAGCTCGCAAGCTGCAGATCGAGCTCGTCAAGCTGCAGGAGTGGATCAAGGCCAAGGGCCTGCAGGTCGTCGTCATCTTCGAGGGTCGCGACGCCGCCGGCAAGGGCGGCACGATCAAGCGCGTCACCGAGCACCTGAACCCGCGCGTCGTGCGCGTCGTGGCCCTGGGCGCGCCGACCGAACGCGAGAAGACCCAGTGGTACTTCCAGCGCTACGTCGCCGCACCTGCCGGCCGCCGGCGAGATGGGTGCTCTTCGACCGCTCGCTGGTACAACCGCGCCGGCGTCGAGCGCGTGATGGGCTTCTGCACGCGAGGACGAGGTACCGGAGTTCTTCCGCTCCTGCCCGCCAGTTCGAGCGGATGCTCATCCGCAGCGGCATCATCCTGCGTCAAGTACTGGTTCTAGCGTCAGCGACGAGGAGCAGGAGCGGCGGTTCCAGGCGCCGCATCCAGGACCCGACTCAAGCGCTGGAAGCTCAGCCCGATGGACCTCGAGAGCCGCGACACGCTGGGTCGAGTACTCCCGAGGCCAAGGACGAGATGTTCCACTACACCGACATCAAGCGACTCGCCCTGGTTCGTCGTCAACGCCGACGACAAGAAGCGCGCCCGGCTCAACGTCATCCACCACCTGCTCAGCCTCATCCCCTACGAGGACCTCGACGCCCAAGCCCTTCAAGCTGCCGCCGCGCGGCGACGGACAAGGGCTACGTGCGGCCGCCCTACGAAAACCAGACCTTCGTGCCCGAGGTCTTCTAGTGTTCTGCGTCATGCGTTCATCGACGCCGCACCTGTGATGTGCCGTGATTGAGCTATCGCTGAGAGCTCCGCGTCCACGGAGATCAGCAGCGCTGCCAGTTTGCGGCAGAAACGCTTCACCTGGCCGGCTTGACCGACACCGCACCGTCTTCCTGCGCCCGCGGTGTCGCTGCCGGCCGCCCGAGACCGCAGGCCCCATTCGGCCCCCAGGGCCTGCGGTCCAGTTCCAAATTGCGCGGCACGACGCCGCATCACAAGCCCTTGCTCATGGACGGCGGCGTGATCGTCGAGAAGGGTCCGCCTCAGGACGTCCTTGTCAACCCCAAGGAGGATCGCACAAAGCTCTTCCTGTCGAAGGTGCTGGCGTAGGTACGGCGGGCGGCGGGCCGGGCGGCCGAAAGGCCGCCCGGCCCGCCGCCGTCTTCGCCGCCCCGCCGCCGCTCGCCGCCCCGCCGCCGTCTTCGCCGCCCGTCCTAACGCCGCTCGTCTGCCGGTGCCGCCGCCGCGCCACTCGTCCTGCTTCGCGCGCTCCTTCCCCGGGCACCGTCGCCACCCGGACTGAAGGGGTTTGGCGGCGATGGTAGTATCTGTTGCGGGATGTCTCCCAGCTTGACTTCACCGGAGTGGAGCCTATAGTGCCCATGTGTCTGAGCCGCGCTCCACGCCATTCCGGCAACGTTCCTTCCAGCCCCCCAGGGTGAGCCTGTGATCGTTTTCGAGAACGTCACCAAGATGTACGACCAGAACGTCCCCGGCATGCAGGACGCGACGTTCCACATCGAGAAGGGCGAGTTCGTGTTTCTGGTCGGACCGTCGGGCTCGGGCAAGTCGACGCTCATCAAGCTCGTGCTCAAGCAACTCGAGCCGACCCAGGGGCGCATCCTGGTCGCGGGTCGCAATCTGCAGACCCTGCGACGCAGCAAGGTCCCCTTGCTGCGTCGCAACATCGGCTGCGTCTTTCAGGACTTCAAGCTGCTGCCCAACAAGACCGTGTACGAGAACGTCGCCTACGCGCTCGAGGTCGTCGGCGAGCACCGCCGCTCCATCCGCCGCAAGGTGCCGGAGATCCTCAACCTCGTAGGGCTCGCCGACAAGACCAACAGCCTGCCGCACGAAGTCTCGGGCGGCGAGCAGCAGCGCGTCTCGGTGGCCCGCGCCTTCGTCAACCATCCGCCGCTGCTGCTCGCCGACGAGCCCACCGGCAACATCGACCCCGAAACCTCGATCGGCATCATGCAGCTCCTGCTGCGCATCAACCGCACGGGCACCACCGTGGTCGTCGCCACCCACGACCGCGAGATGGTCGACCGCATGCGCCGGCGCGTGATCGCGCTCGACGCCGGCCGGCTCGTCCGCGACGAGCGCCGGGGGGTGTACGACAGTGAGACTTAGCTTCTTTCTGTCCGAGGCGCTCGAATCGCTGCGCCGCAACTGGGTGATGACGATCGCCAGCGTCCTCACGGTGTTCGTGACCATGGCCATCCTGGGCGTCGTGCTGGTCACCGACAAGAACTTGAAGGAGGGCACGACCAGCCTCACCAACAGGGTCGAGATCGAGGTCTTCATCAAGGGCGCCCCGCCCGAGCAGTCGGCGATCGACGCGCTGGGCGCCAAGATCCACAGCATGCCCGAGGTCAAGAGCGTCGTCTACGTCTCGCAGGCCCAGGCGCTGCAGGACCTCGAGAAGATGCTCGGCCCGAACTACAAGCAGATCGTGAGCAACCTCGAGACCAACCCGCTGCCGGCCTCGTACAAGATCTTCGTGAAGAACCCCAACGACGTCGACAGGGTCGCGGCACAGTTCTTCAACGACCCGAACGTCGACAACGACCCCGGCACCACCGACGGGGTGAGCTACGCCAAGCAGACCGTGCGCAACCTGCTCGGCACCGTCGACCTCGTCGAGAAGGCGATGTGGGTCGTGACGGTGCTGTTCGCCCTGGCGGTGGTGCTGCTCACCTCGACCACCGTGCGCCTGTCGATCTTCGCCCGGCGGCGCGAGGTCGAGATCATGCAGCTGGTCGGGGCGACCAACTGGTTCATCCGCTGGCCCTTCGTGCTCGAGGGCTTCATCACCGGACTCGTCGGGTCGCTCATCGCGGCGCTGGCGGTGTGGGGCGCCAACGTGCTCGTCTACAACTGGATCCACCAGTCCAAGCTCGACTTCCTGCGGCCGATCAAGTACCCGCTGATCGCGCAGTCCGGCGCCTGGCCGCTCGGCCTCATCCCAACGCTCGTGCTGGCCGGCGCCGTGCTCGGCGCCCTGGGCAGCGCGCTGGCGCTGCGCCGCTACCTGCGGGTCTGACCCTCGCGCCGGCCCAATGCCGGGCGCGCCGGCCCGGTTGAAACCCCGGCGGCCCGGGGACTACCATGGTCGTTCATGCGACCGTTCCTTGCCATCCTCGCCCTGCTCCTCGTCGTGCTGGCCGTGGTCGCCGCGTTCGTGGCCGGCTACACCCTGCGGGGCGCCTCGAGCACCGGCGGCGCCACCACCGCCACGCAGCCTCGAGGCTCTGGTGATCGCCGATCTCGAGGCGCACTACTACAAGCCCGTCGATCCGGCGCGCCTCGACCAGGCCGGCGTCGTCGCGACGCTCAAGTCGCTGCACGACCCCTACACCGTGTACATGACGGCGCAGCAGAGCCAGGCGCTCGTCCAGGCGCTGTCGGGCCACTACTCGGGGATCGGCGCCGCCTTCCACAAGAGCGGCAAGGCGCTCGTCGTGACCCAGGTCTTCGCCGGCTCACCGGCCAAAGCCGCCGGCATCGCTCCCGGGGACTGGATCGTGTCGGTCGACGGCGTCGCGGTCGGCGGCGAGACGGCCGACGCGTCGGCCGCCCGCATCAGGGGCGCGGCCGGCACGCAGGTCACTCTCGGCGTGCGCGCCGGCGGCAAGGGCAGCGTCCACTCGGTCACGCTCACGCGGCGCCGCATCGCCACGCCCGAGACCGAGACGAAGCTCCTGCACCGCGACGGCAAGTCGATCGGCTACATCTACCTGCCGAGCTTCGCCACCGGCGCCGGGGCGAGCGTGCGCCGCGACGTGGTGCACCTGCAGGCCGAGGGCGCCCAGGCGTTCGTGCTCGATCTGCGTGACGACCTGGGCGGCTGGATCGACGAGGCCCGCAACGTCTCGAGCGACTTCCTGTCGGGCGGCGTCGTGGTCTCCACCCACGGGCTGCACGAGGCGACGCAGGTGTACTACGCAACGGGACATCCCGCGACGTCGCTGCCGCTCGTCGTTTTGGTCAACCACTGGTCGGCGAGCGCCTCCGAGATCACCGCCGGCGCCCTGCAGGACCACCACCGGGCGACGATCGTCGGCACGCGCACCTTCGGCAAGGGGGTCGCGCAGACGAACTTTCCGCTGCCGGGCGGAGCCACCCTGCACATGACGATCGCCGGCTACCTCACGCCCAACGGGCGCAACATCAACCACAAGGGCATCACGCCCAACGTGACCGTCGTGGACAATCCCAAGACGCCGCGCGACGAGGCGCTGGACCGGGCGGTGCAGTACCTCGTCAGCGGCCATTAGGCCGGGCCGCGCGCCCGCGCCGCCGGTCGCCGCTTCCGCACACGCGATGCTCCCGCGCCGTTCATGAGCCGTCCGCCCGTCTTGCCGCCCTCGCTGCTGGCCGCCCGCGTGACGCGGTGGGGCAAGTTCTGGTCGCTCGAGCCGCTGTTCGGCGACGAGCGCGGCTACCTCGTGGCGCGGGGCGGTCGCGCGCCGCACGCCGACGACGTCGTCCTGGCGGTGCCGGCCAAGCGCAACCGCATGCTGATCGTCGAGGTGCTGGGCACGACGAACGACCTGCCGGCGGTGCTCAAGGGGCTCGAGGTCGCCCACGGCGTGAGCAGGGAGTTCCCGGCCGAGGCAACAGACGAGGCGGCGGCGGTCGCCGCGGGCGGCGACCGCCGCCCCGACGGCGGGCGCCGCGACCTCGCCGCGCTGCCGACCTTCACGATCGACCCCGACACGGCCCGCGACTTCGACGACGCCATCTCGGTGCGCGCCGAGGGCGCCGCCTACCGGGCCTGGGTGCACATCGCCGACGTCTCGTTCTACGTCGACCCCGACGGTGCGATCGACGCCGAGGCGCGGCGGCGCACATCCAGCCTCTATCTGCCGCTGTGGGCCGAGCCGATGCTGCCGGCCGAGCTGTCGTCGGGGGTCTGCAGCCTGGTGGAGGGGCAGCGCCGCAAGACGGTCACCGTCGAGTGCACCTTCGACGCCGAGGGCCGCCGGACGTCGGTCGCCTTCTACCGCTCGACCATCGCCAGCGACCACCGGTTGACGTACGGCTTCGTCGACGGCGTGCTGGCCGGCAGGGTGCCGCCGGGTCTGGCGCCGCTCGGCCGGGGCGCTTCGGCAGGCCCCATGTCGCCGGCGGGCGGCACATCCCCGACGCGCGACGAGGCGCCGACGCGCGGCGAGGCGCCGGCGTGCGACCAGGCGCCGGCGCGTAGCGAGATGCCCGCCTGCGACGAGGCGCTCGCCGGGCACCTGCTCCTGGCCGCCGAGCTGGCCGGCAAGCTACGCGCCGCGCGCTTCGCGCGCGGCGCCCTCCAGATCGGCTCGTTCGAGCCCGAGTACCGCTTCGACGCGCGCGGCGAGCTGGTGGCCGCCGAGGAGCGTCTCGAGAGTCCTTCGCACAGCCTCGTCGAGGAGTTCATGCTGGCCGCCAACGAGGCGGTCGCCCAGTTCCTGCTGGGCCGCCACGCGCGGGCCGTGTATCGCGTCCACGAGCCGCCCGAGGCGGCGGCCACCGAGGCGCTGCTCGACGCCATGGAGGAGCTCGACATTCCCACGCCGCCGTTTCCCAGCGGCCATGCGGCCACCGCGGCCGACGTCGCCGCCGCCCTGCGCCGGCTCTCCGAGACGCTGCCCAAGGTGAGCGCCCGCGAGGGTCGCGGCCGCCTCGCCTTTGCGCAGCTCCTGCTGCGCTCGCTCAAGCAGGCGCGCTACGATTCCGAGAACCTCGGCCACTTTGGCCTGGCGAGCGCCGGTTACCTGCACTTCACCTCGCCGATCCGGCGGTACGCCGACCTCGTCGTCCACCGCGCGCTGCTGGCCCAGCTCGGCGACGACGGGCTCGAGCTCAGCCCGGGCGAGCTCCACGACATCGCCGCGCGCTGCTCGACGATGGAGCGCGTGATCGCCAAGCTCGAGCTCACCGCCGACGACATCGCGCTCGCCTTCCTGCTCGAACGCCGGCTCCACGACGAGGGCTGGGACGGCGAGTTCGAGGGTGAGATCGTGGGCCTGATCGGCGGCGGCGCCTTCGTGCACTTCGGGGGCTCGTTCGAGGGCTTCATCCCCGTGCGTCACCTGAGCGACGAGTACGTCAGCGAGAGCCGCTTCGGCACGGCGCTCGTGGGCTCGGCGACGGGGCGCCGCTACCGCCTGGGCGACCGCATCCGCGTGCGCGTGGTGCGCGTCGACCGCGTGGCCGGCAAGGTCGAGCTCGTGCCGGCCGGCTCGCGGGCCGAAGCCGGCGACGAAGGCCGCGCCGGGCGGCCGCGGCCGCGCCCGGCGACCCGTCGGCCGGGCGCGGCCACCGCGGCCCACGGACCTGGCCGCCCGGCGCCGGGGCGCTCGACCGGCAAGCGCAAACGGCGGTAGGTTAGCAGGTGACATGAAGTCCTCCGCCGACGACACGCGTCAGATCGCCGCCAACCGCAAGGCCTTTCACGACTTCTTCGTCGAAGACAAGATAGAGGCCGGCATCGCGCTGGTCGGCACCGAGGTCAAGTCGCTGCGTGAGGGCCGGGTGAACCTGCGCGACAGCTACGCCGAGGTGCGCGGCGGCGAGATCTACCTGATCGGCGTGCACATCAGCCCCTACGAGCAGGGCAACATCGCAAACCACGACCCTCTGCGGCCCCGCAAGCTGCTCCTGCACGCCCGCGAGATCGCCCGCCTGCAGCAGAAGATCAACGAACGCGGCTACACGCTCGTGCCGACCCGCCTGTACTTTCGCGGCAGCCGGGTCAAGGTCGAGATCGCCCTGGCGCACGGCAAGAAGCAGTACGACAAGCGCGCCGACCTCGCCCGCCGCGACGCCGAGCGCGACGTCGAGCGCGCCCTGCGGCGCCCCGGCGACGACCGGTAGGCCAACCGGATTAGAAGCCGCGCCGCGCGGCTATCTCTTGTGTCGCAGGCGACGGGCGGCAGAGCCGGAGGAGACATGGACAAGCTGAGCGACCAGCAGCGCGATGACGCCCTCGAGCGGTTGAACGGCTGGCAGGCGCAGGGTGAGACGATCACCCGCACCTTCCAACTGCGCGACTTCGCCCGGGCGATCGACTTTGTGAACGCCGTGGCGGAGATGGCCGACGACGCCAACCACCATCCCGACATCGACGTCCGCTTCAACAAGGTGACGATCACCCTGACGACGCACAGCGCCGGGGGGCTCACGCGCAACGACATCGAGCTGGCGGCGGGCATCGACGCCATCGCCGGCGCGGCCTGAGCGGGGCGCTCCGGGCGGGGCGAGGGTCTCAGATCGGAGCGGACTCGGGGGCGCTCCGGGCGGGGTGTGCGGCGGGCCGCCGAAAGATGCTAGACTAGCGCCTCGTTGCCCTCGTAGCTCAGGGGATTAGAGCGCGCGCCTCCGGAGCGCGAGGTCGAAGGTTCGAATCCTTCCGGGGGCACCACTTGCTTCCTGCGTGTGGCGGTTTCGTCCTTGAGCCGGCGTACTTCCCTCTTCGGTTTCGAAGAGACCGTCAACGTTTTGCCGGCGACACACCCGGCCACGTGTCGACACGGCAGCCTGCAGGCGAGCGCAGTTGAGCACGGGAGCGGTGCGGGCTTGCTGGACCGGCGCGCCGATCAAGGGGCTTCTGACGCTGATCTCATCGGGCGGGGTCAAGGGCCAGTGCCGGTCCTGCCGCCCCTGAGTAGTGCGGCTTGTGTGGCCGGGGTTCGCGCGTCGGCAAGCCTCCCATCATCCTGTCGCACCAGCTTCGCCTGCTCGGCGATCTCCAGATAGCGCCGCCCTCCCTCTGCGTCGAGGATGGCCACCCGGTGATCGCCGAGCAGCCCTTGGGAGATCGCCTCGCCGTATGTCAGTTGAGCGGCCGGAACCGAAAACGCGAAGAAGAGGACCACCGCCGCAATCCCCAGCGCGGCGCTTTCGACAATGACGCGCGACCGAACCGCCAAGCGAACGGCGATCCCATTGAATGCCCAGGCCGTGAGCACGGCGAGGGCGATCGCCAGGCCGGGAACCGATGAAGTCACATAGCGATCCAGGAACACCGGCTGCACCAACGAACCGGCGACCAGCGTCGCAGTGGGGAGGGTCGCCCACGCCAACAGGATAGCGAGGAGTCGGAGGTCGAGGCGAGCGCGTCCAAAGCTGCCGCGACTCACTGCCCAAAGCCCTGCTGCGATTGCCACGATCGCGATGGCCAGAACGAAGATGGCGTAGTGGTCATGGCCACCGGACGCCGGTCCCGCGATGGCTCTCATCAACTGCGCGCCCCGGAAGGGCGAGGGAATCCAGGCGATCTGACTCCGCTGACTCACTCCGAGGATCACGAAGGAGACTGCTGCGGCCAGGATGAGCCCGATCGGTGCGACCAGGGCCCGCCACCTGCCACGGAACATCCGGGGCCTGAGAGCGATGGCGGCGACCAGAACGGAGAAGGGTGCCAGGATGGCGAACATCTGCAGCAGCAGGGTGGCGAGGGAAGCCACGCAGAACCACCAGACCCACCGAACTCGGCTGCCCTCGAGCCATCGAAGGAGCGCGACCACAGATACCGTGGCCGCAAGGGCCGACAGAGCGTAAGGCCTGGCGCTCAGCGCGGCCGTGACGAGGAGGGGGTTGGTTCCCGCCACGATCGCGGCGAGCACTCCACACAAGCGTCCGCCCAGCCGGAACCCGAGATGTCCCACAAGGAACACGGTGAGCCCAAACGCCAGGAGAGAGAGCAACCGTGCCCACGTGATGCTGTCGGAGGGCTGAATCCACAGATGGAGGAACGAGTAGTAGGGCAGCAGAACCAGGTCGACGACGCGGGAGTGCTGCCAGAGCGCGCTCCAGCCCAGCTGGGCGGAGTAAAGAGAAGCACCTTCATCGGGGAAGACAGGTTTATCCAGCCATGGCAGCAATCCCAATGAAGCCAGCAGCGCGATTGTCGCGAGAATTCCGCTGGTCGCCCTGGCTGACCGCCAATCACGCACAGGCACGACTCCTTGGTGCTGACCGGACCCCGTTCATCGGTTCACCTCTATGCTAGTCGCGGGGCCAGGTCTGGTCGCCGTTGATCCTGGGCGCAAAGTCGTCGAGCGCCTCTTCGATCCCCTCGCTCTGGGCAACGACATGGCGGCTTGAAGGTGGGGCGCAGGCGCGCACAAGGGCCGGCTCTCGCACTATCATGGCAAGCAGGCCGACCACTGGAGGGTCAGCTCAAGCGTTCGCGAGGTGCGTCGTGCCCATCGACCCTGACCGTGCCACCGAGCTCGCCGAGAAGGCGCGCAACTTCGACGCTTCGCAGCTGTTCGCCGAGAAGGCCAAGATCGCCCGCCTGTCGCGCATCCGCCAGTTCATGTTCGGCAGCCTCGACGGCCTCCTCGTGCCCCTGGGCGTCGTCTCCGGCGTCGCCGGCGGCACGGCCAACACCAAGATCGTCATCGTGGCGGGCGTCGCCGAGGCGTTCGCCGGCGCTCTGAGCATGGGCGCCGGCGAGTACCTCTCGGCCAAGTCGGAAAGTCAGGTGCAGGCCGCTGCGATCCGCGCCGAGATCGACGAGATCGAGACGATCCCCGATGTCGAGCGACACGAGATCGAGCTGCTGTTCGCAAACGAGGGCCTGACTGCCGAAGACGCTGCCGCGGTGGCCCAAAAGGTCACCACAAGCCGGCGTAGCTGGGTCAACACCATGGTCGAGAAGGAGCTCGGCCTCAGTGCGGAGCCGACAGAGGGCCTCCTCAAGGACGCGCTCGCCATGGGGCTCTCCTACATCGTCGCTTCGGTGGTGCCCCTGGCGCCGTACTTCTTTCTGCCCATCGCGACCGCTTTTGCGCTCTCGGTCACCTTGACCGTCCTGGTGCTCATCGCGCTGGGAGCGGTCAAGGGACGTCTCGCCAAGATGAGCCTGTGGCGCAGCGCCGCCGAGGTCGTCGTTGTGGGCATCGCCTCGGCGGCCGGGGGCTATCTTCTCGGCCTGCTGGTGCCGCGCATCATCGGCAGGTGAGGCGTCGCGTCGCACGTTGGGCCGGGGATGAGGGCGCTGCCGCGCGCGGCGCGGCGGCGGTCGGCCTCGCCGTGCTCCGCCGGCCGTAGTCCCGGGCGTCCACTTCGATCCCTATCGGCGCGCTGCATCTAGGCGGTGCGGCAGCTCTCCTGTTCGCAGCGCCGAAGGAGGAAGGTGCGGTACTTCTCGAGGTCCCGGTTCAGGCGCGCTTGAGCGCGGGCGACCTCTTCGCCGGTCTCGCCGCCGGCGCGCGGCGTGTACTCGAGCTCGACCGACACCTTGACGAGCCGGTCGCCCTCGGTCTCGAACTTCACCGTGCCGGAGTCGGCATCGGTCTCGTTGATCGACGCCGCGACATCGGCGAAGCCCTTGGCGTAGTTGCCGTAGAGATTGCGAAACACGAACTCGGTCCATTCGCGGTCGGCAAAGGCGATCGGTACGTCCGCCTCGATCGATCCACTGAGGATGGCCATGATGTCTCCTTCAATTCGGCTCTGCCCCGCGTGGTCGCCACGCGAGTGCGTATTCGGAGAGTTCCCATCCGCAATCGATGCCAGCGTTAAGATCTGTGTTGATCCGATCGCCGCTGCGCGCTCGGTGGTTCGACCCTGCGAACAGGACCGAACCAGTCGCCGGGGCGCCGGCGGGCCGGGCCGGCCGTTCAGTTCGATTCACGCCGGACGTCAGGGTGCTGTGGGCAGCGAGTGCTCGGGGACCTGGCGGCCGTGAGCCGCGTAGTCGACGATCATCGCGTCGGTGATCCACTCGACCGGCGCACGGTCGTCGGTCCAGGGGTCGGTCGACGGTCGACGCGGCTGCATCTGGATCGCAAGCAGACGCGTGAGGGGTTGGACGAGGGGTGGAGCGGCGGCGAGGCGGCGGCGGAGCTCCTGAAGCGGTGCGGCCGTCGCAAGTCCGATCACGAGCTGATTGAAGCGCAGCGCAGGCCAGGCCAGAACCTGGGGGAACTCGGTGGCCAGCGTGCCGGCGATGCCGTCGGCCAGGCGGGTGTCGCCGGGCACTGTCGAGACGTTCAGGGCGACGACGCCGCCCGGCGCGAGGTGCCGCCGGCAGAGGGCGAAGAACTGGCGGGTGGCGAGGTAGAAGGGCACGTAGGGCTGACGGTAGGCGTCGACCATGATCAGGTCGTAGCGTTTGTCTGTGGCTTGCAGGAAGGGTCGCGCGTCGGCCGTGTAGACCGTGAGGCGAGGGTTGTCGTTTAAGCCGAAGTAACGCTGCGCCACGGCCGTGACCTGGGGGTCGAGCTCGACGCCGTCGAAGGTGACCTGGGGGTACAGCGCGCCGAAGGCGCGGGCGGTGGTGCCGCCGGCGTTGCCCAGCATGAGCGCGCTACGCGCGGGGCGGCCGAGCAGCGGCGGTAAGGTGAGGAACATGTCCCACTCGCCGCCGGTGAAGACGGTGTCGGGTCGCCACACCGAGTGCACGGCGTAGCCCTCGTTTAAGTACAGGTAGCGGACCGCATTGGCGCCGCTGCCCTGCTGGACGACCTCGATGAACTGGTAGCGCGACTCGCCCTCGTAGATCACGCCGGGCCCGGGCTTGACCAGAGCGGGCGGCAGGGCCAGCAGCAGGGCCAGGGCGGCGGCGGCGGCGAGCCAGCGTCGCGGCAGCAGCATCGCACCAGCCAAGGCCACGATCGTCGCTGCACCGAGCAGGGTGCGCTGCGTACCGATCAGCGGGATGGTGAGCAGCGCCGGGACGAAGGCGCCGAGGATGCTGCCGGCGGTGGAGAGGGCGAAGATGCGACCGGCGGTCACGCCGGCGGCATCGACATCAGTCGTAGCCAGCCTGATGGCAAAGGGCGTCACCATGCCGAGCAGCACGACCGGCGGCGCGAAGAGCAACAGGGCCGCGAAGAACGAGCCGACGACGGCGCCGGCCGAGAGGCGTTCGATGCCGCCGATCGACAGGTCGAGGAACGGTCGCGCGGCAAACGGCACCGCGGCGATCAGGGCTGCTGCGGCCAGCACGAGATAGCCGAGCAGACGGTTGCTCGGATGGGCGTCGACGAGCCGCCCGCCCAGCCAGTAGCCGAGCGACAGCGCCGCCAGGATGAGGCCGATGATGTTGGCCCAGACGACCGTCGATGAGCCGTAGTAGGGGGCGAGCAGGCGCGAGGCGCAGATCTCGGTGGCCATCGAACCGATGCCGGCGAGAAAGACGAGCGGCAGGAGCGTGTGCGGCGCGGCGCGCGCAGGCGTGGAGTCTGAGTCGATGGTGGAGCTGACCATGACCTGTCCCCGTTCGGTGGCCCGCCTCTATGATAGTGCGAGAGCCGGCTCTCGTGCGGCTGGGTGAGCTGCGAGAGCGAAGCGGTCGCCACGGCCAAGTACCAGTGAGGACTGTTCTGCGGAACAGCCTGATCGACTGTGTGCCGCCCGGACCCGATGTCGCCGGTGCGATTCCAGCCG
>CAVVVA010000003.1:0-76336 GCA_963751565.1 uncultured Actinomycetes bacterium | reverse complement strand
CCTCGATCGCCTCTTGGATGAGCTCGTCTCTGTTGGCCATAGCGTGCGACTCCTCCTCGGAAGTCGTGCCGTCCACTCGCGCGTCGCAACGTAGTGAAGTTGTGCGACCGGCCCCGGAATGTCGCTGCGTGTGCGCGGGGGCCGTCCCGCGTTGCGCACAGTCTACAGGACGAGTGCCCGCGAGCGCCGCCGGCAGCCCGGCGACCGGGCGGCGTGGTGGCGACCGGCGGCGTGGATGGCGACCGGCCGGCCGGCGTCAATGGCGCGCTTGATACAATGCCTCTCATGCGGTACTACGGCGCCGTCATCCGGCCCCCCAGCGAAGCCTCCAGCCTCATCGTGCAGGTCACGTACGGCTGCTCCAACGCCTCCTGCGATTTCTGCTCGACCTACCTCGACAAGCCGTTCGCCGTGCGACCGCCCCACGAGGTCGTCGACGATGTCACCGGGCTGCCCGACGCCATCAAGGAGCGCGTGCGGCGCGTCTTTCTGGCCGACGGCGACGCGCTCGCGCTGTCGCGCCGCCGGCTCGAGGAGGTTCTGGCCCTGCTGCGCCGCGAGCTGCCCGCCCTCGAACGGGTGAGCTGCTACGCCAACGCCCAGAATCTGCTCACCAAGAGTCCCGGCGACCTGCGCGCCATCCGCGAGGCCGGCCTCGAGCTGCTCTACCTGGGCCTCGAATCCGGCGACGACGCGACCCTCGCGGCCATCCACAAGGGAGTGACGGCGGCGCAGCAGATCGAAGGCTGCGCCAGGGCGTCGGAGGCCGGCTTTGCCCTGTCGGTCACCGCGATCTTGGGGCTGGCCGGCCCGGAGCGGTCGGCGCTGCACGCCGGGGCCACCGGCGAGGCGCTGTCGGCCATCGATCCCCAGTACGTCGGCGTGCTCAGCCTCATGGTCGAGCCCGGCACCCGGATCGAGGCGCAGGTGCGCAGCGGCGAGTTCGTCGTGCCCGACGCGCTCACCATGCTGGCCGAGCTGCGCGGGATGATCGCCGCCACGAACGTGACCGACGCCGTGTTTCGTTCCAACCACGCCTCGAACTACCTGCCCGTGGGCGGCCGTCTGCCGCACGACAAGGCGGCGATGCTGACGGCCCTCGACGCCGTCCTCGCGGCGCCCGAGCGGGCTCGTCTCAAGCCCGAGGAGTGGCGGCTGCTGTAGCGGCCGCGGCCCGTCCGATCACGAAGGCGGCTGAGGAAGATGTCAGCGATCGAGGTCGTCGACTACGACCCTGAGTGGCCCCGTCGGTTCGAGGGGGCGGCGGCGCGCCTGCGCGCCGCCGCCCCCGCCCTCATCGTCGCCGTCGAACACATCGGCAGCACCGCCGTCCCGGGGCTTGCGGCCAAGCCCATCGTCGACCTGATGCCGGCCGTCGCCGCCGGCCACCCCGCCGATCTCGATCGCTGCGTCGCACCCATCGTCGCGCTGGGATACGAGTACATCCAGAAGTACGAGGACGAGATGCCCTACCGCCGGTTCTTCCGTCTGCGGCGAGGCGGCCGGCAGCACAACGTCCACCTGGTCGAGCTGGGCGGCGAGTTCTGGGCGCGCCATCTGGCGTTTCGCGACATCCTGCGCACGCATCCACAGGTGGCCGCGCAGTACGCGGCGCTCAAGCGCTCGCTGGCCCTGCGCTGCGACGACGTCGGCGATTACACCGACGCCAAGACCGGCTTCATCGAGGCGACGCTCGCAACGCGGGGAGCGCTCTGACCCACGCCGACAGAGGCGACGGGGCCGCGCCGCCGGTGAGCCCGGTCGCGCCGCCGCCGCGGTCAGCCGCGCCGCTCGTCGTCGCGCAGGTACGAGCCGTAGCCGCGCTTGAACTTCGTGGCGGCGTACTTGCGCAGCTTCCACTCGGGAATGCGGCACTCGGGGCAGGCCTCGAAGAACAGCTTGTTGCGCAGCCAGCGGGCCGAGCGGCTGTTCTTGGAGTCGCGCACGATCATGGTCTTGCCGCAGTGGGTCGTAAGGCGGGCCCGCGAACCCAGCACCTCGAACTCCTTGATGCCGTGCAGCAGCCCGCGCCGCGAGGGCCACAGCTTCATCTTCTCGACGAGCCTGAAGAGCGGCACCTGCTTGCGGTAGTAGACGGCCTTGTCGGGGTCGGTCGGCACGTTGCGAGTGTAGCAAAGGACCGGTCGCCGCGGGGCCCCACCGTGCGGGCAGACACGCCGCCCGGCCGTGCGGCTGCGCCAGGGGGGCGGCTGACGACGGGCTGGGCGGCTAGGTGAACGTGCGGTAGAACGGCAGCCCGTCGTAGACGGCCCGCGTGGCGTGCCCGTCGATGACCGTATCGAACGACAGGCGGTCGGGCAGCCACTCCGGCGAACCCACGCGAAAGCCGCCGCCCGGCAACGGCGCCAGCTCGAGCTCGTCGGCCGGATAGAGCCAGGGCGCCACCATGGACAGGCGACCGCGCCGCGAGATGACCCGAAAGACGGGATTCCAGGTATCGTGCGAACGGTAGGTGCCGGTGAGCTCGTCCCACGAGGGATCGGGGGCGGGCGCCGCTGGCGGCGCCCGCCCCTCGCGCGCAAACCACTCCGCCCCGAAGGAGAGCGCGACTACGGCTCCGCCGTCGTCGCGCTCGAAGCGCAGGTGAAAGCCGTCCCAGTCGGCGTGCGGCGCCAGAAACAGGTCGTTCCCGCGGCGCTCCAGGGCGACCTCGGCGCCGGCCGGCAGGCGCAGGAACAGACGGTCGTCGCGGGCGCTGAAGGTCAGCCGGTCGTGGACCGGGTCGGCGCCGCCCGGGCGCAACGCCGCGGCGCCGGCGCGCCGGCTACGCGCGGCGGCGGCGGCGGGCGACGGTGCGCGGTAGGCGCCGGCGTACTCGGCGGCCGCTTCGCCGACGAACGTCGGGTCGGCGGGCGGCGCTGGCGGGGGCACGGGTGCCCCCGCCAGCGCCGCCCGCACGGCCGAGAGCGCGTAGCGCGCGATCTCCATGCGCTCGTCGAGCCCGTTCAGCAGCACGACCACGCCCAGGCCGGTCAGCGGCTCGGTCACCAGCAGGCTGTTGAAACCGACCATGCCGCCCGAGTGGCCGACACAGGCAAAGCCGTCGAGCGTGCGCGTGACCAGGCCGTAGCCGTAGAACGTGCCCGGTTCGTCGGGATCCTCGATCACCTCGGCGGTCCAGAGCGCGAAGCTCTCGTCGCTCAGCAGGCGGCCGCCGGGCGCCGCGCCGCGGTTCAGGATCAGCCGCGCGTAGGCCAGCATGTCGTCCGCCGACGAGACGATGCTGCCGTCGGCCGTGCGGCTCTCGACGCGCGGCGCCTCGACGAGCGGCCGGCCGGCGTGCGCCGGCCGATCGTCGCAGAGCGGCTGATAGCCCGTCGCCACGGGCAGGGGCGAGTCGCGCCGGATGGTGGTCTCCGTGTCGGTCATGGCAAGCGGCGCGACGATGCGCTCGGCCACGAGCGCCTCGACCGGGCGTCCGGTCACAGCCTCCAGAGCCAGGCCGACCAGCTTGTAGGCGTCGTTGGAGTAGAGAAAGTGCTCGCCCGGCGCGTAGCTCAGTTCGATGTCGCGCAGCGACCACAGCGCGTAGCGCGCCTCGGCGCTGAACTCGGTGCCCATGGGCAGCCCCGACGTGTGGCTCAGCAGGTGGTGCAGCGTGATCGGCGCAAAGCGCGAGCGCACCGTAAACCAGGGCACGTAGTCGGTCACCGGCGCGTGCAGGTCGACGCGGCCGGCCTCGTGCTCCTGCAGGAGCACCGCGGCCGCGAACGACTTGCTGATCGAGCCGATCTGAAAGCGCGTGCCGGGTTCGACCGGCGTGCCGTGGGCGACGTCGGCGAGGCCGCGACAGACGAAGCCCAGCGTGCGCTCGCGGTCGGTCAGCCCGATCGCCACGCCCGGGGCGCCGAGGCGCGGCAGGCGCGCCGCGACGAACTCGTCGACGGCCGCGAGAGCGGCGGTCAGGCGGTCGAGCCCGGCTGTGTCGGCCACGGTCATGCCGCCCATTCTGCCAGAGTCGGCGGCCTGGGCGAAGGGCCCACAGAGATCCGCCGGCGCCGCGGACGCTCCTGGGGCCGGGGTCGCCGCCGCAGGCCTCGCCGCCGGCACTCACGCGAGAGGACGCTCTCGCACTATCATAGGCATGAGATAAGCGAAGGAAGTCAGGGCCAGTGAGCGTCACACCTTCCGGAGAAGACCCACCGCACTCCCCGCCGAGCGGCGCCTCGGCCGGCGCTCCCGACGCCCCCGGCGGTGTCTCAGCCGGCGCCCCGGGCGGTGTCTCAGCCGACGCCCCCGGCGGCACACCGCGCGAGGCCCCGCCCGTCGCCCCGCATGCCGGGCTCCATCGCTGGCTGCCGATCACCGCCTGGGCCGGCGGCTACCACCGGCGCTGGTTGAGAGCCGACACCATCGCCGGCCTCACGGTGATCGGCCTGCTGCTGCCCGAATGCATGGCCTACGCGCAGATCGCCGGCGTGCCGCCGCAGGCCGGCCTCTACGCGACCCTGGCCGGCCTGACCATCTACGCACTCTTCGGCACGTCGCGTCAGCTCATCTGCTCGCCCACCTCGACCGCCGCCATCATGGCGGCGGCGGTCGTGGCCGCCCACGGCGCGACCAGCCCGACGAAGGATCTCGCGCTGGTGGCCATGGTCGCCGTCCTCGTCGGTCTGTTCATGCTGATCGCCGGCATCGCCCGGCTCGGCTTCATCTCGGAGTTCCTCGCCCGTCCGGTGATCACCGGCTACGTCATCGGCCTGGCCCTCACGATCATCGCCCGCCAGGTGCCCAAGCTCCTCGGCCTGCGCGTGCCGACATCGGCCAACTTCTTCCAGCTCGTCTGGACGGACCTCACCCACCTCGACGAGACGAGCCTCGCTACCGCCCTCGTGAGCGCCGTCGCGCTCGTCTCTCTGTTTGCCGTGCGGCGTTGGTCGAGGATCCCGGCGGCGCTGACGGTGCTCGTGCTCGGCATCGTCGTCGCCGCCGCCTTCCACCTTGGCGCACACGGGGTCACCATGGTCGGCACGATCCCGAGCGGCCTTCCGGTGCCTCGCCTGCCCGACATCCACGCCGCCGACGTGCTCGGCCTGCTGCCGAGCGCCGCCGGCATCGCCATCGTGGTCTACGCCGAGGCCTTGAGCGGCGCCCGGACCTTCGCCGTCCGGCACAGCTACGAGATCGACGCCAACCAGGAGCTGATCGCCCTCGGCCTCTCCAACATCGGCTCCGGGGCGTTCGGCGGCATCGTGGTCAGCGGAGGCCTGTCGGGCTCGGCGCTGAGCGACACGAGCGGCGCCCGGTCGCAGGTCACCGGCCTGATCGGCGCCGCGGTCATGCTTCTGGTGGTGCTCTCGGTCACGCGCGTCGGCCACGATCTCCCCGAAGCGATCCTGGGAGCCGTCGTGGTGCGCGCCGTGTGGGGGCTGATCGACGTGAAGGTGCTGCGGCGCTTTGCGAGCGTCCGCGCCGGCGACGCCGTGCCGGCGCTGGCCGCTCTGCTCGGAGTACTGGTGCTCGGCGTGCTGCCCGGTCTGGGCATCGCGGTGGGTCTCTCGCTCGCCATCCTGATCTATCGCTCGAGCCGGCCGCACACCGCGGTGCTGGGCCGCGTGCCCAACGAGCACACGTACAGCGACATGGGCCGCCACCCGCAGAACGAGACCTTCCCCGGCCTGCTCATCTTTCGCCTGGACGGACAGCTCTTCTTCGCCAACGCCGGATTCGCCGTCGACCGCTTGAACCAGCTTCTGAGCGTCACACAGCCCACGCCGCGCGTCGTGGTCTGGAACATGGAGTCGACCACCGACCTCGATGTGACCGCGGCCGAGACGCTCCTGCGGCTGGTCCACAACCTGCGCGACAGCGGCCGCGACGTCGTCTTTGCCCGCGTGGGCTCCTCGGTGCTCGACGTGTTCCGGCGCAGCGGGCTCCTCGAACTGCTCGGCGAAGACCATCTCTTCCTGACCGTGGACAGCGCCGTCCAGGACTGTCTGCACAGCCGCCTGGCCGTCGTCGTCACCCTCGAGGCCCAGCTTGCCGAGGTCGCCGCCGCCTGCCGGCTGGCGCGCTCAGTGGCAAAGGGCAAGATCGCCTCAGGCGAAGCTCACCAGCGGATCGCACAAATCGAGCATCGCGGCGACACGATGAGAGCCGAGCTCGTGACCCGGCTCTCGGGGGTGCTCGTCGCGCCCATCGACCGCGAGGACCTCTTTCGCCTGTCGCGCTCGATCGACGACGTGCTCGACAATCTGCGCGACTTCGTGCGCGAGTGGGACCTGTACGACATCGAGGCCACCACTGCCTACATCGGCCTTCTCGACGCCACCGCGAGCGGTGTCGACGACCTGCAGCTGGCCGTGCAGGCCATCGCGAAAGACCCCACGGACCTGAGGACCGTTCTGGCGTCGAAGAAGTTCGCCAACGAGATACGACGCCAGTACGACGTCGAGCTCGGCCGGCTCTTTCGCGGCAAGCTCACCATGGAGGTCATGAAGTCTCGCGAGCTGCTGCGCCGGCTCGACGTCGTCGGCCTGCGCTTGAACGAGGCCGCCGACCGCCTGTCGGACGCGGCCATCAAGCGCTGGAGCTGAAGACGGCGCCCGCCCTGCCGGCTGCTCTTCGTGGCGGGGGGTGGCGGAGAAGGGTTGCGGCGGAGAAGGGTGGCGGCCGGGAGTGCTGGCGGGGAGTAGGGGAGTTACACCCCTCTACGCGGATTTAGAGTCCGCGCTGATCCTTCCGATCGACCCCCCGCGCCGGTCCCAAGGCTAGCGCATCTGAGCGCGAGCGGCAAAGCGTCCGCGGGGCGTGGCGCACCGGCCGCGGGGTTGTCAGGCTGCGATGGCGGCGGCCTACGGCAGAGACGCGACGATCCGCTTGGCCTCCTCAACGCTGAAAGCCTTGAGTGACGTCGTGCGGACCGTGCCGGTGGCGCCCAGCGCGAGCCCGAATGCCGCCGCCGCCTGATCGTCGGGGCCTTCGCCGATGGCCACGAAGTCGTACTCGCCCATGGTCATGTACACGCCGATCGTCTTGCCGCCCATCGACTCCCAGAGCTTCATGGCGTCGGCGACGCGGTTCGGCGAGTTCTTCACGTCGACGATGCCCTTGTCGGTGAGGTTCATCAGCAGGATGTAGGTCACCATACGCCCGCCCTCCTCGGAAGACACACTTCAGGACCAGCCGCACCGGTGCGCCAGGGACGAAAGCCTAGCACCGGCCAACGGCGGCAGAAGCTGAGGCGGATCAGCCGAGCAGGGCGCGCACGGCCATGACGGCGACGCCGAGGGCGAGCGGCTCGTGCACGAGCCGCTCGCCCAGCGCCCGGGCGGCCGCCGCCGTGACGCCGGGCGGCAGGCCGGGAGAGCAGACGACGCCGTCGGAGCCGACCCAGCCGGCGTCGATGAGATCGGGCGCCGGCGTGGCGTCGAGCACGAGCCGGCAGCGCGAGAGGCCGTCGGCCAAGGCGACGGGCGTGACCGGCAGCGCGCCCGCGACCGCGGCGAGCCGCGCCTCGTCGAGCTCGCAAACGAGCACCGTGGCGCCCAGCTCGACCAGGCGCGCCGCCGCCGCCCGGCCGACCGGACCGAGGCCGATGACCAGGACCGGCTTGCCGGCGACGCCGCCATTGCCCGCGGCGGCGTCGAGCGCCGCCACGTAGGCGTGCGCGGTGCAGGGATCGTCGTCGGCCACCGCGTGACGGGCGAGCTCGAAAGCCAGGAACGTGCGGTCGTCGGCGGCAAAGACGAGGTCGTCACCGCCGAGAAGCGCTTCGGCGAACCCGGCGACGTCGGTGGCGCCGGTCACGCGCGCCGCCCGGCAGCCGAGGCGGCCGCAGATCGCCGCCACGCAGTCGACGAAGCCCGGGATGAGACCTTCACCGCTGGTGATCGGCACGACGGCGACGGCGGCGTGGGCGAGGGCGTCGCGCGCGACGCCCTCGCCCACGCCGCAGGCCCTGGCCGCCAGCGCCACGAAGTCGCAGCCCGTGAGCGCCACGAGCGCCCGCTCGACCTCGTCGAGCTGCGCGGTCAGGGCGCGCACGTCGCTTTCGACGAGACGCGTCACGGCGCGCCCCGGCTGGCGATCGGACGCGAGCCCGGGCTCCGACTCGGGCACGAGCTCGAGACCGTGCTCGTCGGCGAGGCGTGCGACGGCGGCGGCGGCCCGCGAGCGGGCCGCCGCCGCCGTCGCGCCGCGCGTCATGAGCACCGCGACCCAGCGCTCCCGCGAGGCGCCGGACTCGGGACGATCGGTGAGCACCACGTCGGCGCCGAACAGGCCGTCGCAGCGCCGCAGCGGACCCGCCGCGCCGACGATGTGCTCGCCGAGCACCTCGACCCTGCCGTCCTCGACCAGCACGTGCTCGTACACCGCGCCGCGCCGGGCCCCGGCGGCGACGGCCGGCGGGCTGCCGCCGGCGAACGTCTCGGCGAGCAGCGCGACGATGTTCACGTCGCTTGCGTGGAACACGGCGGCGGGTGTCTGGCTCGGCAGCCGCGCGTCGATCTCGATCACCTTGGGCGTGCCGTCGGCCGAGACCATCACCTCGACGTCCATCACCCCGGCGAGCGCGACGCCCTCGGCCAGGCGCCGGGCGGCCGCGTCGAGCGCCGCCAGCGTCGCGACGTTCACCGCCGTGGGCGGCGCTGAGCGGCCGGGGCTCGCCGTCAGTCCGCCGGCTCCGGCTCGGCCAGCCGCCTCGCCCTCAGCTCCGTTCACCGTCGCGCCCTCAGCTCCGTCGACCGGCGCGACCACGCGCTTGCAGTCGTAGGCGGCGTCGAACTCGAGCCAGGTCGGCAGCAACGTCAGCACCTCGCCGCCGAGAGCGATCACCTCGACCGACAGCGACGGCCCGGCGACGAACTCCTCGACCACGGCCTGGGCGCCCTGGGCGGCAAGCGCGGCGCGCGCCAGGGCAAGGCCGGGCTCGGACGACACGAGCCGCACGCCCGCGCTGCCGCTGCCGACGCTCGGCTTGACCACCGCCGGAAAGCCGCAGCGCGGCCAGGGCAGCGGGCGCGGCACGTCGAGCCGCTCGAACAGCGCGTTCGAACGCAGTTTCGACGAAGTCACCGCGTAGGCGTCGAGGTCGAAGAGCAGCGGCAGGCCCATCCTGGGCACGAACGCGGTCAGGAACTCGAGCGCGCGCTGGTCCTCGCAGGCCGGCAGGACGGCGTCGCAGGTCATGAGCACCTCGCGGGCGCGCGCCGGGTCGGTGGTGACGTCGAACACGTGGACCTCGGCGGCCAGGCCGGCCGCCGGGCGGTCGGGCCGCCGGTCGATCAGGACGACTTCGTAGCCGGCCTCGCCGGCCAGGTAGGCGGCCTCGGTGCCTTGCAGCTTGCCCCCGACGACGGCCAGCCTCATGGCGTCACGCCGGCGCCGGTTCCGCCCGGGCGGCCGTGACCCAGGCCGAGTACTCGGCGGCGGTCGCGGCGCGCAGCCCCATCGTCGACAGCCTGGTGGTCACCTCGGCCGCGGTGCGCAGTCCCTCGTCTATGTCGAGCTCGGACTGCGACACGCCGGCCAGCCCGAGCGAGGGCGGCACGAGCGACGTGACGACGTTGGCGCCGGCCGCGATGCGCGGCTCGAGGCCGGCGATGCCGTCGACGTCGAGCGAGGCCGGGATCAGCCGTTCGGGCATGGCGAGACGCATGGTGGCGATCGTGACGAGCTCGCCCAGGCGGTCGGCAGGCGGCAGGTCGGCGAGCGGCGTGCCGCGTTGCGGCACGAAGGTCATCACCCGGACCTGCTCGACCGGCTCGTCGCGCATGGCCGCCACGGTCAGCGCGCGCTCGTCGAGGGTCTCCCCCACGCCGAGCAGCATGCCGTCCTCCACCAGCATGCCGAGGCGCGCCGCGGCGCTGCGCGCCGCGGCGCGCTCCGCGAAACTCTGCCCCATGCGCAGCCCGGCATACCTGTCGGGCGCGTGCGTCTCCTGGTAGCAGGCATACCACTCGGCGCCGGCGTCGCGCAGCGCCTCGAGCACCTGAGCCGACACCACGCCGGGCGAGATCATCACCGGCAGACCCGTCGCCTGCTTGACGGCCCGCACGAGCGCGACGAGCCCGTCGAACTCGCCGCGGGCGAAGTAGAGCGGGTCCTCGCCCATGGTCAGATCGATCAGGTGCACGCCCGAGGCGGCGAGGCCGCTCGCTATGTCGACGACCTCGTCGAGCGACTTGCGGTAGCGCGGGCTCTGCGGATTGGCCCGGCGGTACAGGCAGAACGTGCAGTCGTTGCGACACCAGGTCGAGAAGTAGACGAAGCCGTAGAGGAACACGGCGTCGCCGAACCGCCGGCGGCGCAGCTCGGAGGCGGCGTCGAACAGCAGAGCGGCCTCGTCGCGCCGCTCGATGGCAAGCAGCGCGCGGATCTCGCCGAGCGATGGCGGACGCCCGGCCAGAGCCTGCTCCACGATGGTCGCGATGCTGTGCGGCGCGGGGTTCACCGGTCAGGGCTCTCCGGCGACGGGGTCGCCGGGCACGAATCGCAGGATCTCGTCGAGCGGCTGCCGCCCGGTGCCCCGCGGAGGGCTTGCCGGAACGCCGACGGCGACGATCGCCACCAGGTGCGCCGGCTCTTCGATGCCGAGCAGCTCTTCGAGCCGGGGCGCGGCGATCACCGGCGCGCTCAGCCAGCAGGCGCCGTAGCCCATGGCGTGGGCCGCGGTGATGAGCAGCTGCACGGCGGCGCCGACGCTCTGCAGGTCGGGCCGCGCGCGCAGCCGGTCGTGCTCCTCGAGCGACACGCCCCGCAGCGCGAGCAGCCGGTCGGCGAGCGACTCGTAGGGCAGCGCGCAGACGGCGATCGAAAGCGGCGCGTCGGCGAAGAAGCTGGAGTAGCCGTGCAGGCGGCCGGTCTCGCCCGCGAGACCGGCCGCCTCGACCTCGGGCCAGCGCGCGATCTCGTCGATGCGCTCGTCGACGGCGCGCCGCAGGTCGGCGAGCAGCCGGACGTCGTCGACCGCCACGAAGCGCCAGGGCTGGGCGTTGCCGGCGTTGGCCGCCAGGGTGGCCAGACGCACCATCTCGCGCACCTCGCCGCGCGGCACAGGGTCGCTCGTAAAGCGGCGCACGCTGTGACGGCCTTCGACGACGGCCACGAACGCGGGAAGGGCTTCGGGCGGGAGGCGGCGAATCATCACCTTCACATGGTACCAGAGCAGAGAGGGAGGGTTCCTTTGAGGAAGTGGGCCGATCCGCCACGGACATATGAGAAACGAGGTGAAGCCGACCGGCAGGCGAAGGCGGAGCGGCGTCTGCCGCCCCCCCTTCGCTCGGCGCACAGGGTTGGTCAGGCCTTCGCCGTCAGCGCCTTGTCGGCCTTGTCGACCTTGAGGTCGACCGCCAGGACGTACTGATTCTGACAGAAGGCGATGCACTGCGGGTCGCCGTCGCACAGGTCGCACTTGAAGGCCACCTTGCGCTCGGGATGCTCGTGGATCACGCCGTACGGGCAGACGTCGTAGCAGTCGCCGCAGTTGGTGCACAGCTCTTCGTCGACGACGAGCACGACGCCGGTGACCGACTCGCCGACCTTCTCCTTGCTCGGGAACACACCGGCGGGCGTGACCGTGATCTGGCGCGTCACGATGGCGTCGTTGGGGCAGGCCTCCTGGCACTTGGCGCAGCCGGTCTGCAGGCAGGTGTGGCCCTTGATCACCGCCGTGGTCGGGTTGACGTCGGCGAACAGGCGAGCGCGCGACGGTTGAAAGCCGCCTTCGTGCCACGCCGAACAGCCGAGTTCGCACATGTGGCAGCCGGTGCACTTCTTGCTGCTGATCATCACGTGGGGCATGTGAGTTTCCCTTTCTGGCCGCGTGTCAGCCGCTAGAGCCGCACGTCGATGCCGAGCTCGGTGAGCTTGGCCTCGGTAGGGACACCGTTCTCGTCCCAGCCACGCAGGGCGTAGTACTGGGACAGGACCTCGTTGAACCGCGCGGTGCCGATCGTCTTGCCGGCCGAGACGCCCTTGGTGAACGGCTTCTCGAGCCAGGCTTCGGGCACGTTGTCGTCGGCCCGGCTGTACCCCTCGCGCAGGTTGAAGAGGCGTCCCAGGTTCCAGACGCGCTCGCCGACCTGCGTGAGCTCGGCTTCGGAGACCTCACGCTTCCAGAGGTGTTTCATGAGCAGGCCCATCTGCTCGTAGTCGATCGCCCAGAAGTCGCACCAGATGCCGCAGAACTTGAAGGCGTAGTGGTTCTGGAAGTCGATGTTGAACGTGGCCTTGCTTTCGTCGAGCGTGTCGGCCGGCATGGTGCCTTCGACGACCTCGACGCCGACCGGGAACGAACGCATGTGGCACGCGCCGCGGTCGGAGGTGGCGTAGGCGATGCTCATGCCGAACGAGCCTCGTGGGTCGTAGCCGGGCGCCTCGAGGCCTTTGACCTGCATGCCGAGCTCGGGGTGGCCGTACTTCGCGGCCAGGGCGCGCGTGCCCAGGGCCAGCTCGGCGCCGATGCCGGTGCGCAGGGCGAGCTGCTCGGGGATCTTGAGGTACGAGTCGACGTCGCCGAAGCGCACGCCGAAGTCGTGGATGCCCTTCTCGGTCATGTCCATCGCCAGAGCGAGCACGTTGCCCGTGGAGATGGTGTCGAGGCCGAACTCGTCGCAGAGGTGATTGAACTCCATGAGGGCGGCGATGTCGTCGACCCCGCAGTTGGAGCCGCAGAGTGCGATCGTCTCGTACTCGGGACCTTCGCCCTCGACGTCGTTGATGCGGTGGAAGTTGCGGCAGGCGAGCGTGCACTGGTAGCAGGCGCGCTTCTTGACGCGGATCTTCTGGAACGACTCCGAGTTGATCTTGCCGGCTCCCTCGAAGGTGCCTTCGGCGTAGTTGCGGGTGGGCTGGCAGCCGCCGCCGTCGGTGACGTCGACGAGGATCGGGGTGCCCTCTTCGTGGACCCAGTAGTTGGCGTCGGTGAGAATGTAGTCGGTGTCGATGCGTTCGATGTCCTTGAGGAACGCCCGGGCGTCGCCGACGTCGACGCGGCCGGTGCCGGCCACGGCGATCGCCTTCAAGTTCTTGGAGCCCATCAGGGCGCCCGTGCCGCCGCGTCCGGCCTTGTGATACTGATCGTTCGACACGCAGGCCCAGGGAAGCTTGTGCTCACCGGCGGGACCGATCGACAGCGAGGTCATGTGCGGGTTGAAGTCGGCGCGCAGCGCGGCTTCGATGTCGGCCGTCAGCATGCCTGCGTACTTGGCGGCCGGCACCAGGCTCACGTCGCCGTCTGAGATAAGCACGGCCGTGAGCTCGGCCGCGCGGCCCTGGACGATGAGCATGTCGTAGCCGGCGAACTTGAGGGTGGAGCCGAACGAACCGCCGCAGTAGCTGTCGAGGATGGTGCCGTTGGCCGGGCTCTTGCCACCCAGGACCACGCGCGAGCAGGTGCTGACGTTGGTGCCGGCGAACGGACCCGGCGCGACGATCAACGGATTCTCGGGCGACCAGGGGTCCATGCCGGCCTCGGTGAGCTCCCACAAGTAGCGCAGCATCAGACCCTTGCCGCCGACGTAGAGTCGCGCCCACTCCATGTTCAGCGGCTCGACTTCAGTGGTACCCGCACTCAGGTCGATCCTGAGCACGTTCCCCGTGTAGAAGTCCAAATCGCCCTCCCTCTAGGTTGCCATGCCCGCGCTTCGCGGGAGCGCCGCGCCGGATGGCGTGCCGCGCGGCCCGGATGAATCGATTGGTGCACCCCATTCTAGCCAAGCGAACTGGTCCGGGCAATCGCTTCGGTCGGCCGAAAACCCCCGCTCCCATTCGAGAATGCGTTCTCTTTGCGCGAGAATAACGGGGCCGGTGTCGGCCGGACTTTTCAGCCGTGGTCGGGCGCCTCGGGCAGGTTGCGGATGTTCTCGCCGGCCTGCCACTTGCCGAGGTTGTCGTTCATCGCCTCGGTCAGCTCCTTCATGAAACGCGCCGACATGTTGACCCGCGAGACCACGACGCCGTTCACCTCTTCGTCGCTTTCGTTCTCGTGGTCGAGCCGCATGAAGGTGAGCGAGAACTCGTAGTCGGAGTGACTGACGTTGGCGAAGTTCGCATAGACGCCGGCCATCATCTCGGGGGTGGCGTGAATGTTGAAGCGGCGATCTTCAGGGTACGCGGGCACAAGGGCCTCCTTTGCGAGGTGGCGTGGGCTACGCTACAGCCGGGCGGCCACCGCCCGGGCGAACTCCTGCGTGCCGGCCGTGCCGCCCAGGTCGCGGGTCACCTGCCGGCGGTCGGCGATCACCGCGGCCACGGCGTTGTAGACGCGCCCGGCCGCGGCGCCCTCGCCCAGGTGCTCGAGCATGAGCACGCCCGACAGCAGGAAGGCGGTGGGATTGACGATGTCGCGCCCCGCGATGTCGGAACCGCTGCCGTGCACGGCCTCGAACACGGCGGCGTCGGCGCCGACGTTCGCCCCCGGCGCGACGCCGGGGCCGCCGATCAGACCGGCGCAGAGGTCGCTCACGATGTCGCCGTAGAGGTTGGGCAGAACGAGCACGTCGTAGAGCTCGGGCGTCTGCACGAGCTGCAGGCACAGGTTGTCGACGATGCGATCCTCGAAGTCGATGTCGGGGTAGGACTCGGCGACCTCGCGCGCGGTGCGCAGGAACAGGCCGTCGGTGAGCTTCATGATGTTGGCCTTGTGCACGGCCGTGACCTTGTGGCGGCCGTGAGCGCGGGCGTACTCGAAGGCGTAGCGCACGATGCGCTCGCTGGCGCGCCTGGTGATGATCTTGATGGACTCGGCGGCGTCGGGGGTGACCTGGTGCTCGATGCCGGCGTACAGGTCTTCGGTGTTCTCGCGCACGACCACGAGATCGATGCCCGTGTAGCGGCTGGGCACCCCGGTGAGCGACTTCGCCGGCCGCACGCAGGCGTAGAGGTCGAGCGCCTTGCGCAGCGCCACGTTGACGGAGCGAAAGCCCGCGCCCACCGGCGTCGTGACCGGCCCCTTCATGGCCACCTTCGTCGCCTTGACCGAGGCGATGACCTCGTCGGGCAGCGGCGTGCCGCGGCGCTCCATCACCGCGGCGCCGGCGTCGTGGCGCTCCCAGGCGATCGGCACGCCACTGGCGGCGATCACCGTCTCGAGGGCGGCGGTCAGTTCGGGACCTGTGCCGTCGCCGGGGATGAGCGTTACGCGGTAGGTCACAGGTCAGCCCTCGGGCAGATGGAACTCGCCGTACTTGCGAAAGTGCTCGACGAGGCCGCCGTCGGACAGGATCTTGAGCATCACGGGCGGCAGCGGCGCGAACGGCACCACGGTGCCCCTGGTCAGGTCGCGCACCTCGCCTGAGCCGAGATCGACCTCGAGGTCGTCCCACTGCTCGATGGCGCTGGTGTCGCAGGTCAGCGCCGGCAGACCCACGTTGATCGCGTTGCGAAAGAAGATGCGCGCGAACGACTGGGCCAGCACGGCGCCGGCGCCGGCGATCCTCAGGATGCGCGGCGCGTGCTCGCGGCTCGAGCCGAGGCCGAAGTTGCGTCCGCCGACCACGAAGTCGCCGGGCTTGAGGCGCTTGGCGAACTCGGGGTTCTCGTCTTCGAGGACGTGCTTGGCCAGCTCGGGCAGGTCGGTGCGCAGGTGGAACAGCCGGCCCGGGGCGATCTGGTCGGTCGAGATGTCGTTCCCGAACGTCCAGGCGCGCCCGCGCAGGACACCGCTTGTGCCGCCGGGAACGGGCATCGGTCAGGCGTCGCTTTCGGTGATGGTCACGCTGGTCATCGCGACGCCCGGCTCGCGGGCGCTCGTGGGGTCGCGCTCGGGGATCGAGAAGACGACGTCCATGCCGGAGGTGACGCGGCCGAACACCGCGTGCTTGCCGTCGAGATGCGGCGTGGCCCGGTGGGTGATGAAGAACTGCGAACCGTTGGTGTCGGGCCCGGCGTTGGCCATGGAGAGCACGCCCGGGCCGTCGTGACGCAGGCTCGGGTCGAACTCGTCGGCGAACCGGTAGCCGGGGCCGCCGCGGCCGGTACCCGTCGGGTCGCCGGTCTGGGCCATGAAGTTCGCGATGACGCGGTGGAACGTGACGCCGTCGTAGTAGCCGTCGCGGGCCAGCACGACGAAGTTGTTGACCGTGACCGGCACCTTGTCGGCGTAGAGCTCGACGACGATGTCGCCGCGCCCGGTCGAGATGGTGGCGGCATAGCGCTTGGCCGGGTCGATGACCATCGGCGGCGCTGCGTCGTACTGCTTAGCCATGCTGCTCTCCTTCCGTGGGCGGCTCGCCCGGGACGAGCAGCTCGCGCGGGTCGACGATCTCGCCGGCGACGGCCGCCGCGGCGGCCGTGAGCGGCGAAGCGAGGTAGATGGCGGCCTGGGCGTTGCCCATGCGGCCCTTGAAGTTGCGGTTGGCGGTGCTCACGCAGACCTCGCCGTCGGCGAGGATGCCCTGGTGAACCCCCACACAGGCGCCGCAGCCGGGATTGGTGACCACGGCGCCCGCGTCGACGAAGTCCTGCAGCAGCCCTTCGTCGGCGGCGGCCCGCCACACGGCCCGCGAGGCCGGCGTGACGATCAGGCGGGTGCGCGCCGCGCGGCGGCGGCCGCGCAGCAGCCGGGCCGCGGCGCGCAGGTCGTCGAGGCGGCCGTTGGTGCAGGTGCCGATCAGGACCTGATCGACCTTCGTGCCGGCGAGCTCCGCGGCCGGGTGCACGTTGTCGACCGTGTGCGGCGCCGCGACGACCGGCACGAGCTCGTCGGCGATGTACGACAGCGAGCGCTCGTAGGCGGCGCCGGGGTCGGGCGCCACCGTGCGGTAGTCGGCTTCGCGGCCCTGCGCGGCCAGGAACGACCTGGTGACCTCGTCGCTTGCCACGAGGCCGGCCTTGGCGCCCGCTTCGACGGCCATGTTGGTCAGCGTGAGCCGCTCGGGCATGGGCAGCGCCTCGACGGCCGGACCGCCGAACTCGAGCGCCTCGTAGGTGGCGCCGTCGGCGCCGAGCCGGCCGATGATCGTGAGGATGAGGTCTTTGGCGGTGACGCCGTCGGGAAACCGTCCGCCGACCTCGATGCGCAGCGTCGCGGGCACGCGCAGCCAGGTCTGCCCCGTCGCCATGCCGATGGCGACGTCGGTCGAGCCCATGCCGGTGGCGAAGGCGGCCAGGGCGCCGGCGGTGCAGGTGTGCGAGTCGGCGCCGATCACGAGGTCGCCCGGTCTGGCGTACGATTCGGCCACGCGCTGGTGGCAGACGCCCATCTCGACGTCGGAGAGCGTCGCTCCCGTCTCGTCGCAGAAGCGGCGCACGAGCTGATGGGCGTTGGAGAGCTCGACGCGCGGCGACGGCGCCGCGTGGTCGATGAAGAACACCGCGGTCGGCACCTTGACGCGCACCTGCCCGAGGTCGCGCAGCTGCTGGATGGCCAGCGGTCCGGTGCCGTCCTGGGCGATGGCGACGTCGACCAGCGCGACCACGATCTGCCCGGCCGCCACCGACTCGACGCCCGCGTGGGCGGCGATGATCTTCTCGGCGATGGTGGCGGGCACGGTCAGGCCCCGCGGCCCGGCGCAGCCGGGGCCGCGGCGGCGCTCGGCAGGGGCAGCTCGTCGCCGAGCCGCGCGATGTAGTCCTGGTAGATGTACATGATCTCCTTGGAAAACAGGGCCCGCTTGAGCTCGACCGCCGTCTGGCGCACCATCTTCAGGATCTCGTCGGCGTCGCGGTCGGAGAGCTCGATGCCGAACTCCTGGAACTTGCGGTAGATCGTGCGCGATCCCGAGTGCTTGCCGACCACGATCTGCCGTTCGAGGCCGACGTCCTCGGGCGCGTAGGCCTCGTAGTTGAGCGGGTTCTTGATGACGCCGTCGGCGTGGATGCCGGACTCGTGGGCGAAGACGTTGGTGCCGACGATGCTCTTCCAGGCGGGGATGGTGCGCGCCGAGGCGGCGGCCACGTACTCGCACAGCTCGCGAAAGCGCGAGGTGTGCAGGCCGAGCTCGACGTGGCCGATGAACTTGAGAGCCATGACGACCTCTTCGAGGGCCGCGTTGCCGGCCCGCTCGCCGAGTCCGTTGACTGTGGTGTTGACGTAGGTCGCGCCCGCCTTGATGCCGGCCAGCGCGTTGGCCGTGGCCATGCCGAAGTCGTCGTGCGTGTGCATCTCGATCTCGAGACCCTGGCGCGCCAGGAAGCTGATCACGTTGTAGGTGTCGAACGGGTCGAGGATGCCCAGCGTGTCGCAGAAGCGCAGGCGGTCGGCGCCTTCGTCCTTGGCCGCCTGGCCGAAGCGCAGCAGGAACTCGAGGTCGGCGCGCGAGGCGTCCTCGGCGTTGACCGAGACGTACTTGCCGTGCTCCTTGGCAAAGGCCACGCAGGCGCGGATCTGGTCGAGCACCCACTGGCGCGACTTGGCCAGCTTGTGCTCGATGTGGATGTCGCTCGCCGACATGGAGATCGCGACGGCGTCGACGCCGCAGTCGAGGGAGTGCTGGATGTCGGCGACGACCGCCCGGTTCCAGGCGAGGATCGAGGGCTTGAGGCCGAGCTCGACGATCTGCGCGATGACCTGCTTCTCGTCGCCGAGCATGGCGGGGATGCCGACTTCGATCTGGTGCACGCCGACCTCGTTCAGCAGCTTGGCGATGCGGATCTTCTCGTGGTTGGAGAAGACCACGCCGGCCGTCTGCTCGCCGTCGCGCAGCGTGGTGTCGTCGATGCGCACCGGGGGGCCTTCGGCGGGCGCTTCTTCGACGATGACGAAGCTCGAGAGGTCAGCCGGTTTGAAGTCAGCCATGCCCGTACTCCCGGATCACCGTGTGACGGGCCCCGGCGCCGTCACCGGGACCGCACCAATATGCAAGCGGTGGGAATGCGACAAGCCGCTCCACGCACGCTTGCACCGTGCGCGTGAGCAGAAGTCTGCATCATTGTTCCACAGGGCGGTCACGTCTGGCAAACACCGTCACCCGCATAGCGCCGCCCTCACGAGCTCGCTCACGAGCTGGGGGTTCGCCTTGCCCTGCGTGGCCTTCATGACCTGGCCGACGAAGAAGCCGGCGAGCTGTTCCTTGCCGGCCCGGAACTGCTCGACCTGAGCCGGATGCGCGGCCAGCACCGCCGCGACGACGGCGGCGAGCTCGCTCGAGTCGGAGACCTGGCCGAGATCGTGCCGGCGGACGATGTCGAGCGGTTCGCCGCGTTCCTCGACCATGAGCGCGAACACCTGCTTGGCCGCCGTGCCCGACACCTCGCCGGCGGCCACGAGGCGCAGCAGCGCGGCCAGGCGCGGCGCGGTCACGTGGCCGTGGCCGGGCTCGAGCCCGGCCGCGTTCAGGTGGGCCGAGTACTCGCCCATCGCCCAGTTGGCGGCCAGCTTGGCGTCGATGCCCTCGGCGGCGAGCTCCTCGTAGAAGCGCGCCATGCCGGCTCCGCCGCCGAGCACCGTGGCGTCGTAGCGCGACAGCCCGTACCGGGCCATGAAGCGCTCGACGCGGGCCGCCGGCAGCTCGGGCAGCGTGCGCCGCACCTCGTCGACCCAGGCCTCGCTGGTGGTCAGCGGCACGAGGTCGGGCTCGGGGAAGTAGCGGTAGTCGTGGGCCTCTTCCTTGGAGCGCAGCGGCGTCGTTACGCCGGTCTCGGGGTCGAAATGCAGCGTCTCCTGCTCGATCGTGCCGCCCGCCTCGAGAACGGCGATCTGGCGCGGCAGCTCCGACTCCAGGGCCTGCTGCAGGAACCGGAAGCTGTTCATGTTCTTCAGCTCGGTGCGCGTGCCCAGGAGCTCGCTGCCGGCTGGCCGGACGCTGATGTTGGCGTCCCAGCGGATCTGGCCCTCCTCCATGTTGCAGGCGCTCACGCCCAGGCCGAGCACCAGGCTGCGCAGCTGCTGAAGGAACTCGCGGGCCGCTTCGGGCGAGGGAATGTCGGGCTCGCCGACGATCTCGATCAGCGGCGTGCCGCCGCGGTTGAAGTCGACCATCGAGTACTCGGAGCCGGCGATCCGCCCGGCCTCGCCGCCGGCGTGGATCAGCTTGGCCGCGTCTTCTTCGATGTGCACGCGGTTGATGCGGCACGACAGCTTCTGGTCGCCGACCCAGTAGTCGAACGAGCCGGCGACGGCCAGCGGCTCGTCGTACTGGCTGATCTGGTAGGCCTTGGGCGAGTCGGGATAGAAGTAGTTCTTGCGGTGAAAGACGCTGCGCGGCCGCACGGTGCAGCCCAGGGCCAGCGCGATGCGCGCGGCGTACTCGACGGCGCGTTCGTTCACCACAGGCAGCGCGCCGGGATGAGCCAGGCAGACCGGGCAGGTGTGGGTGTTGGGCGGGTCGCCCTTGGTCACCGCGCAGGCGCAGAACATCTTGGTCTCGGTGTCGAGCTCGACGTGCACCTCGAGCCCGATGACGGGTTCCCAGGCGCTCATCGCCGCTCCGCCTTGCCGCCGGCCCGACGACCCGGCCCGCCCGGGCCGGTCGACGGGTCGCGCGAGTCGCGGAAGGTCGGCACGGCCTTGAAGCCGATCGCCCCCTCGAGAGCGTGGGCCGCGGCGAGCAGCCGGTTCTCGGAGAAGGCGGGGCCCATGAGCTGAAAACCGACCGGCAGGTGACCCGACAGGCCGCAGGGGATCGAGATGGCCGGCAGCCCGGCCAGGTTCACCGGTATCGTGCAGATGTCGCTCTGGTACATCGCGAGGGGATCGGCGGTCCGCGAGCCCAGGCCAAAGGCGACCGTGGGCGAGGTGGGCGAGACGATCAGGTCGACCTGGGCGAAGGCGGTGTCGAAGTCGCGCCGCACCAGCGTGCGCACCTTCTGCGCCTGCCCGTAGTAGGCCTCGTAGTAGCCCGACGACAGCGCGTAGGTACCGATCATGATGCGGCGCTTGACCTCGGGGCCGAAGCCCTCGCCGCGCGTGGCCTCGTACATCTCGGTCAGATCGTCGGCGTGCGCCGAGCGGTAGCCGTAGCGCACGCCGTCGAAGCGCGCCAGGTTGGCGCTGGCTTCGGCCGGGGCGATGATGTAGTAGGCCGGCAGGGCGTACTGGGTGTGCGGCAGGCTGATCTCGACGCAGGTGGCGCCGAGCTCCTCGATCAGGGCCACGGTCTGCTCGAAGCGCGCCAGCACGCCCGGCTCGATGCCCGCCGCGACGTACTCGGTGGGAATGCCGAACCGCAGGCCGTCGAGGCGCTCGGCCGTGGGCAGCGCGATCTCGCCCGGCAGCGCCACCGACGTCGAGTCGCACGGGTCGTGGCCGGTGATACGGCGCAGCAGCAGGGCGCAGTCGTAGACGGTGCGCGTCAGCGGCCCGATCTGGTCGAGGGAGCTCGCGAAGGCCACGAGACCGTAACGCGACACGGCGCCGTAGGTCGGCTTCATGCCGACCACGCCGCACAGGGCCGCCGGCTGGCGGATGGAGCCGCCGGTGTCGGAGCCCAGGGCCCAGAGCGCTTCGCCGGCGGCGACGGCGGCGGCGGAGCCGCCCGAGGAACCGCCGGGGACGGTCGACAGGTCCCACGGGTTGCGCGTCGGGCCGAAGGCCGAGTTCTCGGTCGACGAGCCCATCGCGAACTCGTCCATGTTGGCCTTGCCGAGCATCACGATGTGGTCGCCCCAGATGCGCCGCACGGCGGTCGCCGTGTAGACCGGCTGGTAGTTGCCCAGGATCTTCGAGCCACAGGTCGTGGTGACGCCCTCGGTGACCATGTTGTCCTTGACGGCCGTCGGCAGGCCGGCCAGGGCGCCGCGCGTGGCGCCCATCTCCTGGTCGATCTCGGTCGCGTACTTGGCGGCGTTGTCGGCCGTCACCAGGATGAACGCGTGCACCCTGTCTTCGACGCGTCCGATCTGGTCGAGGTAGGTCTTGGTCAGCTCGGAGGCGGCGATCTCGCCGTCGGTCAGCAGGCGACGCGCCTCGCGCGCCGTCAAGCGCAGCGGGTCGAGGCCGGCGGTCACGACTGCATCCTGGGCACGCGGAAGCAGTCGTCGGCGACCGCCGGCGCGTTGCGCAGCGCCTCGTCACGCGGCAGGCTGGGCCGCGGCTTGTCGGGGCGCACCACGTCGGTGACCGCGAGCACGTGAGCGGTTGGTTCGACGGCGGCCAGATCGAGCTCGCCGATCTTGTCGATGTGGTCGAGGATCTTGGCGAGCTCGGCGGTCATGCGCTCGGCTTCGGCGGTCTCGAGGCGCAGCCGCGCCAGGCGCGCGACGTGACGGACATCGTCTCCGTTGATCATCAGCGGGTCCTCCTCACACACCCCGCTCGCGCGGGCCTGCAATCCTACCACAGCAACGGTGCGCGGGAGGCCGGCCGGGCGGTGGTGGGCGGCGCCCTTGCGACGCCCCGCCGGGAGCGGCCGCCGGCCGGGCGAGGCTGCCGGTCGGGCGAGGCCGCCGGTCGGGCGGAACAAAAGAGCGGCCCCGCCGGCACGATGCCGGCGGGGCCGCGGAGCGGCGTAGATCGGCGCGGCGTGGGAACTAGCCGACGGGCACGACCTTGGAGGCCTGCAGGCCCTTGTCGCTCTGGGCGATCTCAAACTCGACGGCCTGACCCTGGTTCAGGGTCTTGTAGCCGTCGACCTGGATCTCCGAGAAGTGGACGAACAGGTCTTCACCCTCTTCGCGCTCGATGAAGCCGTACCCCTTCTCATTGCTGAACCACTTGACTGTTCCTCGGGCCAACGCGTTCCCTCCTGCTACCTGCCGCGGTATGCCGTGCGGCACCCCCCGGGGTCGCCGATGGCCGGCGACCGTTCTACGACGCCGAAAACCTACACCACCACGAGCCGCGGCTGTAAACACATAGTAGGACTCTCGTAGCGACCGCCGGCTCGCGACGCTTGGCACCGGCCGGGCCGCCCGGTAGAGTGATGCTGAAGGGAGACCTCTCCCTTCGCATCGCGGCGGGGTCGCGCCAGCAGGCCGTCAGAGCGTGACCCACTCCCGCGTGACCAGGCCGGGAGAGTGGTTCGTTCCCTCGCTCTCAGGCCGCAGTGCTACAGGCCGGCACTGGTCAGAACCACGCTGCATAGGAGAGAGAGGATGGACGATCAGCTGCGCGAGCGTGTCCTGCACGAATCGCGCAAGGCCCTCGAGCTCATGCAGAAGAACGAGCTCAGCCGCGAGGAGCAGGACGCGGTCATCGCCGACTGCGTCGAGAACTTCGGCCGCTACGTCAACCCCGGCATTCTCGAGTACCGCAAGTCGGTCTCGACCGACTACACGGCCGTCGAGTGGAGTGACGGCGGCGCGACCTTCAAGGACATCCGCGGCCGCGAGTTCATCGACTGCCTGGGCGGCTTCGGCATCTACATGCTCGGCCACCGCCACCCGACGGTCATGAAGGCCGTGCTCGCCCAGATCCAGCATCAGGCGCTGCACTCCCAGGAGCTGCTCGACCCCATGCGCGGCTATCTCTGCGAGCTGGTCGCCATGGTCACCCCCGGCGACCTGCAGTACTCGTTCCTCGTCAACTCGGGCACCGAGGCCACCGAGGGAGCGCTCAAGTTCGCCAAGGTCTACGCCTACGAGAAGAAGCCCGACCACATGCTGGGCGTGATCTCCACCACCCGCGCCTTCCACGGCAAGTCGATGGGCAGCCTGAGCGTGAGCGGCAAGCGCGAGTTCCGCGTGCCCTTCCAGCCGCTCATGCCCGGTTCGCGCTTCGTGCCCTACGGCGACGCCGACGCCCTCGAGCAGGAGCTGAGGGTGTGCGACATGATCGGCTTCGACATCGCCGCCTTCATCTGCGAGCCCGTGCAGGGCGAGGCGGGCGCCATCGTGCCGCCCGACGACTACCTGCCCCGGGTGCGCGAGATCTGCACCGAGTGGGACGTCGTCTTCATCGCCGACGAGGTGCAGACCGGCATGGGGCGCACCGGCAAGCTTTGGGGCGTCGACAACTGGGACGTCGCGCCCGACATCATGACCATGGGCAAGGCCTTCGGCGGCGCGGTGATCCCCTGCGGCAACATCGTGGTGACCGAACACGTCTTCCACGCCATGTTCGCCAACCCCTATCTGCACACCACGACCTTCGGCGGCAACCCCCTGGCCACGGCGGCCGCGATCGGCGCCCTGCACGCCACCCTCGAAGAAGACATCCCCGGACAGGCGGCCGAGAAGGGCGCCTACCTCAAGGCCGAGGTCGAGGTGCTCGCCGCCCAGTACCCCGACCTGTTCGACGAGGTCCGCGGCCTCGGTCTGCTGATCGGCATGGAGTTCAAGAGCCCCGAGATCGGCTACGCGGTGTCGACGGGCCTGTTCGGCAGGGGCGTGCTCGTCGGCGGCACGCTTGAACAACGCCAAGACGCTGCGCCTCGAGCCGCCGGCGGTGATCTCGCGGGAGCAGTTGGACGAGGTGCTCGACCGGCTCGAGCCCGTCCTGTCGGACGTGCGCGACAAGGTGAGCGGCGGCGCGCTCGTCGCCCACTGAGGCGCTCCCAAAGCCAGAACAGAAGGGGGCGGGCGGCTGCCGTACGGCAGCCGCCCGCCCCCGACGCGGGGCGCCGCGGCCTGCCGGCCGCGGCGCCCCGCGTGGCTCACCAGTCCGAGAAGCCCGTGTTGTACCAGAGCTTGCTTGTGCCCTTCTTGGCGCGCTTGTTCCAGGCCTTGGTCTTGGGTTCGGCCTCGATGCGCGCCAGGAACTGGTCGCAGCGGTCCTTGATGTGCTGCCGCTGCTCGTCGGTGAAGGCGGCCACGTTGTCGACGTGCTCCTTGACCCGGCCGAAGTTGGTGGTGGCCGTGTACCAGAAGCCCCAGTCGTCGGCGAAGCGCCGCGCGATGTAGGTCTGATTGATCTTCTGCGTATCGTCGTCGCCGATCTCGGCGGTCGTGAGCAGGTACTCGATGTCTTTCAGGTCCTTGTCGTTGATCTCCCAGATCTGCAGCTTCTGCAGCATGATGTCGGAGAGCGAGACGCTGTAGGGATCGAGCTCGAGACGGTCCTTGTAGCTCACCTCGTGACAGTAGTCGAGCTTGTCGAAGAAGACGTCGATCATGGGGACGGGACCGCCGTAGTAGATGTGGCGGGTCTTGCCCGACGACATCATCGTCTGCAGGTCGCACTCATACCCGAGCGTCTCCATGAACTTGGGCATCTTGCCGCTGGTCTTGCCGTAGGCGGCGCAGTCGATGTCGGTGAAGTAGCGGTCGCCCAGGCGCTCGAGCCTGGCGTAGAGCTCGATCTGCTCGGGGAAGTAGTAGTGCAGCGCGAGCGGGCCCATGACCCGCATGGCGATGTCGACCTGGCGTGCGGCGTCGACGATCCTTTTGCCCTCGGCCAGAAACGCCTCGGGCTTGGGGTACCGGTCGAGCGGGATGTCCTTCGGCAAGATGAAGGGCTTGGTGCTCATCGCCTGCTATCGCCTCCTTTGGACCACGACACAAGACTCCGGCGGTGTGCCCCGGAGATCAACCCTGGGTGAATACGTAGTCCTTCACCTTCTTCTTGTCGAGCATGATGATGACGCCCTTGAGGATGCCCTCGGAGTACTCGCTGCCCGGGTTGATCATGAGCGTGCGGCCGGCCTTCTGGGCGCCGCGCGACTCGTGGATGTGGCCGTGGAGGCCCAGCAGCGGCTGGTACTTCTCGATGACCATCTTGGCGCCCTGGCTGCCGGCGTGGATCTTCTCTTCGGCGGCCATCTTCATGTTCTCGTCGAGCTTCGGGCACAGGTCGAGCGAGTAGCCGTAGGGCGGCACGTGGAAGTTGAAGATCGCGCTCTCGTAGTTGGTGACGCGCTTGACGAGCTCGTCGAGATGGACGGAGAGCTCTTCCTCGGACTCCTCACGGGGCGTGTCCCACGGCGTCGGGTTGCTGCGCGAGCACGACACCATCTCGTGTCCGTCGATGTCGACGACCAGGTTGTCGCAGGGCTTGATGACCTTCATGCAGGAGATCATGTCGTCGACCTCCCACCAGTCGTCGTTGCCCGGGCAGATGTACATCTCGTGGCTCTTGCCCTCGAGACGTTCGTCGGCGAGCTCGAGCCACTCCTGGATGCGCATGTAGGCGGCGTGCTTGAAGAGCTTGTCGATCTCCTTGGGATCGGCCTTGGTGGCGTCGAACTCCTCGCGCGTCTGGTGCACCCAGTAGTAGCCCGCGTTCTCGATGATCTTCTTGACGTCGGCGAGCTCGGCTTCGGTGTTCATCTCGGTGTACATGCCCATGAGGTGGCACTCCCAGCCGCCGCCGGGCTTTTCGACCATGGGGATCAGCACCTTGCCGAGCAGGTCGCCGTTCAAGACGGCGACATCGACGCCGTAGATCGGCAGGGCGTTCAAGAACTTGCGGTAGCAGACGTTCGAGCCGTGGATGTCGGTGACGTAGAACAGTTTGATCATCTATCACGCTCCCTGTGATGAAACTGGGGGGCGGGAGTTGGGACTCCCGCCCCCCACGCCGCTTGTCAGGTCACTCCGGAGGCAGCTCGCCGTAGGTGACGGCCGAGATGTCCATGCCGGACTTGGACTTGTTGTAGGCGCTCCAGGCGTAGTACCAGATGATGCCGGCGACCCAGACTGCCACGAACAGAATGACGCGATGGCCAGGTGAACGTGGCCGGTCGCCGCGTTGTGGACGATGAAGTAGTAGAGCAGGATGCAGAGGTAGACCATGTCGACCGAGGCGCCCCAGACGACCACGGGCAGGCCGAGGAAGGTCCACTTCTTGTACGGCGACGAATCCCACACGCCCTTGGCCCGCGTGATGTAGGGGAACCAGAAGGGCGGCGATCGCCGTCGGGATGAACACCGAGGTCACCTGCATGCCGGTGAGCACGATGTTCTGCATCGTGTTCGTGCAGCCAGAGCGTAGTAGACGATCAGCAGCAGCCCCTGGCCCAGGACGAGGCAGAGGATGTGGTTCTTGACCGGCGAGGCGAAGCGCGGGTTGATGTCGGTGAACCACTTGGGGCCCATGCGATCCATGCCCCAGGCGAACAGGATGCGCGGGAAGGCCAGGTACGAAAGCGCCAGCCACCAGACGGTGAAGGCCACATACGAGAAGCCCATGATGAACGCGGCGAGCTTCGTGTACCAGGCCGACGTGCCTATGACGTAGACGGCCAGGTCGATGAAGTTGCTGCCGTAGGGCATGTGGGCCATCGAGGCGACCGGCGCCGTTCTGGTCGTTCCAGGCCGAGGCGTTCAGGAACTGGAAGCCCACCGTGTGGTACAGGATGATCGCGAACCACATCATGAAGACGAACGGCACCGCGATGGCGAAGATGTTGGCCCAGATGATCGACTTGTCGGGGCGCTTGACCTCGCCGGCGATGAAGGCGATCGAGTAGGCGTAGGCGAACAGCCACGACATGGCGACCATGGTGCCCAGCGTGGCGCACCAGTTCCGTGTGCGTGGGCATGACCTGCCCGGCGGCCGTGCCGACCTGATTGATGAAGGCGTGGTAGGTGGGCCCGTGGTTTGCCGCGGCGGCCGCGTTCCACTTGCTCATGAAAAGGGACCGTGACGTGAAGGTCAGGACGACGCCGATCACGGCGCAGCCGCCGATGCCGAAGAACATGACGATCTTCTGCACCCGGGCGAAGATCTTGATGCCGAAGACGACGAACAGAAAGCCGATGACATTGAGAATAGTACGCGATGAGGAACGTGTGCCACGTGGCGCTGACCAGCCAGTTGGCGGCGCCGGTCCAGCCCACGTAGTTGAACGACATGGTGAGTCCGGGGTCGACCGCCAGCGGCGCCAGCACGTAGAGCCACATCAGCCAGATGGCGGCGTCGCCGAAGCTCTGCGCGATGCCGTAGACCGGGTGGATGATGCGCGAGTTGTAGACATACTCGCCGCCCGACCGCGGCATGGAGCCGCCGAGGATGCCCCAGACGAGCGGGAAGCCGATGCCGGCCAGCACCGCCGAGATGATGGCGGCGATGATCAGGTTGCCGCCCAGGAAGACGCCCGAGACCGAGGCTGATGGTCACCCAGATGCTGGGCGTGAGGCCCTGGTTCATGAAGCCGACCGCGAACGCGTCCATCATGGACAGACCGCGCACGAGGCCGCTTGCCTTGCGTGCATAAGCTAGTTCGTCAGACACTATCGCCCCCTTGGATCCCTTCAACGACCGCCCGGCGATCAAGCTGAGAGACACGCGGACGGACATCCAAACACTCCTGACGTATCTAGAGTCCGCCGCCTCCCTTCTCCCCGACCGCCTCGGGAATGCGCCACTGATAGACGTCCTTGAGCTTCCAGGGGACCACGACGGTCCGTGTCCGCGAGACTCCCCGGACCTTGCCGATCACCTCGTCGACGAAGCGCAGCAGGTCTTCGGTGTCGCGCGCGTAGACCTGCGCGCTCAAGTCGCCGTCGCCGACCGATCCGGCGACGTAGCTGATGTTGTCGAGGCCGCAGAGCTGCTCGGCCACCGCCTGCAGCATGCCGGGCGCGACCTCGATGATCACGTCGCCGGTGACCCTGTAGCCGACGGCCTGGGGATTGACGACGGCGGTGACCTTGACCACCCCGGTCCGCACGAGCCGCTCGATGCGGTACCGCACGGCCCGTTCGGACACGTGACCGATGCGCCGCGTCATTTCGGCCGACGAGATGCGGCCGTCCTCCGAAAGAAGCGCGGCGATCTGACGATCGATCGCGTCGAGACTGAATATCACCCCAGACCCCTCATCGCCTGTGCAATCTGATGTACTTCAATCCAACCGTCGGAAAATGTCAACCTGCCGCGGAGCCTCGTAGGTTTCGCACACCCGGCTGCGACCATGCGTCGGTTTCTGACAGTCGGCACCACAGGCTAGCGGCGGCCACGCAGACCCACGGACACCCCCCACGGCGCGCAGGATATCGCACCTGCCCCGCCAATGCGAGTGGTGCGGGGCCTACGTGCGCGTCAGGCCGGCCTGTCGCGTCGGTCGAACCGCCTTGCGGCTAGTGCTCCAGGTCGCATCGCAGACAGCGCGAAGCTTCGCAACGAGCCTGCTCGTCGGTGATGTTGCAGACGACTTCGACGAAGCTTCTCACGCGCTCCTGCGCGGGCACACGCTCCGGCTGCACCCGCGGCAGCTCGGCATCGTCGGGCGCGGCTCCCGCCGCACGCGGCACTCGCCGCCGGCGCAGCTCGTCGAGCGCGTCCTGCCGGGAGGAGCGCCCGGTCAGAAACCGCTCGATGGCAAAGGCGGCGCGCTGACCGTCGCCGATCGCCTCGACGAGCGTCGCCGGGCCCCTCACGACGTCGCCGCCGGCGAACACCTTGGGATTGGCCGTCCGGTAGTCGAACGGATCGGCGACGATCGTCCCCCACTCGCTCACGGCGATGCCCTCGCCGTCGCGCCAGGACAGGTCGACGGACTGACCGATCGCCGGGATCACCGTGTCGCAGTCGATCACGAACTCGGAGCCCGGAACGGGGACCGGACGACGGCGTCCGCTGTCGTCGGGCTCGCCGAGCACCATCCGCGCGCCTTCGAGACCGCGGACATGCCCGTGGTCGTCCTTGAGCACGCGACGCGGGGCGACCAGGTACTCGAACCTGAGCCCTTCTTCATCACCCTCGAGGACCTCCCAGGCGTAGGCGGGCATCTCCGCCTGCGACCGGCGGTAGACGAGGGTCACGTCGCGAGTGATTCCGGCCATCTCCTGCAGGCGCAGCGCGGTGCGCGCCGCGTCCATGGCGACAGAGCCGCCGCCCACCACCGCCACCTTGCGGCCGACCGCCGGACGACCGCCCAGGTTGACGTCGCGCAGGAACTCGACGCCCGGCAGCACGCCTTCGGCGTCCTCGCCGTCCACGCCGAGCGGCTTGGTCTCGTGCGCGCCGATCGCCAGGAAGACGGCGGCGTAGCCGTCGTCGAGGAGGGAGCCGATGGTGAAGTCGCGGCCCAGCCTCTGGCCCGTCCGCAGCTCGACACCGACGTGGAGGATCGCCCGGACCTCGCGAGCCACCACGTCCTTCGGCATCCTGAAGTCGGGCAGGCCGACCTGAAGCATGCCGCCGGCCACGGGCAGCGCTTCGAACACGGTGACCGGGAACCCGGAGAGGGCGAGCTGGTAGGCGCACGACAGCCCACCGGGACCGGCGCCGACGACCGCGACCTTCGCAGATTGCAGCGGCGCCACCGGCTTTACGACCTCGGTCGAGGGAACGGCGTCGGCCATGAAGCGCTTGACCGCGGTCACCGACACGGGGTCGTCGATCTCGGCCCGCTTGCACATCGCCTCGCAGGGGTGGTTGCAGACGCGTCCGCAGATGCTCGGGAAGGGGTTGCGCTCCATGTGGACCGCCACGGCATCCTCGAACTGGCCGGCGGCGACGAGCGCGAGGTAGCTCGGCGTGTCGACACCGGCCGGACAGGTGTGCGTGCAGGGCGCCTTGACCAGCTCCTCGCACTGGCAGGCCGAGCACTTCTTCTCGAGAATGTGCTCCTCGTACTCGTGGCGAAAGTACTTGATCGTGGAGAGCACGGGGTTGGGCGCGGTCTGCCCGAGGCCGCACAGGCTCGTCGTCCTGACCATGTTGGCGAGCCGCTCGAGGCGGTCGATGTCGGCCAGCTCGCCCTCGCCCCGCGTGATCTTCTCGAGGATCTCGAGCATGCGCTTGGTGCCCAGGCGGCACGGCACGCACTTGCCGCACGACTCGGCCTGCGTGAAGTTCACGAAGAACCTGGCGAAATCGACCATGCAGGTCGTCTCGTCGGTGACGATCACACCGCCCGAGCCCATGATCGCGCCGGCGAGCTTGAGCGAGTCGTAGTCGACCGGCAGGTCGAGGTGCTTCTCGCTCAGACAGCCGCCCGAGGGGCCACCCATCTGCACCGCCTTGAAGTGCCGGTTGCGCGTGATCCCCCCGCCGACGTCGAAGATCAGCTCGCGCAGCGTGACGCCCATCGGCACTTCGACGAGGCCGGTGTTGTTGACCTTGCCGGCCAGCGAGAAGACCTTGGTGCCTTTGCTGCCGTCGGTCCCCATCGAGGCGAACCAGGCCGCGCCCTTCAGGATGATCGGCGCCACGTTCGCCCAGGTCTCCACGTTGTTGATGTTCGTCGGTTTGCCCCAGAGGCCCGAGACGGCCGGGAAGGGGGGCCGCGGGTGCGGCATGCCGCGCTTGCCCTCGATGCTCGCCATGAGCGCCGTCTCCTCGCCGCACACGAACGCGCCGGCGCCCTCTTTGACATTGACGTGAAAGTTGAAGCCGCTGCCCAGGATGTCGTCGCCCAGCAGGCCGAGCGCCTCGGCCTGGGCGATGGCGATGTGCAGATGCCTGATCGCCGTCGGATACTCCGCGCGGCAGTAGACGTAGCCCTCGTCGGCGCCCATCGCGTAGGCGCCGATGATCATGCCCTCGAGCACGGCGTGCGTGTCGCCTTCGAGCACGCCGCGATCCATGAACGCCCCGGGGTCGCCTTCGTCGGCATTGCAGACGATGTATTTCTTGTCGCCGGGCTGGCGCGCGGTGAGCCCCCACTTGACTCCTGTCGAAAAACCACCGCCGCCACGGCCCCGCAGCCCGCTGGCGACGATCTCGTCGATCACCTTCTGCGGCGCCATCTCGCCGAGCGCCCTGGCGAGCGCCACGTAGCCGTCGCGCGCCACGAAGGCGTCGATGTCGGTCGGGTCGATCGTGCCGCAGTTGCGCAGGACGACCAGCTTCTGCCGGGTGAAGAAGGGGATCTGGTCGAGCCGGGCGACGTGCTTCCCGTCGTCGCCCACGTAGGTGAGGCGCTCGACGACATCGCCGCGCAGCAGCGTGTGCGCGACGATGTCGGGCACGTCGCCGGGCTCCACCCTCTGATAGAAGACCGTCTCCGGCTCCTCACCGCTGGAGGTCTTCTCGACGACCACCACCGGTCCGCGTGAACAGAAGCCGTGGCAGCCGGTCCTGCGCACCTCGACGTCGCTCAGGCCGCGCTCGCGCACCGCTCGTTCGAGCGCCTCGTGGACGGCGGCGCCGCCCCCGGCGCGGCAGCCCGTGTCGCCGCAGACCTGCACGACGGTCGCCGCCCGCGGCCGGGCGAGGAGCTGCCGCCGGTACTCGGAGAGGGCGGGAAGCGAGGTGAGGCGGGGGGACGCGACGGTCGCCACCTTACGCCGTCCCCTCCTCGCGCGACGCGCTTCGCGACTCGTCCAGGATGGGAGCGACGCGCGAGCCCTTCATCTTGCCGAAGTACTGCCCGTCCACCGTCATGACCGGCGCGAACGAGCAGGCGCCGAGGCAGGCGACCGTGTCGAGCGTGAAGTCGAGGTCGGGCGTCGTCTCACCCGGCGCGATCGACAGGTCCTTGCGGACCGCCCGCAACACCTCGTCGCCGCCGCGCACGTGACAGGCCGTCCCCTGGCAGACGCACACCTTGTGACGGCCGCTGGGAACCGTCGAGAACTGGGCGTAGAAGGTGACCACGCCGTAGATGCGCGAAGCGGGAATGCCGGTGAGGCGCGCGATCTCGTCGACCACGGGTTCCGGAAGGTACCCGCAGGCGTGCTGCACTCGCTGCAGGATCGGAATGAGGTCGCTTGGCGACGGCCGCTCGCAGCCGATGATCTCGGGCAGCGACGCGAGGTCGATCTGGTCGCCGTCCTCGCCGCGGTCGGGCTCGCGGTGCGGCGTCATCGGCCGCCGCGGCACGACCGCGTCTCGCGGCGTTTCGCCGTCACTCCAGCGCTCGAACTCGTCACCATGGCGTGTCTCCCACGCATTCTCCAGCTCCACCAGACGGCCGCAGACGGCAAGTTAAGTGTATCTCTGCACTCCATAATAGCCGACCTGTCGAGCGTACACCTCTCCGGACCCTCTGTGCATCCGCTGCATCGTTGCCCTCCGGCGACGGGCCGTCCGGTCCGCCGCCCGTTACGAGACGTTCGTCTGCGCCTTGCAGGCCTTGAGCGCGTTCTGCAGCAGGATCACGTTGGTCACAGGGCCGACGCCGCCGGGCACCGGCGTGACCTTCGAGGCGACCTCGCAGACGCCCTCGAACTCGAGGCTGCCGACCTGCTTGCCGTCGATGCGGATGGTCGTCACGTCGACGACGATCGCGCCCGGCTTGACCATGTCCCGCTTGATCAGGTTCTGCACCGGCGCGGCGCAGATCAGCACGTCGGCCTCGCGGCAGGCGGAGGGCACGTCCTTGCTGAAGACGTGCACCACGTGCACCGAGGCGTTGCGGTTGAGACACAGCAGCGCCGCCGGCTTGCCGACGATGTTCGAGTGGTTGACGATCGTCACGTCGAGACCCTCCAGCTCCACGCCCTCGCGATCGAGGATCTCGATGCAGGCCGACGGCGTGGCCGGCGCGAACAGGAAGTCGCCGAGCAGCACGTGACCGATGTTGGCCGGGTTCACGCAGTCTAGGTCCTTGAGCGGCGCGATGGCGTTGAACACGGCGTTCTGGTCGATCTCGCCGGCCATCGGCATGAGGGCCAGGATGCCGTGCACGGCGGGGTCGGCGTTGAGCCGCGCGATCAGCTCGACGACCTCGGCCTGGCTCGTGCCGGCCGGCAGCGTGTGGTTCGCATAGGCGAAGCCCACGGTGCCGGTGTTCTTCTCGATCTGGCCGCGGTAGAACTGCGCGCCGCCGTCGTCGCCGACGAGGATCGTCGCCACACCCGGAGTGATGTTCCGGGCGGCGAGCTTGCCGACCTCGGCGACGATCTCGGCGCGCACCTGTTCGGCGATCGCCTTGCCGTCGATGAGTTGCGCTGTCATCTCTATCTTTCGTCCTTCCCCGCCGCCGCGCCGGCAGGCCGCCGGCGCGCTTGCGTCACAGTTTTTCGAGCGTGACGGCCATGACCTCGGCACGCAGCCTCACGGCCTCGCTCAGGATGCCCTCGAGCTCGGCACGACATGCGGCCACGTAGACCTTGTCGTTGATCGAGCCCAGGTTGATCTGCACGTTCAGGGCGCCGCCCTGAGCGGCGGCCTCGCCGAGTATGGCGCCGATCGCCGCGTCGGTGACGGCGGCCGGATTGCCGAGCTCGGCGGCCGTCCTGGCCAGACGGCAGACGTCGAGCGCCACGCGGGCGATCTCGAGCGGCACGCCCGCGGCCACCTTGAGCGCGGCCTGGATGTGGGCCGCGCGGGCGGCCTGCTGCCCGGCCGTGTCTTTGGGCATGCGGTAGCCCTCGATCACCCCGTTGTAGGCGGTGGTGTCGTCCTGCAGGAGTCGCTCGAGCTCGGTCGCGGCAGGCTTCGGAGCGCGCCACGACGTCGCCGACCCGGGACTCGACGGCGGCGAACTTCTCCTTGCCGATCGTCAGGTTGCAGACCATCGACACGAGCGCTGCGCCCAGCGCGCCGGCGCAGGCCGACACGCTGCCGCCGCCGGGCGCCGGCTTGCCCGACGCGGCGGCGTCGACGTAGGTCTGCAGCGCTTCGTCGCGATAGATGGTGGCCTCGTCGCTCACCGCTCAACCTCCCGGTCACTGATGACGGGCCCGGCCCGGCCGCCGGCGGACCGGCGGCCGCGCCGCGGCCGGCCGCCGGCCGGCCGCGGCGCGGGGCGGCGGCGCTTTGCCAGCGCCGCCGCCCCGGATCGTGTCCTTCGCTTCGTTCTCTAGAACAGGCCCTTGATGACGCCGGTCTCGGTGTCGATGTCGACGTCGACGGCCGCCGGGCGCTTGGCCAGGCCGGGCATGGTGCGCATCTCGCCGAGCAGCGGGTAGAGGTAGCCCGCGCCGGTCGCCGGCCGGATGTCGCGGATCGGCACCCGGAAGCCGCGCGGCCGGCCCTTGAGCGCCGGGTCGTGCGACAGCGAGAGGTGCGTCTTGGCCATGCAGAGCGGCAGCTTGTCGAGACCCTGCTCGGTGAAGAGCTTGACCTTGGCCTCGGCCTCGGGCAGGTAGTCGACACCGTCGGCGCCGTAGATCCTGGTGGCGATGGTCTCGATCTTCTCCTTGATCGAGGCCTCGAGCGGGTAGAGGAACTTAAAGGCGCCGCCGCGATCGGCCGCCGCCCTGACGGCCTCGGCCGCCTCCCGGCCGCCGTCGCCGCCCAGCGCGTGCACGTTGATCGGCACGGCGTCCTCGGCGCCCGCCGCCACGGCCGCCTTGCGCACGATCTCGACCTCGCCGTCGCGGTCGAAGGCGAAGCGGTTGATGGTCACCACGACCGGGATGCCGAACAGCTTCATGTTCTCGACCTGCTTGGTGAGGTTCTCGCAGCCCTTCTCGAGGGCGGCGTTGTTCTCGGCCTTGAGCAGCTCGGGATCGACCGGCAGGCCGCCGTGCATCTTGAGGGCGCGCATGGTGCAGGTGATGACGACGCAGCTCGGCGCGAAACCGGCGTAGCGGCAGATGATGTCCATGAACTTCTCGGAACCCAGGTCGGCGCCGAAGCCGCTCTCGGTGACGAGGTAGTCCGCGAGCTTCAGGCCGACCTTGTCGGCGATGATCGAGTTGTTGCCCTGGGCGATGTTGGCGAACGGACCGGCGTGGACGAGCGCCGGGTTGCCCTCGAGGGTCTGCATGATGTTCGGCTTGAGCGCGTCCTTGAGGAGGACCGCCATGCTGCCGGCGGCCTTGATGTCCTCGGCCGTGAGCGGTTTGCCCTCGGTGCTGTAGCCGAAGGTGATGCGGCCGAGGCGCTCCCGCAGGTCCTTGAGTGAGGTGGCGAGACCGAGGATGGCCATGACCTCGCTGGCGACCGTGATGTCGTAACCCGTCTCGCGCGGGATGCCGTTGAGCTTGCCGCCCAGGCCGACCACGATGTGACGCAGCGCGCGGTCGTTCAGGTCGACCACGCGCCGCCATGAGATGGTGAGCGGATCGATCCTGAGCTCGTTGCCGTGCATGAGGTGCGTCTCGACCATGGCGGCGAGCAGGTTGTTGGCGGTGCCGACGGCGTGAATGTCGCCGGTGAAATGAAGATTCAGATCCTCCATGGGGATGACCTGCGAGTAGCCGCCGCCGGCGGCGCCGCCCTTGATGCCGAACACCGGCCCGAGTGAGGGCTCGCGGATCGCGAGCATGGTCTCGTAGCCAAGGGCGTTCATCGACTCGGTCAGGCCGATGGCGGTGACGGTCTTGCCCTCGCCCAGCGGCGTCGGCGTGATGGCGGTGACGTCGATGATCTTGCCGTCGGGTTTGTCTTTGAGCCGCCTGAGGACCGCCATGTAGTCGATCTTGGCCTTGTAGCGGCCGTAGAGCTCGAGCTCTTCGTCGAGGATCCCGGCCTTCTCGGCGATCGCCTGGATCGGCTGCATGGTCGCCGCCTGGGCGATCTCGATGTCCTTGGGGACGGGGGACTTGCGGACAGGTCTTGCGGCAGAACTCAACGCGCCCTCCTCTGTAGATCCACGTTCCACGCGTTCAGGATGTGAGGCTCACGACCCCTGGGCGGGGCCATTCCTCTTGTGACAGATTCTACAAGGCCCGAAATTGGGGGGCAAACCGGGGCGCCGACCCCACCCTCAGTCGATGCCGAGACGCCGGGCGGCGGCCCGCGCCTCGTCGTAGAGGTCCTTCGCCGGCCGTCCGGCGCGGGCCGCCGCCCGGCGGCAGTCCTCGTACTCGGGCGAGGCGGTGACGAGCCGCTCACCGAGATACCCGAGGCGGACACGCACCGTTTCGCCGGCGACCTCGACGGTGGCGTGACGCTCGTCGAGCAGCAGGCGCCGCACGGGCGTCACGCGCAGGCCGAACGTCGAGGTCTCGCGGAAGACGATCTCGGCGAGCGCGGCCCGCGCCGCGGGCCGCGCCAGCACGTGCAGCACGGTCCCCGGCCGGCTCTTCTTCATGGTCGCGGGGGTCGACCACACATCGAGGGCTCCGGCCGCGAGCAGCCGTTCGGCGGCCTCGGCCAGCAGCTCGGCGGGCAGGTCGTCGATGGTCGTCTCGAGCAGCTCGACGTCGTCTTCGGACCACAAGCCGGCGTCGTGACCCGGCGAGCGGTCGAGCGGCTCGACCAGCAGAGCGCGCAGCACGTTGGGCCGGCCGGCGAGCTCGCGCCGGCCGGCGCCCAGCCCCGACCCGCTCATCCGGCCGGCCGGCAGCGCCCCGAACTCCTGGGCCAGGTGGGCGAGCAGCGCGGCGCCGGTGGGAGTGGTCAGCTCACCGGCCTCAGAGACGGCGCCGCTGCCGCCCGTCGGCAGGCCGCGCAGCAGCTCGATCACGGCGGGAGCCGGCACGGCCAGCTCGCCGTGGGCCGTGTGGACCGTGCCGCCGCCCAGCGCCGGCGGCGAAGCGACCACGAGCGCCGGCGCCAGCTCGGCGACCAGGGCGAGCACACCGATCAGATCGACTGCGGTGTCGAGGCTCGCGAGCTCGTGCAGGTGCTCGCCGGCGTCGCCGTGGACGGCGCGTTCGGCCGCGGCCATGCGCTCGGCGACGGCGACGACGCCGTCTGCGACGGCGTCGTCGAGCGCCGAGCGCCGCACCGCGGCGATGAGCTCGGCGAACGTTTCGAAGCCGGGTCGATCGTCGACGGTGAACCGCAGCGCCGACAGGCCGCCGCGCACGACGGTCTCGACGTGCGCGACCGCCGGGTCGATGCCGGCCGCCGCGAGCGCCGGCGCGACGACGCGGGCGAGCGGCTCGGCGGCGTCTCCCGCGGCGCCGGTCGCGTCTTCCGTGCCTGTCGCGTCTCCCGCGGCGCTCTTCGCGTCGCGCGCTCGTCGCGTCTTGCGCGGGGCTCGTCGCGTCCTCGGCGACGCCGCTCGCGGCGCTCTGCGCGCACAGCGCGAGCAGCGCCGCGGCCAGCATGTCGCCGCTCACCCCGCTCGCGCACTCGAGGTAGAGCGTCGCGGACAACGGTGGGTGAGAGCGCATGCGCGGCCTTTCGCGGAGGACTTGTGATCCGACAGGCCGCATCCTAGCATCGCGACGGCACGCGCCGCGCCGCTGCCGTTCGTCGGATACAATCCGCCCATGAAGATCGCCCAGATCGCCCCGCCCTGGATCACCGTGCCGCCGGCCGGCTACGGCGGCACCGAGTGGGTCGTCAAGCATCTCTGCGACGGGCTGACCGCGGCCGGGCACGAGGTCGTGCTGTTCGCCTCGGGCGACTCCCAGACGCCGGCCGAGCTGCGCGCGTTGTTTCCCGAGCCCCAGACCGCGATGATGGCGCTGCCCTCGGCGATGACCTCCTACGACGCCCGCCACGTCTCGTATGCGGTCGGGCAGATCCAGGCCGACGGCGACTTCGACGTCGTCCACGACCACTCGGGATTCCTGCTGGTCGCTCTGCGTCGGTTCCTCGATCTGCCGCCCGTGCTGCACACCGTGCACTGCGCCTTCGACACGCACGCCTATCCCTTCTACCAGCAGTTCCGCGAGGTCGTCGCCTACGCCTCGATCAGCGACTTCCAGCGCACCCTCGGGCCGCCCGGCATGGCCTGGGCCGGCACGGTCCACAACGCCCTGCCGGTCGCGGGCTGGCCGCTCGTTCCCGACAAGGACGACTACCTGCTGGCCTTCGGGCGGGTGTGCGAGGACAAGGGCTTTCACCTCGCCATCGACGTCGCCCGGCGCAGCGGACACCGGCTCGTCATGGCCGGCGTCGTGCAGGACTGGTATCGCGACTACTTCGAGGAGCGCATCGTCCCCGAGATCGACGGCGACAGCGTCGTCTTCGAAGCGGAGGTCTCAGACGAGCACAAGCGCGAGCTGTTCGCCCACGCCAGGGGTTTTCTCTTTCCGATCCTGTGGCCCGAGCCGTTCGGCCTGGTGATGGTCGAAGCGATGGCGACCGGCACGCCGGTGATCGCGCTGCGCAACGGCTCGGTCGACGAGGTCGTCGACGACGGCGTGACGGGCTTTGTCTGCGACGACGTGGAGCAGATGGTGGCCGCGGTGGCGCGCCTCGGCGAGATCGACCCAAGCGCCTGCCGCCGCACGGTCGAGGAGCGCTTCAGCGTGGCCGCGATGACCGCCGGCTACGAAGCTCTCTACCGCGGGCTCCTGGGCTGACCTGCGGACTCATGCGCCGGCCGGCGCGCTGACCGGCGGGCTCGTGCGCTCAAGCCGGGCCCGCGGCGGCTCAGCCGGGACCCGCCTCGAGCGTGCGCTTGCGCTCGATGTCGCGCCACTGCGCGGCCACCCACTTTTCGACGCTGTTGCCCAGGATCACGTCGCGGATGGCCCCGGCGCGCGCCGCCTTCTCGGCCTTGGGCATGGTGAGCGCCCGGTAGATGGCGTCGGCCTGCTCTTCGATGTCGAACGGGTTGACCGACACCGCCAGCCGGCCGATCTCCTCGAAGGCGCCGGTGTTCTCGGAGAGGATCAGCACGCCGTCCGCGGTGTTGACCAGCGCCCCTTCCTTGGCGACCAGGTTCATGCCGTCGAAGATCGCGTTGACCATGAGCGCGTCGTAGTGCCGGTAGGCCGCCAGGGTGGCCGGGAAGTTGTCTTCGATGCGCACGTCGATCGGCATCCAGTCGGTGTTGCCGTGGCGCGTGTTGATCTCGGCCACGAGGTGCATGACGCGCTCGCGGTAGTCGACATACTCCTCGACGTCCTCGCGCGAGGGCTGCAGGCGGGCCAGGAAGGTGATGTGGCCCTTGAACTCGGGATGCAGCTCGAGGAAGCGGTCGAAGGCCAGAAAGCCGCGCAGGATGTTCTTCGACAGGTCGAGCCGGTCGACGCGCACCAGCAGGTACTCGCGGCGCCGTTCGAGCAGCTCGGCCTCGGCTGTCGCCACCCGCGCCGAGCGCATGGCGCGGTCGAGCACCTCGGGGTCGATCGAGACGGGATAGGCGCGCACCCATACCGTCCTGTCGCCCACGAGCACCGCCTTCTCGTCGGAGTCGATGGCGGCGTCGAGCACGTCGACGCAGCCCTGCAGGAAGTTGTCGACGTAGTGCTGGGTGTGAAAGGCGACCACGTCGTTGGCCAGCAGGCTGCGGAAGATCTGCTCGCGGATGTCGCGGGGCAGCACCCGCCAGTAGTCGGACTGGGCCCAGGGGATGTGCACGAACTGCTGCAGGAACGCCCGCGGCGCCCCGGCGCGCACGACCGGGGCGACGGCGTACAGGTGGTAGTCGTGGACGATCACCACCCGGCCTTCGCCGTCGTCGCCCAGCTCGTCGAGGATCGCTTCGCCGAACAGCCGGTTGACCGGCAGATAGCCGTTGCGCCAGGCGTCGAGCTCGTTCTGGCGGATGTCGGGGTGACGGGCGAGGTCCCAGAGGTAGTGCTGGATGAACCAGAGCATGGGGTTGGCGGCGATGGTGTAGAAGAGGCGGTAGGCTTCGCGCTCGGGAGCGACGTAGCGCACCTGGTAGGTCTCGCCGTCCAGATCGACGCGCAGCGACTTCGCGGCGGCGGCGAGCTTCTCTTCTTCGTCGCTCGCCGCCGCCGCGATCCACACACCCGGACGGCGCCGCAGCATGGCGCTGAGCACGGTCACCAGGCCGCCGGCGCCGCGCGTGACCGCCGGCTCGCCGGACGGGTCGCTGTGAAACGACACGGGACCGCGGTTGGCGGCCACGATCAGGTCGGGGCGTTCAGGCGCTGCCTCTGCCGAGTTCATAACCCTCCCCTTTCGCCGGTCTCGAGCCGGCGCCGTGTGACTCGAGGCCGAGCGCCGCGCTAGGCGCGGTCGGCCAGCAGCTCGTTGAAGATGCGCAGGTAGTCGCGCAGCAGGCGCGGCGTCAGAAAGTGCTCGCGCACGTGCTCCTTGCCCTTGCGCGCCATCGCCTGCGCCCGTTCGGGCCGGTCGAGGATCTCGAGACACCGGTCGGCGCAGGCCGCGCTCGAATCGACGAGAAAGCCCGTGACGCCGTCCTCGATCTGCAGGGGAATGCCGCCCACGGCTCCCCCGACCACCGGCCGCGCTTTCCAGAGTCCCTCGCTGACGGTGAGACCGAAGCCCTCGCGGATCGACTTCTGCAGCACGACGGCGGCGTGCGACTGGAAGGCGTTGACCTCGACGCTGCCGATGTTGTCGAGGTTGGAGAGCACGTACACGTCGGGGTCGCCGGCGACGTAGGCGTGAAGCTTGTCGAGGTAGTCCCAGCCCTCGGGGTCGTCGGAGGCCATCGAGCCGATCAGCGCGAGCTGCACGTCGGGCCAGCTCGCCTTGACCCGCCGGTAGGCGTCGACCACGCCCAGCGGGTCCTTCCACGGATCGAAGCGCGAGACCTGCAGCAGCAGCGGACGGTCCACGTCGATGCCGAACTGGCGCACGATGTAGTGGGCGTCGTCGGGCACCAGTGTCATGTTCTTGGGGGCCAGCGGGTCGATGGCCGGAGGCACGACCTCGAGCGGAATGCCCAGGCCGTCGGGAGCGTAGGCGGCCATCGTGTAGATCGCCCGGTCGTAGCGGCGGATGAACGGCAGCAGGTAGTCGTAGAGCGTCCGGTCGGGCGTCGAGGTGTCGATGTGGCAGCGCCAGATCCAGTGCGTCTCGCCGGCGCCGTCGGCGGCCGCCCAGGCCCGCAGGGCGCACGGCTGCGGATCGTGGACCACGACGAAGTCGTAGTGGCGCGTCAGATGCGCGGCGTTGCGGCGGTTGACGTCTTCGTAGAGCGAGCGGACCTCGTCGGTCAGCTCGACCGCCGCCCCCTGCAGGCCGTTGTGAAAGCTCTTGGTAACGTTGAAGAACTCGTTGTCGGCCGTCATGACCTGCCACTCGGCCCGCAGGCCCACGTCGTTCATCAGGGGCAGCAGGGTGTAGAGGATCTCGGCGACCCCCCCGCCGAACGACGTGGCGTTGACGTGCAGGACGCGCCTGCCCTGGAGCGGCGCCGCGAGCTCCCTGATCTCGGCCAGGAGCTCCTTCAAGATGATGCTCTGGTAGTCGGCCAGGAACTTGTGGCCGACGTTGACGTCGCGCACGCGCGCCTCCGGGTCGACGGCTCCGTAGTACATCACATCGCGGGCACCCGCGTCAGCCGCGGCCGCGGCGCCTACGCTCGCGGCACACCTTGTGTTCCCACCGCGCCCGCGGCGCGCACCTGCGCCTTCGCGCCCCCGGCGCGTTACGCCGCGAACCCCAGAGCGAGGTGGCCGCCGACGAGCCTAGCCGATGCCGCGCGAAGGCGGTGGAAAGTCGCCGTCGCGCTCGGCCAGTCCGAGACGGCGCAGGCGCAGGCTCATCGCCTGGACGCTCACGTCGAAGCGGTCGGCCAGGCGACGAGCGTCGGCGCCGTCTTCGAGCGCCGCCTGACGCACGAGGCGCTCGGGCATGAGGAGCTCGGCGGCGAACTGGTCGGCCTCGCGTTCGAGCCTCGCCGTCGCTTGGCTCACCGCGCCGCCGCGCTCGGTCACGGCGCGGCCCTGATGGAGCAGAAAATGGCCGATCTCGTGGGCGATCGTGAATCGCAGGCGCCGCTCGCCGGACGCCCCGCGCAGCTCGATGGCCTGACCGTCTCCGAGGGGCACGAGCGCCGCCTCGGAGCCGAACGGCTCGCGGCGCCGCTCGACCAGCGAGAGATTCAGAAAGCTCACCACGTCGCGCAGCGAGATCGGCGCGCGCGTCGCGCCGGCGGCTTTCAGCAGCCCCTCCGCCTCGCGGCGGATGGCTTCGGTCGATCGGTTCAACGCAAGGACCTCGGACTCGGGATGGGAGTCTTCGGGGACGGCGCCCCCGGCTCACATGGTAGCAGCGCCCGGGGGCCCCGCAAGAGCCACCTTGCCGTTGGCCGCCGGCGGCGCGCCGACGGCGGCGGCGAACCTTCGGTTCGCCGCCGCCGTCTCCTACCGCGATGCTATACTCACCGCAAGCGATGGCCAGTCCCAGGCGACAGCCGGTTCGAGCACGCGGGCGCGTGCGTGGCGCAGCGCTCGCAGTCGCCGCCGTGGCGGCGCTGCTGAGCGCATTCGCCGCAGCGCCCGCCACGGCCGGCTCCTCGGATGCGGGTGCCCAGGCGGCGATCGCCACGGTCGACGCGAGCCAGACCTGCGGTGGGGTGGCGGTGAACGCCGCCGCCACCGACAACACGGCCACGGCCGTGGCCGGTTCGCTGCCCCCGGGAATTGGCCTCGCGGCCGGCACGGCAACCTGCTCCTCGTTTGTCGTCGACCGGACGCTCGTCTCCAAGGCCGACGTCACCGCGAGCGGCGTCACGCTGCTCGACGGCGTGGTGACCGCCGCGAGCGTCCACCTCACCGCGACCGCGAGCGTTCTCGACGGCGCCGCCCAGGCGACCCTCGGCGACAGCGCGGTGTCCGGCCTGCACATCACCGGCGTCGACGACGCCTCGATCCCGCCCCAGGGCAGCGTGGCGGTCCCCGGCGTGGGCACGCTCACGATCCTCGCCGAAAGCTCCGAGGCCGGCGGAGGCTCCGCGAGCGCTCAGCTCGTCGGGTTGCGGCTCGACCTCACCACGGCCACCGACGGTCTGCCGGCCGGCGCCACGATCGTCGTCGGCTCGCTTGCGGTGCGCGCCGACCAGGCGACCCTCGACGCACTCCTTCCCACGCCGACCCCGACGCCGACCCCGACGCCGACCCACACGGCGACCCCCACGCCCACGCCCCGGCCGACGCCGACACACACGGCGACCAGCACTCCCCGGCCCACGAGCACTCCCACTCCGCGACCGACGCCGACCACGGCGTCGGGCTCGTCGTACCCGGCCACGAGCTACACCACGATGCCGGCGCCGGCTACGCCGTCGCCCGAGATCCTCGCCCGGTTCCCCGGCGCCGTGTTCCCGGTCGTCGGCGCCTACACCTACACCGACACCTTCGGCGCCTACCGGGCCGACACGCCGGGCGGCCACCAGGGCGACGACATCTTCGCCGCCTACGGCACTCCGGTCGTGGCCGTGCAGGACGGCACCATCACCGGCGTCAGCACCACGCCGATCGGCGGCAACAACATCCACCTGACGACGAGCCGCGGCGACTACTTCTACTACGCCCACCTGTCGCGTTTTGCCACGGGGCTCGCCCAAGGCCGGCTCGTGGTCGCCGGACAGACGATCGGCTACGTGGGCGACACCGGTGACGCCAAGGGGACGCCACCGCACCTGCATTTCGAGATCCACCCCGACGGCGGCCCGGCCGTCGATCCCACCGCCTACCTCGACGCCTGGCGAGCGGCCGGCCACCTGGTGACCACGAGCCCGAGCGAACAGCAGGTCGCCAGCGCGTCGCCGTCGCCGTCGCCCTCCGCCGACGACCCGGCCATCGACGCGGCCGTGCAGCAGGCGGCCGACGGCTTCGCCGCCCTGCAGGCCGGCATCACCAGCGGCGCGCGGCAGGCGCCGGGTCACGGCGGCCCGCTCGGTCTGGCCGGCGCGGCGCTGCTCGTGGTCAACACCGCCGGAGCGCTGCTCATCAAGCGCCTGCAGCTCGGCGCCATCCTGTTGCCCTAGCGTCGCGCGGCGGGCTTCGCCCGGCCGCCGCGACGGTGTGCGGCGCGGATCGGTCGCGCGTCGTCGACGACCAGGTGTGCGAGAAGGCGGACCGCCCGGGTGGAGTGGAGCGGATGACGGGACTCGAACCCGCGGTCTTCAGCTTGGGAAGCTGACGCGTTACCAGCTACGCTACATCCGCACCGGGCTCACAGTACACCACACCCGGCGCCGTCCCTTCAAGATTGGCCGGGCCTGCGGTGCGCGGCGCACGGCCCGGACCCGGGTCCGCGGTGCGCGGCGCACAGGCCGGGCACGCGGCGCGCAGGCCAGGCCGGTCAGTCCACCGTGGCCGCGAGGCGCAGCGCCGCAAGAAACGTGGCGAACGTGTCGAGGAACCCAGGGCTCTCGATGCGGATCGTGCGCGCGTCGACGCGCTCGACTCCGGGGCAGGCCGCGGCCGCGTCGCAGTAGTCGCTGCGCGTGAACACCACGCGCAGGGAGCGTTCGTTCCAGGCGAGCGCTGCGGGCCGCTGCGCGGCCCGCAGCGCTCGCTGCGCCCCGTCGCGCAGCAGGATCCTGGTCGCCTCGGGAGCGAGCAGCTGGGCGCTCGTTCGGGTGCGGCCCACCTTGACGGCCACCCCCGTGACCGCCGGCAGCACCTCGCGCGCCTCGGCGACCGTGGCTTCGTCGCCGGAGACGAACACCACCGGCACGCCGAAGCAGCCGGCCACGGCGGCGTTCAGAGCGAGCTCGCCGGCCTCGATCATGTCGTCGACCCGTACGCGAAAGACCTTGTAGGCGTAGGTGTGGTCGAGCACCCCTGCGGTCGTGCCGGCGCGGGCGTGATAGCCGACCAGCAGGGCCGCGTCGAAGCTCTCATCGATGCCGGCCATCATGCCCAGGGGGCGCGGCGAGCCGCCCACGAGGCGCACGGTGGGCGGCAGCTGCGCCGGGGACAGGTTGGCGCCGCGATCGTGGCCGTCGCAGACGACGATCTCGTCGGCTCCGCCGGCAAGGCAGCCCTCGATCACGGCGTCGAGGTCGCCCTGCATGAGCCGGCGAGCGCCCTCGTAGGCCGGACGGCCGGATTCGATCTGATCCTCGGCGACGACCCCGGTGCAGCCTTCGAGGTCGATGCTCACGAACAGCTTCACGGCTCTCCCCCCGCTCGAGACGCCTGAACGACGGCGACCGTCGCGGCGCGGCTCAGACCCGCGGCGTGAAGCAACCCGGCTTGAACACCTCGCCGAGGCGGCGCGCGACGGCCGCCACGAGAAGGGCCGACGCCTCGAGGTCGTCGAGGTGCGCGACCTCGTGGGGCGAGTGCATGTAGCGCACCGGCACGCCGACGTTGAGGGCGGCCGTGCCGCCGCCGGCGGTCTGGAGGAACTCGTTGTCGGTCTGCGTGTCGCCGGGAAAGGCCTTGATCTGCACGGCGATGCCCTCGGCGGCCGCCACCTCTTCGAACACGGCCATCAGTCCGGGGTTGCTGCCGCCGCCGCGGCCGAGCGCCGGGCCGCCGCCCAGGACGACCGCCCCGCCGGCCCGCCGTGGTTCGACTTCGGGCTGGTCGGTGGCGAAGTCGGCGTCGACCACGATCATGCAGTCGGGCTGCAGTCGGCGGGCCTGGACCTGCGCTCCCATGTAGCGCGTCTCCTCCTGCACGGTCGAGAGCGCCGTGAGCGCCGCGGCTCCCGGCGCGGCGGCGTACAGCTCGAGCGCCCGTACGGCGATGTACAGGCCGCAGCGGTCGTCGAGCGCCCGGCCGGCGACGATGCCGCCGCCGAGCTCGACGAAGTGCGGGCTGAAGATGACCGGGTCGCCACAGGCGACGCGCGCGAGGGCGGCGGCGCGGTCGGGCGCACCGATGTCGATCCACTGGTCGCAGACGTCGGCGGCCTTGCCGCGTTCGGCTTCGGGGATCAGATGGGTCGGCCGCTTGCCGACGACGCCGTCGACGGCGCCCAGGCGCCCCTGGACGACGACCGCGCGGCCCGGCAGCAGCAGCGGATCGACGCTGCCCAGCTTGTCGAAGTAGACGAAGCCCTGCTCGTCGACCCAGGTCACCTGCAGGCCGATCTGGTCGGCGTGAGCGGCCACGACGACGTGCGGCGCGCCACCCGGGTTGACCGTGGCGGTGACGTTGCCGAGCAGGTCGGTGTCGGGGGCAGCGACGGCGGCGACGCGCCCGCGCACCACCTCCTGCACGGGTTGCTCAAACCCGCTCGGCCCCGATGCTGTGACCAGATCGCGCAGGAACCCGCTGTCGGCCGTCATCACACCTTCCTCCTCGTCTCGTGCCCGCACCATCCTACCAAACCGCCGAGCGGCGCGCCGCTCGCCGGCCGGCCGGCCCAACGCCTGCCGGGGCGTTCGGGATGGTCCGCACAGACCGCACCATTGACATCGACTGCGCCGGGCGCCCGATCGGAGCGTAGTCCAGCCGTGCTTCTGCGACCCCGCCGCAGCGGGGAACGACACCGGCGCGCGGCCCTGACACCAACGGTTTATTGCACTCGTTTGGTGGCTATGGTAGGTATCGACTACTAGGTGTTTCGGGCTGCTTATGTGGGAGCAGCCGTCATGTGGCGACATGAGGCTACGAAAGGGGGCGGGTGTATGGAAAGCATCAGACCGAAATGGCTCAAGAGCACGAAGGGCGCTCCGTTCACGGGGATCGGCTCGCTCGAGGCCGACATCCTCGCGATCATCTGGGAGTGTCAACAGGCGACGGTGCGCGATGTCTACGAGACGTTGCGCGAGCGGCGCCAGATCGCCTACACGACCGTCATGACCGTCATGAACAACCTGGTCAAGAAGGAGCTGCTCACCCAGGACCGCTCGAGCATCGCCTACCTCTACACGCCGGCCATCCCCGGCAACGAGGTGGCCGGCACGATCCTGGACAGTGTCGTCGAGCGGCTGTTTCGCGGCCGGGCCAACGTCGCGCTCTCGCACCTTCTCGGGCTCGAGCGCGACCTCAACCCCGGGCAGGCCGAGGAGCTGCGCAAGTACGCCGAGGAACATCTCCTGACCTGACCGCGAGCGGCCCGGCGGCCGCGGCTCTCGTATGACGCGGGCGGCGGCGAGCGCCGCGGCGTTACATGCTCTGCGGCGCGCTCACGCCGAGCAGCTCCAGGCCCTTGGCCAGCGTCGTGCGCGTAGCCACGCACAGGCCCGTGCGGAAGGCCGCGACCTCGGGGTCGTCGGTCAGCACCCGGCAGTTGCGGTAGAAGACGTGGAACTCCGCGGCGAGCTCGCCGAGGTAGGCGTGCACGCGGTGCGGGCCGCGACGCTCCACCGCCTCGAGCACCACGAGCGGGAATCTCGCGATCGTGCGCACCAGGCTGCGCTCGAAGGGGCCGACTGCGACGTCGCCGAACGACTGCCCCACGCGCGGCGCCAACGTCTCGCCGGGCGGCGGCGTCTCGCCGCCCTGCTGCCGGGCGAGGTTGCGCAGCACGCTGCAGATGCGCGCGTGGGCGTACTGCACGTAGTAGACCGGGTTCTTGCCCGACTGTTCGACCGCGAGGTCGAGGTCGAGGTCGAGGGTCGAGTCGTGGCTGCGCGCGACCATGAAGAAGCGCACGGCGTCGACGCCGATGGCGTCGACCAGGTCGTCGACGGTGACGATGTCGCCGCGGCGCTTCGACATGCGCCGCGCCACCCCGCTTTCGAGCAGGTTCACCATCTGCCCGATGATCAGCTCGAGGCGCTCGGGGTCGTGCGGCGGCAGCGCGCTGAACATCGCCTTCATGCGCGGCACGTAGCCGTGGTGATCGGCGCCCCAGATGTCGATCAGGTGCCCGAAGCCGCGGTCCATCTTGTCGCGGTGATAGGCGATGTCGGAGAGAAAGTACGTCGGCGCGCCGGTCTGGCGGATCAGCACGCGGTCCTTGTCGTCGCCGTAGTCGGTGGTGCGCAGCCACACGGCGCCGTCGGCATCGAACAGCTCGCCGTCGCCGTCGAGCTCGCGCAGCGCCTTGCCGACCTCGCCGGCAAAGCCGCGATGGGCCGTACCGCCCTCGTAGAGCGAGGCCTCGCTCGTCCACACGTCGAACGGCACGCGCAGGCGCTCGAGGGTGTCGCGAAAGCGGCCGAGGATGGCGTCGCGGCCCCACGACTTGAGCTCGTCGGCCACGTCGGACGGCACCCGCGTCGCGTCGGGCGCCGCCGCCGCGACGGCCGCGCGGTAGCGATCGCCGACCTCGTCGATCAGCCGGTCGGCGACCTCGAGCAGGTAGTCGCCCAGATAGCCGTCGTCGGGCACCGGCATCTCGATGCCGAGGCGCTGCGCGTAGCGCGCGGCCAGCGACTGGCCGAACTTGACCATCTGGCTGCCGAAGTCGTTGACGTAGAACTCGCGGGTCACGTCGTGGCCGGCAAAGGCGAACAGACGGCAGAGCGCGTCGCCCATCGACGCATAGCGAGCGTGGCCGACGTGCAGCGGCCCCGTCGGGTTGACGCTGACGAACTCGATGTTGACCTTCTGCCGGCGGTCGGCCGGCAGCACGTCGCGGCCGTGGTCGTCGCCGAGCGCCAGCATGCGGCGGGTCGCACCGCGGTACCAGGCGTCGTTCAGGAAGAGGTTGAGAAATCCCGGTCCGGCGACCTCGTAGCGTGCGCAGACGCCGGCTCCCGGTCCGGCGCACCAGCGAGCGCCCAGCTCGCCGGCCAGCTCGCGCGGGTCGCGGCCGGCCCGGCGCGCGACCGCCAGGGCGGTCGGCGTCGACACGTCGCCGAACTCGGGCTTGGGCGGCAGCGTCACCTCGGCCGCCGCCGGACCGCCGGGGACGATCTCGGCGAGCGTTCGCGCGAGCGACCGTCCCAGGCCGGTCAGCCCGTAGAGCTCCTCGTGCTCGTCGCGATCGCTCATCTCGCCGTCCCTTTGCCTGGCCTCGGGCCGCGCCGCCCGGCGCGCCCTCCTAGTGATGGTATGTCTCGCCGCGGGCGATCTTGAGCCCGCGGAAGAGCTGTTCGGCCAGCACCACCCGGGCGAGCTGGTGCGGCAGCGTGAGCGGCGACAGCGACAGCAGCTCGTGCGCCGCGGCCTTGACCTCGTCGGCCATGCCCAGCGAGCCGCCCACCACGAACGTCGCCGGTCCGGCTTCGGACCAGCTCCGCAGGCGCGCCGCGAAGGCCGCGCTGTCGTAGCTGCGGCCGGCGGCGTCGAGCGCCACGATCGTGCCGTCCGGCGGCAGACCCGACAGCAGCCGCCGGCCTTCGTCGCGCAGCACCTCGGCGACCGCGCGACCGCGCAGCGGGACCTCGCGCACCTCGCGGACAGAGAGCCGGCAGAGCCCGGCGATCAGCCGTTCGTAGTGCGCGAAGGCCGGCCGCAGGTCGGCGTCGAGGCGGCCGACGGCTAAGATCTCGAGACGCTCGGGCACGGCAGGCAACGCTACCACGAGGCTCGCGGTTCCGGCAACGAAGGGGCGGCGGGGGCGGGCCTCACAGGCCCGCCCCCGCCGCTTCACTCGGGTTGCTGCGCGGGCGGCGAGTAGAAGCCGATCTGGCCCTCGCCGCGCGACTTGGCCACGTACATGGTCGTCGTCGCCTTGGCGACCAGCTCTTCGACTATGGCGCCGTCTTCGGGGAAGGTCGCGATCCCGGCGCTGGCGCTCAAGGTGAAGCTGCGTCCGTCGGCTTGGCAGACCATCTCGCCGAGCGCCGCGTGCAGGCGCCCCAGGACGAGGTCGGCCTGCGAGTCGCCGGTCTCGGGGAGCACCAGCAGGAACTCGTCGGCGCCGTAGCGGCAGGTGAGGTCGCACTCGCGCAGCAGGTCGCGCAACTGCTCGGCCCACTGGCGCAGCACCGCGTCGCCGCCGGCCTCGCCGACCGCCTCGTTGACCTTGGCGAAGCCGTCGATGTCGAGCATGACGAAGGCGACCGTGCGCTCGTGCCGGCGCGCCCGGGCGAGCTCGAGCGCCGCGTGCTCACGCAGGTGGCGGAAGTTGTACATGCCCGTCAGCGAGTCGCGCGTCTCGGCGTAGCGATGGTCGCTGACCAGGAGCAGGTTCTCGAGGGCGATGTCGGACTGGTCGGCGATGCCGGCCAGCAGACGGCGCTGCACCTCGCGCTGGGAGCCGTCCTCGGCGTAGACGTAGCCGTCGGCGTCGGCGTTGTATGCCTCGAACTGGCACACGGTGTCGCCCAGGCCCCAGCACAGGGTCTCCTTGGTGATGACCTCGGCGCCGGTGATGCGCTCGAGCACGCCGTCGACGAGGCCGCGCTCGAAGTCGCACAGCGCGCTGCCGGTGGCCGGCAGCCGGTAGCAGGTCATGCACTTGGAGAGCTTGACCAGCACCTTCTCTTCGTCGAGCTCGACCTCGAGCTCGCCGAGCATCATCGCGGCAAACCACGACTTCAGGTCCTGGATCGACTGCAGCTCGAGGCTGCGGCTGAAGCGCTTGGCGGCGACGTACAGGACCGCGCCCGAGTTGCCGCCGAGCGCCTCGGGCAGCAGGACGAGCTGGACGAGCCGGAACAACGCCGGCGGGATGCACACCTCGCTGTCGGGCGCACTCAGGATCTGCGCAGTCGTGGGCACGACGCGTGGCTGTTCGGGGCCGGTGAGGGCGATCAGATTGCCGAGCGTGTGCGCGAACAGCTCGGCGAGTGTGAGCTCTTCGCGAGAGCGTATGGCCATCGTCGGCGCCCCCTCCGCAACGGGCCCTCACGGCCGTTGCCTTGCCTGCCGTCGGCCGGGCCGCAGATGCCGCCCGGGTATACTTTGCCTGGACTCGAGTATACGACACAAGTAGGGACCTGCGACCGATGAGGAGACGAAGCGACGGCCGCGGCGTTGTCGGACCTGGCGACGGCGATCCCGCCGGCGCCAAGCGGGCGCTGCGCGATCTCGTGCTCGGGCGCCGCGACGCGCTTTCGGGCGCGCAGCGCCTCGCCGCAGGCGAGGCGCTGCGCGCCCGCCTCACCGCCCTGCCGGTCGTCGCCGGCGCCCGGACCATCCTGTGCTTCGCCTCGTTTCGCAGCGAGGTCGACACGGCCCCCTTGATCACCTGGTGTCTTGGCCGCAGCGCCGCGGTCGCGCTGCCACGGATCGTCGGTCCACACCACATGGAGGCCTTCGCGGTGACCGATCCCCAGCGTGACCTGATCGCCGGCCGCTACGGCATTGCCGAGCCGCGACCGGGACTGCCGCTCGTCGACCCCGCCGCGATCGACGTCGTCATCGTGCCCGGAGCGGCGTTCGATGCGAGCGGCGGGCGCATGGGGTACGGCGGAGGCTTTTACGACACGTTCCTTGCGCGCCTGCGCCCCGACGCCCGGCGCATCGGCATCGGCTTCGACCTCCAGGTGGTCGAGCGCGTGCCCCGCGAGGCGCACGACCTGGGCGTCGATCTCGTCGTCACCGAGCGGCGCGCGATCGAGACCGGCCAACCAGCCGGCGCCGAGACGTAGGGCCGCGCCGGCGCCGAGACGCAGGACCGCGCCGGCGCCGAGTCGTAGGGCCGCGCCGGCGCCGGGCGCGTCCGCCTCTTCGGCGGCAACGGAAATCCGCCGCGCCGAGCGTCCCGCCCGGACTGTATACTGCGTGTCGTGCCAGCCAAGACGGGCATGGCGTGTCTCACTGCCGTGACTGCCGCGGCGACGCAGCAACGAGAGCCGGCAATCCGAGTCCGAAGGAGTCCCGCGTGAGCGACACCGGTCGACGCATCCGGGTGGGTGTCCTTCTGGGGGGCGCCTCCGCCGAGCGCGAGATCTCGCTCGCCTCGGGCCGCATGATCGCCGAACATCTCCCGCGCGACCGTTACGAGGTCGTCCTGTTCGATTCTCTCGCCCTGATGGCGGGCAACCCCTCGCTGTCGGCCGATCTCGCAGAGAAAGCGCGGGCCCTGCTGGCTCACGCCGGCGGGCCCGAGAAGCTCGCCGACAGGGACCGCGAGCTGCCCGCCGCCTTCCAGGAGCAGATCCAGAGCGCCGCGGCGGCGGCGGCGCCGGCCACCGAGGCCGTGCAGATCGTCGAGGGCAAGCGGCAGATCGACGTGGCCTTCATCGGCTTGCACGGACCCTACGGCGAGGACGGCACGCTCCAGGGCATGCTCGAGATCGTGGGAATCCCGTACGTCGGTTCGGGAGTGCTCGCGTCGGCCCTGGCCATGGACAAGGCGATGGCCGGCAAGATGCTGGCCGCGGAGGGCATCCCGATCCCGCAGGCGGTCGTGATCGAGCGGGAAGAGCTCGACGACGAAGCGCTGCGCCGTGCCGCCGCTCTCATCCCGGCGTTCGTCAAACCGTCACGGCAGGGCTCGAGCGTAGGGATGAGCCCGGTGTGCCGCCCGGAGGAGCTGCGGCCGGCGCTCGAGACGGCCTTCCAGTACGACAGCCGCGTCCTGGTCGAAGAGCGGCTCGACGGTCGTGAGATCACCGTGGGCGTCATCGGCAACCGGCGGCTCACCGCCCTGCCGGTGGTCGAGATCGTGCCCAAGCGGGAGTTCTTCGACTACCGCGCCAAGTACGATCCCGAGCTCTGCCAGGAGATCTGCCCCGCCGATCTCGCCCCCGACGAGGTCGAGCAGGCTCAGGACCTCGCGCTGCGCGCACACCGCGCCCTCGATTGCCGGGGGTACTCGCGGGCCGACATGATCCTCACGGCGGATCGGGGCGCGGTCGTTCTCGAGGTCAACACGCTTCCGGGCATGACGATCAACAGCCTGTTCCCCAAGGCCGCGCGCGCGGCCGGAATGCCCTTCGGAGCTCTGCTGGACCGTCTGGTGCGGCTCGCTCTGGGCGAGGAGTAGCCGCAGAGTCCGGCTGCTAGCCGCGCACGGCCTCGGGACCCAGCGCCGCCGCCATGGCGCGCGCCATCTCGCGCACCGCGGCGACCAGCGCCGCGTTGCCGGCGGCGTCGCCTTCGTGGTAGGCGAGGCCCGCCGCCGACAGCGGCTTGACCTTCTTGTCGGACGACAGCGCGACGAAGCGCCTGAGGGCGTCGATGGTCTCGTCGAGTCCGGTGCTGTCGGCGACCGCGATCAGCCCCACCGAACGCGCCCGCAGCCAGATCTCGTGGGAGTTGTTGAAGCAGTTGCGGTCGATGAGGATCTTCAGCTGGCCGGAGACGTTCTCGTAGTAGACCGGCGTGGCCAGGATCAGGCCGTCGGCCGCGTACATGCGCTCGAGGATCGCGCCGGCGTCGTCGTCGAGCGGGCAGGCGGCGAGGTCTTCGCACTCGTCGTGGCCCTCGCAGGGCAGCACCCGGTGCTCACTCAGCATGATCTTCTCTGCGGTGAGGCCGCGACGGGCGAGCTCGTCGAGGGCGACGTCGACGAGATACGACGTGTTGCCGGCGGCCCGCGGGCTGCCGACGACGGCCACGACCACGGGCTTCTCGGGCTGATCGGCGTTGAGCTCCATGCCTGGCGTGGCCTCCGCGGGTTCGAGCTGGACGGGACGGGAACCGAGAGTCTACCGCCTGGAGCGGCCCGGCGAAACGGCGCGCCCGCTTTGCTTGCAAAGCGGGCGCGCCAATCTTGATTGTCGCCGCTCGAGACCGTACAGTGACGCAAGCGCCGGCGCGCAGCGCACACCGCTCACGGCGGCGCCTGCGCCGGGCGCGCAGTCATGCTCCTGCAGTCGACGAGAGAGATGCGATGCCACCGACAGTCGCCATGCTCTTCGACCCCATCGTCTGGGTCATCATCCTCGCCATCATCGTGCTGCTGTTCGGGGGGTCGCGCATCCCCGGGCTCGGCAAGTCGATCGGGCAGAGCATCCGCGGCTTCAGGACGGGCCTGAGCGGCGAAGACGAAGAGAAACCCAAGGAGCTCGAGAGCAAGCCGCCCGACGACACGCCCCCGCCGCCGAGCCCGACGCCGCCGAGCTCGACGCCGCCGACCGCCTGACTCCCCAGGCCCGCGCCGGCCTCCTGACTCCCTAGGCCCGCTCCAGCAGGCAGACGGCCGTCGCCGAGACGCCCTCGCCGCGGCCCTCGAAACCCATGCCCTCGGTGGTCGTCGCCTTGACCCCCACGGCGTCGCCGCCTACGCTCAGCGCCGCCGCCAGCAGACCGGCCATCTCGGCGCGATGCGCCGCCAGCCTGGGCCGCTCGGCGACGATCACGAGGTCGACGTTGACGACCCGCCAGCCCGCCGCCGCGACGCGCGCCACGACGTCGCGCAGCAGCGCGAGGCTCGAGGCGCCCACGTAGGCGGGATCGGTGTCGGGAAACAGAGCGCCGATGTCGCCCATGCCGGCGGCCCCGAGGATCGCGTCGATGACGGCGTGAGTGGCGACGTCGGCGTCGGAATGGCCGCTCAGGCCCTCGTCACCGGCGATCTCGAGGCCGCAGAGCACGAGGCGGCGGCCGGCGGCAAACCGGTGAGCGTCGCAGCCGATGCCGACCCTAGACGTCAGCTTCGGCCTCCCACGACAGCAGGGCGCCGGCGAGCGGCAGGTCGGCCGGCGTCGTCACCTTGACGTTGGCCGGCGTGGAGGGCACCACCACCACGGCGGCGCCGGCGCGTTCGAGCACGCCGGCGTCGTCGGTCGAGCCGCTCACGTCGGGGCGCGCGTAGGCGGCCCGCAGGGCCGCCGCCCTGAACACCTGAGGGGTCTGCACGGCCCACAGCGCGCGACGGTCGACGGTGCGCAGCACGCGACCGTCGCCGTCGGCCCGTTTGAGGGTGTCGACCACCGCCGCGGCCGGCACGGCGCCGTCGGCGTGGTCGAGCGCCGCAAGACAGTCGAGAAAGACGTGCCGGCTGAACAGCGGCCGCGCTCCGTCGTGTACGGCGATCACGTCGGCCTCGGCCGGCACCACCGACAGGCCGGCGCGCACCGAGTCGCTGCGCTCGAGGCCGCCCTCGGCGATCAGCACCGGCTTGCCCTGCTCGGCCACGACCGACAGGCCGGCGAACCGCACGACGTGCGACGGGTGCAGCACGACGACGACGCCGGCCACCTCGTCGATGGCCGACAGGCGGCGTACGGAGTGGCAGATGATCGGCTCGCCGGCGAGCAGCAGGAACTGCTTGGACTCGCCCTCGGGCAGCCCCATGCGCCGGCTCTCGCCGGCGGCCGCGACGATCACCCATGCTCCGGCGCCCGGGCCGGGCGCCACGCTCCTGCCTTTCGGGGTCGGGCTCACGCCCTCACCACCTTCGCGAAGATCATCTTGCCCGCCGGGTTCTGCAGGACGCTCGTCACCTGGGCCGTGACGACGACGCCCACCATCGGCCGTCCGTCTTCGACGACGATCATCGTGCCGTCGTCTAAATAGCCTACACCCTGGCCGGGTTCACGCCCTTCGCGCAGCACCTTCACCTCGATCTCCTCACCGGGCAGCACGGCGGTCTTCACGGCGCCGGCGAGCACGTTGATGTTCAGCACCGGCACGCCCTTGATCTCGGCCACCTTGGCGAGGTTGAAGTCGGTCGTCAGGATGCTGGCGGCGCGTTCCTGGCCAAGCCGCACGAGCTTGCTGTCGACATCGTGGAGGTCGTCGTAGTCGTCGTCGGCGATCTCGACGTCGTCGCTCACCGCCATCAGCTTGCGCACCATGTCCAGGCCGCGCCGGCCGCGGATGCGTTTCTCGGGGTCGGCCGAGTCGGCGACCCGCTGCAGCTCGGCCAGGACGAAGCCCGGCACGACGAGATCGCCGCCGAGAAAGCCGCTCTCGACTATGCCGATGATGCGTCCGTCGATGATCACGCTGGTGTCGACGACGTGACGCGGGCGGGCGCCGGCCGATTCGTCGCGCCGCGCCGGATCGAGGCCGACCAGCCTCAGGAGCTCGATGTCCTTGCGCGCGGCCAGGTAGGCAAAGGCGTAGCCGAGAATGACGAACAGCGGTACGAGCAGGTACTCCCCATGGGGCAGACGCACGACCGCGAGACTCGAGAGAGCCGCGATCCCCAGACCGACGACGAGGCCGATCGTGCCCACCATGACCTCGGCGGCGGTGCGCTTGGACAGAAAGTGCTCCATGCGCTCCAGGAGCCGCACGAAGAGACGGCCGACCACCCCCCCTAAGACGAAGCCGATCAGGCCGCCCAGCAGCGCCAGCAGGGCGTAGGCGACGAAGCCCGAGCCATGCGGCAAGAAGGCGAGACGGTCGTCGCGCTGCAGGTAGGCGGTCGTCTGGTAGCCGGCGAGAGCGCCGAGCACCGTGAACACGAACCGGACGATCTCGACGAACACCGCTGCCCCGAACGCCGCCGGCGGGCCCGAGACTCAGGCGACCGGGGCGACCTCGTGAGCGAGATCGTGGGCGTCGATGTGCGCCGCCGGACCGGCCGCGCCGACTTCGTCGAGCACGGCGTCGAGAAAGGCGTTGGCCGCGTCCTCGCTCATGTCGCGAGCGTACATGAGCTCGCTCGCGAGGATCTTCTTGGCCTTCGAGAACATCTGCTTCTCGCCGGTCGAGAGGCCCTTGTCGCAGTGCCGGATGGCAAGGTTGCGAACCACCTCGGCGACCTCGAAGATGTCGCCCGTCTTCAACTTGTCGCGGTTGTGCTTGTAGCGCCGGCTCCAGTTCTTGGGCATCTTGGTGGGTTGGCCGTGCAGCACCGCCAGCACATCATCGACCACATCCGCAGCAACGACCTTGCGCAGGCCCGCGCGGTCGGCCGAGTCGACCGGGACCATGACCGTCATGTCGTTGTGCAGGATCTGGATGGTGAGGTACTCGCGCAGCTGACCGCGGACTTCCATGTCTTCGATCTTCATGATCTTGCCCGCGCCGTGATGCGGGTAGACGACCTTATCGCCGACTCTGTACAAGATCAGCCACCTCCCGGCCGCTCGTTTCCCTCGGTGGCGTCCCCGCTTATGTGTCGGGCGACGACAGGGCCCTGGTGATCGCGTCCCTGAGACAGGAGAACCCCTCCACCCGGGCTCCGTTGCGCAGTCGCTCCGCGTCGGCCCGCGGCATGAGCACGGTCTCGAAGCCCACCTTGGTGGCTTCGGCGACTCGCCGCTCCGGTTGCCCGGACGACCGCAACTCTCCGGTGAGGCCGATCTCGCCGAACACGGCGGCGTTGCGCGCCAGCGCGATGCCGCGTTCGGCGGAGGCCACCGCGAGGGCTACGGCCAGATCGGCCGCAGGTTCTTCGATGCGCACCCCGCCGACTATGTTAACAAAAACGTCGGCACTTGCCAAAGAGAGGCGGCAGTGGCGGCCCAGGACGGCCACGATCATGGCCAGACGGTTGCGGTCGAAACCCGTCGCCAGACGGCGCGGCAGCGCCAGGTCGGTAGGGTTGACGAGCGCCTGCACCTCGACGAGAAAACAGCGCGTGCCTTCGACGGCGACGTGCACGCACGAGCCGGCAGCGCCGCGCTGCGCGAGAAAGATCGACGAAGGATCGGCGACGGCCTGGAGCCCGCGTTCACTCATCTCGAAGACCCCGAGCTCGTTGGTGGAGCCGAAGCGGTTCTTGACGGCGCGCAGCAGGCGGAAGAACCGGTTGCGGTCGCCCTCGAACTGCAGCACGGTGTCGACCATGTGCTCGAGCACCCGCGGTCCGGCGATGGCGCCGTCCTTGGTGACGTGCCCAACCAGAAAGACGGCGGTGCCGCTCTCCTTGGCCAGGCGCAGGAACCGCGAGGTCGCCTCGCGCACCTGGCTCACGCTGCCGGGCGCCGACGACAACTCGTCGCTGTAGAGCGTCTGCACCGAGTCGACCACGACCAGCGCGGGACGGCTTTCCGCCGAGCGCCTCGAGGATCGTCTCGAGCTCGGTCTCGGGCAGCACCTGGATGGCTCCCGGCGCAGCGCAGATCCGCTCGGCCCGCATCTTGACCTGAGCCGGAGACTCCTCGCCGCAGACGAGCATGACCGGGCGATCGCTGCCGTTGCCGCCGACCGCGTCGAGCACCTGGAGCAGCAGGGTGGACTTGCCGATCCCCGGCTCGCCGCCGACCAGCACGAGCGAGCCGGGCACGATGCCGCCGCCCAGCACGCGGTCGAGCTCGGGGATGCCGCTGGAAAAGCGGTCGTCGGCCGACGAGGAGAATTCGGAGAGAGGGCGCACGGCGGCGGAGCCGCCTGGCAGCCCCGCGCGGCGGCGGCGGGCGGGGGCGGCAGCGCCGCCCCCGCTCGCCGCCACGCGCCTTACGAGCTCTTCGGTGAAGGAGTTCCAGGCTCCGCAGTCGGGGCACCGTCCGAGCCAGCGCGCCTCTTGCCGGCCGCACTGGCCGCAGGTGAAGACGATGTGGTCCTTGGGCACGTGGCGCCGGGCCGCCGGCTCGGGCTAGCTCTCGCCGGGGACTTCGGCCAGCGAGGACTCGCCGTCGCCGGCCGCCGCAGCCGCATGGTCGGGCGCCGGCCCGACGAAGGGCTCGTCGATGCCCAGCAGCGACAGGTCGTCGATCGGCGAGCCGATCTCTTCGCCGTTGGCGGTGAGCAGCGTGTCGTCGTCGCGGCGGTCGACCTTGATGACCGTGCCGGGCTCGAGCTGCCGCTCGAGCAGGATGTCGGCGAGCTTGTCTTCGATGTAGCGCTGGATGGCGCGCCGCAGCGGCCGGGCGCCGAGACCCGGGTCGTAGCCCTTTTCGACGAGCAGGTCGCCGGCGGCGTCGGTCAGCTCGATGGACAGGCCCTTTTCGGCGAGCTGCTTGCCGGTGCGCGCGACGAGCAGATCGACGATGAGGCGGATCTCCTCGCGGGTCAGCTTGTGGAAGACGATGACTTCGTCGACGCGGTTGAGAAACTCGGGCCGGAACAGCCGCTTGAGCTCGCCCGTGATGCGCGACTTCATGTCGTCGTAGCTCAGCCCCATGGTGTCGGCCTGGGAGAAGCCGAGCGTCGTGTTCTTGGAGATCATGGCGGCGCCGATGTTGCTCGTCATGATCACGATGATGTGGCGGAAGTCGACGGTGCGTCCCTGCGAGTCGGTGAGCCGGCCGTCTTCGAGGATCTGCAGCAGGATGTTGAAGACGTCGGGGTGCGCCTTTTCGATTTCGTCGAGCAGCACCACGCTGTAGGGCTTGCGGCGCACGATCTCGGTGAGCTGGCCGCCCTCTTCGTGGCCGACGTACCCCGGCGGCGAGCCGACCAGGCGGGACACGGAGTGCTTTTCCATGTACTCGCTCATGTCGAGCTGCACGAGCATGTCCTCGTCGCCGAACAGGAACTCGGCGAGCGTGCGGGCGAGCTCCGTCTTGCCCACGCCCGACGGCCCGAGGAAGATGAACGACCCGGCCGGCCGCTTGGGGTCTTTGAGGCCCGAACGCGAACGGCGGATGGACTTCGACACCGCGCGCACCGCGACGTCCTGGCCGACCAGGCGCTTGTGGAGCTCGTCCTCCATGCGCAGGAGCTTCTTGGATTCGGCCTCGGTGAGCTTGAACACCGGGATGCCGGTCCACATGCTGACGATCTCGGCGACCTCGTCTTCGCCGATGCTGGCCCGCATGCCTTCGTCGGAGGTCTTCCACTGCTCTTCGAGCTCGAGCTTCTTGTGACAGAGCTTGCGCTCCTTGTCGCGCAGGTTGGCGGCCTTCTCGAACTCCTGGGCCTCGATGGCGGCCTCTTTTTCGGTGCGCACCGTGGTGATCTCGTCTTCGAGCTCGCGGTAGCTCGGCGGGGCGGTCATGGTGCGGATGCGCATGCGGCTGGCCGCTTCGTCGATCAGGTCGATCGCCTTGTCGGGCAGGTACCTGTCGGAGATGTAGCGGCTCGACAGGATGGCCGCGGCGTGCAGCGCGTCGTCGGTGATGCGGATGCGATGGTGCGCTTCGTAGCGGTCGCGCAGGCCCTTGAGGATGGCTTCGGTCTCCTCGAGGTCGGGTTCGTCGACCTTGATCTGCTGGAAGCGCCGCTCGAGGGCGGCGTCGCGCTCGAGATACTTGCGGTACTCGTCGAGCGTGGTGGCGCCGATCGTCTGCAGCTCGCCGCGCGCCAGGGCCGGCTTGAGGATGGAGGCCGCGTCGATCGCGCCCTCGGCGGCGCCGGCCCCGACAAGGTTGTGGAGCTCGTCGATGAACAGGATGATGTCGCCCTGCTCGCGGATCTCCTTCATGACCTTCTTGAGGCGCTCCTCGAACTCGCCGCGGTACTTGGAGCCGGCCACCAGCGCCGCGAGGTCGAGCGTGTAGACCTGCTTGCCCTTGAGGAGCTCGGGCACCTCGTTGTTGGCGATGCGCTGGGCGAAGCCTTCGACCACGGCCGTCTTGCCGACGCCCGGCTCGCCGATGAGCACAGGATTGTTCTTGGTGCGCCGCGAGAGGATCTGCATGACCCGCTCGATCTCGGTGATCCGCCCGATGCAGGGGTCGAGCTTGCCTTCTTCGGCGAGCTTGGTGAGGTTGCGGCCGAACTGGTCGAGCATCTTGGGGTTCTTCTTGCTCTCGGGTCCGCCGGTCTGGCCGCGGCGGGTCGGGCCCGACAGCGTGCGCATGACCTCGTTGCGGATCTTTTCGGGCTCGGCGTCCAGGTCGAGCAGGATGCGGGCCGCGACCCCTTCGTCTTCGCGGATCAGGCCGAGAAGGATGTGCTCAGTGCCGATGTAGTTGTGACCCAGCGACAGGGCTTCGCGAAGGGCCAGCTCGAGGACCTTCTTGGCGCGCGGCGTGAACGGGATCTGCCCGGTCGCCACCTCTTCGCCGGTGCCCACGATGCGCACGACCGCCGCCCGCACCTCTTCGGTTGAGATCTGCAGAGAGTCGAGCACGCGCGCCGCCACGCCTTCTTCTTCGCGCAGCAGGCCCAGCAGCAGGTGCTCGGTGCCGATGTAGTTGTGCTTGAGTCCGCGCGCCTCTTCCTGGGCGAGCACCACAACCTGTCTGGCACGTTCGGTGAAGCGTTCGAACATGCTCGGTTCCTCCTCGATTGGTTCTCTCGTATGTTACCCGATTCCCGCGGCCATGCGACCCGCCGCCCGCCGGAGCCGGGATGACGATCGCAAGCGGTGCGAGAAGGGCGCCCGGCGGGCGCGCCTCGCGCCTAGCCGCGCAGCGCCGGAAAGAGGATCACGTCGCGGATCGACGCCGAGTCGGTGAGCACCATGATCAGCCGGTCGATGCCCATGCCCATGCCGCCGGTCGGCGGCATGCCGTGCTCCATGGCTTCGAGGAAGTCCTCGTCGAGCTGGTGGGCTTCTTCGTCGCCGGCGTCGAAGGCCGCGAGCTGAGTCATGAACCGCTCGCGCTGGTCGTCGGCGTCGTTCAACTCGCTGAAGGCGTTGGAGTTCTCCATGCCGCCGATGAAGCCTTCGAAGCGCTCGACGAAGCGCGGGTCGTGCGGGGTCTTCTTGGCGAACGGGCTGAGCTCGAGCGGGTATTCGGTGATGAACACCGGCTGGATGAGGTGCGGCTCGACGGTCTCGCTGAAGAGCCCGTCGACCTGCATGCCCCAGGTGGGCTCGAGCGGCACGGCGCCGTCGAGGCCGCGCGCCTTGATCGCGTCGTGCAGGCCGGCCACGTCGCGCGCCTCGTCGGCGGCGATGTCGATGCCGGTGGCGTCGAGGATGGCCTTGCGCATGGTGATCCGCGGCCACGGCGGCCGCAGGTCGATCTCGTGGCCGCGGAAGCTGGTCGTCAGGCTGCCCACGGCTTCGGCGGCCGCGCCCACGAGCGCCTCGACCATCGTCATGACGTGGTTGTAGTCGACGTAGGCTTCGTAGGTCTCGAGCATCGTGAACTCGGGGTTGTGCTTGAAGCTGACGCCCTCGTTGCGAAAGTTGCGGCCGATCTCGTAGACGCGGTCGAAGCCGCCGATGATGCAGCGCTTGAGGTACAGCTCGACGGCGATGCGCAGGTACAGGTCGCGCTTGAGCTCGTTGTGGTGCGTCACGAAGGGCCGCGCCATGGCGCCGCCGTAGAGCGGCTGCAGGATGGGCGTCTCGACTTCGATGAAGCCACGCTCGTCGAGGAAGCGCCGGACGGCGGCCACGATGCGGGCGCGCTTGACGAAGACGGCCCGCGAGTCGTCGTTGACGATCGTGTCGAGGTAGCGCCGGCGGTAGCGCGTCTCGACGTCGGTCAGGCCGTGGAACTTTTCGGGCAGGGGACGCAGCGCCTTGGAGAGGAACTGCCAGGCGGTCGGCCGCAGCGAGAGCTCGCCGCGGCGGGTCTTGAGCACCGCGCCCTCGGCGCCGACGAAGTCGCCGACGTCGACGTCGAGCAGGCGCTCGTAGGCCTCGGCGCCGAGCGCGTCGACGGTGGCGAAGAGCTGCAGGTGGCCGGAGCCGTCCTTGATCGTCAGGAAGGCGAGCTTGCCGTGCTCGCGGCGCGACATGACGCGGCCGGCCACCCGGCAGGTGCCGGGCGCCTCGGCGCCCGCTTCGAGAGCGTCGAAACGCTCGTGCAGCGTGGCGATCTCGTCGCGGTCGTCGAACCGCGTGGGAAACACGACGTCGCCCCGCTCGCGCAGCCGCGCGAGTTTGCGGCGTCGCTCAGCGGCGCTGCCGGCGGGCTGCTCGGCGTCGGCCATGATCGGCCGGCGGCCCTACGCCCGCTCGATGTCGATGATCTTGAGCTTGGTCTCACCGCGCGGCGCGGCCACCTTGATGACCTCGCCCGGCTTGTGCCCCATGATGGCGTGGCCGACCGGCGACTCGTTGGAGAGCTTGTGGTCGGTCGGGTCGGCTTCGGCCGAACCGACGATCGAATACTGCACCACGTCGCCGCGCGCGACGTCCTGGAGCGTGACCTTGGTGCCGACGCCGACGACGTCGGTCTTGACGTCGCTCTCGTCGATCACGATCGCCGAGCGCAGCTTCTCTTCGAGGGCGAAGATGCGCTGCTCGAGCATCGCCTGCTCGTTCTTGGCGTCGTCGTATTCGGAGTTCTCGGTGATGTCGCCGAAGTAGCGCGATTCCTTGATGCGGTCGGCGACCTCTTCGCGCTTCTTGGTCGAGAGATACTCGATCTCGTCCTTCAGGCGCCGGTACCCCGCAGGGGTGAGGATGATCTCTCGTTCCGGCACGTCGGCTTCCTTTCCTACGACGAAACGGGCCGCTTACCCGCAGGCCCGAACAAGGAAGGGATTATAGGTCTTTCCCTTTCCGGATGCCACCTCGCGGCGGCCGGCGGCCGGCTCAGCCTCCACCCGCCCGCACCAGGCCTGGCGATCGTCGCCATGTCGGTGGCCGCCATGAGGCGCGCGACCTCCCCGGCGTCGAGCACGCCGCTTCTGCGAAAGCGCGGCCAGAAGCGGCGCAGGTAGCCGACGGCGCGCCGACCGAGGTCGGCCCCGGCGTCGTCGACGAAGAGGGCGAGGGCGCGCCGCCGCTCGTCGAGCGGCGGCGCGCCCTCGCCCTCGAGCAGCTCGCGAAACACCCAGGGACGCCCCAGTGCGGCGCGGGCCACCGCGACGGCGGCGACGCCGCCGTCGAGCAGGCCCGCGCTCCCGGCGCGGTCGGGGCGGCCGTCGGCGCCGACGCTCGCGATGTCGCCCGAGGCGATCACCGGCACCGGCAGCTCGCGCGCCAGGGCGAGCGTCAGGGCGTGGTCGGCGGCGCCCCTGTAGAGCTGGCTGGCGTAGCGCGGATGGATGCAGATCGCGGCGGCGCCGGCGGCGGCGAGGCGGGGCGCCAGGCGGCTTCCCGCCTCGTCGCCGCTGCGCACCCCGGCGCGGATCTTCACGGTCACCGGCGTCTCGTCGCCCACCTCTTCGACCACGGCCCGCACGCACTCCACCGCCAGGTCGGGCGCGGCGAGCAGGGCCGCCCCCGCGCCGGTCTTCATCACCTTGCGCACCGGACAGGCCATGTTCAGGTCGACGAGGTCGGCGCCCGCGGCCACGCAGGCGCGCGCCGCGCGAGCCAGCGCCGCCGGCTCGGCGGCGAAGAGCTGAAACCCGATCGGGTGCTCGTCGGCCTCGCAGGCGAGATAGGCCAGCGTGTGGCGGTTGTCGTGGACGATGCCCTGGGCCGAGATCATCTCGGTGAACACGAGACCGGCCCCGAAGCGGCGCACGGACCGCCGAAAGGCCGGCCGGCTGATGCCGGCCATGGGCGCCATGAACAGCCGCCGGTCGAGGCGCAGGCCGCCGATCGCCAGGGGCCGCAGCAGCTTGTCGTGCAGGTCGTCCGTGGATCCGTCCGCCCGGGTCGCGCCGCCGGCGGCGGCGTCAGCGGGTCTGCTGGCGGCGCAGGATGAGCTCGATGCCGCGCAGCGTGAGTGAAGGGTCGACCGCGGAGATCGTGTGGCTGTGCGGCGCGATCAGCGCGGCGAGGCCGCCGGTGGCCACGACCCGCGCCGCGACGCCGAGCTCGGCGCGGATGGCTTCGGCGATGCCGTCGACCTGGCCGGCGAAGCCGTAGACCGCGCCGGACTGCATGGCTTCGGTCGTATCGCGCCCGATGGCGTGGCCAGGCTCGCTGACGTCGACCTTGATGAGCCGGGCGGCGCGCGTCGTCAAGGCCTCCATCGAGACTTCGACGCCGGGGGCGATCGCGCCGCCGACGTAGTCGCCGTCCGGGTTCACCACGTCGAAGTTGGTCGACGTGCCGAAGTCGACGACGATCACCGGCGCGCCGTAGGTCTCGAGGCCGGCCACCGCGTTGGCGACCCGGTCGGCGCCGACCTCGGCCGGGTTCTTGAGCAGGATGCGGATGCCCGTGCGGACGCCGGGGCCCAGCACGAACGGCGTGAGGCCGAGGTGCTGCTCGCTCATCGTGACCCACTGCGCCGTAAGACGCGGCACCACCGAGGCGATGGCCACTTCGTCGACCGCGTCCCTGAGGCGCTCCCCGAGCAGCGAGAAGAAGCCCTGCAGCAGGCCGGCCATCTCGTCGCTCGTGCGATGCCGCACGGTGGCGATGCGCCAGTCGCTCACCAGCGTCCCGTCGTCGCTCAGGCCGATGACCGTCTGCGTGTTGCCGACGTCGATCACGAGCAGCATCTCACTCCACCGCCAGACTGAGGTCGATCCAGGGCGCGCTGGTCGTCAGGGCGCCCACCGAGATGACGTCGACGCCCGTCGCGGCGTACTCTCGCACAAGCTCGAGCGTGACGCCGCCCGACACCTCGAGCACGGCGCGGCCGGCCACGCGAGCCACCGCGGCGCGCACGGCGGCGACGTCCATGTTGTCGAGCAGGATCACCGGCACGCCCGCGGCGAGCGCCTCGTCGAGCTGCGCCTGCGTGTCGACCTCGACCTCGAGGAGATGAGCGTGCGAGAGGCCGGCGCGCACGGCCGCGACGGCCTGGGTGAGGCCACCGGCCGCCGCCACGTGGTTGTCCTTGACCATGGCGCCGTCGAAGAGCCCGAAGCGGTGCGGGCTGCCGCCGCCGTCGACGATGGCCTGTTTTTCGAGGGCGCGCAGCCCGGGCGTGGTCTTGCGGGTGCCGGCGATCACGGCCGCCGTGCCGGCCGTTTCGGCCACGTAGCGCGCCGTGAGAGTCGCGACGCCCGACAGACGGGCCAGAAAGTTCAGACCCGTGCGCTCGAGCGCCAGAATGGCGGACTGCCGGCCGGCCAGCGTAGCCAGCGTGGCGCCGGCGGAGAAGCGTGCGCCGGCGTCGAACGCAAAGGCGACCTGCAGATCGGGGTCGACCAGGCGCGCGGCTTCGAGGAACGGCGCGACGCCCGACAGGACGCCGCCGGCGCGCGCCTCGACCCGCGCCCGTCCGGGCGCGGTGAAGGCGCGCCCCGCCAGATCGCCCAGGCCGGCGAGGTCTTCGGCGAGCGCCCGGCGGGCCGCGGCGCGGGCCGCGGCGCGCAGCGCCCCGTCGCTCAGGCCGGCCGTCACGGCCGCCCTCCGGCCGCCTGCGGCGCGGGCAGCCGCAGGGTGATGTGGCGCTGCCAGTTGTAGTCGTCGCGCTCGGGATGGTCGTCGCGCACGTGCACGCCGCGGGTCTCCTCGCGCAGCAGGGCGCACTTGGTGATCTGCGTCGCCAGGGTGAGGATGTTCAGCAGCTCGAACTCGGCCGGTCCGGCTTCGCCGAGACGCAGCGCCGAGTTGGTGGTGCGCAGCTGCGCGAGAGCTTCGACCAGGCCGTCTTCGGCGCGCACCCACCCGACCTTCTCGGACATGAGCTCGGTCACTGCCCGGCGCACCGCGGCGATGTCGCTGCGCTGCGCCGTCTGCCCCGACGGCGACGGCAGCTCGAACTGCAGCCGGCGCACGTCTTCGCCGAGCCCGCCGATGTAGCGGTCGAGGTGGCGCACCACACGATCACCGAAGACGAGGCCCTCGAGCAGCGAGTTCGAGGCGAGCCGGTTGGCGCCGTGCACGCCCGTGCTGGCGACCTCGCCGGCCGCATACAGGCCCGGCACCGTGGTGCGCCCCCATACGTCGGTCACCACGCCGCCGACGAAGTAGTGCGCGACGGGCGCGACGGGGATCAGGTCGCGGCTCAGGTCGAGGTCGTGTTCGGACAGCAGCTCGGTCACCCTGGGAAAGCGCCGGCGCAGCATGTCGGCGTCGAGCCCGGTCGCGTCGAGGTAGACGTGCGACGAGCCCTCGCTGCGCATCTGGGCCAGCATGCCGCGCACCACGACGTCGCGCGCCGCGAGCTCGGCCTTGGGGTCGAACGTCGTCATGAAGCGCTCGCCCGCGGCGTTGCGCAGCAGCGCGCCCTCGCCGCGCAGCGCCTCGGTGATCAGCGGCGTCGGCGAGCCGCCCGCGGCCAGGCCGGTCGGGTGGAACTGGACGAACTCGAGGTCGCGGATCGAGGCGCCGGCGCGATAGGCCATGGCCACCCCGTCGCCGGTGGCTACCTCGGGATTGGTGGTGCGCGCGTAGACCTGCCCCGCTCCGCCGGTGGCGAGGATGGTCACCATCGCCAGGTTGAGCGTGTACTCACCGTCGGCCAGGTTGAGCGACAGGGCGCCGATGCAGCGGCCGTCGATGGTGAGAAGGTCGATGACGAACTCGTCCTCGTAGAGCTGCACGCGGCTGCCGACGCGAGCCGCTTCGGACAGGGCACTCGAGACCTCGCGACCGGTCGCGTCGCCGCCGGCGTGGAGCACGCGGCGGACCGAGTGCGCACCCTCCCGGCCGAGCACGATCTCGCCGTCCTTTCGGTCGAACCGGGGACAGATCTCGATCAGCTCGCGGACCCGGTCGGGGCCCTCGTTGACGAGCACCCGGACGGCCTCGGGGTCGCACAGCCCCGCGCCGGCGTCGACCGTGTCCTGGAAGTGCAGCTCGGGCGAGTCGGACTCGCCCAGGGCCGCAGCGATGCCGCCCTGGGCGAGAAAGGTGGTGGTGTCGCTCAGGCTCGCCTTGGTCAGCAGGCCGACGCGCCAGCGGCGGGCGGCGGCGATCGCGGCCGTCAGGCCGGCTATGCCGCCGCCGAGCACCAGGACGTCGAACTGGCGACGCAGCAGGGGGCGCGGCGGCAGGCTCGCGATGTAGGGGCGCGGCACGGCGGTCACGTGGCGGCCGGCCGGCCCGGCCGCGCTGTGCTCGAATCCGGGGTGAGGTCGGTGGTCGTCGGTCGGTCCTCCGCGACGTGCATCGTGACGGCCTGGCTCTCGGCGCGCTCGGCGGCAAGCCGGACTACGTCGACCTGCGGCATGCCGCGCGCCAGCGACCAGAGCTCGGCGAGCGGCACGAGCACGAAGGCTCGCTGCCACAGCCGCGGGTGCGGCAGCGTGAGCTCGGGCCCCGCGCTATCCACACCTTCGAAGAGGAGTATATCGACATCGAGGGTGCGCGGACCAAACCGCGCTTCGCGGACGCGGCCGGCGGCGTCTTCGACGCGCCCCGCGGCGGCGAGCAGCTCGCGCGGCGAGAGGGCGGTCTCGAGGCAGACCACCTGGTTGAGAAACGGCGGCTGGTCGGCCAGGTCCTGGGGCTCGGTCTCGTAGACGTGCGACGCGGCGAGCACCGTCGTGCCCGGCAGGCCGGCGAGCGCGGAGCGGGCGGCGCGCAGCGCCGCCGCGCGCTCGCCGAGGTTCGAGCCGAGCGATAGAAACGCCCGCCGCTTCGCCGGAGCCGCACCGCCATCGCCGGACCCGGTCATCGCCGGCCGGTCAGCGCGCCACGGCGCGTCGCGGCGCTCATCGGCGGTAGATCGCTTCGGCGCCGGCGGTCGCCGCCGGCGAACCGACCGGCGGAGACTGTTTGCGCACCGCGACGTGCAGCTCGGCCAGCGGGTGCGCGGCCCAGAGCCGGTCGGCGATCTCGGTCGCGAGGCGCTCCAGGAGACGGTAGGGCCGTTCGGCGGCCGTCGCCACAGCGACGGCCGCCACGCGGCCGTAGTCGACGGTGCCCGCGAGATCGTCGTCGGCGTAGTCCGTCACGAGCAGCGGCGTGAGGCGCACGTCTACGAGCAGCGTCTGCGCCTCACGCCGCTCCTCGTCGGTCACCCCGCAGCGACAGGGCGCCTCGAGGGCCGTGAGCGAGATCTCGAGGGACCGTCGCGGCGCGCTCACAGGGCGCTCCGTCCGTTCGCGCCGCCGGTCCCGCCCGCGGCGACCGAGCCGCCCGAGGCGAACGGGCCGCCGGCCGCGGTGGCCGCAGCGTCGCCGGCTTCGAGGATCGCCTCGGCCACCCGCAGGGCCTCGAGATTGGCGCGCACGTCGTGGACTCGCACGACCGCCGCGCCCCCGGCGAGGCCGAGCACGGTCGTGGCGACGGTGCCTATGGCGCGCTCGACCGGCGCGGCGCCCAGCAGGGCGCCGATGAACCGCTTGCGCGACGCGCCGAGCACCACCGGCCGGCCCAGTGCGGCGACGCGGTCGAGGTGGCGCAGCAGCAGGAGATTGTGCGTGAGCGTCTTGCCGAAGCCGATGCCCGGGTCGAGCAGCACCTGTTCCTCGCGCACGCCCGCGGCGACGGCGGCCGCCAGACGCCCTTCGAGGAACGCGACCACCTCGCCGACGACGTCGTCGTAGCGCGGGTCGTCCTGCATGGTGCGCGGCTCGCCGAGCATGTGCATGAGGCACACCGGACAGCCGCGCTCCGCGACCAGCGCCGTCATGGCCGGGTCGCCGCGCAGCGCCGTGACGTCGTTCACGAGGCCGGCGCCCGAGTCGAGGGCGGCCCGGGCCACCACCGCCTTGGTCGTGTCGATCGAGATGAGCGCCGCCGACTCGGCGACGAGGCGCTCGATCACCGGCACGACCCGGGCGAGCTCGTCGCCGGCCGACACCGGCTCTGCGCCCGGCCGGGTCGACTCGCCGCCGACGTCGACGATCGCCGCCCCCTCGGCGGCGAGCAGCAGGCCGTGGGCCACGGCCGACTCGGTGTCGGCGTGCAGGCCGCCGTCGGAGAACGAGTCTGGCGTGACGTTCACGATGCCCATGACGCACGGCAGGGTCACCGGCAGGTCTGTGGGCGGGAAGCGCACGCGACTGGGCGGCGGGCCGCCCTAGCGGGGGGCGTTGATGAGCGCCAGGACCTCGGCGCGGGTGGCGTCGTTGGATTCGACGATGCCGCGCACCGCGCTCGTCACGGTCTTGGCCCCGGGACTCCGCACGCCGCGCATCGACATGCAGAGGTGCTCGGCTTCGATCAGGACGAGGGCGCCCAGGGGATGCAGAGCGTCGACGATGGCGTCGGCGAGCTGACTCGTGATGCGCTCCTGCAGCTGAGGCCGGGCCGCGATGGTGCGCACGACGCGGGCCAGCTTGGAGAGGCCGGCGATGTGGCCGCTCGAGCTCGGGATGTAGGCGACGTGGGCCGTGCCCACGAAGGGCAGCAGATGATGCTCGCAGATCGAGTAGAAGGCGATGTCGCGCACCAGCACCATCTCGTGGTGATGGTCGTCTCGCATGGGCACGAGCAGTTCGCGGGGGTCGGCTTCGAGGCCGAAGAAGATGTCGTCCCACATGTCGGCGACCCGCCGCGGCGTGTCGCGCAAGCCGGGTCGCGTCGGGTCTTCGCCGATGCCCTCGAGGTACAGGAGCACCGCCTGCTCTATCTTTGCTCTGTCCACCGCGCCGGCCGGGCCTCGCGCCGCAGCTCAGGTCGTTCCGGGACTGAGCGGATTGACCGGCGCGGGCTGCCCCACCCGCGGCGGACGCGGCGCCGGCGCGCGCTTCTCGGGGGCGCCCTCGGCGGCGCTGCGCTGGCGGGCCTTTTGGTCCTTGTCGCGAAAGACCTCTTCCTCGGGGGTGCCCGAAAGCAGCGCCTCGAACTCGCCGCGCTCTAAGGTCTCGCGCTCGATTAAGATCTTGGCGGTGGCGTCGAGCTGCTCGCGGTGGGCGGCCAGCACCGCCCGGGCGCGCTCGTGGGCCTCGGCGATGATGCGCCTGATCTCGTCGTCGATCGAGCGGGCGACCTCTTCGGAGTAGTCGGGCTCCTGGGAGAAGTCTCTGCCCAAAAACGGCATCGCCTGGTTGTGGCCCAAGGTGCGCGGCCCGAGCTTCTCGCTCATGCCCCAGCGCATGATCATCTGCTTGGCGGTGTCGGTGGCCTTCTCTAGGTCGTTGGCCGCCCCGGTGGTGATCTCGCCGAAGACGATCTCCTCGGCGGCCCGGCCGCCTAAGGTCATCGCCAGGGTGTCGTTTAACTCGCCCATGGTGGTTAAGAACTTGTCCTCGGCGGGCAGCGAGATGGTAAAGCCCAAAGCGGCCCCGCGGGAGACGATCGAGATCTTGTGGACCGGGTCGGTGTGGGGCAGGTAGTGGCCCACCAGGGCGTGGCCCATCTCGTGGTAGGCGGTGATCTGGCGCTCGGCGGCCGACAGCAGGCGGCTCTTCTTCTCGGGGCCGGCCAAGACGCGCATGATGCCCTCTTCCAGCTCGGGCATGTCGATGATCTTGCGGCCGTGGCGGGCGGCCAGAAGCGCGGCCTCGTTGACCAGGTTGGCCAGATCGGCGCCGGTAAAGCCCGGGGTCTGGGCGGCCAGGGTGTCTAGGTCGATGTGCTTGGCGATCGGCTTGCCGCGGGTGTGGACCTCCAGGATCGCCTGGCGGCCGGCGCGGTCGGGGCGGTCGACCACGATCTGGCGGTCGAAGCGGCCCGGGCGCAGCAGCGCCGGGTCCAAGATGTCGGGGCGGTTGGTGGCGGCGATCAAGATGATGTTGTCCTTCATCTCAAAGCCGTCCATCTCGACTAAGAGCTGGTTTAAGGTCTGCTCGCGCTCGTCGTGGCCGCCGCCCATGCCTGTGCCGCGATGACGCCCGACGGCGTCGATCTCGTCCATGAAGATGATGCACGGCGAGTTCTGCTTGGCCTGGGCGAACAGGTCGCGCACCCGGCTGGCGCCCACCCCGACGAACATCTCGACGAAGTCCGAGCCCGAGATCGAGAAGAACGGCACCCCGGCCTCGCCCGCCACGGCCCGCGCCAGTAGCGTCTTGCCGGTGCCCGGCGGGCCGAAGAGCAGCACGCCCTTGGGGATGCGCGCCCCGAGCTGCTGGAACTTCTTGGGGTTCTCCAGGAACTCCTTGATCTCCTCGAGCTCCTCGACCGTCTCGTCGATGCCCGCCACGTCCTTGAAGGTGACCTTGGGCGAGTCGACGCTGACGCGCTTGGCGCGGCTCTTGCCGAAGCTCATCACCTTCGAGCCGCCGCCCTGCATCTGGTTCATGATGAAAAACCAGAAGCCGACGACGAGCACCATCGGCAGGGCAAACGACAGCAGACTCCCCCACAGCGGGCTGCCCGGGTTCTTGGGGATCAGCTGGACGTTGAACTGGTCGATGAGCTGGGTGGTGGTGGTCGTGTCGGGGTAGGAGACCGTGTACTTGGTCTGGTTGCTGTCGTTCAGGGTCACCTGGAGCGTCAGGTTCTTGGTGTTCATGACGACGGACTTCACGCGGCCGTTCTGCAGATCGTTGACGAAGCTCGGGGGGGTGCTGGTCGTGGGCACAGAGCCGGGCACCGGCGTGACCTTGTACTTGGCCAGGAGCTGCGCGAACGACGCCTGGTCGGCGTAGACGACGCCGAAGACCGTGTTCGCGGTGGTCGACGCGGCGCTCGATCCCGCGGCGGTGGACGACGAGCTGCTCGGCGACGGCGAGGGGGCCGGCGAGACGCCGGCGCCGGGCAGCGACGAAACCGAGGGGTCGGCCACCGTGACGCGCGCCGCCAGCGTCTGACTGTCGGTCACGACGCTGCGCACGCTGCCGGCGGCGAGGTCGGTCGTGAGCTGCGTCAGCGGCTCGGTGGCCGGCACGCCGGCGACCGAAGTGGCGCCCGCGTACACCGGCTTGACGGCGCCGTTCGAACCGCCCGTGTTGCGCAGCAACATGTTCGCCACGATCGCCAGGACGATGACGACGAGGATGGGAAAGAACGCGCTCCGGATGAATCTGCTCACGTCATCTCTCTCAACGAGGGGACCGGCATGCCGCGTGGGGCGCCCGCCCGACATTTCAGATTAGCATACCCCCGAGGCTGGGGCAAAGAACCCTCAGGCTCTCGTGAGCTCGCCGACCGCGTCGGCCCGGAGGCTCGCTACGTGGTCGAGAGTACGATATCGCTCGTCCAAATCGAGTCCGTAGCCAATGACGAACACGTTGGGGATCTCGAAGCCGATGTAGCGGCAGTCCAGGCTGATGCGCCGGCGCTCGGGCTTGGTGAGCAGGGCGCACACCTCGAGCGAGGCCGGCCTGCGCGAGCGCAGGTTCTTGAGCAGATAGCTCAACGTGAGGCCCGAGTCGATGATGTCCTCGACGATCAGGATGTCGCGGCCCTCGATCGGATGGTCCAGGTCTTTGAGGATGCGCACCACTCCCGAGGAGTCGGTGGCCGAGCCGTAGCTCGTGACCGCCATGAAGTCGATCGTGCAGGGGACCGTGAGCGTGCGGGCCAGGTCGGCCAAGAAGAACACGGCGCCCTTGAGCACGCCCACGAGCACGAGGTCCTTGCCCACGTAGTCGAGCGAGATGCGCGCGCCGAGCTCCGCGATCTTGGCGCGCAGCTCGTCGCGGCCTACCAGCGTCTCGCCGATCGGGTCGGTCACGTCGCCTCCGTCTGCCTGCTCGAAGATATGCACAGTATACGGTGTCCCCGAGGTCACCCGGAACCACTCGGAGCTGCGCCCCGGGCACACCCAGGCGAGGCGGCCGTCCAGTTCGGCCACCACGGCGCGCGGCCGCCGGGCGCGCGGCACCCGGCCCGCCGCGAACAGGTCGCTCAGCAGCACCTCGGCCGTCATGCCGAACGGACGCAGCCGGTCGCCGCGCCGCGGGTGTCGCAGCACGATCTCGCAATCGGGCCGCCCGACGCCGAGCCAGGCCTCGGCGGTCGTCTTCTCGAACGTCGCGCCGGCAATGAGGTCGGCGCGAAAGCGCCGACCGCAGAAGACGGTCGACGACCCGGGCGCGAGGGCGGCGGGCGGGCACGCGTGCGTGCCCGCCCGCGCCCGCACCGTGAGCCGGTCGTACTCGCGCAGCGCCTCGTGCCCGGCGTCCAGGGTGACGGCCCGCGAGCCGGCCGTGCCGGCCGCGAGCTGTTCCAGACGCTGGGTGAGACGGCGGCCGACCAGCGCCTCGTCGCCCAGGGCGGTGCGCGCGAGGCGGCGCAGGCAGAGCGCCCGCAGCGCCGCCGTCTCGGCTCTCAGCGCGGTCACGTCGAGCGCCCACGACAGGTCGCCGCCCGGACCGGCGGGGGGCCGGACGACCCGGGCCCACGCTTCGTCGAGCGCCGCGGCGAGCACGGCGTGCTCCTCGTCGGCCAGCGCCGCCGCGTCGGCGAGCGTCTCGGCGACGCGCGGGTTGATCGCCTCGAGCACCGGCAGAACCCGGTGACGCACCAGGTTGCGGTGGTAGTCGACCGTCTCGTTGCTCTCGTCGCACCCGTAGACGATGCCGAGCTCGCGGCAGTAGGCGCGCAGCTCGGCCGCCCCCAGGCAGAGCAGCGGCCGCGCGAGGCCGTCCTCGCGCGGCCGCATGGCGCGCAGCGACGACGGCGCGGCGTACTTGACGAGACGGTAGAGCACGGTCTCGGCCTGGTCGTCGCGGTTGTGGGCGGTGACCACGACGTCGGCCTCGCCGCGCGCCGTGATCGCGCGCGCGGCGTCGTAGCGGATGCGCCTGGCGCGCTCCTGGAACCCCGCGCCGGCCGGCTTGCGCGCAAGGCGCACGACGTGCAGCGGCACGGCGAGCGCGCGACACGCGTCCTCGACGATGCGCCTGTCGCGCGCCGAGGCCGCGCCCCGCGTGGCGTAGTCGACGTGCAGGCCCGACAGCTCGAGCCCGAGGCCGAGCCGCCGGTCGACCGCGCGCACGATGTCGAGCAGGGCCATCGAGTCGGCGCCGCCCGACAGCATCAGGAGCGCCCGCTCACCGGGCCGCAGGAGGGCGCCGGCCGCCACGTAGTCGGCCGCACGCCGGCGCAGCGACGCCGCGAGACGGCTGCCGGGCGGCCGATCGCCTGTCGAGTCCACCGGCGCCGCCGCGAGGTCTAGAACGTCACGACCCGGTCGCTGCGCGCGACGAGGTCGGCGAGGTCGTGGATCGTGCCGAGACGGGCGCCTTCGACGACGTCGGCGGCAGTGACCCCGCGAGCCTGGCAGCAGGTCCCGCACAACGTCACCACCGCGCCCTTGCCGATCAGCTCGCGCAGCATCTCCTCGAGCGAGGCGTGCGCGCCGCGCGGGTCCTGACCGCGGCGCGCCGTGTGCACGCCGTCGCCCAGGAAGAACAGCTCGACCCAGTGCTTCTTGACGAGCAGCGCGCCGGCCAGGCGCAGCGCGTTGTACGGAAGCTCGCTGCCGTACGGACTGCCGTTGACGATCACCGTCGTCACCATGCCGTCTCCCCTTGCCGCCTTGCGGGACCGGTGCGCGTGTCAGCATAGTACGTCACGACACCGGCACAGTAGCGGCGCCGCAACACAAGTAGGGCGCCCGAACGGGCGCCCCGGAAGGCTTTGGTAGCGGGGGCAGGATTCGAACCTGCGACCTTCGGGTTATGAGCCCGACGAGCTACCGGACTGCTCCACCCCGCGACGTTTCCCACTGGCGTTTCCCCAAGTGGGGATGGCAGTATACTGCCGCTCCCCAACCCTGTAAAGGCTGCAGCCGCTCCCCCCGGCGCCGCGCCGCGCCACCGTCCGTGAGTCTCGCCGGTCAAGGCGCGGGCCGACCGGCCGATAGAGACAGATGACAGAACTCATGAGCGCTCGCAACGACACGACCACACACGACCACGGCTGCGCCTGGCGGCGGCTGATCCCCGTCGCCCTGCTGGCCTGCGCGTTCCTGGTCGTCCTGGCCGGCCTCGGCGGGGAGCGCGCCGCCGCCAGCCCGGCGGTCATCGTCGCCACCAGGCAGCCGACCAGCCTCGCCGGGCTGCAGAAGGCCGCCGACAAGGTTCAGAAGCAGGTCGCCGCGCTCGACAACCAGCTCGAGATCGTGGTCGAAGACTGGGACGGAGCGGAGTCGCAGCTCGCCACTCTCGAGGCCCAGCTCGGTCAGATCCGGCTGGAGCTCGCTCAAGCCCAGACCGACCTCGCCCAGCAGCAGGCCGTTCTCGGCTCGCATCTCGCCTGGATGTACAAGCTCGGCGACTACGGCCTGCTCGATGAGCTCCTGACCGGCGGCAGCCTCACCGACGCCGCGGCGCGCATCGAGCTCTTCAAGCGTGTCAGCCAGCAGGACCGCCAGCTGCGCGACGCCTTTCTTGCCACGGTCCAGCACGTCGGCGCGCTGCAGGCCGCGATCGCCACAAAGCGCGACCAGGCGATGGTCGTCCAGCAGCAGATCGACGCGGAACGGGTCACGATCGAGGACAAGCTGGCCGAGCGGCAGGCCATCCTCAACGGGCTGAACGGCCACATCAAGAAGATCCTCGGGGAGCGCGCCCGGGCCGCCTCGCTCGCCGCCGGCCGTCTCGGGCACGCGGCGCTCGCCCAGATCGGCACGATCCACGGCACCGCGGCCCAGGTCGGCGTGGTCCGCGACGCCCTGCGGTTCCTCGGCGTCCCCTATGTCTGGGGCGGCGCCAGTCCCAGCGGCTTCGACTGCTCGGGACTCGTGCTGTACGTGTATGCCAGGTACGGCGTCAGCTTCCCCCACTTCGCGGCCTTCCAGGCGCAGATGGGCACACCGGTCCCCGAGTCGCAGCTCGAGCCGGCCGACCTCGTGTTCTTCGGCGACCCCATCCACCATGTGGTCATTTACGCCGGCGACGGCCTCGTCGTCGAGGCGCCCCATACGGGCGACGTCGTCAAGGTGGCGCGCCTGTCCGACTTCGGGCCGCCGACGGCCTGCCGGCGTTACCTGCTGCAGATGCCCTGACGCGCGGGCGGCCGGCGGGCCCCCGAACGCTCACTCCCCGGTTCCCCATCCACCCAGTCAGGGGGTAGACTCTCGCCATGAACGGCACCGTGCCTCTCATCTTGCTGGCCGTCGTCTTGATCGGCATCATCGCCGCGCTCGTGCCGCTCGCCACGCGCGCCATGCGCCTCTATCGGACG
>CAVVVA010000002.1:0-360357 GCA_963751565.1 uncultured Actinomycetes bacterium | reverse complement strand
TGGATTTGAACCAGCGACTCCCTGCTTGTAAGGCAGGTGCTCTACCCCTGAGCTAATCGCCCACGAACGGCGGGTCGCCGCCGGCAGCCGGCTCCGCGACAGACCGACCACGGCGACTCAAGCAACCGCGGCGCCTCGGGCGATCGCGGCGACCCAGGCGACCGCGGCAACGCAGATTATACAGACCGCCGGCAGAGCGGCACGCAGACCGCCGGCCGGCGGGCCCACGACGAGGAGCCGCGCGCCGTGGCGAATGCGCCCGGACGGGCCCGGCGAGCCTTGATCAAAGGGGGCGAAGCCGCCGGAACGCGAAGGGGGGCGCGTGCGCGCCCCCGTCCCAATGTGGTGCTGCTGCGCCCGTCCTCTCAGGGGCTGTCGGCTCCAGCCTGCTGCAGCACGACCGCGTCGACGGCCGGCCGCCAGGCGGTCCCGTCCCAGTGGACGATCAGAGGGGTGGTTGCGGCGCCGCTCGCACCGAGTGTTCCGGCGGCCCAGACGTCGGTGGGCGACAGAGCGCTCACCGCGGCGAACTGCGCGTTCGCGGCAGCGACGAAGCCCATCTGCCGGGCCGTGACGGACTGCCAGACCGCGCCGTCCCAGTGAGCGACGCCGGCGCCGGAGCCCAGCCACACGTCCGACGACGAGATCGCCGCCAGCCCTTCGTGCACGCCGCTGAACGTCTGCGACGTGTCACGCCACTGCGTGCCGTCGAAGTGCTGGAGCAGCGCGTCGCCGCCGGCCCAGACGTCGTTGGGGGCAACGGTCGCCACCGTCAGCAGGCCGCCGTCGCTCACGCCCGCGTCGGGCACCGACGACCAGCTCGTGCCGTCGTAGTGCAGGGTCAGGATGTGCGCCGCGTCGGCGGCGGCGCCCACGGCCCACAGGTCGGTCGCCGTGCCGGAGATCGCATTCAGGCTGCCGCCGCCGGGAGTCGTCGGCAGGGCGACCGTCTGCCACGTCGCGCCGTTCCAGTGCGTCGCGAACGGCGCGCCCTGCACGCTGCCCACCGCCCATACGTTGTCGGGGGCGAGCGCCGCGAGCCCGCGCAGCACGGCGCCGCCGTCCTGCGCCGCGGTCAGGGCGGACGCCCACTGCAGGCCGCCCCAGTGGAGGATGCCGGACGCCGGGCCCAGCGCCCACGCCTCGCCGTCGCCGGTCACCGCGACCGCGGTGAGCGGGCCGACGTCGGGGACGCTCGTCTCGCGCCAGCTGACGCCGTCGTAGTGCACGATGAACGAATGATCCTGAACGCCGGCGAGCGCCCCGGTGGCGCCGGTGTCGCCGCGCGCGCCGACCGCCCAGATGTCGGACGACGAGAGCGCGTCGATCGCCGCCAGGCTGTAGCCGGGCTGCGCCGCCGGCAGGTTCGCAGCGGCTGAGGGCGACGCCGAGACGACCGGCACGACCGGCTGCACGTAGGCGGGCACTGCCGGGCCGCCGGGCGAGCCCAGCAGTCCGCTCGTGGACACCGGCGCCGCCGGCCGGCCGACGACCATGAGAAGACCCACGGCCAGAGCGGCGACCCCCACCGAGAGCACGGCCGCCCAGGCCAGCGCCCGACGCGGCGCCGGCGGGCGCGCGAGGCGCCTGCGACCCGCGCCGGCGCGGCCGGCGCGGGTCGCGCGAGCGCGCCCGGCAGCGGCCTCGTCGGCGCAGCGCGCGAGCTGCCCGCGAAGGTCGTCGAGATACTCGTCAAACCCGCCGGCCATGGTCCTCTCCGGGGTCTTTCAGGATCGCCAGGTCGCGCGCCAGGCGCTTGAGGCCGCGACTCACCCGCTGACGCATGAGGTCCTCGCTGCAACCGGTGAGGAGCGCCGCCTGCGTGTACGACATGCCGTCGACGACGCGCAGCACGACCGCCTCGCGAAGCTCTCCCTTGAGGGCGTCGAGCGCCGCGGCCACGTGGTCACGCACCTTCTCGAGATCGATGAGCTCCTCGGCCCGTTCGAGCGCGTCGGGCGCCACCGCAAGGCACTCCATGCCGAGACGCTCCCGCCACAGCGATTCGACACGCTGCCGCCGCACGAAGCGGTTGAGCTGCCGGCGAGCGATCGTGTACAGCCAGGCGGTCGCCGAGCCCGGTCCGGGATTGCGGAACCGGCTGCGGGCCGCGAACGCCTGCGCGAAGGTCTCGGCGGTGAGGTCGGCCGCCACCTGTGAATCGTAGGTTCGCCGGCCGAAGAACGCGAGCAGCCCGGGAGCGTGGCGATCGTAGAACGCGACGAAGTGCTCCGGACATGCCGTCGATCCCTCCAGGAGCTCCTCGTCGCTCGGCGACGGGGGGCTCGCGAGCTCGCGATCCCGCAACGGGCTTCTGTCAAGTAAGTGCACGACGTCCATCTGTTGTGACAGTCTCGGATCAAGTCCTGATCAGAAAGACATCGGCGCGCGGCGGCCCGCACTGTAGCCGTCGTGGGCCACGCGGCGGCCCCGGAGCCGGGCGAGCACAAGGGGTCGGGGAGGTTGGGGGCGCCGCGGGCGGCGCCCGCGGCGCCGCAGGATGGCGATTCGGGTCGCGCCTGCGGCGCTCCGGGTGGCGCTCGCGCGGCGGCGGGCGACCGGCAGTGGCTACCTGGCGGCCTGCAGCGCCTGAAGTGTGGACTGCAGCGCCTTGATCTGCGCTCCGTAGCCCGAGAAATCGCCGGCCTTGAGGGCCGCCTGGGCGGCCTGGAACTCGCTGTTGGCCTGGGCGATCAGGCTCTTCACGCGAGCCGACACGACGCCGGTCGGCCCCGTCGGCGTGGTCACGGGCGCGCCGCTCCCCGCGGCCGGCGGCGCCGCTCCGAAGATCTGCGTGAGCGCCCCGGCCAGGGTCGGCTGCATCGCCACCGTCTGCTGGCCGCCGATCAGCGAGACGCCCGCCGAGGTGCTCGCCCGGTAGAAGACGATCACCCGCTTGAGCTGCGGCAGCGCGGTGGTCGACGACTGTAGGTAGAGCGGCTCCACGTAGAGCAGCGAGTCCTCGATCGGCATCACCAGGAGGTTGCCGATGATCACGCGCGAACCTTCCTGCCCCCATAGGGTGAGCTGTTGCGAGACGGTGGGGTCCTGGTTCACGGCGGCTTCGACCTGCGTCGGACCGTAGACCGTAGCGCTGCTGGGGAAGGCGAAGCTCACCGCCCGGCCGTAGTTGGGCGCGTCCGACTGCGCGGCGAGCCAGCCGATCATGTTCGGCCGCCCGTTGGGCACGAACGGCAGGATCTGCACGAACTCGTCGCGAGTCTGCCCGGGCAGACGCATGATCACGTAGTAGGGCTCCATCTGGCCGGTCGCGCCGCTCAGCGAGGTGCCGGTCGGGATCGCCCACTGGTTGTTCTTGCTGTAGAGCACGTCGGGCTGCGTGACGTGGTAGGTCGTGAACATCTGCGCCTGCACGTTGAAGAGGTCCTGGGGGTAGCGGACGTGGGCGAGCAGAACCTGCGGCATGCTCGTGAACGGGGTGAACATGCCGGGGAAGATCTTCTCGTAGGTACGGATGATGGGGTCGGTCGGGTCGGCCACGTAGAAGGTCATGGAGCCGTTGTAGGCGTCGATCACGACCTTGACCGAGTTGCGGATGTAGTTGATGGAGCCGTCGGGCTGGGAGTAGGGGTAGCGGTCGGTCGTCGTGTAGGCGTCGGCGATCCAGTAGAGCCTGCCGCCCGCGATGACCATGTAGGGGTCCTGGTCGAGGGTCAGAAACGGCGCCGCCGCGTGCAGCCGCGCGACGATGTTGTTACGGATGATGATGCGGCTCTGACTGTCGATCGCCGTGTTGGTGAAGAAGCGGATGGTGCCGAAGCGCACCGAGAAGGCGAGCTTGTTGAAGGTCGAGCCGATGGGGATGCCGCCGCTTCCTGAGTAGTGGTAGCTGCCGCCGCCGGCAGTGCCGCTGGGCCCGCCTGGATAGTCGAACTCGGACGTCTTGGTGTCGACCAGCGTGTAGTTGGTGCCCAGCAGCCCGTAGTAGATGCGCGGCTGGGTGATCGCCAGGTCGGGTGCGCTGGAGACCGGCGGCACGTCCTGCACGAGAAAGTCGGGCGAGCCGTCGGAGGTGACCTGGTTGACAGCCGAGACCGCGACGCCGAAGCCGTGGGTGTAGATCAGGTGCTCGTTGACCCAGCTCTGCGACTGCGGCGGCAGGCCGGCGATGTTGAGCTCACGGGGGGCCAGCATGGTCTCGCGGTAGACGCCGTTGACGTCGTATCTGTCGATGCTCACCGTGGTGAACCGGTAGTACGGTCGCAACTGCTGTAGCTGGGTGTAGCTGGCGAGCAGCGTACTCTGGTCCCACAAGCGGATGTTGCGGATGGTGGCGTTGTTGGCGGCGAGCTTGGTGGTGGTCAGATCGCCCGTGAGCGGGTACTGGCTCTGGCTGATTCTGTCGAGGCCATAGGCGGCCCGCGTCGCGGCGATGTTGTCGGCAATGTAGGGGCCCTCTTTGGCCTGCTGGTTCGGGCTCACGACCAGCGTCTGCATCACCGCCGGGAACACGACCCTGATGACGATCAGGGCGACCACCCAGCCGCCCACGCCGTACAGCGGCCAGCGCCAGCGCCGGCGCCAGAACGCGTTGGCGATGAGCAGCGCGCCCAGCGCCCAGCCGATGACCATCATGACGCGCATGCCGGGCAGGGCGGCGTGCAGGTCGGTGTAGCCGGCGCCGGCGACCACGCCGTCGCTGGCGAACAGCAGGTCCCAGGCCTTGAAGATGTAGCCCGACCCCGCCAGCGCGAAGATGATCCCCAGCACCACCGAGAGGTGGGCGACGGACTGGCTGCGCGGTCGCACGACGAAGCTCACGTTGGCCTGGCCGGGGCCGCGACCAAAGGGGCCGCCCGGACCAAAGGGGCCGCGCCCCGTCGGCTCGGGCTGTTCGGTCGTCGGGACCGGGCGCTGCTGGGTCAGGACGAGCCCTCCCATGGCGGCGTGGATGATCACGGCGGCGACGAGGCCGGCGATGAGCGCCCCCATCACGAGACCGTAGACCGTCTGCCAGGCCGGCAGCGTGAAGATGTAGAAGCCGAGGTCGTGGTGGAAGATCGGGTCGGTCGAGCCGAACGGCACGCCGTTCAGGGCGCGCTGGAACAGCAGCCAGTCGGTCGAAGCGCCGGCGCCGACGAAGATCGCGATCACCAGCGAGCCGATGAGGCCACCGCGGCGCAGCCCCTGCACGGTGCGTTCGTTGACGTACTCGACGACGTCGATGCCCTCGAAGGCGCGGTGGCGCGGCGACAGACGCCGCGCTATCTCGACGTTGGCGTAGAAGATGGCGAAGAAGATTGCGCCGGCCGCCAAGCCGACGACGAGCCGCGACCAGATCTGGCGCCAGAACACGACCCGCAGGCCGACCTCGCCGAACCACAGCCAGTTGGTGTAGGCCACCAGATAGATGACGAACAGCACCACGGCGAGCGCGAGAGCCGCCACAGCGATGCCGATGAGCCGACCGCGCCGGTGGGCCGCCGGTGGGCGCGGCTGCTTGGCCGGCATCTGATAGACCTTGGCCATGAGGCCATTATTGCAGATGCGGCCGCCGTTGGCGCCGTCTACGCCGTCTGATCGTCAAGCGCGCCCGCCGACGACGCCGTCGAGCGGGTTCCAGCGGCTCGTCTCTTCGCCCAGGAAGGCCAGGAAGCGGTTGACCATTCTTGGGTCGAAATGACGGCCCGCCTGGGCGCGCAGCGCGGCGCCGCCGTCGGCGCCGTCGTGGGCGTAGGCCCGCACCACGGCGAAGGCACGCGCCACCCGCGGAATCGACTCGCCCCGCAAGCCCTCGGGGTACCCGCCACCGTCCCAGCGTTCGGTGCCGTACAGCAGCGCCGCGAACAGGTGGTCGACCGGCGGCGTCACGTCGGGGCCGATGGGAATGAGGCTGGGGCCGCGCAGCTCGGAAGTGGCCGGAGAGGTCTCGAGTACCTGCAGGGCGTCGGCGAGCGCCTCGGCCTCTTCTGGCGACAAGCCGGCCCGCAGCGCGAAGCGGCGGCCGAAACCGGCCAGCGGCGTCTGACCGACGAGCCCGGCGGACGGTTCGTTGTCGCCGAAGGTGCAGACGCAGTTGCGACCGCACGCCTTGGCGGCGAGCAGAGCCGCGTCGGCGGCGCCCAGGACGCCGTCGGTGTCGGCGGCGTGGTGCGGGAACGACGCTATGCCCACCGAGATCGTCACCGACAGGCCCGGCTCGATGGTCGACAGGTCGGCGACCTGGCCGCGGATGCGTTCGGCCACCCGGCGCGCCTCGTCGACGTCGGCGTGCGGCAGGATCATGGTGAACTCCTCGCCGCCGTAGCGGGCCGCGAAGTCGGACTCGCGCGAGCAGCGCCGCAACACCTCGGCCACCTCGCGCAGCACCTCGTCGCCGCGCTGGTGACCGACCGTGTCGTTGACCGACTTGAAGCGGTCGAGGTCCATCATCAGCAGGCAGAACTCGGCGTCGTAGCGTTCGGAGCGCGCGACCTCCAAGACCAGCGCCTCCTGGAACCGGCGGTGGTTGAACAACCCGGTCAGACCGTCGGTCGAGGCCTGGACCTCCATCTCCTTGTAGGAGCGCGCGTTGCGAATGGCGATGGCGGCGAGGTTGGCGGAGAGCTGGACGATCTCGAGCTCGCGCTCCTCGAACGTGCGGCCGGCCAGCCGGTCGACGGCGAGCAGGCCGATGACCGCGCCCATGAAGCGCAGCGGCACGAGCACGGAAGCCTGAGGCTCGAGGTCGGTGCCGGGCACGAGGACGCCGCGGGGATCGTGGGTCATGTCGTTGACGAGCTGGGCCTGGTCGTGGCGCACCACCCAGCCGCCGACGCCCTGGCCGAGCGGCTGGTGGAACCGCAGCATCTCGTTGGCCCACTTGTCCTGGGCGAAGATGGTGACGAGCTCGTTGGCGCTCTCGTCGACCAGGGCGATGTCGATGGTGTCGTAGTCGACGAGCATCTTGAGGGCGTCGGCGATCTGCACGAACACGGCCGTGGGGTCGAGCGTCGACAGCAGCGAGGCCGACACGTCGAGCAGCTCATGGCGCACCTTGAGCTGTTGCTCCAGGAGGTCGGTCGTGCGCTCGAGCTCTTCGTACTGGCGGGCGCTCTCGACGGCGGCGGCCGCGAACGTGGCGAACACCTCGAGCTCCTTGGCCTGGTCGAGCGTGGGCAGGCGGCCGTCGCCCGGATCGGCCAGGTCGAGCACGCCGATCATGCGGTTGGCCCGGTCGCGCAGCGGCACGAGGAGCTTGTCGTCGCGCTGCCACTCGCCGGGCTGCCCGGAGCCGGGCCCGGGGGCCGGGAAGAAGGCCCGTTCTTCGGGGGTGTACTGGTGCTCGCGGTGATCGATGAAGAACGCGCAGCCGATCTGGAACTGCTCCGACATGAGGGCGGCGAAGGCCGCCGCCGGCACCGGGGTGGAGAGGATGGTCTGGTCGCGCGCCTCGTCGCGACCCACCACCGCGTGCGCCCGGAACAGCTCGGCGCCGGGCGCGCTCAGGTAGACCGCGACCTCGTTGAAGCCGAAGGTGCGCGCGGCGCCCGTGGCGATAGAGCGCACGACGCCGGAGAGGTCGGGGCTCGACCGCAGGAGGTTGCCGAGCTGGACGAGGCTCGCGAGCAGTCCGTCGGCACCCGGATCGTTTGTTCGTTCCCTGGAGAAGATGCCCAGCGGGTGACCCCCCCTTGCCGCACGGCCCACCGCCGCGCAGGACTGCCAAGCCAACCCATGTATAGTACCCCCAGTTCGGGCGCGAAACCGGGGTTCGGGACCGTCACGCTCAGCGTTTGCGTTGTCCGTCCTGTCGACAGACGGGTAGACGGCCTGCCGGCGCCGCCCGCGCGGCGCTCGAGTGTCGAGAGTCGGCCGCCTCAGAACGTGGCGCTCACGCGTCGTACGGCGAGAGCTTCAGGATGCGACGCGCCTCGTCGGGCGTGGCGCAGGCGCGGTCCCACTCGCCGGCGAGGCGCGCCACGCGCCCGACGAGCTCGGCGTTCTCCTTGGCCAGGACCCCCTTGTGCAGGAAGATGTTGTCCTCGAAGCCGAGGCGCACGTTGCCGCCCAGGGCGAGCGCCGCCATCGTCACCGGCATGTGCCAGCGACCGATGCCGGTGCAGGTCCAGGTGGAGCCGGGCGGGATGCGGTCCGCCAGAAACGCCAGGTTGCGCGGCTCGCCGCTCATCGAGCCCGGCACGCCGAGCACGAAGTCCCAGTGCAGCAGCGGTCCCGCCGGACCGTACTTCTTGACCAGCTTGAGGGCGTTGTCGATCTGGCCGGCCTCGAAGATCTCGAACTCGGGGCGCACGCCCTTGGCCTGCATGCGCTGGTAGAACTCGCTCATCAGGGCGGAGTCGTTGAAGAACACGTCGTCGCCGAAGTTGGCCGTGCCGGTGGTCAGCGAGGCCATCTCGGGGTCGAGCTCGAGCGGCTGCAGGCGCTCGTCGGCGGTCATGCCCATGGCGCCGCCGGTCGACGTCTGGACGATGATGTCGGTGCGCTTGCGGATCTCTTCGATGGCCGCGGCGAAGACCTCCTTGGCCTGCGTCGGGTTGCCGGCCGCGTCGCGGACGTGCAGGTGATACATGGCGGCGCCGGCCTCGCGGCAGCGCGCCGCGTCGGCGCCGATCTCGGCGGCGCCCACCGGCAGCCCGGGTTGCGCCTCTTTGGTCGTCTCGGCGCCGACGCCGGCGACGGTGATGATCAGCTTCTCCATCACGACCCCCTGTGGGTTATCGATGTCGTTTGGCGGGGACCTCGGTCCGTGTTTCTACCTCTTCCAGGGGTGCGACTCCGCCACGCAGGCGAGCGACTCCTCGACGACGTCGAGGGCGCGCGTCAGGTCGGCCTCGGTGTGCCGGTAGCAGATGTACCAGTGGTGGTAGGGCTGGACGAACAGGCCGCGGCGGATGCACTGCGTGTAGAACTCGGTGCGGCGCTCCTTGTAGTGGTCGTCGACGTGGTCGAAGGTGAGGAACGGCATCGGCGGGATGCCGCTCCTGGTCACCGGCACGCCGGAGGCGTCGACGATCGCGCCGAGGCGCGCGAGAAAGCGCGTGCCGCGCTCCCAGATCGCTTCTTGCACCTTCTCGCGCTCGAGGACCTCGAGGCACTTCATGCTGGCCGCCATCTCGAGGCTGTTGGGAAAGAAGGTCGAGCTCAGGAAGGCGTCCTTGACGTAGACGCTCATGATCTCGCGCTTGCCGACCAGCGCGGCGATGGAGTAGCCGTTGGCCATCGCCTTGCCGACCGTGGTCAGGTCGGGCGTCACGCCGTAGCGCTCGCTGGCGCCGCCCATGGACACGCGAAAGCCGGTGCGGATCTCGTCGAAGGTGAGCACGGCGCCGTTGGCGTGCACGAGCTCTTTGACAGCCTTGAGGTAGCCCGGCGGCGGCGCGATGACCGGCTTGGCCATGGGATGGCCGACCGGGGTGATGACCACGCCGGCGACCTTGCCCGGGTTCTCGGCGAAGATGCGCTCCAGGTCGGAGGTGTTGCCGTACTCGAACTCCTTGGTGAGCTCCCACACGGCCTGCGGCACGCCGCCGTGGTGCTCGACGCACCAGTCGCCCCAGCCGTGGTAGCCGCAGCGCGCGATGACGTCGCGGCCGGTGTAGGCGCGCATGGCGCGCACGGCCGCGTTGGTCGCGTCGGAGCCGGTCTTCACGAGGATCGTCTGCTCACCGCAGGGCATGATGTCGGCGAGGCGCTCCTCGAGCTCGTTCTGGAGCGGCTGCACGAGGCTGAAGCAGAAGCCCTTGTCCATCTGCGCCTTGGCCGCGTCGTTGATCTCGGGCTCGACGTAGCCCAGGATGATCGGCCCGTAGGCGCACAGCATGTCGATGTACTCGTTGCCGTCGACGTCGAAGATGTGGCCGCCCTTGCCGTGGGTGATGAACACCGGGTACTCGCCGACCACGAAGTTGTAGGGCCGGCGGATGCCGCCCACTCCGCCCGGCGTGAGCCGCTGGGCGTCGGCGAGCATCGACATCGACTTCGTGAGGTTGAGCTTGGGCGCGCCGTGCGCCGATCCTGTCGCCATGCGTGACTCCTTTTTCTTGCAGAGAATGATGCGATTCTATGCCTTATGGGGACGCCGGGCGGCGGCCCGCAGGTGTCCTCACGCCGGCGTCACCTCCACGCTCTCTCGGCGCTCGCCGAGGGTCACCACGAGCACCCCGGCGACGATGATCAGCGCGCCGCCCATGAGGGTCCACGGCCCCGGCCACTCGCCGAGCAGCAGCAGCGCGTAGAACGGCGCGCTCAACGGCTCGAGGTAGCCCAGGATCGACGAATGCTGCACGCGGATGCGGCTCACGCCCTCGGTCCACAGGGTGTAGGCCAGCGCCGTGCAGACCACGCCGAGCACGATGCCCACGACGATGTCGCGGCCGGTCATGTGGCGGCCGGCGCCGACGGTCTGCCAGAGCGCCAGCGGCAGCAGCACGACGCTGTTGATGCTCATCTCGCTGATCACGATGGTGACGGCCCCCACGCCGCGGTTGGTCAGGTCCTTCACGATGATCTGAAAGGCGGCGTAGCCGACACCGGAGATCGTGCCGGCGAGCAGGCCCAGAGCCGAAACGTGCACGGCCTGGCCGGAGATCGTCGGCCAGAGGATGGTGGCCAGACCGGCCAGGGCGATGCCCAGCGCCACGTAGACCACGGGCTCGGTGCGCCCGCGAAAGACGCGCGGCGCCGCGACCGCCACCCACACGGGCGCCACGAACTCGAGGAACATGCCGATCGACACGTTCGTGTCGCGCAGGGCGACGAAGAACAGCAGCAGGGTCAGCGAATCGACGAGACCCATGGCCAGCAGGCGCCCCGGTATGCCCGGCCGCCGCGCGCCGGCCAGCGGCCGGCGGCGCGCGAACACCGCGCCGAGCACGAGGCCGGCGGTCACGAAGCGCAGCACGAGCAGCGCGCTCTCGGGCGCCGTCGTGTAGTCGACGAGCGCGCCGATCGCGCCCATGATCAGGTAGGACACCGAGACCATGAGGTAGCCGCGCACCAGCACCTGCCGGCGCGCGCCTGCGACCGGCGCGGCGCTCATCTCGAGTCGCCGCCCGTCGGGTCGGCCAGCGCCAGGCCCGGCAGCTCGGGCTCGCTCTCGGGCGCGCCGTAGCGCACCACGATCACGCCGGCGCCGATGATCAGCGCCCCGCCGGCGATCGTCCAGACCGACGGCACCTGGCTCAGGAGGATCAGCGCGTAGAACGGCGCGCTGACCGGCTCGACGTAGCCCAGGATGGCCGAGTGCTGCACCTTGATGTAGCGCATGCCGTCCATGACCAGGCTGAAGGTCAGGGCGGTGCAGACCACCCCCAGAAAGGCGGCGATGGCGAAGTTGCGCACCGTGTAGTCGGCCGCGGGCGTCTGCAGCAGGCCCAGCGGCAGCAGCACGACGGCGGCCAGAACGCTCATCGTGAACACGATCGTGGTGGCGTGCACGCCCCGCTGGCGCAGCTGCTTGCCGCCGATCAGGTAGACCGTGTACATCAGGCCGGCGAGCACCGCGAAGGACAGGCCGTAGGGCGTGAGCCTGGCGCTCGCGCCGGTGAGCCCGGGCACCAGGATCAGCGCCATGCCGGCAAGCCCCACGCCCAGCGCCGCGTACACGGCGGCCTCGGTGCGCCCGCCCTCGAGATGGGGCGCCGCGAACGCGACGTAGACGGGCGCGAGGTACGACAGGAAGATGGCCACCGCCACCCCGGTCTGGCGGATGGCGATGAAGTAGCTCACGAGGTTGACCGCCAGGGCGACGCCGCAGACCAGCAGGCGGATCGTGGTGCCGCGGTCGGCGACGAGCGCCTTCCAGTCGCGGCGGGCGGCGACCACCACGCCGAGCGCGAGACCGGCGCACACCATGCGCACCGCCACCAGCATGGTCGCCGGCATGGACGCGTAGGTGACGAACACGCCGATCGAGCCGTTGACGAGACCGGCCCCAAGGGTCTCGCCGTAGCCTCGCAGGCGGCGGTTCACGCGGGCACCTTCGCCTCGGCCCGGCCGAGAGCGACGGCGAAGATGCCGGCGCCGATGATCAGCGCCCCGCCGACCCAGGTCGCGAGAGGCGGACGCTCGCCGACCAGCAGGAGCGCCCACACCGGCGCGGTGACCGGCTCGAGGTAACCCAGCATGCCGGCGTGCTCGACGGCCACGAAGCGCAGGCCGTCGGTGAACAAGGTGAAGCACAGGGCGGTGTAGACGAGGCCCATGACCGCCACGATGCCGAGATCGGTCCAGGTGACGCGGTAGTGGCCGGCAGCCGTCTGCCAGACGGCGAGCGGCGTGATCAGCACCACCGTGCAGACGCAGAAGAACAGCGTGAAGGTGGAACCGCGAATGCCGCTCCCGACGCTCTTGATGAGCAGCAGCGCCGTGGCGTAGAAGCCGCCGGCGGCGATGCCGCAGGCCACGCCGGGCAGGAGGTTCCGCGAGCCGGCCAGCGTGAGGCTCGGCAGCACGATGAGGGCCATGCCGACCGCGGCCACCGCCACCGCGGCCGAGTCGGTGCCCTGGCGGCGGGTGTGCAGCACCCACGGTGCGACGAGCGCGATGTAGACCGGCGCCATGTACTCGAGAGCGATGCCGATGGCGACGTTGGCGAGACGGATCGAGGCGAAGTAGAAGAGCAGCTCGCAGGCGACGGCGACGCCGATCAGCACGAGGCGCCAGAAGTGGCCCGAGCGGCGCACTTCGGCGACACCGCCGGTGAGGCAGAAGAACGGCCCCAGCACCAGACCGGCGAGCGCCATGCGCAGGACGAGCAGCAGGCTGGCCGGCATGGTCGAGATCTGCAGCAGGGCGCCCGACGTTCCGAGGATGAGAGACGCGCCGCCGATCTCGGCGTAGCCGCGCAGGCGCCCGGCGCGCGATTCCAGCGAGAGCGTGTCAGTCGCCACGTGCGGACCCCCTCTCCGCGGGCGCGTCAGGCGAAGCCGAGCTCGCCGGTGAAGACCTCGTGAAAGCTCCGGTCGGTGGCCAGGTCGAGGAACTCGAGGCGACGGGCCAGCTCACCCATCGCGCGCCGCTCGTCGACGTCGATGAGCGCCATCTGGGCGCCCACCCCGGCGGCGTTGCCAACAAAGGCAACGCGCTCGCGCGGCACCCTGGGCAGCAGGCCGATCGCCAGGGCGTTGTCGACGTCGAGCTCGTTGCCGAAGGCGCCGGCGACCAGCACCTGCTCGAGCTGCGCCGGTTCGAGGCCGGCTCCGGCCAGCAGCAGCCGGCAGCCGCTGGCGATGGCTGCCTTGGCGAGCTGCAGCGACCGCACGTCGTGCTGCGTGAAGACGATGTCGCCCTGGGGGGCCGAGGCGACCAGGTACTCGAGTCCGGGGCCTGCGGCGCTGCGGCGCACGCGGCGGTGAGTCTGCAGGCGGCCTCCCGCATCGACGATGCCCGCGGCGACCAGGCCGGCCAGCAGGTCGACCACGCCCGAACCGCAGACGCCCAGCGGCTCGCGGCCACCGATCGTGCGCACGTCGCTGGGTTCGCCGTCGGCATCGATGGCGATGCGCTCGATAGCCCCCTCCGCGGCCTTCATGCCGCAGGTGATCTGATAGCCCTCGAAGGCCGGGCCCGAAGCGCAACTCGTCACGACCACGCGCCCGTCGTGGGCCAGCGCGATCTCGGTGTTGGTGCCGATGTCGACGGCCATCGACGGCGCCGTCGTCCGGGCCAGACGGGTGGCCGTGATGACCGCCAGGCAGTCGGAGCCCACGAATCCGGCGATCGGCGGCAGGAAGTGCACGCCGCCCTCGGGGTTCATGGCAAACCCCAGTTCGGCGGCGCGCAACGTCACCGGCGCCGCGAGCGCCGGAGCAAAGGGCGCGCCGCCCAACCCCACCGGCGAGATACCGAGGGCCAGGTGATGCATGGCCGTGTTGCCGACCACCGTCATGTCGTAGAGGTGACGCGGCGCGATCCCCTGGCGGGCGCAGAGCCTGGCGAGCAGCTCGTTCACGCCGCCGCGGACCGCCCGGCGCAGATCGTCCAGGCGCCCGTTGTGGATGGCCTGGGTGAGGCGCGTGATGACGTCTTCGCCAAAGCGTATCTGGGGATTCTCGAGCGCCTCCTGGTCGACTTGCCGGCCGCTCTCCAGATCGAACAGATAGGCGATGATCTTCGAGGTGCCGATGTCGACGGCCGCGCCCAGGGCGCGGCCGTCGACGGCGGCCGGTGCGACGGCGGCCGGCTCGACGTCGATGGGGCAACCATCGTACCTGGTCACCGTCGCCCGAAAGCCGCCGTCGCGCAGCGTCTGGGGCAGGCGGCGCAGCACGCCGAGCGGCAGCTCCTTCGCGCCCAGCGCGCTCAGCAGGCGCTCGCGGTCGGCGCGCGCGTCGGCGAGCGTCGGCGGCTCGAGCGCGACGACCTCGCGCACGACCGCCGGGTGCGGCTCGCCGGGGTGCAGCCGCGAGGTCGTCAAGATCTGGCGCCGTCCCTGGGTGGCGCGCACCTCGATGCTGACGCGCCCCGCGAGGGGCGTCGTCTGGCAGGCCAGGCGCCAGCCTTGGGACAGCTTGCTCGCCGGGAGCTTGCCGCGCTCGATCTCGCTGGGCTCGCTGAAGCTGCCGGCGCCGGTGCGCACCAGGCACTTGCCGCAGGTCCCACGCCCGGCGCAGTCGACCGGCACGTCGACCACGCCGCTCGTCACGACGCCCAGCAGGGTTTCGCCGTCGGGGATCTCGACGGTCACGCCGATCGGCTCGACGAATACTAAGGCCACATGCGCCTTTCTTGGGTGACGGGGCGGGCGGCGGCCTGCGGCCGCCGCCCGCCCGCGCTCTCGTCTCCTGACGTCGCGCGCCTCCCGGGCCGGCGGACCCGGCTGGGCTAGTCCTGCATGCGCGCTTTGCGGTCGGCGACCTTTTTCATGCGCGCGTCCCAGACTTCGCTGAGCGTGGGGCCGTGCTCGTCGAACATGCCGGCCACGCCGAGCCGCTGCCGCTTTGCTTCGCAGTCGGGGCAGTGGCACTCGGGTTCGACGTAGTCGTCGGGCTCGGTGTACTTGCTGATCACGCCCTCGTAGTTGCGCAGGATCACCTCGCCGGGGGCCTGCGAGATCAGGTACTGCGGCATGACCGGCGTTTTGCCGCCGCCGCCGATGGCGTCGATGATGTAGGTCGGCACCGCGAAGCCGGTGGTGTGGCCGCGCAGGCTCTCGGCGATCTCGATGCCCTTGGCGACGCTCGTGCGGAAGTGAGCGGTGCCTTCGGCGAGGTCGCACTGGTAAAAGTAGTAAGGCTTGACGCGCGCCGCGACCAGCTTGTGGCAGAGACGCTTCATGACGTTGGCGCAGTCGTTGATGCCGCGCATGAGCACCGTCTGGTTGCCCAGCGGGATGCCGGCGTCGGCCAGCATGGCGCACGCCCGTATCGAGTCCTCGGTGAACTCCTTGGGGTGGTTGAAGTGGGTGTTGAAGAACAGCGGGTGGTACTTCTTGAGCATGTCGCACAGCTCGGGGGTGATGCGCTGCGGACAGACGACCGGCACGCGCGAGCCGATGCGCACGATCTCGACGTGGTCGATGGCCCGCACGCGGGCGAGGATCTCCTCGAGCTTGTCGTCGGACAGAACGAGCGGGTCGCCGCCGCTGATCAGCACGTCGCGCACCTCAGGCGAGCGCTCGATGTACTTGATGGCGTTGTCGATCTCGCTCCTGGCGACGAGCTCCTCGGTGCCGCCGACGAGACGCCGCCGGGTGCAGTGGCGGCAGTACATCGAACACATCTCGGTGACCACGAACAGCACGCGGTCGGGGTAACGATGCGTGATCCGCGGGGTTGGTGAGTCGAAGTCCTCGGAGACCGCGTCCTTCAAGTCCTCGGGACGCACGAGGAGCTCGGCGGGCGTAGGCACGCCCTGCATGCGCACCGGGCAGTGCGGATCGTCGGGGTCCATGAGCGAGGCGTAGTAGGGCGTGACCGACACGCGGAACTTGCCCATGCAGGCCTCGAGATCGGCCCGCTGCTCCACGGTCAGGTTCAGCACCTGCTCGAAGTCCGCGACCGTCGTCAGCCGGTTGGCGAGCTGCCAGCGATAGTCGTTCCACTCCGCCGCGGACACGTCCTTGAAGCGCGCGATCTCTTTCCAGCGTCTCGTTTCAGTCTGTACCGTCATGTCGTCTCCTTGCTCGCGGCGCCCCCCGGCGATCCGCGCTTTGGCCTTCCTTTCGGGTGCCGACCGGCACCGCGGTTGCGGGACCCGCCGGCCGGCGGCGGCCGGCGCTCGTCGCGCGCCGCCGCCCGCACAGTGCGGATCACGACGATCACAATCCCGACGTTGCGATGATACGCCGAAGCGTCTCGCGCTTCTCGGCGTCGAGCGGCGGCGCCTCGTGGCCGGCGCACAGAGCGCCGGCCAGCGCCGCCGCCCGCTCCCGCGCGCCGCGTCGTCCCTCGCGCTCCCACACGTCGTAGGCGCCGCGGTCGAACAGGCGCGGCCGCCATACCTCCCTCATGTGGCGCCGGGTGTGCTTCTGGCCGAGCGCGTTGCCGCCAATGCCGACCGCCGCGATCGTGTCGAGGGCGAGCGTCTCGTCGTCGACCGTGATGCCGGCGGCAACCGCGGCGACGTTCGACCAGGTCTCGGCGTCGAGCACAAGCTGCGCCGGCGAGTAGGCGCGGCCGCCGTCGGTGTGGCCGGCGGCGGCCAGCAGCGCCGCGCCGCCGAGCGCCGCGGCCAGGGCGAAGAACGTGCCGTCGGCGGCCGCCCGCCACTCGTCGGCGGCCGGGCGCGTGGGCGGAAAGCCGGCCGCGACCGGCAGGCCCGCGTGGGAGGCAAGCTGGGCTATCTGGGCGAAGCTGGCGACACCCGCCGGCCCCAGGCCATAGCCCGGCGCGTGCTCCTCGACGGCGACGGGCAGCGCCGGCACAAGATAGGGCGAGCCCGGCGCCGCGAGCTGCTGGATCGCGCAGGCCGCGAGGGCGGCGGCATGGACGGCGGCCAGCGCCTCAGCCCGGCTCGCGGGCCGTTCGCCGTCGAGCAGCGGGCGGGTGAAGAACGCGCAGGCCAGGCCGGCGCGAGCGCAGGCGAGGAGCGGGTCGAGCTCGGCCTGCTCGGTGCTGTGGACGACCACGCCGAGCGGCGGGCGCCCGGCGTCGGCGCGACCGCCGAGGGCGGCCGCGGCGGCGATCACGACGTCGGCTTGAGCGGCGCGCATGGCGCCGCAGACGAGCACCGGCTTGGCGGTCGATCCGACCGCGGCGGGCAGCTCGGCGAGCCGCCGCGCGGGCAGGCCCACGACCGCCACCTCGGGCAGGGCGTCGGCGAGCAGCGCGGCGGCGGCCACATCGGGGGCGGCGGCCGTGGCGGCCATCAGGCCGCCACGGCCGCCGCCCCCGATGGTCACGTCACGGTCGGCCACGCGCCCCGGCAGCACGAACGAGGCAGGCGCTGCGGCGACGGCGCGGGCCACGAGCGCGACGGGCAGCCGGACCCGCCCCGTGGTCCGTTCGACGCTCGCGCCCGCCTCCGACAGGAGCTCGAGCGCGGTCTCGCCGGCGACCGCCACGCCGCGCGAGGCCAGGAGCTCGAGCGCGGCGTCGTGGAGGCGCCCGACCTCGTCGGCCGTCAGCGGCGCGTGGCGCAGCGACCCCGCCGGCGTGACGGTCGATCCCGCGGCGCGCTCAGTCATTGGTCCCTGCCCGGACGGCGTACCGGACGGCGAGACGCACGCCGGTCACGGCGTGGCCAGCTCCGCGTCGGCGGCGGCCACGATGCGGGCCAGCTCGGCGACGACGTCGTCGGGCAGCGGTTCGGACCTGTAGTTGGCGAGGATCTCGTCGGCGATCGCGGTGGCCTTGTCGAGGGCGCCCTTCTTGCCGGCCGACAGCCAGACGTCGTAGGGCGTCCGGTCCCAGACGGTCGGCCGCCAGACGTCCTTCATGTGCCGGCGGGTGTGTTTCTCGGAGAGGTAGGTGCCGTTGGGACCGACCTTCGCGATCAGGTCGACGGCCAGCGTATCGTCGTCGACGACCACGCCGGCCGCGACCTTCTGCACGATGCCGTAGATCTCGGTCTCCATGATCATGTGCGGGTAGCTCAGGATCTTGGAGCCGTTCAGCAGGCCGCAGCCGTTCATCATGTCGGCGCAGGTCATGACGCTGGCGAAGGTGGAAAGCGAGTCGTCGACCGCCGCCTGCCAGTCGGGCTCCTTGGCGCTGGTGGCCATGGTCCCCATGGCCATCGGCACCCCGTAGAAGTGGGCGAGCTGGGTGGCCCCGGCGGCCAGCAGGTAGTCCTCGGGCCCCGCGGTGTAACCGCCCGTCTTCAAGTCCATCGCGCTGGGAGCGCCGGCGAAGAACGCCGGGCAGCCCGGGAAGGCGAGCTCGAGCAGAACGACCCCCGACAGCGCCTCGGCGTTCTGCACGACCAGGTTGCCGGCCAGCGTAGCCGGGCCGGTGCCGGCCATCAGCGGCATGGGCATGAAGCCGCTCGCCAGACCGTGCTCGGCGGCGACCAGGTTGGCTTCGAGGTTGGGGCCGTCGTGGCCGAGGGGGTCGACCGCGCACTGCATAAAGCTCACGATCGGGCGCTTGCGCAACTCGGCGGTGCCGCCGACGATGGCGGCCGCCATCTCGACGAGCAGCCGCGCCGGCCGCTCGCCCACGGTGGTGACCGCCTGGTAGTGCTTGCTGGTGTTGGTGAGGACGGCCTCGGAGTCGTGCAACGCCTTGCTGGCCGGCGGGACGTCCTGTGAGGTGACCACCGGGCCCCAGTAGTAGCTCACGCTGGGCAGGGCGTCGACGAAGCGCGCCGAGGTGGCCGCGTCGGCCTTGGTCGAGGGGCGCTTCTCGCCGGTGTGGTGGTCGTACACGAACACCCCGCTGCCGTCGTTGGACAGGTAGCAGTGGGCGCGGTCGATGATCATGTCGCAGGCGGGGTCGCGGCCGGCCAGCAGGTACTGCTCGGGCACCCGCGCCACGGCCTCCATGACGACCTTGCGGGGCAGCCGGGCGATCTCGCCGTGGCGATCGACGGCGCAGCCGTTGCGCTCGAGGATGTCGAGCGCCTTCGCCGACGGGAAACGGACGCCGACGGTCTCCAGAACCTCGAGCGTGGCTTCGTGGATGCGCTCGATTTCGCCGCTCGACAGTACGTCCCAATGGAGCCGGGGAGCGATGGGGTTGATCCTCGCAGTCATGAGCACAGACCTCACAGGTTGACCGTCGACAAGGGCGGGGGCGCCGGGGGACGGCCGAGCGGCCTCGCGCCGTCGTCGGCCGAAAAAAGGCGGCCTGCTCTACAGACCGCAGGAGCGGTTGATCGTGCCGATGCTGATGGAGGAGACCGCGAGCACGGCCCCAGTCTAGCACCGGCCCCGCACGTGGCAAAACCACGCGGTACGCCCCGCCGTGCAGCGGTTTTCGCGCGGCGCTCGCCGTTGCCTCCACAGGTCGATTGGTCGTACAACAAGCGCACGTCCCCAGGATGCCGCGTGGGCCGGTAGCTCATCGCCGCACAGCTCGAGCGTAAAGGAGAGAGACATGCCGCCAGCCACCACAGGGTCTTCTCGTCTCGGGGATCGCGGGGGATCCACCCCCGGCTCTCTCGGCTTTCGCATGCCGGGCGAGTGGGAGCCGCACGAGCGTTGCCTCATCGCCTGGCCGACGGAGATCCGCCACGACCTCTGGGGCGAGCAGTACCTGCTCGCCAAGGCGAGCTACGCGGCGGTCGCCCACGCCATCGCCCGCTTCGAGCCCGTGCTCATGCTGGCCCGCCCCGGCGAGGGTGGCGTGGCGCGGAGCTACTGCGGCGGCGAGATCGACGTGGTCGAGATGCCGATCGACGATTCCTGGCTGCGCGACAGCGGCCCCATCTTTCTCACGCGTCGCGACGGCGCCCGCGCGGTGGCCGACTTCACCTTCAACGGCTGGGGCGAGAAGTACCACCCCTACGACAACGACGCCGCCGTAGGCCGACTCCTGGCCGAGTACTTCGGCGTCGAGCGCTTCGCCGCCCCGATGGTCCTCGAGGGGGGCGCCATCACCGTCGACGGGCAGGGAACGCTCATCACCACCGAGAGCTGCCTGCTGCACCCCTCCCGCAATCCCGGCCTGACCAGGGACGAGATGACGCAGATACTCAAGGACTACCTCGGCGTGCAGAAGGTCATCTGGCTCAAGTCCGGGCTGGGCCTCGAGGAGGACCCCGACACCGACGGCCACGTCGACGGCGTCGCCGCTTTCGTCGACCCCGGCCGGGTGCTGCTTCACATGGTGCGCGACCCGCGGCACCCCGACTACGAGAACCTCGTCGAGAACCGGCGGCGGCTGGAGACGACCGACGCCAGGGGTCGTGAGATCGACGTCGTCGAATTCGACCTCCGCGGCCCCGCGGTGCTCGTCGGCGACACGCCGATCGTCGAGACTTATGTCAACGCCTACGCGGCCAACGGAGCATTGATCGTCCCGACCGCCGGAACCGGAGACGACGAACCCGCCCTCGAGCGACTTCGCGAGATCGTCCCCGGCCGCGAGGTGGTGGGCGTGCCCTGCCCGGTCATCGGCTACGGCGGAGGCGGCGTCCACTGCATCACCCAGCAGGTCCCCAGGGCCGGGGCGTCGACAGACTGACGCCGCCGTGTCCCAGGGCCGGCGACCGCCGGGTCTACCCCGTCCCGGCGGTGGAGAGGGCGCCGGCGCCGACCGCCTAGGCCGGCAGCTCCTCGTCGGCCCGGGCCGCGATCGCCTCCAGCTCGGCGCGCACGTCGTCGGGGAGCGGCGCGGGCCGGTGGTTGGCGAGAATGTCGTCGGCGATCTCGGTGGCGTTCTCGAGCGCGCCGTGCTTGCCGGATGAGAGCCAGGCGTCGTAGGGCGTGCGGTCCCAGATCGAGGGCCGCCAGATCTCGGCCGCGTGGCGGCGCGTGTGCTTGTCGGCCAGGTAGGTGCCCTGCGGACCGACCCGGCGGATGACGTCGAGCGCCAGCGTTTCCTGGTCGACGACGATGCCCTCGGCGAGCCGCTGCACTATGCGGTAGACCTCGGTCTCCATGACCAGGTGCGGATACGACAGCGTCCGGGAGCCGTCGAGCAGGCCGCAGCCGCTCATCATGTCGGCGCCGGCGAGCACCGACGCGGCCGTCGAGAGGGCGTCGTCGACGGCCGCCTGCCAGCCGGGGGCCTTGGCGCCGGTGGCCATGGTGCCCATGTTGACCGGCAGGCCGAACGAGTGCGCCACCTGCACGGCGGCGGCGGCCAGAACGTCGTCTTCGGGACCGCCGCCCGTGTAGCCGCCCGTCCTCAAGTCCATGACGCTGGGCGCGCCGGCGAAGAACACCGGCGCGCCGGGGCTCGCGAGCTCCAGAAGCACGAGGTCGGCCAGCACCGCCGCGGCGTTCACCACCAGGTTGCCGGAAAGCGAGGCGGGCGCCGTGCCGCAACCCAGCGTGAGCGACAGAAAGCCGCAGGGCACGCCGGCGGCGGCGCAGACGAGGCCGGCTTCGAGGCTCACGGCGTCGTTGCCCAGCGGATCGACCGGACAGGCGATCAGGCTGACCGGCGGCCGGCGGCGCAGCTCGTGCGAGCCGCCGCTGACCGCGGCGGCCATCTCGACGAGCAGCCGCGCCGGCCGCTCGCCGACGCAGGTCACCGCCTGGAAGTGCTTCGCGGTGTTGACCATGACCGCCGCCGCCTCGTGCAGGGCGCGCGAGCCGACCGGCGCGTCGCCGCCGGCGACGATCGGCCCCCAGTAGAAGGCGACCTCCGGCAGCGCGTCGACAAAGCGCGCCGAGTCGGCCACGTCGGCCAGCGTCGAGGACCGCCGCCGGCCGCTCCCGGGATCGACCACGAACACCCCGCTCGCGTCGTTCGACAGGTAGCAGTGGCGGCCGTCGAGCGGCAGGTCGCAGGCCGGGTCGCGACCGCAGAGGGTGAACTCGCGCGGCGCGGCGGCCAGGGTCGCCTCGACCAGCGGCCGCGGCAGGCGGGCGATCTGATGGGAGCGGTCGACCGCGGCGCCGTGAGCTTCGAGGGTCTCGAGCGCCCGAGCCAGGGGGAAGCGCACGCCCACCTCCGCAAGCACGGTGAAGATGCTCTCGCGGATGCGGTCGAGCTCGGCCTGGGTCAGGACCTCCCAGCGGCGCGACGGGGTGATGGCTGCGATGTTCGACCTCAAGGGCGGCGACCTCGGGAAGCCGGCGACGGGCGTCCGACGGGCGCCTACCTCATCTCCTGCGGCGCTTCGTCGCCCATGCCCAGCGGCGCACCGCCGGCCACGCGCTCGACGTTGTCGCCCTCCTTGGGCAGGATGTGGCGCAGGAACGACTTGGTGCGCTCGTGCTGCGGGTGGAAGAAGAGGTTCTCGGGTGAGTCCTCCTCGACGAACACGCCCTCGTCCATGAAGATGCAGCGGCTGGCCACGTCGCGCGCGAAGCCCATCTCGTGGGTGACCACGATCATCGTCATGCCCGCGTCGGCCAGGTCCCTCATGACCTTCAGCACCTCGCCGATCAGCTCCGGGTCGAGCGCGCTGGTCGGCTCGTCGAAGAGCATCAGCTTGGGATCCATGGCGAGGGCGCGGGCGATCGCCACGCGCTGTTTCTGGCCGCCCGAGATCTGCGAAGGGTAGTACTCGGCGCGATCCGACAGGCCCACCTGCTCGAGCAGCTCCTGGGCTCTCTTCAGGGCCGCGTCTTTCTTCATGCCCCTCACGAGCAGCGGCGCTTCGACGACGTTCTCGGTCACCGACTTGTGGGGGAACAGGTTGAAGTCCTGGAAGACCATGCCGCACTGCAGGCGCACGCCGTGCACCGACTTTTCGTACGTCCGGCCCCAGTGACCGCACTCGACGGTCACGTCGCCGACCCGGATGGTGCCCTTCTGGGCCTCTTCGAGGGAGTTGATGCAGCGCAGCAGCGTGCTCTTGCCGGAGCCCGATGGCCCGAGCAGCACGACGACTTCGCCGCGATGCACTTCGAAGTCGACGCCCTTGAGCACGTGGAGCTTGCCGAACGACTTGTGCAGGCCCCTGACTTCGACCAGCACCTCGTCGCTGCCCCCGTGCGGTGTCGGCGGTTTCGTAGGGGTCATGTCAGGCTCTTGCACGGTCGTGCTCCATTCTGCGCTCGAGTCTCGACTGCCAGAAGCTGAAGAAGATCGTCAGGATCCAGTAGACCGCGGCCGCCACGAGCAGCGCCGACAGGTAGTTCGCGGTGCGGCCGCCGACGAGCTGCGCCCTCTCCAGCAGCTCGGCCACCGTGATGGTCGACACCAGCGACGTGTCCTTGATCAGGGCGATGAAGTCGTTGCCGATCGCCGGGATGACGATCTTGAAGGCCTGCGGCAACACGATACGGCGCTGCGTCTGGCCGCCGCTCAGACCGAGCGCCCAGGCGGCTTCGGTCTGGCCCTTGGGGACGGCCTGGATGCCGGCTCTGAAGACCTCGGTGAGATAGGCGCCGTAGTTGAGCGACAAGGCCGCGATGCCGGAGACGAACGCAGTCGGGTACGGGACGTGGTTGAAGATGCCCCACCTCGCGCGAGCCCACAGAATGACCGCGGGGATCGCGTAGTAGATCACGAGGATCTGCAGGAGCAGCGGCGTGCCGCGGAACAACGACGTGTAGAACGTCGCCAGCCAGTAGGGGATCTTGCGCGCGGTGTTCAGAGCCAGGAACGCCCAGCTGTGATGTTTGTCCCACGCCTGTCTGAGGCCCAGGCCACCCGAGAGACGGCCCAGCGCGCCCAGCAGCGCGAACACCACGGCGAACAGGATCGAGATGATGGTGAGCTCCACCGTCACGATGCCGCCCTTCGCGATGAACACCCACCACTGCCGCATGACGGTGAAGTTGATGATCGAGGGAGCGGTCGAGGAGGGACCACCGTACTTGTACTTCCACAGGTATTCGACGCGTTGGTCCGCGGCGGTGACGAGCACAACCTTGAACGTGTTCTGGCCGGTCGGCACCGTGTAGTTGGCGGGCATCGGGAACTGAATCCCCGCGCCCCCCACCATGCTCATGGCGACCGGCGGCTGCGTCAGGGGCACCCTCGCGCCGTTGATGGAGAGCTCGCACCGGACAGGGTCGACCGGCGAGGAGCCCGGTTTGTAGTCGACCTCGACCGAGTTCCCGGCCCAGGTCGTCACGGCCGTCGCGTCCGACTCCGCGGACGGCACCGTATACGTGACTATCGGGAGCTTGCTCGCCGCCGACGCCGACGGCGGCGCGGCCAGCACGCACGCCACGAGCAGCGCCATCACAAGGAGCGCGCTCTTTGCGGGGCAACGTGGCTTCATCCTCAATGAACCTCGGCGGATTGGGGTCGACCGGCGGGGCGCCCGCTAGCGGGCGCCCCGCCGGTCGACACGGTGTTCAGCGGCGCTCAGGGCCTCACGGCGCGGCGGCCAGAGCCTGCTCGAAGCTCGGCGTGCCGGTGTGCGGCATCTGCGTCGGGTCGAAGCCGTGGTACCACTTCTTCGCCATGGCAGTGAGGGAGCCGTCCTGGTGCATCTTGTTGACGGCGTAGTTGAGCAGCGCCAGCCAGTCCGCCTGGCCTTTCTCGGTCGAGAACGCCAGCGGCTCGTAGTAGTACGGGCTTGCCCGAAAAGACGAACGGATAGCCCGACGAGATCGCCTGGGCGGCCGTGAGATCGGCGGTCATGACGCCGTTGAGGCGACCGTTCCTCAGGTCCGGGAAGGTTGAAGCATCGGTGTCATAGGCCTTTACCTTGACGCCCTTGAGCTTGTCGAGATACTGGGCATAGGTCGTGCCTGTGCCCACGCCGATCGTCTTGCCCTTCAGGGCGGCCGCGTTGGCGAGGATCGGCGAGCCCTGCTTCACGATGACCTGAGCCTGCGTGTAGTAGTACGGGACCGAGAAGGCCATCGACTTCGCGCGGTCACTGGTGATCGTCATCGAGCCGATCGACACGTCGAAGCGGCCCACCGGGATGCCCGACAGGACCGACGCCCAAGGGGCGTTGACGATCTTGGCCGGGACGCCCAGGATCGTACTGAGGCGCTTGGCCACATCGACGTCGAAGCCGATGAGGTTGCCGTTCTTGTCGATGTAGCTCTGCGGCGGATAGTTGGCGTCGTCGACGACGACAAATGAGCCCTTCGTGGCGATGGTGGCGGCCATACCCGTCGGCGCATGGCCCAGGATCTTGGTGAACGCCTGCGTGGGCGTCATGCTCGCGGCGGCGCTGGGCGATGAGCTGCTACTGCTACTGCTGCTGCCGCAGCCCGCCACCACCGCCACTGCCACCACGGTCACCAGGGCCCCCGCAACGAGCGTCAGCCATTTGGCCTTCTTCATGCTCCCGTCCTTTCACTCTCTTTGACCCTTGCGCCGCGCGAGAAGAGAAAGTGCGGCGACCCTTGCCCCCGGGGACACGAACGCGCCCCGCTCCGATGCTCATGCCGGGCTCGAGTTGCCCGTATGGACACCCGCGGTCGGTCCCCAACGCCATTTATACAAATGCACGCCCCCGAACACAACCGAGCGCGGGATGAAGTACGGGCCGGTCCTCTACTGCAGCGGGTACGTCCCGGCCTTCAGCATCGCCAGCGCCCTGCTGAATCCCGGCACGCTCGAGTCCGGCCGCGCGCTGACGTCGAGGCCGTGGTACCACTTCCGCGACAGCGCGGTGAGGGCGCCGTTCTGGCGCATGGTCTTCAGGGCGCCGTCGAGCACCGCCACAAAGTCGGCCTCGCCGGGGCGGGTGGCGAAGGCCTGCGGCTGAAAGAAGAACCCGGCCCCCGCGGCCGCGACCTGGGCGCCCGCCGCCTGCTCGGCGACGGCCGTCGTGTCGGCCGTCATGGCGCCGGCGAGGCTCCCGTTGCCCACGTCGGGCAGCGCGTCGGCATCGCTCGGGTACAGCGCGACGCCGACGCCGCCGGCGGCTTCGAGGAACTGCTGGAAGGTCGTCGCGGCGCTGGCGCCGATCGTCTTGCCCCTGAGCTCGCCGAGGGTTGTGATCGCGGCGTCGCCCTGGCGCACCACGACCTGGGCGGTCGTGTAGGCGTACGGCGCCGTGAGCGCGAGCTCGCCCGAAGGCCTCGGGTCGGTGGCAATCGAGCTGATGGCGACGTCGTAGCGGTCGGCGGCAAGTGCGGCCGGCACCCGCGCCCAGTCGAGCTGGCGAAACTCCACCTTGACGCCCAGAACGGCGCCCACCTCGCGGGCGACGTCGACGTCGAAGCCGCTCCAGACCCCGGTGCTGTCGACCGAGCTCTGCGGGGCGAACTCCGGGTCTTCGCCGACGATCAGCGTGCCGCGCTCGGCGACCGTTCTCGCGAGCCCCGTGGGCTGGTGGCCGAGGATGGCGGCGAAGCGCTCAACGGGAGTCTGGGCGGCGTGGCCTCCCTTGCCGCTGCACGCCGCCACACACACGGCGACGGCCAGCCCAAGGACCGCGGCCAGGGCGAGCGCGGCGACGCGCTGGAGCAGGCGGCGCCTCATGTCAGCCGGCCACGAGGCGTCGCAGCTCGGCGTCGAGCGCCGGCTCGAGCGGAGGCGGCGCGTGCCCGGCCAGAATGCCGCGCGCGAGGCTGCGCGCAGCCTCGCGCGCACCCGCTCCCGTGCCGTCGGCGCCGCAAAGGCGCGCGGCCAGACGCCGCGCCTCGTCGGCGGGGCCCGGCCGGCCGGCGCCCGCCGGCCCGCCGGAGAGGCCGGTGGCGGCGGCGGCGCGGGCCGCGGCCCGCGCCGCCGCCGCCACCTCGGTCCCGAGGATCAGCTCTTCGAACGAGAAGATGCGCCCGCCGGCCACCATGCCCACCCCGGTAAGCATGTCGACGCCGGCGAGCATCGACAGGCAGGTCGTGGTCACGTCGTCGATCACCGACTGCCAGCCGGGCTCCTTGGCCGCCGAGGCGTTGATGCCGCACTGCGTGGGCAGCTCGTAGAACGCGCCGATGTTGCCGACGGCGGCGGCCATGAGGGTGTCTTCGGGCGCGCCGCCCGAGAAGTCGCCGCTGCGCAGGTCCATGACGCTCGGGATGAAGCAGATGAAGACCGGCGCGCCGGGGAACGCCGCCTGGATCGCACAGACGCCCGAGAGCGCCTCGGCGATGCCCACGACCAGCGAGCCGGCCATCGTGATCGGCGTCGTCGAGCCGCCCTGCGGCATGGTCACGAAGCCGACCGGTACGCCGGCCTCGGCAAAGACGAGGCCGGCGTCGAGGGTACCTTCGTCGTGGCCGAGCGGTGTGATCGTACCGAGCAGCGCCGAGATCGGCGGCGCCCGCCGCACGCCGAGGTCGCCGCCGGCGATGGCGCGCGCCATCTCGACGGCCACCCGCGCCTGGGTCTCGTCGACGATCGTCACTGTCTGCACGTGCTTGCCCGTGTTGGCCAGCACTTCGTAGATCTCATGGAGGCCGCGACGCTGCACCGGGCGGTCCTGGGCGCTCACGGTCGTCCAGCAGAAGTCGACTTCGTCGAGAGCGTCGACGATGCGCGTGATGGCGGCCACGTCGGCGGCGGCGGTCGGCCGCTTGGCGCCGGTGTCCAGGTCGTAGATGTCGGTGGGACAGCCGTCGGTGGTGAGCAGCGAGCCGCCGCCGGTCACTAGCGTGCGATGGGCGCGAGCGCCGAGGGTAAGGCGCGCCGGCGCCACGGCGACGAGGCGACGCACAACGTCGGCGGGAATGCGTACGACCCGGCCGTCGGCGTGAGCGCCGGCCGCGACGAGCGCCGCGCGAGCGGCCGGCGACGGCACCGAGATCCCGGTGGCCGCCAGCACGTGCAGCGCCGCTTCGTCGAGCCGTTCGAGGTCGCCGGCGGTCAGGATCTCGAGGACTCCCGTCGCCTGGGAGGCCGGTTGTCGCACCCGCACACCTTCCTTAGAGTCTGTCGCCGCCCGGGTCTGTCGCCGCCTGAGTCTGTCGCCGCCTGAGTCTGTCGCCGCCTGAGTCTGTTGCCGGCTGAACCATTCGGCGTGCGGCGGGCGGCCGTCCCGGCCGCACGCCGCACGCTCACGCACTCGCGGCCGACCCGGACTAGCCGGCGGCCCAGCGCGAGGCCGCCCCATTCTGCGGTCGCACGGCGATGGCTGCAACCCGGGCGCCGAGCACATCGCGCAGGTCGGCGCTGCGGATCTTCAGCATGGTGGTCGTCGTGCCGCCGCCACAGTAGACGACCGGCGGCTCGAAGATGGCCGGATCGGCGACGATCGGCAGGTCGGCCGCCAGGCCGCAGGGCGGCATGGCGCTCGGCCGGTAGCCGGTGAGCGACACGACCTCGGCCGCCGTGGCCGGTGCGGCGGCGCGGCAGCCGAGCTCAGCGCTGAGCCGCGCGTGATCGACGCGCGCGTCACCGGGCACCAGACAGAGGACCAGGCCGCGGTCCGTGGTAAGCAGCAGGGACTTGACGACCTCGTGCAGCGGCACGCCCAGCAGGGCGGCGGCGCGGCGCGTCGTGCTCGACACGGCGGGCAGCTGGACGATCTCGTGCGCCACTCCCCGCTCGAGGAGATAGTTGTGGACGTCGCTGCAGGACCTCATCCGTGCCCCCTCGCGGCCGCGCCCACTGTACCACAGCAGTCGGGCTCGCTGTTGCCGGGAAGGTCTGACCTGCCTACCATGAGACGATGCACCAGCGTTCGACACGGCAGCGGTTCGGCCGGCGCCTGGCCAACCTGCTCCTGATCGCCGGCGGGCTCACGCTCGCGTTCCCCTTCTGGTCGGCGGCCTACACGCACTTCGAGCAGCGCCACCTCGGCGCCGACTACGGCCGCGCGAGCGCCGCCTTCGCCTCGCGCGCGCGGCAGCAGTCGTCGACCCTGGCGCTCCTCCACACGCCGGCCATGAAGGCCCGCCGGCTCGCCGCCCTGTTCGCGCGCGACTTGAAGCCCGGCGACCCGATCGGCCGGCTGATCATCCCCCGCCTGCGGATGAACCGCGTCGTCGTGCAAGGCGGCACGGACTCCGGCAGCCTGAGCCCCGCGAGCGACACCGCCTACCTGCGCGGCGGTCCGGTGCACTACGCCGTCACGCCGCTGCCGGGCGCCGGCGAGCCCTTCGCCGTCGCCGGTCACCGCACCACCTACAGCGCTCCCTTTTACAGCCTGAACACGCTGCGCCAGGGCGACACGATCGTCGTCGACACGCCCTACGGTCGGTTCGTCTACACGGTCGCCAGGCTCGCCACGGTGCTGCCGTCCGACGTAGGGGTGCTCTTCGACCGCGGCTACGGCCTGGTGCTCACCACGTGCACGCCGCCCTACAGCGCGAGCCACCGCCTGGTCGTCTGGGCGAGCGTGACCAGCTTCACGCTCAAGTAGTCCGCGGCGGCGCTCGCCGGGCCGAGTCGGGCCGTGTCGGGCCGTGTCAGGACGGGAACGGCGGCCGCTCGGGCCGGGAGCCCTCGAGGAGCACGACGAGGTAGGGTTCGCCCGCCCGCCCGCCGGCGTGAGCCGATGGCACGAAGACGAGACCGTCGGCCAGCACCATCGAGCGCAAGATGCCCGAGCCCTGCGGCCCGGTTGTCGTGAACCGCCAGCCGCCGCGCTCGTCGCGGGCCAGCAGGCAGCGACGCACCTCGACCCTGTCTTTCGTCGGCTTCACCGGCTCGGCCGCGACGGCCGTGAGCCACGGCCGCCAGATGTCGCGCCGGCCCTGCATGGCCAGCAGCGCGGGACGGACGTAGAGCTCGAACCCGACCATCGCTGCCACCGGGTTGCCCGGCGCGCCGAACACCAGCCGCCCGTCGCGCACGCCAAAGGCGAGCGGCTTGCCCGGCTTGGTGGCGACGCCCCAGAAGCGGCGTTCCACGCCGAGCTCGTCCTCGACCTGCTTGACGAAGTCGTAGTCGCCGACCGAAACGCCGCCCGAGGTGATGGTCACGTCCTCGTCGAGCGCCAGTGAGATCAGGCGGCGCGTCTCGTCGCGGTCGTCGGGGGCGATGCCGAGCAGCACCGGCTCGGCCCCGGCCGCGAGCGTCTGGCCCCACGCCGCAAACGAGTTGGAGTTGCGGATCTGTCCGGGCCCGAGCGGCCGTCCGAGCGGCACCAGCTCGCTGCCGGTGGCGAGGATGGCGACCCGCGGCCGGCGTGCGACCGGCAGCCGCTCGACGCCGATCGAGGCGAGAATGCCGAGCTCGGCGGGCCCGAGCGGAGCGCCGCGGGGCAGCACGACGTCGCCGCGGCGCACGTCCTCGCCGGCGTGGCGCACGTTCTTGCCGACGGCCGGCGCCGTGCGCACGAAGACCCTGCCGTCGCGCTCCTCGGTGTGCTCGACCTGGACCACGGTGTCGGCGCCGGTCGGCAGTGGGGCGCCGGTCATGATGCGGGCGGCGTCACCCGGTCCGAGCGGCTCGGCGGCCACGCGGCCGGCGGGGATCTCGGCGACAATCGCCAGGCCGTCGCCGCCCGCCACGTCGGCGAGATCGGACCCGCGCGCAGCGAAGCCGTCCATGGCGGAGTTGTCGAACGACGGCACGTCTTCGGGTGAGACGACGTCGGCGGCGGCCGTGCGGCCCAGCGCCTCGAGGAGCGGCACCTGCTCCGCGGGCAGCGGCCGCACTTCGGCAAGCACCAGGTCGATGGCCTCGTTCAGGCTGATCACCGCTCCGCCTCCTCAAGCCCTCGGGGTCGATCGCCGACCGCGCCGCGGTCGCCTGCGGCGGCGCCACGGCGCCGCCGCCCGTACCACAGTAGCGCAAGCGCGCACGCCACGCCGACTACGTCGATCGCGAAGTCGCGCGGATCGGCGGACCGGTACGGGATCGGCCACTGCATCAGCTCGATCGCCAGACCGTAACCGATCCCCGCCGCCGCCCCGACCAGCAGCCCCGTCGAGCCGGCCACGGCCCGCCGGCGAGAGAGCGCGACCAACACGGCGAACAGGCCGAACTCGAAGAAGTGCCCGAGATCGCCCGACAACGACCACGAGGCGCGCGGCGTGAAACCGAAGATCCAGCCCACGGGCACCACCGACACGAACAGGATGACGGGCGCCCAAACCAGCCAGCCGCGACGCGCAAGAAGGGCGCCCACAGATCAGCCGGCCGCGGCGGCGAAGCTCTCGGCACCGTCGAAGACCATCACCAGCAGGAAGCCGCGGGAGACCTCGAGCCGTGCTCCGACCGCCGCCACGCGATTGCTCAGGCCGCGACAGACGCTCGCCGGCAGCGACTCGTCGGTCACTTCGTACTCGAGGCCCCGCAGAGTGAGCACGACGTCGGGCGAGAGGGCCACGACCGAGACCCGCGTGCCGACGGCGGCGCCCAGGCGACAGGCGGCCGGCCCCCGCAGAACGGTGACGGCCAGGTCGGGCGCGGCGATGCGCGCCGCCCGGCCCCGCGCGGCGAGCCCCTGCAGGATGCACACGTGGCCCAGCACGTGGTCGAGCGCGCCGCCCAGCGCGCCGAGCAGCACGATCTCGCCGGGGAAGCGCGCCACCGCCTGGGCGACCGCCAGCTCGGCGTCGGTCTCGTCCTTGCGCGCCGGATGCTCGAGCACTTCGACGCCGGCCGCGCGAGCTTCGGCCACCAGATCGGCGGAGAGCGAGTCGAAGTCGCCTATCAGCAGCGCCGGCCGGCGACCGTGGCGGCGCAGAAAGGCGTGGCCGCCGTCGGCGGCCACGACCGCCTGCGCCGCGTCGCACTGCCGCAGGTAGAACCCCTCGTCTTCGTACTCGCCGTTCAGGAAGATCGCGCAGCTCACCCCGGTCTCCATCAGGCCGCGTCGCGCCGCGCCGGCGCCTGTCGGCCGGTGCCGGGCCGGGCGGCGTCGTAGGCCTTGAGCAGCGGCCACAGGCACACCGCCGTGATCACCGCCTCCGGCACAAGGAACAACAGGTTGTAGGTGAGGGCGTACAGCCAGGGCCACTCCCACTGGGGCGCGTAGCTCGCGAAGAAGATGAGCCCCGAGAGGAAGTGGAAGACCAGACGGGCGCCGCTGCCCAGGGCGACCGCCGCCACCAGCGAACGCCAGCCGACGACCGGCACGATGCCCGCCAGGCCCACCGCGGCAAAGGCCAGCGGGTAGTCGAGGGCGGCCTGGACCGGGTGGTAGATGAAGGGCGGCGTGAGCGGCACGAAGATCTGCATCATGCCGTAGAGAAAGCCGACCACGGTCGCCGGCACCAGGCCGCGGCGCGCCGCGATGAAGAAGATCGGCAGCATCTCCAGGCTCACGGAGCCGCCCTGTGGCATCTGGAAGGGCCGGAACACGCCGAGCACCCAGCACAGCACGAGGGCGATCGCCATCTCGGCGATGGCCGCGGTCCCCCAGCGGTCGCGACCAACGACGTAGCGGCGGCCAAGCAGCCGGGCCAAGCGCGCGCGCAGGCCGGCCGGCGACGCGCCTCGAGATACGGCATCGCCCGGCCTGGGGTCGCCAGGAGCCGGCGGGAACGCCGCCGGCCGCGGGGACGGGGACGGGGACGGTGAGTGTGCCATGAGGTTCTCCCTTCGCTGGCATTACCCAGCAGCGCCCGCACGGGCGCCGCCACCCTCGGGGGTGGTCAGGTTCTGCGCGTCGGCGCTAGGAAGCGCCCTCTCAGCCCCTCATCCAGGAGCTCCGCAGGACACGCATAGCATACCCCTCTCCGCGCGCTTCGCACGGCCGGAAGACGCACGAGCGGTCCGCCGCGCCGTTTCAGGTCTTCGGACGCCCGCTGAGAGCGTCCTGTGGAAAGTGTGGATAACTTCCTTTTCCCGCGCTCACAGGCTCGAACGGTGGTGCACAAGCCGCTGGCGCCGACGAGTTGCCTTGACATCCCGCCGGCGATTCCGATGTCTGCAGAATGCGGCGTATTCCAGGTAATTCGCCGGTCGTCCGGGGCGCCGGCGGGGCGCGACGAGCGGCGGGCAGGCTGGTCGCCCGGGTCGCGGCCACCGGGCCAGCGACAAGGGCCCCTGAAAGCGTCTTTTCCACAAATGCCGGAATTTGCGCTCACCGGCGGCGGCGTGACCCGGAGGATTCCACAGATGTCGAAAACCCTGTGGACAACAGCCGCCGATCACCTGCAAAAGCGCTTTTCACAGCGCCCGGCGGCGGCGCGCGTCTCTGGTATACTGCATGGCCCCATGGAGTCGTTCCTCGACAGGTTGCTGGCTCAGGATCCGGCGCCCCCAAGCGCCGCGGGAGCCACGGCCGCCGCGGGGCGCGCGGCCACGGCCGCCGCGGCCACCGGCCCGGCGACGACCGTCGCCGAGGCGCCGCAGCCGGGTCGCGGCCCCCATGTCGAGACCCCTACAGAGCCGGGCCCTGGCGATGCGCCGCGCGGTCCCGGCGCCCCGCGGATCGCCATCTACGACACGCTCACGAGCCCGCCCCGCGTTGTGAGCGTCGAGGAGCGCGACGTCCCCGGGCTGATCGCCGCGCTTGCCGAGAAGACCTACCACTCCTGCCGCGAGCAGGGTGGCAACGTGCCCTTCACGGTCATCAACGAGCTCATCGAGAACCTCATCCACGCGTTCTTTCGCGATGTCGTGATCACCGTTCTCGACGCCGGCCGCGTGGTGCGCATCTCCGACCACGGTCCGGGAGTCGACGACAAGGACAGGGCCTTTCTGCCCGGCTTTACGACGGCCACGGCGGCCCAGCGGCGGTTCATAAGAGGCGTCGGCTCCGGCCTGCCCATAGCCCGCGAGTCGCTCGGGTTCCTGCGCGGCGCGATCACCGTTGAGGACAACCTCGGCGGCGGGGCGGTGTTCACCATCAAGATGCCGCAGCAGCCGGCCCTCGAGGCCGCCGGCGCGCGGACGGCGCCGCCGGCGCCCCGCCTGTCAACCCGGCAGAAGAAGATCCTCGTGCTGCTCATGGAGTTGAACGTGGCCGGCCCGAGCGCCCTCGCCCGGGAGCTGGGGGTGGCCCCCGCGACCGCCTTCCGGGAGCTACATTTACTGGAGCAGAGCGGCTTGGTACACTCGCGCGGCGACGGCAAGCGCGCCCTGACCGAAGAGGGAATGGGCCTGCTCGAATCGCTCTTCTGATGTCCGGCCGCCCATCTCTGCGACGGGCGGTCGCGTTCTTCACACCGGGGCGTCGCGCGGCGTAGACCGGGCGCGACCCAGCAAGGCGAGGGCAGCGATCGACGAACAGCTGACACGCGTCTGGGACGAGGCCCGCGACCAGATCCGCGGGCGCGTGAACGACGCCACGTTCCGCCTCTGGTTCGAACGCACCGTCCCCGTGGGCCTCGAGGAAGGCACGTTCGTCGTGGGTCTGCCCAACGAGTTCGCCCGCGACTGGGTCGAGTCGCGCTTCGGCGACATCCTGCGCGAGGCCATCGGCGCCGTCATGGCCGCCGACATCGACGTGCGCGTGGTGGTCGACGAGCGCGCCGCCGAGGTGGCCGTGAGCGACGGCGCCGGCGCACCGCCGGCGCCCGCGCCGGCGAGCGACGACGGCCCTGCGGGCGCCCCCGACGGCGCCCCGGCCGACCCGGCCGGGCTCAACCCGCGCTACGTCTTCGACCGCTGGGTCGTCGGCCCCCACAACGAGTACGCCACGGCGGTCGCCCGCAGCGTCGCCGACGCCCCCGGCAGCGCCTACAATCCCGTCTTCATCTACGCCGACACGGGCCTCGGCAAGACCCACCTGATCCAGGCCATCGCCCATGAGATCCTCGTCGCCGACCCAAGGCGGCGCGTGAAGTACGTCACCTGCGAGCAGTTCATCGACGACTTCATCAGCGGCGTCAGCGAGAAGGGCCGCATCGAGGGGTTCAAGCAGCAGTACCGCGCCAACGACGTCCTGCTGATCGACGACGTGCAGTTCCTGGCCGGCAAGCAGGGCACGCAGGTTGAGTTCTTCCACACGTTCAACGCGCTCTACGAAGCCGATCGCCAGATCGTCCTGACCTCCGACCGCCAGCCGCGCGAGCTCGAGGAGCTCGACGACCGCCTGCGCTCGCGCTTTGGCCAGGGGGTCGTCGTCGACATCGGCCGCCCCGACGTTGAGACCCGTATCGCCATCCTCCGCCGGCAGGTCAAAGTCGACGCCTACAAGATCGACGAACCCGAGGTGCTCGACTACATCGCCAGCCGGGTCTCGACCAACATCCGCGAGCTGGTGGGGGCTCTGCGGCGCGTCGTGAGCTACGCGTCCATCACCCACGCCGAGGTGACGCTCGCGGTCGCCCGCGAGGCGCTCAAGGACATCCTCCCGACGCCGTACACCCAGCCGATCACCATCGAGGCGGTGCAGAGCGAGGTCGCCCGCCAGTTCGGCTGCCACGTGAGCGACCTGCGCAGCGACAAGCGCACCGCCGACGTCGCCTACCCGCGGCACGTTGCCATGTACCTGTGTCGCGAGCTCACCGAGGCGTCGCTGCCCCAGATCGGCGGCCGCTTCGGCGGCCGTGATCACAGCACCGTCCTTTATGCCGTCAACAAGATCGAGCGCCTCATCCAGGATGGTCACGACCGCCAGCTGCACGACCTCGTCCAGGTCATCACGTCGCACCTGCAGACCGGTCGCTGACCGGCGCGGGAGAGTCGCCCCGCCCGTCTGTTGACGAACAGCTCACAAGCCGGTGGAGAATGTCGCGTGTCGGCGGCAAACCGGATATGCTTGCCGCGTGCGGAGCCGCTTGTTTGAGCAATGGGGGCACTTTCTCCACACGCTCCCCACACCGCCGTCACAAGCCCCGCGTCACCGCACACGCAGGCAGACAGTCGGTTCTCCACACTGTCAACAACACCTATGACGATTACGAAGATGTATCTCTTAAACAAAGAGAGATAGTAAGGAGCCGGAATGAGATTCGCCTGTGATCGCACGACGCTCGTCGAGAAGCTCAGCATCCTGGCGCGCGGCGTGTCCACGCGCAGCGCGCTGCCGGTGCTCTCGGGCATCCTGCTCCAGGCCCGCGACGGCCGGCTCGAGCTGTACTCCACCGACATGGAGCTCTCGATCAAGGCGAGCATCGCCACCAACGTCGAGACCGAGGGCGAGGCGGTCGTCCCCGCGCGGCTGTTCACCGATGTGGTCAAGAACATGGCCGCCGACGAGGTGCGCGTCGAAGCCGGCGACGGCGTGGTCAGGATTCTCGCCGGCAAGGCGACATTCAGCCTCAACTCATGGGTGGCCAGCGACTTTCCGCCTACGTCGTCGTTCGACATGGGCGACGCCTTCGGGGTGGGCATCGCGCCGTTTGTCGAGACACTCGACAAAGTGGGCCGGGCGGCCTCGCGCGACGAGACCCGGCCGATCCTCACCGGTGTGCTGGTCACGATCGGTGCGGGCAAGCTCAAGATGGTCGCCACCGACAGCTACCGGCTGAGCGTCAAGGAGACGCCGCTCGAGGGCGGCCCGGCCAAAGAGATCCAGGCGATCGTGCCGGTCAAGGCGCTCTCCGAGGTGCAGCGCCTGGGAAGCGCTCTCGACGACGGCGAGCTGCGTCTCCTGATCACCGAGAACCAGGCGCTGTTCGCGGTCGGCGACGTGTGGATCGCCACGCGGCTGATCGACGGCCAGTTTCCCAACTACCGCCAGCTCCTGCCCGAGACCTTCGACCACGCCGTCGAGCTCGACCGCACTCAGCTTCTGTCGGTCACGCGGCGTGTCAGCCTGCTGGCGCAGAAGAACGCGCCGCTGCGCCTGCAGTTCAGCGAGGGCAAGCTCACCATCCGCGCGGTTACTCAGGACGTCGGGCAGGCTGAAGAAGAGCTCGACGCGCCGTTCAGCGGCGAGCCGTTCGAGATCGGCTTCAACCCGCTGTTTCTCATCGACGGTCTCGAGGGAGTGGCGGGCGATACCGCGACGCTCAAGTTCATCAATCCGCTGCGGCCGGGCCTGGTCACGGGCGCCGACGAATCATTCGTCTACCTCATCATGCCAATCCGCCTGAGCAACTGATCGACATCGCCGTCAAGGGTCCCCTCGCGCTGGGGGCGTTTCTCAAGCTGGCCGGTGCGGCCGGGACCGGCGGCGAGGCCAAGCTGCTCATCCAGAACGGAGAGGTGCGCGTGAACGGCGCGATCGAACTGCGTCGCGGCCACAACGTTGCGCCCCGCGACGTCGTCGCGGTGGGCGAAGCGGAGTATCGCGTGTGTTCGTCGCCCGACTGAGGCTCGTCAACTTCCGCAGCTACCACGACGCCACGGTCGAGTTCGCCCCCGGGCTCAATGTCATCGTGGGGCGCAACGCGAGCGGCAAGACAAACCTGCTCGAAGGCGCCTTCTTCGCCCTGCGAGCCGCCTCGCCGCGGACCGTCAAAGAAGAGAAAGCGGTGCGCTGGGGCGCGGCCTTCGCGCGCGCCGAGGCGACCGTCGGGGTGCGCGACGGCGAGGGCACGCACACTCTCACGGTCGCCTACGCTCCGGGGCAGGGCAAGCAGGTGCGGGTCGACGGTGTCGAGGTCGCCGCGCTCGACGACCTGCGCCGCCAGGGGTCTGTCTTCATCTTCGTGCCCGAGAGCCTGCTCCTGGTGAAGGGCAGCCCGGCGCGCCGGAGGGCGCATCTCGACGCCTTCGCCACCGCCCTCGACCCCGCCTACGAGGCCGGCCTGCGCGACCTCAACGTCGTTTTGAAGCAGCGCAACGCTCACCTCTGGCGGGTGCGCGAAGGCGCGCCGCCCGACTCACTCGACGCCTGGGACCGTCAGCTCGCGCGAGTAGCGCTGCCCTTCGAGGAGCGGCGGCGGACGCTCGTCTCGCGCCTCGCGGCGCGGTATCGCGAGATCGCCGCCGCGCTGGCCCCCGAGGGCGGCGAGTTCTCGCTCTCCCTGGTGTCACAGCTCGACGGCCTCGGGCGCACGCCGGCCACGGCGGCTGAGGCCGGCCCGGTGGGCGCGCCGGCGGGCGCGACCGCCGACCCTGCAGCCGGGGGTGATGTCGAAGAGAGCTTCGTAGCCGCGCTGCGGGCGCGACGGTCCGGCGATATAGGGCGCGCGGTCTCGGGATTCGGGCCCCATCGCGACGATCTGCGCTTTGCCGAGGAGAGCGCGGCGGCGGCGGCGCGCGACGACAGCGGCGCTACGTCGCGCGACCTGCGGCTCTTCGGGTCGCAAGGCGAGCAGCGCGCCGCGGTGCTCGCCCTGCTGCTGGCCGAACGGGCCGTCGCCGCCGAAGTGACCGGCGATGTCGGCGCCCTCCTGCTCGACGACGTGATGAGCGAGCTCGACGACCCGCGCCGCCGGCTGCTGGTGGGCGCGCTCACCGCCGGCGGCCAGGCGATCATCACCACGACCAACCGGCTGTACTTCGCCGACGACGAGCTGGCTCGTGCGCGGGTCATCGACATCGGGCCCGAAGGACCCGGCGGTGACGAGGGCGCTGGCGAGCCGCCCGGCAGCGCCGCCGCCGGCCACGCCGATGGCTGAATTCACCCGCCTCGGCGACATCCTGAGCGCGGCCCTGGGCCGCGTCGCGGGCAGCGACGAGGGCCGGGCCTACACGGCGTGGGCGCGGGCGGCCGGCGCCGACGTCGCCGCCGTCACCCGCCCGCGCCGCCTGTCGCGCGGCGTGCTCACCGTGGAGTGCGAGTCGTCGACGTGGGCGAACGAGCTCACCTACCTGACGCCCGTCATCCTCGAGCGACTGCGGGCCGACGACCCGGCGACCCCCGTGAAGGGTCTGCGATTCGTCGTCGGCCGCCCCCACCGGACTCTCGACGCGGACGACCGGTAGTCGGCGCGCGAGCACTCCGGACAGGAGTCCGAGGGCCGCGCGCCGAACTACCATGACTGACAAGCGCGCGCGTCGCGTGCGAGCCGGAGGAGGATCGCATCAGCCCGGTCGAGGCCCTTCCCGTCGCCGTCGCCGGCCGTCTCCGACCGGCTGCGCCGGACACCCCCGAAACGTCACCTCCCACTCCGCAAAAAGGCGCAATTTGCGGCAATTTATTTGGTCGTCTCAGCTTCCCGTCGAGCTGTACTGATGGTAAAATACAGAGTGTTCCGACCCCGGCCTTCTCACCCGTCAGAGTAGTGTCGCCGGTTCACCCTGCCTCAGGTGAGGTGCAGTGAGCGCCAAGCAGCGGTACGACGCACAAGACATCACCGTCCTCGAGGGCCTCGACCCGGTCCGCGAACGTCCCGGCATGTACATCGGCTCCACCGGGCCGCGCGGCCTCCACCACCTGGTCTACGAGGTCGTCGACAACTCGGTCGACGAAGCCCTCGCCGGCTACTGCGCCCGCCTCACGGTCACCATCCAGCCCGACAACTCGATCGTCAACGCCGACGACGGACGCGGCATCCCGGTGGGCATCATGCCGCAGTACAACAAGTCGGCCGCCGAGGTCGTGCTCACCATGCTGCACGCCGGCGGCAAGTTCGGCGGCCAGGGCTACAAGGTCTCCGGTGGGCTGCACGGCGTCGGCGTCTCGGTCGTCAACGCGCTGTCCGCATGGCTCGAGCTCGACATCTATCGCGACGGCTACCACTGGCACCAGCGCTTCGAGCGCGGCGTGCCCGTCACGCAGCTCGAAAAGAAGGAGAAGCTCGACAAGCAGTCCGCGACCGGCACCACCGTGTCGTTCATGCCCGACCCCGACGTCTTCGAAGAGGTCGACTACGACTACCGCGTGCTCGCCCAGCGCCTGCGCGAAACGGCCTTTCTCACCAAGAACCTGCGCATCGAGCTGGTCGACGAGCGCGCCGAGGGCGAGACCACCGTGTTCCAGTACGCCGGCGGCGTGCGCGACTTCGTCGACTACATCAACCGCGAGAAAGACCCGGTCCACCGCACGGTGATCTACTTCGACAACGAGACACCCGACGGGCAGGTCGAAGTCGCCATGCAGTGGAACTCCTCGTACAACGACTCGATCTTCACGTTCGCCAACAACATCAACACCACCGAGGGCGGCGCTCACCTGTCGGGTTTCCGCGGCGCGCTCACGCGCACCATCAACGACTACGCCCGCCAGAAGGGCCTGCTCAAAGAGAAAGAAGAGAACCTCTCCGGCGAAGACGTGCGCGAGGGCCTGTCGGCGATCGTCTCGGTCAAGCTCAAGAACCCGCAGTTCGAGGGTCAGACCAAGTCCAAGCTCGGCAACACCGAGGTGCGCACGCTGGTCGAGACCACGGTCAACGCCAAGCTCGCCGAGTTCCTCGAAGAGCACCCCGCCGAAGGGCGCCAGATCGTCGAGAAGTCGGTCACGGCGGCACGGGCGCGCAACGCCGCGCGCAAGGCGCGCGACCTGACGCGCCGCAAGGGCCTCCTCGAAGGCTCCACCCTGCCGGGCAAGCTGGCCGACTGCTCCATCCGCGACCCGCACCTCTCCGAGCTCTACCTGGTCGAAGGCGACTCGGCGGGCGGCTCGGCCAAGCAGGCCCGCGACCGCAGCTTCCAGGCCATCCTGCCGCTGCGCGGCAAGATCATCAACGTCGAGAAGGCGCGCATCGACAAGATGCTGCAGAACAACGAGATCCTCACCATGATCAGCGCCATGGGCACGGGCATCGGCGACGAGTTCGACCTCGAGCAGGCGCGCTACCACAAGATCATCATCATGACCGACGCCGACGTCGACGGTTCGCACATTCGCACGCTCATCCTCACCTTCCTGTTCCGCCACATGCAGCCGCTGGTCGAGGCCGGCTACATCTACATCGCCCAGCCGCCGCTCTACCGCCTCAAGCAAGGCAACCAGGAAACCTACATCCACAAGGAAGCGCAGCTCGAAGAGATCCTGCTGCGCGGCCGCCTCGAGCAGATCAAGGTCGACAACACCACCACCGGTTTCAGCTTCTCCGAGACCAAGTACCAGCGCTTCCTCAAGCTCTTCAGCGAATACGAAGGCTGGGTAAAAAAGCTCAAGAGCCAGTTCGGCGGTGAGCTCGTCGACTGGCTCAAGAACGGACCCACGATCGAAGCCGACGTCCCCACGTTCGCGGCCCTGGTCGAAGCGCTGCGCGCCGACATCGACAAGCGCTACGTCATCGACGTCCTGTCCACCGACGACGAGACCCAGGTCGTCGACACGCGGCTCGTCGAGCGCAAGACCGGCCTGGCGGTCAACCTGCAGATCCCCTTCGCGGCTCTTTCGGGGCGCGAGTTCCACAGCCTCAAACGAGTGCACGAGCGGGTTCGCGAGATGGTCGGCCGCCCGCCCTTCACCCTGCGCTTCGGCAACCGCAAGGCCGAGGCTCCGAGCTACGAAGACCTGCGCCTGCAGATCGTCGAGCTGGTCAAGGAGGGCATCCAGCTGCAGCGCTTCAAGGGCCTCGGCGAGATGAACCCCGATCAGCTCTGGGAGACCACCATGAACCCCATGAGTCGCACCCTGCAGCTGGTCTCCATGGAAGACGCGCAGGCCGTCGACGAGGTCTTCACCATGCTCATGGGCGACAAGGTCGAGCCGCGGCGCGAGTTCATCGAAAAGAACGCCAAAGAGGTGCGGTTCCTCGATGTCTGAGGCTCGTGGGAGAAGTCTGTCTGACAAGCAGACCGCCGCACTCCGCGGGGCCCTCCTCCCTTGCGGCGCGCGCGCCGCTTCGCGGGTCGACACCGCCGGCTCCCGTTCAGAGTCAGACGGGACGCTGTCCGCACCACCCGCGCCCCAACCGTAGGCACTGAAACATGGACTCGTTGCAGACACTCGAAGGCAAGATCGAGCCGATCCAGCTCGAAGACGAGATGCGCTCGTCGTTCATCGATTACGCCATGAGCGTGATCGTCGACCGGGCGCTGCCCGACGTCCGCGACGGCCTCAAGCCCTCGCAGCGGCGCATCCTGGTGGCCATGAACGACCTTGGTCTGGCGCCCAACAAGCAGCACCGCAAGTGCGCCAAGATCGCCGGCGACACCTCCGGTAACTACCACCCCCACGGCGAGGCCGTCATCTACCCCACGCTGGTGCGCATGGCGCAGGACTTCAACATGCGCTACCCGCTGGTCGACGGCCAGGGCAACTTCGGTTCGGTCGAAGGCGACTCGCCGGCGGCCATGCGCTACACCGAAGCGCGCTTCTCGCGGATCGCCGTCGAGATGCTGCGCGACATCGACGCCAACACCGTCGACTGGGTGCCCAACTACGACGAGACTCGCCGCGAACCGACCGTCCTGCCGAGCCGCGTGCCCAACCTCATGGTCAACGGCTCCAACGGCATCGCCGTCGGCATGGCGACCAACATCCCGCCGCACAACCTGGGCGAGGTGATCGACGCGATCTCCCTGCTCATCGACAACCCCGACGCGACCGCCGACGACCTCATGGCGCACATCGCGGGGCCCGACTTCCCGACGGGCGGGGTCATCCTCGGCACGGCCGGCATCAAAGAGGCCTACCGCACGGGGCGCGGACGCATTCGCGTCCGCGCCAAAGCCCACACCGAGCAGCTCAAGGGCAACCGCACCGCCATCATCGTCACCGAGCTACCCTACCAGGTCAACCGGGCCGCCCTCATCGACGCCATCGTCGAACTGGTCAAGTCCAAGAAGATCGCCGAGATCTCCGACCTGCGCAACGAATCCGACCGTGCCGGCATGCGCCTCGTGATCGAGCTCAAGCGCGACGCCATCGCCATGGTCGTGCTCAACAAGCTCTACAAGCACACCCAGATGCAGACGACCTTCGGCGTCATCAACATCGCCCTGGTCGGCGGCGTGCCGCGCACGCTCACGCTGCCCGAGATGCTCAAGGCCTACATCGCCTTCCAGAAGGAGGTGGTGGTCCGCCGCACCAAGTTCGAGCTCGACAAAGCCGAGACCCGCGCCCACATCCTCGAAGGCCTGCTCGTCGCGCTCGACAACCTCGACCAGATCATCACGATCATCCGCCGGGCGGCCGACGTCGAGAGCGCCCGCGAGGCGCTCATGGACACCTTCGAGCTCACCCTGCCGCAGGCTCAGGCCATCCTCGACCTGCGCCTGCAGAAGCTCACCAGCCTCGAACGCGACAAGGTCAAAGAGGAACACCTCGGACTGCTCGCCCGCATCAAGGAGCTGCGCGAGCTGCTCGGCGACGAAGCGGCCATCTACGGCGTCATCAGAGACGAGCTGCACGAGCTCAAGCGCCTCTACAACGACGACCGCCGCACCGAGATCGTGCCCGACGAGGGCGATCTCGACATCGAAGACCTGATCGCCGAACAGCAGATGGTGATCACCATCACCAAGACCGGCTACGTCAAGCGCCTGCCCACCGCCACCTACCGGCAGCAGAAGCGGGGCGGCATGGGCGTGTCGGGCATGGACTTAAAGGAAGAGGACGAAGTCGAGCACCTCTTCATCACCAGCACCCACCACTTCCTGCTGTTCTTCACGAGCGTGGGCAAGGTCTACCGGCTCAAGGTGCACGAGCTGCCCGAAGCCGGCCGCAACGCCCGCGGCAAGCACCTGTCCAACCTCCTGCCGCTGCGCCAGGACGAACGGGTCTGCGCGGTCATCAACACGCGCAACTTCGAGGTCACGGAAGGCAGGTTCCTCATCTTCGGCACCCGCAAGGGGCGCGTCAAGAAGACGCTGTTCAGCTCGTACAACACGCCGCGCAAGTCCGACGGCATCATCGCCATCGACATCCGCGACGACGACGAGCTCATGGCGGTGCGCCACACTTCGGGCGACGACGACATCCTCATCGTCAGCAAGCTCGGCCAGGCGATCCGCTTCCACGAGAGTGGCGTACGTCCCACGGGCCGCAACTCGTCGGGCGTGATCGGCATGCGCCTGCGCGCCCGCGACGAAGTGATCGCCATGGACATCGCCCGCAACGACTCCGACCTGTTCGTGGTCACCGAGAACGGCTACGGCAAGCGGACGCGCATCGACGAGTACCCCGCCAAGGGCCGCGGCGGCCTGGGCGTGCGCACCATCGCGCTCACCGATCGCAAGGGGTATCTCGCCGGAGTGCGCGTGGTCCGCGACAACCACGAGATCGTGTTGCAGAGTCGCGACGGCGTCGTCATCCGCATGCGTGCCGACGAGATCCAGCGCTACGGACGCGCCACCCAGGGCGTAAGGGTCATGAACCTGCGCGAAGGCGACGTCGTGAGCGCGGTCGCTCGCATGGTGGTGTCCGAATCGGGCGCCACCGACGAGGAGATCGACGCCGAGTAGCCGTTCCGCGGGGTCTGTCAAGGTGCGGTCGCGCCTCATGCTAGAATCCACCCCCATGACGAACGACGTCGACACGCAGCGTCTCGCAGCGCAGCCCGCGCCCGGTCCGGCGGGCGCCGCCGCCGCGCCCGCCCGCCGCCCGCGCGTGTTCAGCGGCTCCCAGCCGACCGGCTCACTTCACCTGGGCAACTACCTCGGCGCCATCACCAACTACGTCGCTCTGCAGGAGACGCACGACTGCGTCTACTGCGTCGTCGACCTCCACGCCATCACGATCCGTCAGACCAAGGCCGAGCTGAAGCGCAGCACACTCGACACGGCGAACATGTTCCTCGCGGCCGGCGTCGACCCGCAGCGCTCCATCGTCATCGTGCAGTCGCACGTGGCGCAGCACGCCGAGCTCGCCTGGATCCTGAACACGGTGGCTTACATGGGCGAGCTGCGTCGCATGACCCAGTTCAAGGAAAAGACCGGCGGCGGCGAGGGCGAGAGCATCGGCGTGGGCATTTTCGACTATCCGGTGCTCATGGCGGCCGACATCCTGCTCTATCAGACCGACGCGGTGCCTGTCGGCGAGGACCAGAAGCAGCACGTCGAGCTCACCCGCGACTTAGCCGAGCGCTTCAACAACGCCTTCGGCAAGACCTTCGTGGTGCCCCAGCCGATCATCCGCACCGAGGGCGCGCGCATCATGGGCCTCGACGATCCCGCCAGGAAGATGAGCAAGAGCGCCGACTCGGCCTACAACTACATCGCCCTGACCGACTCACCCGACGAGATCCGCCGCAAGATCAAGCGAGCGGTGACCGACTCGGGAACCGAGGTGCGCGCCGCTCCCGACAAGCCGGCGCTCACGAACTTGCTGACGATCTACGCCACGCTCGCCGGCGAGTCGGTCGAATCCGTCGCCGCGCGCTACGAGGGCAAGGGTTACGCCGAGTTCAAGCGGGACCTCGCCGAGGTCGTGGTCGAGGCGCTGGCTCCGTTCCAGCGGCGCATGGCGGAGCTCTCCGCCGACAGGGGCTTCACCCTCGACGTTCTGCGCGACGGCGCCGAGCGCGCCGCGGCGATCGCCGAGCGCACCATGGCGAAGGTCCGCGACCGCATGGGGCTCGTGCCCCGGCCGTAGGCCGGCAGCCCTGCGACGAGGCGCTGCTACGAGCCTCGGCTGCGAGCCGCTGCGGCGCTCCACTGTGGGAACCGCCACGGTGTGAAGAGCTCGTACAGCAGACGGCCCGCGTGGGGCGCTCGCGTGTAGTCGTGCGCGGGCAGGGGGCGGGCCGGTTCGGCCCGCCCCCTGCCCGCGCACCGCGCCAGCGCCAGCAGCGGCAGAAGCGACGGCGCGAGCTGGCTCGAGTTGGCGCGCGCGAGGGCGCGCCGCAGCGCCAGGTCCTCGGCGCTGAGCGGCAGCACGGCATAGCGCTCCCGCGAAGTCCCGCCCGCGGGGGACGGCGGCTGGACGGCCAGCCCGATGGGCCCCCGCCGGTACAGGGGGAACTCGACGACCCGCAGGCCGGGCCGCGCCGCGGCGGCGAGCGCCGCGGCGAGATTGACCGCGTCGTGGTCGGGATGGCCGCCTTCGTAGGCCGGCACGTAGACGACCTCGTCGCGGCCGCGGTCGTCCTGGCCGCGACTATCGGCGTCGAGTAACCGGCCGACCTCGCGGGCGATCACTGCGACATGCTCCACGGCGTGCTGGTCGCGCAGGCGAAGATCCACGGCGGCGGTAACGGGCAGACCGAGCGCCTCGAGCACGCGGGCGCCTTCGGCGATGCGACGGCGGGCGGGCGCGAGCCCGCCCGCCGTCGCCCAGAGCAGCCGCACCTGTCGGCCGGCCGCGAGCGCCCGTCTCAGGTGGCCGGCGCAGAAGACCTCGTCGTCGTGATGAGCGAGCAGGAACAGGTCGAGCCTCGCCGCCGTCTTTGGAGTCACAGTCGCCATCGGCCGCGTCTCGCGCCGGCGCGTCAGACCGGCATCGACCGGTAGACCTCGCGCATGTGGCTGAAGGTCGCCGGCCAGCTGCGTTGCAGCGCCCGGTCGCGGGCCGCGACGCCCATCTGCCGGCGCAGCGGCTCGTCGTCGAGGAGACGCGCCAGGGCCGTGACGAAACCGCTGGCGTCGCCGGGCGGCACCACGAGGGCGGTCTCGTCGGGAGCGACGTTCTCGTCGACGCCGATGCCGGCCGTCACGACCGCCGGCAGACCCGAGGCGGCCGCTTCGAGCAGGACCTGGCCGAACGTCTCGGCCCGGCCGGGAAAGACGAACACGTCGGCCGACGCGTAGATCGTGGCCAGCTCGTCGCCGGTCCGGTAGCCCAGGAACGAGGCCCCTGGGAGCAGCCCGGTGAGCTGCTCGCGATACGGCCCGTCGCCGACGAGGACGAGCTGCACGTCGTCGCGCTGGTGGCGCAGCCGGTCGTAGGCCAGCGCCAGAAAGTCGAGCCCCTTCTCGGGCGACATGCGCCCGACCCAGAGGATCACCTTCTTGCCGCCGCCGAGCACGCGCCGCACCTCGTCGCTGCGCCGGCCCGGCATGAACCTCGTGGCGTCGATGGCCTGGTCCAGGTTCTCGAAACGGGCGCGGACGCCGTGCTGGGTGAGGTCGTCCTGCACGGCCCGCGACGGGCAGAACACGATCTCGGCCTGGTTGTAGAAACCGCGCACGTAGGTCCACAGCGCCTCGCGCACGATGTGGTCGGAGGTAAGAAAGTAGCCCAGGCGCGGCAGATCGGTGTGGTACGAGGCGACCAGCGGCAGGCCGAGAGTGCGGGCCAGCAGGGCGGCGACCATGCCCATTGGCCCGGGTGTGGCGGCGTGGATCACGTCGACGTCGCTGTCTTCGCACCAGTGCAGGAGCTGGAGCACCGGCGGCACGAACAGCGGGAACTCCTCGTAGACATCGAAGCTGAACCGGTCGAGGGCCTGAAACGTCTCGTGTGTCGGCCTGCTGACCCGTCCGCTGCCGCACGAGATCATGGTGAACGGCCAGGCCTGCGCTTCGGCGAAGGCGACCAGTGGCTGCAGCACCGCCGCGACGCCGTTGATCTCCTCGATCGTGTCGGTGAACATCGCCACGTGCGGCTCGGCCGGCGCCGGCCAGGGCTCGAGCAGGCCCTGGTCGGACAGCTCGCGGTGGACGTCGCGGGCATGGATGCGCTGGCGGGCGAGTGAGGTTGCCGCCAGCAGGTAGGGAGCGATCAGCGTCTGGGCCTGGCCGAGGGTCTTCCAGGTCTCGAGCGACTCCCTGGTGAATCCCGTCCCGCGCAGCTGCTCGAAGCAGTCGCGCACGGTGCGCTCCCAGGTGGCCTCGGCGATCGAGGCGAGCCGCTGGTGGTGCAGCCCGCCGCTCACCAGCGCGCCGCTGCGGATGACCTCGGCGGCGCCGCTGGCGGCCGCCTTGCGCAGCGCCCCGCCGCTCTCGCGCCGCCAGGGTGGGTCGATCGCCAGGCCGACGAAGCGGCCGGCGAGCTGCCGGCTGCGCTGCCCTTCGAGCACCGTCCAGGGAATGCTGGAGCGCATGCCGCGGCGCACCAGCGTCCGCGACAGCCAGTTGCGCGAATCGCCGTCGCCGCCGCGAAAGAGAAGGCTGACGGCGGTGTGGGCGGTCTTGGCCGTCGATCCCTGCGTGCCGCGCAGCGCCGCCTTGCGGCGCAGGAGGGCGGCGAACGGGTCGGTCTCGCCGGCTCCCAGACGGATCTGCGTGAAGGTGGCGCCGACGTCGAGGCCGCCGTGGTCGTCGGAGCCCGCCACCGGACGGATGGCCGGGGCGGCCGGCTCGCGGCCGTACTTCTCGGCGAGCCGGGGGATGAGAGCGGGCGACGCGGCGACGAGCTCCGCGCTGATCCGGTTCTCGATCTGGGTGGAGCTGCCGTTGCGCGTCTCCCATAGGCCGAACAGCAGCATGAGCTGCTCGTAGTGCTCGACGCGCAACTCGGAGACCACCGACATGGGGTGGGCGAGGGCGTGAGTCAGGCCCTCGCGCCGCAGGTACTCGGCCAGTTCGAAGATGTTGAAGCGCAGCTCGCCGATCTCGCGGTGGCGCGTCTCGTCTACCCCCCACACCAGCACGTGGACGTGCAGCGCCTCGGTCGGGAAGAAGGCGCTGATCTCTTCGCCGATGGTGAAGTCGGGAAAGTCGGCGAGCTGCAGCGCGCCCGCGATCGTGTCGTGGTCGGTGAGCGTCACGTGGGTCATGCCGCGCGCCCTGGCCTCGCGGTAGACGAGGTGGGGGTCGGTGAAGCACTCACGCATGCCGAACGTTCGCGCCAGGTACAGTTCGGAGCGGGCGGAGAAGCGCGAGTGGCAGTGGAGGTCGACGCGGGCGATGGGGCGCGCGTCGGGCTCTGGGTCGTGGTTGGCTTCGCTCATCGGCCTCGGTCATTCGTCGGTCGCCTTGGCAAACTCTACTCATGCCCGCCGGAGCGGGCAACGCGACCGGCGCCACGGCTGCTCAGGGTACCATAGAATGGCCTTGGTCTCGGGCAAACGACGCGACGAAAGACTCTGCCATGATCCTCGAACAGGCGGCCAGCGACTACCTGGACTCACTGCGGCGACCGGCCGACCCTCTGGTCGCCGAGATGGAGGCCTACGCGGCCGAGCACAGCGTGCCGATCGCGTCGCGCGAGACCGCCGCGCTGCTCGGCATGCTGGCGAGGGCGGCGGGCGCCAGGCTCGTGCTCGAGGTCGGCCTGGCCATCGGCTACTCGGCGCTGCACATCGCCCGCGCCCTGCCCGACTACGGCAAGGTGGTGTCGCTCGAAAGCGACATGCACATGGCCGCCCTTGCCCGGACCTATCTGGCCCGCGATCCCGCCGGAGCGCGGGTCGAGATCCTTCTGGGCGACGCTCACGAGACGCTGCCCGGCCTGCGCGAGATCTTCGATGTGATCTTCATCGACGCCGACAAGTCGGGCTACCCCGGGTATCTCGATCTGGCGCTCGACCGTCTGCGCAAGACCGGGCTGATCGTGATCGACAACCTGCTCATGAACGGACGGGTGGCCGCGGGACGCGGCGACGACCACTGGTCGCAGGCCTCAGTCGACACGGCGCTCGCGCTCAACCGGCGCCTGGCCGGCGACGCCGCGCTCGACTACGTGCTGCTGCCGCTCGGCGACGGCGTGGGGCTCGTCCAGCGCCGGACGGCGCGGTAGGCGCCTGGGCGCCACGGGTGGCGCGGGGAGAGGCGCGGTCGGCCGGCAACCGGTAAACTAGGGGGAGAGCGCGCGCCGCCAGCCGCGCCGGCGGCTACGGGAGGACCCATGATCTCAGCCGAAACCATGAAGTGGCGCCTGCAGGAAGGCCGGATCGCCGAGTTCGACTTGATCTTCTGGAAGGGCACCGGACGCGTGGTGGGCGCCGGCGACAGGCTCTCGCTGCAGGTGCGCGGCAAGCGCGCCGACTACACGTGGGAGCGACTGCGCGACACCTGGCGGCGTCTGCAGGTCAACCACGCACTGACCGTCGACGAGCTGGGCGGCGGGCACGACGCCGTGGGCCTCGTCTCGCTGTTCGCGGCCGTCGGAGACGACGAGGTCGAAGTCGTGGCGGCCGATGGGCTGCTGCGGCTGCCGGGAGCCGCCGGCAGGCCCGTGCGGCCCGATCCCGGGGCCGTGCCGCCGCCCACCTGGGCGCCGCTGCAGCGCAAGATCGACGGCAACTGAGAAAGAGGGGCCGAGATCCGCGTCCGTCGCGGCGACCGGCGCGGCGCGCCGACAAGCGAGCGACTCATGACCGGCCTGCCCAAAGGATACCTCCTGCGACACGCGACGCTGGCCGACATTCCCGCCGCCCAGCGGGTGCTCGACGACGCCGAGAGCGCCGACTGCGGCGAGCCGCGGCGCCACGGGGACCGGCTCGAGGTCGACTTTCGCGACCCGCACATCGATCTCGCCCGCGACGCCTGGGTGGTCGCCGCGCCCCTGGATGGCGCGGTCTCGATCGCGGCCGTCGCCCTGGTCAATCGACCGCACGCGACCGGCGAGATCCCGGCCGATCACTACGTCCATCCCGAGCACCGTGGCCGCGGGCTCTGCGAGGTGCTGCTCGCCGCCATCGAGGCGCGCGCCGCCGAGCTCGCCGGCGCGCTCACCCCGGGCGTGACTGCCACTCTCGTGGTCTGGGCCGAGCACGCGATCGCCGAATGCTACCGGGCGCTGGAGAGCCACGGGTTCGTCGCAACGAGGCAGTACTACGAGATGCGCATCGACCTGGGCGTGGAGCTCGAGATCTCGAGTTGGCCCGACGGCATCACACTGCGCACGCTGCGCGTCGGCCGCGACGAGCTGAGGCTCCACGCCGCCGACATCGAGGCCTTCGCCGAGCATCACCTGTACGAGCCGCGCAGCTACGCCGAGTGGCGCCTTCACCACATCGATCGGCCCGGCTTCGATCCGGGATTGTGGCTGATCGCCTGGGACGGCGACGAGATCGCGGGGTACGCAGCCGCCTGGGTGGCCGACGACGGCGGGTTCGTCGGCGACCTTGCCGTCCGTACTCCGTGGCGCGGCCGCGGGCTGGGGCTCGCCCTGCTGATCGAGGAGTTCCGGGCGCTGTCGGCGCGCGGCGTGACCGTCGTGCGTCTCGACGTCGATGCCCAGAACGCGACCGGCGCCGTGGCGCTCTACGAGAAGGCCGGCATGCGGGTCGCGCGGCGCTTCGACGTGCTCGAGAAGAAGCTCACCCCGATCGTGCGGTAGGCGCCCGGCGCGAACAGGCGAGGGCGGGCGGGAAAGCCTGTCGGCTTTCCCGCCCGCCCTCGCCTAGCGCCCACGCCTCGCGGCGTCTCTTTGAGGCTCGCTTTAGTTGATCTGGGTCTCGACGCGGCGCATGACGGGCATCTCGCGGCGGCCCATCTCGGCGATGAACTCGTCGCGTGCCGGACGGTCGAGCAGCTCAGGGGCGATCACGCCCGGCTGGTGGATCTTGCCCGTGACGATCAGCTCGGCGTAGATCGCGGCCGGCGTGGAGGTGCCGTACGACACGCAGGTGGCCCCGGGGATGAGCTCGTTGACGCGCTTGATGTCGGGGCCGATCACCGAGTAGTTGATCGTCATCGGCTTGCCGTCCTTCTCGCCGATGCAGTCGACGAGCTGGATGCCGATGTCGAGGATCTCACCGGCCAGCGCGAGCCGGGCGAGCTCGTCGGCCGGCGGGTTGGGCGCGAGCGTCGCGACGTAGACGTCGATCGGCCGTACCTTCGTGCCGTCCTTGAGCGTCACCGGCACCTTGCTCGTCATGCCGCTGCCCACAAAGGCGGCGTCGCCGTCGATGGCCGCCTCTTCGGTGCCCATCTTGAAGTCGACGTAGCGCAGCCCCTTGTCGCCGAACTTCCTGGGCAGCAGGCGCGGCAGCGTGGTGACCTCTTCGTGGTCGTGGCAGACGCACGGGCCCCGGCCGAAGGGCTCGGGGAACTGGTAGAACTCCTTGCGGCCGAAGATCTCGACACGCTTGAACTCACCGTCTTCGTAGAGCAGCGGCGGCTGGGCGCAGTCGGTGTAGTAGGTCTCCTGCGACCATACCTGCAGCGGCACCGGCGAATCGAACAGGGCGTAGTCCTTGATGCGGATCTCGAAGCACTTGTCGAGGTCTTCGTACCCGTTGGCGGCGAACGTGTTGGTGACGCCCGGGTCCATGCCGCAGCTCTGCAGTGCGGTGAGTCCGGCCTTCTTGAACTCGGGGTCGAGGGCCGACTGCTCGAGCCACGCTTCGTCGATGGTCTGGGTCGGCGTCTGGCCCGAGGCCATGTCGAGGTAGTCGGCGCCGGCCTTGAGGCAGGCGTGCAGGATCGCCATGTCGAAGGTCGGCACGACCGCGTTTATGACCAGCTTGGCGCCCTCGGCGGCCCTGGCCACGGCGTCGGTGTCGGAGGCGTCGATGAAGATCGCTTTGGCCTTGCCGTTGCCGACCTGGCCGGCGACGAACCTCGCCCGCGCCTCGTCGAAGTCGGCGACGACGATCTCGGTGACGGCCGGATTGCGGCCCAGATTCCAGGTGAGCACCTGGCCCTGCATGCCTGCTCCCACGATGAGAACCTTCATGCCTATCCCTCCTCTCGGCCCCGCCCCGGCCGGCGGACGCCGGAGGAGCTCGCGTGGGACCGAATGTCTTTCGAGCCGCCTCTCGTGGGAAGAGACGGGACACCACGGTGGTGTGTCGTGCGATTGTGTCAGACCGGCGGGCGCGGCGGCAACGTCGCGCGGTCCAAGGAGCCCGGCTCACGCGGGCCCTCGCGTCCACAGCGACGCCGGGCTCGACTCGACACCCGCGCTACAGGTAGAACTAGAGCGCGTCCGGACGGCGCGGCGAGGTACAGACCGGGAGGAGCGGCGTGCACGAACTCGGCATCACCCAGGGCATCGTCGAGCGCGCCCGCGAGGCGGCTCGCCAGGCCGGGGCGGTCAAGGTGACCGATCTCTTCCTCACGATCACGCCGGCGGCCGATTTTCAGCCCGAGTCGATCGAGATGTACTACGAGATGCTGACCGACGAAGACGAGCTGCTCAAGGGCGCGACGCTGCACTTCGCGAGCGCGCCGATCGCCGCCACCTGCCTGTCGTGCGGCGAGGAGTTTCCGACCGAGGCGCCCCAGCCCCTGTGCCCGGTCTGCGGCTCGCAGCAGGTGCGCTTCGACCCCCGCGAGGCGATGATCCAGCTCACCGATCTGGGCGTCGACGAGAAGGACGACGAGGGGGCGACAACACCGGTCTGACCGGGCTCACGCCGCCGGCTTGCGCGCCACGAGCAGGTACTGGCGCGCGAAGTAGTTGCGAAACACGTACAGCGACAGTCCCAACGACAGCGCCCTGATCGAGCGGTAGCGGCCGAAGTACGGGCGCACCTCGCTCACCTGCAGTCCGGCGCTCTCCAGCAGGTGGACCATGTCGCGCCGGGCGAAGAAACGCAGGTGCGTGCGGTCGAAGATGCCGCTGTCCTTCTGCGGCCAGCGCCCCGCCAGGAGGTTGGCGATCACCCAGACATGAGCCACGTTGGGGATGGAGGCGACCACCAGGCCCCCGGGCTTCACCAGCTCGAGATAGCGGACGAGCGTCGCGCTGCGGATCGAGCAGGTGCTCGAGCACGTCGATGAAGAGAAGGGCATCGAACGGCTCGCCGGCGATCGCGGCAAGATCGACGGTGGCGAGATCGCCCACGATCACGGCGTCGAGCCGCGTGCGGGCCAGTTCCGCCGCCTCGGCGGAGAGCTCGACGCCGACGACCTCGCGGGCGCCCGCCCGCTTCATGAGCTCGCCGTTTCCGCCCCCCGCACAGCCGGCGTCGAGGATGCGCAGACCGCGCGGGTCGAGCAGCTCGAGCAGCACGGGCTTGGCGTCGAGGAAGTAGCGCCGGGGGAAGAAGCGGGAGAACCCCGTCGCGGTGGGATCGTGCGCGGTCTGGCCGGGATCATTCATGGCGGCAACGCCTAGCGTATCGCGCGGCCGCGCCGGGTGCACTGATCGTGGATGTGGTGGAGCATAGCGGAATCGAACCGCTGACCTCCTGGGTGCGATCCAGGCGCTCTCCCAGCTGAGCTAATGCCCCACGCAAGCGAGGACGCGAGCCGGCAATCGGCTGCCGCGCGCGAACATCGTTTGTACCCGATTCCGGCGCATTCGGCAAGTTGGCTCACGCGACTGAGACTCCCGGCTGTCTCCCCGGCAGGTTATTGTTGTCTCGACCACGGAAGCTCGTTGAGCGACCTCGGGGAGCCGCCGTGAAGATACGAACATGGATCCTTCTGGCCGTTGCGGTGTTGGTGGCCGTCGCCGTGGTTCTCGCCGTCGCTTCTGGCCGGACACCGGCCATCGCGTCGAAGGCCGTAGGGACGTGGCGCGAGGTGAGCATGTCACATCCGCGGACAATGACCGTGGGAAAGACTGCCGTCGACCGCTACGCCGTGCGCTACCCGGCCGTCAGGGGCGCCGCGCCTTGGATCGCCACTCTGCAGGACGACCACCTCACGGTCTGGGGGGAGAACGCGATCTCCGATCCCAGGTACGAGATCACCTACGACCAGGCACACGACCAGCTCGTCGTGATCCGCGACGGCGTGACGACGAGACTACAGCGCACGAGCGCCGTGGCGCCCGAGACTCTCGGGTCGCCCGATGGCATAGACTGAGCAGGTCCAGTCGACACTGGCCCCGCGGGCGCGGCAGGAGGTCTGAGGGCAGATGGATCCCAAGAAGGTGCGCGAGGCGTTCGAACGCGGCGCCTCCAAGGCGGCGTCGCGGCAGGGCCGGCCCGAGCGGGTCATGGCGCCCATCCTGCACGGCGACGTGCCGACGTTCGTCGAGGCGCCGGCGGCGAGCTCACCGGCTGCGCTCGAAGGGGCCGGCGCGGCGATCCTCGGCGTGCCCTTCGAGGGCGTCAGGCTGCTCGACCCGCTGACCTACGCCCCGGCGAGCGCCGCGCCGGCCCCCGAGGGCTCGATCTACTACCGCAGCGGCGCCGACGCCGGCCCCGATGCCATCCGGCGCCACTCGGTGTTCTACTCGCTGCGCCACGGACGCGGCTTTGTTCCCGAAGCCGACCCCGACCTCGTCATCCTCGACCATCTGCGAGTGGTCGACTACGGCGACGTCGAGGTCGTGCCCGGCGACATCGAGGAGACCTTCCTGCGCACCCACGCCAAGCTCGCCGACATCCTCGCCGCCGGCGCCGTGCCGATCGTGTTCGGCGGCGACCACTCGATCCCCATCCCCGTGCTCCAGGTGCTGGCCGGCAAGTTGAACGGCAAGCTCGGCATCGTGGCTTTGGACTCGCACTTCGACATGAGCTACGAGCCCAAGTACTGGGCCGGTTCGCAGTGGGCGCGAGCGTTCGACCTGGGCGTGGTCGAGCCCGAGAACTTCGTTCAGATCGGCCTGCGCGGCGGCCGCGAGTCGCTCGCCGACAAGGCGGTGGCCGATGAGCTCGGCTACCGCTACTACACCATGGCCGACGTCGATGAGCTCGGCATCGCGACCGTTGCCCAGGAAGCCCTCGAGACGGCCACCGCCGGCACCGAGGCGATGTACGTCTCGCTCGACATCGACGTGGTCGACCCGGCTCACGGCGGCCAGAAGTATCCCGATCCGGCCGGCCTGTCGGCGCGCGAGGTGATTCGGGCCCTGCGCGTGCTGGGCCGGGGACCGGTCGCCGCCTTCGACATCTGCTGTCTCGCGCCCCGCTACGACCTGCAGGGGCACCTGAGCCAGCTCGCCGCACGCGCCGCCCTCGAGGTCATCGCCGGCATCGCCCTGCAGCTGCCCTGAAAGTGCGCCGGGCGCTCGCCCGGCGCCGCCCCGGCACGCCCCGAGCAGGCACGCCCCACTCCGCCGTGACCGACCCCTCCGCTCCTTTCTGGGGGCCGTTGCGCGCCGCTGCGGCCGTCGCCTCACGGGGCGACGGATTCGCGCCCCCGGTCGCTGCCGGCCGTAGCGCCCGTCAGGCTCGGATCGGGGCCCGTCGCGGGCCTCGGGGCGTTGCCACTCTGGCGACATAGACGGGCGTCCTATCTCACCCGCCGAGGGGGCTGGCGATGTCAAGTCCAGAGGGATCGAAAGGGGGTCGGGATGCAGGCTCCAGACGGGAGGACGATGATGACTCGCAAGGAGAAGGCGGAGATCGTCGACCGTATGCTCGATCGTTACGATCATCTGGGCGCGCTGCTCGTGGGCGACGACGAAAGCCTGTGCCGTCTGCTCAGCACCCTGGAGATGGGCGCCGACGACCGCGAGATCGGCGACTATCTCACCTCGTTCCTGACCTTGTGAGCGTCCAGGCGTGAGGCGCGGCGCGGGTCCGGGGGGGCCCGCGCCGCGCCTCGCGAGTTCTTCAGGCCTTTGCCGGGCCGCCCGGCTCGCGGGCGACCGCTCGCGTCAGGGCCTCGATCACACGGCCGTCGAACTGCGTGCCCGCGCAGCGTCGCAGTTCGGCGACGGCCTGGCCGGTGTCGAGCTGCGCTGCGTAGGGGCGGCGGCCCGTCATGGCACAGTAGGCGGCGGCCGCCAGCACGACGCGGGCGTAGAGTGGGATGGCCTCGCCGGAGAGGCCGCTGGGGTAGCCCGCACCGTCGAAGCGCTCGTGGTGGTGGGCCACCGCCTGAGCGAGCAGCTCGCCCGCGCCAAGACCGCGCAGCAGGCGCTCGCCGGCGACCGGGTGCTCGCGCATCAGCCGCCACTCGTCGGGCGTCAGCTCGCCCGGCTTGTTCAGCACGTCGTCGGGTACGCCGATCTCGCCGACGTCGCTGAGCCGCGCCGCCTCGGAGACCTGCTGGCCGGCGACACCGTCCAGGCCGAGCTCGGCGGCCGTCAGGGCCGCGATGCGGGCCACGTCGCGCGACCGCGTGCCGGCTGTGTGGCGCTTGGCGTCGACCGCGTCGGCCAGAGCGGCCCAGCTCGTGTGCACGGTCGCCAAGCCGAACTCGTCCGGAGCGTCGCCCGACTGGCCGGAGGCGAACGTGACCACCCGGTCGCGCCCCCGGCGTTTGGCTAGGCGCATGGCCCAATCGGCCTTGTCGAGCAGCTCCTCCTTGAGGCCGGCGTCGGCCGGGAACGACGCCACGCCGATACTGATGGTGAGATGGGCATCCTTGCCGAAGACCGGCTTGGACGCCGCGATCTCGCGCCGGACGCGCTCGGCTACCTCCACGGCGGCGTCGGCGTCGCTGCCCAGCAGGATCACCGCGAACTCCTCGCCGCCGTAGCGCGCCGCGAGGTCGACGTGCCGGACGGCGCCGTCGATCACGCGGGCGACGCCGCGCAGCGCGTCGTCGCCCGCGCTGTGGCCGTAGCGCTCGTTGAAGGACTTGAACTGGTCGAGGCCGCAGAACAGCAGGGAGAGCGGCCGGTTGTCTTCACGGGCGCGCTCGATCTCCTCCGACAGGCGCTCGTGCAGGTAGCGATGGTTGTAGAGACCGGTGAGACCGTCGGTGATGGCGTCGAGCTCGGTGCGGCTGAGTCGCGCCACGGCCGCCTGGAACATTGAGGAGAAGGCTTGCGCGACGTCGCTGCGCAAGCCCTCCATCGTGGCGCCGCTCACGCCGGCCGGCGGGACGTCGGCCTCGACGACCGCGACGACCTCGCCGCGTTCGTCGCGCACGGTCGCAAGACCGGTCACCCAGACGCCCCACTGGTCGACGTAGAGCACGTTGACGTCGGGCGTGGCGCCGGCGAAGGTCTCGAGCAGCTCGTCGTCGGCGAAGACCTCGCTGCCCAGGGGGGAATGCTCGTCGGCTGACTCCTCGGGATCGACGGCGATGGCGCACCTGGCGTCGTCGCCGACGACCACCGTCGTCAGGAATCGCACCTGAGGGTTATCGTTGCGGACGGCTCGCAGCGCGGCCGCGATGCGCCGATACTCCGGTCCGCTCTCGTCGCGCGCCACGCGCACTTTGGCGTGCTCGCCGGGATCGATGCGTGCGGCCGCCACTGCCGCGACCTCACGCGCCTGGGCGCGTTGCTCGTCGAGCCGCGCCAGTACCCGCTCGAAGGCGGCGACGATCTCCGGATCGAACTGCGTCCCGCAGCAGCGGTCGAGCTCGGCGAGCGCCTCGTGGTAGGCCAGGGCCTGACGGTAGGGGCGCCGGAACGACATGGCGTCGTAGGAGTCGGCGACGCACATGGCGCGCGCCACGAGCGGGATCGCCTCGCCGGCGAGGCCGTCGGGGTAGCCGGTGCCGTCCCAGTGCTCGTGGTGGTGACGCACGCCGAGCACGAGGTCGTCGGCGAACAGGGGGCGCAAGATGTCGGCCGAGAAGATCGGGTGCTGGCGCATGAGGTCCCATTCGCGCGAGTTCAGGCCGCTCGGCTTGAGCAGGACGCGGTCGGAGACGCCGATCTTGCCGATGTCGTGCAGGTAGGCCGCTTCTTCGACCTGGTGGGTCGTCTCGTCGGGCCAGCCGAGCTCGCGACCGAGCAGGACCATGTAGGCGCCCACGCGCGCCGCGTGCCCGAGCGTGTAGTAGTCCTTCGCGTTGAGCGCCGAGCTCAGGGCCTTGAGGTTGCCCAGGTGCATGCGCTTGATCTCGTCGTACAGGCGGGCGTTGTTGATGGCCAGCGAGAGGTGTGTGCCCACCCGTTCCAGCAGGTGGCGGTCGACGGAAGCGAAGACGTGCTCCTGGGCGCCCGCGAGGTCGAGCACGCCGATGAGCTCGTCGTTGCGCAACAAGGCGATGCTCGCGCCGGCCTCGTCCGGGTCGTGGCCCGCGCGACCGTCGAACGACGGCGTCGCGCCGCACTCGAACACCACGACTCGCTCGCGCCGTATGGTCTCGAGAGCGTCGCGCTGCTCGGGCGTCGCGGTGTGCGGCCCGCCGCCGCTCCGCATCTCCGAGGAGTAGATGGTCTCGAGCTGGTCGTGGTCGGTCGCAAGGACCAGGTCGGCGCGCTGGAAGGCGATGATCTGACGGAGCTCGTCGGCCGTGGCGCCGGCGATCTCGTCGAGCTGCAGGCTCGAGGCGGTCCGGCGGGCGATGGCGTTGAGGAGCTCGGTCTCCTTACGGCGGAGCTGCACCGCCTCGAACAGGTTGGCGTTGTCGATCGCCAGTGAGGCCGCGTGGCAGACCGCCTCGACTGTAGCGACCGCGTCCGCCGAGAAGCGCCGCCGCTCGAAGTCGAGCAGGTCGGCCACCCCGATCACGCGTCCTTTGGCGACGAGTGGCACGACGAGCTCGGCCTCGTAGCCGTAGCTGCGAAGTTCCGCGATCTCGTCGGCGTTGCGCCGCGGGTCGTCGAGCGACGACAGCTGCACGGTGGCGCGACCCGATACGGCAAGCTCGACCGCGGTCCACCTGCCGAGAGGGACGACCGTGCCCTCCCACGCCGCGGCGACCTCGCCCCGCTTCACGCTGGCGACACAGAGAAGCTCGGCGGCGGAGAGCAGATAGATGTCGCACGCGGGGACGACTCCGATCTCACAAAGGCGATTGGCCGTCGACAGCAGGACGTCGCGCAGCTCGAGAGTCGACGAAAGCTGCAGGCTGGCGTCGTTGACGACCGCCAGCCTGCGACTGGTCTTGTCGAGCTGCCGATACAGCGTGGCGTTGGCCACCGCCTGGGCGGCGACCTGGGCGAGGCCGCGCAGGAGCTCGACGTGAGCGAACTCGCGGGGCTGCGTGTCGAACAGGCTGACGAAGCCGGCCACTCGCCCTCCGAACAGCAGCGGCAGCCGCAGCGCCGAGACGAAGCCGAGCTTCTGCCACCCCCGACGCTCGAAGTCCGAGACGCGGGGATCGCCGCGCGCGTCGGCGACCGCCAGAGGCTCGCCGCTTGCGACTACGGCGCGGGCCGTGCCCAGGTCGGCGAGGGCGTAGGTGGCGCCCGAGTACTCGGCGTTGACGCCGTGCCTGTCGACGCTCACCAGGCCGCGCAGGGTGTCCTCCTCGATGGTGGCGATGTCGCAGCAGGCCACGCCGGCCTCGGCGTAGATGCGGGACGCCACCGAAGCGAGTACCTGGTCGAGGTCGAGCGTGGAGCCGAACTCGAGACCCGAGTGTACGAGCGTCTCCAGCCCACGGTTGGTCGAGCTCAGGCGCTCGAGCAGCCGGGCCTTGCCGAGCTCTCCGGCGAGGAGCCGGCCGACCGTCTTCAGGAAGTCGACGTACTCGGCGAAGTCGCCCGGCACGTCGCCGTAGATGTCGATGAGGCCGTTGACGACGCCGTCGACCACGAGCGGCAGGGAGAGGTTGCTCTTGAAACCCCACTCGTCGAAGACCCGCCGCTCCGCGGCGTCCAGGCGGGGATCGTCGGGGGAGGCGATGACGGCGATCTCCTGCGACTCGATCGCGGCCTTGGTGTGGGGGAAGTCGTCGACTCGCAACGAGTGCCCCACCGCGTCGTCGTCGTAGCCGTTGCGGTCGTAGCTCACCCGGCTGAGCAGGGTCTCGCCCTCGAGCGTGAACACGTCGCAGTCCGCCACATGGAGCGTCTCGACCAGGCGCTTGGCCGTGATGCGCAGAAGCTCCGTCACGTCTCCGGCGCCGGTGACGAGCGCGCCGAACTCGACGAGCTCGTGCAAGATGACGTTGCGCTGCCGGATCTCGTCGAACAGGTGGGCGGTGTCGAGCGCCCGTCCGGCCACGCGGGCGAGTCCGTCGATGAGCTCGAGATGCTCGGCGTAGTCGCGCGGCACGTAGTCGGACAGCTCGAGAAGGCCGATCACCCCATCGCGGGCCACGAGCGGCACGGAGAGCTGGGACTGGTAGCTCCATCTCTCGAGCGAGGCCCGCCCGGTCGCCGTGAGCACGGGATCGTCGAGGCTGGCGGCGACCGAGACGCGGCGCTGGCCGACCGCGATGGCGCTGCAGGGGTAGTCGCACAGCTTGAGCGTGGTGCCCTCCCACGAGCGGTCGAAGGCTCCGTTGTCGTAGCTTACGAGCGCCCGCAGGGTCTCGCCCTCGACCGCGTAGATGTCGGCTACCGGCGAGTGCGTGAGGCGCGCCAGACGACGCGCGACGCTCTCCAGGACTTCGTCGGTCGACAGCCGGGAACCGTCTTCCATGCCGGCTTCGACGAGCTGCTGGAGGTCGCGGTTGCGAGCCTCGAGAGCGGCGACCGCGGTCGCCTCGGAGGCCGGGGCCAGGGAGCGGGCGGCGCGGCGGGACGCCGCGCCGCCCGCTCCCTGGCGCAGCAGCGTCTCGATGTCGACCCGGCGAAAGCGGCGATGGCCCCCGGCGCTGCGGTAGCAGACGACCTTGCCGGCGTCGCTCCAGCGACGCAGCGTGTTGACGCTCACGCCCAGCAGTTCGGCCGCAGGGCCGAGCCTCAACCAGCGGTGATCGGTGGCCGACGTAACAGGACTCCCCATGACACCTTCGGTCGTCGGCGCTTTTGCTTCAGAACTTGACCAATTCTACACGCAGGTGCAAGAGCCGGGCGGGCGGTCGCAGGCGACGCGCCGGACTGATGCTCGCAGCGCCTGTAGTCGGTGTTCGCGCGGCGACCGCGCTAGACGGCGGACGGAGGCGCCGGCATCGTCTCCACGGCGCGAGCGATGTCGTGGAAGACGGCGCCGACAGGACTGGCGGGGTCGAGCGCCGGGGGCGTGCCGGCGTCGCCGGCGCTGCGTGTGGTCTCGTCGAGCGGAATGCGACCGAGCAGCGTCGTGCCGGTTGCACGGGCGATCTCGAACGCCCCGCCGTGGCCGAAGATGAAGTGCTTTTCGCCGCAGTTGGGGCACACGTAGTAGGACATGTTCTCGACGACGCCGATGATGCGGTGCTTCGTGAGCAGCGCCATCTTCGCCGCCTTGGCGGCGATCTTCGCGGCGGCCTCCTGGGGCGTCGTGACCAGGATCATCTCGGCCGACGGCAGCATCTGGGCGATCGTCAGGGCGATGTCGCCGGTGCCCGGCGGCAGGTCGATGAGCAGGTAGTCGGGGCTGCCCCACAGCACGTCGCCGAGGAACTGCTCCATGGCGCGTCCGAGCATCGGCCCGCGCCAGATCACCGGCTCGTCCTCTTCGAGGAAGAAGCCCATGGAGACGACCTTGACCCCGTGGCCCTCGGGCGGCACCAGCTTGCCGTCGTGCGAGGTGGGCGTCACGGCCGCCATGCCGAACATGAGGGGGATCGTGGGACCGTAGACGTCGGCGTCGATCAGGCCCACGGCGTGGCCCCGCTGAGCCAGAGCGACCGCCAGGTTGGCGGTGACCGTCGACTTGCCCACCCCACCCTTGCCGCTGGCCACCGCCAGGACGCGCGTCTTGCCGCCCGGTCCGAACGGCGTCGGCGGGATGCCGCGGTCGGCCTTGACGGCTGCCGCGAGACGCGCGCACTCCTCGGGCGACATGGCGTCCATCACGACCTCGACCCGGCGTCCGCCGGCGACGGCCACGAGCGCCTGCTCGGTCTCAGTCTCTATGCGGTTCTTCAGCGGGCACGCCGCGGTGGTGAGCACGAGACGCACCGACAGGCGGTCGTCGGTGATCTCGATATCGCGCACCATGCCCAGGTCGATGACGCTGCGTTGCAGCTCGGGATCCTGCACTGTCGAGAGAGCGGAAAGGACATCCTGCTTGTTCATGAAAGCTCCAGAGGCGAGGGTGCGTGGGACCGCGCCGGCCCTTCGCGAGTGTAGAACGCTGCGAGTCGGAACGGCAAGGCGGGTCGTCGGGCCCGCGGGTCGTATGTTCCACGCTTTCTGGTCGGCGAAGCGTCGCCCGCCCGCCGGCCCGGCGCCGGGCGGTGAGTGTTCCACGTGAAACGGCGGCGCGGATCAGCGTCGTTTCACGTGAAACGCGACGCCGGCGCCGGGCGTTCGCCGCGGGGCCGTCGAAGCGGGGACGAAGGAACGGAAGGGCGGGCCGCGTGAGCGGCCCGCCCTTCCGTTGACCTACCTCGGGGCAGGTGCGGCACGTGCCTCAGACGTCGGCCGGCAGCGGGCAGCTCGAGCGTCTCGCCGTGGAGCGACCAGGGCGAAGGTGCAGGTTCGCCTCCCGGAAGCGCCCGTCTGCCGCATGCCGGTCGGCAGTGCCTCGCCGCTCTCAGACCTCGGAGGCCTTGATGCCCACGGGTTCGGCGTTGCCGGCGCCGGTCGAGTAGGTGTCCTTGAAGATCTCCATGAGCATCGGGCTCTCGCGCACGACCTCGAGGGCGATGATCGCGTGATCTTTGGTGTAGCCGTTGCCGATGATCATCGTCGTGTCGGCGCCGATGCCCTCGGCGCCCAGGGCGGCCGACGTGAAGCTCGTCGCCATGGAGAAGAAGTAGACCAGGCCGTCGTCCTTGGTGGCGAGGATCGAGGCCATCTCGGTGTTGGGGATGTCGACGCAGTTGATGGTCAGGTCGGCCATCTCGCCGCCCGTCGCCTTGCTGACCTGCTCCCAGACGAACAGCTGGTCGGTGGCCGAGCCCTGGATGATGACGTCGGCGAAGCCGGACTTTTCGAGGCGCTTGCGGCCGGCGTCGCCGTGCACGAGGCAGATGACCTTGCCGGTCGGCTTGACGCGCTTGCGGGCCTCGTAGGCGCACAACAGGCCGCTCTTGCCGCCGGCGCCGATGATGAACACGATCTGGCCGGGCTTGCTCAGCTTGGCGGCCTGCGCCGGAGCGCCGGCCACGTCGAGGATGGCCAGCGCCAGGGCTTCGTCCATGTCGCTGGGGATCTTGGCGTAGATGCCGGTCTCGAACAGGATGGCCTGGCCCTTGACCTTGACCTGGCAGGTGTCCTTGTTGATCGAGATGATCTCGTCGACCTTGAGCGGGGTGAGCGACAGCGAAACGAGGGTGGCGATACGATCGCCGACCTTGAGGTCGCGGCCCTTGAGCTTGGGGCCGATCTCCTTGACCGTGCCGAGCAGCATGCCGCCCGAGCCGGTGTCGGGGTTGTGGTGCTTGCCGCGCGTGGCGATGATGCCGAGGCTGTGGCGGGCCATCTTCTTGACGTCCCCGCCCTCGGCCTCTTCGATCTGGGTGAAGCTGGCCGCGTCGACGTTGAGCGTGTCGACGTCGATCAGGATCTCGTTGTCGGCGATCTCCATCGTGTTGTCGATCTTCCACGCCGGCTGCGGCAGAACGCCCTTGGGCTCGATCACACGATGGGCTCCGAACCTGTTGCCTTCTTTCACTTCTGTACCTCGCTTTCGTCCGCTCTTCTGATGAACTGTCGGCCGGCGGCGGCGCGGCGGCTCGAGAGCCGCCGCGCCGCCGCCCCGTCCGGGTCTGCTCTACGCTTCGACTCTTATGACGCTCCCGGCGCCCTGTCCGCCGCCGACGCAGGCGCCCGTGAGGCCGATCTCCTGGCCACGCTTCTGAAGCTCGTGGATGAGGGTCACGATCATGCGGGTGCCGGTGTTGCCGAGCGGGTGCCCGAGCGCGACGGCGCCGCCGTTGACGTTGACGATGTCGGCGTCGAGGCCGAGCTCGCGGATGGCGAGAGCGGCCACGCAGGCGAAGGCCTCGTTTAACTCGGCGAGCTGTACGTCGCCGCTTGTCAGGCCGGCCTTCTCGAGGGCCTTGCGAGCGGCCACGGTCTCGCCGTAGCCCATGATCTCGGCAGGCACCGCCGCGGTGGCGTAGCTCACGAGCTGGGCGATCGGCTTGCGGCCGAGCTCGGCGGCCTTCCTGCGCGAGGTCACGACCAGGGCGCTCGCGCCGTCGGAGATGGCCGACGCGTTGCCGGCCGTCACCAGGCCGCCGTCCTTCTTGAACACCGGTTTGAGGCCGGCGAGCGCCTCGGGCGTGGTCTCGCGCGGGCACTCGTCGGTGTCGACGATCTTCGGGTCGCCTTTGCGTTGCGGGATCGTGACCGGCACGATCTCGGCGGCGAAGCGGCCGTCGCGCACGGCGGCGCTGGCGTTCAGCTGGCTGCGGTAGGCGACCTCGTTCTGCTGTTCCTTTGAGATGCCGAACTTCTCGCTCAGGTTCTCGGCCGTCAGGCCCATGTGGTAGCCGCCGATCGCGCACCACAGTCCGTCCAGGACCATGGCGTCGTAGATCTCGTCGGAGGGCATGCCCATGCGATAGCCGCTGCGGCCGTTCTGCAGCAGCCACGGCGCGCGCGTCATGTTCTCAGTGCCGCCCACCAGGTAGATCTCGCCGTCGCCGGCCTTGATGTTGGCCGCCGCCCAGGCCAGCGCCGCGGCGCTGGACACGCAGACGCGGTTGACCGTGACTGCCGGGACGCTGTCGGGAATGCCGGCCTTGAGCTCGGCCTGGCGAGCGGGGTTCTGGCCCAGGCCCGCCTGGATGACGTTGCCGAAGATGACCTCGTCGAGCTGGTCGCCCGCGACGCCCGCACGTTCGAGGGCCGCCGTCATGGCGACGGCCCCGAGATCGATCGCCGGCGTGCCGGCGAAGCCCCCCTGGAACTTTCCCTGGGCGGTGCGGACCGCCGAGAGGATGACGATGTCGTTGTCTGGCACTGCAGCCTCCTGAAGACCGTGGCGTCCGTGCGGGTTCTCTCGCGTGTCCCACGCGCCCTTGGATCGCCCCACTATGTAGCTATGTACAAACTATCATGCCTGCGCGGCCTGGCTCTTGGCCCTTCTGGCCACTTCCTGCGCCAGGAAGGAGGCCACTTCGACAGGGGTCGTGCGCAGCCCGAAGCCGGCGTCGTAGCCGAGCTCCTTGGCGAAGGCGTTGTTGATGCGGGGTCCGCCGACGACCAGCACGAAGCGCTCGCGCACGCCCTCGGCCTCGAGCAGCTCGATCATCTTGGTCAGGTTCTGCACGTGGATGTTCTTCTGGGTGACGATCTGCGACACGAGGATGGCGTCGGCGCGCCGGTCGAGGGCCGTGCGCAGAAGCTGCTCGCAGGGGATCTGCGAGCCCATGTTGACGACCTCCATCTCGGGGTAGCGCTCAAAGCCGTAGTTGCCGGCGAAACCCTTCATGTTGAGGATGGCGTCGATGCCGACCGTGTGGGCGTCGCTCTCGATGGCCGCGCCGACCACCGACAGCTTGCGGCCGAGGTGCTCCTTGATGAAGGCGTTGATCGCGTAGTAGTCCATCGCCTCGACTTCGAGGTAGTCGCCCTTGACCTCGTCGGGGTCGATGCCGGTCTCGGTGCGTCCGTAGGCGACGTAGAAGGTGAACCCGGGGTCGATCGCCTTGCACTCGGCCACGCCGACGTCGCGCAAGCCGAGCTTCTCGATGAACTGCTTGCCGACGTCGGCGGCCTTGACCGAATAGGCGATCGGCAGGGTGAACGAGAGCTGCATCACGCCGTCGTCGCGGGTGTCGCCGTACGGCCTGACGATCATGACGCCACCTCCTCCCTGGCGCGCACCGACTCGCCCGGCGGGGGACCGGTCGGGGGACCGCTCAGACGACCCTCGCGCAGCGCCGCGAAGAACGGGTTGAAGTAGTCGGCGCGGATCTTGAAGACGCCCTCGAAGCCGCGTCCGCCGCGCGGGTCGCGCTTGACGTCGGCGAACTCGCCGTCCTCGAGCGCCTTGAACAGGCCGATCTCGCGCACGTGCTCGAGCTGCTCGGCGGCCCGGCGCAGGACGTCGTCGGCGCGCTGCTCGATCATGCCGCCCGGGCGGAACTCGACCTCGTCGGCCAGGTGGCGGCAGGCCTCGAAGACGTACTTGGCGTTCTTGATCGACACGTAGCGGTCCTGGAGCAGCGGCGTGTGCAGGGCCTCGGTGAGCATGCCCAGGAGCATGATGTGCTGGCCGGTGAAGATGCCGGTGAAGTTGAACATGCCGTCGATGATGTGGCCCTGGAAGATGTCGCCCGGCATGTACTTGGTCGGCGGCATGTACTTGAGCGGGTACTCGGGGAAGAGCTGGCGGATGAGCTGCGCGTCGGCGACCTGGTAGACGACCTGATCGGGCGTCGCGGGGTTGATCTCGAAGGCGTGCCCGAGGCCGATCTGCCAGGGCTCGAGGTTGGCGCGCAGGGCGAAGGCCTCGTTGATGAAATCGGAGCTCACCACCGTGTAGCCCTTCTCAAGGGCGTCGGAGGTGGTCAGGTAGTTGTCCTCGCCGGTGTTGATGATGATGCCGGCGCGGGCGTTGATGAGGCGCGACAGATACTGGTCGACGAAGGTGCGCTGCATGTTGATGTTGCGGAAGATGATGCCGTACATCGAGTCGTTCAGCATCATGTCGAGCCGCTCGAGGGCGCCCATCGTGGCGATCTCGGGCATGCACAGGCCGCTCGCGTAGTTGCACAGGCGGATGTAGCGGCCGAGCTCCTCGCCGACCTCGTCGAGGGCGGCCCGCATGAGCCGGAAGTTCTCCTGTGTGGCGTAGGTGCCGCCGAAGCCCTCGGTGGTCTCGCCGAAGGGGACGTAGTCGAGCAGGCTCTGGGCCGTCGTGCGGATGACGGCGATCACGTCGGCGCCGGCCCGGGCGGCCGCCTGGGCCTGGGCCGCGTCCTCGTAGATGTTGCCGGTGGCGACGATGACGTAGACGTAGGGTTTGAGCGGCTCGCCGACTCGCGCCACGAGCTCCTCGCGGCGGCGGCGGACCGCGTCGATGCGCGCCACGCCCTCGGCGGCCAGCTCGACCGCACGGGCTTCCACGGCGGCGCGCCGCTCGGCGGGCACCTCGGCGAGGGCGAGGTCGCCGGCCGTCACGGCTTCGGCCGCCTCTTGAGCGTCCTTGCCGGTGCTCATCATGAGATCGACGAAGGGCAGCACGATGCCGCCCGGCAGCAGCTCGCGGGCGTGCTCGACGACGACGTTGACGAGCGGCACGTCGATCTCGTTCACGCCGGCGACGCCCAGGAGGCGCAGCGTGGCCCGCTCGGTGGAGTCGGTGGTGTGCTCGTCGATATGGCGCTGGATATCGTCGGCGATGGCGTCGGCCGCCGCGCGTGCGCGCGTGACGAGCGTCTCGTTCAACTTGATCGCATCGTGCACTGTCACACCGTCCTTGGCGTCGGGGTGGTCGACGTCGTCGAGTCGCCGGCGGTTGTACCGGCCGGCACGGCCGCCAGGCCGTGGACGACGTCGAAGACGGGGGCGCGGTCGCCGACTGCGTCGGCGACCGCGCCGAAGAAGACCCTGGGGTTGTACGGCTGCGGGAAGCGGTAGGGATTGGCCGTCACGGCCAGGACCCGCAGCGGCGTGAGCACGCGCACGTCGATGCGGCGGCGGCGGAACCTGGCGACCGTCGCCGGCGTCAAGATGAGGACCGTGGCGTCGCGCACGACGACGGTGAGCTTGCGGCGCGGCGGCAGGGTGCGGATGAAGTCGTCGGCGAACTCCTGCGTGAGCGCGCCGCCGACGAAGAGCACCTTCGTCGCCCGCCGTTCGACCTCACGGGCCACCCGCACGCCCTCGCCCACGATGGTGTCGAGGTCGAGCGTCGTCAAGCGCCCGAGTTCGTCGGCCGCGACCGCGCGCTCACCCGAGAGAGTCTCCGGATCGACGAGACCGCGGGTCTGCGGGTCGACCTCGGGCAGGGTCAGCATCTCGAGCGTGGCCAGTGTGGTCGCGACGGTCTCGTCGAGCGTGTCGGCGACCAGTCCGCCGGTCGCCATGATCACGGCGTCGCTCACGCGCGGCGAGGCGCTGCCGAGACGGTTGATGGCCCCGTCGACCAGGACGAGGCGGGCGCCGTGAGCGTGGAGCCGGGCGGCCGTCGCGGCGACCTCGGCGAGCGTGGTGGGACCGCTGATCTCGACGGCCCGGTCGCCGGCGGCGCGGCCGATCACGACGCTGCCGAGCGAGGTGTGGAACGGCAGGCGCTCGAGGCGCTCCATGGTGTAGTGCGAGCGGTCGAGCGAGCCGACCGTGGTGGCGATCAGCGTGCCGCGCGGCGGCACGATGCGCGGCTTGTCGAGGCCGGTGAGGTTGTCGGTGCGCTCGCCGTCCAGGCCCAGCGAGGTGAGCCCGAAGCGCAGCGGCACGTTGTCCATCAGGGCGTTGACCACGGTCGTCTTGCCGGCGTTCTTGACGAGTCCGATCACGGCGATCGTCGCGGCGCCGCTGGCGGCGACGACGTCGAACAGGGTGGCCGACGCCGTGGTCGAGGCAGCAGCCGACCCGGGTGTGCCGGCGGCGATCATCGGCCGGCCCCGGCGGCGTCGCCGGCCTGGTCCGGAGCGGCCGTGGCAGCGGCCGTCGCAGCGGCGTCGGGGGCGCTCCCCCCGCCACCTTGACGGCGAATCTCCTTGAGGTAGCTGAAGACGGTGAAGCGCGAGAGGTCGAGAGCTTCGGCGACCTGTTCCGCGGAGCGCTTGACGAGGAACGCGCCGCGCTCCTCGAGCCGCGCCACGACCTCCATCTTCTCGTCGCGGTTCATGGTGGCCGGCGTCTTGCGCATGTCGCTCAGGATGGCGGCGATCATGCCCGCCAGGACGTCGCGGATGTCGCCCCCGAACAGCTCCTCGGTCTCGGGCACGACCTCGCTGCCGGGGCGGCCGACGGCGGCGAGAGCCGCCAGTGTGCGCTGCGCGTGGGCGATCTGGGAGACGTCGAGGTTGACGCCCAGCACGCCGATCGGGCGACCATCGTCGCCGCGCAGGGTGACCGCGAGCGACTTGAGGACCTTGCCCTCGCTGGAGGAGACGTAGAGACGCACGTCGGGGGTGTCGTCGGCGTTGCGCAGGGAACGGAGCATCTGGTCGGTCGGGGCGTCGCCGAGGCGTCGGCCGGTCACGTGCCCGTTCTCGATCGCCACGATCGAATGCGGCATGTCGGCCAGGTCGTGGAGCACGACTTCGCAGTCGGGCCCGAACATCTCGGCCAGCCCCTGGACCACGGCGAGATACGAGCGGAGATAGGGATTGCCGGTGCGGCTGGCGCCCACACGAGTCCTTTCGCCGTCACGCGGGAAGGGGACCGGCGGCATGGCCCCCCGGATTGTGATTGCCTTCACGCAGCCCGTGACATATGCAACGCCATCTGTCGAAAAAAGTCAACCGTGTACCCGAATCGGTTGAGCCGCGGGCGTGGCTGCCGCAGGCAGACTGCCGATTCGGCACAAATCAAACGGTCGTCATGACCGTTCCGGCAACGTGACCGTTCCGGCAAGGCCGTGCGGCGGGGGCGGCGTGAGCCGCCCCCGCCGCACGGCCGCACGGACCATCCGGCCGGCGGTCGCGCCGCGCCGGGCCGTCACAGGTTGGCCGGCCGCGTGCCGAGCGTCACCTTGACGGTCGAGGTCGCGCCGTGCCGGTTGATCGTCACCGCGACGGTGTCGCCCGGCTTGTAGGCTGTGACGGCCTGGACCAGGTCTATGGCGGAGGTCACCGGCTTGCCGTTCAAGGCGGTGATGACGTCGCCGCCGACTGTGAACCGCTCGCCCTGGACGGTGACGGTCGACGTGCCGCCCTTGATGCCGGCTGCGGCGGCGGGGCTGCCGGCCTGGACAGCGCTGACCAGGGCGCCCTCGCTGACCGGGTACTTGAAGGTCTTGGCGAGATCTGGGGTCAGGGTCTCCAGCGTGACGCCCATCCAGGCGTAGGCGACGTGACCGCTCTTGACGATCTGGCTGAGTGAGTTCTTGGCGGTGTCGATGGGCACGGCGAAGCCCAGCCCCTGGCTGCCGCCGGTCGTGGAGTAGATGCTCTCGTTGATGCCGATGACGTTGCCGGCGGCGTCGATCAGCGGCCCGCCCGAGTTGCCGGGATTGATGGCGGCGTCGGTCTGGATGCCGTTGAAGATGTTCGTGCCGGCCTGCGGGCTCAAGTCGCGGTGAATGGCGGAGATGATGCCGGAGGTGAGCGTGAACTGGAGCTGCAGCGGGTTGCCGATGGCCACGACCGGTTCGCCGACCTGCACGGTGTTGGAGTCGCCCATCGGCAGGGGGTTGAGCGTCAGGCCGGAAGGAGCGACCTTGACGACGGCCACGTCGGACTGGGTGTCGACGCCGACGATCTTGCCGCTCACGCTCCTGGTCTGCGAGCCGTTGCCCTTGAACGTCACGGTAAGCTTGCTGGCCTGATGACCCGAATCGGAGACGACGTGGGCGTTGGTGAGGATGTAGCCCTGCTTTGAGACCACGAAGCCCGACCCGACGTCGACTCCGCCGCCCAGAGACTGGCCGAACAGGTCGGAGCCCGCCGAGGGGAACGTGCTGGTGATCTCGACGACGCCGGTCGCCTCCTTGTCGTAGATCTGGGTGGGAGTGAGGGCTCCGCCCGCCGACGATGCGCCGGGGCTGGCGAACGCCGCCGGGGCGGTCACGGTGACGGTGGTCTCCTTCTTGACGCCGGTGACGCCCAGCAGGAACAGGACGAGTATCAGCAGGGCCGCCCCGACGACACCGCCTATGGCTCCCGCCACGAAGCTCCGTGAAGTGTACATGCGCTCCCTCCTGCAGCGGCGCCGCCGGCGCCGCGGTCGTTCCCTGCTCCCTCCGCCGTTCATGCCACCGGTCGGAGATTCCTAACCTGCGCTCGAAGCGCGCGCCGGGCGCGCCGCGTCAGCCCTGGATGCGCGGCATCCGGACCGTGAAGGTCGCCCCCGAACCGCGGCTCGACCGGACCGTCAACGTGCCCCCCATCAGCTCGACCATGTCCCTGGCGATCGAGAGGCCCAGCCCGGTGCCCGACTCGCGGGTCCCGTCGCTGCCGCGGAAGAAACGTTCGAACACGCGCTCGAGCTCGTTTTGCGGGATCCCCGGTCCCTGGTCTGCGACGGTGATCACCACGTCGTCGCCGGCGGCGCCCGCACCGCCTTCGGTGGTCACCCCGACGGCGACCGTCCCCCCCTGGGGTGAGAACTTCACGGCGTTGTCGAGAAGCGCCCGCAGGACCTGGCTCACGCGCCGCTCGTCGCAAGCCGCCGGCAGCTCGACGGGCGCGGCGACCTCGATGTCGACGCCGCGGATCTCGGCGCCGGGCCGGAACTCGGCGATGACGGCCCGGGTGACCGCCGTCATGTCGATGTCGCCGGCCTCGAGGCGCACCGCCCCCGAGTCGACCTGGGAGAGGTCGAGGAGGCTGAGTGACAAGTCGGTCAGCCGGTCGACCTGCTGGCGCATCAGCGACAGGAACTCCTTCTCGGTCGCGGGATCGAGGTCGCCCTCGTCGATCAGCTCCATGAAGCCCGAGAGCGAGAACAACGGCGTCTTGAGCTCGTGCGAGGCGGTGGCGATGAAGTCGCGACGGGCGGCGTCGAGCCGGGCCTGCTCAGTGATGTCGCGCAGAACGACGATGTCGTGCACCTCGGCTTCGCGGCCGACCTGGTAGACGGAGGCTTCGAGGGAGCGTCCGCGGTAGGCGACCACGACGCTGCGGTCCTCGCCGTCGGCTTGCGTCTCGGTGAGCGCCTGGGCGACGTCGGGTGGCAGCAGCTCGGCGAGCGGCGTGCCGGCCGGCAGCGACCTGCCCAGGAGCGACGCGGCGGCGGGGTTGGCGACGGCGAGCTCGCCGCCGGCGGTGACGCCGATCACGCCCTCGGCCAGGTCGTAGAGCAAGACCTCGACGTTCTCCTTTTCGCGTTCGATCTGCGAGAAGGCCTCGCGCAGGCGGCCGCCCATCATGTTGAAGGTCACGGCGAGCTGGCCGATCTCGTCGGGCGGGCCCGGCAGCACGGGGCGCGAAAGGTCGCCCGAGGCGATCGACAACGCCCCGCGCTCGATGCGCTTGAGGCGCCGCGCGATGAAATACGACGCGAGGTAGCCGGCGAACAGCGTCGCGATGAGGGCGAGGCAGCCGGCCAGAAGGATCTGATGCTGGACCGACTGCACCGCGCGTTGCAGGTCGGTGAGCGGCGCCGACACCAGCACGATGCCACGAAAGCCGGCGAGGAGGTTCACCACGGGCACCGCCGCGGTCGCATAGAGCGTGCCGCCGATCGTCGCCTTGCTGATCGTGACGTGGCCGGTGCGCCCCGCGGTGACGACGACTGGGTAGTTGGCGATGTCCAGCGGCAGGCCCTGACGGGAGTCCACCAGGACCTGCATGTCGCTGAGGTCGATTACCACGATGCGGGCGTTGATCTGCGTGTCGATCACCCGCGCGGCGTCGCCGAGATACTCAGGCGTGGCGCCTGAAATGGTGCTGCCGACGACGTACGAGCTGCGCGACAGGTCGCTCAGCTTCTGGTTCACGAGGCGGTTTTGCAGGCTCGGTACGACGTAGATGTACATCAGGCCGATGTCGAGCAGCACGACGCCGAGAAACAACGCGGTGAGCCAGTTCTTGACCGACCCCGGTACGGGGCTGAAACACCAGGCGAGCGCGTCGCCCACGGCGCGCGGCGCGGAGACGACGAACGACCGGACCCGGTGCCTGGACTTGCGCTGCACTGTGACCTCGGGAGGAGTGTGCGAGACCTAGAACTCGCGGAACTTGTAGCCGATGTTGCGGACGGTGAAGACGAACTCGGGGTTGCGGGCATCGCGTTCGATCTTCTCGCGCAGATGGCGGATGTGCACGTCGACCGTGCGCGCGTCGCGAAACTCGGCGTCGCCCCAGACGAGCTGCAGCAGGATCTGCCGCGAGTAGACGCGGCCCGGATGCGAGATGAGCGTCTTGAGGAGCTCGAACTCGATGTAGGTGAGATCGACGCGACTGCCCCGCACGTCGACGTTGCGCTTGGGCAGGTCGACCTCGAGGCCGTCTACCACGACCAGGTCCTGGCGCGCGCTGCCTGCCTGCCGCGACATGTCGGCCCGCCGCAGCTGGGCTCGTACGCGGCTGCGGAACTCGCGCAGACTGAAGCGGTCCTTGGTGATGTAGTCGTCGGCGCCGATCTCGAGGCCGAGCACCTTGTCGAACTCGTCGGCCTTGGCGGTGAGCATGATGATCGGGACGGTGCTGACCGCCCGCAGCCGGCGGCAGACTTCGGTGCCGTCGATGCGCGGCATCATCAGATCGAGGATCACCAAGTCGAACGGTTCGCGGGCGAAGGCGTCGAGGGCTTCCTGTCCGTCGCGAGCCTGGACGACCTGGTAGCCCTCCTTCTCGAGGGGGAACCGCAGCAGCTTCTGAATGGCCTCCTCGTCGTCGACGAGCAGGATCTTGGCGCCCGGGTCGCTCATCTGTGCCACCATCGTATCATCGGAGCCCGGCGCCACTCGCACCCGGTCGGAAGCGATCCCTCACCGCTCGGCGGGGCGCGTCGGCGACCCCGGCGGCGGCACGTGGGCGCGCAGCCGAAACGCCGCGCCGACCGACTCCGCGATCGCGCGGCAGCCGTCGGGGTCGGATTCGGGCAGATCGACCGCCGTGAGCGTCGTGGCGATGCCGCTTTCGACGCATGCGCGGGCAAAGAGGACGACCTCGCGAAACGCCTTGGAGAACAGCGGCCGGCAGAGGAGGTCGTAGGTCTCGGGGTCGGCGGCGTTCAGACTCACGGTCACGGCGCCGAGCCCCACGCGCACGAGGCTCGCCACGACGTCGTCCGCGGGGTTGAGCAGCCGGCCGTGGCCGTTGGTCACGAGGCGCGAGCGCAGCCTCCTGGCGGTGAGCCATTCGGTCACGGCCAGCACGACGTCGAGGCGCATGGTGGGCTCGCCCATGCCCACGAAGGCCACCTCGTCGGCCGGTCCGTCGAGGTAGGCCAGCTCGATCTCGCGCGTCAGCTCGTCGGCCGTGGGCTCGCGCGACAGGGACAGGTCGCTGCCGAACACCTCGGTGGTGAAGGAGCGAAAGCAGAACTCGCAGTCGCAGGAGCAGCGGTTGGTGATGTTGAGATAGAGGTTGCCTTTGCCGCGATAGACGATCGTTTCGGGCATGAGACCGCTCGTGTGCGTCGAGGTCGGGAAGTGCGCCGTGCGCCGACGCTCCATCTCATTATAGCGCGGCGGGGGGCGCCGACCCGCGGGCTGCGGTGCGGGCGGTAGAATGGACGCCCATGAGCGGGCGCGCACATCTTCGCATCAGTTCCGACACGGTCGTTCGCCGCGAAATCCGGCGGTCGCCGTGGCCGGTCGTCCTGCCGGCCGTGGCTCCGGCGGTCGCCCGCGCGACCGCGACGCACCCGTCCGCGGGACTGCCATGACCGACCTCATGGCCGAGATCATCGCCCTCTGCGCCGGCCTGCGCGAGGTCGTACAGCCGTTCCTCGGACTCCACGCCGCCCGCGACCACGCCGGCGAGGCCGTGGGCGGCGACGTGACGTTCGCGATCGACGAGGTCGCCGAGCGCTTCCTCGAGGAGCACATGCGCACCCGCCTGCCGCGCTGGGCCTATTACTCGGAGGACCGGGGCCTGCAGGGCGCGGCCGAGCCGGAGCTCGTGCTGATCATCGATCCCATCGACGGTACGCGGCCGGCGGCGGCCGGCCTCGAGTCGGCCTGCGTGAGCGTCGCCGCCGCGCGGCCGGCCGCCACCCCCACCATGGCCGACCTCGTAGCCGGCGCGGTCCAGGAGGTGAAGAGCGGCGATCTGTTCGCCGCCGAGCCCGGCGGCGGCCTGGTGATGCGGCGCGCCTCCGGCGCGCCGCTGCCCCTGCGGCCGTCGCCGCGCACCGGCCTCGACGGTCTGTTCTGGAACACGGGCTTTCGCGGCCGGCCGCTCATGATCCTGTCGAGAGTCATCGAGGAGCTCGTCGACGTGTCGAGCGTCGATGGCGCCGTGTTCGAGCTCGGCTCGGCCGCCTACGCGATCACGCGCGTGCTCACCGGCCAGCTCGACGCCTACGTCGACATCGGTCCGGCGATCATCGCCGCCCACCCTGCGACCGAGGCCGAGTTTCGGCGCGTCGGCCACGGCCACGTGCTCTGCAACTCGCCCTACGATCTGGCCGCGGCCTGGCTGCTCTGCCGCGCGGCGGGCGTGCCGATGACCGACGCCGACGGCTCGTCGCTCGAGCGCCGGCCGCTGCTGGGCAGCGACGGCGGTTTCCAGCTCGCCTGCATCGTGTCGGGCAACGAGACCCTGCAGGCCGAGCTCGTGGCGGCGGTCGGACGTGGCATCGACCGCCTTGCCGGGTAAGCTGGCCGGTGACGGGGGGACGCATGAGCGACGACACGGCCCACGAAGCCATTCTCTACGAACGCCGCGACGGCGACGTCGTGCAGTGTCACGTCTGTCCGCGCCGCTGCGTCGTCGGGCCGGGCAAGCGCGGCACCTGCCGGGCCCGCGAGAACCGCGGCGGCACGCTCTACAGCCTCGTCTACGACCGCGTCTGCAGCGTGGCCGCCGACCCCATCGAAAAGAAGCCGCTGTTCCACTTCTTTCCCGGGACGACCGTCCTATCGGTCGGCACGCTCGGCTGCAACTTCACCTGCGCCCACTGTCAGAACTGGCAGATCGCCCACGCCGACGTTCCCGGCGGCCTGCACGACCTGCGCCTCCTGCCGGTCGACCGGCTGCCGCTGCTCGCGGCCAACAACGAGTGCGCCGGCGTGGCCTGGACCTACAACGAGCCCACCATCTGGATCGAGTACGTGATCGACGGCGCGACGGTCGCTCACGAGCACGGCCTCTACACGGTGATGGTGACCAACGGTTTCATCACGACCGAGGGACTCGATGCGGTTGCTCCGCACATCGACGCCTACCGGGTAGACGTCAAGGGCTTCGACGACGAGCTCTACAAGCGCCTCTGCCGGGCGTCCGGTCACGAAGCCGTGCTGGCGGCGGCCGAGCGGGCCCTCCATGAGCATGGCTGCCACGTCGAGATCGTCACCAACGTCATCCCGACCTTCAACGACGACGAGGCGACGCTGCGCGGCATCGCCGCGTGGATGGTCGAGCGCCTCGGCGCAAAGACGCCGTGGCATGTGACGCGCTTTCACCCGGAGCTCGACCTCTCGCACGTGCCGGCGACGCCGATCCGCACGCTCGAGCGCGCGGTGGCCATCGGTCACGAGGCTGGTCTGGAGTTCGTGTACGTCGGCAACGTCCCGGGCCACGAGGGTGAGAACACGGTCTGTCCTCGCTGTCACAGGCTCGTGGTGCGTCGCACCGGCTTCGCGATCGAAGATCTCGCCCTGCGCAGCGGCCACTGCGACATGTGCGGCGAGGATTTGAACGTGCGCGAGACGGTGAGACTCTGAGTGGGTATCTGCACCGCCTCAACGGGGGAAGCTTGGCCGACGCCATGTCGCTACGATACGATACTGGCAGCCCTGTGAACGAGCTCGTCACAATGGAGATCCCAGCCAAGGCCGAGTACGTCGTGCTCGGGCGTCTGGCGCTCGCCGGACTCGTGCGCGAGCGACGCTTCTCGGCCGACGCGGTGGCCGACCTCAAACTCGCGCTCACCGAAGCCTGCTCCAACTCCATTCGCCACGCCTACGATCACGACGCGGGTCAGGTGCATCTGTCGTTCGAGGCCAGCGCCGACCGCGTCACCATGATCGTGCGCGACCAGGGTGGCGGATTCCACGAAGACGACATCGACTGTCCCGAGTGTGCCGCGGTCGGGGTCAATCTCGCCGAGAGCGGCATGGGCATCTCGATCATCCGCGCGGTGGTCGACGAGTTCCGCCTCGACCACCCCGAGTCGGGCGGCACGATCCTGACTCTCACCAAGCTCTGCGACGCCTGAGCGCCGCCCGGCGGCTCCCGGCGACGATCTGTCTGCGACCCCAGCGACCGGTGCCAGCCAAGCAAGCAGGGCCGAACCGTGAGCCCGAGCCGGCCGTCTTGCGCCTTCCCGCTCGCGGCGACGCCGCGCCCGCCGGCGACGAGCTGCAGGTCTACGCCGCCCTGCTCGCAGGGTATGGGCGCGCCAACGTCACGGGCGCGCGGGGCTCGTCCGCGGGCGTCGCCGAGCTGGTCGGAGACTCGCTCGCCCTGCTCGAGGTCGACGAGCTCGTCGCCGCGTCGGCGGGCGCCGACGGTGGACCGTGGGCCGACCTCGGCAGCGGCGGCGGCCTGCCCGGCATACCGCTGGCCCTGGCGCTGCCGGCAGTCCGACTCACGCTGATCGAAGCGGTGGGCAAGAAGTGCACCTTCCTGCACGAGGTCGTGGACCGCGTCGGACTGGGCGGACGCGTCGAGGTGGCCTGCGCGCGCAGCGAAGAACTCGCCGCGGTCGGGCGCCCCGGCCGCGAGCGCTTCGCGGTGGTGCTCGCCAAGGCGGTCGGACCGCTCGCCGTGGTCGCCGAGCTGGCGAGCCCGTTGCTCGCGCTCGGCGGCGTGCTTGTGGTCAGCAAGACGGCGGCGGCGGCGCAGCGTGAGGCGGCGGCGGGCGAGGCCGCAGGCGCAGCCTGCGGCCTCGCCCGCCGCCGCCTCGTCGCGCTGTCGCGGTCGCCGCTGCCCGGCTCGGTCTGCGTCGTGTTCGAGAAGGTCGCACCCACGCCCGAACGCTTTCCGCGGCGGCCGGGCATGGCGGCCAAGCGGCCGCTGGCCTGACGTGCCGCCGGGGCGCGCCGGCCCCGCTTCTGTGGCGGCGCTGCGTGGCGGTCGGTAAGATGACGGACGAGATGGTGGTCGTTCCTGCAAGCTCCCGCGCTTCCGGCGTTCGTGCCGGCCGGCGAGCCGCGCCGTGACGCGCGTCATCGCCGTCGCCAACCAGAAGGGCGGGGTGGGCAAGACCACGACCGCGATCAACGTGGCCGCCTGCCTTGCCGAAGCCGGCTTCGAGACGCTGCTCGTCGATCTCGATCCACAGTGCAACGCGAGCAGCGGGCTCGGCTTGGTGGCCGAGTCGGCGGAGCGCTCCGTCTACGGTGTGCTCGGCGGCCAGGTGTCGCTCGCCGAGGTCACGCAGGGGACCGTCCTGGAGTCGCTGTCGGTCGTGCCGGCGTGTCCCGACCTGGCCGGCGCCGAGGTCGAGCTGGCCGGCGCCGGGAACCGCGAGTTCGTTTTGCGCGGCGCGCTGCACGGTGCGCTCGACGCCTACGAGTTCGTGTTCGTCGACTGCCCGCCCTCGCTCGGCGTGCTGACCGTGAATGGCCTGACCGCCGCCAGCGAAGCGCTGGTGCCGGTGCAGGCCGAGTACTACGCGCTCGAAGGGCTCGCCCAGCTGCTCGGCACCATCGACCTGGTGCACGACCGCACGAACCCCGACCTGCGGCTGCTGGGCATCGTGATCACCATGCTCGACGGGCGTACGAGGCTGGGCAGGGAGGTCGCGGCCGAGGTGCGCACGCACCTCGGCCGCGACGTCTTTGCCACTCACGTGCCCCGCAACGTGCGGCTCGGCGAGGCTCCCAGCCACGGACTGCCGATCTCGCGCTACGATCCCACCTGCGCCGGCTCCGACGCCTACTTCGATCTCGCCAAGGAGATCGTGACCCGCTCGCCGGTCGGCGAGCGGCGGCCTTTGGGAGTGTGAGGCATGCCCGGATCGACTACCGACGATGCCGCGACCGGACGGACCGGCGAGGCTTCGGAGTCCGCGAGCGGGAGCCGGCCCGGCGCGGGTCCGGCGCGCTCAGCCGCCCCCAGGAAGGCTCTGGGCCGGGGTCTCGCAGCCCTGATCGCCGAGCACGGTGCGGCGAGCGGGGCGGCGCCCGCCCCGGGCGCCGCCCCGCTCGCCGCGGGAGCCACGCGCGAAGGTCGCCTGCGCGACCTGCCGGTGGCCGAGATCGGCGCCTCGACCCGCCAGCCGCGCCGCGCCTTCGATGCCGACGAGCTGGCCGAGCTGGCCGCGTCGATCAGAAGTCTCGGCGTCGTGCAGCCGATCGTGGTGCGACCCGCTTCCGGTGACGCCGGAGTGCCGTGGGAGGTGATCGCCGGCGAGCGCCGCCTGCGGGCCGCGCGTCTTGCCGGCATCGAGACGATCCCGGCGCTCGTGCGACCGGCCGGCGAGGCGGCCTCGCTGGAGATCGCCCTCGCCGAGAACGTCGCCCGCGAGGACCTGAACGCGATCGAAGAGGCGCTGGCCTACGCGGCGCTGGTCGACGAGTTCGGGCTCACCCACGAGCGCATCGGCGAGCTCGTCGGCAAGAGCCGTGTCGCGGTGACCAACCTGCTGCGTCTGCTCGACCTGCCCGATGAGGTGCGCGAGCTGATCGAGCGCGGCGAGCTCTCTGAGGGACACGGCCGGGCGCTGCTCGGGCTGGCCGATCATCTCGAGCGGCGGCGCGCGGCGCGCCTCGTGGTGGCGCGCGGCCTGACCGTTCGCCAGACCGAGACGCTGGTGCGCGCCGCCCAGAAGGCGGCCGGCGGCGCGTCGGGGCGCTCGGGCCGGCCGGTCGCGCGCGCCACCGACGCCTACGACGACGTGGCCGAGGAGCTCTACGAAGTGCTCGAGGTGCCGGTGCGCATCCGCTCGGGCAAGCGCGGCGGCAGCCTCGAGCTGCGCTTCCGCGATCGCGACGAGCTCGAGCGGCTCGTCGCGCTGCTGCGCTCGCTCAAATAGTCATCGGGTGCTACTGGCCCGCGCCGGCGGGGCTCGGCAGAACCGTCGGCGTGGCGACCGCCCCTGGGGTGACCGTGCCGGGGGCTCCCGTGGGGAGCGAGCCGGGGGTCGGGGTGATCACGACGCCCGGAGGTGTGGGCGTGACGGCGACGCCCGGGGCGCTCGTGCTCGAGGCGCCCGGGGTCTGCCCGGCCGATCCGCCGCCCGACGGCACGTAGACCGTGGTGCCGTCGGGGAGCCGGTAGAACTGGCCGATGAGTGTCCCGAGGCCGGAGACCTGCTGGCCGGCCTTGAGGTCGAGCTTGGTGACCTGCGTGCCGCTCTTGGTGATGACCTGCATGTCGGACTGGCCGGGGTTTGTCACGATGGTCAGGTTCTTCGACGAGAGGATGCCGGAGAGTCCGATGCCGGTCAGCGCCGCGAGCAGGAAGGCGACCGCCAGGACGATGGCGACGTCGAAGAGGTTGACGACACCGTCGAGCGGGTCGCCGTTGCGGTCGGTCCGGTTGATGCGGCGCCGGCCCATGTAGCGCAGCCGCCGGCCGCTGCCCGGCTCGCGATCGAGCGGCGCTTCGGAGTGCGGCGGCGTCTCGACGGTCGTGCTCACAGGCGGACCCCGGCGGCGCCCGCTCAGGCCGGCTCGCCGGCGGGGCCGGGCGCCGGCGGACCATCGTCCGGCGCGACGGCGGCGGACGTGTCGTCGTCGCGCGGCAGGAGCGGACGCCACGAGATGATCTCGGTCGGCTCGTCGCCGCCGCCGTCCGCGTCGGCCGATAGCGGCGCGCCCTGCGCCGATGACGGCGCGCCCTGCGCCGCTCCGGCTCCGTGCCCCGCCGCTCCGTCGCCGCCGCGGGCGCCGGCGATCGTCAGATCGGGCAGGTCGTCGTCGGAGGCGTCGATGTCGGCGTGCCGGCGGCGGGGCGGACCGATCCGCAGACGGCCGCCGCCGCCCTCGAGCAGCTCGAGCATGTACTCGAGGTCTGAGATGTCCTGCTGGTAGAAGCGGTCGCGGACGATGCTGACGATGAACCCGAGACCGCCGATCAGCAGGCCGATCACGGTGACCGAGAAGGCGATCTTCAGGTTGTCGGTGAGCATCTGGGTGTTGCCTTCGGCCAGGCCGGTGAGGGCCGGAGCCAGCGGGATGAGGGTGCCCATGAGGCCGAGCATCGGTCCGACGCGCACCAGGATGCGGGTCTTCTCGAGTCGCTTGACCGTGTAGAACTCGTACTCCTGGAGGAGCTTCAGGGGCTTTTCGGCGATACGTTCGGTCTGGTAGTTGCGGATGAGATCGAACACGAAGCGCGCCACGACCGTTGAGTAGGTGTTCTCCTGGAGGTACTTGTAGGCGCGGCGCGGCTGGCCCTTGGCAAAGGCGTCGCGGGCCTTGAGGGCGCGAATCTCGAGCGCCTCGAGGTCGCGGTAGCGCAGGCGCAGGTAGAGCTCGTACAGAAACCAGCCTACTTCGACGATCGCCCAGCACAGGCAGAACAGGGCCGCGATCAGCACGGGGTAGAGCAGCAGCCGGGAGACGTCGTAGATGGCCCGCTCGATGTCGTGGGCAAGGCTGGCCGCGATGATCAGGTGCACGTCTGCGTCACTCCCCGCCGCCGGCCGGCGGCGGCGGTCCGCCGGAAGATTTCCAGAACCGCCGCCAGACCGATGAGCCGCGCGGCAGGATCTCGCCCCTGCTCGCGCCGCCCATGACCCCCATGAGATGGCGGCGCACGAACCACGATCCGGCAAAGCCCAGGGGCACGAGCACCGCGAGGGTCGCGCCTACGACGGCCGCCGTGTTCCCGCCGCCGCCCGAACCGCTGGAGCCGGCGGCCTGGCCGGTCACCGAAGCGCTCGGCGACGGACTGGTCAGGGTGTTCGGAAAGGAGCTGGACGGCGTGGGGGTCAGGGTGATTCCCGGGCTCACGGTCGGCGACGACGAGATCGTCGCCCTGGGGGTTGGCGAAGCGGTGTGGTGGACAGTGGTCCCCCCGCCGCCGGTCCCCTCGCCGCCGCTTCCGCCGCCGGAGCCTTCGCCGGAGCCGCCGGGATGAGTGCCGCCGCCGGTACTGCTGCCGCCGCCACCGGTCGGGACCGCGACCGTGAAGCTGCGCTGGACGCGGACCGCGTTGCCGGCCCAGTCGTGCACGGTGATGACCAGGGTGTGGGAGCCGTCGGCAAGCTTCGTGAGCTGGAGCCGAAGGTGCGACGCGCTAATGCGGGCCGCCTTGGTCTTCGACTTGCCGTCGAGCGTCACGCTGATGGCGGAGGCCTTGACCCCGGTGCCGTTCAAGTTGTCGCGGTAGGCCGCTTTCACGAGCACCGTGGCGCTCGCGAAGCGGGCGCCGTTCTTGGGCGCGACCGTGCCTGTGACGAACCTGGGATCGAAGTGCGTGAGGACGTCGGGACCGTGGGGAATGGGCAGCGTCTTGTTGCCGAGCGCGATGGTCGCCTGAATGGTCGCTCCCATGACATCGCCGATGTCGCTGGGGAACTCGAAGTACGAGCCGTTCTTCTGCCTGAGCGACGACAGGAACGTGTAGGGGGTCCTGGCGCCGAGCACGAGCTTGTGCGGATCGACGCCGCCGGCCCGCAAGCCCTCGATCGCCCAGCCGGTCGAGGGCGCGTTGGCAAAGCCGCTCTGGGTGTCCTGAAAGCCGCCGCCCTTCAGCTGCATCGACTCGATGAAGCCCACGGCGCCCTGCACCACCTTGCCGGCCGGCGAGACGCCCGCCGACACCAGGGCCTGGACGACGAGCGAGGTGATCGTCGTGCTCGACTGGAAGTTCGGTTGCGAGCCGAAGCCGCCGTCGGCGTTGGGGCCGCCGCCGCTGCCGTTGTTCTGCGCAGCGGTCTGCAGCCAGGCCACCGCGCTGCTCACCGGCGGGCCGCTCTGGTGGGCGGCGATGAGACCCAGTATCGCCCAGGCCGTGGTTTCGGTCGCGGCCGCCGTGGTGGCCGGTTCCCCGGGCGAGTAGTAGCCGTAGGTGGGGTACTGGTACGACATGAGCCGGCCGACGAGGTCGATCTGCGTGCTGCCGGCGCTCGAGAGCAGGTCGGTGCGGTTGGCGGCCCGGTAGGCGAGGATGCAGAGAGCGTAGTACTCGGGCACGTTGCCGCTGCTCTTGGCGGCGCTCTCGAGGTTGGTGTCCTGGAGAAAGGTGATGGGACTCCGCTCGTCGACCTGCCAGCGGGCGGGATTGTTGCCGCCGGCCGTGATGGCGAGCATGGCCCAGGGGGTATCGGAGGTGTTGCCGTGGACGCTCCCATACGAGAACCCGCCGTCGGTGCGCTGGCTCGCGTGCAGGTAATCGAGCCCCTTCGTGACCCCGGCCGGGACCGCGGCTGAGGCCGTGGCCGGCACCAGCAGCGCGCCGACCACGACGAGCACCAGAGCCCCCCGGTATGTCTTGGTCACAGTGCCTCCCCAGATCCGCCGGCTCGGCGCGGGTCGGGTCGCGAAGCCGCGCCTATTGTACCAGTCCCGTGCCCGCGCGCAGTGACCGGCGGCCCACCGCCGGCCACTGCGCGCGGGCGGCCGACGGCGCGGCTCGGCGCGCGCCTGTTTACGGGGAGACGCCCGGCGCCGCCGCCGGGTTCGTCGAGGCCGCGCTCTGGCCCATTCGTCTAGGCCGCCGACCCAGGCCTCAGCCTTGGCGACATCGAGCCGATAAGTGGAGGTGGACCATGTTCGGGCAAGCGGCGGCACGGGGCGAAATGACAGACGGCGCGGAAGTCGACTTCTTCGGAGCTCACATCAAGGTGAAGAGCGCCAAGCTGGCGGCGCTGCTGAACAGCGCGCTCACCGACGACGTGGTGGTCGTCGGCAAACGGGCGCTCGATCTCGTGTCTGCCGAGCAGCGCGGCGAGGAGTTGGACTACGTCCTCGACGCGGCCGACACGCGGCCCGGCCCCACCACCGCGGCCGACGAGTCCGACGAATCCCTCGACAGAGTGTTCGCCCGGCGGGGGCCGCCTCCGGCGCAGCGCTAGCGGGGCGCGCCTGGGCGCCGCACGAGGGCGGCTCGCGGCGGCGCCAGCGATTCCACGGACCACTCAGACCTTGCGCGTCGTCGGCGCGCGGTCAGGCCGCTGCCGCGACCGCTCACGCCGTGAAGATGTATCCTGTGTAGCGCCATGCCCTCGCTGCTCTCGATCGTCGTGCCCGTCTTCAACGAGGCCGGCAGTCTCGAACCCCTGTACGAGGAGATCGCCGCAGCGCTCCCTCAACCGGGCGCGTTCGAGGTCGTCTTCGTCGACGACGGCTCGACTGACGGCTCGATCTCCGTGATGGAGCGGCTCGCGGCCGGCCACGACGGCGTGCGCGTCGTGAAGCTGCGGCGCAACTTCGGCAAGGCGGCGGCCCTGACGCACGGCTTCGCCGAAGCGCGCGGCGAGGTGATCGTGACCATGGACGGCGACCGTCAGGACGATCCGGCCGAGATCCCCAAGCTGCTCGCCAGGCTCGACCAGGGGTACGACCTGGTGTCGGGCTGGAAGCAGAGCCGCCAGGACCCGGTGAGCAAGACCCTGCCGTCGAAGCTCTTCAACTGGACCGTGCGCAAGTCGACCGGCGTGGCCCTCCACGACTTCAACTGCGGCCTCAAGGCATACCGCCGCGAGGTGACCGAGCACGTCAAGGTGTACGGCGAGCTGCACCGCTACATTCCCGTGCTGGCGAGCGATCTCGGCTTTCGCGTCGCCGAGGAGAAAGTCACGCACCGCCGCCGCACCGCCGGCCGCTCCAAGTACGGCTGGCGCCGCTACGCGCGGGGGTACCTCGACCTCCTCACCGTGCTGTTCCTCGGCCGGTACCGCCAGCGTCCCCAGCATCTGTTCGGCGGCATGGGCACGACGATGGTCGTCGTCGGCGTGCTGGTCGACCTGTATCTGACGATCGACAAGCTCTTTGGTCACCCCATCGGCCAGCGGCCGCTGCTGCTGCTCGGCACCCTGCTCATCATCGTCGGCATCCAGCTCCTCTCGCTCGGCCTCGTGGGCGAGCTCATCACCCAGGCTCGGGCGCGCGACAATCGTGACGACTACGAGGTCGAGCGCGTGTTCGACGGAGGGGCGGCGCGGGCGGCGCTCGACGCGTCGAGCGCCGCCCGCGCCGCCGCTCTCCCCGCCCCCGGCGGCCGGCCGGTGGTGGTCGAGCAGGCGGTGTCCTCGCGGGCGCCCACGCCACCGTCGCTGTGACGGCCGGCGGCGGCTTCGAGCCCGCGGTCGCTTGAGCGCATGAGTCTGCGGATCGCCTATTTCGGCACCTACGACCCGGGGTATCCGCGCAACCGCGTCCTGATCGACGGGCTGCGCGCGGCGGGTGCCGAAGTGCTTGAGTACGCGGCGCCGCTCGACCCGTCGCTCACGGCGGCGCAGATGACGACGGCGGCGGGCGCGGGCAAGCTCGCCGGCGAGCTTGCCCGCGCCCACCTCTCGCTGCTCGCCAGGCACCGCGGCGGCGTCTCGTTCGACGTCGTCGTAGTCGGCTACCCCGGCCATCTGCTGGTGCCGTTCGCCTGGTCGGTGGCCCGGCTCCGCCAGGCGGTGCTGGTCTTCGACCCGCTCGTCTCGCTGTTCGACACCTTCGCCGGCGATCGCGAGCTGCTGGTCGGCGACAGCTCCGCCGGCCACCTCGCCAACATCGTCGACCGGGTGGCGTTCGGCCTGCCCGACGTGGTGCTGGCCGACACCCAGGCGCACGCGGACTACTACGCCGCCGTCCTGGGCGTGCCGCCGGCGAAGCTCGCCGTGGTGCCCGTGGGTGCGCTGCCGCTGCCCGGCGCGAGCGGCGCCGCCCGCGAGCCGGCGGCGGGAGCGCCGCTGCGCGTGGTCCAGTACGGGCGCTGGAGCCCGATGCACGGCCTGGCGGCCGTGCTCCAGGCGGCCGACGAACTGCGCGGCGAGCCGTTCCGGTTCGAGCTCATCGGCGACGGCCAGCTCGCGCCCTGGCTGGCCGACGAGGTCGGGCGTCTGCGTCTCGACACGGTCGATCTCTGCGACGCCCTGCCGGTCTGGCGGCTGCGCTCGCGGATCGTCGGGAGCGACGTGTGCCTGGGTGTGTTCGGCACCTCGGGCAAGGCCGCGCGAGTGGTGCCCAACAAGGTCTACGACGCGCTCGCCGCCGGCCGGCCGCTGGTGACCGAAGACTCGCCGGCCGCGCGGGAGCTGCTCGAAGACGGCCGCGACGCGCTGCTCGTGCCGGCCGGCGACGGACCGGCGCTGGCCGCCGCCCTGCGCCGCCTGCGCGACCGCGACGAGCGCGCCCGTCTCGGCGGCGCTGCGCTCGAGCTCTACCGTCGCCGCTGCACTCCCGAAGCGGTGGCCGCGACGCTGCTGGCGGCGCTCGAGGCGTGCGTGTGAGTGAGGACCGCCCGTCCGCCCGGCGGGGCGCGTCCACGACGTTCCGCGTCGTCCAGGCCGTGTTCGTCGTGGCCGTCGTTCTCTTTCTCGGGCGCTATCTGCGTCACGCCTGGCCGGCCGTGCACGCCTACGAGTGGCGGCTGCGGCCCGGCCTGCTCGCCGTCTCGGCGGCCCTCGTTCTGAGCTTCTACCTGCTGAACGCCCTGGCGTGGTGGCTGATCCTCCGCGGGTCGGGGCTGCGGCCGGCCCCGACCCTCACCGTCGCCACCTGGGCCAAGTCGATCCTTGCGCGGTACGTGCCGGGCAACGTCTTCATGTTCGTGAGTCGCGGCTGGATGAGCTACCGTCAGGGTCTCGACGTCGATCGGGTGAGCGCCGGCATGGTCTACGAGCAGGTGCTGGCCGTCGCCGGCGCGCTGGTGATCACCGCCGCGCTGTTTCCGTTCTGGCACTACGAGCGCCGTGTGACGGCCTGGGCCCTGCTGGCCATCCCGCTGATCGTGGTCGGCCTGCATCCCCGGGTGTTCGCCCCGCTCGCCGCGCTGCTCCTGCGGGCGCTGCGCCGGCCGCCACTCACGCGGGTGCTGTCGTTTCGCGTGGTGCTCGCCCTGCTCGCCCTGTACACCGGCCTGTGGCTCGTGGCCGGCCTCGCGATGTGGACGTTTGCGGCGGCGGTCACGAACGTGACCGCCGCCGCCTTCCCCGAGATCACTGCGGGATTCGCGGTGGCGTTCGTGGCCGGCATGGTCGTGTTCTTCGTGCCCAGCGGCATCGGCGTGCGCGAGGGCGTGCTGGCCGCCGCCACGGCCGGTGTGTTCGCCGGCGGCGGCGTCGCGCTGGCCTGGGCATTGCTCGCCAGACTGTGGCAGACTGCACTGGAGCTGGGCTTCGTGGCCGTGGCCGCGCTCGCCGACCGTCTGCAGCGGCGGGCGCGCGGACGGGCCGCCGCGATGGAGACCGGGGCGGAAGAACACGCGCGGCCGGCGAGCAAGCCGCGGCAGGACGGAGAAGGCACATGACCCCACGACGGGCGGCGCCATGAGCGCGCGACGGACGAACGCGCGAAAGCGGCGCCCAAGGACGGCCACCGCGCGGCCCACGGCTGCCGGTCCGGCCGCCGCGCAGGCCCGGACCGCCGCGCAGGCCCGGACCGCTGCGCAGGCGCCGGCCGCGACGCAGGCCGACGTGGCGCGGCGGTACTTCTTCTACGTCGTCATCGCCATGGTCGTGGCGGCGGCGATCCTCAGCATCCTCGCCATCCAGCGCTACCGGAACTTCTACGGCGGCCGGTTCGACATGGGCAACATGGTGCAGGCGGTCTACAACACCGCCCACGGGCACTTCCTGCAGATCACCACGACCAACGGCAGGCAGGCGTCGCGTCTGGGCTCGCACGTCGACCCGATCCTGGCGGTGTTCGCCATCCCCTGGCTCGTCTGGCCGAGCCCCGTCATGCTGCTCGTCGCGCAGGCCGTGATCGTGGCGCTGGCGGCCTGGCCGGCCTACAGGCTGGGCCTGCGCATCCTGGGCGACGCCCGCGCCGCCTTCTTGCTGTCGGTCGCGCTCCTGCTCTACCCGCCGCTGCAGTACGCTGTGCTGAACGAGTTCCACCCCGTGACCCTGGCCATCCCCCTTCTGCTCTTCGCCTTCGTGTTCATCGACGAGGGACACTGGTGGCGGGCGGCGCCGTTCCTCGTGCTCGCCGTCCTGTGCAAGGAGGAGATCCCGACCGTCGTGGCCGTCATGGGAGCCTACTTCGCGCTGCGCAAGCGCAGCTGGCGGCCGCTCATACTGACGGCCGCCGCCGCCGCGTACTTCGTGATCGCCGTCAAGGTCGTGCTGCCTCACTACAGCCCCGGAGGCAGCCCGTTTCTCAGCCGGTACGCCGACCTGGGGTCGAGCGTCAGCGGCATCGGCGCGAACTTCGTGCTCAAGCCGGGGGTGACCCTGGGGCACCTGTTCGCCTGGTCGAACCTCCGCTACCTGTTCGCGCTGCTGTGGCCCCTCGGGTTCAGCTCGCTGCTGAGCCCCCTGACCACCCTGATCGCCGCGCCGGAGTACGCGCTGAACGCCCTGGCCAGCAACTCCTTCCAGCGCTCGTATGAGTTCCACTACGTGGCCGGCGAGGTGCCGTTCCTGTTCGCCGGCGCGGTGCTCGGCGTAGCACGGGCGCGCGACTGGCTGGCACGCAGCGGCCGTCGCACGCGGCTCTCGCCGGCGCGCGCCTCGCGCGTGTCGGTCGGCACGCTGGCGACGGCCGTGCTCGCCGCGGCGGTGCTCGCCAACTTCCTGCTCGGGCCGCTGCCCTTCTCGCTGCCACTGGCCCACTACTCGGGGCGCAGCTACGCCGTCAGTGGGCACGCGAAGGTGCTCGACATGGCGATCAAGATGATCCCCAGCGCGGGCAACGTGACGGTGTGCACCGAGAACAACGCCGGATCGCACCTCTCGGCGCGCCGTGTCGTCTACACGTTCCCCTACACCGACAACGCGCAGTGGGTCATCGTCGACCAGAAGAACCCCTTCGTGTACGACCACTACGACGCCGTGGGTCACTCCGAAGCCCTGGGCGAGCTGGTGCTCAACCAGAACTACCAGTCGGTCTTCGCCCGCGACGGGGTGTACGTCTTCAAGCGGGTCGGCGGTGCGGCGTCGCCGCCGGCAGGCAAAGGGTCGGTGCCGTTCATCACGCCGGGAGCGGCGTCGAGTCCTGCGGCGACGCCGGCCGCGCCGTAGCCGGCGCTACGCGGCGCCGGATGGCCGAGGTGAGCGGACCGAGGACGCGGGCGTGGCGCACGGTCGACCGGCGGCTCCCGACGCTCGCCGTGGCGCCGATCCTCGCCGTCGCCGCCGCGCTGGCCGTCATGCACTTCGTCGGACCGACCGGGGGCGACACGGCCGCCCACGTCTACAAGACCGGCCTCGTGGCCCACGGGCAGTCGCTGGTCTGGGACGATCTCTGGTATGCGGGCTCGTACGGCGTGGTCGGCTACGGCGTCGTCTACTACCTGCTCGCGAGCCTGGTCGGCGCGGCGCCGATCGTGGTGCTCTCCGCCGGTCTTGTGCCGCTGCTGTTCCACCTCTACGTGCGCCGCGCCTGGCGCGTGACGAGCCTGCTGCCGCCGATCGCGCTGGCCGTCGTCGTCGTGTTCTATCTGGCGTACGGCCAGGACCCCTTTCTGCTGGCCATGGCGCTCACCATGGTCGGCCTGGTGCTGCTCGCCCACGACCACCCGCTGTGGGCGGCGCTGCCGGTCGGCGTGGCGGCCTTCACCAACCCCGTGGCCGTGGTGGTCGGCGCCGTGTTCGTGGTGGCCGCCGCCGTCGCCTGGCGGCCGGCCCGGCGGCCTGCCTGGCTGCTGGCGTGTGCACTCTCTCCCTTCGTCGCCGTCTGGCTCGGCGTGCAGCTGGCCTTTCACGAGCGCGCCTCGTACCTGGCTCAGCCGGCCGAGCTGCTGAAGTGGGCCGCCGTGGCCGCCGTCGGCGTCGCGCTCGCCCGGCTGTCGGACGACCCCGACCGCCGCGCCAAGCAGATCCTCTTTGCCGTGGCGGGGACCCTGTGCCTTTTGGCGCTCGTCGTGCCGACCGAGCTGGGCAACAACGCCGACCGGTTCCTCGCGCTGTTTGGTCTGCCGGCGCTCCTCATGGTGCGCCGGGTGCGGCTGCCGCGCGCGGCGACGGCGGCCCTGCTGGCCGCCGTCGCCGCCGTCCAGCTCGCCGCGCCGGTCGCCGACGTGGCGCGCCGCGGCGACGTCGCTCAGACCAGGCGAGCGTTCTTCGCGCCGGCCATCGCCTTCGCGCGCCGCGACTACCGTCCCGACTTTCGCTACCACGTCGTCGCCCTGCGACTGCACTGGGAGGCCTGCTACTTTCCCCAGGCGGGTCTGCCGATCACCCGCGGCTGGTTTCGCCAGAGCGACTGGCAGCACAACGAGATCCTCTACGACTCACCGACGCCGGCGCAGTACGTCGCCTGGCTGCGCGATCTCGGGGTGAGCGACGTCTTCGTGCCGCACGCCGCGCTCGACATGAGCAGCACCGGCGAGCCCTCGCTGATCGCTCGCTCGGGGGCGTTCGTGCGCGTCTTCGACGACAGCCACTGGACGGTCTACCGGCTGCGTGCGCCATGGCCGCTCGTGGTCGCGGCGGGCGGCGCGGCGGGCGGGGGCGCCGCCCCGGCGCCCCCGCCCGCCGCCCAGGGCGCCGCCGTCACGGCGGTCGGCCACGACACGGTCGCCGTCGTCGTGACCAGCCCAGGCGCCTATGTCGTCAAGTTCACCTGGACGCCCTACTGGCGCCTCGTCGCGACGCCGGGATCGGCGAGCGCTCCGGGCGGTGTGGCGCGCGCTCCGGGCGGTCTGGCGCGCGCGCCGGGCGACTGGACTCTGCTGCGGGCCGATCGTGCCGGGCGGTACGTCCTGCGCGTCCAGCCGAGCCTGCGGGCGGCGCTCTCGCAGATCTTCTGAGCGGTCGGGTCGCTTGCGCCGGTGAGCGGCGCGGGTCAGGCGACCCAGCTGAAGATCGCGAACTTGGCCGTGAGGACGACGCAGAGCGCGATCGAAAGGGTGCAGATGACCACGTGAGCGCGCGGGCGGCGGTCGGTGAAGAGCGCCATGCTCATGAAGATGGGAAAGGCGGCGAGCACGAAGCGCGGCATCGACAGGAGCGGCGTCGAGGTGGCCGGGAACAGCAGCGGGTAGCCGATCGTGACGAGGGCGTAGGCCGACAGGGCGAGCGGCAGGCGCCGCAGCCCGTAGCAGACGGCGAGGCCGGCGATGACGAGCGACGTCAGGTTGGTGAGGTTGGCCACCGCCAGCGGCACGACCGCACCGGGGTGGGACGCCGGCCAGTAGAGGCTGGTCGTCTGGCCGGAGATGAGCTGGCGGGCGCCCTGGAAGGCCGCGTCGAACCCCTCCCAGAGCGCGTACGTCGGTACCGCGACGTATCGCCGCCACTGGTCCTGGACCTGGGCGAACAGCAACGGCTTGCCGAAGCTCAGGCTGAGGTAGGCCATCCAGACCATCAGACCCTCGGGGATCATGAGCAGCGACGCGACCGAAGCGTCGGTGCGGCGCAGCTGCCAGTCGCGCTGCTCGTAGTAGCACACGGCCATGGGCACGATCAGCAGAAAGCCGGCGCTGCGCGTGAGCGCGGCCGCCAGGCCGGCGAGCCCGGCGAGCTTCCAGCGGCCCTCGGTCGACCAGAGGATGCAGGCGGCCGAGAGCATGAGGAACATCGACTCGCTGTAGACCGCCTGCCAGAAGAAGGCGGTCGGGAAGATCGACAGGTACAGGCAGGTGCGGTAGGCGACCCTGGCACCGTACCGGGCCTCGACCAGGCGGTACAGGAAGTACACAGCGGCGAAGTAACAGGCGAGCGAGACGACGATGCCGGCGATCACGAGGTTGTCGTCGAAGACGATCCCGATCCAGCGCACCATCAGCGGATAGAGCGGGAAGAAGGCCACGGTGCCGTCGTTGCCGGCATAGCCGTCGGCGGCGATCTTCACGAACCACACGCCGTCCCAGACGGCCCACGGGTTCACCACGTGGGCGAGGAAGCCGTGGAAGGGCTCGGCGAGACGGGGCAGGCGCCAGGCCCACTCCGCCGGCTTGACGCCGATCACCCAGGTCGCGAGGGCGGCCGTCAGGGCGATGAGCAGCCGCGAGACGACCGCCATGACCATGGTGCGCCGCAGATAGCTCGTCGCCGTGGCGGCCTCGGGTTGGGCTGCGAGGATCGCGACCCCGGCCTCTGGCTCGAGGGTCTCCTCGAGATCGATGTGCGGGGATGAGTCCGTGCGCTCTCCCGTGGGACAGGCGTCGACCGGCAGGACGCCGCCTAGTATCTCACGAGGCGGGCGGCGGGGGATCGCCGCCGGGCGCGAGTCCCGCGGCCTTGAGTCGCTCCTCGAGGGCGAACCGCAGGCCCGCCGCGGCGCGGTCGGCGTCGGGCTTTGCGTCCTGCCAGACGGTCAGGCGCAGGCGGACGGTGTCGGCGGCGAGCTCGGTCACGGTGACGGAGGGCTGACGGTCGGGGGAGCGGCCACAGCTGAACGCCGCGGCCACCTCGAGCGCCTCGCGGCGCACGTCGGCGAGCGGCGCGGCGGCCGGCGCGACGAAGTCGACGGTCGCCGCGCTCGCCGGGTCGACGATCGTGAAGTTGCGGATGACCCTGCTGCCGAGCTGTTCGTTGGGAATGACGATGCGGCTGTTGTCGTCGGCGCGGATGTAGGAGTAGGTCAGGCGGACCTCCTCGACCGTCCCCTGCCACTCGTCGATGGCCACGTAGTCGCCGATCCGCACCGGCTGAGCCAGGGCGACGATCACGCCCGAGACGAGGTTGGCCAGGACGGAGCGCGCCGCGAAGCCGACGATCAGAGCCGTGATGCCGGCCGAGGCCAGCAGGCCGCGGGCAAGGGTGCCGACCTCAGGCAGCTGCACGAGGGCCGCCATGATCCCCACGAAGACGATCGTCGCCACGACCAGCCGCCGCGCCACTCGCAGGCGGGTCTCGTCGGCGGCGGGGAGCTTGCGTGAGATGGCGCGCGAGATCCCGCCGCCGTGGCGCTGCATGAGGCGGTCGACGATCCCCGCCGCCACGAAGGTGAGCACCAGGTAGACGACGGCGCGGATGACGTCGCTCGTGGTGGCGCCGGCGGCCAGCGGGGGCATGTACGGGCTCACGGGGTCGCGCCGGGCGACGGTGTTGCCGTGACGCCCGGCGAAGGCCCGGCCGGCGACGGGCCGGCGGGCTCGGTCGCGCCCGCGCCCTGCGGCAGGTCGCGGCGTACGTCGTAGAGCACCCTGCCGGTCCGATAATCGAGCAGCGCCACGACCGTGTCGGGGCCGCTCACGGTGTCGATGTGGCCGCTGACCTGCCAGACGAAGCGGTAGGGCGGCGTGATCGTCGTGGTCACGGTGCGGTCGCCGAGCGGGTGCGTGAAGGTGTACGGCTTGCCCTTGGGCAGGAACAGCAGGCGCACTTCGTGCGGGTCGATCGACGAGCCCCGGAAATAGGCGTCGGCGCGGCGCAAGGCGATGCCCGACGTCTTGAGCCGCGAGTCACCCGGCACGGTGAGCGCCGTGACGATGAACGACCAGCTGCGCCAGGGGTGCGTGAGAAAGCCGGTGTTCTGGGCCGCGGCGGTGTAGCGGAAGGCCACCAGCGACGGCAGGTAGAAGACCGCGGCCACGACGACCACGATGAGGACGATCCAGAAGCGCTTGTTGCGGTTCCTGAACAGGGGCGCCCGCCCGGTCTGAGGGGTGTTGGTTCCGATGGAAGCCAAGACCGTCAAGGGCCGGCCGGCGCGATCGGGCCGGCCGGCGCCCCCAGCACACGCTCGTGGAGGTCGGGGTAGATGGAGCTCGACGCGAAGATCTCGCGCGCCGAGGCCTGCATCTGGGCGTAGTAGTCGTCGCGGCGCAGCGGGTTCAGGTGCATGAGGATGAGCTCACCGACGCCGGCCTGGGCCGCCAGCGCGGCGGCCTGGCGGGCCGAGCTGTGGGCCAGGTAGGCTGTGCGCACCAGGTCCTGGGCGTCGGGGTCGTGTTCTTCGACGCCGTCGATCCAGGCCTCGTGCAGCAGCACCTCGGCGCCCCGGGCGAAGGTCGCGGTCTGAGGGTCGGCCACCGTGTCGGTCGCCAGCACGATATGGTCGTCGAGCCGGTAGGCCACGGTCGTGTCGGGGTGACACTGGGCACGCAGCCGCAGCTCGTGGCCGGCGACTTCGTTGACTCCCTCGTGCAGCGTCGCCAGGACGAGACCCGATTGCTCGTACCAGCCGCGCGGGTTGTAAGGCTTGCGGATGAGCTCGGGCACGCCCCGCTGCGGGTCGACGCCGTTCAGCGAGGCGTCGGGCACGTGGACCGTGAGCGTGTGTCCCGCGAAGATGGCCGGCAGATAGGCCAGGCCGCACACGTGGTCCAGGTGGTAATGCGTGAGGAACAGGTGGATCTCGCGAGCGCCGGCGATCAGCTCCGACGCCGGCGGGCGCAGCAGCCTGCCCAGGCCGGTGCCGGCGTCGAAGATGAGCAGCAGAGGGCCGTCGTCGACCGCCAGGCACGTCGTCGCGCGCTCCGGCGTGGGGATCCAGCCCTGCGTGCCGAGCAGCGTCAGTCGCAAAGTGGCGCGCGCCGGTGTCGTGTCGAAACCCCGTTCATCGGTTATATGCTACCCCGTACCGGCATTCATAGGAGAGCGGGCGTTGGTGCAATCGACACTGATGGCAGCCGCCCATGCGGTGGCGCTGGACACTCCCTACGACTCCGTGTTCGCGCCGCTCGTCGACGATCTGGTCGACGCTCTCGCCGGCGACGACCCTGCGAACTTCCTCACGGCGGTCGAAGGCCACGCCCGGCTGCTCGCCGCCGAGCGCTCCCTGCGCATGGCCGACGTCTTCACCGCTCTCCAGCTCGGGCTTGGGGCGTTTCGCGGCGCACTGTGCGGAGCCTCGCCCGACGAGGCGCTCGCCGCCCAGCGGCTGGGACGCCTCGAAGGCGAGGCGCTGCTGCGCGCGGGCGTCGGCTTTGCGGAGGGTCTCGAAGAGGCCGTCGACCAGTTGCGTCGGACCGTCGCCACCCTCGCGCCGACCGACCCGGCGACCGGCCTCATGACCGCGGCTGAGGTCGGCCGACGGCTGACCGTCGAGCTCGAGCGCTGCAAGCGCACCGAGGTGGGCCTGGGTGCGTTCCTCACGGCCATCGTGGTCGGCGACGGCGGGCGGCGCGGCCCGCCGTCCGATGTCGACGAGCTCGTGCGCTGTTCGGCCCGGCTGCTCGCCGCCGGCCTGCGCCGGTACGATGTGGCGGGACGCCTGGGCGATCTCGAGTTCGTGGCCGTGCTGCCCCACGTGAGCCGGCACGGCGTGCAGGCCGTTCTCGAGCGGCTGCGCCGCGGCCTCGCCGGCGAGTGCTCGTCGGAGAACAGGATCGGCTTCCGCTTCGCGGCCACTCACCTCGACGTGATCGACGTGGGCGCGACCGACCTCATGGAGCTGCTCGCGGCGGGCATGGCCGAGGCTCGCGGCAGCGCCGAGACGATCGTCTGGGTCTAGTGGTCCAGCGCCCGCTGCCCGCGGGCTTCCGCCAAGAGCGCCGTGGCCTTGCGCACGATCTGCCGCTCGTTCGGATAGGTCATGCGGTCGAGCGCGCGCTCCACGGAAAACCAGGACGCTTCGGCGACCTCGTGGTCGTGCTGCGACGTGTCGCCGCGGACGAAGCGCACGAGGAAGAAGTGGACGACCTTGTGGATGCGCACCTGGTCTTCGCGAGAGAAGAACCAGTACTCGATGCTGTCGAGGTCGCCGTCGATCACGCCCTCGATGCCGGTCTCTTCACGGATCTCGCGCAGGGCGGCGACTTCGTCGGTCTCGCCGGGCTCGACCCAGCCCTTGGGCAAGGCCCACACCGTGCGACCGGCCGGCCGGATCAGACACAGCTCGAGAACGTCGCCCGGACGCGCCACGACGCCGCCTGCCGACAGCTGCTGTCTGACCTCCATGCGCTCCCCCTCAAGGTCGGCCGCGCAGCGTACGCGGCCGCGGAGCTGCGGCTAGTATATCCTTGGCGAGCCCGAGGCAGTCGTGCCGCCGGGCCCCGGGGGTGATCGGTTGTTCGCAGCGATCGGCAGGTTCTCGTACCGGTTCCGTTGGCCGGTCATCGCGGTGTGGATCGTGGCCTTCGTCCTGGGCCTCACGGCCCTGCCCCGGCTCCACCAGGAGCTTAAGGGCGGCGGTTTTTCCAACGCGGGCGCGCCGGCTCAACGGGCGCTCGACCTCATGCAACGACGCCTGCACACGGGCCTCGCCGAGATCTCGATCGTCTTCACGAGCCCTTCGCTCGACGCCCGCGGCCCACAGTTTCGGGCGGCCGAGGCCCGGGCGCTGGCCGGCGTCACGCCGGCCACGGTCCCCGGCCTGCAGACCGTGCAGACCTACGCGTCGAGTGGCGATCCGACGCTGATCTCGAGCGACGGCAAGGCTTCGCTGGCCAACCTGGTCTTCCGCGTCCCGATCGAGCAGGCCCAGCAGCAGGTCGGCAGGATCCAGGCCCAGTTGCGCTCCAGTGGCCTCACGGCCTACATCACCGGCGATCCGGCCGTCTATCAGGCGCTCGAGACGGTCTCGGCGAGCGACCTGCGCAAGGCCGAGACCTATGCTCTGCCGTTCGCCCTGATCGTCCTCGTCCTGGTCTTCGGCAGCGTGGTGGCCGCCGCCCTGCCGGTGGTCGGGGGCGGCATGGCCGTGACGGTCACGCTGGGCGTGCTGTATCTCCTCGCTCAGCGGTTCAGCCTCTCGATCTTCACAATGAACGTGGCCTCGCTGCTGGGCCTGGCCGTCGGCATCGACTACTCGCTGTTCATCGTCGGACGCTTTCGCGAGGAGCTCGCCCACGGGGCGAGCGTCGCCGGCGCGGTCGAGACGACCGTCGCCCACGCCGGCCGGGCGATCTTCTTCAGCGGCATCGCCGTGATGGTCGGGCTCTCCGGCCTGCTCATGTTCTCGTACATGTCGTTGCGTTCGATCGGTTTGGGCGGCGCCATCGTCGTGTTCTTCTCGGTGCTGTCGGCGCTGACGCTGCTGCCGGCCGTGCTCGGCGTGCTCGGCCCGCGCGTGAACTCGCTACGCGTCTTCGGTTCAGGCGGCACCGAGAGCCGCTTCTGGCGCGCCTGGTCGAACTGGGTCATGGACCATCCGGTCGTCGTGCTCGTGAGCACCGTGATCGTGATCGTCGCCTTCGCCGGGCCGATCGTGCGCATCAAGACCAACGTGCCCACCGCCACCTCGCTGCCGACCAGTCAGCAGGCGCGTCAGGGCTACGACATCCTGCAGGCGCGCTTCGACCGTGGGGCCCTGAGCCCAGTGGAGGTGCTCGTCACCTGGCAGGGCGCGGCCGCGGCGGCGGAGCCCACCGCGCCGCAGAACCTGGCCGCGCTCTACGGCTACGGCAAGCAGCTCGCGGCGCTGCCAGACGTCGCCGGCGTCACCAGCATCGTCAACCAGCCGGGGCTGACGTCGCAGGAGGCCGTGCAGACGTTCTGGTACCTCGTGCTGGGAAGGGGCCTGGCCGGCACTTCTCCTCCGGCGTCTCAGCCGTTCCCTGGGCCGAAGGGCGCCGCGGCCAAGGCGCTGCTCGCCGCGACGACGGCGCCCAACACTGTGCTGTTCCAGGTCGCGCCGCGCGGCGATCCGAGCGGTGGAGCGGCCCAGTCGCTCTCCCAGACGATCAAGAGCCTGACGCCGCCGCCGGGCTGCACCGTCCACGTGGCCGGCCTGTCGGCCGGCACCCACGACTTCTTGTCGGCCATCTACAGCCGCTTCCCGTGGGTCATCCTCTTCGTGGTCTGCGTCACCTACGTCGTGCTGCTCCTGCTGCTGCGCAGCGCCTGGCTGCCGCTCAAGGCCGTGCTGGTCAACTCGCTGTCGATCATGGCGAGCTTCGGCGCCCTGGTGTTCGTCTTTCAGCAGGGACACCTGTCGGGCGTCCTCAACTTCGTGCCCGAGGGCTACGTCGACGCGACGCTGCCGGTGATCATGTTCTGCTGCCTGTTCGGCGTCTCGATGGACTACGAGGTGTTCCTGCTCACCCGCATGCGCGAGGCCTGGCTCGAGACCCACGACAACCGCCAGGCGGTGGGCTTTGGCCTGGAGCGCACAGGCAGGATCATCACGAGCGCCGCCCTGATCATCGTCATCGTGGCCGGCTCCTTTGCCACCACCAGCATCCTCATCACCAAAGCGATCGGCGTGGGCCTCGCCGTGGCGATCGCCCTGGACGCGACCATCATCCGCATCCTGCTCGTGCCGGCGACCATGCGGCTCGTGGGGTCGATCAACTGGTGGCTTCCCTCATCACTGGAGAGGGTCCTGCCGAAACTAGGAGAAGGGTAGCGGAGCCGCCAGCGGCGCCGTGCGGGAATGAGGGAGGCGGGCGTAGCCAGTTCACAGTCGGGCATGTTCGGAGCCCTGCGCGAGCGGGACTTCCGGCTGCTCTTCACCGGCCAGACCATCTCGTTGATCGGCAGCTCGATCACCACGGTCGCGCTGGCTTTCGCCGTGCTCGAGATCAGCCCCCACCATTATGCCATCGACTACGGCATCGTCGGGGCCGCGGGTCTCGTGCCGCTGGTGGCCTTCCTGCTGGTCGGCGGCGTGTGGGCCGACCGCCTCCCGCGCCAGTGGGTCATGCTGGTCTCCGACGTGGTGCGCTTCGCCTGCCAGGCGGTCATGGCCTGGCTGCTGCTCACCCACAGGGCCACCATCTTGGAGCTCGTCGCCCTGCAGTTCGTGCGCGGCAGCGCCGAGGCCTTCTTCCGGCCGGCGCAGACCGGCCTCACGCCGCACACGGTCAGCGCCGAGCGGCTGCAACAGGCCAACGCCCTGCGGGGATTGGCCGAAAGCCTCGGCGTCACCCTGGGGGCCGCCATGGGCGGCATCCTGGTGGCGGCCATCGGCTCGGGCTGGGCGATCGGCCTCGACAGCCTGTCCTACCTGGTGAGCGCCGGGTTCCTGTGGGGTCTGCGGGGGCTCGTTCCGGCGGCCTCCACGGTCTCCGGCTCACTTTCCGCCGCCGAGGCAGGTCTCACGGCGGGGCTCGCGGGCGGCGCCGTCGCCCCGCCGCACGGCGAGTCCGGCGGGCGGACCGGCGGCTTCCTGCGCGACCTGCGCGACGGCTGGCAGGAGTTCCGCTCGCGCACCTGGCTGTGGGTCGTCGTCTGCGAGGCGGCGGTGTTCCACCTGCTGATCATCGCGCCGCTCATGGTGCTCGGCCCCTACGTCGCCAATCACTCCCTCGGTGGGGCGGCCGCCTGGGGCGCCATCCTGGCGTCGCTCGGCGTGGGGCAGGTGTTCGGCGGGATCAGCGGCCTGCGCCTGCGACCGGCGCGGCCGCTGCTGCTGTGCGGCTGGCTCACGCTGCTCGAGGTGCCGCTGTTTGCCTTCTTCGCCCTGGGCTACGGCACGCCGGCGCTGATCGCCGCCGCCGCTCTGTGCGGCGTCTCGGCGGCCCTGGTCAACGTGCTCTGGGAGACCACGCTGCAGGAGCAGATCCCGCCCGAGGCGCTGTCGCGCGTGTCGGCCTTCGACCTGATGGGGTCGCTGGCCTTCTACCCGCTCGGCATGCTCGTCGCCGGCCCGATCGCGGCGGTCATCGGCATCGCCGGCTCGTTCACCGTGGCCGGCGGGGCGACGGTCGCCTCGGCCGTGCTGCAGATCGCGCTGCCCGACATCAGGCGGGTGCGCTGTCGCCGCCCGGCGCCGGCTCTCGGGCGGCCGCCCCGGCGCGACGCCGCCGCCCCCGTCGGTCTCGAGCCGATGGACGCCTGGACGGCGGCCCGACCGCCCCACCGCTCAGAGACGTAGCGCCGCCTTCGGGGGCCTGCCGTCACACCGGTCTGCCGCGTCACACCGGCCTGCCCGTCTCCTGCCACTCGCGGTACAGGCTGAAGTAGCGGCCGCCGGCGAGCACGAGCTCGTCGTGGCTGCCGCGCTCGACGATGCGGCCCTCCTCGATCACCAGGATCTCGTCGGCGTAGCGCACCGTGCTGAGGCGGTGCGCGACGATCACCGACGTGCGGCCGTTGAAGAGCACGTCCATGGCCCGCGAAATGCGCTGCTCGCTCTCGGCGTCGACGCTCGAGGTCGCCTCGTCGAGGATCAACACGCGAGGATCGGCCAGGAGCGCCCGGGCGAACGAGATGAGCTGGCGCTGCCCGGTCGACAGGGCGCTCCCGCCCTCCTGGACGTCGGTGTCGTACCCCTCCGGCAGCCCTTCGACGAAGTCGTGAACGCCGACGATGCGGGCGATGCGTCGCACCTCCTCGCGGCTTGCCTCCGGGCGCCCGAAGCGGATGTTGTCGAGGATCGAGCCCGTGAACAGGAACGCCTCCTGGGGCACGACCGCGAGCTGCTCGCGCAGCGATTTCGTGGTCGCCTTGCGCAGGTCGAGGCCGTCGATGCGCACGGCGCCGCCGCGCGGGTCGTAGAAGCGCGCCAGCAGCTTGATGATCGTCGACTTTCCGGCTCCGGTGGTGCCGACGAGAGCGACGGTGGCGCCTGGCTCGACGGCGAAGTCGACGTCGTGCAGAACGTCGTCGGCGTCGCCGTAGCCGAAGGTCACGTGGTCGAACTCGACACGGCCGCGCACGTCCCGCAGCGGCCGCGCGTCGGGGGCGTCGGTCAGGTCGGGCTCGGTGTCGAGCACGGTGTAGATCTTCTGCACGGCCGCCATCGACGACTGGAAGGTGTTGTAGAGCTGGGAGAGCTGCTGGATCGGGTCGAAGAAGCTCCCCAGGTAGCCGATGAAGGCGACCAGGACGCCGACCTGGATGGCGCCGCCGACGACGAGCGTCCCGCCGTACCACAGGACGATCACAATGCCCACCGCCGACATCAGCTCGACGAACGGGAAGTAGAGGCCGCTCTGGACCACCGTCTGCATGTTCGCGTCGCGGTAGGCGGCGTTGACCCCGACCTCGTTTCTCATGTCGCGGTCCTCGGCGCGGAAGGCCTTGAGCACGCGCATGCCGGAGATCGACTCCTGGAGATGCGCCGCAACGTCGCCGATCCGGTTGCGTACCAGCGCATACGAGCGCGCCGAGCGCGTGCGGAACCTGAGCGTGGCGATCAGCAGGAGCGGCATGATCGCCAGCGTGGCGAGCGCCAGGCGAGAGGAGAGCACGAACAGCAGGACGGCGGCGCCCACGATCGTGAGACCGTTCGTGATCAGCGACGTGACGCCGTCGGTGACGAGCTGGTCGAGGGCGTCGATGTCGTTGGTCAGACGCGACACGATCCAGCCGGTGCGCTGGCGGCTGAAGAAGTCGAGAGAGAGCTTCTGGAGATGGGCGAAGAGGTTGCGCCGCAGGTCGAGGATGATGCGCTCGCCGACCCAGCTCACGAGGTAGGTCTGCACGTAGCTCGCGCCCAGGTTCAGCAGGTTGACGACAAGGAAGGCGACGATGACCAGGTCGACGACGTGCAGGTCGCGCTTCTGAATGCCCGAGTCGATGGCGATCTTGACGAGGTAGGGCACCGCCAGGCCGGTCAGCGTTACCAGCACCATGGCCACGATGCTGAGCGCGGCCCGGCCGCGATACGGATAGGCGAGGCGAGCGAGGCGCGCGAGCTTGAGCTCGCGCGCCAGATGGACGAACGTCCGCCAGCCCCGGAACTCGTGCAGCTCAGCGCCGCTGCCGTGGGGGCCCGACCGGCGCCCGCTCCAGGCCATCGCTAACGCACCTCGTCCGCGCGCCGCGCGCCGCGCCCGTCGCCGGCGAGGTCGTCGGCCGCGTCGAGGGTCGTGCCTTCGCGCTCGGCGGCGCCGAACATGCGCCGGTAGAGCGTGTCGCCGGCGATCAGCTCGCTGTGCACGCCGCGTTCGACTATGCGCCCCTCGTCCATTACGACGATCTCCTCGGCCAGCGAGATGGTCGACGGCCTGTGAGCGATGATGAACGTCGTGCGACCCTTCATGACCTCCACCAGCGCGCGCCTGATCTTGAACTCGGTCTCGGCGTCGACGCTCGAGGTGGCGTCGTCGAGGATGAGGATGCGTGGGTCCACGACGAGCGCGCGGGCAATGGCGACGCGCTGGCGCTGGCCGCCCGACAGGGTGAGGCCGCGCTCGCCGACGATCGTCTCGTAGCCGTCGGGCAGGGCCTCGATGAACGCGGCGGCCTGGGCGCGCTCGGCCGCCTCACGCACCTGCTCGTCGGTCGCCCCCGGGCGGCCGAAGCGGATGTTGTCGGCGATGGTCGTCGAGAACAGGAACGGGTCCTGGGTCACTACGCCGATGTGGCCGCGCAAGTCGGCCAGGCGGGCGTCGCGCACGTCGAGACCGTCGATCAGCACCCGGCCGTCTCCGGCGTCGTAGAAACGCGGCACGAGGTTGGTCAGAGTCGTCTTGCCGCAGCCCGTGTGGCCCACCAGCGCGATCGTGTGTCCGGCCGGCACTTCGAGGTCGACGTTCTCGAGCACCGGCCGGTCGACGTACGAAAACGACACGTTCTCGAAACGCACCTCGCCGCGGACGCTGGGCACGGCCGTCGCGTCCGGGCGTTCGACCATCTCGAGCGGTGCGTCGAGGATCTCGTACACCCGGATCCCCGAGGCGATGGCGAGCTGGGCGAGGCCCATGAGCCAGCCGATCATCTGGGCCGGGTAGATCAGCAGCATCAGGTAGCTGTAGAAGGCCACGAGCGAGCCCAGGCTGAGGCTGCCGTCGATGACCGCGCGCCCGCCCACGTACAGCAAGACGACGATCGCGAGATTGGGCAGGAAACCGATCAGCGGCACGTAGACGGCGCGGATGCGGGCGGCGCTCACCTCGGCCTCGAACACGCGCGTGCTGCGGTCCGAGAACTTGGCGAGCTCGTCGTCTTCACGGGCGAAGATCCGCACGATGCGCGAGCCGGTCACGTTCTCCTCGGCGGTCGCGGTGACGTCGGCGATCTTCTGCTGAACGTCGCGCAGGATCGGCTGCAGGCGCCGGCTGAACCGCACGGTGACGATCAGCAGGAGCGGCAGGAACGCCAGGCTGAGCAAGGCGAGCCGCCAGTCCAGTACGAACATCAGGACCGTGACGGCGATCATCGAGAACACGTTGGTGGTGAAGAAGACGAGACCGTAGCCCAAGAACATGCGCACGTTCTGAATGTCGGCCATGGCGCGCGACATGAGCTGTCCGGTGGGCCAGCCGTCGAAGTAGCCGAACGACTGACGCAGCAGATGACCCCACATCCTGTTGCGCAGGTCGTACTCGATGGCGAGGCTGACCTTTCCGGTCGACAGGCGCCGGGCGATGGCGAAGCCGAAGCGCACGGCGCCGACTCCGAGCAGCGCGAGGCCGTACCAGATCAACACGCTCGTCTTGCCGGGCGCGAGCGCCTTGTTGATGACCCCGCGCGTGAGCCACGGGATGGCGAGCGTCGCCGCCATCTGCAGCAGGGCCGTGCTGAAGCCCACGAACACGAGCCAGGGGTAGTCGCCCAGCAGCCTGGTGATGCGCCAGAAGGTCTTCATCGGCAGAAGGTCTTCATCGGTACGGCAAGCATACCCGGCGCGAAACCGGGACCGTCGCCGGTGCTCCCGCGACGCGGTGAGCGGCGGCCTGCCGCCGCCGATCCGGCCAAAAGGTGGCACTTGCGACTCGGTTGCGGTTGCGATAGCGTCGCACCATGCACCACGCTCGCGAGACGATCCGCAAGGCCGGCTACAGGCTGACCCCGCAGCGCGTGGCCGTCTGGGAGGCGGTGCGCCGCGGCGGCCGTCACCGGACCGCCGACGAGATCGCCGCCGAGGTGCAGCAGACGCTGCCCGAGGTGAACGTGTCCACGGTCTATCGCACGCTCGAGCTGCTGGTCGGGCTCGAGCTCGTCCAGGAGACGAGGCTCGCGGGCGTCGCCACCTACTACGAGGTCGCCCCCGCGCCGGTGCACCACCACTTCGTCTGCAAGGGCTGCGGCGCGGTAGGCCACCTCGACGACGAGCTCCTCGAGCCCGTTCGGCACGAGCTGCTCGACTCGGCCGGCTTTCTGGTGAGCGAGGCTCGCATGACCGTGTTCGGCCTCTGCCGGGACTGTCGGGAGCCGGCCGAAGCGGCGTCGGACTGACGACAGGCCGGCAACCAGGCAGGAACAGGGAAAGCCATGCACATACCCGACGGCTATCTGGGGCCGGAGACGCTGGCCGCCGGCTGGGCGGTCACCGTGCCGATCTGGTATCGCGCCAACCGGCGCACCCGGCAGCTCCTCTCGGAGCCCAGGATGATCCCCGTGCTGGCCTTCGGCGCGGCATTTTCGTTTCTCGTCATGATGCTCAACGTGCCCGTGGCGGGAGGCACTACGGCGCACGCCGTCGGGGCGGTGCTGATCGCCGTGATCGCCGGACCCGACATCGCCTGCCTGGCGGTCAGCGCGGCCTTGGTCATCCAGGCCTTCTTCTTTGGCGACGGGGGCGTCCTGACGCTGGGCATCAACGTCCTGAACATGGCGATCGTCATGCCTTACGCCGGCTACGCCGTCTATCGCCTGGTGGCCGGCGGCAGCGACCTGCAGTCGTCGCGGCGCCTCTGGGCGGCCGGCGTGGGCGCCTGGTGCGGCCTCGTGGCGGCCGCCTTTCTCAACAGCATCGAGCTCGGCATCCAGCCCCTGTTGCACACCGTCAACGGCATCGCCCAGTACTTCCCCTACGGCTTGAAGACGACGTTTCCGGCGATGGTCGGCTCGCACGCCCTGCTCGTGGGTCCCGTCGAAGCGGCCTTCACGGTCGGCGTCTTTGCCGTGCTCAGGCGCCAGAGCCCCGAGCTGTTCGAGGCCGGCGCCGGCACGAGACCGGTGCGGCGTCGCTGGATCGTCGCCCTGCTGGCCGTGTTCATCGCGGCCGTGCCGCTGGGGCTGATCGCCGGCGGCGGCGCGTTTGCCGAGTGGGGCTCAGGCGAGCTGCGCAAACGCGTTGGCTACGTGCCCCAGGGCTTCGCCCGCCTAGGCGGACACTGGCGCGGCCTGCTGCCCGACTACGGCTGGAGCGGGGCGAGTGGTGTGTGGACCGTCGTCTCCTACATCGTGAGCGCGCTGGTCGGCGTGGCAGTGCTCTCGGCGATCGTCTGGCTGGTGATCAGGCTGCGGCATCGGGTGGCCCGGACGCAGGTGGCGGCTCGGACACAGGTGGCGGCTCAGACACCGGTCGGCCCGCCGCCCGTGGACGGCGCACTTTGAGCGCGGCTCGCTATGCGAGCTGACCACACGGTGAGTCCCCTCGTGGCCGATGCCGCAGGTCCGTCCGCTCACGGCGGCCCACCCCGTCCGAGCGATGGGGTGCCGGCGTGGCTGCTGGCGCCGGCGGAGGGCGCGGGCGGGCCGGCGCAGCCGGCCCGCCCGCGCCGCTCACGGCGCCTGTTCACCGACCGGCTGCTCGGCACGCTGGCCGCCTGGGTCGAGCGCGCCATGGTCGCCGACGAACTGGCGCGTCGTCCGGGGCTCCTGCAGCGCCTCGATCCGCGTGTCAAGCTCGTCAGTCTGCTGGCGCTCATCGTGACCACCGCCCTGGCCACGCGCATGACGGTGCTGCTCGTGCTGCTGGCGGTGGCGGTTGCCCTCGTGCCGGCCTCGCGCATCGGCCTGCGGCAGTTCGCCGTTCGGGCCTGGCTGTTCATCCCGCTGTTCACCGCGGCGATCATGGCGCCGGCGATCTTCAACATCGTCACCCCGGGGCACGCCGTGCTGACGCTGTGGTCGCACGGCGCCCCCTTCTGGCCGCTGCCGGGCAGGCTCGCGGTCACGACGCCCGGTCTGTTTGCCTTCGCGCGCCTCGTGCTGCGGGTCACGACGGTCGTCTCGTTCTGCGTGCTGCTGACGCTCACGACCCCATGGGCCGAACTGCTCAAGGCGATGCGCGCCGTGGGCGTGCCGCGCGGCTTTGTCTTCGTGCTGGTGGTCGCCTATCGCTACGTCTTCACGCTGGTCAGGCTGGTGCAGGACATGGCGATCGCCCGCATGAGCCGGCTCGTCGGCCGCGTCTCGGACCGCGAGGACCGCCACTTCCTGGGGGGAACGGTGGCGGCCGTGTTCGGCAAGTCCCAGGCGACGAGCGAGCAGGTCTACCTGGCGATGATCTCGCGCGGCTACTCAGGCGACGCGCGCACGCTGAGCACCTGGCGCCTGCGGCGGCTCGACCTCGTGTGGAGCGCGGTCATGGCTGCGGGCCTCGTCGCCCTCGTCTGGTTCGAGCTCACCGCGGGGACGCACTGATGGCCGATCCGGCGGTTGCACCGCCGCCCCGCACACCGCACGACGGCAGGGCCCCCAACGGCGGTGCGCCCGACGGCGAGCGCGAACCCGCGCCCGTCCTGTTTTGCCTCGCCGGCGTCGGCTACGAGTACGCCCCCGGGGTCGAGGCGCTCGCCGCGGTCGATCTGCAGATCGACCGCGGCGAGCGCCTCGCCATTCTCGGCGCCAACGGCTCCGGCAAGTCGACCCTGCTCAAGGTCCTCGCCGGTCTCGCCCGGCCGACCCAGGGCACGGTCGAGGCCTTCGGTGAGCGCATCGACGACGGCGGGCTCAGAGACGAAGCGACGGCGCAGCGCTTTCGCAGGCGCGTCGGCATGGTCTTTCAGAGCGCCGACGCTCAGCTCTTCAACCCCACCGTGCGCGACGAGGTCGCCTTCGGGCCGCTGCACCTCGATCTGCCGCGCGACGAGATCCTGGCGCGCGTCGACGACACGCTGGGCATGCTCGGCCTTGCCGCGCTGGCGAAGCGAGCGCCGTACAACCTGAGCGGCGGCGAGAAGAAGAAGGTCGCCCTGGCGTCGGTGCTCTCGATCAACCCCGAGGTGTTGATGCTCGACGAGCCCACGAACGGCCTCGACCCGCGCACCCAGGAGTGGCTGATCGAGCTGCTCGAGCAGCTTCACGACAGCGGCAAGACGATCGTCGTGGCCACCCACCAGCTCGACGTCCTCGAGCGGCTCGTCGACCGGGCGGTGGTCCTCGGCGAAGACCACCGCCCCGCGGCCGACGGGCGGCTCGCCGACGTGCTCGCCGACCGTGACCTGCTGCTCTCGGTCAATCTCATCCACGAGCACGCTCACCATCACGGCGCGCTGCTGCACTCGCATCCGCACGCGCACCCGCCCGGCAAGGAGCGGCACACCGAAGACCAACCAGAACATGAGCACCTGCACGGGCGGTCGTGACGTGAGCGCCGGCGGCACCGCAGGTGGGGGCGTGAGTGCGGCGGGAGCGCCGGGCGAAGCGGGCGTGAACGCGGCGGGAGCGCCGGGCGAAGCGGGTGCGAACAGGTCGCGGGGCAGAAGCGAAAACATCGCCGTAAGGGCGGCGAGGGCGGGCGACGCGCCCGCCCTCGCCCGCCTCAGCGGCGAGCTGGGCTACGAAGTCTCGGCCGGTGAAGCCGAGCAGCGGGTGACGACGCTTTCCGGCGACGGGGCGAGCCAGATCTTCGTTGCCGAGATCGCCGGCGAGGTGGTCGGCTTCGTGCAGGGCCTCGAACGGCGGCTGCTCGTGAGCGAGCCGTTCGTCGAGCTCGGCGGCCTCGTGGTGGCGGCCGCCGCGCGGCGACGGGGCGTCGCCACGGCGCTCCTGGACGCGGTCGAGACGTGGGCCGCCGAGCGCGGCGTCGTGCAGCTCCGCGTCCGCTCGCGGCGGGAGCGGCGCGTCTCGCACCTCTTCTACGGGCGCCGCGGCTACGACCTCGAGAAGGAGCAGCTCGTGTTCGCCAAGCGGCTGACGCAGCCGGGCGCGCAGCGCGGGCGCACGGGATAGGACAGGGCGGCGCAAGGCGGCGTCGCGCGTGACGGCGCGCCGCTCGCGAGGTGTAGACTCATCCCCCACCAGGCACGATCGGCCGGCGCTCCCGCGGCCGGCCGCCCGACCCAGAAGGACCACCCTGCAACCTTTTGCGCGATGACGCCGTCTAACTTCGCCGACCACACCGATCTCCCCGAGCCGAGCCCGCACGACGTCGCGGCCGCGGCGGCGGGCGACCGGGAGGCGTTTCGCAGGATCGTGGAGAGGTACCAGGGCATGGTCTACACGATGGCCTACAACCTGCTCGGCAACCACGTCGACGCCGAAGACGCGTCGCAGGAGGCGTTCCTGCGGCTGCATCAGAAGCTCAGCGGGTTTCGCGGGTACTCCACGTTCACGACGTGGTTCTTTCGTCTGGCGCTGAACGCGATCATCGACTACCAGCGCCGCTACCGGAAGTACGGCGCGTTGCCCGACGTGCCCGAACCCGTCGCCGACCCCGTCGCCGACGTACTGCGGCGCGACGGCTATGCGCGCGTCATGAGGGCGCTCGCCGACCTGCCTCCCGACTATCGCCTCCCGCTCGTCCTGCGCGACCTCTATGGGCTGCGCTACGGCGAGATCTCCGACGCCCTCGACCGGCCGCTCGGCACGGTCAAGGCCTGCGTGCACCGCGGCCGCACCTCGCTGCGGCTGCGCCTGCAGGCCGGCGGCGCATTCGACGAGGAGGCCTGATGGACTGCGTTTCGTGCCGCGAGGTCATCCAGCGGTACATCGACGGCGAGCTCGACGACGGCCAGGTCGTCGAGTTCCAGAGGCACTTGAGCCTGTGCGGCGACTGCGCGGCCGAGCTGCAGGGGATCGCGGCGGCGCGCAGCGTGCTGCAGGCCACGCGCGAGGTCACGGTCGACGTGCCGGCCGGCTTTGTCGACCGCGTCATGACGGCCCTCGAGGCGCGGCCCGAACCGTCGGCGCTCGAGCGGGCGCTCTCGACCGCGACCGGCGGCGTGCTGCCCGGTCGCGTGCCGCGCCGCGTCAGGCGCTATGCCTACTATGGTCTGGCGCTGGCTGCGGTGGTGATCGGCCTGCAGCGCAGGTACGGTCGCAAGGTCGACGAGGACGAGGTGGAGGCATGAACGCCGGCGTCGCCCTCACCCGCGAGCAGATCGAGGAGCTCATCCCTCACCGTCACCCGTTCCTCCTGCTCGACGAGGTCGTCGAGCTCATTCCGGGCGAGCGTTGCCACGCCCGCCGGCTCGTCCGCGCAGACGACTGGTGGTTCGCCGGCCACTTTCCCGGCAACCCCGTCATGCCCGGCGTGCTGATCGTCGAGGCGCTCGCCCAGGCGGGCGTCGTGACCGCGCTGTCGCATCCGGCCAACAGGGGCAAGCTGATCCTGTTCGCCGGCATCGACAAGGTGCGGTTCAAGCGCGTCGTCACCCCGGGCGACACGCTCGACCTCGAGGTCGAGGTCACGATGGCCCGCAGCGCGGTGGGCCGCGGCAGGGTGAGCGCCACCGTCGATGGCGACACGGCCTGCCGCGGCGAGCTCATGTTCGCGATGGCCGACGCCGACGAGACGGCGTCCGGCCGGGCGCGACTGAGCCCCGGCGCGGGGCAGGACCGTTGATCGGCCTCCGGCGGGGGCTCGTTCACGGAGCGAAGATCGCGGCGCTCGGCGTTTTCATCCCCGAACGCGTCCTGACCAACGCCGAGCTGGCCCGCACCATCGACACCTCCGACGAGTGGATCTCGTCGCGCACCGGCATCCGCGAGCGGCGGGTGTGCCGGCCCGACCAGGCGACCTCCGACCTCGCCGTCGCCGCGGCCGCCGACCTGCTGGCTCGCAGCGGCCACCACGCCGAGGACATCGACCTCGTGATCAGCACGTCGCTCGTGCCCGACATGCCGTTTCCGGCCACGGCGTCGGTCATCGCCGAGCGCATCGGCGCCCTGAACGCCGGGGCGTTCGACGTGCAGTCGGGCTGCACCGGGTTCGTCTACGGTCTCGCCACGGCCACCGCGTTCGTGTCGGCCGGCATCTACGACAACGTGCTCGTGACCGGGGCCGAGGCCATTTCGAAGGCGCTCGACTGGCGGGACCGCAGCACGTGCGTGCTGTTCGGCGACGGCGCCGGGGCCGTGCTCGTGCGGCCCAGCGACAACGGCTCGATCTTCGCCTTCGATCTGGGCAACGACGGCACCGGCGCTCCCTACCTCAGCATGCCGGCCGGCGGCACCAGGCTGCCGGCCAGTCACGAAACGGTCGACGAGCGCCAGCACTTCCTGCGCATGAACGGTCGCGAGGTGTACCGCTTTGCCACGCGGCGGGTGGTCGAGTCGTGCCAGAAGACGCTCGACGACGCCGGCGTGTCGGCCGCCGAGATCGACCTGTTCGTGCCGCACCAGGCCAACCTGCGCATCATCGAGAAGGTCGCCGCGCAGCTCGGCTTCAGCGACGAACAGGTCTTCTGGAACCTCGATCGGTTCGGCAACACCTCCTGCGCATCTATCCCGCTCTGCCTGAACGACGCCATGGAACAGGGCCGCCTGAAGAAGGGCGACAGGCTGCTGATCGTCGGCTTCGGCGCGGGGCTCACCTGGGGTTCGTGCCTGACCAGGTGGGAGCTGTGACGGCCATGGGCCCGCTGGCGCCCGGTCGGAAGCGCCCGTGATCGCGGTCCTGTTCCCCGGTCAAGGGTCGCAGGCCGCCGGCATGGGCTGCGATCTCTGCGACAGCTTCGCCATCGCCCGTGACGCCTTCGACGAGGCCAGCGACGTGCTGGGCTACGATCTCACGGGCGTCTGCCGCGGGGGATCGCCCGAGCAGCTCTCCCGCACCGAGATCGCCCAGCCGGCGCTGCTCGCGCACTCGGTGGCCGCGCTGCGCGTGCTGCGCGACGGCGGCTTTGCCTTCGACGTGGCGCTCGGCCACAGCCTGGGCGAGTACAGCGCTCTCGTGGCCACCGGCGCCCTGGGCTTTCGCGACGCGCTGACGCTCGTCAAGGCGCGCGGCGAGGCCATGGCCGCCGCCGCCGCGCGCCGCCCGGGCGGCATGGTGGCCGTGCTCGGTCTCGAGGCCGGCGCGGTCGAAGGGCTGTGCGCCGGCCTCGACTCCGTCTGGCCGGCCAACTTCAACTGTCCGGGCCAGGTCGTGGTGAGTTGCGCCGAGAGCTCACTCGAGGCTTTCGAAGAGGCGGCGAAGGCGGCCGGCGCGCGGCGCGTGGTGCGCCTCGCGGTGAGCGGGGCGTTCCACTCGCCGCTCGTGGCGCCGGCCGCCGAGGCCCTGCACGGCCCGCTCGCGGCGACGTCGTGGGCCGCGCCGGCGCCGGCCTTCTTTTCGACCTGCAGCGCCGAGTTCGAGCACGACGGCTTTCCGGCGCTGCTCGCCCGGCAGCTGGTGTCGCCGGTGCGATTCGAGGAGTCGATACGCCGGCTGTCGGGCGAGGGGTACAATGCGTATCTCGAGGTCGGACCGGGGGCCGTGCTCGCCGGCCTCGTCAAACGGATCGACGGCTCGGCCGCCACGGCGACCGCGGGCGACATCGACTCGCTCGCGACGGCGCTCGGCGGCGGCTGGGCCACCGGCGGAGAGGCGGACCGATGACCACGACGATCGACCTGAGCGGCAAGATCGCGCTCGTGACCGGCGCCGGCCGCGGCATCGGGCGCGAGATCGCGCTGACGCTCGCCGCGGCCGGCGCCGCGGTCGCCGTCAACGACTACGCCGGCGAGGATGTCTGCCAGGCCCTGGTCGCGGAGATCGAAGCGATGGGCGTCGGCGCCTTGTGCGTGATGGGCGACGTCGGCGACGAGCAGAGCGTCGCCGAGATCGTCGACCGGGTCGAGGCCGAGCTTGGTCCGCTCTCCATCGTGGTCAACAACGCCGGCATCACGCGCGATAACGTCGCGATGCTCATGACCCCCGACGAGTTCGACGGCGTCATCCGCACCCATCTGCGCGGCACGTTTCTGGTCTCCAAGGCGGCGGCCCGCAAGATGCTGCGCCGCCGCGAGGGCTCGATCATCAACATCTCGAGCGTGGTGGGGCGCCGCGGCAACGCCGGCCAGGCCAACTACGCGGCCGCCAAGGCGGGCATCATCGGCCTCACCAAGTCGCTGGCCAAGGAGCTCGGGCCGCGCACCATCCGCGTCAACGCGGTGGCTCCCGGCTACATCGACACCGCCATGACCCAGGCGCTGGCCGCCGAGGTGCGGCAGGCGATCGTCGACGCGACGCCGCTGCGGAGCATCGGCCGTCCGTCCGACGTCGCCAACGCAGTGCTGTTTCTCGCATCGCCGCTGTCGCGGTACATTACCGGGTGCACACTCCCGGTCGACGGCGGCCTCGGCACCTGACAGGTGGCAAAGGCCGCGGTGGTCCGGCCGATCCTTAAGGAGCGATCCTGCATGAGCAACGATCCCCGACGAGTCGTCGTCACCGGCATGGGTGTGGTGTCGCCGCTCGGCTGCGACATCGACCGTTTCTGGAGCCGCCTGATCGCCGGTCAGTCGGGCGTGGGGCTCATCCACAATTTCGACGCCTCGTCGCTGCCGGTGCGCATTGCCGCCGAGGTCCGCGACTTCGACCCTCTCGAGTACATGGACCGCCGCACCCAGCGCCGCATGGACCCGTTCGCCCAGTACGCGCTGGCCGCGGCCATCATGGCCCAGGACGACTCCCGGCTCGACGTGAGCAAGGAGCCCGACCGGGTCGGCGCCGTGGTCGCCAGCGGCGTCGGCGGCCTGGGCACCTTCGAGGATCAGCTGCGCACGATGTGGACCAAGGGCAACGACCGCATGAGCCCGCTGTTCATCCCGATGATGATCCCCAACATGGCCGCCGCCCAGATCTCGCTGGGGCTGGGCACCAAGGGCCCGCTGTCCACCGTCTGCACGGCCTGTGCGGCGAGCACCAACGGCATCGGCGACGCCTTCGAGATGATCCGCCGCGGCGCGGCCGACGCCATGTTCGCCGGCGGCAGCGAGGCGCCGATCTGCAACGTCGGCCTCACGGCGTTTGCCGCCATGCGGGCTCTGTCGACCCGCAACGACGAGCCCGAAAAGGCCAGCCGGCCGTTCGACCGCGACCGCGACGGCTTCGTCATGGGCGAGGGCGCCGGCATCATGGTGCTCGAGGAGCTCGGCCACGCCGAGGCGCGGGGGGCGACGATCCACGCCGAGCTCGTCGGCTACGGCATGAGCTCCGACGCCTTTCACCTGACGCTGCCCGACGAGACCGGACTGACGCAGGCGCGCGCCATGCGCATGGCCATCGACGAGGCCGGCATCGACCCTGCCGAGATCGACTACATCAACGCCCACGGCACCTCCACGCCGCCCGGCGACATCGCCGAGACCCGCGTGATCAAGATCGCCCTGGGCGAAAAGAACGCCCGCAAGGTCGCGATCTCCTCGACGAAGTCGATGATCGGTCACTGCCTGGGCGGCTCCGGTGCGCTCGAGGCGATCATCTCGGTGCTGACCATCGACCGCGGCGTCATTCCACCCACCATCAACCTGACCGTTCCCGACCCGGAATGCGACCTCGACTACGTGCCGCTCACGGCGCGTCCGGCGACTGTGAACGTGGCCGCCTCCAACTCCTTCGGCTTTGGCGGCCACAACGCGACGCTCGTCTTTCGGCGCTACGGCTGATGACCGTCACGGTCGAGATCGCCCGGCGGGAGAACGGGCCGCAAGAGCGGCGCTGGGTCTGCCCCAAGTGCGCTTCGGATCACGACCCGGCCGCGGTCAAGGAGAACCTGTCGGTCTGCCCCGCCTGCGGCTTTCACGAGCGCATCGGCGCTCGTGAGCGCATCGCCCAGCTTGCCGACGACGGCACGTTCGTCGAGTCCTGGGGCCACCTGCGTACGCTCGACCCGCTCGACTTCATCGACCTCGAGCCCTACCCGGAACGGGTGCGCGAGGCGCAGGGCGCAAGCCGGTTGACCGAGGCGATCCTGGCCGGCACGGCCACGATCGGCTCCACCCCCTGCGTGCTGGCCGTCATGGACTTCGGCTTCATGGGCGGCAGCATGGGCAGCGTCGTCGGCGAGAGGCTCTGGCGCGCCGCCGCCGTCGCCGCCGAAGAGAGCCGGCCGCTCGTGGCCGTGGCCAGCTCGGGCGGCGCCCGCATGCAGGAGGGCGCCCTGTCGCTCATGCAGATGGCCAAGACCACCTGTGCCGTCGACGTGTTGAACGACGCCCGCGTGCCGTTCGTCGCGGTGATGGCCGACCCCTGCACCGGCGGCGTAGTGGCGAGCTTCGTCAGCCTGGCCGACATCTGCGTGGCCGAACCGGGCGCCCTGCTGTACTTCTCGGGTCCGCGGGTGATCTCGCAGACCACGGGTGAGCAGCTTCCCGCCGACTTCGGCAGCGCCGAGCGCAACCTGCTGCTCGGCCACGTCGACGCGATCGTGCCGCGCGTCGAGCTCAAGGACAAGGTGGCCAACTACCTCCGTCTGCTGAAGGGAGGTGGTCAACCTGACGGACTCGAACGACGACGAGCATCACGATCCAGAGGCGGCCGCACGCGAAGGCTGGCTCGGGCAGCGTCTGCAAGAGTTGCGGCGGCTTTCAAGAATCCCGGGAGTCAACCTCTCGGAGGAGGCGGACCGGCTCCAGGGGCTCCTGAAGAGCCGCCGGCATGAACGCCGCCGCCACGACACCTGGCTGACCGTCCAGATCGCGCGCAACAAGGATCGTCCGCGCACCAGCGAGTACATCGAGTTTCTCATCGAGGGCTTCGAGGAGCTCAAGGGCGACCGCCTGCGGGCCGACGACCGGGCCGTGATCGGCGGGCTGGGCTGGTTCGACGGCCGCGCCGTGGTCGTGGTCGGCCACCAGAAGGGCCGCACGCTCGATGAGCAAACGGAGCACAGCTTCGGGATGGCCAAGCCCGAGGGCTACCGCAAGGCTCAGCGGCTCTTCACCCTGGCCGAACGACACCGCCTGACGGTGCTCACCTTCGTCGATACGCCGGGGGCCTATCCGGGTGTGGCCGCCGAAGAGGGCGGGCAGGCGCGGGCGATCGCCGAGACCATGCTGACCATGGCGCGCCTGAGCGTGCCGGTCGTCGCCACGCTGATCGGCGAGGGCGGCTCGGGCGGAGCCCTCGCCCTCGCCGTCGCCGACCGCGTCCTCATGCAGGAGAACGCGACCTACTCGGTCATCTCGCCCGAGGGCTGCGCCGCGATCCTGTGGCGCGACGCCGAGTTCGCGCCGCAGGCCGCCGAGGCGCTGCGGCCGACGGCCTCGCAGCTCCTGCCGCTCGGCATCATCGATCGGGTGATCGAGGAGCCGCGCGGCGGCGCCCACCTCAATCCCGAGGGCGCCGCCCGACGCGTCCACGACGCCATCGCCGAGGCCTTGGCCGAGCTCGACGCGGTCATGCCGCGCGAGCGCCGCGTGCTGCGCCGCGAACGCTTTCGCAAGCTCGGCGTGTGGGGCGGCGAGGGACTGCTGCCGTAGGCGCCGATCCCGGTCCGCCGTGCTACCATGGCGAACGCTATGGCGCGCCGAGCCGATCTTCGCGACCTCGACGGCCGCGAGGCCGTCATCACCGCGTCCCACGTGCAGAAGTCCTACCGCGGGTTCACCGCCCTGCGCGACGCCACCTTCGCCGTAGCGCGCGGCGAGATCTTCGGGCTGCTCGGCCCCAACGGCGCCGGCAAGACGACCACCGTCGAATGCCTGCAGGGCCTGCGCCAGCCCGACGGCGGGGCGATCGCGGTGCTCGGGCTCGATCCGGCGCGCCAGTCGCGCGAGCTGCGGCGGCGCATCGGCTGCCAGCTCCAGGAGTCGGCCCTGCCCGACCACATCCGCGTCTGGGAGGCGCTCGAGCTGTTCGCTTCGCTCACGCCCGGCGGGCGCGACTGGCGCGACGTCATGGCCGAATGGGGGCTCGCCGACAAGAGCCGGGCGGCCTTCCACTCGCTGTCGGGCGGTCAGCGGCAGCGGCTCTTCGTCGCCCTGGCGGTGGTCAACGGACCCGAGGTCGTGTTCTTAGATGAGATGACCACCGGTCTCGACCCGGCCGCCCGCCGCGTCGCCTGGGATCTCATCCGCGAGATTCGTGAACGGGGCTCGACCGTCGTGCTGGTGACGCACTTCATGGACGAGGCCGAGCGGCTCTGCGACCGCATCGCGGTCATGTTCAGGGGCAAGGTCGTGGCGCTCGACAGCCCACGAGGCCTGATCGCCTCGCACGCCGCCGGACAGCGGGTGGTGTTCCACACCGAGGCCACCGACGTATCGTTCCTCGAGGGCGTGCGCCACGTCGAGGCGGTGCGCCGCGAGGGCCCGCGCGTGGTCGTCGAGGGCCGCGGCGCCGTGCTGGCGCACGTCGCCGCGGCCCTCGTCGCCCGGGACATGGCGCCGGCCGACCTTCATGTCGAGGCGCCGAGCCTCGAAGACGTCTTCCTCAGCCTCACCGGACACGTCATGGCCGAATGAGCGAGATGCCGTCACGGTCGCGCGGAACGGCTGCGAGACGGGGGAGCTGGGCCGCGACCTTCGTCAAGGTCCTGCTGCGCATGACCTGGATCGAGATCAAGCTGCTGGTCCGCGAACCGGTGACCCTCGTTTTCTCGTTTGCCTTCCCGGTGCTCGTGCTGGTGCTGCTGGGCGGCATCTTCGGCGGCCAGCACATGGACCGCGGCGCCTACGCCGGCCTGAAGATGATGGACTGGTACGTGCCCGGCTACATCGGCCTCGTGATCGCCTCGATCGGCACCGTCTCGCTGCCGGTGCATCTGTCGACCTATCGCGAACGGGGCGTGTTGCGGCGCTTCCGCGCTTCCGGAATGTCGGAGTGGGTGCTCCTGGGCTCGCAGTTCCTCGTGGGCGTCGGCATCTGCCTGGTCGGCGGCCTGGTCATCGGCGTGCTCGGCGTCTTCGCCTACGGCGTGGTCGCGCCGGCTTCGGTCGGCGGTGTGGCCATCGCTTTCGTGGTGGCCGTGTTCGCCTTCTCGGCGCTCGGCGTGCTGATCGCCTCGCTCGCGCCCACGGCGCGCGCCGCCCAGGGCGTCGGTCTGCTGATCTGGTTCATCATGATGTTCATCTCGGGCACCAGCGCGCCGCTCGACCTGCTGCCCGCCTGGATGCTGGCTCTCGGCAAGGCGCTGCCGCTCTACCACGTGGTGATCTCGCTGGTCGATCCCTGGAACGGTTTCGGCGTCAGCCTGCTGCAGCTGACGATCGTAGGCGGCATCGGCGTGGCGACGGCCCTCATGGCGGCCGCGCTCTTTGAGTGGGAATAGGGGGGCGGCGGGGCGGCGGGGGCGGGCGGCCGCAAGGCCGCCCGCCCCCGCCGCCCCCGCACGGGTCAGAGCTTCTCGAGCGCCTCGTAGACGCGCTGCGTCACCGCCATGGTGAGCTTGCTCAAGGCGGGGTCGCCGTAGAGCCAGGCTTCGGCGAAGGGACGCGTGACGGCGATCGCGCTGCCGCCGTCGGCGGAGAACACGGCCAGCGAGAACGAGGTCGCGGCCGGCACCGTGGGGTCGAACGCGGCCGCCTGCTCCATGGCCCAGACGGCGGCGGCCTGCACCAGCACGTAGCCTTCGGGCAGGTGGTCGGCGCCGAGCTCGTGGCCGCGTGTCTCGGAGATGATGCGGATGTCGGCGGTCGCGAAGACCTCGCGGAGCAGCGCGAGCGCCTCCTCAGGCCCTTCGTCGAGCTCGAGCACCACGCGGAAGCGGCCGACTTCGGCGTGAGCTTCGGCGTCGGCCGGCGGTGGATAGCCGGCCCGCAGGTGGGCGACGATCTCGTCGGAGCCGACCAGGACCTTGCGGCCGTCCTTGAGCACCGGTACGACGTCCTGCCCGGACAGCTCGCGCACCTGGGTGCGATCGGCGCGCTGCACCGGGACGTTGACGCACGTGTACGTCAGCCCGAGCTCGGTGAGCACCTGCCGCACCCGGTGGCAGTACGGGCACCATTCGGCCTGGTAGAGCGTGAGCATGCGCACCTCACTTCGTCTTTGGGACGGTGATCGCCGCGCGGCCGCGGCGGACACGTTCGTCGTCGCGACCATACCATTCCCACCGGCAAACCGCTGGCCGGTGAGTCCCGTCGCCCGAGCGTTTTCATCGGGCTCTCGTGCGCGCGGGTGGGCGCCGGGGCGCGGCGCGGAGCCGTCGCGCCCAGGTGCGCACGGCCAGGTGCGCACCGACCCGGCACGCTCGAATGACGGAGCCTTGGTTCTCCCTGCGGCGGCCGGTGCGGCCAACGGTGTCAGGGCGGCTCGGCGCCGGCAACGCTTGGCGGAACCACCGATCGGGTGTACGACAGAGAACCGTGGGTCGGGCGAAGCGACCGGAGGGGGGAGATGCTGTCACGCGATGCCAGACGGGTCGTGCGCGAGGCCTTCAGAGAGGGTCGGTACGTTGAGCGCGACGAGCTGCTCGTTCGTGCCAAGGCGGCCGCTCTGGAGCACCGGCAACTCGCCGTGTTCTATGACCTGCCCGAGGGCAGGCTCGACGAGATCGAGGTTCTGCGCGCCCTCGTGGGCGCCGACCACCGGCGGGTCGTCGCCGGCGGCTGAACCGCGGCGCGCTTCAGTCGAAGTCGTCGGCGGGATCCACCGGTCGAGCGGCAGCTCGCCGCCTTGGTTCGAGCGAGAGCGGGCCGGTGGTGGCAACGGTCGCGAGATGCCGATCTCCTTCCTGGTCGACGCTCGCGTTCACGCATCGTGCCCGCCGACCGTTCCCGAGGGCAACGTTTCCGTTCCCGCACCTGGTTGACACGAACCCGTCGCCGGGTGCTAGACTGCCAATATATTCGCAGAAACGGATATGCGCATCCCTTCAAGGAGGAGACGTGGACGAGCAGCTCAGGCGCGAGGTCAATCTGTTGCACGCCAACCTCTGCCAGGCGCTCGCCGACCCGACCCGCATCCTCATCCTCTATGCGCTGGCCGAGTCGCCCAGGCACGTGAGCGGGCTGGCCGAGCTGCTCGATGCGCCGCAGTCGACCGTCTCCCGCCACCTCAAGGTGCTGCGCGACCGGCGACTGGTCACCACCGCGCGCGACGGCGCCAGCGTGCTGTACGCGCTGGCCGACCCGCGCGTGATCGACGCGCTCGACACCCTGCGTGCCGTGCTCACCAGTGCGCTCTCCCAGCAGGCCGCCCTGGCGCGCGGTCTCTCGTAGCTCCCGGAACCCGGAAAGGAATCGCCATGGCTCTCTCCACGGCAGACAGGGACCGGCTGAAGAACCTTCTCGGTCGACACGTGACCTTCGAGCGCCGCGAGCGCCGGCTGTACGGCCACGACATCGCCGCCATGCCGAGCCTGATCAAGCCGCTCGTCGGCGACACGACGCCCGACGCGGTCGTTCAGCCCTCGAGCGAGGAGCAGCTCGTCGAGCTCGTACGCTGGGCGACCGATCGCGGCGTCCCGCTGACACCGCGCGGCAAAGGCTCGTCAGGCTACGGCGGCGCCATCCCGGTCAAGAAGGGCCTCGTCGTCGACCTCTACCGCCTGCGCGGCATCCTGGCTGTCGACCGTGAGGCTCTCACGGTCACCGTCGAGCCCGGCATCACGTGGGAGCAGCTCGACCGCGAGCTCGCCCGGCACGGGCTGACGCTGCGCCTCTACCCGACCAGCTATCCGTCGTCTTCGGTGGGCGGCTGGCTCGCCCAGGGCGGCGCCGGCATCGGCTCGTATGAGTACGGCTGGTTCGCCGACAACGTCGTCTCCGTGCGCGTCGTGCTGGCCGGGGGCGCCGTGCGCGAGCTCTCGGGTGTCGACGTGGGCCTCGTCGCCGACGCCGAGGGCACGACCGGCATCATCAGCCGGGTCACGGTGCGTATCCGCCCGCTCGAAGACGAGGCCGTCACCGCGGTCGCCTGCGCCGACGCCCGCGACCTGCAGACCCTGATCGACACCATCATCGCCGCCGACCTGCCGATCTGGTCGATGGTCTACATCAACCCGCGCATGGCCGAGATGAAGAACCGCTCGCCGCTGCGCGAGCACAACGGCCATCCGGCCGAGGAGCGCGTCCTGCTGCCGGCCGCCTACATCCTGACGCTGGCCTACCGGGCCGCCGATCAGGCCGTCGTGGAGGCGGCGCTTCCCGGGCTCGTCGGCCCCGTCCAGGCCGAGATACTGTCCGACCGCATCGCCCGGCACGAATGGGAGCACCGCTTCCAGCTCATGATCGTCAAGCGCCTGGGTCCGTCGCTGGTGCCCTCCGAGGTGGTCGTGCCGCTCGAGCACCTTGGGGCGGTCATGGAGGAGATCGAGCGCAAGGTCGATCAGCCGGTGGTCAAGGAGGGCGTGATCGTCAGGCACGGCGCCCACGGCCGGCCCGAGGCGATCATTCTCGGCTTCATCCCCTCCGACCAGCGTCGCTTCGACTACAACTTCGTCTTCGGCCTCGTGCTCACCATCATGGACATCGCCGAAAAGCACGGTGGCCGGCCCTACTCGACCGGCATGTACTTCGCCAGCCGCGCCGACGACATCCTGGGCACCGAGCGCGTCAAGCGCCTGCGCGACTTCAAGCGGCAGGTCGACCCACGCGGCGTGCTCAACCCCGGCAAGGTGATCGCCAGCGGCGCGCTGGGCAAAGCGCTCACGCTGGCCGGGGCGTTCGAGCCGCTGATCCGGCCCTTCGGCAACCGCGTCATCGCCAAGGCCGTCGCCAAGCCCGACCCCGCGGCTTCGGTGCGCGGCATCCCCGCGGACGTCGCTCTCTACGCCTACTCGTGCTCGCAGTGCGGCTACTGCGTCGACCAGTGCGACCAGTTCTACGGGCGCGGCTGGGAGAGTCAGAGCCCGCGCGGCAAGTGGTACTGGCTGCGCGAGTTCATCGAGGGCCGCGAGGCCTGGAGCCAGGAGATGGTCGACACGTTCATCACCTGCACGACCTGCGAGATCTGCGACACGCGCTGCTCGGCCGTCCTGCCGATCGAGCCGAGCTGGATGAAGCTCCGCGGCCGGCTGATCGAAGACGACGGGCGCATGACGCTGCCGCCGTTCGAGATGATGAGCGCGGCGCTGCGCGACCAGGGCGATATCTGGGCGGGCTACCGCCAGAATCGCGCCGACTGGTTCCCCCAGGACCTTTGGGCGAAGCACGGTCCGCAGCACGCCGCCGACACGCTGTACTTTGCCGGCTGCACGGCGAGCTACGTCGAACGCGACATCGGCATCGGCACGGTGCGTCTGCTCGACGCGGCCGGCGTCGACTTCACCTACCTGGGTGAGAAGGAGCTGTGTTGCGCGACGCCGATGCTCGTGGCCGGCAAGTGGGAGCAGTTCGAGAACGTCATGCGCAGCAACATCGCCAGTGTGCTGGCGAGCGGCGCACACACCGTGACGACCAGCTGCCCCGCCTGCGACATGATGTGGCGCAACGTCTACCCGGAGTGGGCCGCAAGGCTCGGCATCGACTATCCGATCGCGGTCAGGCACTACTCCGAGCTCATCGCCGACAGGATCGCCACGGGCGAGTTCGCGTTTCCTTCGACGCCGCCGACACGTGACGCGAGCGGCAAGAAGAGCGGCAAGAAGAGCGGCAAGACAGACGGGGCCGCGGCGTCTCACAAGACGCGCGTGACCTGGCACGACTCGTGCCACATCGGGCGCGCTTCGGGCGTGTACGAGCCGCCGCGCGAGCTGATCAGAGCCAACCCCAACGCCGAGTTCGTGGAGATGCCGTTCAACCGTTCCGAGGCGCATTGCTGCGGCAGCGTGCTGACGCTGCTCAACGACCCAGCCGCAGCCGCCGACATCGGCGAGACCCGGCTGCGCGAGGCCCAGGAGGTCGGCGCCGAGACGATCCTCGCACTGTGCCCGTGCTGCCAGTTCCAGCTGCGCGTGAGCGCCCAGGCCAAAGGCATCGACATCGACGTGGTCGACCTGGCTCGCTTCAGCGCCGCGGCGCTGGGCTACGAGCTGCCCGACCCGAATCCCGAAGTGCAGAAGCAGTGGGCCGTATTCGAGGCCATGATCGCCCTCATGACGCCGCAGGGCTTCGCGGACCTGATGGGCACGATGTGGCCCGAACTCATCGATGCCATGCCCTTCGGCATGGGACCCATGATGCGGGCGATGGGCAAGGTGCCGGGCGTGCTCGACCTGATGAAACCGATATTCCCCGTGCTGTTCCCGCGGCTGCTGCCGATGATGATGCCCAAGGTCATGACGACCATGCTCGAGCGCATCGCCGACCGGGTGCCGATGCCCGGCTACATGGCCGAGCAGATGCCGGCCATGATGCCCGGCATCATGGACAACCTCATGCCCCACATGATCGGCGACGTCGTGCCGCTGGTCAGCGGCCCGATGATCGAGTACCTGCGGGGCAGGTCGGGAGTCGCTGGGCCGGCCGCGGTGGACTGAAGCTGCGGCTTGGGGTGGTCGGGCGAGGCTATCGCTCAGGCGGCGGCCGTGCGCACGGGCACAGGCCGCGAACCCTGCCGATGCCCGAAAGGAACTTGCGCCGGGAGCGCGTACACTAGAGGTGCGTTTCACCGCTAGACCAGAGAAGCGAGGCGGGGCCGGCTCGAGCCGGCCCCGCCGGTTTGAAGGGCGGGGAGTCTTTCGACTCCCCGCCCTTCGCCGTGCTCGCCGGTTGCGCCTCGAACCGCGCCGCGCCCACCTCTCCCGCGCCGCGCCGCGCCCACCTCTCCCGCGCCGCGCCGCGCGGGCCGTTCCTTGTGGTCGACGACGCTTGACATCCTTTCTCCGCCCTTCTATGGTGAACGCCGTTCAGGGACGAACTCGCCGTTCTCTGGAGAGAGCGCCGTTTACAGACACTCCGTCGGGTGAGAACACGGAAAGGCGGGCAAGGGCGATGCGGGCAGACCATCATCGGACACACAGGGTTCACCACCGCCGCGGTGAGCCGGACGACGGTCTTGTGGTCGATCGCCCGTTGGCCGACCGGCTCGTGGATCGCCGGGCACGCCGTCACCGCGAGACACGGGATGAGATACTGCTGGCCGCTCGGGAGGTGCTCCTCGAGCGGGGCGCGGCCGACCTCTCCCTGCGCGAGATCGCGCGCCGCGCCGGCTTCTCTCCCGGCGCCCTGTACAAGTACTTCGACAGCAAGGACGACGTGGTGAAGGCGCTGGCCGACCACGCCATGGGCGCGCTGCTCGAGGCTTTCGCCGGCGTGCCGGCCGACTTGCCGCCCGACGAGCGCGCCGTCGAGCTCGGCATGGCGTATCTCGAGTTCGCGCGCCACAACCCCGAGGACGTGGCGATCGTCACGATGCACGAGTCGGTCGCCGTCGGACCACACTCCCGCGAGCACGAACAGCTCGAAGAGACGGTGCTCAACGTGTTCCGCGAGGGCGCCGCGGCGGGCGTGTTCACCATGCCCACCCAGGAAGACGCCGACTTCATGACCTACGGCGCCTGGGCGCTGGCTCAGGGCCTCGCCACGCTCGAGCAGCGCCAGCGGCCCGAGACCGCCGCCCGCCTGCGCGCGCGCCAGCGGCGCCTGCTCCAGGCGTTCGTGAATGGCCTGAAGAGCGAATGGTCGGCGCCGCAATGACGCGCGCCGTCGCACAGATGGAGACCACGGAGGAGACGATGCCCGACAAGGATCGCGGAAGGAAGCGCCTGACCCTGGCGTGCATGTGCTTCGCCCTGTTCATGGTGATGCTCGACAGCACTGTCGTGAACCTCGCGCTGAAGACCATCCAGTTCAAGATGCACGCCAGCTACTCGGAGGTGCAATGGATCGTCGACGCCTTCGTGCTGGCGCTGGCGAGCCTGCTGCTCACCGGCGGCACGCTGGGCGACCTGTTCGGGCGCCGCAAGATGTTCATTTCCGGCCTCGCGCTGTTCACCGGCGGCTCGGTCATGTGCGCCCTGGCGCCGTCGACCTCGTTTCTCATCGGCTCGCGCGTCATCCAGGGCGTCGGCGGCGCCCTCATGCTGCCGAGCACGCTGTCGATCATCACGAACACCTTTCGCGACCCTCGCGAGCGCGCCCGGGCGATCGGCATGTGGGCCGGCATCTCAGGCCTGGCCCTGGCCATCGGCCCGCTGATCGGCGGCACCCTGGTCGACCGTTTCGACTGGCAGAGCATCTTCTGGATCAACGTGCCGGTCGGCGTCGCCGCCCTCATCATGGCGGTGCTGTTCGTGCCCGAATCGTCCGACCGCGCCGGTCGCAGCCTCGACCTGCCCGGCCAGGTCACGGCGGTCATCGGCCTCGTGGCTCTGACCTACGCGTTCATCGAGGCCAACACCTACGGCTGGACCTCGGCCCGGATCGTCTCGTGCTTCGTCGTGTCGGCCGTCGCCCTCGGCCTCTTCCTGCTCGTCGAGCTGCGCGGTCGCTCCCCGCTGCTGCAGCTCAAGTTCTTTCGCAGCGGCACCTTCAGCGGCGCCAACCTCGTGGGCGTGATCGTGAGCTTCGCCTTCTTCGGCGTGATCTTCTTTCTGTCGCTGTTCATGCAGGAGGTGCAGGGCTATTCGCCGACCCAAGCCGGAGCTCTGCAGCTGCCCGCCACCCTCGGGATCATGGTGACGGCGATCGTCTCGGGGCGCATCGTCGGGCGCATCGGGGCGCGCCTGCCGATCACCGTCGGCCTGCTCATGACGGGCGCGTCACTGCTCTTTCTGACCTCGGTCGAGCCCACCAGCGGCTACGCTTCGTTCTGGTACTGGCTGCTCCTGATGGGCGTCGGCACCGGCCTGATCATGAGCCCCATGACGACGGCGATCATGGGTACCGTGCCGGCGGCTCGCGCGGGCATGGCCTCGGCGACCTCGAACACCATGCGCCAGGTCGGCAGCGTGTTCGGCATCGCCGTGCTGGGCAACCTGGTGACACGGCCCATCACCGACCAGACACTCACCGCCTTGCGTCCCTTGCACCTGCCCCCAGCGCTCATCGACGGCATCATGACCGCGGTCAAGGAGGGACGCGACCTGGCGTCCGGCAAGCTGCCGCCCGGCGTCGATGGCCCGGCTCTTCTGCACACCGTCAAGAGCGCCTCCGCGGCGGGCTTCACCTCGGGCGTGCACGCCGCCCTGTGGGTCAGCGGGATCATGCTGCTGGCCGGCGCCCCCATCGCCCTGGCGACCATCCGTGGCACGGCGCCACACCACGTCGCGGCGCGTGAGGCCGTGGCCCAAAAGGCACATGCGGCCACCCACGAGGGCGGCACGGCGCCGGCCGATGCTCAGCGAGCCGAGGAACGATCGGAGTCTGCCGCTCTGGTGGCCGACGAGGCCGAAGCGGGTGCGTCGTGACCCCGGGCGCGGGGCAGGCCGCGGGGTCGCCGGCGCCCGGCGGCGGCGACGTGTGTTCGGCCGAGCACGCCGGCTGGCTCTCGACTCCGCTGCGGCGGCTGTTGCACGATCCGCGGCGCATTCTCAAGGGGCTCGTCGCGGCGGGCGACACCGCCATAGACTTCGGCTGCGGACCGGGCTTCTTCACCCTGCCGATGGCCGAGATGGTGGGGCCCGACGGCAGGGTCGTGGCGGTCGACCTGCAGGCCGCGATGCTCGACAGGCTGCGGCTGCGCGCCGAGCGCGCCGGCCTTGAGTCGCGCATCACGCTGCACTGCTGCGCCCCCGACTCGGTCGGCGAGCTGCCGGCGGCCGACGCTGCCCTGGCCTTCTACATGGTCCACGAGGTGCCCGACGTGGCGCGCTTTCTGGGCGAGGTCGCCGGCGCGCTCAAGCCGGGCGGCCGGTTCCTGCTGGTCGAGCCGCGCGGCCACGTGTCGGCGGCCGCCTTCGCCGCGACGATCGACATGGCGACGGCGGCCGGCCTGCGGCCGGTGGCGGCGCCGCGCGTGCGCCTGAGCAGGACGACACTGTTCGAGCGAGGATAGCGCGCGGCCGCACGCCATCAAGTGAGTCGTTGCGGGGTAGAACCTTTGCGGAAACGTTGCAAAGCGTCCACCGGGCGACCCAGCAGGGAGGCGTCATGAGCGCGCCACAGGCAACGAGCTGCACCCACACCGACCAGATCCGCGAGGTAGCGCCGTCGGGCGAGGGCTGCCAGGAGTGCCTCGAGTCGGGCGACGGGTGGGCCCATCTGCGCATCTGTTTGACCTGCGGCCACGTGGGCTGCTGCGACTCGTCGAAGAACAGGCACGCGAGCCGGCACGCTCTCGAGACCGGCCATCCGATCGCCCGCTCTTTCGAGCCCGGCGAGGACTGGCGGTGGTGCTACGTCGACGAGACGTACGTCTGAAGCGACGAGGCAAGCCGGCGACGTGATCCGGCAAGAAGCGAGGTACGTGACGATGGCAAGCTACGAGAAGCCCAGCGACGAGGAGCTGCGGCGGCGGCTGACCCCGCAGCAGTACCAGGTCACCCAGCACGAGGGGACCGAGCCGGCCTTCGACAACGACTACTGGGACGAACACCGCGACGGCATCTACGTCGACGTCGTCTCCGGTGAGCCGCTCTTCAGCTCGCGAGACAAGTACGATTCGGGCACGGGCTGGCCGAGCTTCACCCGGCCGCTGCGCCCCGACGCGGTCGAGACGCGCCGCGACTTCAAGCTGGTCCTGCCGCGCACCGAGGCGCACAGCGCCGCCAGCGGCGCGCACCTCGGCCATGTGTTCGAAGACGGTCCGCAGCCCACCGGCGAGCGCTACTGCATGAACTCGGCGGCGCTGCGCTTCGTGCCCCGGGAGCGCCTGGCCGAGGAGGGTTACGGCGACTTGCTGGGGCTGTTCGGCGACGAGCCGGCCGGCGACATGGCCAAAGCTGATACGGCCGCCGACGACGCGGCCGCTGGCGACACGGCAGTGGACGAGATCGCGGCCGGCGACACGGCAGTGGACGAGACCACGGCCGGCGGCTGACCCTGCCGTCTGTCGCACAAGCGCCGCTGCGGAGCGGCTCAGGTGTGAAACCGCCCCAGAAAAGGGACGAGCCCCGCGGGGGACGGGGCTCGCCCAGGGCTTGGGGTTGCCCTTGGGGGGGTCGCTCGCAATTATCGGCGTCCCCGTTTAAGTCCGTGTTAAGCGCGGGCGAACTAATGTGAAACCTGAACCCCGCCGTTTCCAGCGGGTTTCACCTCAATGGACAGCTGGCCCGGGGCGTGTTGTCCGCAGAACGTCCGCATCCGCCTCACCCTAGCCTTTCCGACGTTCTGGTGACGGGCGCCGTGATCGTCGCGGGCGCCTCCTCACGTACGGGTGGAATGGCATCCGAGCAGGTGTCTGGTGTGATCGAGATGCTCGCGTGGCCGAGGCGCTCGGAGACGACCTCGGGGCGCCGCCACTGTCAGCTCTGCAACCGTTTCGGGGCGTCCTCCGCTTTCAAGCGCAGCCCCGTCGCCCAACACCAAGGTGCCCGACGTCGGGTGTTAGGATCGGGCGGCGAGGAGCGCGCAGCGACTCCGGGCGATGAAGGGAGGGCGATGGTGAGCGAGATCCCCCAGGTCCGCTGGGCGACGACCATCGACGGCGCCTCGATCGCCTACCAGGACTTCGGCTCGGGTCCGGTCACCCTGGTCGTGATCCCCGGCTGGATCACGCACCTCGAGGTCTACTGGGAGCAGCCCCGCTACGCACGCTTCATGCGCCGCCTGGCGCGCAACATGCGTGTGCTTGTCTTCGACAAGCGCGGCCTGGGCATGTCCGACCGCACCATGGCTACCGATCTTGAGACCCGCATGGACGACGTGCGAGCGGTGATGGATGCCGCCGGTGTGGAGCGCGCCGCCCTGCTGGCCGAGGGCAGCGGCGGCCCCTGCCTGGCCGCCTTCTTCGCCGCGAGCCAGCCCGAGCGCGTCCTGGCGCTCATCGTCGAGGGGTACTTCTGCTGCCGGCGTTCTGCGGACTATCCCTACGGCTGGACTGCCGAAGAGGAGGAGGCCGAGATCAGGAACCTCACTGCGCACTGGGGCGACCCGGCCTACGCCGCCGAGCTCGTCCGCTTCGGCTGGGGTGAGCGTCCGGTTGATGCGCCCTTCGACGACCCGGCCTTCCTGGCCTGGAGCGCACGCCTGGCGAGGTTCTCGGCGACACCGACGACCTACGCGGCGTTCGAGCGGGTGACCTACGAGACCGACGTGCGCGACATCCTGCCCAGCGTCCACGTCCCGACGGCCAGTCTGCAGGCGACGGGGTGGGAAGAAGAGGGCAAGGCGGGCGCCGCCTACAACGCGGGACTGATCGCCGGCGCCAAGGTCGTCGAGTACGCGGGCGCCGCGTATTCCCTCGACATTGAAGACCCCGAGCCCTTCGTCGCGGCTATCGAGGGCTTCCTGGGCTCCGTGCGACGCGAGCAGGAGGACCTCGACCGCCTGCTGGCCACCGTGTTGTTCACCGACGTGGTGGGCTCGACACAGCGCGCCGCCGAGCTCGGCGACGCCCGTTGGAAGGAACTGCTGGAGCGGCACTGCACCACCGTGCGAGCCCTGCTGGCCCGCTACCGCGGCACGGAAGTCAAGACCATGGGCGACGGCTTCCTGGCCACCTTCGACGGACCGGCGCGGGCGGTGCGCTGCGCCCAGGGCATCTGCGAAGCGGTCAGACCCCTCGGCCTAGAAGTACGGGCCGGCTGCCACACCGGCGAGATCGAGCTGCTGGGCTCAGACGTGGGCGGCATCGCCGTCCACATCGGCGCCCGCGTCGGTGCACTTGCCGGTCCCTCCGAGGTCCTCGTCAGCTCGACCGTCAAGGACCTCGTCGCCGGCTCGGGCCTGAGCTTCGCCGACCGTGGCGAGCACGAGCTCAAGGGCGTGCCGGGCAGCTGGCGGCTCTACGCGGCCGAGACTGCCGCAGCTTGAGACGCTGTTACCCCGCGATACGTCAATCGGTTTCGCTCACCAGCGTCCACAGACGTAGTGGAGCACGCGCCGCCCCCCAGGGCGCAGGTCACCTACCTCTGATCACGGCTCTTCACGCTTGCGAGACAGCCTGAGCGACATCAGCGATGCGCCGAGTCGGTGCTCCTGCGAACACCTTGCAAACGCTGGCCCGGGTTCAGGTGCTAGGATCGGTCGGGCAGGAGCGCACATCGATTCGAGGCCATGAAGGGGGGGCGACGGTGAGCGAGATCCCCGAGGTCCACTGGGCGAAGACCATCGACGGCGCCTCGATCGCCTACCAGGACTTCGGACAGGGCCCGGTCACCCTGGTCGTGATCCCCGGCTGGATCTCGCACCTCGAGATCCTCTGGGAGCAACCGCGCTGCGTGCGCTTCATGCGCCGCCTGGCACGCGACATGCGCATGCTTGCCTTCGACAAGCGCGGCGTGGGCATGTCCGACCGCACGCTGGCCGCCGACCTCGATACTCGTATGGACGACGTGCGGGCGGTGATGGACGCCGCCGGTGTCGAGCGTGCCGCCCTGCTAGTCTCGGGTACCGGCGGCCCATGCTTGGCCGCCTTCTTTGCCGCCAGCCAGCCGGAGCGCGTCCTGGCACTCATCGTCAACGGGGGGCACTTCTGCTGTCGGCGCTCTGCGGACTACCCCTTCGGCTGGACTGCCGAAGAGCAGGAGGCCGACATCAGAAACAACAGCGCGCACTGGGGCGACCCGTCCTACGCCGCCGAGCTCGTGCGCGACATATACGGTGAGCGTCCGGTCGACGCGCCCCACGACGATCCGGCGTTCCTGGCTTGGTTCACACGCCTGGCGAGGTTCTCCGCGACGCCGACGACCATCGCCGAGTACGACCGGGTGACCTACGAGACCGACGTGCGCGACATCCTGCCCAGCGTCCATGTCCCCACCGGGTGCCTGCAGGCGACGGGATGGGATGACGAGCATCGGGCCCGTGCCGTCTACAACGCGGGACTGATCGCCGGCGCCAAGGTCGTCGAGTACGTGGGCGCTGCGTATGCGGCCGACATTGAAGACCCCGAGCCCTTCGTCGCAGCCATCGAGGGCTTCCTGGCCTCGGTGCGGCGTGAGCAAGAGGACCTCGACCGCATGCTGGCCACGGTGTTGTTCACCGACGTCGTGGGTTCGACGCAGCGGGCCGCCGAGCTCGGCGATGCGCGCTGGAAAGAACTTCTCAAACGCCACTCCGCGGCCGTGCGGGCCCTGCTGGCCCGCTACCGCGGCACCGAGGTCAAGACGATGGGCGACGGCTTTCTGGCCACCTTCGATGGCCCGGCGCGGGCGGTACGCTGCGCCCAGGGCATCTGCGAGGCCGTCAAGCCCCTGGGCCTCGAGGTGCGGGCCGGCTGTCACACCGGCGAGATCGAGCTGCTGGGCGCTGATGTGGGCGGCATCGCCGTGCACATCGGCGCCCGCGTCGGTGCGCTCGCCGAGCCGTCTGAGGTCCTCGTCTCTTCCACCGTCAAGGACCTGGTCGCCGGATCGGGCCTCGTCTTCACCGACCGCGGCGAGCACGAGCTCAAGGGCGTGCCCGAGCCGTGGCACCTCTACGCGGTGGCGCCGTGATGGACGTCCCCAAGACACGCCGAGCGAAGACCATCGACGGCGCCTCGATCGCCTACCAGGACTTCGGCGCGGGGCCGCTGACCCTCGTCGTGATCCATGGCTGGGTCTCGCACGTGGAGGTCTACTGGGAGTGGCCCCCGTTCGCCCGTCTCATGCACCGGCTATCGCGCAGTATGCGCGTGCTCCATTTCGACAAGCGCGGCACGGGCCTCTCGGACAGGGTCAGTGGGCCGCTCGACATCGGCGTGCGCATGGACGACATCCGGGCGGTCATGGACGCCGCCGGGGTGGAGCGGGCAGCCCTCTACGGGTGGGGAACCGGCGGCCCTCCCCTGGCGGTCGTGTTCGCGTCCACCTACCCCGAGCGCACGTCGGCGCTGCTCATCGACGGCGACATCTCCTTGAGGCGCACCGAGGACTACCCCTGGGGGATGACCGAGGAGGAGCTCGACGCGATCATCGCCACCACCGTCGCGAGCTGGGGCGAGGAAGAGGGCATCACGCCTGACCTGATGAGCTGGATCTTCGGCGAAGATCCCGCCCAGCAGCCACCGCTCGACGCGGCCTTTATGGCGTGGAGCGCGAGGTTCTTCCGCTACGCCGCGACGCCGGCCAGCTACGAGGCCTTCGAGCGCATGTTGTTCGAGACCGACGTGCGCCACGTGCTGCCCTCGGTGCACGTGCCGACCGCCGTGTTCTACAAGGCCGACAGTCCCGATTCTTGGACTCCAGAGTGGGCGGCCTACCCCGCCGAGCGCATACCGGGCGCCGCCCTGGTGGCGGTATCGGGTGTCGCCGACATCCCCTGGGTGGAGGAGCCCGGACCCCTGGTCTCGGCCATGGAGCACTTCCTTGCCTCGGTGCGCGAAGAGGAGGTCGAGCTCGACCGCGTGCTGGCCACGGTTCTCTTCACCGACGTGGTGGGCTCGACCCAGACGGCGGCGAAGCTGGGCGACCTTCGCTGGCAGGAACTCCTCGAGCGCCATCGCGCGGCCACCCGTAGCCTGCTGGCCCGCTACCGCGGCACCGAAGTCAAGACGATGGGCGACGGCTTTCTGGCCACCTTCGACGGGCCGGCCCGGGCGGTGCGCTGCGCCCAGGGCATCTGCGAGGCGGTCAAGCCACTGGGCATTGAGGTGCGCGCCGGCTGCCACACCGGCGAGATCGAGCTGCTGGGAACCGACGTGGGTGGCATCGCCGTGCACATCGGCGCCAGGGTTGGCGCATTGGCGAAGCCTTCGGAGGTCCTCGTCTCCTCCACCGTCAAGGACCTGGTCGCCGGCTCGGGCCTCTCCTTCACCGACCGCGGCGAGCACGAGCTCAAGGGCGTGCCGGGCAGCTGGCGGCTGTACGCCGCCGAGCCTGCGGCCGGGTGAGCCGTGATCGCCTGCCCTTCCTGCGGCTTTGAGACCGCCGACGGCTCCGCCTTCTGCGCCAAGTGCGGCACCAAGCTCGCTGCGCCGTCGGCAGCCCCCGAGGAACGCAAGGTCGTCACTACCCTGATCTGCGACCTGGTCGCCTTCACCGCCATGAGCGAGGCCGCCGATCCCGAGGACGTCGACGCCCTGCTGCGCAGTTACAGCGCCACCGCCCGTCAGGTCATCGAGTCCCACGGCGGCACCGTCGAGAAGTTCATCGGTGACGCCGTGGTCGGTGTCTTTGGCGTGCCGGCGGCGCACGAGGACGACCCGGAGCGCGCCGTGCACGCCGCTCTGCGCCTGGTGCAGGCTCTCGAGGGTCTCGCAGCACCGGACGGCACGCCGCTTGCCGTGCGCATCGGCGTCAACACCGGCGAGGCGCTGGTGCGCCTCGACGTCGATCCCCTCTCTGGCCGCGGCTTTCTGACCGGCGACGCCGTGAACACGGCAGCGCGTCTCCAGGCCGCCGCGCCGCCGGGCGGCGTCGTCATGGGGCAGAGCACCTTCGGCCTTGCCGGCCGGGCTTTTACCTGTGAGGAGCTGGCGCCGGTTGAGGCCAAGGGCAAGAGCGAGCCGCTGGCGCTCTGGCTCGCCAAGGCGCCGCTGGCGCGCCTGGGCAGCGTGGCCGAGAAGGGTCGCCTCACGCCGCTGGTGGACCGTGAGGTGGAGCTCGCCTACCTCATGGCACTCTTCGACAAGGCACTGGCCGCCGCGGCGCCGCAGTTCGCTCTGATCGTCGGCGAGCCCGGCATCGGCAAGAGCCGTCTGCTTGTCGAGCTGCTTGCCTACGTCGATGCCAGTCCCGCCATGGTCACCTGGCGCCAGGGCCGCTGTCTGCCCTACGGCGAGGGCGTGACCTTCTGGGCGCTGGCCGAGATCGTCAAGGCCCATGCCGCCATCCTGGACAGCGACACGCCCGCCGCAGTCGACGAGAAGCTCGGCCCGGTGCTGCCCGGCGGTCCTGACCGTGAATGGTTCCGCCAAAGGCTGCGCGCCCTGCTCGGTCTGGAGGCGCCGCAGGCCGGCCGCGAGGAGAACTTCGCGGCCTGGCTGGGATTCCTCGAGCAGCTGGCGCTCCGCGAGCCGCTGGTTGTGGTGCTCGAGGACCTGCACTGGGCCGACGAGGGTCTGCTGGCCTTCGTCGAACATCTCGCCACGCATATCGACCGCGTGCCTTTAGTCATGCTCGGCACAGCACGCCCGGAACTCTTCGAAGGGCATCCCACCTTCGCCGCCGGCAGCACGCAGCTCAACCGCATCTCCTTAGAGCCGCTGACACACACCGAGACCGAGCGCCTGGTGAACGAACTGGTCGGTGACGCCGAGGCCCTCGGCCAGCGGGCCGCCGATATCGTCGCGCACTGCGAAGGCAACCCCTTCTTTGCCGAGGAGTCGGCGCGCCTGCTTAACGACCAGGTGCAGGGCGCGCCGCTGCCGGCCTCGATACAGGCCGTGGTGGCGGCGCGTCTTGACGCGCTGCCAGCCGAGCAGAAGGCCGTCCTCGGCGACGCCGCCGTGCTCGGCGACGTCTTCTGGAACGGCGCCGTGGCCGCCCTCGGGCAAGGCGCCGCCACAGACGTGGACGGGGCCCTGCGCGAGCTGGTCACCAAGCACCTTGTGCGGCGCGTGCGGCAGTCGTCGCTGGCCGGCGAGAACGAGTTCGTCTTCGGCCATACGCTGGCGCGCGACGTCGCCTATGGCGAGCTGCCCCGCGCCGTACGGGCTCACAAGCACGCGGCCGCGGCCGCCTGGATCGAGGCCAAGGCCGGCGAGCGGGCCGAGGAGCTCGCCGAGGTGCTCGCCCACCACTACGCGACGGCCCTCGACCTGGCCCGGGCGCTCGGCGATGAGGAGCTGGCTTCCTCGCTGGTGGCGCCGACCATCCGGCATCTTGGGCACGCCGGCGAGCGGGCGCTGCGCCTCGATGGGGCGGCGGCCGAACGCTACTTCGCCCGTGCCCTGGAGTTGGCCGGCACAGACAGCAGTGAGAGGCCGCGGCTCCTGCCACGCTGGGGCTTGGCTGTAAACATGCACAGAAGCGGCCACCGCGAGGCGTCCGCCGCCATGGAGGAGGCCATCGCCGGTCTGCAGGCGTGCGGCGACATCCGCGCGGCAGCGGCGGCGATGACCTGGCTCGCCCTCGATCACTTGAGGTTCGGCGAACCGTCTGCAGACCTGCACCGGGCGGCAGTGGCCCTCTTGGCAAACGACGGGCCGTCAGCGGAACAGGCCTGGGTGTTCACCGGCTACGCCCATGGTCTCTACGAGGCGCAGGCAGACTACCAGTCGGCGATCGCGGCGGCGACGCGGGCCAGCGCGATCTGTGAGCAGCTTGCGCTGCCCGAGCCCGCCTGGGCGCTGAGCTACCGCGGCCTGGCGCGCCTCGAACTCGGTGACCTCGGCGGCCTGGAGGACCAAGAACGCGCCTTGGCAGCGGCGCGGGCTCAGGGGCTCGGATTCGAGCGGGCCATGATCGAGAACAACTACGTGTATCCGGTCATGCTCACCAGAGGGGCCCCTGCGACCCTGGATGTCATAGACGAGGGGCTCGAGTTTACCCGCCGCTGCGGGAACGAACTCACGGAGCTCTTGTTCCGTGCGCAGCTGGTGGAGAGCCTGCGCCGCGTAGGCGAGTGGGATCGGGCGCTGGCCGAGGCTGGCGAGCTGGCGCCGAGCCTGGAAGAGCTCGAGGACGCCTATAATCTGGTCTATCTGCGAACGCAGCGGGCGCTCATCTTCGCCTGCCGCGGCGAGCCGCTCGAAGCGGCGCCGTTGCTGGCCTGGCTGGCGCAGCAGGGTCGCGAGAGCGAGGCCATCCAGCTGCGCGGCGGGGCCCTGCTGGCGGCCTCGGCGGTGCATCTGCGTCTCGGTGAGAGCGACGCCGCTCTGGCGCTGCTCAACGAGTGGGTGCCGGGGATGGTCGATATGGGTGTAGCTGACGAGGAGCTTTTCCCGGAAGCGTTGCGGCTGGCCCTCGCCTGTGATGATGCCCCCCTGGCCGCGCAGATGGTGGCGACGGTCGAGTCCTTTGCGGCCAGGGAGAGCCTGCCGCTGCATCGACATGTTCTGACGACCGTGGGCGCTCTGCTCGCCGAGTCGCGCGGCGAGCACGAGGCGGCGCTGGCCGGCTTGGCCACCGCCGCCGCCGGCTGGTGTGAGTTCGGCATGCCCTATGAAGAGGCCCAGGCGCTGCTCGGCCAGGGGCGCTGTCTGGTGGCACTGGGCAGAGGGGCGGAGGCGGCAGCGCCTCTTGCTGCGGCCCGCGAGATCTTCGCGCGGCTTGGCGCCAAGCCGGCGATCGCCGAGACCGGTGAGTTAATGGAGCGAATCGCGGCCGACTCAGACTGACAAGGCCCACCCTACCGTTGCGCGAACACCAGCCCCGCGATCAGCGCGGCGGCCTCCTCCTGCATCGCTGGAATGGCGTGACTGTAAATGTCCAGCGTGATAGCGATGGTCGAATGCCCAAGGCGCTCTTGGACGACTTTCTGGTGGGCGCTGCCCTGCGGTGCCACGACAGTCTTATGGGTCAAGGGCATGTTCCGCGACTCCCCCGCGGGCCACTCCGCGGTCCTCATCCCGCAACTCGGCGCCACGCCGACCGCCCCCGGTCTGGAGAGAGCCTGCTCCGCGACGCGACGTGCATCCTCGGCGGAGACTAAGATGGTTGGCGCGGGGCAGGTCGCCTCGTGGGGCAGCGAAAGGAGCCGGACGTGCCGTACGTGCTCATCGAACACGACGTTGCGGATTGGGAGACCTTCAAGGCTGTGTATATGGACGACCTCGAGCGTCGCCGAAGAGGCGGGTCCCAGGGCGGGTGGGTCTATCGCACGGCCAACGAGCCGAACAAGCTCGTCGTGCTGCTCGAGTGGGACAGCGTGGAGAAAGCCAACGAGTTTGCCGACTCGCTGGAGCTCGAGGAGGCGATGCAGTGGTCTACAAGCAACGTGGCCACGCCGCGAGTGTCCGTCCTCGAGTCGGCGCTGAACTCGGAAGCCTAGCGCGGCCCTCTGCTTCGCCGCGAACACCAGCCCCGCGACCAGCGCCGCAGCTTCTTCTTTGCGTCGCCGGAACGGCGTGCGAGCAGGTGTCGAGCGCGATCGAGACTTAGCCGTCAGGCGAGAAACGACTCCACCACCTCCAGGAACATCTGCGGTTCTTCAAAGAACGGACAATGGCCACTCTGTTCGAAGACCACAAAGCGCGAGCCCGCGATGGCCTGGTGGATCTTGAAGGAGACAGCCGGGGCGACGTCGGCGTCATAGCGCCCCGTCATAACCAGGGTGGGCAGTTGGAACTTGGCCAGTTCGGCGCCCAGGTCGAACTTCTCCGTATCTGCCCAAAGCATCTTGTTGATCTCGGGGCGGAAGACAAACGAATCTGCCACCGACAAGACCGCATCACGCTTCTGCGGCGAGTAGAAGCACATTGAAGCATACTCCCGATTGTCTGCCAGAATGGCTTCCTCGTCTCCCAGTTCGACCGCAAACGCCAGGGCATTCTCGCGCGCCACCGTTTCGGGAAAGACGTGCTCGAAGAGGAACACCGTGTCGCCCAGCTTGGGCGCAGCCGAGCCTACGAGAATCAGCTTGTGGACCTGCTGCGGGTAGCGCGCCGTGTAGGCCATGGCAAGGTTGCCACCGAAGGAATGGCCGAGCAGGTCGACCTGCTCGAAGCCGAGATGCTGCCGCAGAGCATCAAGGTCGGTGAGTTGCTCTGCCAGTCCACAAGGCTGCCCTTCTGCTAGGCGCGAAGAGCGCCCGTTGCCGCGCTGGTCGTAGAAGACGACGGGACGACGCCTCGCCAACTCACTCCAGACCGCGGAGATCTCAAGGTAGCTGTGGTCGAGTCCGGGGCCACCGTTCACGACCAACAGAGGCATGCCCGAGGAGAGGCCATGGACCTCGTAGTAGAGCTTAACGTCTCCTACGGTGAGTTCCTGGCCCGTATGCTCGGGATGCTGCAGATCATCATCCATCCGTCTTGCTCCCCCCTCTTGAATCACCCGAGTTCGAGAAACGCGGGCGGCGGCCAGCCAATGTCCGGACATACCGGGACGTTGTGGAGACCCTACGCTCTTCGGGGCACGGGCGGTGGCGTTATGCAGCCCGCAGAAGCCTGCCCGGAGGCCGCCCATCGCAACGCGGCTGCCGGGGCCGCTACTTCTCCGCGAACACCAGCCCCGCTATCAATGCCGCGGCCTCTTCCTGCATCGCCGGGATCACGTGACTGTAGAGATCGAGCGTCATGGCGGAGCCTGCGGTGGTCAGCTTAACCTGAACCGCCCGTCGGGGGCGGTCCACAGCCTCGCCGAAGGCGTTCTCCGCGAGACGGTTCTACGCCCGCATGAGACATCTCGGAAGGCCACCAGCGGGCTTCGCTTCACGGGTCTGCAGCCAAGCCGCAACCACGAGGTCCTCGTGGATCACTGAGCGCTACCCACTGATGCTGTGTGCGGTTGCAGGCCGGTTGCAGCAACGCCAAGGAGCGGCTCAATCGCGTGACCCAGCCGTCTGGCTATCGAAGAGGTCTGACGATCATGTGTTCCCTGACCCAGTCCGCATTATCGTGGCCGCGAGGTGGCATCGGCCGGAGTCGCTGCGGTCCACAAGGCGACCGCCAGCCCGGCAACGGGTGTAGAAACCGACCGTGGCGCGGATACTAACAGTGCCCGCTGCAGCTAATCGGTATGGCAAGGCGTGGCACGACAGACCGATTGAAGGCCTGGCGTGGCACGTCTGAAGCGCGACAAGGTAGGCACGTCTTAGCACGGCTGGCTTGTCAGCGCCCTCGAGGTTGCGGCGGGCTTTTGCTTGACGCAACGGCCGTCGCGACCGTCGACCGGCGAGAACCAAGAGAACCAAGCGAGCAGGAGGATCTGAGATGCCAATCGTCAGGTGGGAACCGTTCCAGGACGTAGCGGGCCTTCAGGACCGTCTCTACCGCATGTTCGGCGCCGCCGGCGAGCGCAGCTGGATGCCGGCCGTCGACATCCTCGACACGCCCCAGGCCATCGTGTTAAAGGCGGAGCTCGCCGGCATGAAGCCCGAGGACGTGCACATCGAGCTCGACGACGATGTGCTCACCATCAAGGGCGAGCGCCACCAGGAGGGGACGCTCGACAAGGAGCAGTACCAGAGCACCGAGTGGCACTACGGAGCGTTCCAGCGCAGCATCACGCTGCCCCGCTCCGTGAAGCGCGAGGCGATCGAGGCGAGCTACGAGAACGGCGTCGTTGAGGTGCGCGTGCCCAAGGCCGCCGAGGTCGTGCCGCAGCAGATCGAGCTCAAGGTGAAGGGTGGGGAGAGCGCGATCGACACGAAGCAGACGACCTGACCAAGCGGCCCGCCGTGCTGGTCTGCGGGCTGCCAGTGGTCCCCCTGATCCGATAGGCTAGGGCCGCGACGCCACGTTTCGCCGGCCCGAAGCACGGGTACGCGCTCATCAGCCGTTGGGCACCCTGCCCGGACGCGTGGGTGGTGGCGATCCCGTGAGGGATGACCACCCAAGGGGGAAGCATGGGCATCCTGTCGTGGATCGTGATCGGCGCTCTTGCCGGCTTTGCGGCACGCTTTGTCATGAAGCGCCACCTGGGCATCGTTGTCACGATCACCGTCGGCATCCTCGGCGCTGTCGTGGGCGGCTGGGTGTTGACGGCCGTCACCCACGGCCCGGGACTCACGGGGTTCTCGTTCAGGAGCTTCCTGGTCGCGTTCGCCGGAGCCGTCGTGCTGCTCTTCGTCTACGGTCTCATCAGGGGCCGCAGAAGGAGGTCGTGGTTCTGGTGGGTGGGGCGCTAGCGGGCCCAGCGCAGACTGGTTGCCTGGTCAGCCGACAGAAGAGGGGGCAAGATGAGTTCCGGTGAAGGGTCCTTCGAGCAGACAGAGTCGGTCGATCCGCTAGGCACCGCCGCCGCGACAGAGACGGTCGCCGAGACCGGCGGTGCGCGTTTTGCCCGCAAGGCCCATCGGGCCCGCCTCTACCTCTATGCCGGCTTCGCGGTCGTACTGCTCGTCTTTCTGATCGCCCTGGTGCTGGCCAACACCGGCCACGTCAAGGTCAGCTGGGTGTTCGGTGACCTCGTCGGTCTCGCTTGTCTGGCTGGTGCTCTTTGCCGCCATCCTCGGCCTGTTGCTGGGCATGGTCCTCGGGGCGCTGTTTCACTGGCGCACACGAAGGCCGCGCGACTGAGGGCAGTGCGAAGCCGTCACCGGGAGGGCACCATGGTTGCCTACGACTTCAAGTGCAAGAAGTGCGGCACCGAGTTCGAAATCACCTGCCACATGGATGAGCGCGAAGCCAAGGCGGTCTGCCCCAAGTGCGGCAGCCACAAGATCAAGCAGAAACTCACCGCCGCCTTCTCGTCGCCGCGGCCGGCCAAGTACTGAAAGCGCAGCTGCGACGCTCAGCCTGTCTCGGTCAAGACGCGGCTGCGTGCGCAGACCACGCCCCTACTTCACCGCGAACACCAGCGCGGCTATGAGCGCCCGATACGGAACGCACGGACTTCCTCGGCCCGCAAGTTCGGGGAGAAGGTCGATCGCTCTCCGCCGAACCACTCGACCACCTCGTCGGGGATGGCGACCAGGTGAAGCGTGTCGACGAGCTCGGCGGACCCCTCCAGCAGGGGCTGCGCCTCCGAGAGGGCAACCTGGGACGTCTCGGCATCGAAGGTCTCTGCGCGCGGGTTCTCCCAGTCGTAGGTCGCGCCTTCTCTCAGGAAGAGGCCGAGAGCAAGGCGCGGCACGAACGAAGACTCGGCGATGCGGAACTCGGCCAAGACACCGGTGTGGAGCGGCCGGTAGAGGCGCCTGACGCTCTCGCATCCCTGCGTGAGCGTCAGGAACAGCCAGTGGTCGGGCGACTTGTTGAGTCCTCCAAGCCGGATCTCGAACGGCCGCCAGTCCGCCGTGACGGCCTCTATGTGGGAGATGAGACTGTCGCGCCCGACGCTTTCCGGGACCGGAAAGACGACAGCCACATGCGGCTGGATGACGTCGGTCGTGGGATCGTACTTCCGTCGTAACCGGCCAACGAGGCTCTCGTCCAGGTTGGGGTAGATCAGGAGCACGTAGAACATAGGGTGGGAGCGACCCCCTTGGTGCCTCAACTGTGGACATGCCGGCGGTCGAGGACGTGGGCAGACCCTAAGCCTTTCAGTGTCGCGGGGCACCAGCGACATGCGGCTCGGCGGGACATGCTGTCGGTGGAACTCCGAGCACCAGCCCAGCGATCAGCGCCGCCGCCTGCAGCGGTGCCAACGACCCCTGAGCGCTTTCGGGTCAGCGGCAAAAGGCGGGGCGTCTCAGACTGCGGAGCAGAACCTCAGGCGTCTGGCTCGCCCCAGCGCATGCGCAGACGATGCGCCCGGAGGAGCTGGACGAGCCCCGCGATGACGACGACGGGGCAGACGTAGACCATAGGTGAGTAGAGCGAGAGCAGGTCGTGTCGGCCGGTCTCCCACGCCCACACTGCAGCCCCTGACGCGAGCAGCGCGGCCAGGGTGACGACGAGCCAGAATCGCCCATGGAGACGCTTCGCGAACAGCAGCCACGCGGCACAGATAGTGAGAGCTTCGAGGACGACCATGGCGACGGCCACAGCGATCGCCTGCGTCGCGGTCAGCGTGATGCTGCTCTGACCGCCGCCAGGCGTTACCCCCAAAACCAGCGTCGTGGTGCCCCCCGTGGGCGCAGCGAGCGCGCCGGCAACCGCCATCACTGCGAAGGCTCCGCCGGCGATTGAGACACAGACCAGCACCACGCCGAGCGCGTAGAACAGGCCACGCCAACGGGCGAGGTAGCTCTCCCGGGCGAGCTGGCGCTCTTCGGCGGCGAGGCGCTGTCGGTCCGAGGCGACTCGTGGCTCAGGTGGCCATGCGTAGTGCGCCACATAGGGCTGCTCACGGCGGTTGCTGGCATCGTCGTCCACCGGCCGTACCTCAGGCGCCGTCGTTGCGACGCGGCTGCACGTCGCTTTCGCTTACCACCCTACTCCAGAGGTACCGCGAACAGGAATTGCACGCTGAGGCAGCCGCCTCCCCGGTTTCGGTGGCGAACCTGCACTCCGGCGCCCCCAGCCCTGCGATCATCGCCGTCGCCTCCTCCTGCATCGCCGGGATGGCGTGCGAGTGGGGGTCGAAGGTATCCTGCAAGGCACCCGGCCACCGCGAGCGCGACGCTGACTCCCTGCGCCGGTGCCGGCAAACCTTTGCGTTGTGGCGAGGCTCCGAGGGGAGGCACGTGTCGTGAACACCCTTCTCGTCTCTTGCGTGGACGGGCGACTGCGGCAGACGCTTGCCGAGCTGGAGACGCGCATCGGCGCCGACAACGGCGATCGGCTGCTCGTGCCCGGAGGTCCCCTGGTGCTGACCGACTGGGCAGCCGAGCAAGACCACGTCCTGGGCTGGATCGAGGCGATCGTCCGGGGACATGGAGTAGACACGATCTACCTGGTGGCGCATCAACATTGTCTCGCCTACCAGCGCCGGCTCGGCGGATTCTTCTACGACGAGCGGGAGGTCATCGAGCGCGACCTGCTGGCGGCGCAGCGTAAGCTCGGCGATCGCTTCTTCAGTGCGCGGGTGGCATGCTTTGTGGTGCCCTGGCACGAGCAACCCAAGGGCGGGGGCTTTGGAAAGGCCGAGGCCATCGGTCAGGTCTGAGGGGACGCGCCTGTCGTGCATCAAGGCTCGCGATAGGACAAGCCCGAGGTCAAGTCCCGATGCACGAATTCTTAGTGGACGCAAGGAGGGGGCAGTGGCCCAGGTCACCGTGGCGATCGTCAGGCGCAGATTGAGGGAGGGCAAGACTTACGATGATTTTCGCAGAGCTTGGTACCATACGGTCGGGTTCGGTGTCTCGAACAGGATGCTGACCGTGCTCAATGGCGTCGACCCGCGGGAGGTCATCGTCATCGGCATCACTGAGGCAACCGAAGAGCAGGCGCGCGAGCTGGTCGCCATCGATGCGACCGAGCGGGAGAAGAATCCCCTCGACGAAGTCGTCGAGCCGGAGATCGAGCGCACGTTCGGCGTTCTCATCGCTGAGGACGACTTCTCGGGAAGCGGCCCAATCGAATACAAACCCGCTACCGTCAACGGTGTCGAGACCGACCTGGCGCAGGTCGCCATCGACATTCAGCGAAGCGCGGAGCTGTTGACGCAGCTGCTGCGCGGCAGCAGGCAGGCCAGGTTGTCGTAGCGGTGGCTCGTCCACCTGGCTGGCGAGCGCTGTGCGCGAAGCGACCGCCTCGTGTCCGTAGGTGAAGGCGAGGGGAATCACACGCGCAGATGAACTCTCTTTGGGATGTGCGCGTCTCAACCTGACAGCATCCTGTTGTCGTCGGAGAGGCCAGTCCCATGAGACATGTTCCTGTTCTTGCGGCTCTGATGGCTCTTCTGGTCGTCGGAGGCTGCGGCAGCGCGAGCCCGGCGACACGTGCCAGCTCGTCGCCCTCGTCGGGCGATCTGCCGCCGGTCTGGGTGCGTAGCGAAGCGCTGTGGCAGTCGCTTGCCGCCGGCGAGCCTCACCCACGAGCCTGTCAGTGGCTGGAGACCAGCGCGCCGCGCGCCGCGCGCCTGGCGGGAAGCGCGACGAGCTACCTTCGCATGTTCCGCTCGATGCGCGAGGTGTACGTGGTGGTGCTACAGGGCCATTTCATGCCGCAGGGAGGGCGGAGCGCGTCGGCACGCAGCCTGTACCTTGTCCTGATGGCAGATCACTCCTACCTGGCTCACGGCTTGACGACCTCGAGCATCGACTTGTCGCGGCTGGGGCGCATTCCACAGCTACCTTCCCCGGCTGCCCGTGAACAGCGGCCTGTGGGGTCACACGATGATGCAGGGCGGGCCGTTCCCGGGCGGTCCTCGGCCGATCACGCAGGCGCAGGTGGCGATCTGGAGGGGTGACCGGGTGCCGGCCTCCGGTCAGCCGCTGATGCAGGTGCGCTCCGATGAGAATGGCTTCTTCGTCGCCGACCTCGCGCCCGGGGTCTATACGCTCAAGCTGGTCACCTCCAACCTGCCCTGGCCGACGCCCTGCACGGTCAGAGTCGTGGCGGGCGAGCCGGTGGCGGCGGGCCTCTATGTAGACGTTCCGTAGGAGCGCCTGACGGGCATCGGTCGCCATGCTGTGGCCTTCCGCAGGCTTCGGCGCGGTCTGCTCCCCCGTGAACACCACTCGCTGCGCGAGTATGCTGGCCGCTGATACTCAAGAGAGACACGGCAGCAGGGACCGTCCCTCATTCCTGGCACCGAAAGCGAGGTCACGATGTCATTCCGCAGCTCCCGGCCCCTCACTCTGGTCGCGCTGTGCTTCGCGCTCACCATTGTCTCAGCGGGGTGTGGGTCGACCGGCCAGTCTTCGACGACGGCCTCACCGTCGAGTGCCCCGACATCGGCCAGTCCTGTCGCGACCAGCACTCCGAGCAGCTCCGCGTCGCCCACGCACCCTTCCGGCAGCCCGGTTCCGGCGGGGTTCAGGGCCGCCTCGGTGACCTTCGTCTCGACCGGGGAAGCCTTTGTGCTCGGTACCGCACCCGGCGGCGGCACGGCCCTGCTTCGCACGCTCAACCGGGGCGGTACCTGGGTGGCTCTGGCGGCGCCCGCTGCCCCTCTGGGCGGTGTCACCTCGAGCGGCAAGCGGACCGTGTGGGGCACTCGCTTCGCCTCGCCCTCGCACGGTTTCGTCTTCGGCCATGGGCTCTGGGAGACAAGCGACGGTGGGCAGCGCTGGACCCTGGACTCCCAGCCGAGCGGCTCGATCCTCTCGCTGGCGACGATCGACGGGCAGGTGCTTGCGCTCACCGCGAAGGGCACGGCGCAGGGCAACCTGGGGCCGTACGTGCTGCTGCGTCGCTCTCTGGCCGGCGGCTCCTGGAGCACGGTCGCCGCGCTCAAGACGGTCGACCTGACCGACCCGACCGACCTCATCTCGACCCAGGCCGGCACCGCCGCGGTGCTCGACGGCAAGAGCCTCCTTGTGACCACCAATGGCGGCCTCACCGTCGCCCGTCGCGCGACGCCCGGCACCCCGCAATACTTCGGCCCGTCCTCGGTCGCAGCGACCTCCGCTGAGGGCTTGGCGCTGCTCTGCGTTGGACCGGGCTTCGCCGGAGGCGCCGAGAAGCTGCTCTACACAAGCGTTGACGACGGCGCGCACTGGAAGAAGGCCGGCACGCCGAGCAGCGAGGGCGACGCCCAAGCCCTTGCCGGCAGCGGGAGCGACCTGGTGCTGGCGACCGCCAGCGGCGCGAGCTGGCTCGACCGCTCGGCAAACAGCGGCCGGACTTGGAAGACCGCGGTGACCTATGGCGACGGCGGCGTGGGCTGGGCCGACCTGGGCTTCACGACTCCCTTGGACGCCGTCGTAGTGCACGGGCCCGCCGACGCCGCCGGCAACACCGACGGTCGACCGGGGAAGCTGGTGCTCAGCTCCGACGGCGGCGCGACCTGGCGGGCAGTGACTTTCTGATGTCAAGCGGGTCTCGGAGCCCAAGGTTCCGGCTCATCGGCTGACGGGTGCGTCTCTCAGGCTGTCTGGCCCGTTGACGCAGCTTCCATGGCCGTGATCCGCAGGTGCGTCTCCTCGCCTCCCGGTTCCAGCCGCCACTCGATCGTGCAGAGCCGGCCCAAGAAGCGGCGATCGTGGCTCACCAGCAGCAAGGCACACGGCGCATCGGACAGCGCCACCTCGAGACACTCGATCGCGGGCAGGTCGAGGTGGTTCGTCGGCTCGTCCATGATGACGATGTGGGGCTCGCGCAGCACACCCGTGGCGAGCATGAGCTTGCGCGTCTCTCCGGGGCTCGGAAGCCCACTCCCGAGCACGCGCTCCGGACGCGAGCCTAGTCTGCTGACCACCGTCAGGAGTTGGCCGAGCGTGGCCTCGTCGCTCGCCTTGATCTCATCGAGCAGCGAGGAACACTGCTCGGCGGTGACCTCCTGCGGGAGGTAGACGATGCGCTCCGTCGGCAGTGTGAGCTTGCCCAGGAGGTGGACCAGAAGTGTCGTCTTGCCTGCCCCGTTGGGACCGGTCAGCGCCACTCGGTCACTGGGCCCCAGGGCGAGATCCGGGTGGGTGAGCCGGCGCCTCACGCCGACCGCGATCGAGCCCGCGGGCAGACTGGCGACGGTCTTGCGCGACGATCGTGCGGCCGAGAGCCAGATGCCGCTGCGCTCAACCTTCTCCGCGGGCATCGTCGCCAGACGCTCTCGGGCGCGCTCGAGTCGGGCGTCGAGCTGGGCCAGCAGCCGGCCGGACTGTCCGTCCTTGCCGCTGACGATCGCCGCTTGTCGTCGCGCGCGACCGTCGCTGTCGTGACGCGCCAAGCCTTTGGCCGATCGTCTGGCCTTGGCCCGGTCCGCCTCAGTGCGTCGTGAGACCTGGATACGCCGCAGTCGTTTGAGCTCAGTTGCAGCCTGCCGCCGACCCGTGCGGGTGGCCTCCTGTTCCTCCACACGCGATTGGCTGCCGGTGGAATAGCCCCCGGGGCGCATCGTCGCACCCCCCTGCTCGAGAAACAGGCACTGGAGACACAAGCCGTCGAGCAGCGCGCGATCGTGGCTGACCAGAATGCCCACTCCCCTGAAGAGGTGCAGCGCCTCCTCGATGCGCCGCCGGGCCTCTTCGTCGAGGTGGTTGGTGGGCTCGTCGATCGCCAGCACGTCGGGGCGCTGCCAGAGGGCCGTGGCAAGCTGCGCCCGCTTGCGTTCGCCTTGACTGAGGGACTGCCAGCGCGCGGCCCAGTCGGCGCCGATACCAAGGCCACGGCGCAGGACGCTCGCCTCGGCGGAGTAGCCCTCAGTGAACGCCTCCAGGCGGGCCGGGACGGTGTCGGTTCGCTGTGGGCAATAGAGCGCTGCACCGCTGCCCCGCACGAGGCCCTTGGTCGGAACGAGGAGACAACTGGCCAGCTGCAGCACGGTGCTCTTGCCGATGCCGTTGGCGCCGATGATGCCGGTCCAACCGGCCGGGAAGTGGACGGACAGGCCGCAGATGATCTCGCGCGGTGAGCCGTCGTAGGCGAAGCTGACGTGGTCGAAGACGAGTGCCATGGCCTTCTCCTGTAGGGCGAGCGACCGGACGGATGCGGTCTGGGAGTCGCTCACACCCGTGCCCGGGCGGAGATGGAAGGTGGGTGACGGTCGGAGGCGACTCGAACTGCGCGAGGCGCAGCTGCGATCAGCGCGAGGGGTTCGCCTCGCGGATCGCGAGCGACACTGTGAGTCTCAGAGCCTCATCAAGAAGGGTTGTCGCCTGCAAGGAACGACGTTCGCCGGTCTGAGCGGCGGACCGATGATACATCCAACGGTCGGGCGGGTCCTATGCCCCACGTCGTCGCAGCGGCGCGTCGTGGAGCCGGGATGACCGGCCTCAGCCTCTGGCGGGCGGTGTCGTTGCGAACACAAGTCCCGCGATCAGCGCCTCCTCCTCTTGCAGGGGCGGACCGGCCTGGCCAAAGGTATCGACGGTGATCGAGACGGCTCACCAACCGCTGATCTTGCGTCGCGTCTATGGAGTTTGGCGGCCCGCCGCGCGCCGCCACGAGATTGCGTCGGCGACGATCATGGTGAGCGCCGCAGCCGACGCCACGATGGCATAGCCTGCAATCCCGCCGGGCGACGCCTCATCCGGTACTCTCACGAAGGCCGTCTGGTGCGGGCCGCTCAGCAGCACGCACACCACGGCCACAGCGCCGGTGCCCAGACCCCCAAGGCAGACCAACAGCTGGCGCAGGTAGCGGGGCCCTCGGGGGATCAGCAGGCCGGCAAGCCCCAGCAGCGGAAACGGCGCGCAGAGCCCCGTCGCCAGCCCCGCGTGAGGAATGCCCAGCCCGATCTGCCAAGCCCCGCTGAAGGCGCTGTAGGGCGCACTCAGGGCGGCAAAGAAGGCGATGACGCCGGCCGTAACGGCGACCACGAAGGCACGGTTGAAATGGGTGCCCGAGCTTGCGGCGGGGATCGCGCCCACGGCGTCGTGCTGCGCTGTCGAAGAGTCGGCCATTCTTGTGCTCCCCCGTCACGCCGGCAGATTTCAACGTATGCCAGCGCGGCGCACGAGGCAACTGCTATGCGATCGCGCGCGGCGAAGCTAGAGTGTCAGCGTCACGGGGCCACCTCGCGGACGGGGGATGTTGATGGCAGCGTCGGCTCGCGCGTGTGCGGCAGGGTTGACGGCCTTGCTGGTCGCACTTGTTGTCGCACCGCCGGCGTTCGCCGACAGCATGCCGCTGCAACCGCTCTCGGCCTCGACGACGGACCTCATCGTGACCGGCATCGTGGTGGCCTGCGTGGTCGTCGTCTGCTGGCTCATCCTCTATCGCCTCGCCGAAGCGCGGCGCGCCTCGACGAGGCGCCAGAGAGCTCGCGACAGGGACGTTCACTGAGCGGCCTTGCGTCTCTGCTTGAGCCCCTCGGCCTGACGCTGGCCGTCGAGCTCCCCGTGGCGGCCATGCTGGGCCTGCGCACGCGGACCGCCCTGCTGGCCGTTGCGCTCGTCAATCTGATTACCAACCCGCTGCTCGACTGCGCGCTCATGGTGGCGCGCCACCTGGCCGGCTGGGGCGCCCACCCGACGGGGGCCTCTGTCGCATTGCTCATCGCAGGAGAGCTGCTCGTGGTCGTCGCCGAGTGGCGGCTGCTGCTCTGGGTACTGGGCGGTGGCGCCGCGCGGATGCTCAGAGTGTCGCTGGCGATCAATGGGGCGTCGGCGTTGGCCGGGATCCTGCTCTGGTGGCTCTAGGGGGCGGCCAGAGCGAAATCCGCAGCCCCGCCTCCCCGCGCTCCCACCCGACCGGCTGTTCGGCTCACATCTCCGGTGGCTTGTGCACGCCGATACGGTTGCCCTCCGAGTCCAGGAAGAAGCCGATGCTGCCGATCATCTGGCCCATGTCGGCGACCGGTATGAGGATCTTGCCGCCCGCCTCGGCGGCGCGTTGCAGCATCCCCTCGGGATCACCGCGGCTGGTCAGATAGATGGTGCAGCCGTCGGTGCTGGGCTTGCGGTCCTCGACCACCGCCAGGTCGAAAGCGACGGGTATGGGGCCCTGCTGTGCGTCAGCGGGGTCGGACTGCTCGGGGGCCGGCAGTCCGATGCCGGGCATGCCCTCGACCGTCGTGAACTCATGCTGCAGGACGGCGCCGTAGAACTTCATGGCGCGCTCCAGATCGGTGACCGGTATGTCGGCCCAGACGATCATGTTGTCCATGGTCTTCTCCTTTTGCTCTTTGTGCCGTGGTGAGACTCGCGTTACAGCAGCTTGCCCAGACAGCGCGCATCTCAACACCGCCGGCCCATTCGGTCGGCCGCCGCCGGCTTGACACAGCGAGCGCCATAGCGGAAGTCCGCAAGCGATGCCGGTGATCGTCGCCGTCCCGGGAACTCGTCTTGCGACTCGCCCCCCGACGGCTGATATCTGCTCCTGTGGGGCATGCTCGTCGGCAACCGCACCTTCGTCGGTGGAGGCTCACATGCAGAAGATCAGCTACTGCCTTTGGTTCGACGGCGAGGCCGAGGAGGCGGCGAAGTTCTACGTCTCCGTCTTCAGGAACTCGCGGATCGTCAGCACGGCGCGCTACCCGGAGGGATCGCCGGGCACGGCCGGATCGGTCATGACGGTCGAGTTCATCCTCAAGGGTGAGCGGTTCCTGGCGCTGAACGGCGGTCCCCAGTACGAGTTCACGCCCGCGATTTCGTTCGTCGTTACCTGCGACACGCAGGAAGAGATAGACGACCTCTGGCAAAAGCTCTCGCTGGACGGCCAGGAGGTGCAGTGCGGCTGGCTGACCGACAGGTTCGGCGTGTCGTGGCAGGTCGTGCCCGCCGCCCTGGGCGAGATGATGAGCTCGAACGACAGGGCGGCGGCGCAGCGGGCTTTCTCGGCGATGCTCGGCATGAAGAAGCTCGACATCGCGGCCTTGCGGCGGGCATACGAGCATGCCTGACCTACCGGCTGCGGGCCTGCTCAGTGCTTCGGACAGGAGAGCCTCATGAAGATCCAGCTGGCAAGCGTGATGGTGGACGACCAGGACAAAGCCCTGGCGTTCTACACGGAGGTCTTGGGCTTCGTGAAGAAGACTGAGATCGCGATGGGGACGTTCAGGTGGCTGACGGTGGTCTCGCCCGAAGGACCGCAGGACGTCGAGCTGGTCCTCGAGCCGCTGGGGTTCCCCCCAGCCGAGGTCTATCAGAAGGCGCTGTTCGAGGCCGGGATGCCGGCGACCGCCTTCGCCTCGCACGACATCCGCGCTGAGTACGACCGGCTCAGGGCACGAGGCGTCACGTTTCGCGGCGAGCCGGCGAAGGCCGGGCCGATCACGACGGTCCTGTTCGAGGACACCTGCGGCAACCTGATCAACCTGTTTCAGCCGGCCGGGTCATGAGCGGCGGCTCCAGCAAGGAGATCTGGACTCCACACAGACGTTCAGGCATGCGCTACGTAGCGCCAGACTCCCGCGACTGGTCTGCGCCAGCCCGTGTCAAGGACGCCTGATGCCGGGTTAAGATGACCCTCGGCCGTCGGTGCCGGAGAGGAAGAGGGGACGTGACAGAGCCGCATCAGACCGAGGCGCCGCTCGTCGAGGCGCTGCGCGCCTACCGCAAGGAGCGCACTGCGGCCTTCCATACGCCGGGCCACAAGCTCGGCGCCGGCGCGCCGGCCGACCTCGTCGAGGCCCTCGGCGAGCGCTTCCTGTCGGCCGACATGGGCATCGCCAACGGCCTCGACGACACCCAGGAGTCGGGTGGCTTGCTGCGCCGCGCCGAAGAGCTCGCGGCGCAAGCCTGGGGGGCCGAGCGCTCGTTCTTCGTGCCCAACGGCTCGAGCGGCGGCCTCCAGGCCCTGGTGATGGCGGTCGCCGGGCCCGGCGACGAGGTCATCGTGCCGCGCAACGCCCACAAGTCGCTGCTGGCGGGCGTGATCCTTGGCGGCTCGCTGCCGGTCTACGTCGAGCCGACGCTCGACCCGACCTGGCAGGTGGCCGTGAACGTGCCGCTCGAGACGTACGTTGCCGCCATCGAGGCCCACCCGCGGGCGCGCGCAGTCTTTGCGACCTCGCCGAGCTACAACGGCTTCTGCGCCGACGTCACAGGCCTGGCGACGGTGGCGCATGCCGCCGGTCTGCCGCTCGTGGTCGACCAGGCCTGGGGCGCCCACCTGCGCTTTTCGGCGGCGCTGCCGCTCGACGCCATGGCGGCCGGCGCCGACGCCGCCGTGATCAGCGTCCACAAGCTGCTCGCCGGCCTGTCGCAGGCGTCGGTCGTGTTCGCCACGGGTGATCGGATCGACCTGGACCGCCTGCGCATCATGGTCACGATGCTGCGCACCACCAGTCCGCTTGCGCCGATCTACCTGTCGATCGACGCCGCCCGGCGGCAGATGACGGCGAGCGGCGAGGCGCTCTGGGGCAAAGCTCTGCGCCTCGCCGCTCTCGCCCGCACGCGCCTCTCGGCGATCGCCGGCATCGCCGTGCTCGATGGTGACGACGCACGGCAGTCGGGCTCGGTCGACTTCGATCCCGTCCGTCTGACGATCTCGGCCGCGGGCCTCGGGTTGTCGGGCTACGAGCTCGAACGGGCACTGCGCTCCGACCACGCGGTCGCCGTCGAGGCCGCCGATCCCCACAACATCGTCGCCAACGTCACCTTCGGCGACTCGGAGGCGACCGTCGAGCGTCTGGTCGCGGCGTTCGAGGCCATCTCCGCGAGCGTCGCCGCGAGCGCCGCCCCGAGCGCCGGCTCGAATGCCGGCTCGGACATCGGCGCAGTCGCTGAGGCACACGTCGACATCGACGTCGCCGGCAGCGGCAAGAAAGCGGCAATTGCGGCGGCGCCGCAATTGCCGCTTTTCACGCGCTTGGCGTGCAGCCCGCGGGAGGCGTTCTTCGGCCCCTCCGAAGCACGGGCGCTACGCGAATGCGTCGGTCGCGTCAGCGCTGAGATGGTCGTGCCCTACCCGCCCGGCATTCCCGTGCTGGGCCCGGGAGAGGTGATCTCGGCGGAGACGGCGGACTACCTGGCGGCGGCCGCGGTGCGCGGCGCCTTCGTGCACGGTCCGCGCGATCTCTCGCTGGCGACGCTGCGCGTGGTGGCGCCCTCGCCGTAGTCGCCCCCGACGCAGGTCATCGTTCCTGCCTGCGCGCGCGGGTGGTCTCGGTCCTCGCTCGCGTCGCGCGCCGGTGCGCGCCGGCGCGCCGTTTTCGCGCGCTCGCGCGCCGTCGCCGCCGTCTTCGCGCGCGCTAGCGGTTCCCGCTGGGCAGCAGCGGCTCGTCGGGCGGGGAGATCTGCGGCACCTGGCCGCGCAGCTCGATCAGCTTCTGGCGCAGCTCGCCCTGGAGCTGGACGATCTCGCCCTCGGCGTGGAGGCGCCGCTGGCGGCCCTCGTCCTGAATGCGGATGGTCTCTTCGAGGGTGGCGATCAGGTCTGAGTTGACCTTGCGCAGCGTCTCGACGTCGACCACGCCGCGCTCGACCTCGCGGCCGACCTTGGCCTGGCCGTCGCGCAGCAGCTCGGCGTTCTTGGCGAGCAGCTCGTTCGTGGTGTCGCTGACCTGGTGCTGCAGCTCGAGCGCCTTCTGCTGGCGGTAGAGGCTGATGGCGATGACGATCTGGTTCTTCCAGAGCGGCACGGTGGTCAGGATCGAGCTCTGGATCTTCTCGACCAGGTCGTGGTCGGAGCCCTGGATCAGGCGGATCTGGGGCGCCGTCTGCACGGCGATCATGCGCGTCAGCCGCAGGTCGTGGAGGCGGCGCTCAAAGCGCGTCACGGCCTGCTGGAAGTCGGCGAGGCGCTGGGCCGCCATGGGGTCGCCCGAGGTGCGCGCTTCGAGCTCGAGCTCGGGCAGGCGCACCGCGTTCAGCTGCTCGAGCACCTGCTCGCCGGCGGCGATGTAGACGTCGAGCTGCTTCAGGTACTCGAGGTTGAGCTCGAACATCTTGTCGAGGATGGTCATGTCCTTGAGCAGCCCCATGCGCGAACGTTCCAGGGCGTCGACGATGCGGTCGATGCTGCCGGCCACCTTCTGGTACTTGGCGGCGAAGCGGTTGAAGACGTTCGAGAAGCGCCCGACGATCGGGATATGAGTCTTGCCCGACGGGCTGAGGGCGTCGATGTCGAGCGCGCGGACCTTCTTGAGCAGCTCGTTCAGGGCCTCGCCGCCGGCGCCCGCGTCCTTGTTGCGCACGTCGCCCAGCAGCGAGTCGGCAAAGGTGGCGATGCGGCTCTGCGCGGGCAGGCCGTAGGAGATGACCGAGGTGCCGTCGGTCACATCGACGGCGCCGGCGATCTCGGCGACCTTCGCCTTGTCGGCGTCGGTCAGGGGTCCGGCGACCGGCGCGGCCGGCGCTCCGGCGCCGGCCGCGCCGGTCGTCTCGCGGGTCACGTCGGGCGGCACGGGTATCGCGGGCACGTTCGGCATGGGCTCCTCCTCGACCGGCTTTTCGCGCCCTGGCTGGTCGTGCTCGAACTCGTCGGTCATCAACGTCTCCCAGTCTCGCTTCAGACCTCGGGTCTCCTGTACCCGCGGCGGCGATCGCCGAACATGCGCCGGGCGGCCGGTCGCGTTCGGGGCGAGTCTACACCCGGCCCACGGAGATCATCCGTGGCGCCGGCGCCGGCGCCGCCACGTCGCCCGCGCCCGCGCCGGCGGGACTGCGCAGGCCCTTCGGCCTCGGCTGTCTCTACGTTTCGAGCCCTCCGGTCTGACTGTAGAAGTCGTCCAGGTGGACGGTCTTCTCGAGCAGCTCGATCTCGCTTTCGAGGTCGAGCACGCGGTCTTCGAGCACGCTGGCGAGCTGCCGGTCGAAGGCGGTCTGGACACTGTCGAGCGAGTCCTCGGCGCGGGTCAGGGCGCGGGCGATGTCGGGCGAGCTCGTCGGTCGTGAGGCCAGCATGGCGTACCCGTCGACGATGCGTTGCGCCGCGTCTAAGTAGTAGGTCAGAAAGCTGCGCGCCGCGTCGACCTTGCGGGGCTTGGTGGCGAGCTCGTTCAGGATCTGGTCGGCGGTCTGGCAGAGCTGCACGACTTTGTCCTGCACGGCGCGCTTGCCGATCGCGCCGGCCGTCTCGCGCACGGCGTCGACCTGGCGGCGGGCGGCGAGGATGACCTCGCCCGCCGCCTCGTCGATGCCCCCCGGCAGGGCCGGGCGTTCGGCCGGCGGCAGCAGGCGCGGGTCTTGCGGGGGCGCCGGCAGCGAGTAGCGCGGCGCGTCGCCGAACATCACGGCACGGTAGTAGGGCCGCAGATAGAGCGCGTGGGCCACCGAGGCGGCCGAGACGAACAGCTGCAGGGCGGCGAAGCCGCGGAACAGCGGCGTGCCGAACGACGCCGCCGTCAGGATCAGCGGCATGAGATAGGCAAATCCGGCGAGGGTCCAGGCGGCGTGGCGGGCGCGGATGCCTATGTACATGAACGCGAGCCAGTTGAAGAAGCCGAGCGTGAAGGTCCAGCCGATCCACAGCGAATGACGCCACCAGAACCGGAAGCGCGCCTTGCCCGGCGAGAAAGGCGCGTACTCGCCCTCGTAGGGCGCGACTCCGGTCGCGGTGCTCGCCTTGAGCTGCTGCACGTCGCGCACCGCCGTGGCCGGGTGGCCGTTCTCGCAGGCGCCGTAGGGTGTGAGCCACACCCAGCGGTCGCAGACCTCGCAGAATCCTCCGAGCGGCATGTCGTCTCCGTCGCTTGCGGGGCGGGCGCGCGACCGCCCCTCGTCTTCTTCTCCGTAGCATAGCCCGAGCGGTGGGCCCGTACACCTTGGCGTGACGCCCCGGCCGTTGCCCGCTACCATGGCGCCATGGACCCGGATGTCGCGGTTGCCCGCCAGCTCGTCGACGCGTTCACCGACGCGCTGGACGAGGGCGACCCCGACGCTCTGGAGTATGCCGAGGAGCAGCTCGCCGAGTTCGTCGACGAGGCCGACGACGGCACCGCCGACGAGGTTCTCGTGGCGCTCCTCGACCTGCCGCTCGACGCGAGCACGCTGCCGCTGCTGAACGAGGTTTCCGCCAAGATGATCCGCCGCGGCCCGGGCGTGGTCGAGGTGCTCCTCGGAGCCGCGCTGGGCGAAGCGCCCCCAGATCTCAGCCTGCGCGACGTGATCTCGGTGGCCGGCGCGGTCGGCGCCCTGCTCGAGGCGGCGACCCGCAGCCCCAACGTGCCGCCGCGCACCGAGAACGCGCTTTCCGTCCTGGACGCCATGCGCCAGGGCGACCTCGTCCTGGGGCTGATCGAGGTCCTCGAGGGGCCCGGCGACGAGCGGCTCAAGCAGGCGGCCTCCGAGATGCTCGTCGACATCGGCGAGCCCGCCGTCGAACGCCTCCAGATGAGCCTGCGAGACCGCGACGCCAAGCCCTGGGTGGTCGACGCGCTGGTCGACATCAGGGAGCGGCGCGACCCGGGCCGCTACGGCGACGGCGATGCGCTCGGCGACGCTTCGCCACGAGACGCCCCGCCACGAGACGCCCCGCCACGAGACGCCCCGCCACAGGAGGATACGGACGCCGGCACGCTCGATGCGGCTGCCGACGAGGCGGCCGACGGCACGGCGGCCGGCACACCGGCCGGCTCGCGCGCTCTCGACGACCCTTCGGGCGCTCCCGCGCGCCTGCCCGACGCCGATCTGATCGACCGCGACTACGACGCCTTCCTCGAGAAGTTCAAACGCGAGACGGGGCAGCGCTAGCTGCAGCTCCCACACAGGTTGGTGACGGATCCTCCGGACGGGTGCTGGGTCGGCGATCCCGCCGCCGGACCGTCCGCTGCCCGCTCCCACACCCCGATTTCAGCTCGGCGGCGTACGTTCCGATACCTCCCCGAGGTTCGTAGTCGACAGCGGGAGAGAGACGATGGCTTCATGTGCCGTCTGTGGCACTGGTCTGCGCGAAGGCGCGACACACTGCACGACCTGCGGGACGCCGACCGGGACACCGACCCGGGGGACGCCGAGCAGCGCCGCACCGCCGACCGCGCCGGCCGCCTCCGCGCCGTCGCCCTTCGCGTCTGAGACGAGCTGGATCGATCCGCCGTCGCCGTTCGACACGGGGGCGAACTGGGACACGGCAGGGGCGACTCCGCCGCCGGCCGGCCGCACCGAGACGCCGTCGCCCTCTCGCTTCGGAGGCACGCCGCCTCGGTCGGGGCCTGTCAAGGCGATCGTCATCGCGGCGGTCGTCGTGGTCGTCGCGGCGCTCGTCGCGCTCGTCGCGGTGCCGCGCTTGTTCCCGTCGGCCGACCCGCAGAAGTACGTGGGGACCTGGGCCTACACGGGCAACACCGCAGACAAGGTCGTGATCACGCGCCAGGGCGACAGCTTCACGATCGTCTTCGTCGGCCAGAACGGCCAGCGACAGTCTTTGCCCGGCATGATCAGCGACAAGAAGCTGGTGATCGACTACGGCGCTCTCGGACCCCAGGGCGAGACCGTCGAGAAGCTTGCCGAGAGCCTCGGCGCGAGGCTGTCGTTCAGCTACCGCGGCAGCGACGATCGCCTGTTGCTGTCGGGCACCAAGGCGAACGAGGGGTCGTTCACGATCGTCATGGAGCGATCGTAGCCTGCCTGACCGATTGCCGTGGCGTTCATGCTCGCGAGAGCGTACACTGACTGCTCATTCACGAGTCGCTATCGCCGTCCGCACACCCCTCTGCCACCATCGGCACTGACGGCTGCCACCATCCAGGAGGTTCACTTGAGTCCAACACGCCTGTTTGCCTGCATGTCGTGCGGGCATCGCTTCGAACTCTCTCGCGTGGTCGCCGAGAGCAGCGTCAGCATGACGCTGTGCCCACACTGCGGCGGACACGAAGTCGAGACCGTCGGCGAAGGCCGCCGTGAGCCGGCGCCGCAGCCGGCGCCCACGGCCGACGCGCCTCAGGGCGCATCCCAGAGAGTGGCCTGACGCGCGACCCCGACGGAGTCGGCGGTCGCGCCGGCCTCGTCGAACGCCGGGTCCGACGGCCGCTCGTTCCACTCGCGGCCGTCGAGCATCCTCCCCCGGGCGTTCTGGACGCGGCCGCCCCATCCCTTGAACATGAATGCCACACCCGTGGCCAGGCAGTGGTCGCGCAGGCCGCGCAGCCACTCCGGCCGCGGGGGACGGCGCGCAGGCCCCGACTCGCCGCCGGCGATCACCCAGTCGATCCCCGTCAGGTCGAGCTCGTCGAGCGGTCCGAGCAGCGGTTCGGCACTGATGTGCCGCACCGCCGCCGGCACGGCGCGCAGCGCGTCGGCGCGCCGCGCACAGGCCATGCTCTCGACGGTCACGCCCAGGTGGACGTTGGCCGGCCAGGGCAGTTCGGTCGAGAGCGCGAGCAGCCGCCCCTCGCGCTTGGTCAGGACGTGAAACACGTGCCAGCGGGCCTGCTCCATGACCGCGAAGACCCGGCGCACGTAGTCGTCGGGGACCTCTTCGTGGAACAGATCGCCCATGGAGGTCACGAATACGCGCCGCGGCGTTCGCCAGTGCAGCGGCAGCTCGAGCCGTTCGGGCCGCAGCATCAGGTCGAAGCCGTGCTCGTAGTGGTGCCCCGGAAGGCCGCGCCAGCGCTCGGCGAACCGTTCGGCGTAGCAGTGAGCGCAGCCGGCGGACACGTGGGTGCAGCCCGTGACCGGGTTCCACGACTGCCAGCGACGAGAGACCGTCTGCATGACCTGGAAGTGTAGCAGCGCCGCCGGGCGGCGGGGGCGTTGCCCCCGCCGCCCGGCCGCGCCGTCCGGCCGCGCTGCCCCTGCCGCCCGCCGGCGCTCCCCTGCTGCCCTGCCCGGCCACGCTCCCCTGTTGCGCTGCCCGCCCCTTCCGTCTACCCGTGCCGTCCGCCCACGTGGGCGTTCAGCCGGACTCCGTGACCGGGCGTTCGCGGCGCAGCGTGGCGACGAGGTCGCCGAAGGCCGCCGCCACGACGTCGGCGCCCCGGGCGCTCAGGTGCACACCGTCGATCGTGAACCCGTAGCCTGTCGCAGCGGCTGCGGCGGCAAAGACCGGCGCCAGGTGGAACACTCGCACCCGTGAGCCCCGCGCCGCCGCCGTGTCGACGATCATCGCGCCGATCCCGGCGACGCGCCCGGCGACGCCACCCTGTTCGAACGGGTCGGGCAGGACCGGCGGGACGCAGACGGCCAGCGCCGCGTGTGTGAGGGCGATGTCGAGAACGCGGTCGTAGGTCGGACCCAGAGGGTGGCCGGCGGCGGAGCGCGACGGGTGGGCCCCGGAGCGCTGTGGGTCGGCGGCGGCGGGCCGGACGGGGCCGACGGCCCCGCCCGGCCCGCCGCCGCCCTCGAGCTCGTCCAGCTCCGGCAGGTACCAGTCGCCCACGAAGGCGTCGTTGACCCCGATCCAGACGACCGCCAGATCGACCGGCTCGAGAGCAGTGCGCTCGAGTCGTGCGAGCAGCGCCGGCACTGTGTCGCCGGCGCGGCCGTAGTTGAGCAGCTCGTCGCCGGGCAGCAGGGCGCGCAGGCGCGCGAGGAACGACTCGCCGGGCCGGCCCTCGGTCAGGCTGTCGCCGAGAAACGCAATCCTCATAGCCTACAGCGTAGCCGACGCCGGCCGCACCGTGCCAGCGCCGGCGTCGCGGCTTCGCGCCGTCAGGCGGTCGGCGCCGGCGCCGACGTGGCGGCTGCGGGCGGGAGCGCCCGCAGCCGCCACACGTCCCTCACGAACAGGACCCACAGGGAGCAGGCCAGCCCCAGCGCCCCCGACAGCCACAGCGCGTCGGTGACGCCCATGAGCTGGGCGATCGGTCCGGCGAGCACCAGTCCGAGGGGCCACAGGCCGCCGGCCGTCATCCAGTCCCAGCTGCTCACGCGGGCCATCGAGTCGGGAGCGATGCGGACCTGCAGGGTGGTGTTCCAGACCGCGTCGAGCACGCCGATGGCGACGCCGCGGGCAAACCAGACGGCGATGAGCCCGGCCGGTGAGAGCCTGAGCGCCAGGGCGATCATGGGCACCGAGGCCGTCGTGCCGCACAGGGCGGCGGTCACCATCGGCCGCCGCGGCCGGTAGTACAGGGCGATCAGGCCGCCGCCGAGCATGCCGAGGCTGAAGAGCCCCACCATAAGGCCCCAGAGCGCGGGGCTCTCGTGTCGGGCCGTGATCGCCAGCGGGCCGAGCACCTGGAGCGGCGCGATGGTCACGAACAGCACGAGCATGGCGCGCAGCATCATCACCCACAGCCAGGTCCGCGAGCGCACCTCGCGCCAGCCGTCGCGCAACTCGGCGAAGAAGGTCGCCGGCGCCGTGGCGCGCAGCAGAGCGGGCACGCGCAGGGTCAGCAGATACCCGGCGCTGACGAGAAAGGTGACGGCGTCGAGGCCGAGAGTCCCGCCGGCGCCGATCAGGGCGACGAGGAGACCCGAGATCGACGGCCCGACGAACCAGCCGAAGCCGTCGGCTATGCCGCGCAGGGCGTTGGCTTCCTGCAGACGGTCGGGCGGCACGATCTGCTGGATCAGTGCGGTGTAGGCGGGAAAGAAGAAGGCGTCGCCGCAGCCGTAGACGAAGCCCAGCACGGCGAGGCTCCAGACTTCGGCACGGCCGCCGAGCAGCAGTGCGGCGATGACCGCCATGGTGACGAAGCGCACCAGGTCGGAGACGATCATCACCCACTCCCGCCGCAGACGGTCGGACCACACGCCGCCGATCAGCGTGAACAGCACCATGGGCAACGAGAAGGCGGCCAGCACGATGCCGACGTCGGCGCCCGAGTGGTGCAGATCGAGAACGCCGAAGGTGAGCGCCACGGGGAACAGGCCGTCTCCCAGCAGCGACACGGCTTCACCGATGAACAGGTTGCGAAAGTTGCGCAGGCGCAACACGTCGAGGCGGGCAGGCAGTCTCATGGGGGGAGTCTATCGCGCGCCGCCGCCCGAGCGGCGGCGACGATGGTCCATCATTGCTCGCCACGTTCGACGAGCAGACGTCTGCCAAGGCGGGTCAGGCGCGCGTTGCCATGAACCGTGAACCGTGAGGGCCTCCCTTCTCGGTTCTGGCTTGGGCGCCACGAACCGATGAAGGACGGGCCCTCACCTGTCAACAATGTCGTGAGTCAGAACAATGTCGTGACTCAGAACACCTAGATCCTGCTTGCGTCTGCGGTCTGCACCTCGGGCTCGGCGAACAGCACGCTCGACAGGTAGCGTTCGCCGGTGTCGCACAGCACGGTGACGATCAACTTGCCCTGGTTCTCGGGCCGCCGTCCCACGTCCCAGGCCGCCCAGGCGTTGGCCCCGGCGGAGATACCGACGAGGATGCCCTCGTCGCTTGCGAGGCGGCGGGCGGTCTCGATGGCCTCGTCGTTGCCGACCTTGATGACCTCTTCGTAGATCGCGGCGTTCAGGACCTTGGGGACGAAGCCGGCGCCGATGCCCTGGATCTTGTGGGGGGCCGGCTGGCCGCCCGAGAGGACCGGCGAAGCGGCGGGCTCGGCCGCGTAGATCTTTACGGAGGGCTTGCGCTGCTTGAGAATCTCGCCGACGCCGGTTACCGTGCCGCCGGTGCCGACCGCAGCCACGAAGATGTCGATCTGGCCGTCGGTGTCCTTCCAGACCTCCTCGGCCGTCGTTGAGCGGTGGATCTCGGGGTTGGCCGGGTTTTCGAACTGCTGCGGCATGAAGGCGCCGGGGTGCTCGGCGAGCAGCTCTCCCGCGGCGGCGATGGCGCCCGGCATGCCCTTGGCCCCCGGCGTGAGCACGAGCTCGGCGCCGTAGGCCTTGAGCAGCGCACGGCGCTCGAGGGTCATCGTATCGGGCATCGTCAGGATCAGGCGGTAGCCGCGGGCGGCGGCGACCATCGCCAGGGCGATGCCGGTGTTGCCGCTGGTGGGCTCGATCAGGGTCGTCTTGCCGGGGGTGACCTGGCCGGCCTTCTCGGCTGCGACGATCATCGACAACCCGATGCGGTCCTTGACGCTGCCGCCCGGGTTGAACGACTCGAGTTTGCCCAGGATCGTTGCGCCGGAGTCTCTGGACAGCGCCTGCAGCTTGACGAGCGGCGTGGCCCCGATAAGGTCCGAGATGTTCTCTGCGTAGGTCATCTGTCACTCCGTGTCGTGGTCGACGGTGCCGTAGGGGAATATAACACAGTAAATCTATCAACAAACACATGTATTGCTCCGCGGCAGTATGCTCCGGGCCGTTGCGCAAGGCAAATGAGGATCTCTTATGCGAAGTGGCCCCCGCCATGAGCACATGTGCTCATGGCGGGGGCCACTTCGCCGACCACCGCGGGCGCCGCCTTGCAGGCGGCGCCCGCGGCGCCGGAGCGCACCGCTGGGGCGCCGGCGGCGCTAGCCGATCCAGAGCCCTTCGATGCGCACCTGAAGGCCGTCGGGGCCGCGGTTCAAGAAGTTCACGAGGCCGCTGTGGCGCCACTGCATCATGCACATGCGCGGCTGGAACCAGTAGCGGCGGCCGATCTCGACGTCGGTGCGCGCCTTGTTGATCAGACCCTCGTAGGCCTGCGCCGAGTAGTAGGCGATGTCCTTGAAGCCGTGCTGACGCGGGTGTAGCGGGCCGGTGACGCACCAGACGATGGCGCCGGTGAACTTATCGACGCTCTGCACGATGCCGCAGTGGGTGATAGGGCAGCCGCAGGAGATGCCCAGCGGCCGGCCGATCAGGATCTCGCCCGGCTCGATCTCGAGCTCGCGGGTGATCACGGGATTGTGGGGGATGATCTGCTCGCGCGGCCCGGCCTCTTCGGGGAAGTGGTCGAGGACGAAGTCGAACTCGCGGCCGAGGTGGTCCTGCCACTCGTTGTGCAGCGACGAGGCGACCTTCACGCGGACGTCGCGCGGGACCGCGTTGGCCGTGGTCTCCGAGGCGGTGGTGTCGGCGATGGCGGGATCGAAGACCGGCACGTCAAGCACTGGGGCGTCGTTGCCCCAGCCGTGCTTGACGGCCGCGCCGCAGCCCGCCGCCGGATCGCAGCTCGAGCACTCCTCGCCGTTGACGATGCTCAGCGATGGCGCCGACGCCGCCACCGGCGCGCCGGCTGTGGCCGGCTGTGCTTCGTCGCCCGGTCGCGACCCGGCCGGAGCGGCTTGCACGTTCATGAAGTCGGCCGCCAGCGGGATGCAGCGCTTGAGCAGGTCGGGCTTGTTGGGCAGCGCGGCCGCCATGTCGGTACAGGTACGAAAGCCGCACAGGCCGCAGTCGAGACCCGGCAGTTCGAGTTCGCTCAGGTTGGTTTCAGTCACGTTCGCGCTCCTTCTTACGAGCGCACGCCGAAGCCGGCGTGCGACGCGATCGAGGTGAGCGACGCCGCCGCTTTGGGCAGCGCCGCGAGCAGTTGGTCGATGTCGTCGTCGCTGGTGAAGCGTCCCATCGTCACGCGCAGCGAGCCGCGGGCGCGGATGGTGTCGAAGCCCATCGCCGTGAGCACGTAGGAGGGCTCGCCGGCGTTGTGGGCGCTGCAGGCGCTGCCCGACGAGACGGCGATGCCGGCATCGTCGAGGGCGAAGAGCAGCCTGATGGCGTCGGCCTCCTGGCCCGAGAAGCCGAAGCACAGGTAGCCGGGCAGGCGCTGGTAGGGGTGGCCGATCAGGTAGGCGTTGTCGATCTGCTCCGTGACGCCGGTGAGCACACGTTCGCGCAGGCCGACGAGGCGCGCCGACTCCTCGCCCATCTCGGCGCGGGCCAGCAACGCCGCCTGACCGAAGCCGATGATGCCGGCGACGTTCTCGGTCGCCGAGCGCAGTCCATGCTCCTGGCCGCCGCCGAAGATGATGGCCGAGAGCTCGACTCCGGGGCGCACGTAGAGCGCGCCCACGCCCTTGGGTCCGTGCAGCTTGTGGGCCGAGAGCGACAGCAGGTCGATCGGCTGGCGCTCGACGTCTATGGGGAGCTTGCCGGCTGCCTGCACCGCGTCGGTGTGAAACAGCGCCCCCTCCTCTCTGGCGAGCGCGGCGAGCTCGGTGATCGGCTGCACGGTGCCGACGACGTTGTTGGCGGCCATGATCGAGACCAGGCGGGTCGTGGGCCGCAGCGCCGCGGCGAGCGCCTCGGGCCGCACGATGCCGTCGGCGCCGACCGGCAGGTAGGTCACCTCGACGCCCTGCCGTTCGAGGAACCGAAACGGTTCCAGCACGGCCGGGTGTTCGAAGGCACTCGTGATCACGTGCTTTGGACCCTCCATGGCGGCGACGGCGCCGAGGATCGCCAGGTTGTCGGCCTCGGTGCCGCTGCCGGTGAAGACGATCTCAGCCGGGCGGGCGCCGACCAGGGCGGCGACTTCAGCGCGCCCGGCCTCGACGGCCTCGTGCGCCTTGCGGCCCGCCCAATGCAGGCTCGACGGGTTGCCGAACACGCCGTCGAGGAACGGCTCCATGGCGTGCCGCACGCGCGGGTCGAGGGGCGTGGTCGCGGCGTGGTCCAGGTACACATAGTCGTCCATCGGTTCACTGCCCCCGGTAGAAGTTGAGGTTGTCCAGGGCGCGCACGACGCCAAAGTGCGACTGCCAGCCCACCTCGCGCTTGCCCACGCAGATGGTGCACGTGCCCACGGGCGGGCTGCCGCGCAGCAGCATGTGGTCGCCGGCCTCCGGCGTCTCGAGGATGCTCGTGACCAGGGGGTCGATGCCGATGCCGTACAGGGCGTTGGCCTCGCGGATCTGTACGAGCGGCGAGACGTCCTGGATGCGCGCCCGGAACACCTCGCGCTCGGCCTGCGACACGAGGTCGCCCTTGGTCACGACGCAGACGTCGGCCAGCGACAGGATCGGGCCGACCTTGAGGGGCAGGTTCATGCCGCTCGTCGCCTCGAGCACGCAGATGCCGAGACCGCCGTCGACGTAGGGGGCGCAGCGCAGGCAGAGGCCGGCCGTCTCGACCAGCAGGATGTTGCAGTCCTGCTTGTCGGCCCACTCCATGGCGTCGCCCAGGACCATGACGCTGCAATGGTCGGGGCAGAGCTCGCCCGAGTAGAGCTTGCGGGTGGGGATGCCGAACTCCCTGGCGAGGAGCTCGTCCTCTTCGGCGAACTGCACGTCGATCTTCAGGAACGCGACGCGCTCGCCGTGGTCGATCAGCTTGCGGATGGTGTGGCGCAACACGGACGTCTTGCCGGTCGTAGCCGGACCGGCGGCGATGGCGAGCTTCATGCGAGGACCCCCTCGAGTTCGTCGCCGGTGAGCGAGTGGCCGAGACGCAGCTTCTCGCGCAGGCTCGACAGCACCTCGTCGATCTTCGTGACCCTGGTGGCCAGCTCGCGCTCCTCGGTGTTGGTCCCGAGGATCTTCATGATGCGGCCCTCGCTGATGACGATGCGAAAGTCCGAGAGCAGCGCGATGCGCGGGTCGTGAGTGACGAAGATGAAGATCTTGCGCTGCCGGCGAAGCAGCTCGAGACATCGGGAGCGATCGATGCCGGCGTTCTCGACCTCGTCGAGCAGCACGATCGGCGTGTCGCAGATGATCGTGGCGTCGGCGATCAGCAGCGAGCGCGTCTGGCCGCCCGACAGCTCGGTCATGCGCACGTTCAGGCCGATCGCCTCGCCCGTGAGCTGGTTGGCGAAGTCGATCGTGTCGGCGATCATGCTCGCGGCGTGCTTGCCGCCCTCGGAGCGCACCCGGGCGTGGATCTCGAGGAACTCGCCCACAGGCAGGTCGGACAGAAACGTCGTGTGCTGGGTGATGAGGGCGATCGGATTCCGCGAAGGGTCGTTGCGGTACTCCTCGGGCGCCGGCTGGCCGTTGATCAGGATCCGCCGGCCCGACGGTGTATCGCGGTCGGCGAACATCTCGACGTCGTTGATGAGTGTGGTCTTGCCGGAACCGGTTGGACCCACGATGCTCGCCACGTTGCCCATCTTCAGGTCGAGGCGCTCCAGGGGCTCGGGCTCGCCAGACTTGCCGTGGCCGCCAAGGATGGTGATGGTCTCGATCACGTCGATCTCCTTTGCCAGATGCTCGTGCGAGAAGGCGAGATCCGCCGACGGCGCCACAGGGACGCGGCCTCGGGCATGGCTCGCTCTCGGACCGCCGGTCGTCCGGTGGGTCTGACGGTAGGGATGCAGTCGAAGGCGGAGGTCACTCCGCCGTGGCCTAGTGGGCGCTCGACTCGCTCTGGCGTGGTCGCCTGGAGCCGGCCGTGCGCCTGCGGCAACCTGGGTCGGATGGCGCCGGCTTGTTGAAGCGCAACTTCTCGCGACGCTCGATCTGCACGACCTGGGAGTCGTGCACGACGACCTCGACGGAGCCGTAGTCGAGGCTACGCACGGCCTGCAGGATCCGTCGTTCGACGTCGGCGCCGCTCTGCGCGTCGGGCCGCGGGGTGTCACCGCCGGTCGGCTCGCGCCGGACGTCACCGGTCAACGGCACGACTTCTCGCACGGCGGAAGTTGACTGAAACAGTCAAGAAGCGGGGCAATCTGCATGGCCGCGATTATGGACGGCCATCGCTTATGAAGCAAATGAGGATTCCTTATGGAAACCGGTGGAGGAATAACCGGGCGGTTACTCGTTTCCGGACGGTCAAACCGGCGCCTTGATCAGAGCGACGCGAAACCGACTACGACCAGGAGTCCGGCCGGGCCGGTGGCGCTGCCGAGCCCCATGACGAGCGCCAGCGCCAGGATCACCGCGACCTGCGCGACGAGCATGATGCCGCCCGCCACGATCGGTCCCCAGATCAGGGCCAGCCGGCGCGTCGGGGTGAGCAGCAGCTTGGTGAAATAGCCGGAGGCGATGTCGCGGATGAGCGCCTCGCCGGCCAGGGTGGCCCCGCCGATGGCCGCCGACACGATGGCCACGGGGAGGATGAAGGCGAGGTAGCTGCCCTGGAACCCCGGCAGGTTGGCGACCGAGGACAGCCCCGCGTTGTAGACGAACAGGAAGAACACGCTGATGGCAAACCCCGGGACGATGGCCGCCGGCTGGCGCAGGGAGGTGCGCAGCGAGCGCACGATGAGGATCACGAAGTCGTTCATCGGGTCACCGCTTCGGGCTGCGACTCGTCGGCGTCGCGCTCCTCGTCGCCCTGTTCCTCGTCGCCGCGCTCCGCACGTGTACGCATGCTCTCGCCTGTAGCCCGCAGGAAGACGTCGTCGAGGGTGGGCTGGTCGATGGTCAGCCCACGCAGCGGGATCGACGCCTGGTCGAGCGCCCGCACGATGCCCGGCACCTCGTGGGCCGCGACCGGGAAGTAGCAGCGCAGGCCACCGTCGCCGAGGCGACACTGCGGGGCCGCGGCGGCGAGCACGCTCGCCGCTCGTTCGGCGTCCTGCGACGTCTCGAAGGCCAGCTCGACGACCTCCTCGCCGAGGCCGCGCTTGAGTTCTGCCGGGCTGCCCGTCGCCACGATGCGCCCGTGGTCGATGATCGCTACCCGGTCGGCCAGCCTGTCGGCCTCCTCGAGGTACTGCGTGGTCAGGAAGATCGTCATGCCCTGCTCGGCGTTCAGGCGCCGGACTTCGTCCCAGACGTCGATCCGGCTCGCGGGGTCGAGGCCCGTCGTGGGTTCGTCGAGGAAGAGGACCTGCGGATCGTGAGCCAGGGCCAGCGCCAGGAAAACACGAGGCCCGGCCGTGCTTTTCGTTGTAGCGCTGGTGATAGTCCTCGGCCCGGAAGAAGTCGGTCGCCGGAGCAATCTCGGTGACGATCTGCCGGTGGTCGTCGCGTTGCGCCTGCAGCCGTTCGAGCACCGCGCGTGCGGTCTGCTCCTGTTCGGGTGACTCGGCGAAGATCGCCGACCGGTACTGCCTGCCGACGTCGGGTCCCTGGCGGTCGCGCGTCGTGGGGTCGTGCAGGGCGAAGAAGGCCGTGACGAGCTGTTCGTAGGGGATCACCTGAGGGTCGAAGGTGACCCTCACGGCCTCGGCGTGGCCGGTCGTGCCGGTGCACACGGCTTCGTAGCTTGGGTCGGGCGTCCGGCCGCCGGTGTAGCCCACCTCGGCGTCTTCGACCCCGGGCAGCTTGCGGAAGCGTTCCTCGACTCCCCAGAAGCACCCCGCGGCGAACGTGGCTGTCTGTGTCATGGCCCTGCGACCTCGCTTCGGGTCGGCGGCCGGCGGGCGGCCGCGCAGGCGGCCGCCCGCCGGCCGGTTGATGTCGTCCTGCTCATGGTTCCCCGGGTCCGGCGAGCCCACGCCCCGAGCGTCGGAGCGTTGCCTGGACAGTCAACGCGCGAACGCGTCCGCTCCTGCGCGCGTCCGAGCGAAGGCGTAGACTATGCGGGTGCTGAGAGGGAGGGGGGTACCGTCATGGATCGTTCATCGCCTCAGCGCGGGGGACGCGTTCTCGCACTCTGCCTTTCGGTCGCCGCGGCGGCGCTTCTGGTTCTGTGCTCTGCGCCGGCCGTAGCGGCGGGCGCGACTCAGGCGGCCGGCGCCACGCCGACGCCCAGCCCGACGCCCGTCTGGGTGGCGACCGCGTCGGGGCCCGGCGGCGGGGCGGCCGCGGGCCGCGTCGTGGTGCGCGACCCGCAAAGCGGCGCCCTGTATGTGGCCGGCGACGCGCGCGTCTCGGCCACGGTCAGCGAGGTCATGATCGTCAAGTACGACGCGGCCGGGGCGCAGCAGTGGACCGCGACCTACCGGCACGCCGGTTCCGGGCCTCAGACGGCCGTCGACGGTGCGCTCACCAAAGCCGGCGACTTCGTTGTGCTGTGTGAGGTGCGCGGCCCCAGGAGGGGCGCCGACTGGGCGGTGCTCGAGTACACCTCCAGCGGCACGCGCAAGTGGGCCAGGACGATCGCCGGTGCAGGCGCCGGCAACGACGTCCCGGGCCGTCTTGCGCTCTCCCGGTCGGGCGCGATCTACGCGGCGGGAGCGCTGTTCGCGGCCCATCACGGGCTCGACGCCGCGCTCGTCAAGCTCACCGCCGCCGGCAAGGTCGTGTGGAAGCGCACGATCGCCGGCCCGGGTCGCGGGGCCGACCGGTTCTCGGCCCTCGGCATCGATCGGACCGGGCGCGTGTTCTGCGCCGGTACGGTGGCGAGCGCCGGCAACCGCGGCGCCGACTGTCTCCTCTCGGCCTACTCACCGGCCGGGCGGCGGCTCTGGCTCGTCACCTGGGGTGGCCCGGCGCACCGCAGTGACGGCGTCAACGACCTCGTGGTGACGCCGGGCGGCAGGGCTTTCGCGGTCGGCTTCTTCGGCACGAAGTCGGGCACGTGCGCGATGATCCGCAGGTACGACGCCGGCGGCCGCTTCGTGTGGCAGGGCCGTTACAGCACGGAAGGCGGCGGTCGCGACCAGTTCGTGGCGGCCGCCCTTCTGCCGCACGGCGACGTCGTGGCGACCGGCAGCTTCGTCAGCGCGACGACCGGCAACAGCAACATCGTCACCATCGGCTTCGCGGCCCACGGTCCGTCGGTGTGGCAGCAGATCTGGGATACGCCTCACCCACCCAGTGGCTACTCCGACGACCAGGCCGAAGACGTGGCGGTCGACGCCACCGGCCGCGTGTTCGTCTGCGGCTACGTGTCGCCGGGCTCGGCCACCGGGACCGACTTCGCCGTTCTCGGCTACACCTCCGCGGGCGATCCGATCTGGAGCGCGCCGCGCACATGGGACGGCGGCGTCGGCGACGACGACGCCTGGGCCCTCACGCCGGCGCCGGGCGGCGTGGTCGTGACCGGACAGTCGTGGGTGCGTCCCGGCCACTTCCAGATGGCCACCGTGGAGCTGCCGTACTGAACTGCGCGCCGGTCGGGTAGAACCCGGCCGACCGGTTGGTTCGAGGGTAGTGCGCGGGACCATCCCGCGTTCTGTCGCCCGCGCGCCAACGCCCCGGCGCGGGAGGTTTCCGATGCCCGTTTTCGAGTGGCGCAGCACCGTCCCGTTCTCGGCCGACGACGTTTATGCCTGGCACGCGCGGCCGGGCTCCTTCGAACGTCTGAGTCCGCCCTGGCAGTTCACCCGCGTCGTCGGGCGCACCGGCGACATGGAGCACGGCGGCACGCTGGTGTTCGAGTACCGCACCGGTCCGCTGCGGGGGCGCTGGGTGGCGGTGCACGGCGACGCCGAGCCGGGGCGGCGGTTCAGCGATCGCCAGCTCCACGGCCCGTTCGAAGAGTGGGAGCACACCCACTCCTTCATCCCCGACGGTCCCGAGCGGTGCGTGATCGAGGATCACGTCGAGTATCGCCTGCCGCTCGGCGCCGCCGGCGACGTGTTCGGAGGCGTGCCGGCGAACCGGTTCCTCGAACGTCTCTTTCGCTTTCGCCACGAACGCACGCTGGCCGACCTCACGCGCCACGCGGCGCATGCCGGGGAGCCCCGGCTGCGTGTCGGTGTGACCGGCGCCACGGGCCTGATCGGCGCTCAGCTCGTGGCCTTTCTCGAGAGCGGGGGACACACCGTCGCGCGCATCGGGCGCGGGATCCCCGGTCGCCCCGGCGACGTCATGTGGAACCCGGCCACCGGCAAGCTGGCGGCCGCGTCGCTCGAGGACCTCGACGCGATCGTCCACCTCGCCGGCGAGAACACGGGCCGCCGCTGGACCCGGGCTCACAAGGAGCGCATCATGGCCAGCCGCCGGCAGAGCACGGCGCTGCTCGCCGGCACCGTGGCCGCGATGAAGCGGCCGCCCCGGGCGCTGCTCTCGGCGTCGGCGGTCGGCTACTACGGCGCCGACCGCGGCGACGCCGTGCTGACCGAATCCGGCGCGCCGGGTTCCGACTTTCTGGCGGATGTCTGCCGTGACTGGGAGGCGGCGCTGTCGCCGGCGAGTCGTGCCGGCATCAGGGTCGTGCCCCTGCGCTTCGGCGTCGTGCTGACGGCCGCCGGCGGGGCTCTTGGGCGCATGCTGCCGGCCTTCCGCGCCGGCGCCGGCGGTCCGTTCGGGTCCGGTGGTCAGTGGCTCAGCTGGATCGGTCTCGACGACCTGATCGGCGCCGTCACCGACCTTCTGTTCGCCGAAACGATCGACGGCGCCGTGAACGTGACGAGCCCCTTGCCGCTGACCAACCGCGAGTTCGTCAAGACGCTGGGACGCGTGCTGCGCCGGCCCGCGGTCGTTGCCCTGCCGGCCGGCGCCGTGCGGGCGATGTTCGGCGAGATGGGCGAGGTCATGCTCCTCGGCGGGCAGCGTGTCGTGCCCGAGCGGCTCGACAAGGCGGGCTTTGCCTTTCGCTACCCCGAGCTCGAAGCCGCGCTGCGAGTCGAGCTGGGGCGTCTCACTCCCTGAGGCCGTCCCGCGCCGCCTCTCGCCGGTCTGCGTCTCACGTCGTCGGAGGTTCGTCCGGTGCCGGTTCCGCGGACGGCATTTCGGTAGGCGGCGTCTCCGCCGCCGGCGCCTCTTCAGCCGGCGTCGGCGACGGACCGGGCGGCACAGCGCCGTCTGGCGGCGCGGCCCAGCCGGGCGGCGGCGGCCAGCCGGCGGGAGCCGGCCATCCCTGGGCCGGCAGCCATCCGGGCGGGGGCGTCCAGCCGGGCGGAGGCGCCCATACGGGTGCGGCCGTCCAGCCGGGTGGCGGCGGAGGGGGAGCCTGCGATGGGAACTGCGGCGCCCATCCTGCCGGTGGCGGCGGCAGCGGGCCGCCGGGCGCGGGCACGGAACCCGGCCGTCGGGCCTGGCGCCACTCGTTGACGAGAGTGAGCGCGCCGCCGAAGCCCGCTACGGTGGCGACGAAGAGCGCGAGTCCGCCGATCACCGGCACGAGCGACACGAGGCTGACCAGGACGGCGCCCACGACCGCTGCGACGACGACGTTGTCGCGGTAGCGCTCCGACGACGACAGGATGAGCCGGCCGAGCAGCGCCGCGACGCCGACCAGACAGAACAGCAGCACGGCCGGCAGGGCGATGGCCGCCGGGACGACCAGGATGAGTCCGACGATCGTGATGGCCAGGACCACGAGCAGCACACCCACGATCAGCAGCCCGAGCAGGCCCCAGCCGAACGACGGCCAGAACCCCAGGCGGACCCGCTCGCCGACGCGCTTCACAGCTCGGGGGAAGAGCGCCGACACGACCAGCGCGACGAGCGGCAGGAACAACAGTTGCCACCAGCCGGCGACGACCCCGACGGGGCGCACGACAACTCCCGACGCGGCGCCCCGCAGCAAGCCGCCCAGGTGGAATCCCGCGACCTGGACGGTCTTGCCGCGGATGGCGGCGCCCGGCTCGGTCGTGAGGTGGCCGCCGATTACGACGACGCTCGACGCCCCCGCGCTCTGGTCGGCGCCGACGACGGCCGTGGACTTGATCGTAGCGTTGCCGCCGATCACGACGACGCTGCGCGCGACGGTACCGCCGATGACCGCGTTGCCGCGGATCACGACGACGCTCTGGACCGTCTGACCCTGAGGCAGGTTGTAATCCTGAAAACGCACGATGGGGTTGTCGACCGTCACGGTCGTGGACGCGGCGGCGAGCGCCGGCGCGACCATGGTGAGCACGAGGAGCGCGAAGGTGGCGCACGCCGCCACCGTGATCGTCCGGCCCGGGCGAGATATCGATCTCATGGTTGTTCCTCCTGCGAGGGTGGTTGCCCTTCGGTGTCGGTCTCGGGAGCGATGGTCTCGGGAGCGGTGGCCTCAGACGAGGCAACCGCGGGCTCGGGTGCGGCGGTGGCAGGGGGCTCGGAAGTCGCCGCTTCGTGCGGCTCCGTCGCGGCGGCGGCGGGCGGAGCCGCCTGAGTCGGTCCGAACATAGCCGGCCACTGGACCCACGGTGTGCCGCTCCAGGGGACACCCGGCCACGGCGCCCCCGACCACGGCGCGCCGGGCTGGACCGCGCCGGGCTGGGCCGCGCCGGGTTGCGATGCGGGCGGTGGCGCCGACTGCGACCAGTACGGCGACTGCGGATAGTAGAGCCAGCCGTAGGGAGGCGGCACGACGGGCGCGCCAGGCGGCGCGGGCGACTCGCTCGGACTCGAGGCCACACCGGGCTGGGTCGGATGGCCGGGGTACGGCGGCCAGCCGGCCGGCGGATGCGCCCGCGGCTCCTGCCGGGGCGCCGCCGGCTGCGCGGAGGGGAGCGTCGGCGGAAACGCAGGCTCCCGCCGACGCGGCCGCCGGGGCGGGCCGCGGCGCGGTGTCGCGTGTCAGCAGGCCACGAGCCACGGCCCGCCACATCGCCGCGAGGCCGTTGAACGCGTGGAACGACAGCACCGCGAGGAGCAGGCCGAGCGGCACGAGCAGCAGGGCTTCCCAAAGCCGGTCGACGGTCCAGACACCGAAGTAGAGGCCGTGGTGGACTACCCCGTGAGCGCCGCTCGATTGGGCGTATCTGTAGTAGAGCGGCGCCCCGAGGAATCCCAGTGAGGTCGAAGCCAGGGTGACGACGACGACAAACGACAGGACGCCGAGCGGAAACTTGACGAACAGGAATGCGAGATCCTTCCAGGTGGCGCTCGAGCTGAAGTGGGCCCTGATGCGAGGCCAGGTGCCCTCGACGCGTCGCCAGGGCTGGGGCGACGGCGCGAGCCGCGTGCCCAGAAGGCCGTCGGCAAGAGAGCGCTCGAAGGCGGCAAAGGCCCACCAACACGCGGCGGTCAGTCCGAGGATGAAGATGCCCACCCAGATGATCACGAGACTGATGCCGACCGACAGGCAGACGGTGAGAAACACGAAGTAGAACAACCCGAGTGGGAAAGCCAGTCCGAGGTAGAGGAGGTTCAGCCAGCTCTGCGGCCGCACGACGATGCCGAAGAACCGGCCAGGCGGCGAGCGATGCGGGCCGGCCGGGGAGGGCGACGGGACGGCGCCGCCGCCGGACGAAGGCACGCCGCCGGTCGAAGGCACGCCGCCGGGCTGGGGAAGCGCTGCCGTGCTCTGCGTCCCCGGCTGCTGAACCTCCGACATCCGTCTACCTCCCTTCCGACTGTTGCCCTGAACCTGTCCTCACCTTAACCATCCGCCAACAGATCGTCGTCGCCCTGCGGGGGGAACTTCCGGTCAACTGCGGGGGGATGTGAGGGCCGGGCGGCGCGTGCCGCCCGGCCCCTTCGCGCGGCGGGCGAGCAGGCCCGGCGGCATCTGCCCTGCCGCCGGGCGAGCTGTGCCCCCCGGCGGCCCTCACTCATTCGTAGTGGACCGCATCGAGCACGTTCAGGTTGGCCGCTCTCCGAGCGGGCAGCACCGCGGCGATCACGCCGACCGTGGTCGCCGCCACGAGGAACAGCACAAGCTGGGCGTAGGGCACCGAGAAGACGAAGCCCTGGTCGCCGAACCGGTTCGTGATGACGTAGCCGAACAGCACACCGACCGCGGTGCCGAGCACGCCGCCGATCACCGACGTGATGACGCTCTCGTAGCGCACGATGCGCCGCATCTGACGCCGGCTCGTGCCGATCGCGCGCAGCATGCCGATCTCGCGGGTGCGCTCGTACACCGACAGCACCAGCGTGTTGACGATGCCGAAGACCGAGATCGTCACGCTCATGGCGAGCAGGGCGTAGAGCATGATGAGGATCTGGTTGATCTGCTTCTTCAAGTAGTTGTCGTAGTCGACCTCGGTGCGCACGGTCTGCGTAGGATAGGCGCGCAGGGCGCGCGACACGTCGGCCTTGAGGGTCGTGGCGCTCACGCCGGGCCTCGCCGTGGCCAGGAAGACGATGGGGTCGACCGGGGCGCCGAGGCGCTGGAAGGCGGCGTCGCTCACCACGATGCCGTTCATGGTCATGGGGTCGCGGTGCTCGCCGACCACGGTCATGCGCGCCGTTTTGCCCGACCGGGCCACAACGGTCAGCGGCGAGCCGACCTTGAGACCGTGGCCCTTGGCGTACTGCTCCTCCACAATGGCCTGATTCGCGCTAAGCCGGGTCAGCAGCGCGTTGCTGCCGCCGTTGAGCCAGGCGAAATGCCAGACCGTAGCGAACCGGTCGGGCTCGACGGCGGCGACGTCGGTCACGACGCCGTTCACCTTGAGCGTCGCCGAGGCGATGCCTGTGGCGGTGCGTACGTCGGGCAGCGCCCGCACGGCGGCGACGCCCCCGGCGGGCAGCGCCATCATGCCGGTGTCGTCGGTGACGACGACGTCGGCCCGGTTCGAGTTGGCCAGGGCGTCGACGAACGACGTCTTCATGCCCTGGGCGAAGACCGCCACAAAGACGACCAGCGCCAAGCCGATCATGAGCGCCGCGGCGGTCGCGGCGGTGCGTTGCGGATTGCGGGCCGCGTTCTCGCGGGCAAGGCGGCCGCTCGTGGGAGCGAGCGCCTGCAGCGGCCGCCCAATGACCGCCGCCAGTGGCCGCACCACGAACTTGGCGAGCATCGCCAGGGCCACAAACAGCAGCACGGCGCCGCCGGCCATCTCAAGGAGGCGCGTCGTCGTGGCGGCCGAGCTCACCATGCCGGCCGCCAGCACGCCGGCGCCCAGCAGCGCGAAGCCGATCGCCACCGGGGTGCTGAGCCGGCCGTGGCGCGAGGCGGGAAGCTGCGCGCCTTCGTAAAGGGCCGCCACCGGCGGCACTCTCGTGGCGCGCAGCGCAGGCAGCAGCGCCGACGCCAGGGTCACGCCCACGCCGACGATCAGGGCCACGATGATCGTACGCGGGGTCAGGGTTAGACCGCCGGTCGGAAGGTCGGCGCCGATGGCCTTGAACAGGGCATTGACGGCCTTGGCGACGCCTAGTCCGGCGACCAGGCCGAGGAGCGAGGCGGTGATACCCATAGCGAGGGCCTCGCCGGTCACGGCCGCCAGCACCTGGCGCCGCGTGGCGCCCAGGGCGCGCAGCATGGCGAACTCGCGCCGGCGCTGGGCCACGGTGATCGAGAAGGCGTTGAAGATGATGAAGGCGCCGACGAACACCGCCACGCCGCCGAACGCCAGGAGCGCCGGCTGCAGAAACGAGTTGATCGACGTGGAAGCGTCGCTGCTCTCACTGGCGGCGGCTTCGGCGCCGGTCTTGACGTCGACCGTGGCGGGCAGCAGTGCCCGGATGCGGTCGCGCAGCTCGGTCGCGCTCACGCCGGGCGCGGCGGCGACGGAGATACTGCTCAGGCGGCCGTCGAGCCCGAACCAGCGCTGGACGTCGGCGAGCGGCGCGTCGACCATGATGGTGCCGCCCAGCGAAGCTTCGGCCGGCCAGCGGTAGATGCCGGCGATGCGCAGCGTTTTGAGGCCGCTGTGGGTGACGACGCCGAGGGTGTCGCCAAGAGCGAGGTGGTGCTTGCCGGCGAAGCCGCTGGTGACGGCGACGTCTCCGGTCTTCGTCGGTACGCCGCCGGCGATCCACGAGCCGGTCTCGAAGCGTGGGTTGTCGTTCGACTGGATGAAGGTCGGTGCCCCGTTGCTCTTGATCAGCTTGCCGCCGATGAACACGGCCGTGAAGGCCTGAGCCGAGCCGTCGGCGAGCTGCACGCCGGGAACTTGTCGCACGCGCGTGAGGATCGCCGCCGGCATGGTGGTCTGGGCGCCCGAAGCGTCGCTCGCGCGGCCGAACGGCACCTTCGGCGTTATGGCGACCGATGTCTTCTGGTAGGCGGTCTTGAAGATATCGTTGAAGGCGTTGTGGATCTGGTCGGTGAGCACGTAGGTGCCGCTGATCATGGCGACACCGAGAAGGATGGCGATGATCGTGAGCGCCGTCCGCAGACGGCGGCTGAGGAGACTGCGCAGGGCCAGGCGGGTCATCGCGCCACCTCCGCGAGGTCGCGGCGCGCGTCGGCGCCTTCCAGGTCCTTGATGGTGTCGAAGATCTCGTCGCGGCTCATGCCGTCGCGGTCGAGGACGATGGCGCCGTCCTTGAGGAACAGCACGCGGTCGGCGATCGTCGCGGCGCCGGGGTCGTGGGTGACCATGATGATGGTCTGGCCGAACTCGTCGACCGAACGGCGCAGCAGGGCGAGGACCTCGCGGCCGGTGTGCGAGTCGAGGTTGCCCGTCGGCTCGTCGGCGAACAGCACGGCCGGCTTGGAGACCAGCGCCCGGGCGACGGCGACGCGCTGCTGCTGGCCGCCCGAGAGCTCCGCCGGGCGATGGTCGAGACGGTCGCTCAGGCCGACGCGGTCGATGAGCGTGGCGAGGTAGCCGCGGTCGGTCGATCGCCCGGCGATGGTGAGCGGCAGCGTGAGGTTCTCGGCGGCGCTCAGCATGGGCAGCAGGTTGAACGACTGAAAGATGAAGCCGACCTTGTCGCGGCGCAGCCGGGTAAGCTGACGCTCCTTCAGCCGGGTGATCTCGACGCCGTCGATCTCCACGGAGCCGCCGGTGGGCTGGTCGAGCCCGGCGAGAATGTGCATCAGGGTCGATTTGCCCGAGCCCGACGGGCCCATGACGGCGGTCAGCCGGCCGCGCTCGAACTCCACGGTCGCTGCGCGCAGAGCGTCGACCGCGGTGTCGCCTTTCCCGTAGCACTTGTTCAGGTCGCGCGCCCGCACGACCGCGTCGGCGACGACACGCGGACGCGGCGCCGGCTGGCGACCGGTGGCGATGGCCAGGGCGCGGTCGACGTCGGCCAGCGTGAATGGGGCGGTGTCCGGGACGGCTGGCGTGGTCTCGACGATGGCGTTCATGGCTCCCTCCGGTTCTCTCGGTGTCTGCGAAGAGCCTAGAGAGAGGCGTCGCCGGCGGCGTCCCGCTACGGCGTGAACGCGGCGTCAACGATGGGAGGAACTTCTGGGCGCTCGCTCTTCCCATCGGGGCGCACCGGCGTCACCCCGGGGAGGCTTCCGTTGCCACGCCGGGGGTAGAGGCGAGCGCGAGCGCCGCTACGTGCCCGCCGGCGCGACCAGCCCGATGTCGTAGGCCAGGATGACGGCCTGCGTGCGGTCGCGCAGGTCGAGCTTGAAGAAGATGCGCTTGATGTGCGTCTTGACGGTGCCCTCGCTCAGGAACAGCTTCTCGGCGATCTCGCGGTTGGACAGGCCCTGGGCGATCAGCCCGAGCACCTCGCGTTCGCGGTCGGTGAGATCGTCGAGGGCGGCGGGCGACGGCCTGTCGGCCGCCGGGCGTCGCGCGAACTCGCCGATCAGCCGCTTGGTGACCGACGGCGACAGCAGGGCCTCGCCGGCGGCCACCACGCGCACGCCGGCGACGAGGTCCTCGGCCGGGGTGCGCTTGAGCAGAAACCCGCTGGCCCCGGCGCGCAGCGCCTCGTAGACGTACTCGTCCAAGTCGAAGGTCGTGAGCACGAGGACGCGCGACGAGTCGTCGCGGCCCAAGGCGACGATCTCACGCGTTGCGTCGAGCCCGTTCATGCCGGGCATCTGGATGTCCATGAGCACCACGTCGGGGTCGAGCCGCTTGACCTGCTCGACGGCCCCGGCGCCGTCGCCGGCCTCGCCGACCACCTCAAAGCCGTCCTCGCTTTCGAGGATCATGCGCAGGCCGGCGCGGACCATCTGCTCGTCGTCGACCAGCACGATGCGGATCGTGTCGTCAGCAGCCATCGCAACCCCCTGTCTCGTTCGCGCCGTCGGTCGGACCGACGCCTCGTTGCAGCGATCCCGTCCCTTCGAGCGGCAGCCGCGCCAGCACGCGAAAGCCGCCCTCGGGCCGCGGCCCGATCTCGAGCTCGCCGCCGAACAGCGCGACGCGCTCGCGGATGCCGAGCAGGCCGCGGCCGCCGCTGAGCCGCTGGTTGAACTGCGCGCCGGCCGGCCGGCCGCCGCCGTCGTCCAGGCACTCGATCTCGAACCAGTCGCCGTTGCAGCGCAGGCGCACCGTCGCGCGTGCTCCGCCGCCGGCGTGCTTGAGCGTGTTGGTGAGCGCCTCCTGCACGATCCGGTAGCCAGAGCGGTCGAGGCTCGACGGCAGATCGATGCCGGCGCACAGGTCCTCGACCGTGACCGCCACGCCGGCCTCGCGTACCTGCGCGACGAGCGCAGTCACGTCGGCCATGCCGGGCTGCGGGCCGAGCTCCTCGGGGTCGGCAGCCTCGGCCCGCAAGATGCCGAGCAGGCGCTCGATGTCGGCGAGCGCCTGCCGGCCGGTCGCCTCGATCGAGCCGAGCGACTCGCGGACGGTCTCCGGCTTCTTGTCGAAGACGCGCTGGGCCGCGCCGGCGTGCAGGACGACGACGTTCAGGGCGTGACCGACCACGTCGTGCAGCTCTCGAGCGAGTCGGCTGCGCTCGAGGGCGACCGCCTCCTGGGCGCGCATCTCGAGATCGTGGAGGTAGAGGTCGGCGCGCTCGCGCTCCGCGCGAGCGCGCTCCCTGGCGTCGCGCACGTTCTCGCGGTAGGCGTGGAGTATCACTCCGGCCAGCCACACTGCCGAAAAGGCGAACCACGAGGCGATGCCGACCCAGAGCGACGCGCTGCCCCGGTACAGCAGGATGGCGAAGATCACGATGAGCGTGATCGAGCCGAGCATGCCCGCCATGAGGCTCCGCCAGATGTCGCTGTGCGAGGCCACGAAGAAGAGGGCGATGGCCCCGCACACGTAGCCGACGTTGATTGCCGGCTCGTCGAACACGGCCCCCAGCATCGACGCGACGGCGATGGCCGCAAACACCGCCCGCGGGTAGCTGTGCACGGCGGCGAGGGGCAGGGTCATGGCCAGGAGCAAGACGGCGCCGACCGCATCGAGGCCGTGCAACGCCGGCGACAGGTTCGGCACGGCCAGCACGAACACGAAGCCGGCGGCGCACAGGAAGAACGCCAGCACGGTGTCCCAGACGTGCGGATCGACGCCGTGCACGGCCCTGCGCAGCAGGCCCGGCTCTGCGGTGGCTTGCGACTGTGACGGCGCCTCTGTGGCCATGTCTCTCCCCCGGGCTTCGCCCTGAGCCATTGTAGACCCCCGGGCCGCCGCCAAGGGCGACGGCGGCCGGCCCCGGGTGTCGGCGGACCCGTCGAAACCGGCCGGCGACGACGCCGCTCCGGGCGGCGGGATCGACAAAGGAGCCGGCCGGCCGGCGGCGAATCATTGGCGCGACGGATGCGCACACCCACTGGCTCGTGGACGGGATCTGACCCCCCTCATAACCGTCCCTGGCCGAGGCGGTCCCCCCCTCCTCGGCCGGCCCATCCGCCGAATGTCGAGTGGGCGGGGCGGCGGCGCAGCCGCCGCCCCGCCGTCGACAGCCCCGCCGTCAATCCGTCCCGTCCCGCCGCCGACAGCCCCGCCCTCGACTACGCTGCCGCCGCCCCGCCGTCGAACCGCTCCGCCCTCGACAGCTCCGCCGCCGAAACGTTTCTCACCTGTATCTCCGGCACTGTTCGACCGCGGGTATGATGACGCCATGGCCACCGCGCGAACACCCTTTCTCAACGCTCACCGTGTGCGCGTGCTCGACGTTGCGATCGCCGTCTGGGTCGTCCTGTGGATCGTCGTCGGAGTGCTGGCGGCGGTCGAGATCAACCGCGTGGGGGCGCTCGGCGACCCGGTCGTGCGCACCGCCGACGGGCTGCAGAAGACCGCGGACAGCCTGGGCGCCCTGTCGAGCGTCCCCCTGATCGGCGGCTCGCTCGGCGGCGTCGTCAAGCAGGTCGACGCGACGGCCGTGGCCACCAGGACCCAGGTCGCCGCGGCCAAGACGACGGTCCGCAACGTCGGCCTGATCGTGGGCATCGGCGCGGCGGCGGGTCCGGCGGCGCTGGCGCTGCTGCTCTACCTGCCGCTGCGGCTGCCCTGGAGACGCGAGGTCGGCGACGTGCGTCGCGCCCTTGCCGCCGACCCCAGCGACCCCGCGCTCGGCCGGTATCTGGCGCGGCGCGCCCTCGACGGCATGAGCTTCGCCCAGGTGAAAGCCTGGGGCGGCGACCCGTGGAAAGAGGCGGAGACCGGCGACGCGTGGCCGCTGGCCGAGCGCGAGTTGCAGCGGCTGGGCCTGCGGCGCTAGGCGGCGGCCCGTCGCGGAAGCGGTGCGACCCGGCCGGCAGGGTCTGGAATTGCCCGGAGAAGAGCGACCGAGACATACGGTGGGAGGCGGCATGGGCGCACGGGTGGACATCGCGATCGTCGGCGGCGGGATCATCGGCGTCTGCGCCGCCTACTACCTGGCCGGCGAGGGTCGGTCGGTCGCCGTGCTCGAGCGCGAAACGATCTGCGCCCGCGGCGGCGCCACGCACTCCAACGCCGGCCTGATCACGCCCAGCGACGTGTACCCGCTGGCCTCGCCGGGAGCCCTGGGCCAAGGCATGCGCTGGCTGCTCGATTCGGGCAGCCCCTTCTACATCGCTCCACAGGCCCGGCCGCGCCTGGCGCGCTGGCTGTGGATGTTCAGCAGAGCCGCCGCCAGGGAGCGCGCCGAGAGAGCCATGCCCGTGCAGCGCGGGCTGCTGCGGGCGAGCGCCGACCTGTGGGCCGAGATCGCGGCGGTCCCGGGCGTCGAGTTCGGCTACGAGCAGCGCGGCTGGCTGTGGTCGTACCGTGACCAGGCCGCCTGGGAGGCCGGCGCGGCCGAAGCCTCCGAGGCGGCGCGCTTTGGCGCCGTCTCGGAATCCTGGGACGCCGGCCGTCTGCGCGACGAGGTACCCGGTGCGGCGCCCGGCGTGTGCGGCGCGGTGTTCTATCCGGAGGACGCCCACTGCAACCCCCGGCTGGCCGTCGAAGAGCTCGCCCGCCTGGCCGCCGAAAAGGGCGCCGGGCTGCGCCCCGGCACCGAGGTCCTCGACATCGAGACGACCGGGCGCCGCGTCACCCGCCTGGTCACGACCGGCGGCGAGGTGCTGGCCGACACGGTCGTGCTGGCCGCTGGTTCGTGGTCGCCCCTGCTGAGCCGGCGCCTGGGCCTCGACCTGCCGATCGAGCCGGCCAAGGGCTACGCCGTGACGGTGCCCCGGCCGGTCGCCCTGCCGGAGCTGCCGCTCTACGAGGCGGCGAGCCACGTCGCGATCACGCCCATGGGCGACCGCCTGCGGCTCGCCGGCACGCTCGAGCTGGCCGGTCTCGACATGCGCATCCGCTGGAACCGGGTGGCGGCTATCCGGCGCGGCGCCGGCGAGGCACTCGCCGGCGCCGCCCAGCTCGAACCGCTCGAGCTCTGGCGCGGCCTGCGCCCCTGTACTCCCGACGGGTTGCCGATCATCGGTCGCGCTCCGCGCCACGACAATCTCATCGTGGCCGCCGGTCACTGCATGCTGGGCCTCGGCCTCGGGCCGATCACCGGCAAGCTGGTCGCCCAGCTCGTCAACGGCCGGGAGCCCGAGATCGACCTCGCGCCGTTGCGGGTCGAGCGCTTCGCCGAGCTTGCCCGGCCGCCACTGCCGCGGCCGCTCGTGGCTCAGCGCGCCTGAGTGCGGGCGAGGGTCGGCGGTCGCGCTGGCCAACTCGCGCCCCGGACGCTGTAGAATGGGCGCCAGCCGGCCAGCGACCTTCTGGAGGAGGGGCCATGAAGGCCAAGCTCACGACTGTTCTTGCCGTCACGTTCACCGTCGTCTTCGTGACGGCCGCGTTCGCCGTCGCTTCGGCGGGCGCGACGCAGGTCACATCGAGGCACGCCGTCACCGTCGACAAGGTGCCGGAGACCAATCCCGACCTGTCGGGCGCCAACCTCGTCTGGCAAGAAAAGCCGGGCAACGACTGGAACATCTACTACGCCGACGGCCTGGCGGGCCCCGGCACGGCCATCTGTTCCAACCCCGGCGACCAGATCCTGCCGCGAGTCAGCGTAGGCACCAACGGGCACGTCCTGGTGGTCTGGGAAGACCACCGCAACGGCAACGCCGACATCTACGGCTACGACGTTACGGCCGGCAAGGCGTTCACGGTCTGCGACGACCCCTCGCAGCAGGTCGCGCCGCGGATCTCCGGCGACTGGGTCGTCTGGCAGGACAAGCGCAACGGCAACTGGGAGATCTACGGCGCGACGATCGACCCCACGACCGACACGGTCGGCCCGGCTACGGCCCTGGACCCCGAGGCGTACGATCAAACTGAGCCCGACGTGTCGGGCAACATCGTCGTGTGGGTCGACACCCGTTACGGCGATCAGGACATCATGGGCTACGATCGCTCCGTCGGTCCGGCCGGCTTCGTGTTCCCGATCTGCATCAACGACGCGGTCCAGGACCAGCCCGCCGTCTCAGGCAACACGGTCGTGTGGCGCGACGCCCGCAACGCCGCGACCTCGGGCACCGACATCTACGGCTACGATCTGCGCACCAGCCGCGAGTTTGCGGTGTGCACCGCGGCCGGCGACCAGAGCTCGCCGGCGGTCGATCAGGACCTCGTCGTGTGGAGCGACGCACGCTCGGCGGCGAGCGGCCTCGACGTGCGCGGCTACGACCTCACCCTGCAGCAGGAGTTCCCGGTCGTCACCGCGCCCGCCTGGCAGGGCCAGCCGACGGTCTCCGACTACCGGGTCGTGTGGACCGACGCGCGCAACGGCGGCATCGCCGACCTGTGGGCCGCCGTGCTCACCCCGTGGAACGCGGGCATCACCATCGACGGTGGCCGGACCTGGACACGCAGCGCGACGGCGAGCCTGGCGCTGTTCGCCCAAGGCAAGACCGGCATCGTCACGACGATGACCATCGCCAACGCCGGCGGGCCGGCCGGCACCCCCGAGGACTACTGGCCGGTCAAGTCGCCCTGGTACCTTACGCCGGGTGACGGTCGCAAGACGGTCACGGTCACCTACACCGACATCTCCCATGAATCCTCGCCGACCGTCTCGGCCTCCGTCACCCTGGACACCCACGGCCCGACGATCCGCGTGCCCGCGGCAGCGTCGGTCAAGCGGGGTGCGACGGCGTCGATCGGCTACCGCGTGACCGACAACCTCTCGCCACGGGTCGCCGTGACCATCCGCCTGCTCAACAAGCACGGCAACATCGTCAAGGTCTTCATGGTCGGCAAGGCCAGGACGGGCACGGCGCTGCACCACCTCAGGTTTGTCTGCAAGCTCAAGGCGGGCTCGTACAAGGTGCGGGCCTGGGCCACCGACCTGGCCGGCAACCATCAGGTCAAGGTGGGGGCCAACACGCTGACGGTCAAGTAGCGGCGTCCGGCGCACGCTGCGCAAACGCGGGACGGGGCGGGCGGCTCACGCCGCCCGCCCCGTCTCCTTTGCCACGACGGCCGCCTGTCTGCCGCGACCGTCGCCTGGTGTGGGACTAGCGGACGATCAGCCTGTTCACACCGGCCTTGACCTGCTTGTTGCCGGCGAGGTCTTTGGCCAGCACGGCAAAGCGATACGTGCCGCGCCGCAGGTTGCAGGTGAACCTGGCGCTGAGCAGCCTGTTGGTGCGGCGCTCACCGAGCCTGATGACCCTGACGAGCTTGCCGTGCCGGTTGCGCAGCCTGACGGTGACGTTGGCCTTGGGGCTGAGCGCGTCCTTCACCTTGAAGCGGATCAGCGCCACTTTGCCGGTGCGTGCGTGAGAAACGACCGGCGCTACGGTCGTGGGTCCGTGGGTGTCGAGGTAGACGGTGATCGAGATCACCGGCGTCTGGTTGCCGTCGGCGTCCTCGAACTGCAGCGAGATGGTCTTGGCTCCGTCGCCGCCGGGCAGCTGGAGCTGGTCGACGTCGGCGAAGGGCTGCCAGTCGCTCCAGGTGGCGCCGCCGTCGAACGAGACACGGAAGTCGCTGAAGACGCCCATCTGGTTGAACACCGACAGGAACATCGTGATGAGGCTGTCCGAGGTCCAGTTGTTGGTCGGTGTCGGGTTGCTCGGGTCGCCGCCGGGCACCCAGGTCGCCGCGTAGATGGCCGGATACTGGCCGTCGCCGCGTCCGTCGAGCCAGGCGATGGTGCCGTCGTCGGCGACGTCGGCGTGAGTCTGCGGGCCGTCGGCCGTGCAGACCGGGAACTCGGTCTGGTCTTCGAGGTTGTAGCCGTAGATGTCGGTGGCATCGGCTCCATTGCGGGCATCGGTCCACACGACGAGTGGGCCGGCTACCGACGGGTCGGTCTGGTCGCCGTCGGCGGTGCAGATCGCGATCTCGCCGTCCTCATCGCAGCCGACCTTGCCGCGCACGAGCTGTCCGCGCACGAGCTGACCGCGCACGAGCGTGGCGTCCTGGGGCTCGGGCTTCTCGCCGATGCGCGCGCCGTAGATGTCCCAGTTGCCGTTGCGGTCGTCCTGCCAGACCACGAAGCCGCAGTGGATGTCGGGGTTGGTCTGGTCGCCGTCGGCGGTGCAGACCGAGAACTGGCCGTCCACGACCGGCTCGCAGCCGACCTTCGCGCCCGCGTGCGTGGCGTCCTGAGGCTCGGGCTGGGGCTCGGACTGGGACTGGTCGCCGATGCGGGCGCCGTAGATGTCCCAGTTGCCGTTGCGATCGTCCTGCCAGACGACGACGCCGTCGGAGATGGCGGGGTTGATCTGCGCGCCGGCGGCGTCGCAGATCGTGAACTCCGTGCCGGTGCTCAGGTCGTAGCCCATGATGTTGGCGTTGTCGGAGGTGTTGGGCGTCGACCACACGACGTAGTCGCCGTCGGTCGCCGGGTGTTCGCCGGGCTCGGACGAGATCGCGAACGGGCCGTCGCTCGAGCTCGTGTCGAGGCCCATGATCATGGGGCTGCCCGAGGAGTCGTCGACGTAGGCCACAAAGCCGTGCGCGACGGCCGGGTCGTACTGATTGCCGTCGCCGTCGACGACGGTCGACTGCGTGCCCGACTCGAGGTCGGCCGCGTAGATGTCGAGGTTGCCGGAGCTGTCGTCGGCCCAGTAGACGGAACGGCCGTCGGTCACCGGGGCGCCGGCGCTGCCGTTGGGCTGGGCCAGTTGCGCTTCCTGGAGCACCCACGACGAGTCGCCGCCCGGGTGGCAGCCGACGTGCGCCGCCAGGGCGATGCCGGGGGTGAGCAGGAAGGTCGCGGCGACGATCGCAAGAACGACCGTCGCAAAGCCGAGCGACCGCACGCGGGGAGAGTTATGCGGTTGCACTTTGTGCCTCCAATCGATGCGCCGCCGCAGCGCCGAGCACAGGACTCCTATCGGCGCGCGCGCCACGGTAGGGTTAGCGGTATCCATAGCCCGTTCTGAGAACGCCTGAGGCGCCGGGCCGGGCGGCTCGCCGCGTCGCCGGGCAAGGGAGGGACCGATCATGGCAGCAGACGGCATCGTGCAGTGGGACGACTGCCCCCGACGGCGGGCCGACATGGGGCCGATGGGCGCCGAGTGGACCGACCTGGGGATGGGCGCCGGAGCGACGAAGTCGGGCCTGCGGCGCGTGTGCATCGACCCCGGCAAACGGGCGACTCCGGCCCATGGGCACGCGGCCGAAGAGGAGCTCGTCTACGTGCTCGGCGGTGCGGGCCTGAGCTGGCAGGGCGGCGAGACCTACGAGATCGGGCCGGGCGACTTCATCGACCATCGGCCGCACTCGCGGCCGCACACGCTGCTGGCCGGCGACGACGGCCTCGACGTGCTGATCATGGGCCCCGACGTGCACGCCGAGGTGGGCTACCTGCCGCGCGCCAACGTTGCCTGGATAGGCGACACCTGGACGACGGCGGGCGAGGGCGAGCACCCGTGGGCGCGGGAGGTGGCCGCAGGCGACCTCCCGCGCCCCGACGCGGTGAGCCCGCGTCCGCCGCACATCGTCAATCTGCGCGACGTCGTGGCGCAGCCCAGGGCCGTCGGCGACACCGAACGGCTGCGGCGCGACCTGGGCAGCGCCGCCGGGACGGTGTCGTGCGGCCTGCAGCACGTGACGGTCGCGGCCGGCAAGCTCGGCTGCCCGCCGCACGTGCACAGCGCCGAGGAGGAGGCCTTCGTGGTGCTCGAGGGCGACGGCGCCTGCCTGCTGGGCGACGAGGAGCACCCCATACGCGTCGGCACCGTCATCCTGCGCCCGCCGGGCAGCGGCGTCGCGCACGCCATCCGCGCCGGCGCCGGCGGCGTCACCTACCTGGCCTACGGCGACCGGATCGCCGACGACATGTGTTACTACCCGCGCTCCAACAAGATCAGCTTCGGCTTTGCCAACCTGATCGGACGCCTCGAGAGGCTCGACTACTGGGACGGCGAGGGACTCTGATGCGCGGGCGGCGGGGCCGGCGGGCGGGGCCGGCGGGCCAGCCCGCCGGCCCCGCCGCCGCTCGCGCCGTCGCGCCCTGCCCGCCGCCTCCACCGCCCCGCCTGCGCCGACCCGCCCTGCCCGCGATGTCCCGCCCTGCCCGTGCCGACCGCCCGCCCCGCTCCAGCCGCCCGCGAAAATAGGGACCAATGCCCATAGTGGTCGGGAGCCGCAACCCCGATTCCCCAAGAGAGCAAACGACGTGGGAGGCCACCATGCGACGGCTGCACGACGAGCGAGGGTTCAGTCTTCTCGAGCTGCTGGTCGTCGCGGCGATCATCGCCTGTCTGGCCGTCGTTGCCGCTCCCGTCTATGCGGGCCAGCGCAGCAAGGCTGAGGATGTGCTGCTCATCGCCAACGCGCGCAATCTCACGACGTCGGTGCAGTCCGGCTGGATGGACGTGCAGGAGGCCGCGCCGACATCGGTGCCGGGCTCGATCGTCGTGGCCAGGGAGTGGCTCACGCAGCAGCTCAAGAGCCCTCACGTGACCGGCGCCGGCCTGCACTTCATCAACCCTTGCACCGACTCCGACGTCGTCGTCAACACCAACAAGCTGCCGACCGGCGACACGCCCCCGGCCGTGTGGATCACCAGCGACCCCGGTTTCGCCCATGCGAAGTTCGTGACCAACGACGCGACGGTCGCCCGTCTGCGGGGCACGATCATCGTGAACTACGTCATGGGTCCGCACCAGAGCGCCGGACAGATCGAGGTCTACTCGGTCGACCGCGACGGCAACGAGAGCGCGGCCGTGCAGACGGTGCCGATGGGCAGCTGAAACTTGCAGCCAAGACGGCCGACGAAGAGCGCCCGCGGCGTGCTTTGACCCCCTGCCGCGAGCCCGAGGCGCCCCGACGACCCGGAGGATGCGGGGCGCGACAAAGGAGGGCGGGGGTGAGGGCCGACCGGCCCTCACCCCCGCCCTCACTCCGCCCTCACTCCGCCCTCACCCCCGCTTGCCTTGTTTGGCGCTGGCGGCCGGCGCAGAGGGCGCGTCGGTGCGGCCGCCGGCTCTACCCCAGCAGTGACTTGGCTGTGTCGACCGCGCCGCCGGCGTTGGCGCCGTAGCCGTCGGCGCCGATCTCGTCGGCGAACGCCTTGGTGACCGGCGCGCCACCGACCATCACCTTGACCTGGTCGCGCAGGCCGGCCGCCTCGAGCGCCTCGAGCGTGGCCTTCATCTTGGGCACCGTGGTGGTGAGCAGGGCGCTCATGCCCAGGAGCTGCGGCCGGTGCTCCCTGACGGCCGCGACGAACTGCTGCGGCGTGACGCCGGTGCCCAGGTTGACGACGGCAAAGCCGGCGCCCTGGAGCATCATCGCCACGAGGTTCTTGCCGATGTCGTGCAGGTCGCCTTCGACAGTGCCGATGACCACCGCGCCGGTGGTGCCGCTGTCGCCCTCGGCGAGGTGCGGCTTGAGCGTGTCGAGCGCGGTCTGCATGGTGCGTGCGCTGAGCAGCACCTCGGGAATGAAGCACTCTCCGGTCTTCATGCGCGCCCCGACTATCTCCATGGCCGGCAGCAGCGCGCCGTCCAGGATCTCGCGGGCGCTCCTGCCCTGGTCGAGCAGCGCCGGGGTGAGGGCGTTCACGAGGTCGCCGTTGCCCTCGATGACGGCGTTCTTGAGTTGCTCGAACAGCGGGTCGGACACTGGCTCGGTCACTGGACGCCTCTCTCCTGGTCGGCCTGCCGGACGAAGGCGCGCATCTGCTTGACGACGTCGGCATCGAGCGGCTCGGGCCGATGGTTCTCGATGATCTCGCGGGCCTTGGCCCGGGCGCGCGTGTAGAGGTCGGTCGCGCCGTCTGCCTGCCACTCCTCGCGCACGCGGCGGTCGAGCAGCCTGGGCTGCGACTGCTCGCGCATGTGCTTGTACGTGCTGTCGAGGCTGAGAAAGTCGCCGAAGGCGCCGACCTTGTGGATTTCGTCGACCATGAGCAGCTCGTCGTCGACCCGGATGCCGCCGACGACGAACTTGATCATCTGGGCGAACTCGTTGTCCATGACGAGCTGCGCGCAATCGAAGGTGACGCCCGATTCGATCATCCCCGCTCCGTAGATGATGCTGGCCCCTGCCAGCGCCACCGTGAGTCCGGTGAGGGTCTTCTCGTGACCGCTCTGGGCGTCACCGAGCTTGGCGTCTCCCTACGCACCGGCGATGTAGCTCGGCAGGCGGTACTGCCGGGCGAGCTGGGCCACCGCGGCGCCGATCAGGGCGAGCTCGGGCGAGCCGACCGAGGCCGACGCGAAGCGCAGATCCATGGCGGTCGTCGACGAGCCGTAGATGACCGGCGAGCCGCGCTCGGTGAGCTCGGCGAGCACGATGCCGGACAGCACCTCGGCGTTGTGCTGCACCAGCGTGCCGGCCAGCGTGACCGGCGCCGAGCCGCCCGACATCGCCATCGAAAGGATCGTGTCGGGCAGGCCCGCCCGCGAGCACTCGATGATCACCTCGGTGGCGTCGCGTGGCAGCTTGAGCGGGCTGACCGGGCAGACGCCGAGGCCCAGGAAGGGCCGCTCGCGCAGCTTGTCCTCACCACCGGCGACGATCGCCGCGAGAGCGATGCACTTGCGCGCCTCCCACTTGTTGATGGCCTCGCAGCCCACCGGCTTGGTCGTGTTGAGCAGGGCCGTTTCGAGGCCGTGCAGCGCGTAGGTCTCGGTGGGCACGTCGGTGGCCCCGACGGCCGACTCGTAGCCGTCGATGTCGCTCATCGCGTCGACCAGGCGGGCGATGTCGGCGACATCCTTGATGGTCGGGTCGCGGTACTCGCCTGTGTACGGGTCGATGTACTTGATGCCCTCGTCGAAGTTGGTGAAGGTCACACGCCCCGGCTCGACCACGAAATCGCGGTCGGGGGTGCGGCCGCAGTACATGATGGTGGGCGGACACGCGGCCAGCGATTCGGCGACGACGTGCGGCGGAATGCGCACCATGCGCGTCTCGCGGTCGACCCGGCAGCCGCCGTCGGAGAAGATGTCGAGCGGTTCGTCGTCTTCGACGGACACGCCGGTGCGCTCGAGGACCTCGAGCGTGGCCAGGTGAATGTCGTCGATCTCGTCGGGCGTGAAGACGTTGAGCGAGAAGCCCCCGCTGCGCGTCCGTCCGGCATGCTGGGACCGCTTCACGACGTACCTCCGCGTGACTCCGACAGGGCGACGGCGAGGGGTGCCGGCCACTCGTCCGCCGGCTCCCCGCTCGTCGCCGGCTAGTCTAACCGAACCTCATCGGCGAGTCTTCAGGACCCGCCGGGTTTGTGCGGGTCTTCGGGCCGCAAGAGACCAACAACGCGGCCCGTCGCCTTAGGCGAACGTCCTATCAACTTCCGTCGCACGTCTGTCGATGAGCACCAGCAATGGGCAGGAGTCCATGGCAACCATCGCGGGCGGCAGCCTAGGGGGTCCGCGCGGCATGAAGGTCATGTGGCGGCGCACAGCGCCGCGGGCCGGTGACGAGGTCGACCTGGTGAACCATACGCCCGCGGGGGCGCACGGCGGCGAGCGCCGCCGCAGCCGCGTTTCACGGGCGCCCGCGCGAACGCTGGCCGTCTCGGCCTTGACCCTCTTCCTCGCTCTCGCGATCGGCCCGGGCGTAGCCCGTGCCGCGACCTACAACACCTGGACCGCACGGCCGTCGGGGGTCACCACGACCCTCTACGGCGTCTGCTTCACCGACGCCAACAACGGCTGGGTGGTGAGCACCGCCGGCGTCATTCGCCACACCACCAACGGCGGCACGGCGTGGGCCACCCAGGCGCTGACGCCGACGACGAACCAGACCCTGCGCAGCGTCTCCTTCGTCAGCTCGCAGGTCGGCTGGGCGGTCGGCGGCGGTGGCGTCATCTATCACACCACCAACGGCGGCACGACGTGGACCACGCAGACTTCGGGCATCACGGGGACGATCTACGGGGTGGACTTCACCGACGCCAGCAACGGCTGGTACGTGGCCGCCGGCGGCGTCGTACGCCACACCACCAACGGCGGCACGACGTGGACCGCGCAGACTTCGGGCATCACGGGGACGATCTACGGGGTGGACTTCACCGACGCCAACAACGGCTGGTACGTGGCCGCCGCCGGCGTCGTTCGTCACAACACCAACGGCGGCGCTACGTGGACCGCGCAGACGCTGACGCCGACGACGAACCAGGCTCTGCGCGGCGTCTACTTTCTCAACTCCCAGGCCGGTTGGGCGGTCGGCGCCGCCGGCGTCGTGTATCACACCACCAACGGCGGCACGACGTGGGCCTCGCAGACATCGGGCATCACGGGGACGATCTACGGCGTGGACTTCACCGACGCCAACAACGGCTGGTACGTGGCCGCCGGCGGCCTGATCTACCACACCGCCAACGGCGGCACGACGTGGAGCAAACAGACAACGCCGAACACGCAGCAGCAGCGTGGCATCGTCTTCGCGGGCGGCAGCCTGTGGACGTGCGGCGCCGCCGGCAACGTCTGGACCTACCTCGTCGACACGACTCCCCCGGTCACGACCGCGAGCGGCCTGCAGGCCGACAACCATTCCGGCTGGCAGGCGACCAGCCCGACCGTCACGCTGTCCGCCACGGACGGCCAGTCGGGGGTCGCCGCCACCTACTACACCATCGACGGCGGCGCTCGGCAGACCTACAGTGCACCCTTCACTATTGCGGCTCAGGGTTCGCATGCCGTCGTCTACTGGTCGGTCGACGCGGGCGGCAACACGGAGACGAGTCACACCGGCTACGTGAACATCGACACCACGGCGCCGGTGACTACCGCCACAGGGCTGCAGACCGACAACCACTCCGGCTGGACCAAGACCACACCGCAGTCGGTGAGCCTGACGGCCACCGACGCCCAGTCCGGTGTGGCGACGACCAACTACACGCTCGACGGCGTGGCCCACCTCTACACGGGCGCGCCGTTCCTCGTCGCGGGCAACGGCTCGCACACCATCACCTACTGGTCGACCGATGGGGTCGGCAATGTGGAAGCGACGCACACCGGCTACGTCAACATCGACACCAGCGCGCCGGTCACCACCGCCACGGGCCTGCAGCCCGGCAACCAGTCGGGCTGGCAGAACGTCAGCCAGGTCGTCAGTCTGGGTGCAAACGACGCCCTTTCGGGCGTGGCCGCCACCTACTACACGCTCGACGGAGCGACGCAGACCTACACGAACCCGTTCACCGTCTCCGCGCAAGGCTCGCATCTCATCACGTACTGGTCGGTGGACGCGGTGGGCAACATCGAGACGGCCAACACCGGCTACGTGAACATCGACACGACGGCGCCCACGGTGACCGACGACGCGGACGGCCTTTGGCACGACAGCCCCGTCCCCGTGCACCTCAGCCCGATCGATACCGGCGGCAGCGGCCTGGCCGGCACGCAGTACCGGCTGCAGGGCGGCTCGAGCTGGAGCGCCGCGGTCGGCAACGTCTTCGTGGTGCCGGCCCCGCCCGGCGGCGCCGCCGACGGCGTGCACGTCTACCAGTACCGCGCCCTCGACAACGCCGGCAACTCGAGCTCGATCGGCAGCTGCACCGTGTGGATCGACACCACTCCGCCGACGACCACCGCTACAGGGCTGCAGCCCGACAACCTCTCCGGCTGGCGCACCACCTCCCAGACGGTGAGCCTCTCGGCCGACGACGGCAGCGGTTCCGGCGTGACCAGCATCTCCTACAGCGTCGATGGCGCTGCTCCCCAGACCTACTCTGGCCCGTTCACCGTCTCGGGCACCGGCCAGCACCCCGTGACCTACGCGGCGACCGACGCCGCCGGCAACGTCGAGACCACCCACACCGGCTGGGTCAACATCTCCAACCCCTACGCCCAGGCCACCAACCTGGTGGCCGACAACGACTCCGGCTGGCAGAAGGCCGCCACCATGGTGACCATCACCGGCAGCGGCGACCACGTCCCGATCGCCGTCTGGTACGGCGTGGACGGGGGCACGCCGACGCAGGCCTCCGGCAACCCCGCCAGCTTCACGGAGAGCGTAGAGGGCAGCCACACGGTCGTCTTCTACGCCACCAACAACCTCAACGTTGAGAGCGTCCCGGAGACCGGCTACGTCAACCTCGACCTGACTCCGCCGACGACCACGGCGAGCGGACTGCAGGCCAACGACCACTCCGGCTGGCAGACCACCAGCCAGTCGGTGACGCTCGGCGCCAGCGACGCGCTCTCCGGTGTGGCCGTCACCTACTACACCGTTGACGGCGGCGCCGCGCAGCTCTACGCCGGCGGACCCTTCCTCGTTGGCGGAGAGGGTTCGCACCCGGTGACCTACTGGTCGGTCGACGCCGCCGGCAACATCGAGGGCACGCACACCGGCTATGTGAACATCGACACCACCCCGCCGGTCACCACCGCCAGCGGCCTGCAGGCCAACGACCACTCCGGCTGGACCAAGACGACACCGCAGACGGTGAGCCTCTCGGCCAGCGATGGCGGCTCGGGCATGAGCGGCGGCAGCGCCGCCACCTACTACACGATCGACGGCGTCCAGCACACCTACAGCGGCTCCTTCACGCGTGTCGGCCGAGGGCTCGCACACGGTGACCTACTGGTCGGTCGACGCCGTCGGCAACATCGAGGGCACGCACACCGGCTATGTGAACATCGACCTCACCCCGCCGGTGACCACCGCCACCGGCCTGCAGGCACGACAACCACTCCGGCTGGGCCACGACGACACCGCAGACGGTGAGCCTCTCGGCCAGCGATGGCGGCTCGGGCATGACCGGCGGCAGCGCGGCTACCTACTACACCATCGACGGGGTCCAGCACACCTACAGCGGCTCCTTCACCGTGTCGGCCGAGGGCTCGCACAAGGTGACCTACTGGTCGGTCGACGCCGTCGGCAACACCGAGGGCACGCACACCGGCTACGTGAACATCGACCTCACCCCGCCGGTGACCACCGCGACCGGCCTGCAGGCCAACGACCACTCCGGCTGGACCAAGGTCACGCCGCAGACGGTGACCCTCTCGGCCAGCGATGGCGGCTCGGGCATGACCGGCGGCAGCGCGGCCACCTACTACACGATCGACGGCGGCGCCACGCAGACGTACGGCGGCTCGTCCTTCACCGTGACCGGCGAGGGCACGCACACGATCGTCTACTGGTCGGTCGACGCCGCCGGCAACATCGAGGGCAACCACGCCGGCTTCGTCAACATCGACACCACCCCACCGGTCACTACGGCCACCGGCCTGCAGCTCGACAACCACTCCGGCTGGCAGAACACCAGTCAGACGGTCACCCTGACGGGCAACGACGGGTCGGGTAGTGGCGTGGCGACGGTGCACTACACCGTCGACGGCGTGAGCCACACCTATACGAGCCCCTTCACGGTCTCCGGGCAGGGCTCGCACCCCGTGACCTACTGGTCGGTCGACGCCGCCGGCAACACCGAGGCGACCAACACCGGCTACGTGAACATCGACACGACACTGCCCACCGTGACGAGCAGCGCCGACAGCGACGCCTCCTGGCACAACAGCGCCGTCACCGTGACGCTGAGCCCCGCCGACACCGGCGGCTCGGGTGTGGCCGACACCCAGTACCGCCTGCACGGCTCGTCCACCTGGCTCGAGGCGACCGGCAACGCCTTCGTCGTGCCGGCCCCCTCGGACGGTTCAGACGACGGCGTCCATGTCTACGACTACCAGGCCCTGGACAACGCTGGCAACGCCAGCTCGGCCCGCACCTGCACCGTGAAGATCGACACGCAGGGCCCGGTCGTGACGCCGAGCGGCCTGCAGCCCGACGATATCACCGGCTGGCAGACGACGAACCAGACCGTCAGCCTGGCGACGAGCGATGCCGGTGCGGGCCCAGCCGTCACCTACTACACGGTCGACGGCGGCGCTCAGACGACCTACACCGCTCCCTTCCAGGTCTCCGGCAATGCTCAGCACGCGGTCGTCTACTGGGCAACCGACGTTCTGGGGAACGTGAGCGCGCCGAAGACCGGCTGGGTGAACATCTCCAACCCCTACGCCCAGGCCACCGGTGTTGCGCCCGACACCCACTCGGACTGGCAGAAGTCCGGCGCCACGGTGACCATCACCGGCAGCGGCGACCACGCCCCCTTCACGATCTACTACAAGGTGGACGCGGGCGCCTGGCAGCACATCGCCAGCCCGGCGAGCGTTCCCGTCTCCGGCGAGGGGAGCCATACCATCGCCTTCTACGCCGTGAACACCGTGCTCGTGCAGAGCGTCCAGGAGACCGGCTACGTCAACATCGACGCGACCGCCCCGACGACCACGGCGACCGGACTGCAGGCCAACAACCACTCCGGCTGGCAGACGGCCAACCAGTCGGTGACGCTCAGCGCCACGGACCTGGTCTCGGGCGTAGCGGCCACCACGTACGCCGTCGACGGCGGCGCTGCGCAGACCTACACCGGCACGCCGATCCTGGTCTCGGGGAGCGGCTCGCACACGGTGACCTATCAGTCGGTCGACAACGCCGGCAACACCGAGGGCACGCACACCGGCTACGTGAACATCGACACCACGCCGCCGGTCACTACCGCGACCGGCCTGGCGCCCGACGATGACTCGGACTGGACGGCCAACCCCTCGCCGAGCGTGACGCTGAGCGCCAGTGACGGCGGCTCGGGCATGACCGGCGGCGAAGCCGCCACCTACTACACGGTCGACGGCGGCGACCAGACCACCTATGCGGGTTCCTTCACGGTCACCGGCGAGGGCTCGCACACGGTGACCTACTGGTCGGTCGACGCGCTGGGCAACCAGGAAGCCACGAACACCGGCTTCGTCAACATCGACACGACCCCACCGGTAACCACGGCCACCGGCCTGCAGGCAAACAACCACTCCGGCTGGCAGAACACCAGTCAGACGGTCACCCTGACGGGCGACGACGGCGGCGGTTCAGGGGTGACCGTTACCCATTACACCGTCGACGGCGTCGCTCAGCCGGCCTACAGCGGCCCCTTCACGGTCTCCGGGCAGGGCTCGCACCCCGTGACTTACTGGTCGGTCGACGCCGCCGGCAACACCGAGGCGACCAACACCGGCTACGTGAACATCGATACCACGGCGCCGACTGTGACGAGCAACAAGGACAGCGACACCGCCTGGCACAACAGCGCCGTCACCGTCACTCTGAGCCCCCTGGACAGCGGCGGCTCAGGCGTGGCCGACACGCAGTACCGCCTGCACGGCTCGTCCACCTGGCTCGAGGCGACCGGCAACGCCTTCGTCGTGCCGGCCCCGCCCGACGGCTCGAACGACGGCGCCCATGTCTACGACTACCAGGCCCTGGACGGCGCCGGCAACGCCAGCGCCACCGGCTCGTGCACGATCAAGATCGACACCCAGGCGCCGGTGACCACCGCCACGGGCCTGCAGGCCAACAACTACTCCGGCTGGCAGAACGCCAGTCAGACGGTGAGCCTGAGCGGCACCGACGCCCTGTCCGGCCCGCCGGTCACCTACTACACCGTCGACGGCGGCTCGCAGCAGACCTACAACGCACCCTTCAGCGTCTCGTCTGCCGGTCCGAACACCATCGTCTACTGGTCGGTCGACGCCGCCGGCAACACCGAGGCGACCAACACCGGCTACGTGAACATCGACACCACAGCGCCCACCGTGACGAGCAGCGCCGACAGCGACACCGCCTGGCACAACAGCGCCGTCACCGTGACGCTGAGCCCCGCCGACACGGGCGGCTCGGGCGTGGCCGACACCCAGTACCGCCTGCACGGTTCGACCACCTGGCTCGAGGCGACCGGCAACGCCTTCGTCGTGCCGGCCCCGCCCGACGGCTCCAACGACGGCGCCCATGTCTACGACTACCAGGCCCTGGACGGCGCCGGCAACGCCAGCTCGGCTCGCACCTGCACCGTGAAGATCGACACCCAGGCGCCCGTGACCACCACCACGGACCTGCAAGCGGACAATCACTCCGGCTGGCGGACGACGAGCCAGGACGTCACCCTGACGGCCGACGACGGCACAGGCTCGGGCGTCGCCGCTACCTACTACACTGTGGACGGTGGCGCTCACCAGACCTACAGCACGAAATTCACCGTGAGCGGGGCCGGGCGTCATCGGGTGATGTACTGGTCGATCGATCATCTGGGCAACATCGAAACCCCGCACATCGGCTACGTGAACATCGACACCGCCCCGCCGGCGACCACCGCTACGGGCCTCGCCGCCACCGCCGACTGCGGCTGGCAGAATGCGCCCCAGCTCGTCAGCCTGGACGCCGAAGACAGCCTGTCCGGAGTGGCGGCGACCGACTACACGCTCGACGGCGCAGCCGCGCAGCCCTATACCGGCCCGTTCACGATCTCGGCGAACGGCCAGCACACGGTCACGTACTGGTCGATCGACGCCGTCGGCAACAGCGAAACGCCGCAGAGCGGGTTCGTCAACATCGACACCGCGGCGCCGGTCACCAGCGCCGGCACCGATCCCACCGGCTGGACCAACGGCCCGGTCACGGTGACCCTCTCGGCCACAGACACCGGCGGGTCCGGCCTCGACACGACCTACTACCAGATCGGCGCGTCCGGCCCGCCTCAGATCTACACGGTCCCCTTCAGTGTCTCCGACGCCACGCCGATCAGCTACTGGTCGACCGACCTGGCCGGCAACATCGAGGGCGCCAACACCCTGACGCCGCAGATCGACACCACGCCGCCGACGGTCACCAGCTCGGCCGACGCCGACGCGACGTGGCACAGGCATGACGTCACGGTGACACTCAGCGCCAGCGACAGCGGCGGCTCAGGGATCGCCAAGACCCAGTACAAGCTCCACACCGACTCGACCTGGACGGACACCAGCGCGGGCACCTTTGTCGTGCCGGCGACCACGGACGGCAGCTTCGTCTATGACTACAGGGCGATCGACGGCGCCGGCAACGAGACCACCGGCTCCTGCACGGTGAACATCGACACCACTCCGCCGGTCACCACCGCCGGCGGCCTGCAGCTCAACGACCACTCGGGCTGGCAGAATACGAGCCAGATGGTGAGCCTCTCGGCCACCGACGGCGGCTCGGGCATGACCGGCGGCAGCGCCGCCACCTACTACGCCGTCAACGGCGGCGCCCGGCAGACCTACAGCGCACCGTTTGCCATCTCCTCAGAAGGCACGCACGCGATCGTCTACTGGTCGGTCGACAACGCCGGCAACACTGAGTCGACCAACACCGGCTGGGTGAACATCGACACCACGCCGCCGACGACCACGGCCACCGGTTTGGCGGCCGACGATCTCTCAGGCTGGACCAAGATCACGCCCCAGACGGTGAGCCTCTCGGCCGACGACGGCAGCGGTTCCGGCGTGACCAGCATCTCCTACAGCGTCGATGGCGCTGCTCCCCAGACCTACTCTGGCCCGTTCACCGTCTCGGGCACCGGCCAGCACCCCGTGACCTACGCGGCGACCGACGCCGCCGGCAACGTCGAGACCACCCACACCGGCTGGGTCAACATCTCCAACCCCTACGCCCAGGCCACCAACCTCGCCGCCGACAACGACTCGGGCTGGCGCGACGCGGCCACCACGGTGACCATCACCGGCAGCGGCGACCAGCCCCCGTTCACGATCCACTACAAGCTGGACGCGGGCGGCTGGCAGATCGTCCCCAGTGCGGCGAGCCTTCCCGTCTCCGGCGAGGGGAGCCACACGGTCGTCTTCTACGCTGTGAACAACGTTGGCGTGCAAAGCGTCCAGGAGACCGGTTACGTCAACATCGACCTGACTCCGCCGACGACCACGGCGAGCGGACTGCAGGCCAACAACCACTCCGGCTGGCAGACCACCAGCCAGTCGGTGACGCTCGGCGCCAGCGACGCGCTCTCCGGTGTGGCCGTCACCTACTACACCGTCGACGGGGTTCAGCACACCTACAGCGGATCCTTCACCGTTTCGACTCCGGGCTCGCACCCGGTGACCTACTGGTCGGTCGACGCCGCCGGCAACATCGAGGGCACGCACACCGGCTATGTCAACATCGACACCACCCCGCCGGTCACCACCGCCAGCGGCCTGCAGGCCGACGACCACTCCGGCTGGACCAAGACGACACCGCAGACGGTGAGCCTCTCGGCCAGCGACGGCGGCTCGGGCATGAGCGGCGGCAGCGCCGCCACCTACTACACGATCGACGGCGTCCAGCACACCTACAGCGGCTCCTTCACGGTGTCGGCCGAGGGCTCGCACACGGTGACCTACTGGTCGGTCGACGCCGTCGGCAACATCGAGGGCACGCACACCGGCTATGTGAACATCGACCTCACCCCGCCGGTGACCACCGCCACCGGCCTGCAGGCAGACAACCACTCCGGCTGGCGGAACACGAGCCAGACGGTCACCCTGACGGGCGACGACGGCAGCGGCTCCGGCGTGGCCAGCATCTCCTACACCGTCGACGGCGGCGCCGCGCAGACGTACTCCGGCCCGTTCACCGTCTCGGGCGCCGGCCAGCACCCCGTGACCTTCGCGGCGACCGACGCCGCCGGCAACACCGAGGCGACCAAAACCGGCTACGTCAACATCGACACCACGCCGCCGACGACCACGCCAACCGGCCTGCAGATCGACGATCTCTCCGGCTGGCGCACGACGAGCCAGACGGTGAGCCTGTCGGCCACCGACACGGGCGGCTCCGGCGTGGCCAGCATCTCCTACACCGTCGACGGCGGCGCCGCGCAGACGTACTCCGCCCCGTTCACCGTCTCGGGCTTCCTGCAGCACCAGGTGACCTACTGGGCGACCGACGCCGCCGGCAACGTCGAGGCGACCCACACCGGCTGGGTCAACATCTCCAACCCGTATACCACCGTCACCAACCTCGCGGCCAACAACCATTCGGGCTGGCACAAGTCGGCCACCACGGTAACCATCACCGGCAGCGGCGACAGCAGCCCGTTCACGATCCACTACCAGGTGGACGCGGGCAGCTGGCAGAGCGTCCCCAGTGCGGCGAGCGTCGTCGTCTCCGGCCAGGGGAGCCACACGGTCGCGTTCTACGCCGTGAACAGCGTGAGCGCGTCGAGCGTCCATCAGACCGGCTATGTCAACATCGACCTTACCCGCCCGACGACCACGGCGACCGGACTGCAGGCCAACAACCACTCCGGCTGGCGGACCACGAGCCGGACGGTGACCTTTGCGGCGACCGACGCCCTCTCAGGCGTGGCCCACACCTACTACAAGCTCGGGTCCGGGTCGCAGAAGACCTACACGGGCACGCCGGTCCAGATCAGCGGGCAGGGCTCGCATGCCGTGACCTACTGGTCGGTCGACGCCGCCGGCAACATCGAGACCAGCCACACCGGGCTACGTGAACATCGACACGACACCGCCGACGGTCACCAGCAGCGCCGACGGCGCCTGGCACAACAGTCCCGTCACGGTGAAGCTGAACGCCACCGACGCCCTCTCAGGCGTGGCGTCCACGCAGTATCGCGCGCAGGGCAGCTCGACCTGGACCGTCGCGGCCGGCAACGCCTTCGTCGTGCCGGCCCCGGCCAACGGTTCGAACGACGGAGCGCACGTCTATCAGTACCGGGCGCTCGACCAGGCCGGCAACGCCAGCGCCACCGGGACCTGCACGGTGCGCGTCGACACCCAGGGACCGACTGTCACAAACGACGCCGACCCCTACTGGCACAACAGCGCCGTCACTGTGCACCTGGCGGCCGCCGATGCGAACGCCGGCGTGGCCAGCGTGAGCTACCGGCTCACGGGCACGACGTCCTGGACGACCACCAGCGGCGCGACAGCGCAGATCACCGTCCCTGTGCCCGCCGACGGCCAGCCACACCGCTACAGCTACGACTACCAGGCGACCGACAAGGCCGGCAACCTCAGCGCCGTAAAGACGCTCGTCGTGCTCATCGACCCGAGCATGCCCAACACCACCGTCGCCGGTCTGCCGGCCAAGCCATGGACCAACATGCCGGTGTCGCTGACCTTCACGGCGACGTCGGGCGCCGGGGCGCCGATCGTGCGCACCGAGTACTCCATGAACGGCGGCACGAGCTGGACGACCTTTACGGCCGGCACGCCGCTGGTGATCTCACAGCCGGGCGTAACCACGGTGCTGTACCGCTCGGTGAACGCAGCCGGTACGACCGAGAACCCGGCGCGCCAGGCCGTGGTGCGCATCGACGTGGGCAAGCCGATCTGCGTGGCCTTGAAGAACGTCACCGTCAAGCGCGGCAAGAAGGTGAAGCTGCGCTACCGGGTGAAAGACCCTTCGCCGAGCTGCGGCTTTGCCAAGGTGAAGATCATGATCTATCGCGGGAAGAGGATCGTGAAGCGGATCACGATCGCCAACGCGAAGACGAACGTCAAGCTGACCTACCGCTTCAAGGTGAAGCTCAAGAAGGGCAAGTACAAGTGGAAGGTCAAAGCCACCGACATTGCCGGCAACGTGCAGGCGAAGATCGGCGGCAAGCGGCTCCGCGTCAAGTGACCTTCCAGGGGCGCTTCTCGGAAGCTGTCCCATCCGCGAGCAGGCGCGACACCCGGGAGCCTCTGGTCTCGTCCTGGTGAACGGCGGTCCACGAGTTCGCCAGCGCTGAGAAGCCGTCTCAACCTCGCGCACGGCGCTCCACTGGTCCGTCAGCCGCCAGCGGCGGGAACGCGCGCGCCGTGCGCCGCGCCGTGCGCCGCGCCGTGCGCCGTGCGCCGCGCCGTGCGCCGTGCCTCCGGCGCGATAGAATCAACAACCGTCGGCTTTTGCGTCGGCGAGTTGACACAGGAGCAACGCATGGCGGATGCAAGCGTGGTCATCGGGATCGACGTGGCGGCGGCGCGGCCGAGCACCGCGGTAGCGGTGCGCACGGGCCGCGCCGCCGCGCACGGCGGGCGCGCGGGCGCGCCGGGCGCCGTTCTCGAATGGATAGAGGCCGACCATCGCCGGCTGGACCAGGTCGCCGCCATGATGGCCTGGATCGAGCGGCACGCGCCCGCCGTCGTGGCAGTCGATGCGCCCCAGGACTTCAAGAGGCCGGGGCGGCGGCCGGCCGGCCCGCGGTCGTCGGTCGGAGCGACGGCGCCGCAGGCGCCGTCGTCGCGAACTTGCGACCGCGAGCTCCTCGCCCGCCGCATCCGCCCGTATGCCGTCCCTTCCAAGGAGGCCGTTGCGGCCGGCGAGTCCCGTCTGCCCGAGCGGATGCGCGCCGGCTTCGACTACTTCCGCCGCTTGCGTCGCGCCGGCTTTGAGATTCCCGACAACGCGGTCATGCCTGGCATGCTGGGCGGCCCGCCCGCCGCGATCGAGGTGTATCCGTACGGTGCGTTCGCCGCTCTGCTCGGCGGTTTGCCGCCCAACAAGACAAGCCGGGCCGGCCAGCGCCTGCGGGTCGTAACCCTGCGGCGCGCCGGCCTGGAGTGGGACGAGTACTTCGATCACGACTCCCTCGACGCTCTCGCGGCCGCTCTGACCGCGTGGCGCTTTCAGCAGGGACGCGCGACGCCGCTCGGCGATCCTCGGGAAGGCCTGATCTGGCTGCCCGTGCCGGCCAGCGAGGTGCGCACGTCCTACGTCACCGTCTGACAGACCTTTCGGTCTGACCGTCGCTCCTGCTCCCGGCAGCCCCCGCGGCTCGCTCTGCGGCTCGCTCTGCGGTTCGTCTTGCGGCCGCCCGCCGCCCGGTGCCGGCGGCAGCCAGTCGGCCGCGAGCCGTCGCAGGAGCCGCGCGAACTGCAACCTGTCCTCGTCGGGCCAGGCCCCGACTGCTTCGGCGACCGCGCCACGCCGGACGTTCCTCAGCTGGCGCAGAGCGTTGTAGCCGTGCACGGTGGGGGCGAAGATGGGCCGCACGATGCCCCGCCACTGCTGCACGGGAAAGTCGTTGCGGTAGATGAGTTGGCGGTCCTCAAGCCTGCGCAGCTCGTGGCTCACGGTGCTGCGGGAGAGTCCGAGGGCGGCAGCCAGATGTGAGGGCCGCCCCGAGCGGGACCGAGCGATGCGGTCGAGAAGGGCGTAGAGAGCCGGCTGGGTGCGCCAGGCGGCCCAGGACGACGGCACGGCGTTCTGTGCGAGGAGAGCGTCGTGCCGGCGCGGCCGGACGTACGAGAAGGTGACGAGAGTCAGGGCGTCCTCGATGGCCGCGATGACGGGATCGCCGAGTGGCTCCGAGAGCCCGACGTGGAGGTGGGGATCGGCCATGGCTGCAGGGTAGGGCGGCGGGCGGGTCGGCGAAAGGGGTTGGGGGTACGTGTGGGGTGTCGGTGTCGATTAGTTGGCATTTACAACTAACCGACAGCGACCCGACAGGCAGACACAGGCCGCGCAACGACCAGCGATCCGCCAGAGCACTTGGCGCGTTGTCGTCGGGTTCAGGCGCGCCGACCCCGGTTGGCCGCGGCCGAGCCCGGGCGCTCGCGAGTCGACGCGGTGGCCGGTGTACACTCATCAGCGATCGGTCGGTGGGAGTGGAGGAAGGCGGCACGCGATGATGGAGGTCACGCTCACCGGCGCACTCGAGGTGCGGGTCGAGTTCGACCGGTTGGCGGTCGAGACCTATCAACCGGTCGAATGGGGCGGCGGCGGTTCGCCTTCATCTGTAGCTGCCGCCGGGCTTTCCCGACAAGCACCGCGACGCGGTCGTCCGCACCATGGACAAGTGCAGGGTCAAGCGGTAGCTCGAGCATCCGCTGTCGGTCACAGCCACCGCCTCGTGGGCAGTGTCCGTGGACGCGGCGTCGCGATGGGTCTGACGCCGCCATGAGCCTCGCGCCGCCATTAGCATCGCGCCGCAGCAGGCCCCGAAACGTCATGGGACGTGAGACGTCATGAGCCGTGCATTCATCAAGGACGACGACGAGGCGCCCGATGAGCCGCTCCCCGAGCGACCGATCAGCGAACACCCGAACTACGTGACCCCGTCGGGTCTCGCTCAGCTGGAAGCGCGGCGCGAGAAGCTCGAGGCGGAACGCCTCGAGCTTGCCCGCCGCGCCGACGCCGACGACTCCGCCCGCGAACGCCTGCGCTACGTCGAGCGCGACCTGCGTTACTGCCGGCGGCGCCTCGACGCTGCGCTGATGGTCGACCCGGAGGCCCTGCAAGCCGATGCAGTGGGGTTCGGGGCGACGGTCACGGTTCTTGAAGGCTCGGGCGAGCAACGCAACTACACGATCGTCGGCGAGGACGAAGCCGACCCCGACGCGGGCCTCGTCAGCTGGGTGTCGCCCTTGGCCAGGGTGCTCGAGGGCGCTCGTGTGGGTGAACGCGCCGTCTGGCGGCGACCGGCGGGCCCGCTCGAACTGACCGTCGTGGCGATTGAATACCGGGCTCGCAGGGGCGGGGCGGCTGAGACCGCAGAAACTGCCGAGATGGACGAAACAACTCGAGACGGACGAGGCCGCTGAGACAGGCACGACGGACGGGGCGGCTGAGACGGGCACGACGGGCGAGCTGAGCTGAGATCGCACGAACGCAGCTGAGGGAGGCTTGGACATGGAGTACCGGACACTGGGTCGAGTCGAGTTTGCGCCGTCGGCGCTGGGGTTTGGCGCCATGCGGCTGCCTGTGCTCCCCGATGAGTCCGGAGGCGGCTCAGCGCCGCGCCGCATCGACGAGGCGGCGGCGACCGCCATGCTACGGCGCGCGGTCGAGGCGGGAGTCAACTACATCGACACGGCCTACGTCTACCACGGCGGCGAGAGCGAGCCGTGGCTCGGCCGGGCCCTGCGCCAGGTCGCTTGCGACCTGTTCGGCCCGGCCGAGCAAGGGCTCGCCGAGCTGCGCCGTCGCGTGAAGGTCGCGACCAAGCTGCCGGTGTGGAAGCTCGAGCGGCGGGACGACCCGGAACGTCTGCTGAACGAGCAGCTCGAGCGACTGCAGCTCGATTCGGTCGACTTCTACCTGCTGCACGGCCTGGGCGCCGACAGTCTCGCCAAGCTGCGCGAACACCACGTGCTCGACTGGGCCGAACGCGCCCTCGCCGACGGCCGCATCGGGCACCTGGGGTTCTCGTTTCACGATGAGGAGCCGGTGTTCGAGGAGCTGGTCGAGGCGACCGACCTCTGGGAGTTCTGCCAGATCCAGTACAACTACATGGACGAGGAGTACCAGGCAGGGACTCGCGGGCTCGAGTACGCGGCCGCCAGAGGGCTCGGCGTGATCGTCATGGAGCCGTTGCGCGGCGGCCAGCTGGCGCGGCGACCGCCGCAGGCGGTCGCCGCGCTCTGGGCCGCCGCGATCGCTCGGCGCGAGGCCCGGGGCCTCGCGCCGCGATCGCCGGTCGACTGGGCGCTCCAGTGGGTCTGGAACCACCCCGAAGTTTCGTTCCTGCTCTCGGGCATGAGCAGCATGGCGCAGCTCGACGACAACATCGGGAGCGCCGATCGCTCGGGGCCGGGGACGCTCGACGACGGTGAGCTCGAGACGTGTCGCCGCGCGCGCGAGGCGTATCTCGAGCTCAGCCCCATTCCCTGCACGAGCTGCCGGTACTGCCTGCCTTGCCCGAGCGGCGTGGCCATACCAGAGGTCCTCGGGATCTACAACGAGGCGGAGATCTACGGCGGCGGGCCCGCGGCGGGACGCTCTGCCTACGGCTGGCTCTCCGAGTCGGAGCGCGCCGAGCTGTGCACGCAGTGCCGCGCCTGCGAGGATCTCTGCCCGCAGAAGATCGCCATCGTCGAGTGGCTCGAGAAGATCCAGCAGTACCTGGCGGTCGGTGCGTAGCGCGACACCTGTGTGCGTCCTCGGATCGCGCGCGTCGGTCGTGGCCGGCGGGAGGCTGCTGTTGGGTCCCTGGCGAGAGACGGCCGTTGGATGTCCGGCGGGATGCCGCGGTTGGCGCGACCGGTGAAGAGTCGGTGAAAGAGGTGACCAGTCTGTGATCAGGCGACCGCCGCAGTACGTGTCGAGCGATCTGTCCCTGTACAGGTTCGCGCGCGGCCTGCTCGCCGGCGGCCTGCGCCTGTACGGTCGCTACGAAGCGACCGGGGCGTGGCGCCTGCCGGCGAGCGGTCCGGCGATCGTGGTCGCGAACCACCCGAGCGACATCGATCCGATCATCCTGGGAGTGGCCTTCTCGCGGCCGCTGCGCTTCATGGCCGACGCGGTGCAGTTCCGGCGCGGCTTCGTCGGCCGGGTGATCCCGCGGCTCGGCGCGTTCCCGGTCCGCAAGGGCGAGGCCGACCGCGCCGCGCTGCGTACGGCTCTCGACCTGCTGGCCGCCGGCGAGGTCGTGGCTCTCTTTCCCGAGGGCGACCAGTACTCCGACGACACGATGCATCGATTCGAGCGCGGGATCGGCTACCTTGCCGCCGCGAGCGGCGCGCCGGTCGTGCCGGCGGCCATCACCGGAAGCCATGCGATTTCCGACCGGCGCTGGCTGGCGCGGCCGACGATCCGTCTGACGGTCGGTGAGCCGATCGACCTTGGTGGGCTCGACGATCGCGGCCACGACGCTTGCGCACGCAGAGCGGACCTCATCGAGGCGGCCGTGCGTGAGCTGCGCGAACAGGGCGAGCTGGCCGAGCAAAGAGACGCGGCGCGGCGGCGTGAGCGCGCCGACGACGGGCAGCGGCGGGAGCCGGAAACCGAGCTTCGGTGGGACGAGCGCGGCGACGCGGGCTCCGGCGAATGGCCCCGTGAGGCCGGTCTCGGCGAAGGCGACGACGCGATCGAGCCCGAGGGAGAGCCCGCCGGGATCTGACGGCGCGCCGGTCGCGGTGGCGCGCCGGCGCCCGCGACTAGCGGCCGGCCAGGACGCGGGCCGTGACGCCCTGGATCGTCTCGATGCCGTAGCCTTGACTCGGGTCGCCGTCGGTGAAGACGGCCATCGAGAACGTGCGGGCGCCCTTGTGCAGACGCGCGACCTGGTGCACGAGCTGGCCGATGCTGGTGCCCCGCCAGCCGCCCTTGAACCAGACCTGCCAGCCGCGCGGCTTCGCCACGGCCGGGATACCCCAGCTTTGATACGAGACGACGTGTGAGAGCAGGTACAGAGCGAGCGCGCGGTGCGCCGTGGGCACGAGAGCCGGCAGCCGGTAGAAGAAACGCGCCTGGTCGGCGGCCGTGAGCTGGGCGCCGAAGAGCTGACCGTAGATCGCGAAGCGCTTCATGCCGGCGGCCCTGGCGAGCGCGTAGAGGCCGCCGTCGCCGACGACGTGGTAAATGGCTTCGGCGGCGTTGTTGTCGGAGACCTCGATCATGGGTGTCAGGGTGGCCAGGGCGGATGCGCTGATGCTCGTGTGGGTGCGCAGGTACTCGACCAGCAGCATGGCCTTGATGACGCTCGCGGTGACGAACTGGCGGTTCTGGTTCCAGCCGTGCAGGACGCCGGCGGTGTCGACCACGGCGACCGCCGTCACGCCCGAGCGCTGCTTAAGCCAGGCGATCGCCCGGTCGATGTCGGCCTTCGCCGGATAGACGGAGTCGACGGTGAGGTGCGCCGGGCGCACGATCGTAGGTGTGCCGCGCAGGGCGTCGGTCGCCTGCACGGTCCACACGTACCTGCCGGGTTTGAGACCGCAGGCAAACGAGATGCTCGAGTCGGCGCCCGACGGCACCTTGTGGGCGACTACGAACGTCCTGACCGGCGCTCCGCCGGCGCCGCTGATGACGATCTTCACGGTCACCCGCGGGCTGCCCGCGCCCTCGATGCGGTAGGGGAGCGTCGCCGTGTCGCCCTGCAGGACCTCGACGTCGGCCTGGGCGACAGCGATGAACGGCAGGTGGCTGCCCGGCTCGTGGTGCCCGGCGCCGGCGGTGGCCGCGCCACTGCCCGCTGCGCCACCGCGCGCCGCGCCGTTGTCTGAGGCCCTGGCGGGCAGCGCGGCGACGGCCAGCGCGAGGACGCCCGCCATGAGGACGATGGTCGCGCTGGCGAGGAGGCCGCGCCCGCGGCGCCCCCGGGCAAGACGCGGGTCGCACGGCAGCCCGCATCGCAGCCCGTGCCGCCGCCAGGACGCTGGTGAGGCGCTCTTCACACACCCACCTTTCCTGGACCCGCCCGCGACGTGCGCCGCGGCCGGCATGTGCGTGGTGCAAACCTATGCCCGTGAGCCGGCGAGAGCGAGTGTTCCGCAGCGCGCGCCATATCAGGGCACGACGAAGCGCGCCCGGCTGCCGGCGCGCGTGGTCGTCACTTCGAGGCGGGCTTCGATCTGCTCGCGCAGATCGGCGACGTGGGAGATGATGCCGACCAGCCGGCCGCCCGTCTGGAGCCCGATGAGGGTGTCGATGGCGGCCGCCAGGTTGTCGGGATCGAGCGAGCCGAAGCCCTCGTCGACGAACACCGTGTCGAGCTTGACGCCGCCCTCGTACCTCTGCACGACCTCGGCCAAGCCGAGCGCCAGCGCGAGCGAGGCCTGGAACGTCTCGCCGCCCGACAGAGTCGAGACCGGCCGCCGGGCCCCCGTGTAGGCATCGGACACCTCGAGGTCGAGACCCAGCGCGCGGCGCCTGTCGCCCTCCTGGCGGCGCAGCAGCCCGTAGCGCTGGTCGGTCATGGCCGACAAGCGCGCTGAGGCCACCACGAGGACATCGTCGAGGTAGGCGGCCAGCATGTAACGCTGGAATGACAGCCGCAGGTCGTTGTCGCCGTCGGCCACCCTGGCGAGGCGGCCGACGATCGCGTAGGCGGCCTCGTGCCGGCCGACGTCGGCCTGCAGGCGGGCGAGGTCGTCGGCGGCGCGGGCCAGCGCGTCGCGCGCCGCGGAGAGCGAGGCCCGCGTGTCGCGGGCCTCGTCGGCGGCGCGCGCCGCGGCCTCGTGCCGGCCGGCCAGCGCCTCGAGGTCGGGGCGCTTGAGGTTGCGGGCGGCGGCGGCGGCGCGCCGCAGGCGCGCCGCCGCCGCCTTCGCGTCGCTGTCGTAGCCGGCCACGCGTTCGACGAGCTCGGCCAGCTTCGACGGCTCGCGCCGGGCCGCGAAGTACGCCGGTTCGTCGGCGAATCCGGCCCGCGTTATGCCCTCCAGGCGCTCCGCTTCGATCTCGGCCACAGCCTTTGCTAAGTCATCGTGCGTGCGCCGCTTTTCGTCGAGCGTGGCTGTGGTCGTGGCCAGCGATTCGGAGGTCGCCCTGTCGTCAGCCTGGGCCTGGGTCGAGGCTCGTTCGAGCTCGCCGAGCTCCTCTCGGGCTCGTTCGAGCCGGCGGGCGAGCTCGCCTGGGTCGCGCAGCTTGGCCGGGACGCCGCGCAGGCGCTCGTCGAGCAGCGCGGCGGCGCCGGCTCGAGCAGCCGTGGCGGCCGCGAGGTCGCGGCGGGCTTCGCCCGCCGTCGCGTCGGCCGCCTCGCGCGCCCGCTCGCAGACCTGGCGCAGCTCAGCCACCCGAGCCCGCTGGTCGAGGACGGCGGCTTCGCCGGGCAGCTCGCCCTGGGGAGCGGCCGGCGCGGGATGCTCGGTGGATCCACAGACCGGGCAGGGGGCTCCGGGCTCGAGTGAGGCTGATAGAACCGCAGCCTGGCCCCGGGACCAGGCGGCCTCGAGCTCGGCCAGGTCGGCGGCGGCGCGCTCGGCGGCCAGCTTGGCGCGCCTCGAGGGCGTCGCGGCCCGCCTGGCCGGCGCGCTCGTCGGCCTCCAGGGCGACGGCCACGGCCGCCTCGGCCGAGTCGAAGGCCGCCTGCGCCTGGACGAGCTCGCCGGCCCGGGCCGCGGTATCTGTGAGTACGCGGACCTGTTCGGCCAACGCCAGGCGCTGCGCGGCGCGGGCCGTTTCGGCGGCCAGGGCCGTCGCGGCCTCGCGACGCGCCGCTGCGGCCTCGTCGAGGGCGATCTCGGCGAGCTCGAGCTCGAGCAGCCTGGCCGTGAGGTCGTTGCGGCGGTCGTGCACCAGGGTGTCGAGGGTCGCGAGCGGCTCGGCCCTGCGCGCGAGGTCGATCTCGGTGCGCAGCGCCTGCACTTCGGCAGCCTGCGCCGCGAGCGCGTCGGCGTCGGCCTGCGCCGCAGCGAGCTCGTCGAGCCGGCCGGCGACTGTCTGAGCTTCGCTCAACTCCACGAGGGCGGCCTGTTCGGCGGCGGCGGCCTCGGCCGCCGCCGCCTCGGCTTCGGCCGCCCGCTCGATCGCCTGGGCCAGCGCCTGCCCGAGCTCGTCCGGGCTCTCGGCCGCGGCCGCCCTGAGGATCGCCGTCCTGTCGGCCTCGGCCTGCTGCACGTCGCGCTGGATCGTTTGAGCCTCTGCCTTGAGCGCCTCCTGCAGGTCGCGGTAGCGCTCGGTGCGAAAGAGCCGCTCGAGGATCTCCTCGCGCTCCCTGCCGCTGGACTGCAGCAGCTCCTGGAACTTGCCCTGGGGCAGCATGACCACTTGGCGGAACTGCACGCTGCGAAAGCCGAGGATCTCCTCGACCCGCGCGGTGACGTCGGTCGGCTTGGTGGCGAGCGGGCGACCCTCGGCATGGGGGTCGCCCGCCGGCGTCTCGCTGCGATCCCAGAGGGCGGCGCTCGGGTTCTCGACGGTAAAGCCGTCGCCGCGGCGCTTGGGCCGCTGCTGCCAGGGGCTGCGCTGCACGCGGTAGCGCTTGTCGGCGACCGAGAAGTCGAGCCGCACCTCGGTGCGCAGCGCCGGGTCGGCGTGGTCTGAGCGCATGTCGCGCGCCTCGCGTTCGGCGCCGCTCGTGTCGCCGTACAGCGCGAAGGCCATGGCGTCGAGGATGGTCGTCTTGCCGGCGCCGGTGGGCCCGTGGATGAGGAAGAACCCGTACGGGCCGAGCTCGGAGAAGTCGAGGACCTGCCGGCCGCCGTAGGGGCCGAACGCCTGCATGACGAGGACCTGGGGCTTCACGCCGGGTCCCTCATGACTCGCGCCAGCGCCGCTCGAGACGCTCGAGGACCGCGCCAAAGGCGGCGCGCTCGTCGGCCGAGAGCCGCTCGTCGGTGACGCGCTCGAAGAACGCCGCGAAGTGCTCGCCCTCGGAGCGGGTGACCCGATCGGCGAGCGGGGACGCCCCATCGCCGGCGGGCTCGAGCCTGGGGAACTCGAGGTGCAGACAGTTGGGATAGGCCTGCTGGAGCTGGCCCATGGCGTTGAGCAGCGCGCCCTTGTCGAGCAGGCGCGCGCAGACGTAGTCGTCGCGCGCCTCGTCGGCCGGGGCGCGCTCGAGGATGTCGTGGAGCGTGCCTTCGATGACCCGCACGCGGCGTCGCGGCCGCAGCTCGACCTGTTCGATCGTGACGCGAGCGGCGGCGGGCGAGGCGGCGGGCGAGGCGGGCGGCGCGCCGCCCGCCTCGCCCGCCGCCTCGCCCGCCGCCTCGCCTCGACCCCCGGCTGTTTCGACCTCGCGCGCCCCGGCGGCGTCGGTGGGCCTGAGAAGGCCGCTGCCCGGCGCGCCGATCTCGACGATGCTCACGGACTTGCGCTGCGCGACCTCGTCGAACGAGTAGGTGAGCAGCGAGCCAGCGTAGCGCACCGCGTCGGCGCCGGCTCTCTGCGGCCGGTGGAGGTGACCCAGGGCGACGTAGTCGAAGCCGGCAAACACGGACGCGGGGACGGTGCCGGCGCCGCCGACCGTGAGCGGCCGTTCGGAGTCGGAGACCTCGGCGCCGGCCACGAACGCGTGGCCCACGAGCACGGTGCGCGCCCCGAACGGCACGTCCGCCCGTGCGCGCGCCACCAGCGCGCGCATCGACTGCTCGTGAGTCTGGATGTCGGGCTCGGCGAGGGCTTCGCGGACGACGATCGGGTCGGCGTACGGCACCGCCTGCACGTGGAGAGGGCCGTCGGCGTCGGCGAAGGGCACCGCGAGCGCACCGCCGGCCGGCAGGGGGCCGGCGATGTGCAGCCCCTCGGCGGACAGGAGCCGGGAGCCGAACCCCAGGCGGGTCGGGCTGTCGTGGTTGCCGGCGATCATGACGACCGGCACACCGAGGCCGCGCACGATGCGTTCGAGCACGTCGTTCAACAGCTCGACGGCCTCGGGGGGCGGCACGCCGCGGTCGTAGACGTCGCCGGCGACGAGCACGGCGGCCGGCCGCACGTCGGCGACGAGGTCGACGAACTGACCGAGGACGTGTTGCTGGTCGTCGGTGAGATGGACGCTGTGGAACAGGCGTCCGAGATGCCAGTCGGCGGTGTGGATGAATCTCATGAGCGCACCCTCCCGCGCGACCCTAGCACAGCGAGGGAACGACATGATGCCGCGACCGGCTGTGCTAGCCTTGACGGCCACGGTCCCCAAGGCACGCCGGGCGCTGGGCGCGCCGGCGGCAGGAGGGTAGCGAAATGACGGCTCGACAGGCGGCCGACGGCAAGGCGACGGTGGCCCACTTCGACGAGATCCCTTCACAACCTCAACCCGACACGAACGCCGACTGGAAGCCGGTCAGGCACTTCTTCGACCTGGGCTCCTTCGGGGCGAGCCTCTACGTGGGCCACGCGGACGGCGAGGTCCTCACCAGCGAGCACAGCGAGACCGACGAGGCCGGCACGAGCCACGAGGAGCTGTTCTACGTCGCGCAGGGACGGGCCACGTTCGTCGTCGCGGATGAAGAGGTCGACGCGCCGGCGGGCACGTTCGTGTACGTGCCCGACCCCGACGTGCGCCGCGGGGCGGTGGCGCGCGAGCCCGGCACGGTCGTCCTGGTGGTCGGCGGCACGCCCGGCGTGGCCTTCGAGGTCTCGCCCTGGGAGCGCGAGGAGTTCGGTCCGCCGGCCTTGTGAGGCGTCGAGGGCGAGGTCGTCGACCTAGTCGACGACCTCGCCCTCGACGACCTCGCCCTCGACGGGCGCCTCGCCCTCGACGGGCGCTTCGGCTTCATCCGACGTCTCGCCCGAGTCGCCGGACGACGGCGGCTTGGTGGTGAACTGGGCCATCAGGCGGGCGATGTCGTCGTCCAGGGCGTTCAGCTCATCCTGGGCGGCGCGCGCCCGGCGGACGGGCTCGTCGAGCTCGGCGTGCGCCACGCTGCCCTGCTCGGCCAGGTAGAGCGTGACCTGGGCGAGCTGTGTCTCGGCGGTGTTCAGCTCGCGCTTGAGGCCGCGGCGCTTGAGCTGCGCCTGCGCGACCTTGCGCGCCAGCTGCGCGTTGAAGGTGACTGCATTGACCGCGTTGGTCGCGGTGTCCTTGCCTGCCATGCCGGCCTCCCATGAGTGGGCTTGCGCTGCGAGCGCGAGTGTGGATGCGAGCGGCATGGTATCACCGTCCCAACGGTCGCCGGCGCAGCGCTACGATGCGCCCAGGCCGCGGCGCCGCGCCCCCTGAGCCCGCCGCCTGCCTCGGAGCGCAGCGCCGTCCGCGTCGAGCGCCTCGCCGCCTGTGTCAGAGCGCCCCGCCCCGCGCCTTCCTGAGTCGCGTGAGGAAGGGCTTGGTGAGGAAACTGCCCTCGGCGAACAGGCAGAACTGCTCGAACAGCGGCCTGGTCACCGTGAAGGCCATGACGTCGGCGGGCAGCCACCGGCGCATGGCGATGTCGGTAGCGCCGATCTGCGCCTGGGGCACGTCGAGGTCGGCGAAGTTGATGAGCTGGCCGCAGCCCGACGAGAAGGCGGCTTTGGTCGGCTCCGGATCGCCCGGCGCGTTGCGGTACTGGGCGGCGAGCGTGAGGGCGGCGAGCTGGTCGGGCTTCACCCAGAAGGTGACGGTCTTCAGGTGCTCGTACTGGTCGGCCTTGAGCGGCCCGACCAGCACGTGGCCTTTGGCCGGCGCGAAGTTGACGCGGGCGTCGATCCAGCGGCCCATGAGCTCCTCGGACGCCTTGAGGCCCTCGTCGATGGCCAGGAAGTGGATGAAGCCGGCGCGGTCGGTGCGCTGCACGCCGCAGAGCGAGCCGCCGGCGCCGCCGCAGCCGAAGTTGTCGGCCGTCAGATGGACGGTCTTGCCTTTCTGCCAGTCGGCGAAATGCGAAAAGAGGCACTCGCCGCGCTTGGCCCCGGGGCGGGGTTCGACGAGCGGCGCGAAGGCGGCCGGGTCGGGCGCGTCGTAGAGGCCGGTCGGCGGGATGGTCACGTTCAGCTTGTCGAGGAGGAACGAAGGGTCGGGCTGCACGAGAGCCTCCTTGGGTGACGGGGTGGGCGCTGCTGCTTCAACGGTAGCACGAAACGCGCCGTGGCCAAGCGCCGACAGAGAAGGGGACGAGTGCTCCGCCAGACGGCCGCCCGCCGTCGCGGCCACGCCGACCGCCCCGCCGGCCGCCACGGCGGCGGACTCGGCGGACGGGGCGGCGTCGTTTCGGCCGCCCGCAGCTCGGCAATCACTCTTGCGCAGGGACGTGCTGCGGCACTCACCCGTGCGCAGGGACGATCGGACGGCGCGCCGCGCGGGGCGCGCGGGAGAAGCTCGCATGGCACAGATCGAGATCTACACCAAGCAGTGGTGCCCGTACTGCCTCAAGGCCAAGGCGCTGCTGCGCTCCAAAGAGATCGCCTACGACGAGCTCGACGTGACCGCCGACGAGTCGCGGCAGGCCGAGATGGTCGAGCGCTCGGGCAGGCGCAGCGTGCCCCAGATCTTCATCGACGGCGAGAAGGTCGGCGGCTACGACGACCTCGCGCGCCTGAACGCCACGGGCGAGCTCGACCGGCGGCTCGGTCGCGGCGGGGGGGCGCCGCTGCGCGACGTCTACGACGTCGCGGTCGTCGGCGCCGGTCCCGCCGGGCTCACAGCCGCCATGTACGCCGCCCGCAAGAACCTCTCGACGATCGTCATCGCCATGGACCTCGGCGGCCAGATGGGCCTGACGGCCGAGGTCGCGAACTACCCCGGCTTCGACCTGGTCAGCGGTCCCGACCTCGCCGCCAGATACCACGAGCAGGCCGCCCGGTACGAGATCGCCGAGCTGATCGGCGAGCGCGTCGTCGGCCTGAGCATCGACGGCCGCTGCAAGGTCATCGACCTCGAGAGCGGCCGCAGCGTGCGCGCCTCGACCGTGATCATCGCCACCGGCGTGCAGAAGCGCAGGCTCGACATACCGGGCGAGCGCGAGCTGACGGGCAGGGGCGTCGTGTACTGTTCCACCTGCGACGGGCCACTCTTCAAGGGTCTCACCGTCGCGGTCGTGGGCGCCGGCAACTCGGGGCTCGAGGCGGCGATCGAGATGGACGCCGTGGCGGCCAGGGTGTATCTGGTGTCGATCGAAGACTGGACAGGCGACGCCATCCTGCGCGACAAGGCCTCGGCGGCCCGGCGGGTCGAGTCGCTGCGTTACCACGAGCCGATCGAGATCCACGGTCAGGACAAGGTCGAGGGCGTGACCATTCGCGACGTGCGCTCGGGCAAGACCCGGCGGCTCGACGTGGACGGCGTGTTCATCGAGGTCGGCCTCTTTCCCAACAGCGAGTTCGCGCTCGATCTGCTCGAGACCAACGTGGCCGGCGAGATCGCCGTCGACAAGCGCGGCGCCACCGGCGTGCGCGGCGTCTTTGCCGCCGGCGACGTGACCGACAGCCGCGACAAGCAGATCGTGGTCGCAGCCGGCGAGGGTGCGCGCGCTGCGCTGGCCGCGTTCGAGTACCTGGTCAAGCAGCAGTGACGATCGGCCGGCGACGCGCGGCCACGCCGCACGTCTCGGCCGCGGCCGGCTGCCCTTCCCCAGGGTCGCAGCGGTAGAATCGCCTGGTGAGCCCCGTCCGTCTTTCGAAGTCGCGCATCATGGCCTGGCGCCAGTGCCCCAAGCGCCTCTGGCTCGAGGTCAACCGGCCCGAGCTCGTCGTCTACCCGCCGTCCACCCAGCGCCGCTTCGACCTGGGCCACGAAGTCGGCGCCGTCGCGCGCTCTCTGCACCCGGGCGGCGTGCTCGTCGACCCGCCCACGCTGGGGCAGGCCGCCCGCGACACCGCTCGGCTGCTGGCCCGCGGCGGCGACCTCACGCTGTTCGAAGCCACCTTCAGCCACGGCGGCGTGCTGGTGCGCGCCGACCTGCTGCTGCGCGAGGGCGGCGTGGCCCGCATGGTCGAGGTCAAGTCGGCCACCGAGGTCAAGCCGTACCACGTCGACGACATCGCCGTGCAGACCTGGGTCGTGCGCGGCGCCGGCGTGCCGCTCGAGCAGGTGGCGCTGGCCTGCGTCGACCGCGACTTCGTCTACGCGGGCGACGGCGACTACCACGGGCTGTTCCGCGAGACCGACGTCACCGGTCAGGTCGACGGGCTGGTCGCTCTGGTCCCCGACTGGATCGCCGGCTGCGCCGCGACCCTCGCCGGCGATGTTCCCGAGCAGGGCATCTGGGCGGGCTGCACCAATCCGTTCGCGTGCCCGTTCATTCCCTTCTGCTCGCAGGACGAGCCCGAGTACCCGGTCTCGCTGCTGCCGCAGGGCGAGACGGTCGCCGACCAGCTCCTGGCCGCCGGCTACGACGATCTGCGCCTGGTGCCCGAGCACTGGGCGTTCAGCGAGCTGCACCGGCGCGTCTGGCAGGCCACCCGCACGGGGCTCCCCGACTTCGACCCCCAGGCGGCCGCCCACCTGGCGGCGCTGCCGTTCCCGCGCTTCTACCTGGACTTCGAGACGATCCAGTTCGCCGTACCGGTCTGGGCCGGCACGCGGCCCTGGGAGCAGCTTCCCTTCCAGTGGTCGTGCCACGTCGAGCGGGCCCCGGGAGAGCTCGAGCACCGCGAGTTCCTCGACACGAGCGGCGAGCCGCCCATGCGCTCCTGCGCCGACATGCTCGTCGCCGCGCTGGGCGCCGAGGGCCCCGTCTTCGTCTACAGCGGCTTCGAGAAGGGCGTGCTCGCCGCGCTGGCCGCGCGCTATCCGAGCCTCGAAGGGCCGCTCGCGGCGATCACCGACCGGCTGGTCGATCTGCTGCCGGTCACCCGCACCGCCTGGTACCACCCGGCCATGAAGGGCTCGTGGTCGATCAAGGACGTGCTGCCCACGGTGGCGCCCGAGCTCGACTACGCCGACCTGGGCGAGGTCCACGACGGCACGGCGGCCCAGATCGCCTACGTCGAGGCCGTCCACCCCGACACGCCGGCCGAACGCGCCGACGAGCTCGCCCACGGGCTGCTCGCCTACTGCGCGCAGGACACCCTGGCGCTCGTGCGGCTGCGCCGGTTCCTGAGCGGCGAGTAGGCAGCCGCCACCAGTCCGTCGTCAGCCCACACAAGAGCAAGGAGCGCTCATGAAGGTCGCCGCATTCAACTCGAGCCCGCGCCGGGACGGCAACACCGCCATCCTGCTGCGTCACGTCCTCGCCGAGCTCGAGGCCGAAGGCATCGAGACCGAGCTCGTGCAGCTCGCCGGCAAGCGCATCTCCGGCTGCACGGCCTGTCTCAAGTGCGCCGAGACCAAAGACAACCGCTGCCACGGCGTCAAGGACGACGGCGTCAACGAGTGCATCGCGACGATGCTCGCCGCCGACGGCATCCTGCTCGGCACGCCGGTCTACTTCGGCGACGCCAACGCCACCATGCGCGGCCTGATCGAGCGCACCGGCTACGCGACCCGCAAGAACGGCAATCCCCTGGCCCGCAAGGTCGGGGCTGCGGTAGTCGCTGTGCGGCGCGGCGGCGCGATGCACGCCTTCGACTCGGTCAACCACTTCTTTCAGATCGCCGAGATGGTGATCGTCGGCTCGACCTACTGGAACTTCGGCATCGGCGCCGAGATCGGCGCCGTCGAAAGCGACGCCGAGGGCGTGCGCACGATGCACGACCTGGGCCGCAACATGGCCTGGGTGCTCGGCAAGCTGAACGCCTGACGGCCGCGGCGGTCTGCCTCGGAACGATAGCTTGACAGGGTCATCAACCCTGCTAGATTTCGGGAAGTTCGCTTAAGCGAACTAACCGGGGAAAGGTCGCTTGCCGCTGCGACCGTAGGGGCGTGTCCCGTGTCAGGGGACTGGTGCATGGGGTTTCGGCCATCTGTTCGCCTGTGCTCCGGCAGCAGGACGCCGTGTCACTGCAACCGCTCCCTCTCATGGCGGTCGCGAGCGCTCCCCATTTGTTCGTGCCGTCGGTCGGCTCGCCGACCGCTGCCGTCGCTGCGGCGGCACCTGCCCGGGAAGGAGGCCCGCCGGATAACGCTCAGGGAATCTGCCCACGAAACACACGAGGGACGACAACCACTAGTTTCGGAGGGGATGCGATGGGTCTCATCAGACAGAGAAGCGGCCGGCGCAGGCTGCTCATGCTCACGCTACTCGCCGTCCTTGCGGCGGGCCTGGTCTGGGGGCTCGCTGCGGCTCTCGGCGACAGTGCGAGCCCCGCACCGGCGAGCGGCAACGATGTCCTGCGGGTCGGTTGGGCGGCCGAACCCCAGACCCTCAACCCGTTTCGGCAGAACCTCATAGCGGAGTTCGAGGTGACCCATCTGAACTACGACTACCTGGTCGGTGTCGACGCGGCCACCTACCAGCCCAAGCCGGAGCTGGCGACGAGCTGGTCGTCGAGCCCCGACGGCCTCACCTGGACGTTCACGATCCGCCAGGGCGTGAAGTGGCAGGATGGGCAGCCCTTCACGGCGAGCGATGTGGCATTCACCTTCAACTACATCATCAAGAACAACCTCACGAACTTCACCATGTTCACCGGCGGCATCAAGGACGTTACCGCCCCCAACGCCACGACCGCGGTGTTCCATCTTTCCAAGCCGTGGGCGCTGATGCTGCGCATGTACATCCCGATCCTGCCCGAGCACATCTGGAGCAAGATCCCGGCGGCGAAGGCTCAGAGCACCTTCCAGAACGCGCATCCGGTGGGCACCGGCCCGTTCCAGGTGACGAGCTTCACGCCCGGCCAGACCGTCGTGATGATGGCCAACAAGAACTACTGGCGGGGCGCCCCCAAGGTCAACGAGGTCGTCTTCGAATCGTACGTGAACGCCAACACCATGGCCGACGACCTCAAGTCGGGGGCGATCAGCGTGGCGTGGGGCCTGCCCGAGGCGGAGTTCACGCAGCTGCAGCATGCGCCCGGCATCACCGCGATCAACGGTCTTGCCAAGGGCTTCGAAGAGATGGGCATGGACACCTACACCCCGCCGCCCGGTGGCAAGAGCGCCGGCAACCCGGTCCTGCGTGACTGGAAGTTCCGTCAGGCTCTGAACTACGCGGTCAACAAGACGGCCATCCTCGACACGGCCTACAGCGGCTACGGCACGGTGGCGACCTCGGTCATTCAGCCCGGCTACTTCCCGGCTTCGAACGACTATCACTGGCAGCCGTCGCCCAGCGAGACGTACACCTTCGACATCGCGAAGGCCGGCCAGATGCTCACCGCGGCCGGGTATCCTCTCAAGAACGGCGTGCGTCTGAACAAGCAGGGCAAGCCGATCACTCTCAGTCTCATCGCGCGTTCCGAGAGCCCCGAGAGCCAGCGGGCGGGGAAGCTCCTGGCGAGCTGGTTCACGCAGCTCGGGCTGAAGATCAACTACGAGGTGCTCGACGAAGCGGCGCTCCTCGCCAAGCAGTACAACTTCGTCGGCAAGACCTACGACCCCGAGTACGACCTGTTCCTCTGGGACTGGGTCGGGTCGGGCAGCGACCCGAACTACATTCTCAGCGTGTTCACCACGGCGCAGATCGCCAACCTGAGCGACTGCCAGTACTCGAACGCGACGTACGACAAGCTCTTCGCGGAGCAGCAGACCACAACGGATCCGACCCAGCGCAGGGCGGTCATCTGGCACATGCAGCAGATCCTCTACCAGCAGTCGCCGTACATCGTGCTGGTCTATCACCACAACCTTGAGGCCTACTCCGACAAGTGGACCGGCTTTGTCCGCTCGCCGGCCAACGACGGCAGCGTGATCTACAACGCCGACAACATCGACAGCTACCTGTACGCGCATCCCGTCGGCACGGCTGCCAGCGGAGCCAGCTCGAGCTCGAGCAACACCGGGCTCATCGTCATCATCGTGGTTGTCGTCGTGGTGGTGATCGGCGCCGGCACCGTGATCTTCGTGCGGCGTCGGTCCCGGCAAGTCGAGCAGTAAGCAAGGCTGTCGGCAAGCGTAAGCCGACTCGGCAAGGGGGATCGAGGGGCGCCGGCCGTGCGTGATGCCGGCGCCCCTGAACGGCATGGACAAGCGACGCTACTTCTTCAGGAAAGTCCTGAACGCGCTACTCATCATCGTGCTGGTGGCCTCGTTCAACTTCGTGCTCTTCCGGGTGCTTCCCGGGAACCCGGCGCGGCTGCTTCTCCCGAGGGGGCGCTGGGACGCCGCCGCGATCGCCAAGCAGGCCCGCATCTTTCAGCTCGACCGGCCCCTCTGGGAACAGTTCGGCTACTACTGGTTCGACATGGCGCAGGGTAAGCTGGGCAACTCGTTCCAGTACGAGCGGCCGGCGATCTCGGTGGTGTGGCAGCGCGTCCCCGCCACGCTGCTCCTGGTAGGAACGGGGACGGTCATCGCGATCGCCATCGGCCTGGTCACCGGGACGTATGCGGGCTGGCGACGGGACGGCTGGTTCGACACGTCGTCGACGACCATCGGCATGGTCTTTTACTCCACACCGACACTCTGGGTCGGACTCGTGTTGATCATGGTGTTCTCGGCCAAACTGGGCTGGTTTCCCTCCGGCCGCATGAGCGACCCGGGCGTCACCTATGCCAGCTGGTTCGATCACCTGAGAACCATCCTGAATCACCTCGTGCTGCCCGCAATGACCTTCGCGCTGGTCTACATCGGCCAGTACCACACCATCATGCGTACCTCGCTCTCGGGGGTGAGCAACGAGGACTTCGTGCTGACCGCGCGCGCCAAGGGTCTGTCGGACTCGCGGGTCCTGTGGGGCCATGTGGTGCCCAACGCGCTGTTGCCCACAGCCACGGTGATCATGATGAACCTGGGGTTCATCATGTCGGGCGCGATCCTCACCGAGACCGTGTTCAACTGGCCCGGCATCGGCCTGCTCTCGTATCAGTCGATGATGAACCTCGACTACCCCGTCTTGCAGGCCGTGTTCCTCCTGGCGAGCGTCGCCGTGATCCTCGCCAACCTCGCCGCCGACATCCTTTACTACTACCTCGATCCCCGGGTGAGAGCATGAGCTGGCAGCGTGTCAGGGTGTGGCTGCTGGTCTGGACGCCCTTGGTCTGGCTGGTTCTGGAGCTTGTGACCTATCCGAAGGACCGCCCGCTTTCGAGCGGCTTGGCCACGGTCCTGGGCGGGTTCTTCTGTTCGTCGATCGCCGCCTACCCGGCCTGGCTGCCCGCCATCCTCGCGCTCGCCGCGCTGGCCGCCGGCATCGTCGGGTTGGCTCGGCGCATGCCCGGCCGTCGCCTGCAGTGGGTGCTGCTTGGCCTGGGCGCCGTACTGGCTTTGTGGGCGCTGGCACAGATGGGTTGGACCCGGTTCGACCCGGCCGGCCGACACTCCGGCCTGTCATGGCTGTTCCAGACCGTCGCTCTGGCGGGTGCGGCGGCGGCGGTCTGGGCGTGGGCGAGCACTTCACACGACCGGGCGGGCCTTGCGGTCGAAGCGCTGCAACGCACGTGGCGACTCTTCAAGACGAACTGGCAGGGGATGCTCGGTCTGCTCGTTCTGGTGTGCTTCGTGCTCGTGGCGCTGCTGGCGCCCTTCCTTGCCAATCACCAGTATCTGAACGCCGGTTACCCGGTGGGTAAGCCGTTCAGCCATCCGAGCCTGTCGTACTACCGTCTGTTCGGTACCGACGAGCAGGGCATGTCGGTGCTCGCCGAGTTCGCCTGGAGCGCCCGCATCTCGCTGGTCGTGGGCCTGACGGCTTCGGCTATCTCGGCGTTGATCGGGGCGGTGGTCGGCATAGCCGCCGGCTTCTATGCCGGCTGGAAAGGCGAAGTCTCGATGCGCGCCACCGACTTCTTCCTCGTGCTCCCCTGGCTGCCGCTGGCCATGGTGCTGGCGGCCGCCTGGGGCAGAAGCTACGGGATGATCATTCTGATCATCGGCATCACGAGCTGGCCGAGCACCGCTCGCGTCATACGGTCGGAGACACTGCGCGTGCGCGAACTGCAGTTCATCGAACGCGCCAAGGCGATCGGGTCGAGCGACGTCCACATCATGCGCGACCACGTCCTGCCGAACGTGCTGCCGCTGATCTTCGCCAACACCGTCCTGGTGGTGGCCATCGCCATCCTCGCCGAGACGACGCTGTCGTTCCTCGGCCTCGGCGATCCGCTGAACTTCAGCTGGGGCACCATGCTGCACAACGCCTGGGCATCGGGCGGCGCCAGTCTGCCCGCGTGGTGGTACATCGTTCCTCCGGGCGCGGCCATCGTCCTCGTCGTCCTGGGCTTCACCTTCGTCGGCCGAGCCTTTGACGCGATCCTCGACCCCAAGCTCCGCAAGCGCGAAACCAGCGGCGCCGAGCGCGCGGGCAAACGGCGTCGGGGGCGCGGGTCGGTTCTCGAGGAGGAAGTGGGGAAGCCGTGAGCGCCCGGGCGAGCGCCGCACGCCGCGTGATCCTTGCGAACTGCCGCCTGCTCGACGGCGCCGGCAACCCGTGGGTCGCGGCCGACGTGCTCATCGAGGGAGACCGTGTGGCGGCGATCGCCCCCGCCCGGACAATGCCGCGACGCGGCCGACCCGCGCCGGCCGTGGTCGACGCCGGCGGGCGCTACGTCACGCCCGGGTTCATCGATCCGCACACCCACTCCGACCTGACCGTGCTCACCGATCCCGGCGCCGAGTCGGCCGTCTACCAGGGCGTCACGACCCACGTGGTGGGCAACTGCGGCATGTCGGCGGCGCCGGTCGGCGAGCGCCGTCTGGCCGACTTCGTGACGATGTGGGAGAGCTACTTCGACGTCCCGGACGTGACTTGGCGCACGTTCGGCGAGTACCTCGACACGGTCGAGACGGGCGGCTGCGCGATCAACGTCGCCGCGCTCGTGGGCCACGGCGCCCTGCGGATCGCCGCGATGGGTTTCGACGAGCGTTCGGCGAGCACTCGCGAGCTGGCGGTCATGAAGCGGCTGCTGGCCGCGAGCATGGCCGACGGGGCGTTCGGCCTGTCGTCGGGGCTCGTCTACCCGCCGGGCTGCTACTCCTCGACCGAGGAGCTGATCGAGCTGGTGCGGGTCGTCAAGGCTTACGACGGGCTGTACGCCACGCACGTGCGCGGCGAGCGCGAGACGATCGTCGCCGCGGTCGCCGAGGCCGTGCGCATCGGGCGCGAGTGCGGCGTGCCGGTCGAGGTCTCGCACAACGCCCCCAAGTGGGGCGGGCCACCCGCCAGCGAGAACCTCGCCGTGATCGAGGAGGCCCGCGCCCGGGGCGGCGACGTCACTCTCGACAACGACACCCACACCGAGCTGGCGCCGCGCCTGTCGCGCGCGCTGCCGCAGCCGCTTCACAGCCTCTCGGTCGACGATCTCGTAGCCGTGTTGTCCGACCCCGCGCGGCGCACGGAGCTGCGCCGCGAGATCGCCGCCGACGAGCGGCCGGGGCCGGGCTACTCGGGACTTCTCAAGCACGGCCGCTTCGACCGCATCGTGGTGCTGCACGCGGCCGACCGGTCGCTGCTGGGCGCCACCGTCGCCGACATCGCCGCGCGCCGGCGCCGCGACCCGCTCGACACCTACCTCGACCTCATCGTCGAGGAGCGCGACGGCATCGTCGCGATCTTCGACTACATCGACGAGGCGGAGCTCCAGGCCGTGCTGCGGCATCCACTGTGCATGATCTCGTCGGACGGCCTCGTGCAGCGGCTGCCGCGGCCCGGCGACGACGCTTCGTACTGGCCCTGCAGCTTTGGCGAGTACGCAGGGCTGCTCGCGCGCTTCGTGCGCGACCGCCCCATCCTGCGGCTCGAGGAGGCGGTGCGCAAGATGACCTCGCTGCCCGCCCAGCGCTTCGGCCTGTGGGACCGGGGCGTACTGCGCCCGGGCGCCCGGGCCGACGTCGTGGTCTTCGATCTCGAGCGCGTCCGCGACCGGGCGACCAACCCCCGGCCGCACTCGCATCCGTTCGAGAACATCCCGCCACGCTACGCCGAGGGCTTCGACTACGTGTTCGTCAATGGCGAGGCGGTGGTGTGGGAGGGCGCCCACACCGGCGTGACCAGTGGCAGGGTGCTGCGCGGGCCGGGCGGGCGGCGGCGCGCCGCCGCGCGCCCGGCCGCTCGACAAGGGAGGACGCCATGACCGTGGGCACGTACAGGTACGACCAGATGACCTGGCCCGAGATCCGCGAGGTGGCCGCCCAGGAGCGGGTCGTCGTCGTGCCGATCGGCACCCTCGAGGACCACGGTCCGCACCTGCCGATCGACACCGACGTGCGCATCATCGAGGCGATCTGCGCGCGGGCCTGCGCGCAGGCGTCCGACCGGGTCGTGCTGCTGCCGGTCGTCACCCATGGGTACTCGCCGCACCACAGCGACTTTCCCGGCTCGATCACGATCGGCTGGGACACGTTCGTGCGCTATCTCACCGACATCACGGCCAGCCTCGTCCGTCACGGGTTCACGCGGATCATCCTGGCCAACGGCCACGGCTCGAACATGCCGCTCGTCGACATGGCGGCGCGCCTGACGATCGTCGATCACCCCGAGACGCTGTGCTGCAACTACTTCTACCTGTACACACCGGCCGGCCAGGAGGCGATCCGCAGCATCCGCGAGTCCGCCTTCCCGGGCGGCATGGCCCACGCCTGCGAGCTCGAGACCTCGATCTACCTGGCGATCGCTCCCGAACTCGTCCAGATGGACAAGGCCGAGAAAGATCTGAACCAGCCTCCCAGCGACTACTTCTACATCGACTGGTTCGACGGGCCGGGCTCCATGATGGAGTACTGGTCCACCCTGTCGCGAACCGGCACGATGGGCGACCCCACGCTGGCCACCGCCGAAAAGGGCGAAGTGTTGCTGGCCGCGGCGGCCGATGAACTGCTCATGGTCATCGACGAGATGCACACCCGTGTCATCAGACCGCGGGTCGACCACCACTAGCGGCGCTTCGGGGGGCGCCGGCACAGAGCAAGAAGGCCCGTCCGTACTACGCGCAGAGGCTTGAAACGGGGTCCGTATGGAGCACACCTACACAAGCGCAGCCGCAGGCAACCCGATCACCGATCTGCCGCCCAAGGCGCAGGCGATCATTCGGGCCGCCCAGCGGATCCTGAAGCGGGACGGCTTTGCCAGGCTGTCGTTCGAGACGATCGCCGCCGAAGCCGGCGTGTATACGTCGGCCATCCGTTACTACTTCGGCAGCAAGGGTGGCCTGGTGGAGGCGCTCGTCGACGCCACGACCCACGACGCGAGTCTCCAGGTCTACGCGCGGTCGCGCAGCGAGCCGGACGTTCGGACGCGGCTGCGGACCGCGATCCTGGGGAGCACCCGGCTGCCGCTGCCCGAGGTCTATCAGACCGTATGGGAGATGCTGCCCCACATCCTTCGCTCCAGGCGACTCAGGGGGAGAGTGGCCGGCCTCTACGAGCTGCACCGGCAGCACTACGATGAGGTGTTTCAAGGCGCCGGCGACTCGCTGAGCCGGGAAACGGTCCGTTCCTACGCCAGCCTGATCATCGCGGTGCTCGACGGCATCGCGATTCAGAAGGCGCTCGATCCGGGCGGCGTTGACGTGGAAGCGATCTTCGCGCTGTGGGCGGAAGTCCTGTCGAGCTCACTGCCGCCGTCGACGACGGTCGGCGCGGCGTCGGCCGACTCAGCCTAGCTTCGGGAGCCGAGGGGCTCGCCGCGGCCGCGCCGGTTCCTATGGGCGGTCGGGGCCTTCGCCGGCGCCCGTCGCGCGCACGGCGTCGGCGATCTCGCTCAGATCGTCGCCGGTCAGCCGCAGGCCGGCCGCGCCGATCCAGCCGTCGATCTGCTCGGGCCGCCTGCCGCCGACGATCGCCGCGGTGACGCCGTCCCAGGCCAGCAGCCAGGCCACCGCGACGCTCATCACGCTCGCCTCGTGCCGCGCGGCGATCGGGCGCAGCGCGTCGCGCAAGGCGAGATTGCGCGACAGCGCGGGCTCGCGAAACTCGCGATGCCGCCAATCCGAGTCGGGCATCTGCCGCACGCGCTGCGCCGTGAAGCCGTCGGTGAGCTGGCCCATGCCCATGGGGCTGTAGCAGAGCAGGCCGGTGCCGTGCTCGCGCACCCAGACGAGTTCCTTGCCCGCGGTGCGGCGCTCGATCAGAGAGAACTCCTGCTGCAGGGAGTCGACGTGGCGGATCGCCTCGCAACGGGCCAGCAGGCCGGTGTCGAAGTTGCTCACTCCGGCGAGCCGCACCTTGCCCTCGTCGACGAGGCGCGCCATCTCCGCCCAGCTGTCTTCGATCGCCACCTTGCCGTCGTCGGGCCAGTGGAACTGCAGCAGATCGAGACGCTCCACGCCCAGGCGCCGCAGCGAGTCCTCGCAGTGTCGGCGGATATTGGCGGGCGAGAGGTCGCTGGGCTCTTCCTTGTAGGGATCGCGGTCGTCCCAGGTGGGCCCGCACTTGGTGAAGACGAGGGGGCGCCGGTCGTCGGGGACTTCCTTGAGGAAGCGCGCGCAGACCTCCTCGGAGTGGCCGTGGCCGTACACGCCGGCGGTGTCGAACCAGTTGATGCCGAGCTCGACGGCACGGTGCATGGTCTTGCGCGACTGCTCGTCGTCCTGCGGACCCCAGCCGTAGCTCCAGCCGCCGCCGCCGATCGCCCAGGTGCCCAGGCCGATGCTCGTGATCTCGAGGCCGCTCGTGCCCAGTGGCCGTGTCGGCAGTGTCATGTCGTTCTCCCTTCGTGGTGTGTTGGGCGCGCGGTTGTCGCCGCCATCGCTTCTAAAGGAGGCGCGCGAGGCCGGCGTCGGGGCGCCCGCGCAGGTCGTCGGGCCGCGGCAGCCGGCCGCGACGCATGAGCTCTGAGAAGGCGGCGAGATCGAGGTCGCGGGTGCCGGCCGCGGCGACGAGCGCGTCCCCGCAAGTGTAGAAGACCGTGAAGTCGCCGCCCGCCACGTCGCCGACGGCGATCGTGCCGTCCCAGCCACGGCCCACGCCGACGCAGGCGACGCGCAGACCGAACTGCTGCGTCCAGAAACCCGGCACCGCGCTGAAGGGCGCGCCCCGGCCGGCCATCGAGGCCGCCGCCGCCCGTCCGAGCTGTTCCGCCAGGCGCCAGTGCTCTATGCGCACGCGCCCGCCTACGTGCGGTTCCGGGTAGCGCGCGATGTCGCCCGCCGCCCACACGCCGTCGCCGTTGACCCGCAGCTGGTCGTCGACGTCGAGGCCGCCGTCGTCGTTCAAGGGGGCGTTGACGATGAAGGAGGTGGCCGGCGCGACGCCGACTCCGATCACCACGAGGTCGGCGTCGAGCCGGCTGCCGTCGTCGAGCTCTGCTGCGCGGACCCGGCCGTCGCCGTCGAACCGGGCGACGGTGCGTTCGAGGGCGAAGCGCACGCCGCGCTCCTCGTGGCGCGCTCGCAGCAGCCCGCCCACCTCGCCCCCGAGCTGGGCCGCGAGCGGCGCCGGCTCGGGGGCGACCACGGTCACCTCGAGGCCGCGCTCGCGCAGGCTGGCGGCGGTCTCCATGCCGATGAAGCTGGCTCCCACGACGACCGCGTGGGCAGCGCCTTCTGCCGCCGCGATGACCGCGTCGCAGTCGCTCCAGGAGCGCAACGTGAACACGCCGGCCAGGTCCGCGCCGGGCGCCTCGACACGTCGCGCCAGGCCGCCGGTGGCGATCAGCACCGCGTCGGGGGTCATGCTCGTGCCGTCGTCGAGCTCGATGCGCCGCGTGGCCGCGTCGAGGCGCGTCACCGCGGCGCAGCGCAGCTCGATGTCGTGCCGTTCGTAGAAGCTCGCGGGGCGCAGCGGCAGCCAGTCGGCGCTGGCCGTGCCGGTGAGATAGTCCTTGCTCAGGTTGGGGCGGTCGTAGGGACGGCGGTCCTCGCGGCTGATGAGGACGACGCGGCCGGCGAAGCCGTGCTGGCGCAGCGCCTCGACGGCGGCGGCGCCTGCGGCGCCGCCGCCGACCACGGCGAACGTGCGCTTCTCGCCGGGGTCGCGGCCGGCCATCGGCATGGTGCGCTGCCGGGGTGCGTCGTCGGGGCGGTCGACGTAGACGTCGCCGTCGTCGATCCGCGCCGGAAAGGCGGTGAGCCCCGAGAGCGGCGGCGGCTCGATCAGGTCGCCTGTGCGAGCGTCGAACGTGCCCTGGTGCCACGGACACACGAGGCGCCCGTCGTGCAGCAGGCCTTTGGCCAGTGGCGCGTCGTAGTGCGGGCAGCGTGGCCCATAGGCCCGCACGACGCCGTCGCACCTGAGCAGCAGGACCTTCTTGCCGCCTACCTGGGCCTCGCGCAGCTCGCCTTCGCGCAGCTCGTCGGCCCTCGCGACCTTGTCCTCCATCGAGATCCCTCCTCACCATCGGCCGATCTCAGCCACGTCCGGCTCGTCGTGGCCGGCGCCAGGAAGTCGCGGCCGGCGCCGGCGCGACGCGGCCGCTACCAGGCGATGGCCACCGCATGCCCCACGTTCGCGCCGCCGTCGAGCTGGTCGAGCATGAACTCGGCGACGTCGGCTCGGGCGATCTTCGTGCCGTGCGGCAGAGCATACCCGGGACCGACCCGCCACGCGTGTCTGCCCTCGTCGTCGGTCAGCCTGGCCGGGCGCACGATGGTCCAGTCGAGAGCGCTCTGACGAACCGTCACCTCCATCTGGCGCAGGTCGGCGAGAACGCCGCTCGGAGGCGAGGCTCTGAGCAGCCGCTTGAGGAGCCCCCGCGGATCGCCGTCGCGCTCGCTGCCGGGGCCGCCGATCGACAGGCAGACCAGGCGCCGCACCTGGGCGTCGCTCATGGCGCGCACGACGTTGCGCATGCCCTGCGAGGCGAGCCTCGTGGAGTCGCGAGCGCCCGGCGGCTCGACGGCGTACAGTACGGCGTCGTGGTCGGCGATGGCGGCGGCCACGGCGGCGCGATCGAGAAGGTCGCCCGGCGCCGTCCGCAGCCGGCCTTCGGCGGCGCCTGCCCCCGGATCGGCCGCCGCGGTCCGGCCGGTCCGAAAAGCGGTCACCGTGTGGGCGCGACGAAGCGCGCCGCTCACGAGCAAGCCGCCGAGACGCTCGGTCGATCCGAACACGATCACCTTCATGGCGGCAGTGTACCCCGTCGCGAACCGCGGCGACCTGCGGCGACCTGGGCGACCTGCGGCGACCTGGGCGACCCGCGGCGACCTGGGCGGCCGGCGGCGACCTGAACGGCCGGCGCAGATCGGCTCGTCTCTCCGCTGGCGCCTCGGCTCTCCGCGGCCGCCTCGACAAACGGTCGGGGCCGGGCGCACAGGGTAAGGTTGACGGCAGGGCGGGCAAGGAGGCGACTGACGTGAGGTGGCGGTGAGCGGCGACTCGCTCGTCGTGCCCCTGATCCTGGCGATCACGCTGCTGTCGATCGGCCTGCTGGGCGCTCTGCGACGGTTTCCCTACGGGCACTGGACGGGACTACGCACCAGGACGACGCTCGGCAGCCGCGCCGCCTGGGAGGCCGCCCACGTCGCGGCGGCGCCGTGGATGCTCGCCGGCGCCGTCGCCGGCCTGCTCGTCTGCGCTCTGGCGGCCTACGAGCCGCACCCGCCGTCGTGGCTCGACGGTCGCAAGACGGCCGTCGCGATGGGCGTCGAGGCGCTCTTCGTCGTTGTGGCGACGGTGGCCGCCCAGCGGGCGGCGCGCCGCGCCGGGGGCGGCTGAGCGGGCGCCGCCGCGCGCCACGGGCGGCCGGCCGGCCGCTCGCGTTTTTGCACTAGGGCAATAGGGTTATTCAGGACGGGGGCCGGGTAAAGAGGACCTACGAAGGAGTCTCCCCCGGTCGCGTGGGCGAGCGGGGTTGGGCAGGAGGGATCCATGGCGCGTCACGTGCCGCTCAAGTTCCGCGACAAGCTCAACGAGGTGCAGGTCGTGATCGACGTCGCTCGCACTGATGAGGGGCGCCACTACGACTTTGGCCCCGAGGTCCTGCCGGGCGTGCGCGTGGTGCGCGCCGAGGCCGACCACAGGCCCATCGCCCTGTCGCTGTGGACGCTGCCCGCCGACGTGGCCGAGATCTGCGGCGACGCCGCCGTTCCGGCAACCGAGGCGCTGCTGGCCATCGATCGCGACCAGGCTCACGAGCTCCTGCGCCTGGGTGTCCTCATCGATCTCTCGCAGTTCACGCGAAGCGACTCGACGCCCGGTGTGTACTACGTGCTGTTCGACTTCGTGAGCCCGAAGCAGGTGCACCGCGTCCTGCATCGCGTTGTGCCGTCGCTCGAGCCCCACGGCGACCGTCGCCTCGTCGCCTGAGGCGCGGCTCGCGCATCTCCCCGATCCCCGGCGCCAACGCCGGCCGCATCGTCGGTCTGCCGAGGCGCTGGTACCATAGGCATCTCGACAGGCTCTAACGACGCCGCGCGGCGAGCGGACCTTTGCTCCGCCCACCTCCCGCTCGGAGCGCCCACAGGAGGGACGACATGGCAGACGCGTTCAAGAACACCCCGCCCAAGCCCGAGAAGCTCGGCGCCATGACCGAGGAGAATCTCAAGGCGGCCTTCGCCGGCGAGAGCCAGGCGTCGCAGAAGTACCTCGCCTTCTCGGCCAAGGCCGAGGCCGAGGGCTACCCCAACGTCGGCCGGCTCTTTCGCGCCGTGGCCTACGCCGAGAGCATGCACGCCCGCAACCATCTGAGCGCGCTGGGCGGCATCGGCGGCACCGCCGACAATCTCACGGCGGCCTGGGGCGGCGAGACCTTCGAGATCGACGAGATGTACCCCGCCTATGCCGCCGTCGCCAAGCTGCAGGGCGCTGCCGAGGCGGGCACCTCGATCCGCTACGCTCTCACCGCGGAACGCGACCACCAGAAGATCTACGACACCACGGCCAAGGGCGTCGGCGCCGGCAACGACCTGGGTGACACGCCGGTGCGGGTCTGCCCGATCTGCGGTCACACGGTGATCGGCGACGCTCCCGACGAGTGCCCGGTCTGCGGCACGGCCGGTCAGTTCTTCACCACGTTCTAAGGCGCCGGCGGCCGGGCGCCGCTACCCCGCCGGGCCGCTACGTCGCCGGGGCGCCACCTCGCCGCGGCGACGATCCCCGGCCCGGCTCGAGACCTTCAAGGAGGACGCAGATGACAGCAGAAGAGGCCGCCGCCCGCGACGAGCTCGAGGGCAAGCTGCCGCAGCCCGACGAGCTGCACGCCATGGATCTCGCCGACCTGAAGGCCGCCTTCGCGGGCGAAAGTCAGGCGGCCGAGAAGTACCTCGTGTTCGCCGAGAAGGCCGAAGCGGAGGGCCTGCCCAACGTGGCCAACCTCTTTCGCGCCATCTCGTTCGCCGAGACCCGCCACGCCCGCAACCACCTTCGGGTGATGGCCGGCGTGAACGCGACCGCCGACAACCTGCTGACCGCCTTCGAGGGCGAGTCCTTCGAGATCGACGAGATGTACCCCGCCTACGTCGAGGTCGCCAGGCTCCAGGGCGACAAGCAGGCCTTCAAGTCGATGCACTGGGCGCTCAAGGCCGAGATGGACCACAAGCGCATGTACGCCGAAGCGCGCGAGAAGGTGCTCGCCGGCGGCGACATCGCGGCGCAGCCCGTGAGCGTCTGCCTCGTCTGCGGCCACACGGTGATCGGCGACGTGCCGGACAAGTGCCCCGTGTGCGCGGCCCGGCAGGCCTACCGGACGTTCGCCTGACGAAGCGCCGGCGCGTCGCGTGAAGGCGGCGGGGGCGGGGGCCGTCCGGCCCCCGGCCCCGCCGCCGGCCTCGCCCGGTTCTCGGCCGCGTGGTCTGCGACCACGACCCCATGCGGCGCGCCTGGATCGGCCACCTCTCCGGCGCGACCGCGCGACCGGAGACTTGACGACCGGCCGCGACGGTCCTCGGCGAGAATGCCGGGGCGCTGATAAGCTCTGGGTAGATCCTCAGGAGCCGTCAAGCCGATCTCAAGCAACGGCTCCCATACTTCTGGCGTCATCGCCGCTTGGAGGAGAGGCGACACTTGAGAATCCGCGACACCGCCTCGAGCACGCCACGCGGAGTTGTGCGAGGAGGAGCCTCGTGAAGGAGCTTGGCTTCGCCGACGCACGAGCCGCCGGCTGGCGAGCGAGCCGCCGGCTGGCGAGCGAGCCGCTGGCTCGCGGGCGGGCCGGGGCGAACCGAACCATGAGTCGGGCGAAGGTCACCGGCTCGGGGAGATGCAAGTGAGGAGCGCTTCGGTGCGTGCCGGCCGTCGGTCGCGCCGCCGCCGCCGCGGCTTCGTGGTGGTCGTCTTTGCGATGATGGTCGCAGTCGCTGTCATCCTGGCGCTTTCCAGCGCGCGGGCGCGTGACCAGGCGGCGAAGCCGCGGCGCCCGGCGAGCGGCGCCACTTCGGTCAGCGGCCCGCGCGTCCAGCCATCGCCGAACCGCAGCAGCGGCGGTGGCGGCACGAGCGGCCAAGGGGCGGTCACGGCCAGGGTCGCCCATCAGGACCTCGTCGCCGCTCTCGCGCCGGTCCTGGAGTCGCGGACGGGCAATCTCGCCGTGGGCGTCGTCGATCTCACCACCGGCGCCGGGGCGGTCTACGACGGCACGCACCGGTTCCACACGGCGAGCATCGTCAAGGTCGACATCCTGGCCACCCTGCTCCTCCAGCACCAGCTCGCCGGGACGCAGCTCAGCGGGGTAGATGAGGAGCTCGCGGCGCGGATGATCGAGAACAGCGACGACGATGCCGCGACCGACCTGTGGAACGACGTCGGCGGCGCGGACGGCATCGCCGACGCCAACGTCCACCTGGGTTTGAGCCACACGACGCCGGGCCAGGGCGGCTACTGGGGCCTCACGAGTACGACCGTACCCGATCAGCTCACGCTATTGTCCGATCTCGTCTCGGCCCACTCTGCGCTCACGGCGGCCTCGCGGTCCTACGAGCTGAGCCTCATGCGAGAGGTGGAACCCGATCAGGCCTGGGGCGTCACCAGGGCCGCGACGCCGGGCACACGGTCCGCGGTCAAGAACGGCTGGCTCCCCGACCCACAGCTCTGGGTGATCAACAGCGTCGGCGTGATCCGGCACGACGGTCAGGTGCTGCTGGTGGCCGTTCTCTCCGACGACCAGCCCACCGAAGCCGGCGGCATCGACCAGGACGAGGCGGCGGCGGTGGCCGCTGTCGACGCGATCACCGCGGCTCGCTCCTGAGGCGGCCCCCTCGCCCTGCGGGATGCGCTGTGAGATGCGGCTTGTCACGCGCTCAGGGCGACGGCTGGTTGAGACGACGCCCTCCAGCCCTTGGTGTGGCCTCGAGCCGCGGCGCGACGGCACGCGAGCGGCGGCGCGCCGGCACACGAAGGGCGGCGTGCGGGCACACGAAGGGCGGCGTGCGGGGCCAAGAAGCGATGATGTAGAATCATGCGCGCCGCCGCCGGCTCGCCACTGTCGCCGGCGGGTCGAACGAACCCTTCTTCGAGCGGAGGTCACAGATCGTGGGGTACAACTTCGGCGTCGGGCGCGAGGCGCCTCAGTTCGATCTGACCGGCCACGACGGCAGTCGCATCTCTCTCAAGCAGTATCGCGGCGACTGGTTTCCCGTGATCGTCTTTCTGGGCGCCGATCAGGCCGCCGCGAGCACCCTCGTGACCGCTCTCAGCGCCGTCGCCGACCAGCTCTGGGGCTGGCGCGGCCAGCTCATCGGCATCGTGCATGGCGACCGCGACGCCGCGCACGACGTCGCCGAGCAGGCCGAGCGCGCCGAGTTCCCTCTGCTCGCCGACCCCGACGCCACCGTCGCGCGCGCCTTCGGCGCCTTCAACGCGGCGACCGTGTCGGTGCGCCCCTACGCTGTGATCGTCGACCGCTCCGGCAAGATCGTCTGGACGATCGACGGCGGCACGGCGGCCGTCAAACCGGCCGCTCTCGTCGCCGCCATGAGGACCGTCGCCCGCTAGACGCCCGTGACGGGCGGCCGCCGCCCGCGGCCCGCCCGCCAGGCCCGCCCGCGGCCCGTCCGCCAGGCCCGCCCACGGCTCGTCCGCCAGGCCCGCCCGCCAGGCTCGTCGCGGTCACGGGGGGAGCCCCGTCGATGCGTCGGCTGTTCGAACTCACCCTCGAGCGGGCAAGTACAGGCCAGTAAGCATCACCCGTGAAGGAGTTGCGCGTCATGGTCGTCGGTCAGACGGTATTCAGCGTGAGAAAGGGCACCGAACACAGAGCCGAGACCGCGTTGCACGATCTCGACGGCCTCTTGCGGCCGGCGGCGGGTCACCGAGCCCATCGCGTCATGCGTTCGTTCGGCATGTCGCCCATCGCCAGCGCGCTGCACGACGAAACCCGCGAAGGCGAGCTCGGCGCGGTCCACTACGTGGTCCAGACCGAGTGGGAGTCGCTCGAGAGTCACGACGACTTCTATCGCAGCGAAGCTGTCGGTCGCGCCTACGACCTGTTGTCGTCGATCCTCACGACCGGTCCGTACGAAGTCCTGTACGACGTTCTCGAGCAGGCGGATCGCAGTGGTGTGGCCGTTTAGCGGGCTCGCCTCCAAGGCCTTTGAGACCGTGAACGCGGAGGAGGCGGAGCGCCTGCGTGAGGCCGGCGCTCAGGTCGTCGACGTGCGTGAGACGGTCGAGTGGCGGCGCGGCCACATTCCCGGAGCGCAGCACATACCCGTGCGCGCGATCGGGCAGCGCGGGCCCGCCGAGCTCGACGCCGGCAAGGCTGTCGTTCTGATGTGCGCCTCCGGCCACCGCAGCACGGTGGCGGCCCGCACCTTGACCAAGCTGGGGTTCGCCAAGGTCTACGAGGTGCACGGCGGCATGATCGCCTGGCGACGCAAGGGCTTGCCGGTCGAAACCTGACGGCCCCCCGGCCGCCGCTGGGGGGCCGAGACGTGGCTCCCCGATGAGCGCAGAGCGCGGGGGCTGAGCTGCGCCAGCTACGCCCGTTAAGCCGGGCTGTCGGTTTCGCGGCCGGCCAGACGCAGCCGCATGCCGTTGCCGATCACGGCGAGCGACGTGCCCATGTCGGCGAACACCGCCATCCAGAGCGTGACCAGGCCCAGCGGCGCGAGCACGAGAAACACGGCCTTGACGGCGATCGCCAGGGCGATGTTCTCGCGGATGACCGTCGTCGTGGCCCGCGACAGCCGGATCGTCGCGGCGACGGCCGAAAGATCGTCGCCCATGAGGGCGATGTCGGCGGTCTCGAGGGCGGCGTCGGCGCCGGCGACGCCCATGGCGACGCCGACCGTCGCCGCGGCGAGCGCCGGCGCGTCGTTCACGCCGTCGCCGACCATCGCTACGCCGCCATAGCGCGCCGCGAGCGCCCGCACCGCGTCGATCTTCTCCTCGGGCAGCAGGCCGGCCCTCACCTCGTCGACACCCGCTTCGCGACCGATGGCCATGGCGCTCGCCTCGTTGTCGCCGGTGAGCAGAGCGACGTGTCGCACGCCCCGGCGCCGCAGTGAGTCGACGGCGGCGCGCGCCTCAGGACGAATGACGTCGGCTACCGCGACGAGCCCCTCGACCCGCTCGGGCGTACCGATCACGACCACCGTCTTGCCCTCGAGCTCGAGCCTGCGCAACTCGGCGGCGAACAGGCCGCCGCGGCCCGGAGCGCCGGCCAGCGGACCGCTGTCCCCGAACAGCTCGGGCTTGCCGACGAGGACGGTCTCACCGTCAAGGTCGGCTCGGGCGCCCTGCCCGGCGATCGCCCGAAAGCGGGTGACCCTGGGATGCAGATGCGCTTGCCCGTCCTGCCCATCATGTCCGTCGTGCCCGTTGTGCCAGTTCTGCTCGTCGCCGCCCTCGAGGCGCTCGGCTTCGACGACGATGGCCCGGGCGAGAGGGTGCTCGCTCGAGCGTTCCACCGCTGCCGCCCGGGCGAGCACCCGCTCGCCCTGATCGCCGTCCAGCGACACCACGTCGGTCACGCGCGGCACGCCGGTGGTCAGCGTCCCGGTCTTGTCGAAGGCCACGGCCCGCAAGGCGCCGGCCTGCTCGAGGCAGGCGCCTCCCTTGATCAGCACGCCGCGCCGGGTGGCGGCGCCCAGCGCGGCCAGAAAGCTGACCGGCGTGGAGATCACCAGCGCGCACGGGCAGGAGATGATGAGCAGGGCCAGGCCGCGGTAGAACCAGGTGCTGAAGGGCTGCCCGAACAGCAACGGCGGCACGAGCGCCACGGCGGCCGCCGCCGCGACGACCACCGGCGTGTACTTCGCCGCGAAGCGGTCGACCGTGGTCTGCAGCGGGGCGCGCTGCGCCTGGGCGTCTTCGACTAGGTGAATGATCTTGGCGATCGTGTTGTCGGCGACAGTGGTCGCGGCGCGCACCGTGAGGGCCCCGCCCTGGACGATGGAGCCGGCGAACACCTCGTCGCCGGGCCCCTTGCTCACCGGCAGGGACTCGCCCGTCACCGGCGACTGATCGACGCCGGCCTGCCCGTCGACGACGCTGCCGTCGACCGGCAGGCGCTCGCCGGGCAAGGCGCGCACGAGGTCGCCGGGACGGATGGCCGCGACGGCGACGGTGTGCGTGTGGTCGCCGTCGACAACCCGCGCCTCGGCCGGCTCGAGCTCGACGAGGCTGCGCACGGCGCGACGCGTGCGTTCCATGGTGAGCGTCTGGAGCAGGTTGCCCAGCGCGAAGAGAAAGACGACGAGTCCCGCCTCGCTCCACTGGCCGATGGCGGCCGCGCCGACTGCGGCGATCGTCATGAGGACGTTCATGTCGACCGAGCGGGCGCGCAGTGAGTACCACGCCGCGCGGGCCGTCAGATAGCCGCCGGCGACCATGGCCGCGGCGAACAGCAGCGGCGAGAGCGAGGGCGCCAGAGCCGCGGCGGCAAAGCCGGCGGCCACCGCCACGCCCGAGACCGCGGTCAGCGCGGTGCGCCTGTCGGAAAGCGGCGAACGCCGCCCGTCGGCCCCCGCGCCGGCCGCGGGCCGGTCGTCGCGGCGCGTCTCGCGCGCCTGCCGGCCCTCGAGCGTGTCGTAGCCCAGCCGGCGGACGCCCTCGAGCACCTGAGCGAAGGCGATCTCGTCGGGGTCGAACACCACCTTGAGGGTCGCGGCGCCAAAGCTCGTGGTCGCGCTCACGACGCCGTCGGTGTGCTGCAGGGCGCCCTCCAGCTTGAGGGCGCAGTCGGCGCAGTCGAGGCCGGTGACGTGCGCCAGGCGCTGCTCGTAGCGATCGGCGCCACCCGGGTCGACCACGAGCTCGCAGGCGCACCGGTCGTGCTCGTCGCGCGGGCAGTGCACGGCGCAGTGCGCGGCGGCGCCGATGCGCCGCGCGTCGCGGGTGAGGTCGTCGTAGGCCAGAAGGTCGTTGTCGAAGCTCACGTGCAAGAGGCCGCGCGGCACGTCGGCGGTTACGTTGCGCACGCCCCGGAGGTGGCGCAGCCCGTCGCCGAACTCCTCGACGCACGCGGCGCAGTCGGCTCCGCGCGGCAGCACGACGGGCAGGTCGAGCGCCGTCGTGGTCATGGCCGGATCGGGCCGCCGCCGGCCGCGCCGCCGGCGCCGCCGCCGGGTACTCCACTCGTCCCGCCGCCGTGGCGCACGTGCTCGAGCGTCGTGTCGAGCAGCAGGCGGATGTGATCGTCGTCGGGGGCGTAGAAGACCTGCTTGCCCTCGCGGCGGAACCGCACCAGGCCGTGCGCGCGCAGCACCGCGAGATGATGCGAAACGTTGGACTCGCTCATGCCCAGCCGATCGGCCAGCTCGCCGACGCAGATCTCGTCGCGGCCGAGGAGCGTGTAGACCAGGCGGCAGCGGCTGGCGTCGGCCAGCACCCGGAACACGGCCGCGATCCGGGCCGCGTCGGCGACCGCCACCTCATCCGGATCCGTGACCGCCGGGCCGAAACTTGGCGCGACCGTCGCGGCTGTGTCGGCCGTCGCGGCCGGCGCGACCGTCTCGACCGTTTGTGACCTCATGGCCGCTCGACGCGTCATGAGCTCTCCTCGCCATCCGTTGAACACATGAACAAGTATTCATATGTTACCGGCGGTCGGGGCCGCCCGCAACCAATACCCTCTTGCCGATCGCGCTTGCCGCTCACGGCCCGCCGCTCACGGCCCGCCGCCTGCAATCGGCCGCTCACAGGCCGCCGACCGTCGATCGTCGCCCGCCCGGCCGACTCGAGTCGTGCGCGGATCGGGTAAAGTCATGCCGCACACGGCCAACGGAGGGAGGGGCGGTCTGAAGCGCGGTTTCCTGTCCGACCTGTTCTCGCGCGAGCTGCTGCGTTACCTCGGGCCGGGATTCATCGTCACGATCGGCTTCATCGACCCCGGCAACTGGGCCACCAACCTGGCCGGCGGCAGCCAGTTCGGCTACGCGCTGCTCTGGGTCATCTCGCTGAGCACGCTGATGCTGATCTTCCTGCAGCACATCGCCGCGCGCCTGGGGATCGTCACCGGCGCCTCGCTGGCGGTGAACGTGCGCAGCCACTTCTCGCGGCCGCTCGTGATCCTCTTCGGCGGCACGATGGTGCCGGCGCTGATCGCGACGAGCCTCGCCGAGATCCTCGGCGGCGCGCTCGGCTTTGAGATCCTGTTCCACATTCCGCTCGTGGTCGGTGCGCCGCTCACGTTCGCGCTCGTGGTGCTGGCGATCATCGGCCAGCGCTACGACCAGCTCGAGCGGCTGATCATCGTCTTTCTGGCCTTCATCGCTACCGCCTACATCGTCGAGCTCTTCATCGTGAAGCCCGACATGGCGGCCGCGACCCCGGACTGGATCATCCCGAGCTTTCCGCACGGCAGCATCGTGATCGCCATGGGCATGCTCGGCGCGATCGTCATGCCCCACAACATCTACCTGCACTCCAACACCATCCAGTCGCGGGAGTGGGACTTCGGCGGCCACGACCAGACCAGGCTCATGCGCTACGAGCTGATCGACACGTCGCTGTCAATGGGCATGGGCTGGCTCGTGAACTCGGCGATGATCCTCGTGGCCGCCGCCGTGTTCTACTCTCACGGCATCACGGTCACGAGCATCCAGCAGGCGTCGGCCACCCTGCGGCCGCTGGTCGGACCGGCCTCGCAGCTGCTCTTCGGCCTCGCCCTGCTGGTCGCCGGTCTGTCGTCGTCGATCACCTCGTCGCTGGCCACGGCGAACGTCGTGACCGGCTATCTCGGCAAGCCCGAGGACCCTCACAGCCGCCTGTATCGCTTTGGCATGGTGGCCATGGCCGCGCCGGCCGTGCTGCTGATCATGATCGGCCTGAACGCCTACCGGGCGCTGATCCTGAGCCAGGTCGTCCTCAGCCTGCAGCTCCCGCTCACCATCATCCCGCTGCTCGTCCTGACGCGCCGCGCCAGCGTGATGGGCGACATGCGCTCGGGGAACCGCACCATGGTGTCGGGCTGGCTGCTGGCGGCTATCATCATTGGACTGAACGTGTTCCTGCTCTATCAGACCTTCTTCCCGAAAGGGCTCTGAGATGACTCTCTACCGGCGGATCCTCGTCCCTCTCGACGGCTCGACGGTCGACGACGCCGTGCTCGAGCACGTCGTCCGGCTGGCCGAGGCCTTCCACTCCGAGGTCGTCCTGCTGCGCGTCGCCCACTTCCACACCCGCGACACCATGACCCATGAGGTCGAAGACGCCCAGGCGGTGCTCGACCGGGTGGCGCCCAGGCTCCAGGGCAGGGGCTTCGTGGTGCGCACCGTGGTCGGTCGCGGGGAGCCGGCCGACGACACGGTCGAGCAGGCCGAAAAGCTCGACTGCGACCTCATCGCCATGGGGACCCACGGGCACGGCGCCCTCAAACGCGTCGTGCTGGGCAGCTTTGCCGAGAAGGTGCGTCACGGAAGCGACGTGCCGCTGCTGCTGGTCAAGGCGAGGTCGGCTGCCGACGAGCCGGCGAGCGACCGCACGGCCGGAGGCGCCGACGAGCGGGCGGACGGCGCATGAGAGACACGGGCGATCGCCCGGGCAGCCTGCGCCGCCTGGTCCTGTTCGACGTCGACTGCACGCTGATCGACGCCCACGGCGCCGGCGGCCGAGCCATATTCCGGGCGATCGACGACATCTACGGCGTGCGCGGCGAGCTCGACGGCTACAGCTTTCACGGACGTACCGACCCGGCGATCATCGTCGACCTGGCGACGCGGTGGGGCACGCCCGCGGCGCTCGCCCACGAGCGCCTGGAGGCGTGCCTCGAGCGGTACGTCGAGATCCTGCGCGACGAGATCACGGGCGACGAGGTTGAGGTTCTGCCGGGAGTCGCCGAACTGGTCACCGCCCTGGCCATAGATCGCCGCGTCGTGCTCGGCGTGCTGACCGGCAACGTCGCCGGCGGCCTCGCGCTCAAGCTGGCGCCCACCGGTCTCCTGCCGCTCTTCAAGGTCTTCGCGAGTGGGTCGGATTCGGCCCTGCGGCCGGAGCTGCCGGCGATCGCCATCGAGCGTGCCGCCCGGCTCACCGGCCACGGTTACTCCGGCAAGGAGGTGGTCGTCATCGGCGACGCGCCGGCCGACATTCTCTGCGGCGCCGACCTGTCGGTGCGCAGCATCGCGGTCGCGACCGGCCGCCACACCCCCGCCGAGCTCGCCTCGCATGCGCCCGACTATCTGTTCGCCGACCTCGGAGACTGGCGGGCGGTCATGGCGGCCATTCTTGCCTGAGCCGGGCGCGAACGCGGCGGCGGTCGATCCGCCGCCGCTCGCCGGTCGTGTTTGACCCGGTGGAGAGCTGACACGGCGCACACGCGACCCTCATCGCCCGCTCACCGATGTTCGATAGCCTGTCCGGCCGAGAGGTTCCCGTCCGCGCGGACGAAGGGGGGTTGTTGCCGGGCAAGAAACGATCACGCTGGCGCATCTTCGTGCTGTCGGTGGCCTTGGCCGTGATCATGTGCAGTGCCGCCGCCCCCGCCGCACGCGCCTCGGTCGGCCCACGCCAGATCGACGCCTTCCTGCTTGCCCAAGGCTCGCCGCTGGCCGGCGAGGGCCGGGTCTTCTACGATGTGGGCCGGCAAGACGGCGTCGACCCGGCCTTTCTGGTCGCCATCAGCGGAGCTGAGTCCAGCTTCGGCCAGTACCTCTTCTCCGCCGGTTCGCAGACGGCCGCCAACAACGCCTTCAACTGGTTCTACGCCTCAACCCGGGCGGGCAGCTCATTTGTCAGCTGGGACCAGGCGATCGCCGCGGTCGCCGAGGGGTTGCGAGGGCCGCTCTACTACGGCGCCGGCCGCTACGCGGTCGGCGCCATCGGCCCGATCTATTGCCCGCAGGGCACCCAGGCCTGGATCGACAACGTCACGACGTACATGCTGGAGCTCGGCGGCGATCCCAGCGACACCCGGTGGCGCGGCGCGGCGTCGGTCGGCACGAGTCAGCCGCAAGGCGATGGCTTGGGGATTGGACCGGCGGGCGTCGCCGCGGCGCTGGTCGTGCAGCGTCCAATCACGCTCACTCCCGCGACCGCCGTCGCCCGCGCCCGCCTGCGCATCCGTTTCACGCTCACCAACGAGGGTCTCAAGGCGGGCAGCTGGAAGGCGGTGATCCTGCGTCTGCAGGGGCCGTCGGGCCAGGCCCTCGCCTACGGGTCCAACGTGCCGCTGCGGCTCAAAGCGGGCGCCTCCTACAGCTTCGAGGCGACGGCGCGGCTGCTCGACGGCGGTGTCTGGCGCGGCTGGGTCGACGTCGAGGCCCAGGACGGCACGATCCTCGCCGCTGCGCGACCGGCGTTGCGCATCGCGGTCGCGCGAGCTTCGAGCGCGCGGCACCCCGCGGTCGTCGGCGCGCAGCGCCGCCGGCAGCGAGGCGCAGCCTCGTAGCGCAGCCGTTCACTTCGGCAGCTCATCGACACCCAATCGCCGACTCGCGCGAACCTCATGGCGGGGGCGTAGAACGACGTCGCAGTCGTCCCCCACAGCAGGAAAGGAAACGACCATGAGCGATCCGTTTGAGAAGGCCCCAGACGACCTCACCCTGCAGGCAGAGCTGCGCGACGATGCCGGCGCTTCCGATGAGTCGGCGCTCGCCGCGGCAGGCCCGGACGATGTCAAGGTCGAGGGCGGCAAGTTCGAGGAGCCGGATGTGGCCGCCGCCGACGACCCTGTTGAGACCGCCGCCGACGACTCTGCCGAGCAGGCCTAAGGCCGCACGCGATCAGGCCGGCGCGCGCCGTGGCGAGGGGGCGGCTCTCCTCGCGGAGAGCCGCCCCCGACCTGATATGGCGGTCCGATTCCGCGTGAGGAAGAAAGGTGGCCCGATGACAACCGAGTCGTCGCAGGTTAGGGCCCCGGCCCCGGACCTCAATCTGCCCGAGATCGCCTGGCTGCGGCAAACGCGACTCTCCTTCGCGGTCGAGCTCAAGCGGGCGACGCAGCACATCACGGTGGTCGTCCTGCGGGGCGAGATCGATGTCCACACCGCGCCGCTCCTTGGCGACGCCGTCACGCGGGGTATCGACGGGGGCGCCCGGGCGCTCGTCGTCGACCTGAGTGAGGTGTCGTTCATCGACGCCACTGGGCTGGGTGTGATCGTGGTGGCCGCGCGGCGCCTGGGCCCCGGGGCCGTCGCTCTGGTCCTGCCGCACCGGGGCCTGGTGCGCATCTTTCGAATCTGCGGACTGGATCGTCTGCTGGACATCTACGAGACGCGCGAGCAGGCGGTGCGCGGTCTCCCTCACTAGAGACTTGAGGAGTCGCAAGACGTCGGGGCGATGTGCCCGGGCGCTTGCGGGGCCGTCTCTTTCAGGCGGCCCGATGGCCGGCGATGAGCTCCCGGGCCTTGCGGAACAGCTCGCCGCAGACGTAGCGGCGGGCAGTGCGGTCGGCTATCGCAAGAGCATCGGCCAGCTGTCCACATTGCCTGCCTTCGCAGCTCCTCGAGGCCAGTGGAGCGGCGCCGCTGAGCTCGACCAGGTGGATGGGGTCTGCGCCGCGCGGGCTATCGATCTGCCGCAGGGTCAGCACGAGCGCGGCGCCCTGTGCGACGGCGCACTGCCAAAATCGGGCCGTGATGGTCTCGGCGGTGAAGCGCAAGCGCACACCGTCGAGCTCACAGACCGCCTCGCAGTCGCTTGCGGCGAGATCGCCGAGCTCGGCGTCGTCGATCGCTATGCCGTTCTTGCGCCACTGTCTCACGATGCCCCCCTCGAGCGAACCTGCCGACTTCCTGCGGCACGCGACGCCGCCAGGTGTCCTGGCGCGCGCCGCTGTCTCGATACCCAGCAGCCGCGCCGCCTACACCTGCCCGAACGGGTCGGAGACTCCAAGCTCCGGCGCGGGCTCGCGTCGGCCCCACCACCATCGGCGCACGGCCGAAAGGCATGACGCGGGCACAATCGACCTCCACTCAGGCGCATGATGACCGCGCCAAACCCGCAGACCGACCTCCGGGGGCGATCGAAGCCAATACCGCGTGAGCGCCAACCCGGCGCCTTGTCATCTTCGCCGGCGAGGTGTACGACGTGGGGCGCAAGGCTTTGGCAGCGCGCCCGTGGCCGCCACCGTCCACGAACCGAGCCGGGAGGACTCACGATGATCACCGCCGCCGTTCTCAAGGATCGTCGCATCGCGGCGAAGCACACCGACGATCCCACTCTGGTGGAAGCCGAGCGCCTCAAGGCGCGCCTGGCCCGCGCCCGCGACAAGCGCGTCCCGTTCTACCTTTCGCGCGATGAGTTCCTCGCCGCCTGTCGGTGGAAGCTCGGCGACCAGTACGGCCGCGCCGCCCGACTTCTCGAGTCAAGCTCGGAGAAGCGCGTCAAGCGCATCACCCAGATGGCCTTCGCCTGCAAAGACAAAGAGGTCGAGTTTGAACTCGCCGGGCGATTGACGATCCTGCGCCTGCTGCCCGGGGTGGGCATCGGGGTAGCCTCGGCCATCCTGGCGCTGTGCTACCCCAAGCGGTACGCACCGCTCGACGCTCGTGCCTGGTCGGCGCTCTTCGACGAACGGCGCAGCACCTTCGAACTTGCCGACTACCGGCGCTACCTGATGCGCCTGAGCGAGCTTGGCGCGGAGGTCAGCGCGATCGACCGCAAGGGAGGCTGGTCGGTGCAGCTCGTCGGCTACTTCGCCGGAGGCGACGACGAGCGGCGCTCCGCCTCTCGCCCTGAGTCGGCCTAGTCGCCGGTCGCTTCGGGCGGCATCTTTGCGCAAACGCCGGCGGCGCACCTACCGGGCTTCGGCCGCCCGCGGCGCGCCGGCTCGTCTTCGCTCTCGAGATTGGGGTGGGGCACCTGCATCGACCTACGAAGCGGGCGCCGACCTCGTGAGGAAGGCCGACGCCCAACGGGCCCAGGGGGTGGGCTGTCGTGATGCTACCCGGCTATTCCTAGGCCCCTGTGAGCCTTCGGTGAGCGAAAGGTAAGCGTGGGCAAGGGCGCGCCCCCGGGGTGACAGTCGACTCCTGGCCCCTGTCGGTGTCTGTGCGCCTCACACAATCCTCACGTGCGACTCACGAAGGCCTAACGGCGGCTTCGCAGACTTGCGTTGAAGGGCTTCCAGGACCGTCGTCGGAGGTTGCCGTGGTCGCTCGTCGGATTCGTCGCCGGCACCGACTGCTCGACGCCTTCGTGCGCCTGGAGCTCGAAGACCGGGCGCTGTGGTCCAACGATCAGACCGACAGCTCACGACGGGAGCCGTCGCTTCCACGGCTGGAGGTCGCCCGGCAGAGCGCCGACGACGGTGAGGACGCTCGGGAAGACCGACCGGCGCTACGTCGGCGGCGCGCCTGACACATCGGGTGCGTGCGGCCGTGGAAGGTGGCCCGCGCGAAACCCCGTTTCCAGGAGGGGCCGATGGCGGCCGAAGACCAAAGAGGCTGCGGGGTCGATTCTGGCGGCTCGCCCAGGCCCTCCCGGCGGCTCTCGCGCCTGTTGCACACCCATGCCACCAAGGTCGAGGCAGTCCGCAATGCCGAGCTCGCCTACCACGGCGTTGTACTGACGGAGTCCCTGCGACACGGAGGCAAGGTCAGGCGCGCGTCCAGCAGGAGAATCACCGAAGCATTCGCAGCCTTGGCCGATGCGGTCGTCGACCTGCAAGGCAGTCACGCGGCGGTTCTTTCGCTGGCCGAGGACGAGGGCATTCCGTCAGAGGCCGCCGGCTCTCTTGACGAAGGATTCGAGTCGGCGAATCGAGAGTACGCGGGCTATCTTGCGGCGCGGACCTACGACCAGGTGCATGAGGTGGCCAGGAGGGGGCCCCTCCGCGACCGCAGCAGCTGAGGCGGCACGCCTCTCCCGCGCGCCGCACGCGGCGCGCCCTCCGATCATCAGGGTCTCAGGCGGCCGCCGGCTCCTCGACCTCGGGGGATTGCGGGGTCAGATCCAGACTCCCGCAGCATGGACAAGCCAGCGGGGCCGCAGGGAGATGGGCAAGCTCTGTCGAGATCTCGACCGCCTGGCGGCACTCCGCGCACGACAGGACCATGAACGTCTCGCCCGACGGCGCCGGGGCGACCACCGGCGAGCCCTCGCGCTCCTCCACTTGGCGTCGCCAGGGCAGTCGTGTGCCCACGCGTGCCCGCAGCCGCCAGCGCAGCGACTTCTCCGCTCCCGCGATCGTCTCCCGAAGCGTCGCCATGTGCCCGCCGACGCGTGCCCCCTCTGTCTCGGAGAGCGGGTAGTGGGCGAGCCTGGCTGAGATCACCTCGAGATTGGAGCTGACGTCGTGGAAGATGCCCCAGTCGCGGGCGCACACGCAGGCCAGGCGAGACACGTCGATGGTGAGGCCGTCGTTCGTCTCGCTCAGGGGCACGTCCTTGAGCAGGGCGATCACGTCGTGCACGTCCTTGTCTGCCATCTCGCCGATCTGCAGCTTGGTGAGCAGCGCATCGGCCGGCGAGATGGCGTAGGAGTCCATATCGAGGCGGCCGCGGACGTCGATGTCGTGGTCCATGCGCATCACGTCCAGGAAGATGTCGATGTGGTCGACCGCGGAGCTCCCGACGTTGGCCGGCCCCAGCGGCCGCGGCCGCTTGAGCATGTGGGCGCGCGACTCGAGCAGCCGGGCGCGCTTCACGTACTGCAGCTGCGCTCCCGCGGTCGCCTGGGTGACGTAACGGTTCTCCTCGTAGCCCAGCTGCCCGACGACCCGCCGCAAGCGCGTGCTCTGTCTGGAGAGGCCGATGAAGTCGATGTCCGAGAAGTCGCGGTCCATGAAGTCGAGGTCGGTGGCGTAGCGGCGCACGGCCAGGCCGCCGGTCAGGCGCAGCTGCACGTCGTGCCGGCGAGCCGTGTCGATGATGGCCACGGCCTCGGCCATGAGGCGGTCGCCGGGTCGCTTCATGATAGTGGGGTTCTGGGCGATGTCCTCAGACGAGGGCACGGCCATGCTGCCTTCCCCTTTCCGGGCCGGCCGGGGCGGCCGGGCCCAACGCTGGTGTACAGGCCAAGGATGCACGGCCCGCGTTGGCTCGATGTGAGGAGCCGATGATTGTTCGGCAACCGGGCACCGCGCCGACGCGGGTGCTCCCAGATCGCGTGAGACGGGGCGCCCTCACCGAAGCGACGCACTCCCGAAACGCCGCCTTCACGCCACCCTCATCGCTGTCTCTTGCCCGCCTCATTTTCTGCTCACGTGAGCCTGTCAGACTCGCGCCGCCGGCAGGCAATCAACGTCCGAAGGAGAGGTATGAAGATGAACGGATCGCGCAAGCGCCGGGCCGCCCTGGCGCTCGCGACGGTGACCGCTCTGCTGGTCGCCGTCGTGATCGCCCTGGCGCAACCCGCCCCGGCACAGGCCCAGGGTCGCTGGCTTTCGGGCGACCTGAGCACCCACACGTTTCTGACCGACGGCAAGAACCCCTTGAGCGACATCCTCGCGAACTCCATACCGGGAGCCCCCTTCGGTTTCGGCCTGAACTACCTCGCCAACGCCGAGCCCGGCGGTCAGTCCGCGGCCAACGCGCAGGGCCTGAGCTTCGCGCTACCCGTCTGGCGCTGGCTGACGCTCGCCCTCTACTCCTACCCGACCATCCAGCAGGCCCGCGCCGACTACCCGGGCCGCTACTTCATCCAGGGTCTGCAGTGGGACGCGCCGACTCACGGACAGGTCAGCGTGGGCATCGTCGGCGCCATCAACGAGCCGGAGGGCATCTCGAACTTCGAGTACATGTTCGACTTGGCCGACACCGACACGAGCCGCGCCGGTGAGAGCATCCCGGCGGTGCTCGACACCACCCAGCCGAGCCCGTATCCGACCTCCATTCCGGCCCAGCCGATGGACAAGGAGAACGTGACCGCCCAGAACACGCTGGACGGGGCGGCCTTCCTCGAGAACAACTTCCCGACCGAAAGCTATGCCTTCGTCGACCATCCGTCGCGCGACCTGAACTGGACGATCAGCGACTTTCGCGCCCTGCAGAACGCCGCTCCCAACGTGGTCTGCGGCTTCGAGGGCTTTCCTGGCGATCAGGCGGCGGCCGCCCGCGGCGGGTACGGCGGCTACTTCGACGCCGCCGGCCAGCCGGTCAGCGGACCCTCCGATCCTGCCTTCGATCAGACGACGACCGACCTCGCCCGCACGTACGGCGGCGCCGACTACATGGTCGCCAAGATCGGCGGCGTGTGGGACGCGCTGCTCGGTGGGGGCCACCGGTGGTACGTCTACGGCGACAGCGAGTACAAATGGTGGACGAAGCAGTTCAAAGACGCGGGCGGCAACGTGGTCGGCGCGTCGTTCGACGATTTCTGGCCGGGCCAGTACGACAAGACCTGGACTTACGTGCGGACACCCTCCTATGACGGCCTGGTGGCCGCCATCAAGTCGGGCGACTCGTTCATCGTCAACGGCGACCTCATCAACGCGCTCGACTTCCACGCGAAGCTCGGCAAGACGTCGCGCACGATGGGTCAGACACTGACGGTCAAGAAGGGCCACAAGATCGTCGTCACGATCCGCGTCAAGAGCCCCGCGACCAACAACAACGGGGATCGCGTCAGGCTCAACCACATCGACCTCATCGCCGGCAACGTGAGCGCCGCGTACGCGACGAGCGCCACGAACGCCTCGGCGCACGTGGTCAAGACCTTCGGCAAGGCCCAGTGGCACGTGATCAAGGGCTGGAAGGTCATGACCGTCGCCTTCAAGCCGCAGGCCAGCATGTACTTCCGGCTGCGGGGCACGAACCTGGCGCCGAACACGCCCAACCAGACCGACGCCAGCGGCAACCCGCTGATCGACACGCTCACCTACCAGACCCTCCCCAACCCCGACCCTACCAAGAGCGGCAGCGTGACGATCAACACGCCCGCTCAGGCCTGGGCCGACCTCTGGTTCTACAGCAACCCGATCTTCATTCACGTGAAGTAGGGCGCCTCCTGCGCGCGGACGGCCGCTCGGCGGCCGTCCGCGCAGACCGGCGCGCAGCGGCGGGGCGGGGCCCGAACAGGCCCCGCCCCGCGTTCTCGGAACCCTCACCGCGGCCTCACACCGCGCTCACAGTCTTCGGATAGCCTTGCCGGTCGAACGACACGAGCAGGTGATCCGGGAGAGACGAGTCCGGGAGAGACGAGTGGAAGCGGCGCACGAGACACGCGTGCTGCGCAGCGGGGCCCGTCGGCGCCGCCGGCGCAGCGCCAGGAGAGAGGCGCAGATCCGCCGCGGGCGGTTCGTGGTGCTGGCCGTCGCGGTAGCGGGCGTGGCGACCGTCGTCATGCTGGCCACCGGCGCCCTGCGAGCCGGCGCACAGGCGCCGCCCGGCGCCGGCGCGCTGCTGGCCTCGATCTCAAGCGGCGGCGACGTCGTCGGCTTCGGCGACATCTTCAACGGTCCGTCGATCGCCAACGACGAGGCCACGGTGAGGCGTTCGTTCACATCGGCAAATCTGCGGTTCGCGAGGGGTGTGGCGACCGTCAGGTCGTCTGAAGTCGGCACCGCGCTGGTCTCGGAGACCGACGTGTCGTTGGATGACGTGAGCCTGCTCGGCGGCGTCGTCAAGGCCGACTCGGTCGAGGTGGTGGCGACCGCCGACGCGGGTCCCTCGTCCGCCGACGCCGCCACCGGCGACAGCTTCGTCAACGGACTCGAGGTCGACGGTCAGCCGGTGGCCGATCAGACGAAGCCCGTCGCGATACCGGGGGTGGGCACACTGACCATCCTCGCCGCGACCGTCGATGACAGCTCGCCGTCGCCGAGCGCGGTCGTCACGGGTCTTGTGCTCGTCCTCGACCAGCAGGTGGGTGATCTGGCGACCGGCAGCGTGATCGTCGTCGGTCGGGCGGCCGCGTCGTCCGACGCCGCGACCGCCCGGCAACTGGCCAGGCTGGCCGCCGAGCCGCCTGAGCCCACGCCGCTGCCGGCGCCTCTGCCGACGCCGACGGCGACGCCGCGGCCGAGCAAGTCCTCGCCGGGCGGAACCGGCAAGTCCTCGTCCGGCGGCGCCGGGACGGGCTCGTCGGGAAAGACCGGCGCCTCGCACACCGGCTCATCAAGTGGTGGGGCGGCGAGCGGCGCGGGCGGCGTCGTCGTCGCCACGATGCCCCCGCCCGCGCCGCCCACCAAAGAGATCCTGGCGCGCTTCCCGGGCGCGGTGTTTCCGGTAAGGGGACCTGTGAACTACACCGACACGTTCGGCGCGTATCGGGCCGACATGCCCAACCACCGCCATGAGGGCAACGACATCTTCGCCAAGATGGGCACCCCGATCGTCGCCGTTCTGGCCGGCACCATCCGGTACAGCACGCTAGGCATCGGCGGCAACAACGCCCACCTGACCGACGCGCGCGGCGACTACTTCTACTACGCGCACATGGTGCGCTTCGCGGCCGGCCTCAAGTCGGGCGACCACGTGGCCAAAGGGCAGGTGATCGGCTACGTCGGCGAGACCGGCGATGCCGCCGGCACGTCGCCGCACTGCCACTTCGAGATCCACCCCGACGGCGGTCCGGCGGTCGATCCGTTCCCCTATCTCGAGGCCTGGCGGGCGGCGGCGGCGGGCGTGCCCGCCGCCGCCGCCACGCCGGTCGCGACGATCGCCCAGGCCGAGGTCGGCATTCCGTTCGCGACGCTGTTCGCGCGCCGCGGTGTGCTCGTCGGCGTCGATTTCGGGGGCGCGGCCGCGGTCGCCGACGTGGGCCGCGGGATCGCCGGGCGCGCCGACCTGCCCCAGCCGAACGTGCTCGAGCTCGTCTTGTTCGTGTCGTCCCTGGGCGGCGTCGCCGCCATCCGGCGAATACGCGTTCCGGCGCTTCCCGAGCTGCTGGCCGAGAACGAAACGGTCGTGCGCCGCACCGTGGTCATCGCCGAACGCACGCTCACAAAGTCCTAACGTGGCCGGTCTATACTTGGCAGGCGACGCAGTGTGGCAACCGTAGAGGGGTGCGATGGCCAAGGAATCCATCCTCGTCGTCGACGACGAGCGGGAGATCCTCGAACTGGTCAAGTACAACCTGGCCAAAGAGGGCTACAGCGTGGTCTGTGTCGAGACCGGCGAGGATGCCCTGAGCGCCGCCCGCCTCAAGCTGCCCGACCTGGTATTGCTCGACCTCATGCTGCCGGGCGTCGACGGTCTCGAGGTCTGCCGCAAGCTCAAGGCCGACCCCAAGACCCAGGAGATCCCCGTCGTCATGCTGAGCGCCAAGGGCGGCGAGGCCGACATCGTCACCGGTCTCGAGCTCGGCGCCGCCGACTACGTGACCAAGCCGTTCAGCCCGCGCGTGCTCACGGCCCGTGTCAGGGCGGTGCTGCGGCGCGAGCAGCCCGAGAACGGCGACGGTCAGGCGACCATCAAGATCAACGACCTCGTCATCCACCCGGGCCGCCACCAGGTGCTGGTGGCCGATAGGCCCGTCGACCTGACGGCCTCGGAGTTTCGCATTCTGCTCTTCATGGCCCGCAAGCCGGGCTGGGTCTTCACGCGCCAGCAGATCGTCGATGCCGCGCAGGGCGACGACGTCTACGTCAACGAGCGCTTCGTGACCGACCGCTCGGTCGACGTGCACATCGTCTCGCTGCGCCGCAAGCTCGGGCCGTGCGGCGGCTACATCGATACCGTAAGGGGTGTAGGCTACAGGCTCAAAGACGAATGAGCCATGCATCGCACCCGCCTGTTCTGGAAGCTCTACATCACCTATCTGCTGGCCGTGGTTCTCTGCGCGGGAGTCGTCGGCTGGCTGGCCGTCGGCACCGCTTCTGACCTCTACCATCAACAGGCCTTCCACGACCTGAAGGCCCGCGCTGAGCTGGCCACTAATCAGGTCGGCCCTCTGCTAGACCGCCCGGTTCAGCTTCAGGAGCTCGTCAAGACCTTCGGGACCAGCGCCGACACCCGCCTCACCGTGATCGCGGGGCCGGACGCTACCGTCGGAGTCGAGGGCCAGGTACTGGCCGATTCCGAGGCCGACCCGGCCACGATGCCCAACCACAACACGCCGACGCGTCCCGAGGTGCAGGCGGCCTTGAACGGCCGCACCGGCGAGGTGGCGCGCTTCAGCGAGACGCTCAAGATGCGCATGATCTACGTGGCCATCCCGGTCTTCAGCGGTGCCCATCAGGTGATCGCGGTGATCCGCACAGCGTTGCCTCTCTCCCAGGTCAATCATGCGCTGAACGTCATGACGCGCCGCATCGTCGTGGGCACCCTGCTCGTAGCCCTGGCGGTGGCGCTGCTCGGCCTCGTCGTGTCGCGCAGCATCTCGGAGCGCATGCGGATCATCAAGCGCGGCGCCGAGCGCTTTGCCGGCGGCGACTTTGCTCACGAGATCCACGTCTCGACCACGGACGAGATCGGCGAGGTCGCGGTCGGTCTCAACGCTATGGGGCGTCAGCTGAGCGAGACGATCCAGACGATCACCGAGGAGCGCAACGAACGCGAGGCGGTGCTGGCCGGCATGACCGAGGGTGTTCTGGCCGTCGACGGGCAGGAACGCATCATCACGATCAACGCCGCAGCCGCCCGGCTGCTCGGTGTCGAGCCCGAGCAGGCACAGGGCCGCAGCATCCAGGAGGTCGTGCGCAACCCCGAGCTGCAGGTGTTCGTGGCCGCCGTGCTGGCCGGCGAAGAGCCCGTCGAGGGCGACGTCGTCGTTCACGCGGAACAGGACCAGCGCGAGCTCCGGGTCCACGGCGCCCAGCTCAAGGACGGCGACGGCGACGCCCAGGGCCGCGGCGCGGTCGTCGTTCTGAACGACATCACGCGCATGCGACACTACGAAGCCATCAGGCGCGACTTCGTGGCCAACGTGTCGCACGAGATCAAGACTCCGGTCACGACGATCAAGGGCTTCGCCGAGACCCTCCTCGACGGCGCCCTGGACGATCGCAACGACGCCGAGAGGTTCCTGCGCATCATCGTCGGCCAGGCCGACCGCCTGAGCGCCATCATCGAAGACCTTCTGAGCCTCTCGAGCCTCGAGAGCGGTTCCGAAGGCGCCACGATCTCGCTCGAGCGCGGCAGCATTCGCGACGTCCTGCAGGTGGCGCTCGACGTCTGTGAGATGAAGGCCAGCGCCAGACACATCACGCTGGCGCTCGCCTGTCCGGAGGATCTCTACGCCGAGATCAATCCGCCGCTGCTCGAGCAGGCGGTCGTGAACCTGATCGACAACGCCGTCAAGTACAGCCCCGAAGGCTCGTCGGTCGACGTCTCGGCCGGGGTCGAGGCGGCGGGGCTGTCGATCAGGGTCAAAGACGCCGGCCGCGGCATCGGCCGCGAGCACCTGACGCGGCTCTTCGAGCGCTTCTATCGCGTCGACAAGGCGCGCAGCCGCGACATGGGCGGCACCGGTCTCGGTCTCTCTATCGTCAAGCACATCGCCGTGGCGCACGGCGGCTGGGTCGCGGTCGAAAGCACACCCGGTCTGGGGAGCACCTTCACCATCACGCTGCCCGTCTGAACGCTCTGCGCACCGGTTGCTCGCGCCGTCCCAACCGACACCTATCGCCCCTCTCACCTGCCTCTCACGACCCGCTCACACCCGCTGTCTAGAGTCTGCCGGGTAGCCGGGAGTGCGCGCGTCAGGCGCGCGAAAGCAAGAGAAGGAGAGAGAGCATGAGCAAAGCAGCGAGATGGTGGCCCGTTCGCGCCGGCATCGTTGTCGCCGTCGCGGTGGGCATGCTGGCCGGAGCGTCGTCGGCGCTGGCGGCCACCACGATCAACGGCGCCGGCGCTACGTTCCCGGCCCTCCTGTACGGAAGGTGGGCCGGCCACTACAGCGCCGCGCGGATCATCTACAACGCCGTCGGTTCGGGCACCGGCATCGCCCAGATCACGAACGGCACAGTGAACTTCGGGGCCAGCGACAAGCCTCTGACGCGCGCCGTCTTGAACAGCTCGCCCGGGCTCGTCCAGTTTCCCTCGTGCGTCGGCGGCGTCGTGCCGATCGTGCACATCCCCGGGGTCTCCTCCGGTCGCCTCAAGCTGACCGGCCCCGTCCTCGCGCTGATCTACGAGGGCAAGATCACCAAGTGGAGCGACAGCCGCATCACCTCGCTCAACCACGGGCTCAAGCTGAGCGGCAAGATCTGGACAGTGCACCGCTCCGACTCGTCGGGCACGACCTGGATCTTCACCCACTACCTCAAGGCCGTCAGCTCGGCGTGGGGGTTCACGGACATGTCCGGCCGCTGGCCCGGCAGCAACGCCATCGGCATGGCCAAGTCCAGCGGCGTGGCCGCCGCCGTCAAGAGCAGGGTGGGCGCCATCGGGTACATCGAGTACTCGTACGCCCTCACCGCGAACATCCCCTACGCGCAGATGAAGAACAAGTCCGGCAAGTGGGTGCTGCCCTCGGAGAGCAAGTTCGCCGCCGCCGCGTCGCACGCCAAGTGGACGTGGGCGAACGGCTTCGCCACGAGCCTCGTCAACACGACGGGCGCCTCGTCGTGGCCGATCACCGGCGCGACCTACATCCTGGTCCGCCGCAGCCAGAGCAGCTACGCCACCGGCCACGCCATGCTCAAGTTCTTCAACTGGGCGTTCACCAGCAGCCGCGGCGTGAGCGACGCGAAGAGCCTCGACTTCGTGCCGCTGCCGGCCACCGCCACAAAGGCGATCCGGACGGTGTGGCACTCTTTAGTCAAGGCCGGCAGCAAGCCCTGTTGGTGAGCTCTGCCGTAGAGTGAGGGGCGCTGTCGCGGCTCACGGCCCGGGTCTCCTTTCCCTGGTGGATCCCCTCCCGGATCAGGCCGGTCCCGCGACCTAGCCCCGTCGGCGGCCGGCGGGCTCGGGACGAGAGCCGCACGGCGACAGCGCTTCCCCCGGGCGGCCACGCGAGCGGCCGCCCGGTCCGGTGCGGGGCGGGCCCCCTGGGCCCGCCCCGCACCTTCAGCTCGTTGGCGGCGCCGCGCCGCGGGCTCCGGTGCCGGCCGCCTCACGCCAAAAACACCGGGACCTAACGGTTCTCTAACGCGCCGTCGGTACAGTCCCGCGAGGTGGCCGCAGGCCGCCCTCGTCCAGGGAAAGGACCAAGGAGACCACACATGAAGAGATCGAGAAGGTTCTGGTTCGGAGCGGCGCTCAGCGTGCTGACGGTCGGCGTCGTGCTGACGGCGGCGGCGTGCGGCAGTTCCAGCAGCTCGTCGAGCTCGTCGGGTGGGTCGGGCAACAGCTTCATCGGCGCCGGGTCGACCTTCGCCCAGCCCCTCTACACTGCCTGGGCCAAGACCTATCAGGGCGTCTCGGGCGGCGTGAAGCTTAACTACCAACCCGTCGGTTCGACCGCGGGGATCGCCGCGATCGAGGCCAAGACGGTGCAGTTCGGGGCGACCGACGCACCGCTCACGGCCGCCCAGCTGCAGAGCGCCGGTCTGGTGCAGTTTCCGACCGCCGTCGGCGGGACCGTGGTGATCGTCAACCTGAGCAGCGTACCGTCGGGCACGCTCAAGCTGGACGGTCCCACGCTCGCCGACATCTTCCTCGGCAAGATCACGATGTGGAACGCGCCGGCCATCAAGGCCCTCAACCCCGGTGTCAAGCTGCCGGCCGCCAAGATCAACGTCGTGCACCGGTCCGACGGCTCGGGCACCTCGTGGATCTTCACGAGCTACCTGTCGGCGGTCTCGCCGACCTGGAAGAGCCAGGTGGGCGCCAACACCGCGCCGGCCTGGCCGGTGGGCACCGGCGGCGCCAAGAGCGCCGGTGTCGCCGCCCTCGTGCAGCAGGTCAGCGGCTCGATCGGCTACGTCGAGTACACCTACGCTCAGCAGAACAACATCAGCACCGTGATGATGAGAAACGCCGCCGGCAAGGTCGTCGCCCCCAGCCTGGCCGGCTTCGCCGCGGCCGCCAAGAACGCCAAGTGGGACCCCGCGCAGGGCTTCGCCATGGCGCTCGTGAACGAGCCGGGCGCGACCACCTGGCCGATCACCGGCGCGACCTTCGCCCTCATGCAGAAGAACCAGCCCGACGCCGTGACCGCGCAGATGGCCCTGAAGTTCTTCGACTGGGGCTACAGGAGCGGAGCGTCGCAGGCCAAGAGCCTGACCTATGTGCCGATCCCGGCCAAGGTCTACAACCTGGTCGAACAGCAGTGGGCGCAGATCACCGTCAGCGGCACGGCCGTCTGGCCCGCCTGACGACCCGGGCGGTCGCGGGCGGGCGGCGGGGCCGGACGGCCCCGCCGCCCGCCCGCCCGACCGCGGCACGGCAAGCTGGCTTCCTCTGCGGGGGACGGACACGTGAGCAAGTGAGCACCGCGGGAATCGACATAGGGACACCGGCCGGCGGCGCGGGCGCGCAGGCGCGCCCGCGCCGCCGCCACTTCGCCTTCGGCGACCCCCTCTTCCGCTGGTTCACGGTCGTCTGCGCGGCGACCGTGGCGGCCGCGATGTTCCTCCTCATCGGCGTGCTGGTGAAGAACTCGTGGCTGGCGATCCACGTGCTGGGGATCAAACCTCTGACCCACGTGGCCTACAACCCCGGCACCAACCAGTACGGGGCGCTCTCCAGCCTGTTCGGTACGTTCCTGACGACCGTTCTCGCGATGGTCATCGCGGTGCCGCTGGCCCTTGCCATCGCCCTGCTGCTGGTCGAGCTCGTCCACCCGCTGGTCTCGCGGGTCGTGGGCACCACGATCGAGATGCTCGCCGCGGTGCCCAGCATCATCTTCGGCATGTGGGGCATCTTCGTGGTGGTGCCCCTGATGGGCAACCACATCGAGCCCTGGATCCAGTCGACGCCGCTCGGCCGGCTGCCGATCTTCTCGGGCGCCCCGATCGGCGTCGACGTCTTCACGACCGGCATCGTGCTGAGCCTCATGATCCTGCCGTTCATCACGGCCGTCTCGCGCGACGTGCTCCACATGGTGCCGACGGTCGTCAAGGAGGCCGGCTACGGGATGGGCTCCACGACCTACGAGGTGATGCGCAAGATCAGTATGCGCTACGCCCTGTCGGGCATCGCCGGCGCCGTCTTCCTGGGTCTTGGGCGGGCGCTGGGTGAGACCATGGCCGTGTCGATGGTGATCGGCGGCAACTTCTTCGCGATCCCGCGCTCGCTGTTTGCCAGCGGCACGACCGTCTCGGCGACCCTGGCGCTGAACTTCGGCGAGGCGTCGAGCAAGCTCGAGACGAGCTCGCTGATCGAGCTCGCCCTCATCCTGTTCGTCATCACCATGGTGTTCCAGGTGATCGCCCAGCTCTGGCTGGCCCGGGCCCGGCGCATGACGGGGAGCCGGGCGTGAGCGCGGCGATGACCGGCGTGACGCGCCCGCCGATGCCGCCTCGTTCGGTGGCCCGCCGCAAGCTCGTCAACACCGCGATCACGACCGGCGCCTGGATGGCGGCGGCGATCGGCATCTTCGTCATGGGCTGGATCGTGGTCACGGTCGTGGTGCGCGGCATAGGGGCCTGGAACGTCGCCTTCTTCACCCAGCTTCCCCCGGCCGCCACCGACACGGGCGGCGGCCTGGCGAACTGCATCGTCGGCACGCTGGTGATCACCTTCGGCGCGGCGATCGTCGGCCTGCCGCTCGGCTTCTTCGGGGCGATCTACCTGTCCGAGTTCGGCCGCGCCGGCCGCGTGGCGACCGGCATCCGGGCGGTGACCAACATCGTGCTCGGCGTGCCCTCGATCATCGCCGGCATGTTCGCGTACGCCATGCTGGTGCTGCCCAGCCATCATTTCTCGGGGTTCTCGGCCTCGGTGGCCCTCGCGTTCATCATGCTGCCGGTCATGACCCGGACCGCCGAGGACGTCCTCAACCTGGTGCCCAACGAGCTGCGCGAGTCGGCCCTCGCGATGGGGGCGCCGCGCTGGAGGGCGACCCTCGGCGTGATCGTCAAGGCGGCCCGCGCCGGCCTGATCACCGGCGCCATCCTGGCCGTCGTGCGGGTGGCCGGCGAGACGGCGCCGCTGCTGTTCACCGCCCTGAGCAGCCCGTACTGGCTGAGCGGCCTGTTCGGCTCGTCGGGCTACTTCGGCGGTCCCACCGCCAACCTGACCAAGACGATCTTCGACTTCTCCCAGCAACCCTACCCGCACCTGATCCAGCTGGCGTGGGGAGGCGCCCTGCTGATCATCGTCGCGGTGCTGGGCGTCAACGTCGTCACCCGGCTTCTCTTTCAGCGAGGCAAGGAATGGTAGACATCATGGACACGATCGACCCGGGCACCCGATCCGAGGTCGCCAGGCCGCTGCCGCCGCGGCTCGAGGTGACCCCCGGATTCCAGGACGGCGCGGCCGAGTTCGACTCGCTGCCGAGCAAGCTGTCGGTGCGCGGCCTCGACTTCTTCTACGGCAAGCAGCAGGCGCTGTACGCCAACCACCTGGAGGTCAAGGAGCACCGGGTCACCGCCATCATCGGCCCGTCGGGCTGCGGTAAATCGACGCACCTGCGCTGCTACAATCGCATCTACGAGCTCTACCGCGACCAGAAGGCGACCGGCGAGGTCGTCCTCGACGGCGAGAACATCCTGGCTCCGGGCACCGACCTGCTCAGCCTGCGCCGGCGCGTCGGGATGATCTTCCAGAAACCCAGCCCGTTCCCGATGACCGTGTTCGACAACATCGCCTACGGGCTGCGCATGCACTTCAAGCTCTCCAAGTCGGAGCTCTCCGAGCGGGTCGAGGACGCGCTCAAGCGCGGCGCCCTCTGGGAAGAGGTCAAGAACAAGCTGAGCGAACCCGGCCTCGCCCTGTCGGGCGGTCAGCAGCAGCGGCTCTGCATCGCCCGGGCGATCGCCGCCGAGCCCGAGCTCATCCTCATGGACGAGCCCTGCTCGGCGATCGACCCTGTGGCCACCGGCAAGATCGAGGAGCTCGTCCAGGAGCTCAAGTCGTCGTACACGATCGCCCTCGTCACCCACAACATGCAGCAGGCGGCCCGCGTGTCCGACTACACCGCCTTCTTCTTCGAGGGCAGGATCATCGAGTTCGGGTCGACCACCCAGATCTTCGAGAACCCCGTCCAGAAGCAGACCGAGGAGTACATCACCGGCCGGTTCGGCTAGCGAGGGGCTTTGATGTCGACACAGCTGCAACGCGAGATAGGCAACCTGAAGAAGAGCATCCTGACGCTGAGCGCCCTGGTCGAGGACAACCTGCGGCGGGCGCTGACCGCCGTGGAACGGCGCGACGAGACGCTCGCCGCCGACGCCATCGAGCGCGACTTCCCGATCGACCTCATGGAGGTCGACGTCGAGGAGGACTGCCTCAAGGCGCTGGCGCTCTACCAGCCGGTGGCCGGCGACCTGCGCTTCATCGTCACCACCATCAAGATCAACACCACCCTGGAGCGGGTCGGCGACCTGGCGGTCAACATCGCCGAGCGGGCGCGGCTGCTGGCGGCCATGGAGCAGCCCGTCGTGGCCTTCGACATGGCCGGCATGGCCGCCAAGGCGCAGCGCATGGTGTCGAGCGCCCTCGACGCCCTGGTGCACGCCGACGGCGCCGTCGCGCGCGCGGTGCTGCTCGCCGACGACGAGGTCGACGACCTCGACCGCGAGCTCACCGCCACCCTCCAGGCCGCCGCCCGCGAGCACCCCGAGTGGCTCGACCCGCTCATCCAGCTCCTGCAGGTCTCGCGCTTCATCGAGCGCGTGGCCGACCACGCGACCAGCATCGCCGAAGACGTGATCTACATGGCCGAGGGCGAGATCCCGCGCCACTCGGTCAAGCGCGCGGTGGCCGAGGCCATGGGCTTCAACGGCGTCGCCCTGCCGCAGATCAAGGAATGAGGGGCGGGCGGGCCGCAGGCCCGCCCGCCCCCTCGAGCGGCGGACCGGTGCGCGCGCCTAGTTCGCGGTGATCGTGACCGTCGGGCTCGCGCCCGCCACGAGCGTGCTCGACGCCGGCACCAGCACCTGCAACTGCGTCGCGCCGGCGACCGCGGTCCAGGCGACGGAGTAGGCGCCGTCGCCTGCCGGCGTGGCGCTCGCGGCGTCGACCCAGCCCGACGGACCCTTCGTCTGCAGCCAGATAGTCGCGGCGGCCGTGGCGGGCGTGACGGTGCCGGTGAAGACGACCTTGTCGCCGGTCTTGACCGTCGTGCTCGCGGTCCGGATGGTGACGGCCGGCCTGACGTCGATGGTGACGTGGGCGGAGAGCAGGCTTGCCCCCATGGCGGTCGGCGTCGTGAAGTAGCACCGGGTCGTGGCCGTCGGTATCACCTTGGCCGAATACCCGGTGAACCTGACCGTGTAGCCGGCGACGGTGCTCGAGCGGGCCGTCGCTTTTGCCTTGCGCGACGACCACGAACCACCGGCCGGCCGCAGGTGGAGCCGGATCGCCTTGCCCGCGGCCAGCGCCGGATAGCGCCGCCCGGTGAGCGTGACCGAGGAGCCGTAGGTGATGGTCGTCGTGGTCGATGGAGCGATCGACAGCGACGTGAAGAAGACCCACGTGTCGCGCAGCCCGAGCGCCGCCCGGAGCGTCGCGCCGTCGGTCACCGCCGCGCCGTGGTCGCCGATCAGCAGGGCCTTGACGACGCGCGGTGAGGTTCCCCTCTTGAGCACGTAGACCGCCCGCAGCGGGCCCTTGCTGAAACCCAGCGCGGCCGCGATCTGCGCGGGCGTGCGGTGGATGGGGTTGTCGGGCCAGATGTGGTAGGGCGAGGTCGTGTCGTAGGGGTCGGGCACGCCCTTCAGGTACGGCACCGGCGCGCAGCCGGTCCACACGTTCTCGATGTTCTCGGTGTGGCCGCCCGACGTGGAGAAGAAGTAGGCGACGATGGGCGTGCCCTTGTACTCGGGCACGATCCCCTTGGTCAGGTTCACGGCCTTGTCGGTGGCGGCGGTCTCGCCGTCGGCCCCGCCGTACATCTGGCTCGCGGTCGTGCAGTACACGTCGAAGCCGCTCGAACCGCCGATCGCGCGGTAGGCATACGAACGCGCGGCCACCGCCTGGGCCTCGAGGGCCGCGATCGGCCACGATGCCGGCGACTCGCGGGGCACCACGCCGTAGAGGTAGGACTCGAGACGCAGCGTGTTGACGATCATCAGGCCGTCGGTGAGGTGCACGACGCGCAGGCTGCCGCGATAGCGGCCCACGTAGCCGTTGTCGTTGGCCGTGAGCAGTTTGAGCTTGTCGGCGCCGGCGACGAACGTGACCGGGGCCTTCGGCGTCCAGGACTTGCCGCTCGCCGTGAGGTGGTAGACGCCGCCCGACCAGGTCACCGTGGCGACCGCGCCGGCCGCCAGGGCGACCGTCTTCTTGCCCCAGGTCGCGCTGAACTGGGCGGCGTCGGTCACGGCGGCCGACGAGACGCCGCTGCGCAACTGGACGCGGATCGGCACGTTGGCGACCTTCCCCAGCGTCACGCCCGTGTAGTAGTGCTCGATGATGGCGGGGTACTTCCAGCCGTGCAGGGCGTAGCCGTCGGCGCCGTACTGGCTCATGCCGATGCCGTGGCCCCAGCCGCGACCCTCCATCACCATCGTCGTCCTGGAGGCGGCTCCGGCGGACGGGGCAAGCACGAGCGCGAGCGCGGCGGCGAGTGCCGCGAGCGCGCCGGCCAGGGCAGCCGCTGCGCCGCAACGGCCGCGGGCGTGGGGGGATGTCGGGTGGCGGTCGCTCATGGGCGCCTGATCACAACGTTGGGGGATCTCCTCGATGGTACGACCACCTGGCCTTCCGAGGCAACCGCGGCGGGCCGGCGGCCCGCCGCGCCTCTTCACGTTTGCTGTCGGCAAGAGATTCCCTCTACATGACGTCTGAGGCGCCGCCACGCCTAGCACCGGTGTCGCCCGATCTGGCAACGGCGTCGGCCCAGGGGTTGACCGACGGCGTGACGAATCCTGTAGGGTCTCAAGACCTCAAGACCCTTCGAGTTCGGCCGACACAAGGGAAGGCATGGATCTTCGACCTACACCAGCCGACCGGAACCCACGCCACGCGGTGAGGCGGCGGCTCATGGTGAGCGCGCTGGCGGCGGCGCTGGGCGCCGCCGCCAGCGCGCTCACCCTCGCTCCCGCCGCCTGCGCCAAGAGCTACACCGACGTGCCCAAGGGGTATTGGGCGCGCGCCGAGATCGCCTGGGTCACGAACAGGGGCCCCGCCGGCGCCAAGGCGCTCGACGATTTCACCGGTCACCTGTTCAAGCCCCGCCAGGCCGTCACCCGGGAACAGCTCGCCCGGGCGCTGGTCGTGGTCGGCGGCCTTCAGAACGACCAGGTGGGCACGGTCGCCCTGCCCGACGTCGCGACGAGCGACCCCGACTACCGCTACATCCAGATCGCCGTGCACCTGCGGCTGCTGACGCTGTTCAAGAACGGTTTCCACCCGACGGCGGTCGAGCCGTCGTGGGAGGCCGACGCCGGCGCCGTCCGCCTGCTCCGGGCGCTCAACCCCACCGCCGACTGGACCATGTTGAGCACGCTGAGCCCGGCGAAGTGGCAGCCGAACCCGGGCTGGAAGACCGGCGCGCCGCGCTACCTGCCGACCGAGGTCGCGGCTCGCTACCTGGGCCTGCGCTACAACCACCCCGCCGGCAGCGACGCCCTCGAAGTCTCGCCGCGCGAGCCGATCGACCGCGCCGAGGTGGCCATGATCCTCTACCGGGCCATGCACCTCTCACCGTGGAGCATCGGTGGTCTTGGCGCGTACGACGACGTCGTGCTGCCGGCCCTCACGGCTCGCCAGAAGCAGATCGTCGCGTTCGCCCTCAAGTACATCGGGTATCCTTACGTGTGGGGTGGCGAGTATCCGTCCAGATACTCCCCCTACGGCCTCCAGGCCCACGGCGGCTTCGACTGCTCGGGCTTCGACTGGTGGGTCATGAAGATACACTTCGGCTACACGCTGAACGAGCGGACCGCGGCCGGCATGGCCGGCGCGGCCAAGCACCGCATCAGCAGGGCCAAGCTCGTGCCCGGCGACCTCATCTTCTTCGGTCCGAAGGGGCCCAAGTCGACCGCCGCGTCGATCTACCACGCCGCCCTCTACCTGGGCAACGGCTGGTTCATCCACTCGACCGGCTCGCTCGACGGCGTCGGACTGTCGTCGATCACCACCGACCCCTACTGGAAGGCGGCCTTTGCCTGGGGCCGCCGGGTGCTCAAGAAGGGCGAGTTCAACCCGCCGGGCGGCCCCGCGCCCGTCTCGTGAAGAAGACCGTCGTCCTGGTCTGTTTCGTGGTCGCTCTGGCGGCGGCGGTGCTGGTCGCCACCGACCGTGCCCGCTCGATGGACGCCGACGACACCACGCCGCCGGTCGGCTGGGTCTCGCTGCCGGTCGCCGTGCCGTCGATCCACGTCGAGGTCACCGCGGCCGTCTCCGATCCGGACAGCGGCGTGATCGAGCTGCGGCTCAGCAACGACGGCACGACCTGGAGCGGCTGGGAAGGTTACCCGAGCGCCTCTCCCGACGGCTCTATCCGCGTTCCCTGGACGCTGTCGCCCGGCGCCGGCGCCAAGACGGTGAGAGTCGAGGTGCGCAACGGCGCCGGGCTGACCACGACCTTCACCGTGCTCACGGTGCTGCGCCCCTAGGGCGCTCTAGGCGCCGGCCGACGGCGCAGGCGGCGCCCGGTCAGGTCGCGAGGCCCCGATACTGGCGCTCGTAGTAGCGTCGCCAGTCGCCCGACTTGATCTTCTCCCACCAGTCGCGGTGGTCGGCATACCAGGCCACGGTACGCGCCAGGCCCTCGGCGAACGCCACTTGCGGCTCCCAGCCCAGTGTCCGCAGCTTGCCGCAGTCGAGCGCGTAGCGGCGGTCGTGGCCGGGCCGGTCGGCGACGTAGCGAATGAGATCGTCGCCCAGACCGAGCTCGGCGAGGATGCCGCGCGTGAGGTCGACGTTGGCCACCTCGTGGCCGCCGCCGACGTTGTAGATCTCGCCGTCCCGTCCTTCGCGCAGGACGAGATCGAGCGCCCGGCAGTTGTCGTCGACGTAGATCCAGTCGCGCACGTTGCGGCCGTCGCCGTACACCGGCAGCGGCCGGCCGTCGAGGGCGTTGGTGACGAACAGCGGCACGATCTTCTCGGGGTACTGGAACGGACCGTAGTTGTTCGAGCTGCGCGTGATCACGACCGGCGCGCCGTAGGTGCGCCGGTAGGCCAGCACGAGCAGCTCGCCGCCGGCCTTGCTCGCCGAGTAGGGGCTCGACGGGCGCAGCGCGTCGGTCTCGACCGACGCGCCCTCGAGGACGTCGCCGTAGACCTCGTCGGTCGAGATCTGCAGAAACCGGCCGACGCCGTGGGCCCGTACGGCTTCGAGCAGCACGTGAGTGCCGATCACGTCGGTGCGAATGAAGTCCTCGGGTCCGCTGATGGAGCGGTCGACGTGGGTCTCGGCGGCGAAGTTGACGATCGCGTCGGCCTGGGCGGCGACGCGGCCGACGACCTCGGGATCGCAGATGTCGCCCTTCACGAACGAGTAGCGCGGGTCGCCTGAGACGTCGCGCAGGTTGGCGAGATTGCCGGCGTAGGTGAGCTTGTCGAGAACGACGATCTCGTCGGCCGGATGCTCGGCCAGCAGGTGACGGACGAAGTTGGAGCCGATGAAGCCGGCGCCGCCGGTGACCACGATCCTCATGCCTGCCTTCTCCCCTCGTCCGGGCGGCGCCTGCGGCGCCGCCGTCGCCTCGCACCCTGTCGCCGAGCAGCTCGTCCATGACGGCCGCCACGCCGCCCTGCCAGCAGGGCGGCTGCGGGATGGCCCTTTCTGTGGCCAGCGCGCTGAAGGGCGGCCGCGGCGCCGGCCGGCCCGCCTGCGCGGTCGTGATGGCCTGGACCTCGACCGGCAGGCCGGCCAGCGCCACGACCTCGCGGGCCAGCTCGCACCAGCTGCAGGCGCCGCCGCCGGCCATGTGGTAGATGCCCGGCCCCAGGCCGCCGCGGAGCGCCTCGACGACCGCCGCCGCGAGGTGGCCGGCGTAGGTCGGCGAGCCGATCTGGTCGTCGACGACGCGGAGCGGCTCCGCAGGGCGTGCGGCGGCGCGCTCGCGCGCCGCCGCCAGGATCGTCTTCACGAAGTTCCTGCCCGTCGCCGAGAACAGCCACGCCGTGCGGATCACCGTGCCGTGCGCCCAGGCGAGCGTCTCGCGCTCCTGGGCCAGCTTGGTGCGGCCGTAGGCGTTCAACGGCTCGGGCTCGTCGTGTTCGACGTACGGCGCGCCCTTGCGGCCGTCGAAGACGTAATCGGTCGAAAACGACACGACCTGCGCGTGCGTGCCGCGCACGGCTTCGATGAGATGGCGGGTGCCCAGCGCGTTGACGGCATAGGCCAGCTCCTCGTCGCGCTCGGCGCCGTCGACGTCGGTGTAGGCCGCGGTGTGCAGCACGACGTCGGGCCGGAAGGAGCGCACGGCGGCCGCGACGGCGGCAGGGTCGCGCAGGTCGAGGACCTCCTCGCGGGCGACGAAGACCTCGCCGTCGAGCAGGCTTTCGAAGGCGCTCGCGAGCTGGCCGCCACCCCCGGTAAGAAACCAGCGCGTCTGGGGACTCAAGGGGCGGCCGGGCGCGGACGGGTGCCGTCGGACTGCGCGCTAGCGCAGCCGCAGGCCCCAGTCGTACGGGATAAGGTCGGTGTCGGGCGGCAGCTCGTCCTGATCGGGGTCGTCGTAGCGGTAGACCTCGGTCGGTACGTTGACGATGAAGGCTTCGTCGGGACTCACGCACTTCCAGCCGTGCTGCACCTCGGGCGGCACCCGCACGAGCAGGGGGTGGTGCTCGCCCATGAAGAACTCGTCGATGCGCCCCATTGTGGAGGAGCCGGCGCGGCCGTCGTAGAGCACGAGCTTGATCATGCCCTTGACGCACACGATGTTGTCGTACTGGACGTGGTGCAGGTGCCAGCCCTTGACCACCCCCGGCAGCGTCGTCGTCATGTAGAGCTGACCGAACCTGAGAAAGAGCTCGTCGTCGGAGCGCAGGCACTCCATGAGCCGGCCGCGCTCGTCGGGGATCACCCGCAGCTCCTTGGTCATCACGCCGTCGATCATCGTGCCCCCTTGCGCGGCCCGCGGTCAGACCACGCCGATGCGGCTCGAGTCGCCGACCATGAAGCGGTAGGCGCGCGGCCGGCCGTCGGCGCGGCAGATGGTGACGTCGTTGCCGATCAGGCTGTCGCACAGCCGTGCGTTCAACCCCGAGATGCGGCTGTTGGCGAGAATGATGGAGTGTTCGATTTCGGCGTGGTCGATCACCACGCCGTGGTAGATGGCGGTGTACGGGCCGATGAAGGCGTCGGTGAGCGCGCAGCCGTGACCGATCGTGACCGGGCCGCGCACGGTGCAGCGGGTGAGCCGGCTGCCGGCCTCGATCGCCACCGGCCCTTCGATCGAGCAGTCGATCGTTTCGCCGCGCACGTCGCGCTCGAGCGAGCCGAGGATGAGGCGGTTCGCCTCGAGCATGTCCTCGAGCCTGCCGGTGTCCTTCCACCAGCCGGTCACGATCTGCGGCTCGATCCGCAGGCCGCGGTCGATCATGTGCTGGATGGCGTCGGTGATCTCGAGCTCGCCGCGCGCCGACGGGGCGATCGACTTGACGCTCTCGAACACCTTCGAGGTAAACAGATAGACTCCCACGAGCGCCAGGTCGCCGCGCGGCTCGGCCGGCTTCTCGACCAGGCGCACGACTCTGCCGTCGACGATCTCGGCCACGCCGTACGCCTGCGGGTCGGGCACGTGCTGCAGCAGGATCAGCGCGTCGGGCGCGCCGGCCGCGAAGCGCTCGACGAACGGCACGATGCCGTCCTTGAGCAGGTTGTCGCCGAGATACATGACGAAGGGCTCGGCGCCGAGGTAGTCCTCGGCGATCAGCACGGCGTGGGCCAGGCCGAGCGGCGCCGCCTGCCGGATGTACGTCACGTGCAGGCCGAAACGCTCGCCGCCGCCGACCGCGGCTTCGACTTCGGCGTGAGTGTCGCCGACCACGATGCCGACCTCGTCGATGCCCGCCTCGCGCAGCGCCTCGAGGCCGTAGAAGAGGATGGGTTTGTTGGCGACCGGGACGAGCTGCTTGGCGGAGGTGTGGGTGATGGGCCGCAGCCTGGTGCCGGCGCCGCCGCTGAGAATGAGCCCCTTCACGCCGTGCCCCCGAACGGCCGCGCGGGCCTAGATGGACTCGTAGTCGTCGAGCTCGTCGTCGCTCTCGGTGGAGATGAGGTCGAGGACGTCGTGCTCGTCGACCGCCTTGCCCATGAAGACGATGCTCGTCTTGTCGGGAGGGCCGACCCAGAGGGTGACACGATCACCCGCGGCGAACGTGACGGGTTGCCCGTCGCGCAGCACGCTGGTCAGCGTGGAGTGCTCGACGTCGCGCGCGACCTCGGCCGAATCGATCGGCAGCGGGTCGCCGTCGTTGACCTGCAGGCGGGGCTGTCTGTCTTTGTCGATGTTCACCTTGGGGGGAGTATAGCAGCTGCGCGGCCGGCGCTCGCCAGGGCCCGTGCCGCCTTTCGGCCTCTGCGGAGTTGGCGGGGGCGCCGTCGTGTGGGTGCGACGGGGCAGCGCTCCGGGCGCCGTCGAAGCGGCCTGGGGCCGAAAGAGCGCCTGCTTGAAGTACCGTGGCGAAAAGGGGTTTACTTGCGCATGTGAGACGACGCGACCGGCGCACGTCTCCGGTACAGGGGGGGATTGCCATGCGTACTGCACTTCGGGGTCGGTCCCGGCGACGCCTGCTCGGCGTCGGCGTGGCCGCTCTGCTGACCGCCGGCCTGGTCTGGGGTCTGGCTGGAGCACTCGCCACGAGCGGCAGCCCGGCGCCCGCCGGCAAGGTCGTCCTCAAGCTGGGCATGACAAACATCCCCGACAACATGAACCCGTTCGTCGGCCAGCTGTCGTCGTGCTACGAGATCTGGTCGCTCAACTACGACCTCATGGTCGGCTTCAGCGCCGGCGACTACGGGCATCCGCAGGGCGCCGCCGCGACGGGGCTGGCCGACAGCTGGCAGGTCTCCGACGGCGGCAAGGTCTGGACGTTCCACATCAGGTCGGGCGTCAAATGGCAGGACGGTGTGCCGCTGACCGCCAAGGACGTGGCCTTCACCTACAACTACGTGATCAAGAACCAGCTCTCCAACTACACCCTGTACACGAACTTCATCACGAGCGTGACCGCCCCCAACGACAACACGGTCGTGTTCAGGTGCTCCAGGCCCAAGGCCAACATGCTCAACATGTGGGTGTACATCGTCCCGCAGCACATCTGGGGCTCCATCTCCGGGAAGGCCGCCCAGGGCTCCTACCAGAACAACCCGCCGGTCGTGGGTAGCGGCCCCTTCCAGCTCACGCAGTACAAGAGAGACAGCTACGCGGTCATGACGGCCAACAAGGACTACTGGGGCGGCGCGCCCAAGATCGACGAGGTCGACTTCGTCTACTACCAGAGCGCCGACACCATGGTCCAGGAGATGAAGTCCGGCGCCCTGCAGGGCTGCTGGGGCGTGCTCGAGGCCGAGTACCGCCAGCTCCAGAACAGCCCGACCTACAAGCCGCTCGCTTACATCGACCCCGAGCTCGACGAGCTCGGCTTCAACTGCTACACGGGCCCCTCGCTCGGCAACCCGGTCCTCAAGGACTGGCACTTCCGCCAGGCGCTGCAGTGGGCGGTCGACCACAACAAGCTCGTGCAGATCGCCTACGGCGGCCTGGCCCAGCCGGCCACGTCGGTGCTGGTGTCGCACCTGTGGACCAACCCGGACTGGCACTGGCAGCCGCCCGCCGACCAGATGTACACGTTCGACCTGGCCAAGGCGAGCCAGATGCTGACCGCCGCGGGGTACCCGCTCGTGAACGGCGTGCGCCTGAACAAGCAGGGCAAGCCGATCGTGCTGCGCCTGTGGTCGCGGTCGAGCTCCGACTCGAGCCAGTCGGCCGGCAAGCTGATCGCCGGGTGGTTCGACAAGCTCGGCCTCAAGATCGTCCTCTCGGTGATGGACGACGGCGCCATCGACGACGGCCTCTACAACATGAAGGGCAGCACGTTCACGCCCAACTACGACATGTTCCTCTGGGGCTGGGGAGGCGACCCCGACCCGAACTTCATCCTGAGCATCTTCACGACCGCCCAGATCAACAGCTGGAGCGACTGCGCCTGGTCCGACCCGCTCTACGACAAGCTGTTCCTCAAGCAGCAGACGACGATCGACCCGACCCAGCGGGCCGACGTCGTCCACCAGATGGAACAGATCATCTACCAGCAGTCGCCCTACATCCCGACGGCCTACCCGGAGTCGGTCGAGGCCTACAACTACAAGGACTGGCAGGGGTGGCAGAGCACGCCTGGGCGCGGCGGCGGCGTGTTCTTCACCTCGCCGGTGATGGCGAGCTACCTGACCGTCCACCCGGTCGTCGCCACCACCAGTTCGAACTCAAAGGCGCTGCTCATCGGGGTGATCATCGCGATCATCGTGGTGATCGCCGTGATCGCCCTGGTGGTGACGCTGCGAGGGCGCGGCAAGCAGGTCGAAGAGACGAGCTAAGCCTCCCGACACCGCCGGCGGCCGGCCGCGCGCGGCCGGCGAGGCCGGTCAGGCCATCTGGGAGGCCCACGAGAGATACGGTCGCCACGAGTCGTGGATGTGGTCGACCTCCATGAACACGAAACTGAACGGCTCGGGCGGCCGCGGTTTGCGGGCGAGACGCAGGCCGTCGGCCGGCAGCAGGCGGTCGCCCTTGCGCAGGTTGCACGGAGCGCACGACGTCACCACGTTGTCCCAGCTGTCGGCCCCGCCTCTGGAGCGCGGCACGACGTGGTCGACGGTGAGGTGCTTCTGCGCACCGCAGTACTGGCAGCGGAACCGGTCGCGGGCGAAGACCGCGCGCCGCGAGATGCGCTTGGTCGCGGCGCGCGGGACCGACACGTAGGTGCGCAGCCGAATGACGTGGGGGGCGGCAAAGGCGAAGCGCTCCGAGTGCACCGTCTTGCCCGAGTGCTCGACGACCTCGGCTTTGTCTTTGAGCATGAGCACCAGGGCACGGCGCAGCGAACACACGTTGAGCGGCTCGTACGTCGTGTTCAACACCAGGACCTTGAGCATGGGAGCCCATTTTAGCAGGACGCGCGGGGGCGTGGGAGGGCGCCCGCCGAGCCGCGAGGGGTACACTGTCCCTCATGGACAGCCTGTTCAGCCCGTCCGACGAGCAGATCGCCGCCGAAGCGCCGCTCGCGGCCCGCATGCGGCCCGGGTCGCTGGCCGGCTTCGTGGGGCAGCTGGAGATCGTCGGACCGGGCACCGTTCTGCGTGCCGCGGTGGAGCGCGGCGAGCTGTTTTCGATGATCTTCTGGGGCCCGCCGGGATCAGGCAAGACGACGCTCGCCCGGGCGATCGCCGGCGAGACGGGGGCCCGGCTCGAGCAGCTCTCGGCCGTCAACTCGGGGACCGCCGACGTGCGCGCCGCGATCAAGGCCGCGCGCGAAGCGCGCAGCCTCTCGTCGCGGCGCACCATCCTGTTCATCGACGAGATCCACCGCTTCAACAAAGCCCAGCAGGACGCGCTGTTGCCGGCCATCGAAGACGCGGTGGTCTACCTGATCGGCGCGACCACCGAGAATCCCTACTTCGAGGTCAACTCGGCCCTTCTGTCGCGCTGCCAGCTCTACCGCTTCGCGCCCCTCGCCGACGACGAGGTGGAGACGCTGGTGCGGCGCGCGCTCGACGACCGCGAGCACGGCCTCGGCGATCTCGGGCTCACGCTGGGCGATGGCGCCCTCCCGTTTCTCGTCGAGGTCGCTCACGGCGACGCCCGGGTGGCGCTGAACGCCCTCGAGACCGCGGTGCGCTCGCGCGACCTGCGGGCGGGTTCGGGCGTGGCGGTGATCGCCGTCGACGACCTGAAGGACGCGGCCCAGAAGAAGCCCCTGAGCTACGATCGCGAGGACGCCCACTACGACACCATCTCGGCGTTCATCAAGTCGATGCGCGGCAGCGATCCCGACGCCGTCGAGTACTACCTGGCGGCGATGCTCGCCGGCGGTGAAGACCCCAAGTTCATCGCCCGGCGCATCATCATCTTCGCCAGTGAAGACGTGGGCAACGCCGACCCGCGCGCGCTCGAGGTGGCCGTCGCCGCGGCGCGCGCGGTGGAGTTCGTCGGCCTGCCGGAGTGCCGCATCAACCTGAGTCAGGCGGCGCTGTACATGGCGCTGGCGCCCAAGAGCAACGCCGCCTACAAGGCCGTCGACGCCGCCATGGCCGACGTCGAACGGCGTGGCAACGAGCCTCCGCCGCTCCACCTGCGCGACGCCAACTACCGCGGGGCGAAGGACATGGGCCATGGGGTCGGATACAAGTACCCGCACGCCTACGGCGGCTGGGTGGAGCAACAGTACCTGCCCGACGCCTTGCTCGGCTCCACGTACTTCGCGGCACAGCGCGGGGTCGAGCTCGAGCTCGCTCGGCGGCTCGACGGGCTCAAGCGGCGGTCGGATGCGCCCTCGCCCGGCGGCGCGGTCGACGGCGAGAGAACAACCCACGACGGCCTGAAGGAGAGCTAGATGGCCGAGGCGCTGGTCCTGATCGTCCTGATCATGCTGATCGTCCTCGGCGCGGCGCTGTACTGGTATGCGAGCCGGGTGAAGCGCAGGCTCGATTCGTCGACCACGGCGGCGCTCGTGGCGCAGGACCCGCTCACCTTCAGGCTGTCCGAAACGGCCGCGGCCAGCCTGGCCCATCTCTCGCGGGAGCCGATCTTGATCAAGCAGGCCGAGGACGGCCTGCGGGTGCAGCTCGACAACCGTCCGCTGGTGCCGATCGCGATCCTCACCGACCTGGCCGCCGCCGCCGCGCTGCGCGAGATCGTGGCCGGCACGAGCCAGACCTACGGCGCGCGCTGGACCGCGCTGGTCATTCCCGCGGGGGACGGATCCGTCTCGGTGCAACGCCTCGCCTGAGCCTCCGGCGCGACCACTCCCGGCGTCTCTGTCGGGGGTGTATACCAAGTTGTACACTGTTAAAGGAACACTTCTGTTCTGTCGAAGAACACTCCGCCGGTCCGCTCCGCGCTTGGGAGGGCGGCGAGACGCTGGGGCGTTCAAGGAGGCTTCCATGGGACGGCTTTTCAAATTCCTGTTCGGCCTGGCCATCGGCGCCGGCACGGCGCTGCTCGTCACGCCCAAGACGGGTCGCGAAGTGCGCGAGATGCTGGGCGGGCCGCAGGTGCGCGGCCTCATGCCGACCCGCCTCGCCGAGCTCACCAGGCCTCGCGACGAAGCCCAACCCTGGGATTCCGGTGCCGCGACGGCCGTAGCCGAACCGCCGGCCTGGCCGGAGCCGGTCGCCGAAGCCGAACCGGTCGCCGAAGCCGAACCGGAGCCGGTCGCCGAAGCCGAGCCGGTCGTCGAGCCCGAGCCAGTCGTCGAAACCGAGCCCGAGCCGGTCGCCGAAGCCGAACCGGAGCCGGTCGCCGAAGCCGAGCCCGAGCCGGAGATGATCTTCGTTCCGATCCCGGTCGTCGAAGCCGAGCCAGAGCCGCCGGCTTGGCCCGCTCCCGCCGCCGAAGCCGGGCCCGAGCCGGTCGCCGAAGCCGAGCCCGAGCCGGTCGCCGAAGCCGAGCCCGAGCCGGTCGCCGAAGCCGAGCCCGAGCCGGTCGCCGAAGCCGAGCCCGAGCCGGTCGTTGAAGCCGAACCCGAGCCGGAGCCGGTCGCCGAACCCGAACCGGAGCCGGTCGTTGAAGCCGAGCCCGCAGCCGGTCGTTGAAGCTGAGCCGGTCGTCGAGCCCGACGAGGACCTGCGCGCGCGGATCGAAGAGACCAAGACGGCGCTGGTGACCGAGATCCAGAGGCCTTTCCAGGTCGTTCCCGAAGAGCCCGCCGTTGCAGAACCCGAGCCGGTCGCTGAAACCGAACCGGAGCCGGTCGCCGAAGCCGAGCCGGTCGCCGAAGCCGAGCCGGTCGCCGAAGCCGAGCCGGAGCCAGTGGCCGAAGCCGAACCGGTCGTCGCGGAATTCTCGCCGCGAGAGAGAGGCACCGGCCTCGAGGCCGAGCTGGGTGTCGAAAGCGGCGAGTCGAGCGCCTTCGAAGAACAGCCCGTTGACAGGTCGAGCGGCCTTGATGTCGCCCCGGCGGCGATTCCCGACATCCCGGCCGTGGCGTCAGATGAAATGAGCGCGCCCTACACCGAGATGCCCGTCGCCCCGGCGCCGGTCGCTGAAGCGCCGGCGACGCCGTCCTCCGACGTCTGGTCGGTCGACCCCGTGCCGGCAACGTTCGAACCCGAGCTTGCCGAGATGCCTGAGGCTCCCGTGGCCGAAGCTGCTCCGGCCGAGCCCGTGAGCGAGTTCGAGAGTGCCACCCCCACCGTCGTCGAGACACCGGCAGTCGAAGAACCGGCGGTCGAGACCGCCGAGGCGCCGGTGGCGTCCGTCGCCGAAGATGCCCCCGTCGCCGCGGCCGACGTGCCCGTCGAGACCGCGGCCGAGCCCGTCGTCGCCGAGGCCGCAGCCCCCGACGTGGCGCCGGTCGCCGAAGAGGTTCCCGCGGCGGCCGACGAGACGGTCGGCACCGTCGACCAGGCCGAGATGCGGCGCCGCATCGAAGAGACGCGCGCCCGGCTCAAGGCCAAGGCGTTCGACGCCATGATGAGTGGCGAGGCGGCTCTGCTGGCTCGCGACTCGGGCGAGAAGCCCGTACCACGCACCGTCGACGTGCCGGTCGACCACGAGGTCGCCGAAACGCTCGACGAGTCGCTCTCGCAAGACGACTACTGATCCTCGGGCATTCGCTCGAGACGACGGACGTTGCCCGCGGGCGGGCCGCCGAAAGGCGGCCCGCCCGCTGCGCGCAGGTCGCCGGCCGTAGAGTCGCGGTCGTGCGGCGGAGGGTCGCCGTCGCGCTGTTCCTCGCGGCTCGTCGTTCTTTTCGCGCCCGTCCGCCTCGCGGTCCTGACGGTCTGGCGCCGGCCGTGCGTCGGGCGGAGCCCCAACCGGGGTTCGGTGAGGGGCGCGTGCAGCTCGTTACCGAGCAGGGCGGCCGAGGCGAGGAAGACGACCGACACGATGACGGCCCCGACGGGGATGGCGCGCGTCTCAAGTAGCAGGAAGAAGTACCACCAGACCCCCCAGCCCAGATGCAGCCGCTCGGCGAAGTACACCAGGGCGAGGGCCACGACGGCAAGACCCGCCCACACGGGCAGCCGCGATCGCACCCAGGAGCCCGGCCGGGCCAGCGGCCAGAGCAGGGCGGCCGGCAGGACCAGGGCCAGCGAGAAGGGGTTGATCGGCAGCATCAGCACCGCGACCGCGAGCAGGGCGAGATGCGTGACGGCGACGACCGCGTGCGTGTCGGCCGGGTAGCGTCGCGCCAGGCGGCGCTCGATCGCCATCGCGTAGTGGTAGGCGAGGGCCAGGAACAGCAGGATCAGGAGCACGCGCAGGTATCGGGGCGCGTGACTGACTACGGCGTCGGGCGAGACCACACCGCCGAGGTTGCCGGGCAGCAGCGTCAGCAGGTTGGCGAGGTAGACGAGGGCCAGCGTCAGCAGCCACGGCGCGGCTCGGAGCGCCAGTCGCAGGAGCGCGTGGCGCAGCGGCAGGCGCCGCCGCCGCGCCCGTGCCATGAGGTCGACCGTGACCACCGCGAGCGGCGCCGTGAGGACGATCAGGATCCAGACGACGACGCCACCGGACAGCTGCCGGAACCGCGAGAAGAAGACCGTGCTGCTGCTGCCGGGCAGCGGCAACGCCGCGCCGTCCAGGCAGTCGACGAGCACCTCTGTCGCGCGCCCGCTGCGGGTCAGAGTGTCCGACGAGACGGAGTCGAGCGTGTCGGCGATGGCGGGTTGCGCTGGGCCGGGCGCCGACAGCTCGATGGCCGGCAGTCCCGCGGCGACGAACGGCGCTTGACTGCCTCCCCCACTGGGCACGGCGAGCCGCAGGATCTGCGAGGTCACCGGCGGGAGGGGGACCTTGAGCTCGCCTCCGGCGCGCCCCGCGGCCCGCGCGAGAGACCAGAGCCACGGCGGCGCGAGCAGGGGTCGCGCGCTCCAGCCGTCGAGGGTGAGCGTGTGCTCGCCGCGGCCGGCGACCCGGCGCAGTGTCACGACCGCGAAGATCGACAGGTCGCCATGACGGTCGAGAAAGGCGTGCGCGCCGAGCGCCCCGCTGGTATCGCCGTCGCTCGACACGAAGACCAGGGGGTGATGGTGGGCGGCCCCCGCGAACACGGCCGCGAGTTCCACCAGGGCCGCGGTGCCCGAGGCGTTGTCGTTTGCCCCTTGCGTGGACAGCGGCGGCGAATCGCGCGGCGCGAGCACCACAATCGCGCCTTGGGCGCTGCCGCCCGCCACCGCCCAGACGTTGTTCAGCGACACGGGCCGACCGGCGATCGTCGCCGGAAAGGCGTCGATGTGGGCCGCGAGTCCATCGCCGGCGAACTGCCGGGCGACCCACTCGCCGGCGCGGCGGTCGGCGTCGGAGCCGGCGGTGCGGCCGGGGAAGTCCCGGACCAGAGTCTGCAGGTCGGTCGTGGCCGCCCGACCGTCGAAGGCGGTGGGCTGGGTCGAAAGGGCGACCGACGTGAGCGGTCGCAGCGCGAGCAGCGAAGCCGCCGCGAGGATGACGGCCACGATCAAGGCCACGCGGTAGAGCCTCAGGTCGGGCATGGCCTCCCCTGTCTTGATCCGCGTTGGTCGGCAGCGTGAGCGGCGGGCGGTGCGGTTGCCCGCCGGCCGTTTCGCGATGGTACCAGAAAGAGGGCGGGGGGCGCGGAAGCGCCCCCCGCCCTCTTCTGTGCCGACCGCCTCGTCAGACGGACGGCACGTGCTCCATGGCGGCCTTGATGGCCTCTTCGGGATGGTCGTAGTCCTCGAGCTTGCCGGCGAGGAACTGCTCGTAGGCGCCGAGGTCGAGGTAGCCGTGACCGGTCAGGTTGAACAGGATGGTCTTCGGCTGACCGGCGTCCTTGGCGGCGAGGGCCTCGTTGATGGCCGTGAGGATGGCGTGCGCCGACTCGGGCGCCGGCACGATGCCCTCGTTCTGCATGAACAGCCGGGCCGCCGCGAAGACCTTCGTCTGCGGTACCGCAACCGCCTCCATGAGGCCGAGGTGATAGGCATGGCTGATGAGGGGCCCCATGGCATGGTAGCGCAGGCCGCCGGCGTGAATGCCGGCCGGCATGAAGTCGTGGCCGAGGGTGTACATCTTGAGCAGCGGCGTCGTCTGGGCAACGTCGCCGAAGTCGTAGGTGAAGACGCCCTTGGTCAGTGAGGGGCAGGCGGTGGGCTCGACGCCGACGAACCGGGTCTTGGCCTTGCCGGCCAGCACCTCGCGCATGAAGGGGAAGGCGATGCCCGCGAAGCTCGAGCCGCCGCCGACGCAGCCGATCACGACGTCGGGGTAGGCGTCGGCCGCGCCGACCTGCTCGATGGCTTCCTCACCGATGACGGTCTGGTGCAGCAGCACGTGATTGAGTACGCTGCCCAGGGCGTACTTGGAGCCGGGGTGCCCCATGACGTCCTCGACCGCCTCAGAGATGGCCAGGCCGAGGCTGCCCGGGCTGTCGGGGTCGGCCGCGAGTGCCTTGCGGCCGGTCTCGGTGTGCTCGGTCGGGCTCGGGTAGACGGTGGCGCCGCTCAACTCCATGAGCACGCGCCGGTACGGCTTCTGGTAGTAGCTCACCTTGACCATGTAGACGGTCAGGTCGAGGCCGAAGATCTGACAGGCCATCGACAGCGCGCTGCCCCACTGGCCGGCGCCCGTCTCGGTGGCGAGACGTTTGACGCCCTCTTCCCTGTTGTAGAAGGCCTGGGCGACGGCCGTGTTGGACTTGTGCGAACCCGAGGGGCTCACGCCCTCGAACTTGAAGAAGATGCGCACGTCGTCGCGCAGCCCGAGCGCCCTCTCGAGACCGTTGGCGCGGATCAGCGGCGTCGGTCTCCAGATGCGGTAGATGTCGCGGATCTCCTCGGGGATGTCGATGTAGCGCTCGGTCGAGGCTTCCTGGGCGATGAGCCCCATGGGAAAGAACGCGGCCAGGTCGTCGGGCCCGGCGGGCTGCCCCGTGCCGGGGTGCAACGCGGGCGCGGGGGGCTCGGGAAAGTCCGACACGATGTTGTACCAGCGCCGGGGGATCCTCTCTTCGCCCAACAGGTACTTCTTCTGCATGACGCACCTCCTTCTGGCGGGAGCGGCTTGTGGGCCGGTCTTGCTCTCGTTCTGGTTTGCGGAACGCCGCTGCCCGGGCAGGCCGAATCACGGCGGTGGTGGGGGTGTGGCGGGCGTAGCCCGCGGGGGATGTCAGAGAGGGCGCGCTAGGCGCGCCAGAGCCAGGCAGTCGTGGTGGCGATCATCCTGCTCATTGTGTTGGCGATTGTACCACGCAGGTCAAGACGCCGCCCCCGCGTGGCGGAACCCGGCTCGCGTGGCGCGCATCGGCCCGCCCGGCGGGGACGGGCCCGCGCGGCGTGGACCGGCCCGCGCGGCGTCGACTTCTCGCCGCGCCGCGCGTCGTTCATACTGCGCTCGAGGCATGCGACCGCAAGGAACGAAAGAACAAGACAGATGAAGGGATACGGCCCCCCCGACCCGCTCGTCTCGCCCCGGTCCGCCGGCGTCACGCCCGTGACGCCGGGCGCCACCGCCGGTCCGAAGAAGGCGGCTGCATCGTGAGGGTCGCCTGCGTGCAGCTGAACTCGCGCGCCGACAAGGCGGCCAACGTGGCGGCGGCGGCGGAGCTGGTCCGCCGCGCCGCCGCCGCCGGCGCCCGCCTGATCGTGCTGCCCGAGACGTGGACGTTCAAGGGCGGTCGCGCGGCGCTCGCCGGCGTGGCCGAGGCCATCGACGGCCCCAGCAACACCACGCTGGCCCGCCTTGCCGCGGCGCTCGACGTCTACGTCCTGGCCGGCTCGATCTACGAGAGGACCGAGCGCCCCGACCGCTTCGGCAACGCGAGCGTGCTGTTCGCCCCGAGCGGCGCGCCGGTCGCCGTCTATCGCAAGATCCACCTGTTCGACGCGGTCGCCGGAGACAGGACCTACCGCGAGTCCGACGATCTTCTACCGGGCCGGGAGCTCGTCACCGCCCAGGTCGACGACGTCTGCGTCGGCCTTTCGATCTGCTACGACCTGCGGTTTCCCGAGCTGTACCGGGCGCTCACGCTGCGCGGCGCGCGCGTCATCCTGGTGCCGTCCGCCTTCACCGAGGCCACCGGCCGCGACCACTGGGAGGTGCTCCTGCGCGCCCGCGCGATCGAGAACGGCTGCTTCGTCGTGGCCGCCGGCCAGTGGGGCGTCCACGGCGCCGACCGCCACTGCTACGGACACAGCATGATCGTCGACCCGTGGGGCACCGTGCTCGCGGTCGCCTCCGATGGCGTGGGGCTCTGCGACGCCGACCTCGACCTGGGAGCGGTCGATCGGGTGCGGGAGCAGCTGCCGGTGCTCGCTCACCGGCGTGCCGACCTGTATCGCGCCTGGGACTGGGACTGAGGCGCGCGAGAGCGCGGATCCGGGACGGATCCGCGCTCTCGCGCGCCGACGCTGGTCGCGCGCCGGCTCCGGTCGGGCGCCGACGCTGGTCGCGCGCCGGCTCCGGTCGGCCGCCTGCGCCGGTCAGGCGGCGGCGCCTTCGCGCCGCCGCCACTCGAGCACGGCGGCCGCGACGAGCCCGACGATCAGGCCCACGAGCAGGCCGATCGCCACGTTGACCTTGAGCGGCCTCGGCTGGGGGGTGGAAGGCGGCACGGCCTGGGTGAGGATTGCGGGAGCCTCGACGCCGCGCGCCACGAGGAGCGTGAGCGCGGCGGTGCGCCTGTCGTCGAGCAGGCTCTGCATCTCGTCGCTTCGCCGACTGCACGATGCCCAGGTAGGGCGCGCTCGCCATGGCCTTGGTGGCCGGCGCGCCGCCGCCGGCGGCGATGGCGTTGAGGTTCGCCTGAGCGGCGTCGCTGCGCGTGGTGAGCTGCGCCAGGTGCTTGTCGTCGCCGGCGACCTCGGCCGTGAGCAAGGCGATCTTGCCGGTGTCGTAGGTCGCGAGACGGTCGACGATGATAGCGGCGATGGCGTTCGCGGCGGCGGCGGCGCGCACCCGTTTGGTGTCGCTCACACTGACGGTGACGATGTTGATCGGTGCGGTCGCGGTCTTCGTCGTCAGCGCCGGCGTGGTGACCGAGACGTTGGCGTGCAGCCGGCGCACGGTTTCGCCGCCGCCGACCTGCCGGGCGACCCGGGCGAGCGTGCTCTCGGCGTTGCCGATCTCGATGGCGGCGCGCGGATCGGTGTTGATGGCGGAGATGGGGTTGCCGTTGGCGTCGGTGGGCTGACCGAGGTACACGGAGCTCGTCGCCTGGTAGGTGGAGTGGTGGGCGAGTGTCAGACCCGCGCCGACGACTGCGCCCAGGATCGCCAGCGCGACGATGATCCACCACCAGTGGAGCAGGCCGCGCACGTACGCTCCAAGATCGATGTCGTACCGTTCGTCTGTCGTCACAATCGCCTCCGTCCGAGGGGGCTCACCCACACCAGGCCCGCCGATTCCGGGCCTCCACTCACGCGCCGAGCGCCTGCCGCACCTGGGGCGCCCGCTCGTGCAGGGCCATCATACACGCGGCCACGCGCTCGACGATCTCATCCGCGAGCAGGCCGTAGTCGGGCAGCGTCAGGACCTCGCCGCAGAGCGCGGCCGTCTCGGGCAGACTCTCCTCGAACGCAGGGCCCACCGCCGCGAAGGCCTGGGTGCGGTGCACCGGCGGCACGTAGTAGGCGCGTGTGTCGATGCCCTCGGCGGCCAGCGCCGTGGCGACCTGGTCGCGCGTGAGGCCGAACTCGGCGGCGCCGATGCGCACCGAGAAGTCCTTGAACGACGAGCGATCCTGCGGGCGGATGCGCTGAAAGCCGATGCCCGGAAGCGCGCCGAGAAGGTCGCGGTACACCGCGGCCAGGGCGTTGCGCCGCGCCGCCTCGCCGTCGAGCAGGGCGAGGCTCTGGAGGCCGAGCAGCGCGCTCGCTTCGGGCAGGCGGGCGTTGAGGCCGACGAAGAGCGGGTCGTAGGTGCCCGGATTGCCGTACTCGCGACCGACGACGACGCGCTCGGCGAGCGCGTCGTCGTCGGTCGCGACGACTCCGCCCTCACCGGTGATGAGCAGCTTGGTCGGAGACGTGCTGAACACCTGCGCCAGGCCCTCGCGGCCGACCGGCGCGCCGCCGCACCGGGCGCCGAAGCCGTGGGCCGCGTCGTAGACGATCACCAGGCCGTGGCGCCGACCCAGGGCGTCGAAAGCCTCGGTGTCGGCCGGGTTGCCGAAGAGGTGGACGGGCGTCACGAGCGCCGTGTTCGGCGTGATCGCCGCCTCGGCGGCGGCCGGGCTCAGGCACCACGTCTCGGGGTCGATGTCGGCGAAGACCGGGCGGAGGCCGGCCCACACGGCGGCCATGGCGGTCGCCATGAAGGTGAAGCTCGGCAGCACGACCTCGGCGCCGCGGAACCGGTCGAAGACGAGCATGAGACCCGCCGTGCACGACGACACCCCCAGGGCGTGGCGCACGCCGAGGTGCTCGGCGAGGAGCCCTTCGTAGTCGCGCAGGATGGGTCCCTTGGTGAGCATTCCCGAGGTGTAGAGCTCGCGCAGCCCGGCCTCGAGGTCGGGGTACGACGGCAGCGTCGGGCGCAGCAGGTGCAAATGGTCGGGGAAGGCGGCTGGGCCCCCGAGAATGGCGGGAGTTCGCGCGGTCATCGGGGCATCCTACCGCACCGGGCGAAGAGGCGCGACCGCCAGCGAGGCGCGACCGGGCGGCGAGGCGCGGCCGGCCTGCTTTCTCAGCCGCCGGTGGCCGGCGGGATGTCTTCGATGAACTCCTGCGGCACGTCGTTGGTCGAGCCGCGGCGCAGAAGGACGGTGGGGATCGTGCGCAGGATGATCCCGAGGTCGGTGCGCAGTCCGATGGTCTCGACGTAGCGTTCGTCCCAGTCGAGCATCTCGGAGCGCTTCAGCCGGTTGCGGCCGTTGACGGCCACGAGGCAGGTGAGTCCGGGCTTGACCTGCAGGATGCGCTCAAAGCGGTCGCGGTACTCGTCGACCACGAACTCGAGGTTGGGTCGCGGCCCGACGACGCTCATGTCGCCCTTGAGGACGTTCAGGAGCTGGGGCAGCTCGTCGAAGCTGAAGGCCCGCATCCAGCGGCCGGCCCACGTGATGCGGTCGTCGTCGTCTTCGAGGTAGAAGCCGGCGCCGTGCTCAACGGCGTCGGGGATCATCGAGCGGAACTTGTACATGCCGAAGAGGACGCCGTCCTTGCCGACCCGGTCCTGCACGAACACGACCGGCCGGCCGCTCGTGGCGTACACCGTCACGGCGAGGCCGGCGAGCAGCGGCGCCGCGAGCACCGTGCCCACCCCGGCGCCCGCGAGGTCGAAGAGGCGCTTGCCGCGGCGTTCGTAGAAGCCGCCGGGGTTGGGCGTCGCCGCGTGAAAGCCGGCCGGGCGGCTCTGCGCGGCGCTCTCGAGCGCCGCGCAGAGCCGCCCGGCCATGACGTCGCGGTCGAACTCGCGTTCGGCCAGGCGCCGGGCATTGGCCGCCATGCGCGCCACTACCGCCGGCTCGTCTGCGAGCGCGGCCAGGGCGGCCGCGAGAGCGTCTCCGTCGCCGGGCGGCACGTAGACGCCGGCGCGAGCATCGCAGACGACGCGACGCAACCAGCCGTCGAGGTTGAGGACAACCGGCCGGCCGGCCGCCAGGGAGTCGAAGAACTTGTTCGGGGAGTAGGTCTCGGACACGGGGTCGGGCGCGAACAGCGTGAGGGTGACGTCGGCGGCGCCGACGACCCCGGCGAGGCGCTGCTTGGGCAGGGGCGGCAGGACGAGCAGGTTGTCGAGCCCGAGCCCACGGACGCGCGCCTCCAGGTACGGCCGCCGGCCGCCGTCGCCGACGGCGACGATCGCCACGTCGTCGCGGCCGGCGGCGCGCAGGGCGGCCGCGGCGTCGACGAGCTGATCGAGACCGTTGGCGCGGCCCATCGCCCCGGTGTACAGCGCGACGAACCTGCCGCTCAGCCCGTGGCGGTCGCGAAAGTCGCTATCGACCGTGTCGGGCGAAAACAGGTCGAGGTCGCAGGCGTTGGGCACGAAGACGAGCTTGTCGTGCGGCACGCCGCGGGCCAGCAACGCGTCGCGGCTGGCTTCGCTCAATACGACGATCCGGGCCGCTCCGTGGTAGAGCTGATTCTCGAGCCGGCGCGCCCCGACGATCAGAGGACGGGAGCGCAGGGCGCCGAGGGCGATCGGCACGTCCGGCCACAGGTCGCGCAGCTCGAAGACGAACGGCGCTCCCCGCAGGCGGGCGGTGAGCAGCCCGGGGATGCCGATGGAGAGCGGCGTCGACGAGGCGAACACGACGTCGGGGCGCGGCAGGAGCGGTCCGGCGAGGCTCGCCCCGGCGGTGAACAGCCCGAACGCGGCGAGGCGCAGCGGATAGGAGAAGTAGTTGGAGTAGGGGACGTTCAGGAGCACGAGGTCGATGCCGTCGATCGTGTCGCGGACGATGAACCGCGAACCCGCCGACCCCGGACCGCCGTCCTTGGGAAGCTGGGCGACGCTGCTCACCATGGTCACCTGGTGGCCGCGCTCGACGAACCGCTTGGCAAGTTCGAACGAGCGGGTCGCGGTGGCGCTCTCGCGGGTGGCGAAGTACTGATGGAAGTACAGGATCTTCATGGTCAGAAGCGGCGCTCCACGCCGTCAGTCCCGGTGACCACCGGAGCACACCCGGTCGTAGAAGTCGAGAAAGCGTTCCTCGACCGCCTCCCACGAGTAGCGCTCGCAGACGGCCGCGCGGCCCCGCTCGCCCATGGCAGCCACCGACGCGCGGTCGGCGATGAGACGGCGGACGCCGCCCAGATGACCCTCGACGGTGGGCGCCACCGCGATGCCGAGCCCCTCGCCGACGACCAGCTCGGTCCTTCCCGCCAGGTCGCTGGTGAGCACTGCGAGGCCCACGGCCGCGCCTTCGTAGATCTTCGTATCGATGGTGGGCAGGGAGTATTGGGCGCTGGGGAGCCCCGGAATCCAGACGACGTCGGCCGAAGCCAGGTAGCGCGGCACCTCGTCTCGCGGCACCCGGCCCAGGAAGCGCACGCGGTCGTCGAGGCCCCCGGCGAGGCGGGCCATCGTCTCGCGCTCGAACTCCGGCGAGGCGAATCTGCCGCCGAGCACGAGCAGGGCGTCGTCGCGGTCGAGACGTTCCATGACGTCGAGCATGAGGGAGCAACCGCGGGCTCGCGACAGGGCGCCGATGTAGGCCAGGCGCAGCCGGTGATCGGCGGCCAGCTCGGCGATCGGCTGAGCGCCCGCGAAGTGCGCAAGGAGAGGGTAGTTCGGGGCCACCATGCGCAGGCCGGGCCGGGGGCCGAACTGGTTGAACATGCCGTCGTAGGCCACGACGGCGCCGTCGGCCCAGGCGGCGAGCTCGCGCAGCGCGAGGCCGCTGGCCTTCGACACGAGGCGCCGGGCGCCCGCCGGTATGTACTCCTTGGCCATGACCTGCTCGGCCACGTACTCGTGCACGTCGCACACGAGGCGCGGCACGAAGGGCCGCAGCGCCGGGAGCAGCGTGAGCAGCTCGGGGTCGTGGATGTGCACCACGAAGGGCCGCAACCTGCGGAGCTCGGCAACTATCTCGCGCACGCTCAGCCAGCGGCGCGTCCGCGACCGTGCGGGCAGGCCCGCCAGGCGGACGCCGTAAGCGTCGCGGCCGGCACGGGCGCCGGGCGCGAGGTATGTCACGTCGTAGCCCGCCTGTGCCAGCGTGCGGCATTCGCGTTCGTAGATGCGCGGTTCGTCCGGCGGGTGGACGACCGAGACGTGGACGACGGGCACCGGTCCGGTCACGGCCGCTGCGCCCGACCGGCCGCCGGCCGGTCGGCCAGCACGCGCTCGTAGATCTCGAGCTGGCGCTCGGCGTTGCGCCGCCAGGTGAGGGCCGCCGCCGCCGCACGGCCGGCCTCGGCCAGCCGCGCGGCGGTGGTCCGGTCGTCGAGCAGCCGCGCGATGGCGCGGGCCACCGCGTCGACGTCGCCCGGCGGCACGAGCAGGCCGCTGACGCCGTCCTCGACGAAGTCGTCGGGACCTTCGCCGCGGCAGGCGACCACCGGCGTGCCCTGAGCCATGGCTTCGGCGTAGACGAGCCCAAAACCCTCGGGCGCGCTGGGCAGCACGAAGGCGTCGGCGCGCGCCATGAGGCCGAGCACCTCGTCGTGCGGGCGCCACCCGAGGAACACGACCCGTCCGGCCAGACCGAGCTCCCGGGCGCGAGCCTCGAGACGGCCCTTCTCGGGTCCGTCGCCGACCACGACGTAGGCGACATCGCTGAGCCGCGAGCCCAGATGCGCCAGGGCGGCGAGCACGATGGCGTGTCCTTTGGAGGCGTACAGATTGCCGACCGACAGGACGAGCGGCCGCCCGGGCAGCAGCTCGCTGGGGACGACCTGGGCGTGTCCCGTCACGCCGTTCAACACTGTATGCAGCCGCTCCTGGGCAACGTCGCCCTCGAGGCGTCGGGCGACCGCGCTGCTGACGGCCACGACCGCGGCGGCGCCGTGGAGCGCGCGGATGGTGCGCTCACGCACAGGACCCGACCGCCTGAGATTGACGTTCACGTCGGCGCCGTGGACGGTGACCACATAGGCGACGCCGAGGTCCGCCGCCAGCAGCCGTGCGGCGGCGCCGTCGGGCAGCGCCTGGTGGGCGTGGATGAGGTCGGGACCGCGCTCTCGCACGGACGGCAGGACCGCCCGCAGACCGCGGTAGAACAGGTCGCCCTGCCGATGCGCCAGGAGCCGCCGGGGTGGCACCACGACCCGGGGGTACTCCACGGCGATGCCGTCGATCACCGCTGCCGGCGGCGTCGCGCCGCGCGCCCGCAGGCGGTCGTTGATCCGCAGCGGTCGTGGCGTGTAGATGGTCGGCGCGACGACGAAGGCCTCGACGCCGAGCTCGCGCAGAGCGAGGACCTGATCGTGGACGAAAAGCGAGCCGGCCCGGGCCGGCGAGGGATACAGGTGTGAGACCACGAGGATTTTCACGACAGCGCATCATACCATCGGCTCCGCGCGCCCCGCGCCGGCGTTCGAGGCTGGGAGAGAGCGCCTTGCCCAGGGCCGCCGCGCCCTCTCAGACGTCCCAGAAGACCTGGTCGTAGTAGCGCACCGTGCGACGCGACGGGCGCACGCGCGCCTGGGCGGCCCGCAGGGCGTCGTCGTCGAGCTCCCCGAGCGCGTACTTGACCCCGAGATACGGCAGGATGAAGTCGTCCTGGAAGACGAAGGTCGAGACCCGCGGGTTGACCTCGAGCAGGTGGTCGCCCTTGAACTGGATGTTCACGAACCACTCCAGCGCCAGGCGCCGGCAGATGTGCCGCGAGACCTCGAGCAGGTCGGGCCTGTCGACCGTCCTGAACGACATCGCGAGGCCGGTGTCGATGGCTTCGCGGGTCTTGGTCTGGGCGAGCACGATCTCGCCCCGGTCGACCAGCGCGTCGACCGTGAACTCGACGCCGTCGACGTACTCCATGAGCATGAGGGTGGGGAACGGCTCGACGTGTCTGAACAGCGCGACGAACTCGTCGAGCGTCATGAAGAGGCTGTTCGGCCGTTCGTGGAGCAGCAGGTTCACCTTGTCGACGTCGGCCGACAGAATGCGAAAGCCGCGTGAGCCCTTGCCCGCCGGCGGCTTGAAGCACACCGGCACGTCGGGGTAGCCGAGGGCGCGGGCGCCCGCGACGAACGCCTCGAGATCGGCCGGCATGAGCAGTTCGGGCTGGGGCACGGGCAGCCCGGTCAGGGCGGCGTGCATGGCCGCCTTGTCGATGCACAGGTCGACGGCCTCGGGGCCGGCCACCAGCGCTCTGGCGCCGAGCTCCTCGAACGCCTTCCGGTGGCGGGCGACGTAGCCGACCTCGTGGCTCGACTGCACGAACAGCACGTCGGGGCGCTCGCGGGCCACGATGTCGAGCAGCGCGGGGATGTACTCGGGCGCGGCGCCGGGCGGCACGGTCTCGAACCCGTCGCACAGGAACCGGCCGATGGCGTCGGCTCGGGCGTCGACGCCGAAGATCTCGATCTCGCGCTCGCCGTTGGCCTTGAACATGCGGATGAGCGTCGCGGCGCCGGGGCAGCCGGTCGCGGTCAGGACGAGCTTCAGGGGCGGCAGCGCCACGGGGCGGCTCAGACGATCCAGCGGTAGACTTCGAAGACCTCGGCGTACTCGCAGCCGACGTCGATCGCCCTGGTCAGGGCGACGTTGCGGATGTAGTCCTCGCGGACGTAGTTGCGGTGCTGCTGCGACCGATAGCAGGCGAGGGCGTCGACCTTCTTGCGCACGTGCCGTTCCTCGAGACGCACGTAGGCCTGGTGCGAGAAGTTGAGGTTGTTCCAGGGAATCTCGTAGGCGAGCACGGTCGTGCGCTTGAAGGCCCGCAGGCCCTCTTCGGCGACGGTCTTGTGATCCTGGTGCAAGTCGATCAGCGCCGGCATGAAGACGCAGTCGGGATTGAGCTCCTGCTGCAGGACGATCATCTCCTCGAGGATGTCCTGGCGGACGGTGGGAAACGTGCGCACCTCGAAGTCGTAGACGCGCAGGTGCGCCTCGTCGACGCCGATCGTGGCGGTGGCTTCGCGCACCTCGGTCTTCAGGATGTCGCGCGGGAAGCCTTGCGGCACCGACTTGGCCGCCGTGCTGAAGGCGACGTAGGTGACCTCGGCGCCCGCTTCGATGAGCCGGGCCATGGAGCCGCCGCAGCCGAACTCGCCGTCGTCTGTGTGCGGCGCGAGCACCAGCACCGTGCGGAACTGATCGATCATCGTCCTCCCCCTGCAGGTTGGGCGTCGCCGCCGCTCAAGGTCGGCCCGCGCGCCGCGTCGTGGGTCCGCGCGGCGCCGTCCGGGTGCGCCCGAGAGTCTAGCAAATCCGGCGGCCCGCCAGGCGGGTGGCCGCCGGTCGGCGTGAGGCCGGCCTGGAGCTCGCGGACCTCGCGGCGGGCCCGCATGAGGACGGCGAGCCCCAAGCCGAAGAGAATGGCCATGGGCGAGAACGTGATGGCCGTGCTGGGGCCGACGATGGCGACGCTGAAGCCGACGAGCGCGATCGCGGTCGCCGCGCCGAGGTAGGCAAGCAGCGCGTCGCGCGCGTAGCGCGCGACGCGCACCATCGACGCCAGCAACAACAGGTAGATCGTAACGAAGAGCAGCAGTCCGGGCAGGCCCCCGTCGACGAACACCTCCAGCCACCAGTCGTGCAGGTTGAGGACGGTGAAGGTCGGGTTCTGGCGCGCCACGACGATCTCGGCGTTGCCCGGTCCCACGCCCAGGAAGAGGCGCGAGGCGGCCGCGCGCAGGCCGGCGACCTGCAGGTCGAAACGCACCGCGCCGCTGCCCTGGCCGCTGCGTACCTGACTGGCGATCTTCGTGATGTCGAATTTCTTGAAGTGGAGGCCGCCACGACCGACCAGCAGGAGGCCCGCGCCAAGGAGGGCGACGACGACGAGCACGGCCACGACGAAGCGGGTGCGCCTGCCGGCTCTCACGGCGATCACGGCTCCAACCACTACGGTCTCGAGGGCGATCGCCAGCAGACTGGTGCGGGAGCCCGTGAACAGCAGAGCCGCGAGACTGGCAACCAGGCCCGCGACGATGAGCAGGATGGTCGCCGCGCTGCGCCGCAGCGCCGGCAGCAGCAGGACGAACGGCCAGCAGAGCGCCAGATAGGTACCGAAGTCGTTGGTGTTGACAAAGAACGCCGCCGGGCGGCGCCGGTGGGTGTAGAAGGCCGCCGCGGTCGGCAGATGGACGCGCAACGTCCACTCGGCGGTGGCGATCAGCAGGGAGAGGCCGAGCACGGCGGCGAGTCCCAGCAGGAGGTATCTCAGGCGCCGGCGGCTGGTCCCCGCGCTGGCCGTCGCGACCGCGACGGCGCCCAGGCCGAGGAGCAGGAACAGGTAGCGCAGGCCGGCCTGCGGATCGGGCGCCCAGGCCAGCGCGACGGTGAGCCAGCAGAACCAGGCGCCGAACAGGAAGACGTAGGTCGCGGCCTCGAGGCGCCATCGCCGGTGCACGAGGACGAGCCACAGGAGTCCGGCCAGCCCGACGAGGGCCGCCGCGACGCGAAACGCGAAGAGCTGCCTGAACCCCGGCAGGGACAACACAGGGCCGATGATGGCCAGCGCCGGCAGAGCGATGACGGCCGCCGCCAGGAGCCCTGCCATGGGCAGCCGGGCCAGTCGGTCACGGGCGATCACCAGGAGCAGGCCGACCCCCGCGACCACCGGCAAGCCGAGGGCGATCGCGATGTGGCTGCGCGACTCGGCGCCGCGCAGAGCGAATGCCGTGAGTCCTGCCGTGACCACGGCGCCGGCGACGAGCAGCGCCGCCGTGGTCACGGCGCTCGGCGCCCGGCCGGTAGGTGGGGACGCCGGCTCAGTCACGATGGTCTGCGAGTCCATCGAGGAGGTCGGCGAGCCGCCGCGTGAGCGTGCGACCGTCGAAGCGGCGCACCACCTCCGGGTCGGGGGCGGGCAGGCGTCCGGCGCGAGCGTCGGCGACAAAGGCGGCGAGCGTCGGTCCGCACGGTTCGTCGGGCGCGACGCAGCGGCCGGCGGCGGCTTCGGCGATGAGCGCGGCGGCGACCGAGTCGGGCGGCGTGACGGCGAACACGGGCGCGCCGGCCACGAGGTACTCGAACAGCTTGCTCGACAGCGACTCGGGCGCGCGCCCGGTGATGAGCAGAAGGGCGTCGGCGGCGCGTTGTACGCCGCGTGCCCGGGCGCGCGGCGCGAACGGCTCGGTGTGCACTCGATGCGCCACACCGAGCGCCGCGGCCTGCCCGGTGATCTCCAGACCGTCGGTGCCGAGCAGCAGAACGTGCACGTCGTCGGACAGCGCCGCGAAGGCGTCGAGGAACGCGGCGAGCTGCTGTGTGCGCCTGTAGATGCGGCCCGTGTGGACGAACCAAAAGCCGGGACCCAGGTCGACTTCGTCGACGTCTTCTTCGGGGTCGTAGCCGTTGGCGATGACGCTGGTGGCCGCCGCGGTTGCCGGGTACCGGCGGCGCAGGTCGGCGGCGATGGGTTCGTTCACGGCCGTCACGGCGCTCGCGTGTGACAGCGCCCACCGTTCGAGCCGCAGATTGAGCGCCTTGTGGAAGCGCGTCGGGTAGCGGCGGAACTGGTGCGTCGGCCAGGGATCCCGATAGTCGGCGACCCAGGGAATGCCGCTCTCGCGGGCGAGCTCGGCGGCGACCAGGTGCGACGAGGCGCCCGGGAAGCTCGAAAAGATGGCGTCGTAGGGCTCCTCGCGCAGCAGCCGCTGACCCAGCAGGACCGCGGGAACGATCCAGGTCACGTAGTCGTCGGGCACCTGCAGCCAGAGCCTCACGGGTCCGCGGCGGCTCGTGTGACGGAACGCCGCCGGGCCAGTCGCGGGGGTTACCCCGGAGGTTGGCGCGCAGGTCGGCGCGGGGGTGGCCGCGGCACGCGGCCACCCCCGCGCAGGTCCCATCACTCGCCGTCCGAGGGCGTACAGCCGCTCGGGGTCGAGTGCGGCGGCCCGCTCGATGCGCACGCCCGGAGGGTCGGGGACCGGACCCTGTGTGCGGACCGACAGCACCGTGGGGTCCCAGCCGCACTCGGGCAGGTAGCGCAGGAATCTGAGTTGCCGGGCGATGCCGCCACTCGCCATGGGCGGAAAGTAGTTGGCCACCATGAGCAGCCTGCGGCGCGTGCTTGCCATCCGGGGGATTCTACACCGGCGCCGGCGCCGGCCCGGCCGGTGCGCGGCGACCGGCCGGTGTGCGGCGACTCGCCGGTGCGCGGCGCCACGCCGGCACGAAGGGTCGAACCTCACCCTATGGTTGTCACGTCTCTCTGCCGACAGGATAATCTTGGGGACCCGGCGAAGGTCCGGGTGAGCCGAAGAGAAACGATCGACATGCACTCGATACCGCTTGCGGCGAAACGCACGGGCCGGGCTGACGCGCGCCGGCGGGCACGCCGCGCGTTGGCCGTTGGCTTCGCGCTCCCTGTGCTGGTCGTGCTGGGCGCATCGGCGGCGTTCGCCGCCGGCGCGGCCACGGCCGCCGGCACCCAGGTCTCGGCGAGCACGGCAGCCGCGCCGTCTGCCGCGCCGTCTGCCGCGCCGTCTGCGACGCTCACCCCGCCGGCCACCATCAGGGTCGCCCGGCGGTTCCCGGCCAACGATCCGAACGGCGTGATCGTGGCGGTCGACACGGTCGATTTTCGCACCTACTGCGTGCGCGTGCTCTCGCACGAGTGGGCGCCGCCCGGCGCGTTCTCCGACGAGGCGCTGCGCGCCGGCGCGCTGGCCGTCAAGGACTACGCCTGGTACTGGGCCACGCGGCCGACCAAGCTGCCCGACGTGGCCGCCTGGGGCGCCGACGTCGACGACACCACCAACTACCAGGTTTACATGGACTGGGACTACGGGCAGCGCTACTGGGACGCCGTCGACAGCACCTGGGGTACGACCATGACCCGCGACGGGCAGATCTTTCAGGCGTCCTACTACGCGGGCGACTACTCCGGCGCGGCGACCGACGGCAACCACATGACCCAGTGGGGCTCGCAGTACTGGGCCGCCCAGGGCAAGGACGCCCAGTGGATCGTCGACTACTACTACCCGGGGGCGCAGCTGGTCGCCTCGGCCGGCGGCGCGATCACCGCGAGCGCGGCGGCGGCGCCCTGGACCGGCCCCGACGCACCCAAAGGCGCCGCCAAGCTCGACGTGATCGGACCGGTGCAGCTCTCGCCCGGCCCCTACGTACGGGGTGAGACGCTCAAGGCCAACTTCACGGTGCGCAACGACGGCGCCCAGACGGGTACCTGGGCGATCGTCACGCTGGTCGCCCGCGGGCCGGGCGACCAGGAACGCGACCTCGGCTCGGCCACGAACATCACCCTCAAGCCGGGCGCCTACCGGCTGTTCACGGGCAGCGTCAAGCTCGATCTCGTGGGCCGCTGGCACGGCTGGCTGATCGTCGGCGACGGCGACACGCTGGCGCTGCTCGACGGCGGGGCGCCGTTCCAGTTCGTGGTGGGTCGCGCGCGCCGGCGGCGACCGGCCGGCGAAGGCCGGCGGAGCGCACGTGCGCGGCCTCGCCGGCACCGGGCATGCCACGGCGTTGACTCGCTAGGCCGTCCCCGACGGACCGCGGCCCTTCCCGGTCCGGATCCGTCCGTCGCCCCCGCGGCGGGCTTTCGCCGTGCGTCGGGGGTTGAGGCGTCGCCGTCTGTCAGGCTTCGCGGCTCCGCCGCCCGTCAGGCCCTGAGGCCTCGTCACCCTCAAAGGGTTTAAGCCCAGCGGCCCCTCACGTCTCGAGGAACGCGTCGATGCGCGCCGCCAGACCGGCCGTGTCGAGCTCGAGCGCCTCGCCGTTCGGCGCTCTTTCGTCGTGGAACGAGGCGATCCCACGCCCGTCGAGAAACGAACCCAGCAGCCTGATGGAGCCGCCGTGGGTGACAAGCAGCGTGGCGTGGCTCGCCGCGCGGGCCGCGTCGCGCAGCGCGTCGAGCACGCGGCGCCGTTGCTCGGCTCAGGCGCTCGCCGTGCGGGAACCGGAACGACTCGGGATGCTCGCGGTAGGCGGTCCACTCGTCGGGGTCGTTCTTCATGATCGCCTCGAAGGTGCGCCCCTGCCAGGAGCCGCGGTTGGCTTCGGCCAGCCGCCGGTCGATGCTCACCGGGATGCCGTGGCCGAGCACGTCGCGCAGCTCCTCGGCGGTCTGGCGGGCGCGCAGCAGGTGGCTCGAGACGATCAGCTCGATGCCGGCGTCGCGGAGTCGCTCGCCGAGCTCACGCGCCTGGCGGCGGCCGGTGGCGTTCAGGGGCACCTCGGCCCAGCCCTGGCAGCGGGCCGGCTCGAGGTTCCAGTCGGTCTGGCCGTGGCGCACGACGTAGAGGCGCGCGTGGTGCGGCGGCGGGGGCTGGTCGGCGGGCCGACCAGCCCCCGCCGCCGCACCGTCGGCGCTCAATGGAAGTCGAGCAGCGTGTCGCCGCGGATGCCCAGGCGCAGCGTCTCGCACGAGATGACCTCGTCGGGAGGGATGTTGCCGAGGTTCACGTTGCTGCCGAACCGCTTGATGAACCACACCTGCTGCTGTTTGACCGGTGCCTCGAACAGCAGGTTCTCGGCGCTGACCGCGCTGACGATCTCGTCGATCAGGCCTTCCTTGACCTGGCCCGACGACTGGTAGACGCCGACGGTGCCCGACTCGCGGCCCTCGGTGATGACCTTCCAGGCGCCGGCGTCGAGCTCGCGCTTGATCAAGTCGACCCACTTGTACGGAGCGATCACGACCTCGGCGTCCTTGCTGCCCACTTCGGAGAGCACGGTGAAGTCGCGCGAGAGGCGGCGCAGCAGGGCGAGCTTGTCGTCCTCTTGCATGGCGATCGTGCCGTCGGAGACCTCGACGTGCGTGATACCCAGCTCGCGGAGCTGGCGGATGTACTCATCCATCCGGTTCTGGCGCACGACCACCTCGAGGAGGGTGCCGCCAAAGCACACGGGAATGTCGTGGCTCTGGTAGATCTCGATCTTCTGGGCGAGGTTCGCGGTGATGTACGACGTGCCCCAGCCGAGCTTGACGATGTCGATGTAGGGGGCCGCGACGGCCATGAGGTCGCCGATCTGGGCGGGACCGAGCCCCTTGTCGAGGACGTGGGTCAGGCCGCTCTGGCGCGGCTTCGCGCTCCGCTCTGGGAGGGTGAGAAAGTCGAGCACGGCGGCCTCCTGTCGGGCGGTCCTTTCGCGCGCCTGCGGCGCGCGGTCATCTTACCAGACGGCGAGCGGCGCCCGACCGCCGCCGGATGCTGCCCAGCAGCCGGCGCGCCGGCGGTCGAGTCCTGACGTGTGGTGTGAGTCGCTCGTCGCGTTCGTGCTCTAGGTGAGCTCCTGGCCGGCGTGCGGTCCCGGCCCCATGTCCCAGACCGACTCGACGGAGATGCGCACGACGTACTTCATGGGAGGCAGGTGCAGCTGCTCGCTTACCGTGCGCAGCTTCTCGTCGACCCGGTCGAACACCTCGCCGTGGTCGATCAGCTCGGCGCGGCCCTTGACCTGCATGGCGAGCTTGCGCTCGGGATCGTGGATGCCCACCGCGACGCGCGGGTCGTGCTCGATGTTCTCGCGCGTCTTGTGGCTGAACATGTCGGCGAAGTACAGGTGCTCGTCGTCCAGGAGCGCGCCGCTGCCCTTGATCGACACGTTCGGCGTGCCGTCGGGAGCGACCGTCGCCACCCACACGTTGTGACCGCCGGCGAGCAGGTCGTGGAGCTCCTTGGGGATCGTGGTCATGGTGTGCCTCCCTGGTGTGCGTTGGCGTTCGTCGTGGCAGGGATACCCCATTGGCCAAGGCGCGAAGCTCCGCCTCGTCGAGCGCGAGCCCCGCGGAACAGGGACTCCACGGGTGGACGAACACGGCGGACCTCCACGGCCATGCCACCGCCCCTACTGCCGTCCGGGCTGCGGCCGGCTCTTCAGCAGACGCGCCCAGTCCACGAGCGCGCGCAGCTGCGCGACCACCTGCTCGCGGGTGGCCTCGTCGGTGAGCTCGCCGTCGTCGTCGAAGCGCTCGGCGGCTTTGAAGACCATCACCTCGGGCTTGAGCAGCACGTAGGACTCGATGAACTGGAACGTCTGGCGCAGCGCGAGCTGCGCCCGTGCGGTGCCGAAGTTGCCGGTGCTCGCACCCATGATCGCTACCGGCTTGTGGCGCAGCGGCGACTCGGCCGGCGGCCGCGATATCCAGTCGAGGGCGTTCTTCAGCACGCCCGGGACGCCGTAGTTGTACTCGGGGGTGGCCACGAGCAGCGCGTCGGCTGTCGCGACGGCCTGCCAGAGGTCGGCGACCGGGTCGGGCAGGCCGCGCAGGCGGGCGTCGTCGTTGTAGGGCGGGATCTCGCCCAGTCGCTCGAAGACCTCGATGGCCGCAGCGGGCGGCGCGAGCCCCGCGGCCGCGCGCAACAGCGCGCGGTTGTAGGACTCACGCCGCAGGCTGCCGGCGAGACCCAAAATGGAGAAGCCCGGATGGGACACGGCCATTCCTCCTGTGTCGCCGTATGCGGATCGCCTATTGCAGATCGCCTATTGCAGATCGCCGTTTGCGGGACGCGGTCTACAGATCGCCGTTTGCAGGACGCCGCCGGGGTGCCGCCAAGGCAAGTCACCCCGCCGGGTCGCCCGGGCCGCTCCTACAGACGCTCGTACTGGGCCTCGAGGAAATGCAGGAACGCCTCGACGGCCTTGGACTGCGCGCGGCTGCGCGAGCGCACGATCGAGAAGTCGCGCGTGATCCGAAAGTCGGCGACCCGCACCGTGGCGAGCATGCCGTTCCTCACGTCGCTGCGTACGGCGAACTTGCTCAGGTAGGTGACGCCGGCGCCGGCCATCACGGCGTGCTTGACCGACTCGTTCAAGCCGAGCTCGAGGAGCACGTTGAGCTGGGCAGGCTTGACCCCGCGCTCGCGCAGGGCCGCCTCAACGACGGCGCGGATGCCCGCCCCCTGCTGCTGGACGATCAGCGGCTCGCGCAGGAACTCGTCGAAGGCGATCTCCCCGGAGCCCGCCCAGCGGTGCGTCGGCGCGCACACCACCACGATCTCGTCGCGGGCGAAGGGCGCCACCGCGAGCTCCGGGTGGCCGGACACGGCGCCCACGACACCCAGCTCGAGCTCGCGGCCGAGCACGAGGTCGATGACCTCGTGGCTGTCGGTCACGCGCAGGCTCAGGTCGATGCCGGGGTGGTCGCGCTTGAACTCGGCGATCAGCACCGGCAGCAAGTGCTCTCCGGGGCCGGTCGAAGCGCCGATCATCACCCGCCCGCCGGCGAGCTCACCGAGGTTCATGATCTCGACCCGGGCCTCGTCGTCGAGATCGAGGATCTGCCGGGCATGGCGGTACAGCACCTCGCCGGCGTCGGTGGGCGTGACGTCGCGTCCCGAGCGGTCGAGGAGCTGGGCGCCGAGCTCGCGCTCAAGCGAGCGCACCTGCAGGCTGGCGGCCGGCTGGGTGATATGCACGAGCTCCGCCGCCAGCGAGAAGCTGCGCTGGTCGACAACCTCACAGAAGAGCCGCAGGTGGCGGAGTTCCATAATCACATCTTATGCGACTCATCAACGCCGCGCGACGGTGGCCGCCGCATCGATCGCCGCCACCGCGTGATGGTGGGCGCCGCATCGATCGCCGCCGCTGCGCGACGGTGGGCTCCCGCATCGATCGCGGCCGCCGCGCCACGGAGGGGGCCCGCGTTGACCGCCGCCGCGGCGTCGGACGGGCCGGCGCCGGGCGCCGCGGCTAGAATCCGGCGACGAGCTCCTCGAGCCTGGCCTGCGCCCGCGAGTGGACGTCCTCGTAGAGGCTGCGTCCGTGCGCGTCCATCGCGACGATCAGCGGGCCGAAGTCGTTGACGCGGAAATTCCAGAGGCATTCCGGCATGTACTGCTCGAACTCGACGTCCTCGATCGCCTCGATCTGGGTGGTCTCGAGGGCCGCGGCGCCGCCGCAGATCGCCAGGTACACGCCGCCGAACTCGCGCAGCACCGGCAGCGAGTCGGCCAACAGGCCGCCCTTGCCGATGATGGCGCGCACGCCGTACTGCTCGAGAAGGCCCCGCGTGAAGCGGTTCATGCGGGCGCTCGTGGTGGTGCCGATGCAGACCTTTTCGTAGCGCCCGTCGGCGAGCTTGCGCACGTTCGGCGCGGTGTGGATCAGCGCCGCGCCGGTCAGGTCCATCACCGGCTTCTCGCCGCGGTCGAACATGGCGATCTGGGTGGCGTCGCGAATGCCGATCACGTGGCCGTCGATGCGCAGCCGCTGGCCGGTCGTGAGCGCCCGCAGGGCGTCGAGGTCGTCGAGGGGGAAGCGGAGCTTCAGCTCGTCGGTCATGGCGCTCTCCTTGCCCTAGAACCCGTAGGTGACGTGGCCATCCGGGATCACCAGGGCGCTCGACCGGCGGGCGGCCCAGCACTGCAGGTTCACCGCCACCGGATTCTGCGTGATGTGCGTGTCGGCATGCTCGATGTGCACGCCCAGCGCGGTGGTGCGTCCGCCCAGGCCCATCGGTCCGATGCCGAGCTCGTTCGCGGCCGCCAGGAGCTCGTCTTCGAGGGCGGCGATCACCGGATCGTCGCTGCGGGTCCCCAGGGGCCGCAGCACGGCCTTCTTGGCCAGGGCGGCGCACAGGTCGCTCGTGCCGCCCAGCCCGACGCCGACGATCGTGGGCGGGCAGGGCTTGGGCCCGGCTTCGACGATGCACTCGAGCACGAAGCGCTTGACCGCCTTCACGCCGTCGGCCGGCGTGAACATCTTCAGGAAGCTCATGTTCTCTGAGCCCGAGCCCTTGGGCAGACAGTGCAGGCGCAGCGCAGTGGCGGGGAACGCGTCGCCGCCCGGCACGAACTCGTAGTGCATGACCGGCAGGTGGCGGCCGGTGTTGGTCAGCGTGTTCTTGCGCGTCACCGGGTGGACGGCGTTGGCGCGCAGCGGGTGCTCGAGCGTGGCGCGCTCGGTGCCCATCCTGACCGCCGCGGTCACCGACGCGAGGTTCAGGGGGCACTCCTGCCCGACCTCGAGCCAGAAGACGACGGTGCCGGTGTCCTGGCAGACCAGGTTGGTGTCGCGCTCGGCCACCTCGACGTTCTCGAGCATGATGTCGAGCAGGCCGAGAGCGGTGGGGTCGGTCTCGGTGTCGCGGGCGCGGCGCAGCGCGGCCTTGAGGTCGGGCGGCAGCACCTTGAGGGCGCGAACGTAGCACTGGCGTGCGGCCTCTTCGACGACCGCGTAGATGGTGTCGGCCGCACGGGCGGCGTTCCCGTCCGCGGGCGGGGTGTCGTGGCTCGGCATGGGGGTCTCCCGGCGCGTTCGGTATGGGGGCCAAGCATACCGCACCGGTGGATGTCGAGCGGAGCGGCCGGGCACGGCGGCTCTTCGGCCGCCCCGACATCCCGATGCGCAGGTGTGCCAATTCGTCTAGAGCCCCGATCCGTTTCTCCAGCCGGCCGCCGAAATGCCGAAATTAGGAAGCAGGCGAACAACCATCGCAGACAGCCGTGTGCCGTTCTTGCCTGCCGCGGAGCCGAGCGCCCGAGTGGCCGCGACCTCGACCGACTCGCAGACGAGGCGACGATGCAGGGCACGCGACGGGATCTGGGCAGGACGGCGCGGCGGCGATGGTCGATCCGCAAGGGCTCGACGCAGGAGGAGCGGGCGATGGGAACGATCGTGAGACAGGCGACGTGCGACCGCAAAGCCGCGCGGTTCGTGCGTGGACGGAGCATGGTCTCAAGGGGCGTTCTCACGGTTGCTCTGGCCTGCGCCTTGGTGGCCGGGCTTGGCCTGCGGGTCGAGCCGGCTTACGCCGCCACGTACAACGTCTGGGGTTCGCAGACTTCGAACACCACTCAGACGCTGTACGGGGTGGCCTTCGCGAACGCCACGAGCGGCTGGGCCGTCGGCGCCGCCGGCACGATCCTCCACACGACCAACGGTGGCACCACCTGGGCCACCCAGACTTCGAACACCACTCAGACGCTGTACGGGGTGGCCTTCGCCAATGCCACGAGCGGCTGGGCCGTCGGCGCCGCCGGTGTGATCGACCACACCACCAACGGAGGCACGACCTGGACGGCGCAGACGGTGGGCAGCGGAACGCAGACCTTCTACGGCGCCGGCTTCGCCAGCGCGACCGCCGGCTGGGCGGTGGCGAGCGGCGGCCTGATCTACGTGACGACGAACGGCACGAGCTGGACCACGCAGACGATCAATACGACATATAACCTGCGGGCGGTCGCCGTCGCCAGCGCGACCACCGCCTGGGTCGTCGGCGCCAACGGCACGATCCGTTTCACCGTCAACGGTGGGACCCTCTGGAGCACGCCGTCGTCGGTCCCTGGCACAACCGCCCTGTACGGCGTCGATTTCGCCGACCTCAGCAACGGCTGGGCAGTCGGGGCGGCCTCCGGCCGCGGCCAGAATGCCGTGATATGGCACACGACGAACGGCGGCTCGAACTGGACCGCTCAAACATCGAACACCACTTCGCAGCTGAATGCAGTGGCCTTCGTCGACGCGAACCACGGCTGGGCGGTCGGCAACGCCGGCACGATACGCGTGACCACCAACGGTGGCACGACGTGGAGCACCCAGGCGTCCGGCGCGACCCAGAACCTCGACGCCATCGCGTCTTCGAACGGCGTGCTCTGGGCGACCGGCGCCGCCGGCGCGGCCCTCACCTACCTGATCGACATCACGCCGCCGGTCACGACTGCCACGGGCCTGCAGGGCGCCGGCAACTCAGGGTGGATCACCAGCAGCCAGCTCGTGACTCTCACGGCCACCGACCCGCTCTCCGGTGTCGCCGCCACCTACTACACCCTCGACGGCGGCGCCCAGCAGACCTATACGGCGCCGTTCACCGTCTCGGGCGACCGCTCGCACGTGATCACCTACTGGTCGGTCGATGCCGTGGGCAACGTGGAAAGCACGCACATCGGCTACGTGAACATCGACTCGACCGCGCCGACGACCACCGCGTCGGGGCTCCAGACCAGCGCCACCACGGGCTGGATCACCGGCAGCCAGCTCGTCACCCTGACCCCCAACGACGCGGTCTCCGGCCTGGCGGGCACCTACTACACCCTCGACGGCGGCGCCCAGCAGACCTACCTGACGCCCTTCACCGTCTCGGGCGACCGCTCGCACGTGATCACCTACTGGTCGGTCGACAACGCCGCCAACAAGGAGAGCACCCACACCGGCTATGTGAACATCGACTCGACGGCACCGACGACCACCGCATCGGGTCTCCAGACCAGCGCCACCACGGGCTGGCGCAACACCGCGCAGACGGTGAGCCTCTCGGCCACCGACGGCGGCTCGGGCATGAGCGGCGGCAGCGCCGCCACCTACTACACCCTCGACGGCGGCGGCCAGCAGACCTACACGACGCCCTTCTCGGTGAGCGGCCAGCTCTCGCACGTGATCACCTACTGGTCGGTCGACGCCGTGGGCAACCTCGAGGGCTTCCACACCGGCTATGTGAACATCGATACGACGGCGCCGACGACCACCGCATCGGGTCTCCAGACCAGCGCCACCACGGGCTGGCGCAACACCGCGCAGACCGTCACCCTCACCGGCAGCGACGATCGGTCCGGCGTGAAGACGACCTACTACACCGTCGACGGGGTCCAGCACACCTACACGACGCCCTTCTCGGTGAGCGGCCAGCTCTCGCACGCGATCACCTACTGGTCGGTCGACGCCGCCGGCAACATCGAGGGCTTCCACACCGGCTATGTGAACATCGATACGACGGCGCCGACGGTCGGCGACAACGCCGACTCGTTGTGGCACAACACCGACGTGACGGTGACGCTGAGCCCCAACGACACCGGCGGCAGCGGCCTCGCCGGCACCTACTACCGGGTGTCGGGCGCTTCGACCTGGACGCCGACCAACGCCGGCACGTTCGTCGTGCAGGCCCCGCCCGACGGCTCGGCCGACGGCAGCCACGCCTACCAGTACGAGGCGGTCGACGTCGCCGGCAACAGCAGCGCCATCGGTACCTGCACGGTGTGGATCGACACGACCGACCCCACCACCACCGCGCCGGGGCTCCAGACCAGCGCAACGACGGGCTGGCGCACCACCTCGCAGACGGTCACCCTCGACTACAGCGACGCGTCCTCCGGTGTCGCTGTCACCTACTACACCCTCGACGGCGGCGGCACCAAGACCTACACGACCCCCTTCTCGGTGAGCGGCCAGCTCTCGCACATGATCAAGTACTGGTCGGTCGACGAGGCCGGCAACATCGAGGGCTTCCACATCGGCTACGTGAACATCGACTCGACCGCGCCGACGACCACCGCGTCGGGGCTCCAGACCAGCGCCACCACGGGCTGGATCACCGGCAGCCAGCTCGTCACCCTGACCCCCAACGACGCGGTCTCCGGCCTGGCGGGCACCTACTACACCCTCGACGGCGGCGCCCAGCAGACCTACCTGACGCCCTTCACCGTCTCGGGCGACCGCTCGCACGTGATCACCTACTGGTCGGTCGACAACGCCGCCAACAAGGAGAGCACCCACACCGGCTATGTGAACATCGACTCGACGGCACCGACGACCACCGCATCGGGTCTCCAGACCAGCGCCACCACGGGCTGGCGCAACACCGCGCAGACGGTGAGCCTCTCGGCCACCGACGGCGGCTCGGGCATGAGCGGCGGCAGCGCCGCCACCTACTACACCCTCGACGGCGGCGGCCAGCAGACCTACACGACGCCCTTCTCGGTGAGCGGCCAGCTCTCGCACGTGATCACCTACTGGTCGGTCGACGCCGTGGGCAACCTCGAGGGCTTCCACACCGGCTATGTGAACATCGATACGACGGCGCCGACGGTCGGCGACAACGCCGACTCGTTGTGGCACAACACCGACGTGACGGTGACGCTGAGCCCCAACGACACCGGCGGCAGCGGCCTCGCCGGCACCTACTACCGGGTGTCGGGCGCTTCGACCTGGACGCCGACCAACGCCGGCACGTTCGTCGTGCAGGCCCCGCCCGACGGCTCGGCCGACGGCAGCCACGCCTACCAGTACGAGGCGGTCGACGTCGCCGGCAACAGCAGCGCCATCGGTTCCTGCACGGTGTGGATCGACACGACCGACCCGACCACCACCGCCAGCGGCCTGCAGCCCGACGTCCACACCGGGTGGCGCAGCACCAGTCAGGTCGTGTCGTTGTCGGCGGGCGACGGCTCCGGGTCGCAGGTCGCCGCCACCTACTACACCCTCGACGGCGGCGGCCAGCAGACCTACACAGAGCCGTTCACGGTCTCGGGCAACGCCCAGCACGTCGTCACCTACTGGTCGGTCGACAACGCCGGCAACGTGGAGAGCACGCACATCGGCTACGTCAACATCTCCAACCCGTTTGTCCAGGGCGCCGGTCTTGCCAACGACGCCTACTCGGGCTGGCAGAACTCAAGTCCAAGCGACGCTGTGACCCTCACCGCGTACGGCGTCAATCCACCGCTCACCATCCACTACAGCGCCGGCGCGGGCTGGGTGGTGGTGGACAACGACTCGACCAGCTTCACGGTCAGCGGTGACGGCAGCCACGAGGTCGACTACTACGTCGCCGACCAGGCCGACACGCAGAGCCCCATGCAGACCGGCTACGTGAACATCGACACCGTCGCACCGACGACCACCGCAACGGGGCTGCAGGCCAACGGCACGACCGGCTGGAGCACGGCGAGCGTCATCGTGACCCTCACCGGCAGCGACGATCGGTCCGGGCTGAAGACGACGTACTACACGGTCGGCAACAATCCCCGGACCACCTACGACGGCCCGTTCGCGGTGAGCGGCAACGGCTCCCACGCGATCAGCTACTGGTCGGTCGACGACGCCGGCAACGCCGAGACGGCGCACACCGGCTACGTCAACATCGACTCGACCCCGCCGACGGTGACCAGCAACGCCGACTCCCTGTGGCACAACAGTCCCGTCACGGTGAACCTGAATGCCACCGACGCCCTCTCCGGCGTGGCCTCCACCCAGTACCGCCTCCAGGGCGCCTCGAGCTGGACCGTGGCGACCGGCAACGCCTTCGTGGTGGCCGCTCCGGCCAGCGGTGCCAACGACGGCGCCCACGTCTACCAGTACCGGGCGCTCGACAAGGCCGGCAACGTCAGCGCCACGGGCAGCTGCACGGTGCGCATCGACACGCAGGGCCCGACCGTCACAAACGACGCTGACTCCTACTGGCACAACAGCGCCGTCACTGTGCACCTCACAGCGTCCGACGCCCAGGCCGGCGTGGCCAGCGTGAGCTACCGGGCCACCGGCACCACCTCCTGGACGACCACCTCGGGGGCAACAGCCCAGATCAGCGTGCCGCTGCCCGCCGACGGTAAGGCGCACAGCTACAGCTACGACTATGAGGCCACCGACAAGGCCGGCAACACAGGCGCCGTAAAGACGCTGGTGGTGCTCATCGACCCGAGCATGCCCAACACCACGATCAGCGGCCTGCCGGCCACGCTTTGGACCAACAAGCCGGTGTCGCTGACCTTCACGGCCACGGCCGGCACTGGGGCGCCGATCGTGCGCACCCAGTACTCCACAAACGGTGGCACGACCTGGACGACCTTTACGGCCGGCAAGCCGCTGGTCGTCTCCCAGCCCGGCACAACGACGGTGCTCTACCGCTCGACGAACGCGGCCGGTACGACCGAGAACCCGGCCCGCTCCGCGGTGGTGCGCATCGACACCGGCAAACCGACCTGCCTGGCCTTGAAGAACGTCACCGTCAAGCGCGGCAAGAAGGCCAAGCTTGGCTACCAGATCAAAGACCCCGCGCCGAGCTGCGGCTTGGCCAAGGTGACGATCACGATCTACCGCGGCAAGAAGGTCGCCAAGCGCATCACCATCGTGAGCGCCAAGACCAACGTCAAGCTGACCTACTCCCTCAAGGTGAAGCTCAAGAAGGGCAAGTACACGTGGAAGGTCTCGGCTACCGACATTGCCGGCAACGTGCAGGCGAAGATCGGGAGCAAGACCCTGACCGTGAAATAGACGCCTTCACTCTGCCAGGCCTTACGGCGCCGCTGTCATGGCGCCCGCTTGGCTGACGGTTCGCCGTCCGCGACCGCTGCGCCCACTGCTGCAGCGGGCCGATCGGCCAGGGCCAGGCGCGTGGCCACGGCCGACGCCAGCGCCATGAACACCCACATGTACGGGTCTTCGAAGAACGCGTTGTACGTAAGGCTGTGCACGAAGACGGCCAGCACGCAGGCGACCAGCGAGGCTTGCCAGAGATAGAGGCGCCGGTCGGCGCCGAAGCGCCGCTTGCGCAGGGTGGTGGCGAAGAACGTCACGAGCAGAAAGGCGAAGGCGGCCAGCCCTATCAGGCCCTGTTCGGCGGCGACCGTCACCACGGTGGTGTGACTGTCGCGCAGGCTGAGAATCGCGGCGTGCGACGTGCGGTAGTACGGAAATGCCAGCGGGAAACCGCCGAGTCCGATGCCCTCGATGGGGTGCCGTTCGAACATGCGCACGCCGGCCTTCACGAGATAGACGCGTCCGCCGGTGAGCTTGTTCAGGCCCCTGGTGGTGTCGAGCTTGAGTCGCAGACGGCGCGGGTGGCGCAGCTCGGTGATGCCCGCCAGGCCCACGGCCAGGACGAGCACGGTCACGAGCACCGCCAGACCGCCCTTGCGCCGGCCGAGCCAGGCCATCTCCAGGACCAGGGCGCCGAGCAGCAGGCCCGCCACGCTCGACCGCGAGAGGGTCACGACGAAGGCGATCGCGGCGAGGGCCACGGCGGCGGCGGCGAGCCACATGGCTCGCCGCCGCCCCTCGCCCGAGGCGCGCAGACGCGCCGTCAGAAAGAGCGCCGTTCCGACGAGCATGACGAGCGCGAGGAACCGGCCGAACATGTTGGGGTCCCAGAACAACGAGTTCGCGCGGAACGGCTGCCCCAGAGCGAGGTTGTGGGCGACGCCGGCCCGGTTCACGATGACCAGGTGCGTCGGGTACTGGACGATGCCGATGACCGCCATGGCCGCGCCGGCGCCGACGAACGTGATCAGCAGGCGCGACAACCGCCGCACGTCGCCCACGTAGCGGTAGAGCATGTAGTAGAGCACCGCGAAGGGCAGGAAGAAGGCGAAGAGCTTGATCAGCGCGTCGGCGAACGCCTTGGCGTGGGGGGCGTAGCTCTGGCCGACCCACAGCGACGAGACGCCCACGACGGCGATCATGACGGCGAGCGCGACGCGCACCGGGTCGGGCCGCCAGTCCCCGGGCATCAGCAGCCGGTCGCGGACCACCATCTCGGCGAAAGCGATCGCCAGCAGGATGAGATACAGCGGGATGAGGAGGTTGCTCGCGCTCGACCCCAGCGGCACCGCCACGCGCAGCGGCGCCAGCACCACCATGGCCGGCATCGCCCAGTCCGGGTATCGCCAGGCGAGCCAGGTGGCGGCGGTCAGGAACACGAGGAGGGCGAGGCCGGCGACTCCGAGCAGCGGCAGGTGGTGGGTGAGGCGGCTGGCGGTGCCGCTCGTCGAGCGCAGCGCGCCGAGCGAGAACGCGGCGAGCAGGACGGCGAAGACCACGAGGGCGGCGAAGACGACGCGCCGGGCGGTCGCGGCGCGCGGGATGCCCACGAACAGCGTGAGGAAGGTGGCAAGAACCCCCAGGAGGCTCAGCTTGGCCAGGATGAGGCTGGACAGCGCGGCCTACCTGCGTGACGCCGGAGCGGCGGGTGACGCCGTCGCGGCGGGTGACGGCGGCGCGGCCGTCGCGACGGGGGCGGCCGCCGTCGCGGCGGCTTCGCCGTCGCCGTCGCCGTTGGGCTCGCCCTCGGCCGCCTCGACCGGGCGCGCCGTCTCAGCCACCGGCGCCGCCTCGGCCGGGCGCGCCGCCTCGGCTGCGTGCGCCGGCGGGGCTTCGCCGGCCGGCGCGGCGAGATGCACGACCTCGTGGGCAAGGCTCAGCGCCGTCTCGAGGTCGTGCTCGTCGAGCGCCGTGCGGATACGGGCGAGCTCCTGCCTGAGCAGCGCCCGGGGCAGGGGGCGGCGAACGGCCATGGCGATCTTGGGGTGGCTCGTGCCGACGACCTGCTCGCCGTCGTTGAAGAGCTTCTCGTCGAGCTTCTCGGCGCCGCGGTTGCCGGTGAAGACGATCTCGATGTCGCGGTCGGGTTCGAGGCCCGAGAGCCTGATCATCTCGCGTGCCAGATCGACGATCCGCACGGGGTTGCCCATGTCGAGCACGAAGGTCTCGCCGCCCTGGCCCATGGCGCCGGCCTGAATGACGAGCCGCACCGCCTCGGGAATGGTCATGAAGAAGCGGGTCATGCGCTCGTCGGTGACCGTCACCGGACCTCCGGCGGCGATCTGGCGCTTGAACAGCGGCACGACGCTGCCGCTCGAGCCGAGCACGTTGCCGAAGCGCACCGTCATGAGCCTGGTGTCGGCGGCGTCGCGGGCCATGGTTTCGACGATGCGTTCCGAGAGCGCCTTCGACAGGCCCATGACCGTCTCGGGCTCGACGGCCTTGTCGGTCGAGATGAACACCAGCCGGTCGGCGCCGAAGCGCAGGGCGTTCTCGATCATCGACATGGTCGCGAAGCTGTTGTTGTCGAAGGCCTCGGCGGGATTGTTCTGCATCATCGGGACGTGCTTGTAGGCGGCGGCGTGAAAGACGATCTCGGGACGGTGGCTCTCGAACAGGGCGCGCAGCTTGACCTTGTCGCGGATGTCTGTCAGGCAGGCCGCGAGGTCGGTGAAGTGCCGTTCGGTCTCGAGCTCGTGCTCGATCTGAAAGAGGTTGCCCTCGGAGTGATCGACCAGCAGCAGGAGTCGCGGGCCCATGGCGGCGAGCTGTCGGCTGAGCTCGCTGCCGATCGAGCCGCCGGCGCCGGTGACCATGACGACCTTGCCGGCGATGTAGCCGATGCTGTTGTAGTCGACCGAGACCTCGTGACGGCCCAGGATGTCCTCGACCTGCACCTCGCGGAGCTGCTCGATCGTCACCGAGCCCTTGATGAGCTCGAAGACCCCGGGCAGGGTCTTCACCGGCACGTTGGCCTTCTTGCAGGACACGGCGATCTCCTCGATCAGCCGGCCGCTCACCGACGGCATGGCGATGATGACCTCCTTGACCGCGTACTCCTCGATCAGGGCCGGCAGGTGGCGCGTGGTGCCCACCACACGCACGCCGTGGATGCGCAGGTTCTTCTTCTTGTGGTCGTCGTCGACAAAGCCGACCGGGCGATAGCGGATCTGGCGCGTCTTTTGCATCTCGCGCACGACGAGCTCGCCGGCGTCGCCGGCGCCCACGACGAGCACCTTCTTGCGGTCGCGGCCGAGCTCCTCGCGCCAGGGCCGCTCCCAGGCGATGCGCGACAGCATGCGGGCGCCGCCCATGAGCCCGAAGCACAGCAGCCAGTCGAGGGCGATCACCGAGCGCGGCAGGTAGTCCGCGGTGATCACGTTGTGCCAGCGGCCGTAGATGGGGGTCTGCAGGTAGTGCACCACGAGCTCGCCGACGATCATCGACAAGTGCGACGCCGGCCAGCGTGCCCCAGAAGAGGCTGGCGAGGTCGCGCACGCCGGCGTAGCGCCACCACTTGTTGTACATGCCCAGCAGCACGAACACGACGAGCTGCACGACGACGATCGGCACGATGACCTGGAGCAGCTGGTGCCAGTAGGTCCTGGGGATGTCGAAATCGAAGCGCAGGCCGTACGCGCCGACCAGGGCGATCGAGACGAGCGCAGCGTCGGTGACGATCTGCCAGATGCGGTGGCGGCTGACGAAGAGGCGATCTCTCAAGGGGTCTCCCGGCCTCGGTGACCCTGGGGACGAGCCGGCGTGCGGCGCGTCGCGCGGCGGCCGGCGCCACCCATCATAGCACCGGCTCCGACGGCCGGCCGATCAGGCGGCGGCGCGCCACGCGCAGGATCTCGTCGACGAACAGCTGGGGATCGCGGCGTTCGGCCTGTACGGTGTGACGGCCCTTCTTTTTGACGACCACGTCGTCGGCAGACGAGGCGCGGCCCAGGCGGCCGTCGGCGATCAGGCCCTCGTCGACCGCGCCGAGACGGCCGGCGAACATCGTGTAGGCCGGCGTTCCCAGGGCGACCGCTTCGCGGTTCATGGTGCCGCCGGCCCCTACGACGAAGTCGGCGGCGGCGATGAGGCTGAGTCCGTCGACGGCCTTCTCGGGCACGACGACGTTGGCCAGGCCGAGCGAAGAGTAGTGCCGCCGCTGTTCGTCGGTGCGCGGCGTGATCACCAGCGTGACGTTGCGTCTGGCGGCGAGGCCCTCGACCACCTGGTCGAACAAGGGGTTCTCGTGACGATGGTAGAGCGTCACGTGCGGCGCCGGCCGCAGCACGCCGACGATCCGCCGGGTGTTGATGCCGAGCTGCTCGAGCACGGTCGCGTCGGGCTGGAAGTCGTAGAGGTAGTACTCCTCCTTGAGCCCCGGATAGCGAAACACCTTGTGCGGCTTTGCCCCAAAGGGTTCGAGGCGGGCGAGCGGGATCGCTTCGGGCACCACGATCTCGTCGACCAGGCGGACGTTCAGGTGGTGCGACACCGTGGCGTATTCGTAGTCGAACATCGTGAGCTGCGGGATGCCCAGCGTCCAGGCGGCCAGCGCGAGGTCGTTCGAGTTGTGCCCGACCGCTACGTGAAACCCGGCCGAGCGCGCCTGGGCCACCAGATGCGCCGAGCGGTTGAACAGCCCGATGGCCTTGGCCGGCACGCTCCTGCCGGCGTGCTGGCCGGTGATCGCCGCAACGAGGCCGTAGCGCGAGAGGAGCTGTTCGGTCTGGGCGTACTTGCGGGCGGTCAGGGTGACCGTGTGGCCCTGCGCTTCGAGGCGCCTGATGATGGGCGCGAAGAACAGCACGTGCGGTGAGTTGGTGATGTCGATCCAGACGCGCACGATGAGCTCGTCAGGCGCGCACTCCGGCGAGCGCGCGGGCGACTTCGGCGACCTGGTCCTCGGCCAGGTGGGGGTGCATCGGCAGAGCCAGGTTGGTGGCCGCCGCCTCTTCGGTGGCCGGGAAATCGCCGGGCCGGTAGCCGAGGAACGAGAGCGCCGGCTGCAGGTGCAGCGGGGTGGTGTAGTAGGCGGCGCAGGCCACGCCGGCGCCCTTCAGGGCGGCGGCGACTTCGTCGCGCCGCCGCGTGCGCGCCACGTAGAGGTGATAGACGTGGGTGAGGCCGGCCGGCACGGCCGGCCGGCGGATCGCGGCCGGCAGGCAGGCGTCGTACCAGGCCGCGACCTGAGCCCGGCGCGCGTTCCAGTCGTCGACCTTCGCAAGGCCGACGCGCAGCACCGCCGCCTGGATCTCGTCGAGGCGTGAGTTGAAGCCGATGTAGTCGAAGTCCTTCTTGTCGCGGCTGCCGTGGAAGCGCAGCAGGCGGGCCATCTCGACGAACTCGGGGATGCGCCCGGTCACCAGGCCGCCGTCGCCGTAGCCGCCCAGGTTCTTCGTGGGGAAGAAGCTGAAGACGGCGAGGTCGCCGAGACTGCCGGCGCGCCGCCCCTTGTAGCTCGCGCCGAACGCCTGGCAGGCATCTTCGATCACGGTCAGGCCGTGCTCGCTGGCGATCGCGCTCACGGCGTCGGCGTCGGCCGGCAGGCCGAACAGGTCGACCGGCATGACGGCTTTGGTCATGGCCGTTATGGCGCCGGGGATCGCCGCCGGGTCGATGTTCAACGTCTCGGGGTCGATGTCGACGAACACCGGGCGGGCGCCCGCCCGGACGATCGCCTCGGCCGTCGCGTAGAAGGTGAACGGCGTGGTGATGACCTCGTCGCCCTCGCCGATGCCGGCCGCCTCGAGGGCGATCGTCAGGCCGTCGGTGCCGTTGGCCACGCCGACCGAGCCGGCGGTCGCCAGATACTCGGTGATCTCCGCCTCGAGGGCCTTCACGTTGGGTCCCAGAATGAACTGGCCGCTGCGCAGGACGCCCAGGACGGCTGCCTCGACCTCGTCGCGCACGTCGGCGATCTGCCCCTTGATGTCCATCAGACCGATCGGCACGTCACAAGCCTCCTGGTAGCCTTCAGTCGTCGGCGGCGCCGCGCGCGGGCGCGCGCGGCGCATCGTCGAGCAGTGAACGCTAGCACAGCGCGCGCCGGCGACCAAAACGCCGGCGAGCACGCGTCGCCGGCGAGCACGCGGCGCCGGTGAGCGCGCGGTGCCGGCGAGCGCACGCAGCCGACGGCCGTGCCGCACCGGCAAGCGCGGGCGCCGTTCGCCCGCCGGCCTGTGGTAGGGTACGGCGCGTCATGGAGCACCTGATCGAGCCCATCGTCACGTTCTGCACCAACCTGATCGGCCAGTGGGGGCTGCCGGCCGTCTTCGTCCTCATGCTCCTCGAGAGCGCCTGCATCCCGATCCCCAGCGAGGCGATCATGCCGTTCGCCGGCTTCGCCGTGAGCCAGGGTCACATGAGCCTCCTGGGGATCGTCGTGGCCGGCGTGGCCGGCAACCTCTGCGGCTCGTGGATCAGCTACGGCGTCGGGTACTACGGCGGCCGGCCGTTCGTGGAGCGCTACGGCCGGTACGTGCTGCTGCGCATGCACCACCTCGTTCTGGCCGAGCGCTTCTTCGCGCGTTACGGGCCGATCACGGTGTTCTTCGCCCGCATGGTGCCGATCGTGTGCACCTTCATCTCGCTGCCCGCCGGCTTCGGTCGCATGCCGTTCTGGAAGTTCACGCTGTACACCGTCCTGGGCTCTTCGATCTGGGTGCTGATGCTCGGCTTCGTCGGCGAGAAGCTCGGCAGCAACTGGCAGAAGATCCAGCCGCTGCTCCACTACCTCGACTACGCTGTCGTCGCGGCCCTCGTCGCGCTGGTCGTCTGGGCGATCGTGCGGCGTCGCCGGCGCGGCGACCGGCCGGGCGCCGCCGGCCACGCCGCCGGCGGGGCGTGATCGCGATGAGCGCGAACGCTCCCGGACCGCCGATGACGCCGCCCTCCGGCATCGCTCCCGACGCCGTCAGGGTCGTCGCTCCGGCGACCACGGCCAACCTCGGTCCCGGGTTCGACTGCCTCGGCCTTACGCTCGACCTGTGGAACACAACGACCTTCACGCTCGCCGGCGAGGGTGTCGAGATGCGGGTCGAAGGAGAGGGCAGCGACGTGCTGCCCCGGGGCGCCGACAACCTCGTCGTGCGCGCCTTCCGGCGGCTCGTCGACGAGGTGGGGGCGCCCATGCCGGCGGGGCTGCGGGTCGACTGCGAGGTCGCCGTGCCGCTCGCCTCAGGTCTCGGGTCGAGCGCCGCGGCGATCGTGTCCGGTCTTCTGGGCGCCAACGCTCTCCTGGGCCGGCCGGCGAGCGCCGCCACCATTCTGGCGCTCGCCACCGAGCTCGAAGGCCACGCCGACAACGTGGCGGCGGCGCTCGCCGGCGGCCTCGTGGTGGTCGTGAACGGCGAGGAGGGCCTGCTGGCGGAGCGCATCGCGGTCGGGCCGATCGAGGTGGCGCTCGCGGTGTCCCGGGTCGAGTATTCGACGAGCGCCGCGCGCGCCGAGCTGCCGGCCCACGTGCCCCTGGCCGACGCGGTCTACAACATCGGCCGGGCCGCGCTCGTGGTCGAAGCGCTGCGGCGCGGCGACCTGGAGCTGCTCGGCAAGGCCATGGACGACCGTCTCCATCAGGCGCGGCGCCTCGAGCGCATGCCCGGCGGAGCGGCGGCCATGGCGGCGGCCCGCAGAGCCGGCGCCGCCGCGGTCGCGGTCTCGGGTTCCGGGCCCAGTCTCATCGCCTTCCCGGCGCCGGGGGCGGCGGCCGGCGACGTCGCCGCCGCGATGGTCGAGGCGCTGGCCCAGGCGGGGGTAGATTCCCGGCCGTTCACCCTGGCCACGACCGACCGCGGCGCGTCGGCGAGCCCCTGGCCCGCCGCCGCGGGCGACGAGGCGGAGGCCGTCCTCGACGTCTGAGGGCCACCCGGGCGGCGCCCGGGTTGGGAAAGGAGTGGGGTTGGCCGTGACCGACGACGATCGTGGGGGCGCGCGCGACGAAGCCGACGAGACCGATCACGTCGCGCGCAACAGGGCGGCCTGGGACGGGTGGGCCGGCGATTTCGTGGCGCCCGGCGAGCGCAACTGGGCGACCGACGAGCCGAACTGGGGCATCTGGGGCATCCGCGAGTCCGAGTTGCACGTTCTGCCCGACGAGCTCGACGGCATCGACGCGATCGAGCTCGGCTGCGGGACCGCCTACGTGTCGGCCTGGCTCGCCCGGCGCGGCGCCCGGCCGGTCGGCATCGACATCTCGGCCGAGCAGCTCGCCACGGCGCGGCGGCTACAGGAGCAACACGGCCTCTCGTTCCCGCTGCACGAGGGCAGCGCCGAGCGGTTGCCGTTCGCCGACGAGAGCTTCGACCTGGCGATCTCGGAGTACGGCGCGTGCCTGTGGGCCGACCCGCGGCTGTGGGTGCCCGAAGCCGCCCGGGTGCTGCGCCCGGGCGGGAGGCTCATCTTTCTGACCAACGGCACGATCCTGATGCTCTGCGCCCCCGACGCCGAGGACGAGCTGCCGACCGACCGCCTCGTGCGCGACTACTTCGGCATGCACCGCTTCGAGTGGCCCGACGCGCCCGAGGTCGAGTTCCACCTGGGCTACGGCGACTGGATCAGGCTGCTGCGCGCCAGCGGGTTCGAGGTCGAGGATCTGCTCGAGTTGCGGCCGCCGGCCGACGCGAAGCCGATCCCGCCGTTCGACGACATCGTCGGTCTGGAGTGGGCCCGGCGCTGGCCGTGCGAGGAGATCTGGAAGGCTCGCAAACGCGCCTGAGGCCGCCGCCGAGGTCGACCGAGCGCCCTGAGCGCCGCTCACCGCCGCCCGGCACGACCGTTCGGTCTAGCGGTCGGCAGCTGCGGCCCTGGCGGTGGGCGGTCTCGAGCCTAGCGGTCGCGAGCCTCGCCCTCGGCGGACCCGAGCGACCGCCGCGCCTCGTGCTGGGTGACCTCGATGACGTGGCGGTAGATCTCGTGCAGCGCGTCGCTCGAGATGGGACCCTTGTTGGCGCGCGTGGCGTAGGTGAGCAGCCAGTCCTCCTGGGCCGGCGCGTACACGTCCATGTCGTGCTGGCGCTTGTACTGCCAGAGCTGCGTGACCAGCTTGATGCGCTTGTTCAGCAGGTCGACGACCTTGAGGTCGTTGTCGGAGATCTGCTCGCGGAACTGCTTGATCACAGGGTCGTTCTCGGCGGCCATGGCTCCCTTTCGGGATTTCGGGGTTGGTCGCGCGGGGCGCGGCTCGGCGGGTCAGTCGTCTTGCCCGAGCTCGTCGCCGAGCTCGTCTTCTTCTTCGTCTTCTTCGTCTTCTTCTTCGTCAACGTCTTCTTCGCCGGCCTCTTGGTCGCCCGGTTCGGCGCGAAAGTCGTCGGGGGTCACCTGGTCGAGGAAGTCGCGGAAGCGTTCGACGATCTCCTCGGTGTCGTCGACCTCGTGCTCGAACTCTATGGCGTTCTCTTCGATCAGGTCTTCGGCGGCGAAGATCGGCGCGTCGGTGCGTACCGCCAGCGCGAGCGCGTCGCTGGGCCGCGAGTCGACCTCGATGTCTTCGCCGTCGCGCGAGAGCGTGAGCAGGGCGTAGAAGGTGTTGTCGCGCAGGGCCGTGACGGTGATGCGCTTGACCTCGGCGTTGAACTGCTCGATCAGCGAGGTCATGAGGTCGTGGGTCATCGGCCGCGGCAGCTCGGTGCCCTGGAGCTTGATGAGGATGGCGGCCGCCTCGGGGTGACCGATCCAGATCGGCAGGAACTTGTTGCCGTCCACCGTCTTGAGCAGCACGATCGGCTGCTTGCCGATGACGTCGAAGCTCACCCCGTAGATGACCATCTCGTGTACCTCGTCCATGAGCTAAGTATACGCCGCCTTTGCGCGTTTCTGACCAATGCTCGACCAGTGCCTGAGCGGTCCCCGTCGCGGGCTCCGCAGGAGCCGCCGCGCTCGGTTGACAGCCTCCGGACGCTTGCCTAGACTCGGTTGTCCCGCGGGGGCGTATAGCTCAGTCGGTTAGAGCGCTTCTCTGATAAGGAAGAGGTCCCTGGTTCGAATCCAGGTACGCCCACCACCGTTGTCACTTCGACAACGTTTGGGGTATAGCGATCGCCCGGAAAGTGAACACCCTGTTGTCCAGGAAGCTGGCCGCAGTCGAAACCGCGGGGCCACACGATGGCTTGGCGCGGTCTTTGGGCCATTAGGTATCTCAGGGATGCTCTAGGTCGAATTGCCTGGTGGCTAGAGACTTCACCAGGGCATCCTCCGTCTGGAACAGCGTGTAGTGGTCGATGTTGTAGTCTTCCAGTTCCTGCAGAGCCCGCGGTCGATCCTGCGCGGGGATCGTTATCTTCCACAGAACGTCCTGGTTGACTGCCCCAAGGTCGAAGATGTCCATGTGTGAGCAGTAGACGTGTGACTTCTTTGTTTCGTCGTATCGCGTCGCGACCGTGTACCAACACTTCTGGGTGAAGTGGCGTGGGTCAGTGGTGACGTGCGGGCCTTCAGCGGTGATTCGCGGCTCGCCTCCCTTAAAGCCCTTTCCGCCACTTGTTGTCTCGATGTAGGCGAAGACCGCGACTCGTTCGGCGTCGGTCTTCTCCGCGTATGCGAAGTATGCCGCCACATAGGGAGACGTCGACCAATCGAGCAAGGGTGACGGGAAGCCGTGATGCCTCAGGTAGACGACGAACGAGTAGCCGGGAGGGTAGACGCGCTTGAGAGGATCAATCTTGCGCAACGCTTCGCCGAGCTCGGTCGGATTTCGCGGCCAATCAGGCCACCTCTTGCCCGTAATTGACTCGAGCGGAGCAAGGCAGCCGTGGGCTCGCCAGTGGTAGCGTTCGAGGGAGAACTCCTCGTTTGATGAGCGCTCAAGCGTGGTCGCCAAAGGCCACGAGTGGTCTGACTGTCCCCGAAAGAGAATGAGGTTCGCCTTGGTGCGTCCACCGACATAAGGGATGTGCCCGTACTCGGCCCTGATCTCTTCGACGACGCCGCCGAACTCCGACCACGAGGCAATTTCCCGAACCATCATGAAAGCCCCCTCAATACGCCCGACTGTGGCGTCAAAGCTACCATTCTCTACCGCCCGGAGGAACGCCGTCCAAGTCTTAGACTGACGACCGAGCCCCCTTCGCCGGTGATCTCGCAGCGGGCGGATAGCGGCCGCCACGAAAGTGAACACCCTCTGAATAGACGCGAACGGGCCAACAAGAACCTACTCGTTGGCCCGTTCGCGTCTCGGCAATGGCATGGAGAGCCGTGGGCCTGGGACGACCTACCACCTCCACCCGTACATATGCTGTGGGAGCAGCGAAGACGAGAACCGTAGATCAGAATCACGCCAAGGATGCCAACGAAAACGATGCCGTTGCGCAGGCAACCGAAACTCACCGACAGCAGGTTGGTCTTCATGGTGCCCGCATCGTGGTTCTGCTCGATCGAGTAGAGCATGACCTTCTTGGCCTCGTCCTCCGCAACAAGGGGCGGCAGGTCGTCGAGCCCAGGTCCGTAGACCCTCCCAACTGCATAGGTGCGGAGGGCGAGATAACCGCTCAAGAGCAAGAACGCAATACCTAAGGTCAGGGAAGCTGCCGCTGTGAGGCGCCAGCCCAGCCCCAGGGAGGCCAGCGGTCCATCGCGGCCGACAATGGCAGTTGCCGAACCCAGAATCGTTACAGCGAGGCCGACTCCAACGACGGTGCTCGTCGCTTTCGTCTCTATCAGCCCGGATGCGCTCGGCAGACGCCGTCAGAGCCTTCTCAAGTTCAGCCACGGAGTGCGCGAGACGTGGATCGCCTTTGTACTGCTCAACGCTCCGAGCATCGATTCTCGCCTGCAACTTCCCTTGAGCACCACGAAGTGAAAACAGCGACCCCAACAAAGAATGGTCGATGCTAGCTAGCCAGGGCATCCGCGACCGCCTCGTCAATCGGAAGGCCGGCAGCATCCACGAGCCAGGCCCACTCACCTGTCGGATTGATCTCAAGGAAGTAGTAGATGCCGTCGGCGAGGGCCAAGTCGATTGCTCCGAATCGCAGGCCCAACGCGGCGACAAGTTCGACGCATTGCCGCGACACCGGCTCGGGAAGCAGATGGCGGACAAACTGCGCCTCGCGCTTGTGAAGCCGCCAGTCATCCGAGACGCCGCTGCCGGCCACTAGGATCTCGGCAGTGAACACGTGGCCGTCAATGACGGTCACACGCAGGTCGGTCTTCTTGGCCACTGGTTCCTGCAAAATGGCTGGTGCCGAACGCCACGCCAGATTGTCGAGGTCGGCCTTCTCGGCGAAGGTCGTGAAGCCGAAGAACTCCTCACCGGATTCGCGCACCATGACCGTGTCGAGCCCTTTGACCACATAGCTCTCGCCGGGCAGCGACGCACTCGCCTGCAGTGGAGTGTTAGTGACGATCGTGCGCGGAACGCGCATGCCGAGCTTGGTTGCCATATACAGCTGCAGAGCCTTGTGTTCCGCGCGGTAGGTGGCATCCGGCGGGTTATACCATCGCGCCCGCTCAAACAGCATCAGGTTCCGCATGAACGCCGCCCACTGGATGCGAGCGAATCGTTCCTGGGCGCTTCTGGAGTCGTCGCCGTAGTCGCGGAGGAAGACCGGGCGTCGAAACAGAACCGACCTCAACGATTCTGACGTCAGCAGAAACCGGGCGTCACTGAGCTCCACGGACAGGGTGGGTTCGGCCGGATCGAGAGTGAGTGCACAAGTCTGGAGGTCCTCGGAGTTGAGGCGCAGATATGTGACCGCCCGGCGTCGCAGTGCCGCAGCGACGTAATCGCAGGTGAAGTCGAAACGGTTCGCCAGGATTAGGACTGCGGGGCGTGCCGCCTCTTCATGCACAGGCTACTCGCCCTTCTGGTCTTCGCCTGTCTCTACGTCGAACTTCTTGCTATGCGGTCCGGCCTCTCGGGCAGCTCGACGGACAGAACGCCGCTAGCGTCGTCTCGCCAAGCTCCGGCGAGGGCGTCGTATGTTGCGCCAAGCGGATGCATGTTCGTCCACCTGCGTGGAAACCGCTGGGCTCTGGTCAACAAAGGGTGAAGCTCGCTCACTGCGCCTCCTCCTGTTCTACACATCGTGGACCGGTCTGACAGATGATACGCCCCGCAAGTCTACGTCCGTGTGAGGACTTCAACCACGTTGCTAGAGGCCAAATCGCGGTGGACTTCAGCAACGGCTGTCAGTAGGGCCGCCAGGTCAGGATGGAGCCGGCAGACGCCCCTGCCATTTACAAGGAAGTCGGCTGGGCAGAACACGCGGCCTCGAAGCATGGTGATCACTTTGCGGTCGGTCTCCGGTCGGTAGGGTTCCATGAGGTCGTAGACCAATGCCTGCCGCCCGGACTGGCACACATGCAAATAGCCGATCGACGGATCGAGTCCAGCCTGGGCGATAGCGATGCGCACCTGGCTTTCCAACACCGCGTAGCCGTAGTTGAGCATCGCGTTCACCGGGTGTCGGGCATGCCGGTTGTTGCGCCGCAGCACGTCCTGCCGCATGCCCACCCGCCTCCATTCTGGAGGGATTGGCTTCTTGCCGGTGCCCTTCCAGCGCAACGTGATCGTGCGCCAGGCCGCGAAGTAGGAGATCGCCGCCCACGCCTCTAGGAGCCGCAGTTCGTCGATTGTCTGCGGAGAATCGTCGCGGAGGCGATGCAGCAACGAGGCGACGCGGTCGATGGCCGACTCCTGGGCCATCGACGGCGGCAGCGTCTCCAAGGTGGCGAGCGAGGCCGTGAGCTTCCGCTCAATCAGAGCAGATGCCAGAATGAGGCCTCTCCCGTTGTCCAGGGCCTCGATCTGTGCCCGCCGCAGCTCGAGGTCGGCAGCCGTCGTTTCGGCCCCGAGGACGCTCACCACATATCCGCGGTAGTCGAGCAAGACGAGCGGAACGCGCTGCTCGGAGAGCCAACGTGCCACGTCCAGCGAGATCGAGCCGTCGGCCGACAGCAGGATGATGCGGCTGGGCAGCTTCGGGTCGCCCGGGAAGAACCTCTGCTCGCGGGCCTTCTGCGGGTAGTGCGTGAAGCCGTGCGTGACGACCAGCGTGCCCCGATGGATACGCAGCCGCAGGCCGTGGCCGGCCAGCACGAGCGGCTTGCGGTCCTGGCGACGGTAGAAGACCGCCTCCTCGGTCTCGGGGTCGACCTGCTCCTGACCAGTACCGACCCGTTCGGCCCACAGTTCGTCGTCGCCCTCTCGTCCTCGACATCGTGAGCGCGGAGTGGCGAAAGGCCATGCGCCGCTTCCAGCTCGCCTGCGGCGTGGCGCGGGGGTCGCGGCCTTCGGCGCGCAGCTCGGCCAGGCGCGCGAGGCCCTGCTGCGAAAGCCCTTCGACTGCCGTGACTGCCAGTAGCAGGCCCGCGAGCAGAACATGCCGCGGGTCTTGCGTTTGGGGATGAACTCCTGGCCGCATTGCTGACAGATGCGGGGCTCGCGGGCCACGCTGCGACTGGTCCGCCCCCGATTTGAGTACAGCCTGAACTGGTAGGGTCTCCCGAAAAAGGAGACCCGAGTGAAGAAGTCGCAGTTCACCGAGGCCCAGATCGTGGCCATCCTGCGGGAGGCCGAGGCGGGCGAGATCGCCGTCTCGGAGGTCTGCCGCCTGCACGGTATCGCCGAGACGACCTTCTACCGCTGGCGCAAACGCTACGGCGACCTGCAGGTCTCGGAGGTGCGCCACCTGCGTGAGCTCGAGGCCGAGAACGCCCGCCTCAAGCGCCTCCTGGCCGAGCGCGACTTGGAGCTCGACGCCATACGCCAGGCCCTCCGGGGAAAATGAGCGGCGCACCGGCCCGGCGGCAGGCGGTGCGCAAGCTGATCGCCGCCGGCCTTCCCGAGGCGGCCGCCTGTCGCAGCTTGGGGATCTCGCGCTCCTCGTTTCGCTACGTCTCGCGACGAGCCGACGAGACCGAGCTGATCGAGGCGATCAAAGCAATCAGGTCCCGTAAGCGTCGGTGGGGCTACAAACGCGTCCACGCCCGGCTGCGTCGCGACGGCTACGCGGTCAACCGCAAGCGCATCGAGCGCATCTGGCGCGAGCAGGGCCTCACGCAGCCGCTGCGGCGACCCAGAGAAGCGCCGCAGCGGTGAGACCGTGCCGGTCTGTGCCGAGCACGCCAACCACGTCTGGACCTACGACTTCATCTTCGACGCTACGGCCGGTGGCAGGCGACTGAAGGTGCTCACCGTGCTCGACGAGTTCACCGGTTGCGCTTGCCATCGTGCCGGGACGCTCGCTCACCTCGGCGGCCGTCAAGGGCGTGCTGGCGCGGCTCTTCGCCCGTCACGGCCAACCACGGGTGATCCGCAGCGACAATGGTCCGGAGTTCATCGCCTTCGAGCTCACCGAGTGGCTTGCCGACTCGGGTGCACGGACCTTCCACATCGAGCCCGGCAAGCCCTGGCAGAACGCCTTCGGCGAGAGCTTCCACAACCGGCTGCGCGACGAGTGCCTCTCCTGCGAGGAGTTCTGGAGCCTCGAGCACGCCCGCGTCGTGCTCGAGAGCTGGAGATGCGAGTACAACAGCGAGCACCTACACAGCTCCCTCGGCTACGCCACGCCGGCCGAGTTCGCAGCGGCCCACAGGCCCCAAGAGGTACTGGTGACAGCCTGACCTACTCGTCTACGATGACCGACAAACGGAGGCTCTGCCACTCAGGGCTGTACTGAGGAAGGGGGCCGACCACGACGGCCGTCGAGTCGGGTGGGGGTATTATGGGTCTGCATGCGGTGGTACCTCCCGTATGCCATGCCCCCGGACGTTGCCGCGTCGCGGGGGCGCTTTGCGTTTCGACTAGCCGGTTGGCTCCTCTGCTGTCTCCTCTGGGTAGAGCCGTGTCGATTCTCTGGGTGTGCGGTGAGGAATTCGTCGAACTTCTCTGGGTTGCTCCTCGCGTATTTCTGGATGGCTAGAGCGAGCCGGTTGAGTCGGTTAGATCGTGCGCTGCGAATCTGATCTTCCGGGGCTCAGAATCTCCCATTCGGCGAGGGCGGGGACCTCGCGCATCATGCAGCTCCGAGTAGCTCGAAGGTCGGCGCGAGGTCGTCGATCGTAAGCGTTCCCTCCGGCCTGGCTCCTCTGTAAGCGGGATCGTCGAGCAGCGGTTCCAAGCGTAAGCGGTAGCGGGCCTGCGTGATGGCTTTGGTTGGCTGGGTGGCGGCGACCAACGCCTTGGCGCTCCTGCCCCCTTGCTGTCGTGCCACGATCTCGATTTGCTCGACCTCCGCGAGCACCTTCTGGAGATGGTCGCGGAGGCTCATAGATCGGCGTCGGAGATCGCCGCGACGCGACTCGCTGCTGGGGGCCGTGAGCGCCCTGCGGGACGCATCGACGATCTCCTTGGCTTCGCTGGCGCCGAGCGTCCTTTTGCCGAGCAGTGGACCGAAGAAGAATTGTAGACCGAAGTCCTTCACGACTGCGTGGGGTCGGTCTTCTTCTCGGGTAGCGCCGGCAGATACGTCGCCAGAAGTTGGGCAGCCCGTTCTTGCCAACGCGTCGTCTCGCCCGGTGATGAGCGTCTCGTCGGCTGAGAGCCGCCTCTCCTCGCCGAATTCCGTTTCGATTTCCGACTGTCGTTCCTGCGGCGATTTCGCTCGCCTGCCGGCTGACGCGCCGTCCAGGCGGCGTGCTCTCGCCGTTGAGGAACTCGCGCACGCAGTCATGGCGACCTCGTAGCCCTCCCACCACAGATACCACGCGAGGTGGTCGTGGTGGCGGGTGCGCTTCTCGCTGCGTAGCTCGCAGAGCCGGACGAAGCTGGTCCGCCGGTGCGGCGCGGATAGATGTTCTTCCCGCTGCCGTGTTTCTTGCCCAGCCAGCTGGCGATCGGGTATCGGCAGCAGCCCCTCGCGGTGCCACCTGCCGAACTGACGTCACCCACCCTGTGGCCACGCTTCGCGGCGAGTCCGTCTCAGCTCCTCCTGCGTGTAGCCGATGGCCATAGCCGCACTATACATCATTACTTTTCACCATGCATCTCCGCGTCACTTTGATGCTGAGCCTGCAGACCTCCGCTAACGTTCGAGTGAGAAGAAATGTGAACGATGGCACCTATGGATACTAATATGACGACAGGCCAATCGCCATGAGCAGCTAGAGCACCCTCAGCCGCGATGGTCATTCGATAGATGCCGCGTCTTCTGATTCCCGCGGCCTCCGCGCCTGACATGAGCGCTGAGCGGCAGAACGAAGCCACGTCTGGTGAGCAGGCTCCCCTTGAGCCGAGCCACCGGCCGCTCATGGTCGCCACTCGCGCCTGCGGCCCACCCCTTGAGCCTCGCCATCTACGGCGACGAGCCGGTCGACCCCGAGCTTGTGGCCAGCATCGCGCGCCGCGTGGCGTGCTTGAGCCGCTCGCGCGTCCTGGCCGACGGCACGATCGTCTCCGGGCATCGCCGCTGGCGGGCGGCCCAGGCCGCCGGCCTTGCAAGCGTGCCGGTCAGGTCGTGCGCTTTGCCTCGCACCTCGACGAGCAGGCGGCCCTGATCGAACACAACCGCCAGCGCGTCAAGAGCTACTCACAACGCATGCGCGAGGCCGACCAGCTCGAGGCAATCGAGCGCGAGCGGGCCAAGCAGCGCCAGCGTCGCCACGGCGGCACCGCCCCGGGCAGGTCGGCCGACACTGCCGGCAAGCTTGCCGGCAGTGAGGCCGGCGAGACCCGCGACAAGGTCGCCGCGGCGGTCGGCATGAAGGCCCGCAGCTTCGCCAAGGTGCGCACCGTCTACAAGGCGGCCCAGCAGGGCAGCGAGCTCGCCGCCAAGCAGCTGAGCGCCCTCGATGCCGGCGAGACCACGATCAACGCCGCCTACCAGGACGTGCGTCGCGAGGAGGCCGGGCGCTGCACCGACCGGCCTGGTCGATCCCGACCTTGCGCCCGAGGCTAGCCCGAGCAGCGCCACCAGCAGGCTCGGCGACCTCTGGCTTTTGGGCGAGCATCGCCTGCTCTGCGGCGATGCCACCGATGCCGCCCTTGTGGCGCCGTCTGATGGCCGGCGAGCGCGCCGTGCTGATGGCCACCGATCCGCCCTACCTGGTCGACTACGACGGCGGCAACCACCCGCAGTCCTGGCGGCACGACGACAAGCACGCAGATCCGGCGACAAGACCAAGCACTGGGACGCCTACGTCGACCACGAAGCGCCGTCGAGTTCTACAGCGCCTTCCTGCGCAGCGCCCTGGCCGAGGCGCTCGGCGAGCGCCCGACCATCTACCAGTTCTTCGCCATGATGCGCTTCGAGACCGTGCTCGCCGCCTGGCGGGCGAACGGACTGCTTGCCCACCAGGTCGTGATCTGGCACAAGAGCCGGGTCGTGCTGGGGCGCAGCTGGTACATGTACGACTACGAGCCCTGCCTGGTCGGCTGGATCGCCGGCCGCCAGCCGGAGCCCGAGCGCCGCCCGCCGGCCAACGCCGCGGCGGTCTGGGAGGTCGCCTCGACCGAGGGTAACGAGGCCACCATCTCGTCACATCCCGACGGTCAAGGCCGTCGAGCTCATCCGCCGGCCGATCGCCTACCACACCCAGCCCGGCGAGCTGCTCTACGAGCCCTTCGGCGGCTCGGGCACCTCCCTCGTGGCCTGCGAGATGACCGGCCGGCGCTGCTACGCCGTCGAGCTTGCCCCGCAGTTTGTCGACCAGGCGGTCCTGCGCTGGCAGCGCTTCACCGGCAAGCAGGCGACCCTGCAGGCGACGGGCTCAGCTTCGCCGAGGTGGCCGCCGCACGCGCCGCGCACCGCCGAGACTTCCCCGAAACGCGCCTCTCGGGGTCCGCCGGCTGAGGCGTCCCCGTAACGGAAAGCGGCCTGTGGGCGGCTGCAACCGCCCACAGCCCAGAGGCGACACACCCAGGAGGCATTTATGAGTACTACATCACAGCTTCATATCGCCTGTCAATGCCGTTGCGGGCGGTGAGTTCTGATGGCCCGCCGCCAGCGCGACTACAAGGCCGAGTACGCCCGCCGCGTCGAGCGCGGTCTGGCCAAGGGCCTCTCGCGCAGCCAGGCGCGCGGCCATCCGCGCCACCACGAGCCCTACCTGGCCGAGATCGCCACGGTGCGGCCCTACGATCCCCACTCGAAGAGGGTCTCAAGCAGATCCGCGAGGGTCGCACGATGGGCTCGGCGGCGCGCTCGATCGGCGTCGCCCCGGAACGGCTGCGCTCCTATGTGACGCGCACGGGCGTAGCGCGCAAGGAAAGCGCCGCTGGCGGATCGGTCCCGACTTTCGCGCCCGCCAGATTCCCGTCTACTCAGAGGTCGGCTGCTCGCCATCGTGCTGCCCGACTACGAGCAGTCCAACCGCGCCGGCGCCTACATGGCCGCCGTCGGTCAGTTCCTGCACTCAAACGAGCGCGCCTACCTCGACCCTTTCGAGGGTCAGGGGGTGACCGACGCCAAGACGGCAGCTTCATCCCTTTTGAGACAAGGCCCAACGTGCTCTACCGCCTCAGCGAGACCGAGGGAGCCTCCTTCGAAGAGGTCTACCGGATTCTCGTCTGAAGGGCGCAGAAAGGACCACATAGACGATGAACCAACACGATCCCTTCGATGCCGCCGAGCAGCGCCGCCAGGCACGCCTCGAACGCCTCGGCGAGCTTATCCCGGTCTGCCGGGTCTGCGGCGAGCCAGACGACCGCACCCTGCAGCGCCACCACCTCGCCGGTCAGGCCTACGGTGACGAACAGGTCACGGTCTGCGCCAACTGCCACTACAAGCTCTCCGACGCCCAGGCCGACCACCCCAACGACGGCCCCGAGGCGCCCTTTCTGGTGCGCCTCGCCCATCACCTCCTGGGTCGCGCCGACTTCGACTCTCTGGCCGCCGCCAAGCTGCGCGACTACGCCAACGCCCTACTGATCGCCGCCCAGCGCTGCCCGCAGCCCTGGGGCTTCCTAGATGAAAGTGAGGAGTCATGACCACCGACTGACGAACTGACCATCGCCCTGCGCGCCTACGCGCAATGCCCACCCGCCCACGCTGGCGGGCGGCGCTTCACCCTGGGACCGTCGCACGGCGTGCTTGTGTTCGACACCGAGACGACCATCGACGCGGCCCAACAGTTGCGCGTCGGGGCCTACCAGCTGCGCTGGCGGGGCATGCTCTGCGAGTCCGGCCTGTTCTACGATCCCGAGTCGCTCACGGCAGGCCGAACAGGACGTCGCCGCCCGGTATGCCGCCACGCACGGCCTCAAGCTGATGACGGCCCAAGAGTTCGTCGAGGAGGTGTTCTTCGGCAAGGCCTACACCACGCGCTCGCTGATCGTCGGCTTCAACCTGCCCTTCGATCTCTCCCGGCTGGCCATCGGCCACGACTCGGCCCGGCCCTGGTCGCCGCCCAAGAAGAAGCGGCCCGATGCCCGTCTCGACACCACCATGCACGGCGGTTTCTCGCTGAAGCTCAGCGAGGACCGCCGCTGGCCCCGGGTGCAGGTCCGTCACCTTCCAAGAACGTCTCGCTGATCCGCTTCGTCGTGCCGCGCAGCCAGCCGCGCACGCGCTCCGAACAGCGCCGCGACCTGGCCAGGCCGCCCGCCCGGCGCGGCTACTTCTGCGACCTGCGCGGCCTGGCCGCGGCGCTGTATGGCGGCTCGCACTCGCTGGCCTCGCTGGCCAGGCTGCTGCGCACCGACGCCCAGAAGCTCGACGTCGAGGAACACGGCGGCCCGCTGGAAGAGCGAGTATCTCGACTACCTGTGCACCGACGTCGAGGTAACCTGGCAGTGCTTCGCGTCACTTGCCGCCCGTTATGCGGCTTCGGCCTTTCCAAGACCGGCGTGCATGGCATCTACAGCGAGGCCTCGATCGGCAAGGCCGCCCTGCGGCGAGATGGGCGTGCGCCCCTGGCGCATCGCTCAGCCCGACTTTCCCGACGCCCTCACCGGGCTCATCATGAGCACCTACTACGGCGGGCGCTCCGAGGTGCGCCTGCGCCGCCTGGCGGTGCGCGTCCTGTACTGCGACTTTCTCTCGATGTATCCGACCGTCGGCACGCTGATGGGCCTCTGGCGGTTCGTCACAGCCGAGGGTATGGAGTGGCACACGCGACGCGGGAGGTGCGCGAGCCTGGTCGAGAGCCTCCAGCTTGGCGACCTGCAGCGGCCCGAGTTCTGGCGCAGGCTGGCCGTGCTGGTCAAGGTCAAGCCGCACGACGACATCTTGCCGGTGCGCGCCCGCTACGCCGGCAAGCAGCCCAGCATCGGCCTCAACTACCTGACCAGCGACGATGGCCTGTGGTTCACGCTGGCCGACGTGCTCTACTCGAAGCTCTGACCGGCCGCACGCCGCACATCCTGCAGGCGCTGCGCTTTGCGCCCAAGGGTGAGCAGGCCGACCTCGCCGCCATCGACTTCATGGGCAAGACCGCCTACCGCGTCGATCCCTACCGCCACGACCTCTACCGGCGCCTGATCGAGCTGCGCAGCGCCGCCAAGCGTGGCCGTGACGAGGCGACGGCGGGCCGGCGATACACAACGCGCCGAACAGCTCGACGCCGAGCAGCAGGCGCTGAAGGTCTGTGCCAACGCGGTCTGCTACGGCATCCACGTCGAGTTAAACGTCGACGAGGCGCGCAAGCCGCGCGACGTGTCCTACTGGGGATTTGACGGTACGCAGCGCAGTCAACCACATGAACGCCGTCGAGGAGCCCGGGCCGTTCTTTCATCCCCTGCTCGCCACACTGACCACCGGAGCCGCTCGCCTGCTGCTTGGCATCGCCGAGCACCTGGCGGAGGTCGAGGGCATCGGCTGGGCCTTCTGCGACACCGACTCGCTTGCCTTCGCCCGGCCGGCGGGCATGGCCGACGCCGAGCTTTATCGAGCGTGCCGAGCGGGTGCGGCAGTGGTTCGAACCGCTGAACCCCTATGACGGGGCAGACGAGTTGTTCAAGATCGAAGCACAGAACTTCCGCTTGCGGGCTGGCAAGCCGACACGCCAGCTTGCGCCGCTACTATTGCTTCGCGGTCTCGGCCAAGCGTTACGCGCTGTACAACCTCGACCGCCAGCACCGCCCCGTGCTACGCAAGGTCTCGGGTCACGGCCTCGGCCACCTGCTGCCGCCCTATGGCGACCGACCAGGGGCCGCAGACGATCCCCGCGCCGCGCGTCGCTTTGGCGGACCTCGGCGTCGGCATCCGGCGCTGGCAGCACGACCTCTGGTATCTGACCGTGCTGGCCGCCCTGCAAGGTCGCCCGGATCAGGTCGACTTGGGAGAGCTGCCCGGGTTCGACCTGCCGGCCCTCAGCCGCTACGCGGCCACGACCCCGGACTGCTCTCCTGGTTTGCCGCCTACAACAAAGGCCGGCCCTACCGCGAGCAGGTGCGGCCCTTCGGCTTTCTGACGGCCTTACAAGTCAGAAACGTGGCCGAGCGCGTGCTGGCCGAGTGGAGCGGCGAGGTCCCCGCTGTCGGCACATTCGGGCTGCCCGAGACACCGCGCGTGGTGGCTCCCTTCGAGCGCGACCCAGCCGAGGCAGCAAGGCACTGCTTCGAGCGTGCCACGGGGCGAGCGGTGCCCGTGGCGATGCTGCGCACCTACGTCCAGTGCCTGGGGACCTACCATCTGCACCCCGAGGCAAAGTTCCTTAACGGCGAGCACACCGATGTCGGGGTGACGGAGCGCCGCCACGTGCATGCCAAGGGCGTCGAGCACATCGGCAAGGAGGCCAACCGCTGGGAGGAGCGTTTCTTCGTCGGCGACGATGAGGCGGCCCAGGTCAGCTACGGACAGCCGGACGAGCACCGCGAGCGTGAGCGGCGCGAGATCGTCGAGGCGATTCGGCGACGGGGCGTGCGGCGAGTGGCGCGAGAGAGCGGGCTGTCGCTGGCGCTGGTGTCGGGCATTTTGAGTGGAGAGCGGCCGCTGTCGGAACGGTCGATTCGGCGACTGCGCGAACGGGGCGATGGAAGTGCGCAATGTGGATGGATTGTCAACCAGACGGAATGTTGACAGTGGCAATTTGTAGAATTAGTGTCCCAGGGCGTGGTCTACGAGAAGGTTGGTAGCAGGGCCGCCGGCGCTTCCGGGCTGATCGTGAAGTGCCTCCGGCGGTACCTGCGAGCGCTCGCATCGCGACCGTCAAACGCCGCGGTCAGTCAGGAAGAAGCCCCCGAGTCTGGACTAGAGGAGCGTCCTTCGTGTCTTGCAGGTTCGGGTTGGACCGACACGCTGAGGGTGCATCTCTTCTTGATTGGCCCCATGGGGACCCGACCTCTCACGCAGAAGCCGGTGGCGCATCAACATCTCGAACAGGGGAGGTGACTGAATCGAGCATTGAAGCGAAGCAACAGGCGCGCTTCTCTTGGAGGGGATAGCAACGTGGAGCGACCGCAGATTCCCAGTGTCGTGGGAATCGCGAGAGGATCCTGACGCTGGCACTGCAAGTCACTCCGCGCTCCAAGGAAGATAACCCATCGTGTCGCACGGGAGGAATGGAGGGTGTCCGCATGCTTCATGCACTGAGACAAACGCACTTCCGCGTGGCTGCGATCCTTGCGATCGCAGGACTGGTGGTCCTGGTATCGGCCGCTTCCTCGGCGGTCGCGGCATCGTCGACCGCCGCGGTGAGTGCGGCAATCGCCAGAGATGCCGCGTACAAGGCAGCGACAGATACCGATCCTCACCTGCCGCTGACGCCCTGGCAGCAACGGATGCTGCTGGCGAAGCAGGAGGCGGTTGCCGCCTACTTCTCTGCTGCGACAGGACGCGCGATCACTGCCGGTGCTATCACGAACGCCGATCTGAGCGCCTTGGCCGCCGTTTCACCTGACTCATCAGCCAGCGTCGCGGAAAACCAGACCGCCCAGACAAAGTCTTACTACTGCGGGCCCGCATCGGTCCACGAGGCCCTCGGACAGTGCAGCTACTCGATTTCCCAAGCCACGGCAGCATCGCAGCTCGGCACAACCACCGACGGTACACCGTGGTCAGGAGGGTCAACGAGTACGGGCCATCCGGTTCCCGATGTCATGAACGCTCACGAGAGTCGATGCTACTATGTTCCCCAGAGCGTTCCCGGGGCGCCAGGCTCTGGCGACGTCAGCAACTACAAGGCCTTCCTGGTGTCGGACATCACCTTGAACGCTGCACCGCTGATCGGCGATGCTTGGGAGACGGCGAACTCCGCCTACCATCTGGTTGGACACCCCACGGATCGGACGATCTTCCACTGGTTCGACATTCGCGGCTTCACGTCCACCGGTGGCAATACGTTGTACGAGGACTCGGTGCATAACGCCACCTCCGTATCGTGGTATGCCAGCGTTCCCGCCTATTCCACGATGCTCAGCAACCAGATCGTTACGATCATCGGTGGTCGTGGCTACGTTTGGTGACCTGAACGACAAGAGCCGCCGCGGCAGGTGCTGGCCTGCCGCGGCGGCAGCCATGCTTCTGGTAATGGCGAGCGCGGGTTGCAGTTCCACGCCCGCCTCCCACTCCGGCTCAACGCCGACCATCGCAGCGACGCCGAGCGCTTCGCCGACGACCAAGTCGTTCCTCAACACGGCGCCCGGCTGGCGTCAGGTGGCACTCGACGCCGCCTGGAAGCGGGCCCTCGCAAAGGGCGTGGTCGCCCTCTCGCGGCGCGTGTCGCTGGTTCCCTTTGCGCTCGGCAACGACGGGCGCACGTTCTTTGCGTCCTTGTACTCGAAGTCTTACGCGGGTGTGGTCAGGGTAGACGCGGCGACCAGTCGCTTCACGCCCATCCGGCGCTTCCCCAATGCCACGAACGATCAGGCCGACGGTGGCTTCGACGGGCGCTGGCTGGTCTGGGACGAGTACCACTCGCTCTCGGGGTCGGACGACTTCACGACCTGGTCGTGGGACTCCCACAGCGGGCGGGTGCGCCAGATCGGAGCCGCCACACGCGGCCCGTCCGGCGCTTTCTGGCCCAGCTCATGGCAGCCGCCGGATGTGCGCGACGGCCTCGCCACCTGGGAGCAGGGAACGGGGCCGAACGGACTCGGCGAGGTCCATGTCGTCGATCTGGCGAGCGGCCGCGACCGGATTGTCAGGCATGGTCATCCCGGGCAGTCGCTTCTCGTCGACGGCGGACTCGTGGTCTGGCCGGAGTCGATGAAGCAAGGGGCGCTGACCGTGATGAGGGCCGCCGATGCGCGCACCGGCCGGCCGGTGGCAACGCCGCCGGCGTTGAGACACCTGCGAGGCGTGGGAGGATTGGTCACCGACGGCGCGGCCATCGCTTGCGCCGACCCGAATTGGTCATCACTCTGGTGGTCACCGTCGCTTGCGACGCCGGCCGTGCGCCTTTTTACGGCTCCCGGCGCCAACCACATCGACAACTCGATCCGGATAGCTGGCCGCTACCTCTGCTTCGGGGTTGCGCCACACACCTACCTCGCCGACACGGTCAGCCGCCGCTACGTGGAGATCGGGCCGGGCGGCTACGCATGTCTCGACGCCAACAGTCTTGTCATGCTCATGCCTTCAGCCGTCAAGGCGAATCATGCGATCACCGACATCATCTTCCTGCCGCTATCGTCGCTGCCCGCGATACCGAACCAGTAATCGATCGAGTCTCGGACCCTTCTCCGCCAGGGACGGAGGCTGTCGACGATGGTGTCAACATCCTCACGTATCATGACCGACTACAGACGTGACATGCCGCCCCGACCGGGACCCTCACAACGGCAGTTGACCAATCGAAGCAAGACCCCCTAAGACCCCTGGCCTGCAGGGTGTTCACTTTCGTGGCGATCGCTATACCCCCTTCGACAACGTTTCTCCTGCAAACCAAGTACTTCTGTCTTCCCGATCGCCTACCCGATCGCGCAGTTCATCTACGCATCGTCACTGCTCGCCTGCGGACTCTCTCGTCTCCTGACCCTGGCCGTGCGATGTCCTGTTCTCGTTGCGCCTGCATCGCGGATGCCGGTCGCTTCCGACAATGCCGGGCGGTGCTGCCAGCGGCTTCCATCCGGCATCCACGCCAATCGGTCGCTTCAGCATTCCGCCACCGCTGCCGATAGGGTCCATTAATCCTTTGACTGAACCCATCGGCGTGCCTCTCGCCCGGCAAGGCCGGAGCTGAGAGACGGTGAGGACAAGATGTTTGTACGGAGGCTTTCGCTCCTGACCGTGACGCTTCTGCTAGGCGTCGCTACTCTGGCGTCGGCGGCTGTCGCCGCGCCGATCAAGCCTACCAACTACTCCATTCGCAGCCATTGGCTGTCCCTGCCCGCCAAGATCACCAAGAAGGTCGATGTCTTCTACCTCTATCCCAGCGCGTACACGAAGACCTCGCCGAGCCAGCCGAATATCTGCCCGGTCGACGACCCCGGCATGATGCAAGGAGCACAGGTGGCGTTCTCGCGCCAAGCCACCGCCTTCACGCCGTATGCCAACATCTACGCGCCTTACTACCGTCAGGCCGACGCCTCCTGGTCGCTCTCCCTGCCTCCGGCCGAGCACATCAAGGTTGAGAAGGGCGAGCCGACTCACGACGCAATCGCGGCCTTCGCCTACTACATCAAGCACTACAACCACGGCCGGCCATTCATCCTGGCGGGGCACTCACAGGGCTCCAACGTGATGATCTACCTGCTCTCCCAGTACATGCATCGCCATCCCAAGGTTTACAAGCGGATGATCGTCGCTTACATCCCCGGTTACTCCGTGACTCAGAAGTACCTCGACCAGAACCACTTCAAGTTCGCCACGGGCGCCAATGACACCGGAGTAATCGTCTCGTGGAACACCGAGGCGCCGACCACGGCTGCACCGGACCCGGTCGTGCTCCCCGGCGCGCTGGCTATCAATCCGATCACCTGGACGAGAACGGAGACTGAGGCGACGGCCGCGCAGAACCTCGGTTCGATTGAGCTTGACCCCACCACCGGCCGACCGGTCACGAACGCCGAGGGCCAGATCTTGCGCGTTCTCAACCTCGCTGACGCACGCGTGGATACGGCCAAGGGCGCGGTCATCTGCAGCACGGTGAACCCGGCCGATTACTACTTCGGGTTCCCGCTGGGCGTTTACCACACGTTCGACTACCCGTTCTACTTCTTCGATGTGAGGGCGAACGCGGAACAGCGGATCCGTCGCTACTTCATCGAGAGAGGCACACCACTCGACACGTTGATCGTCGAGCCTCAGGCGCTGTACGGGAAGATCTACCGGTTCATCTCCGGCGCACGGAAGAGCATCGACATGACCATGTACTCGCTGTCGGACCCCAAGGCCACGGCGGCTCTCATCGCCGCCGCCAAGCGTGGCGTCAACGTAAGAGTGCTGCTCAACTCCGACCCCAAAGGTGGCGGCGGGCGCGCCGTGAACCGGGCGGCCTGCGACGCGCTCAAGGCGCACGGTGTGAAGGTGAAGTGGGCGTGGCCCGGCGTGCTGTGGCATCAGAAGAGCATCGTCCGGGACGACAAGGCTGCGGCGATCATGACCTGCAACCTCTACGCGCCCGACTATCCGGTGGTCCGGGATTTCGCCGTCATCACGTCCAACCGGGGCACGGTGTCGGGCATGGCCGCCACCTTCGCCGCGGACTTCTCCCACACCGGCAGACCGCCGGCCCGCGGCGTCGCGCCGCGAGGGTCGCACCTGGTCTGGTCGCCCGGAGCCCAGAAGCCGCTCGTCAAGCTGATCGGGTGCGCCGCTCCGGGCAGCACCCTCTACGCCGAGACCGAGCAGCTAGGCAGCCCGGCGATCGAGCAGGCGCTCGTGGCGGCCGCCCGGCGCGGAGTCACGGTGGATCTCACCATGACCTACTCGTCGGCCTATGTGCAGGCCATGGACGTGCTGGTCGCGGGCGGCGTGCACGTCAGCACCTACGCCGCCGACGCTCCGCTCGACATCCACGCCAAGGCCATCTCGGTCAACAACAAGAGGGTCTATGTTGGCAGCGCCAACCTCACGACCGCCATGACCAACGCCGACCGGAACCTCGGCATCATCACCTCCAACTACGCAGTCGTACAAGGCGTGATAGCCACGATGGCGAGCGACTTCGCGGGAGCAAGCCCGTACTGAAGCGCGTCGCTGTGGTCTGGGATCGAGAGACGGAGGGGCGAGAGATGTTCGCACGGAAGCTCGTACTCCTGACCGTGATGCTTCTGCTAGGCGTCGCCACTCTGGCGTCGGCGGCCGCTGCCGCATCGATCAAGGCCACCAACTACGCGAAGCACAGCCACTGGCTCGCCTTGCCGCCGACGAACCCCAAGAGGGTCGACGTCTTCTACCTGTATCCGACGTGCTACGAGCGGCCTGATGCCAGCGCTCCCATCATCTGTGCGGTGAACAACGCCGCCATGATGCGGGGCGCTCGGGTGGCGTACTCGCGTCAGTCTACTGCCTTTGCGCCATACGCCAACATCTACGCGCCCTACTACCGACAGGCCGACTCGGCGGCTCGCGCCGCGCTTCCGCCGGCCGAGCAGGTGAAGATCGTGGCCGGCGCGCCGACCGTAGACGGCATCGCGGCCTTCGCCTACTACATCAAGCACTACAACCACGGCCGGCCATTCATCCTGGCGGGGCACTCACTCGGCTCGAATGTACTGGCCAACCTGCTTGCCAAGTACATGAAGAAGCATCGGGCCGTGTACAAACGGATGATCGCCGCCTACGTGATCGGCTATTCCATCACGCCGCGGTATCTTGCCGCCAACCCCATCCTCAAGTTCGCGAAGGGCGCCAGCGACACCGGAGTGATCGTCTCGTGGAACACGGAGGCACCCACAGTCGAAGGTACGAATCCAGTCATCTTGCCCGGGGGCATCGCGATCAACCCAATCACCTGGACAAGAAAGCAGACCGAGGCGACCGCGGCACAGAACCTCGGGTCGATCGAACTGGATCCGGCAACCGGCAGGCCGGTGCTGGACGCCGAGGGGCACATCCTGCGCGTGCTCAACCTCGCCGACGCTCGCGTCGACAAGGCCAAGGGTGTGATCATCTGCAGCAGCATCAACCCGGCCGTCCCGCCGTACTACATGCCCGGCGGCTTTCCCCAGGGCGTCCTTCACCCGTTCGACTACCCCTTCTACTTCTTCGACATCAGGGCGAACGCCGCCAACAGGACCCGTCACTACTTCAGCAGAGAGATGCCCGACAGGCACCGTGATCACCGAGCCCTGGGCGCGGCGTCAAGGAAGGTCCACCAGCCGGTCGAGGGGGAGCTCCGCCGGGGGGTATAGAGACCGGCAGCGCAGGGAACGGATTTGCCACACCTCGGCACAGCTCGCCTGGTGACCAGGCGTCAGATTCCACGTACGTCCAGCCGCCGCGAGGGTGTTCACTTTCCGAGCGGTCGCTAGCCTCGGACTAGGGTTGCCTCGGCCTAGCTTTCCTGCAGCCCGCTGCTCGACAGCACGAGCTGCGCCTGGGCAAGGTCCTCTTCTCGCACACGGATGTGGAAGGGACCAAACTGCTCGTCCGGCACCTTCGCAAGAATTGACCGGTTGTATGCCCTGGTGCGCAGCGGGTGCTCAGGCCAGACTCCAAAGTGTGTCGTGCGGTTGGCGTGGTATCCTGCTGGTTGAGATTGGGGATATCGATGCGTTCGTTCTTTCTCGTCATGCTCCTGGCGATTGTCGTCACCACTACGGGGTGCACAAGTACTCGCGGCGCAGCGCAGAACCTCGGCACCCCCACGACGGAGCGGCCTTCGCAGGATGCGACCTCAGCATTGACCGGCACTTGGTCCCCTCTTGAGCCTCAGTTCTTCAAGCGCCTGGAGTTCAAGGCGGATGGCACTCTCATCCAGGCTGTGGCAGCAGAGGGAGCGAGCCTCAACACCGGCGCCTGGTCGATCGAGTCTCCCGGAGTCCTTTACTGCACGCTCAACACCCTCGGCTTCGGCGTTCCCATCGCCCGCTATCGCTATGTCCTCAGGGACTCCCGCCTCACGCTCACTTGGCTTGGGCGGGACTCCAGGAAGCTCGTCGGCACTGAACACTGGGATCCCTGGATTGGCGGCACGGACAACCTCCAGATCGATCTTGGGAGGTAGTCGACTCATCGGACAAGCGCATCAACCAGACACGGCAGAGCCGCGGTTCTAGGCTGGGTCCGCAGCCCGTGCACGCTATGCGCGTGACGTTCGACGGGGCTGCGCCTCCGGCTTGGCGGAGCGCCCGGTCCGGGACCAAGCGAGGGGGGCCGGAGTTGGTCTGCGGGTACGATTGTCTTGCCCGCTGCCTCGCCGACGCAAGCGGGCCTCGCGAGTGCGAGGACGCAGGTCAGCCGGCACCAGGCAAACGGCCGCGCCGTCAGGTGATCTTCAGCTTCGCCTTGACGGCCTTGGCCTGCAGGTTGCCGGCCGCGTCGGTCGCCCGGCAGACGATGAAGTAAGTGCCCCTGGTGAGCGCCTTCTTGAGCTTACGGGAGATCACCAGCGCCTTGTTGGTCGGCTCGGCGGTCTTGACCAGATGCCAGAGCTTGCTTGCCCTTCTTGGTGGTAAGGGTAAGGGTCAAAGTGGCGCTGCCACAGCTCGGTGTGGGGTCGGCGATCGTGACCTTGATCTTGAGCGTCTTGCCCTTCTTGGCCTTGGCCGCCTTGAGAGCCATTGCCTTGGCCGCGGCTGTGGGCGCCTTACTGTCGATCTTGACGTAGCCGGTGTGGGCGCTCTCTGTGTTGCCGGCCTTATCGACCGACCAGTAGCTCGACCGTGTGGGCGCCGTCGTAGACGAGGTAGAAGGGTACCGCATAGGTCTGCTGGGTACCGCCGTCGACCGTGAAGTAGGTGTGGGCCACCCCGGAGCCGCCGGTGTTGTCGGTGGCCGAGAGAGTGATCTTCGGGGAGGTCTTCTGCCAGGGGGCGGTCGCCGAGGCCTGGAGGCCGGTGGCGGTGGTCGTCGGCGGCGTCGTATCCGGGAAGGTCGCCGAGAGTGTGACGTTGTCGACGTAGGGGCCCTCGCTGTACCCGGCATACATGCTGGACGAGTTGGTGACGCCGAACGCGATCCACACCTGGGGCTGGCCGCAGAGCCCGCTCATATTCCACTGCATGGGGGCCCACGAGCCCCCGGTGTCTCCAGCCCACTGGACGGGGAAGGTGAACTCGGATCCGTTCAGTGAGTAGCCGACGTCGAAAGTGCCGGAAGCCCCGGAATACGGGCCACCGTAGATGTACTGGGGCGCGTAGTACCACAGGTCGAAGTCGAGCGTTGCCCCCGTCGCGCCGCTCAGGTCGAACGGCCCACGGTCCATGAAGGCGGACGCGTTTATCCCTGACGAAGCGTGAGCGGAGTGAGTCCCGCCGTCACTTCTGTAGGTGGTGAGAAACCAGCCGTATGGTTCGCTCGCCGGCCACCACCCCCACGCTCCTTCGAAGTCATCGGAGAAGAGGGTCACTGTCGCGCCGGTCGTCAAGTTGGCGCTGGAGGTGTCGGCGCCCTGGTCGTTGGAGATGCGCACCAGGGTCCCCCGGTCGGGAGTGGAGCTGGGCGCACCTGCGGCCCGGGCCATCGCCGGTAGCGCCAGGACGACAGCCACAAAGCAGGCGCACACCAGACAGAGACTCCGATACCGATGTGCTGACATGGTCCCCCCTTGCCAAGCGAGCACAGCGCCCCTATGGGCGGCGCAAGCGGTTTGCAGCCGATGGCTAACCGTAGCCCGTCGACGGGCATGGCGCAAACTGGAACGCCAGAGGACGCGCAGGACACACGACACACGAGTCGGAGGAGCTGGATCAGCGAACGGGGCTAGGTCGAACTGGGGAGGGTGTTCACCTTTCGGCCGAACACTTTACCCCAGGGGTCCCGCTGGGAGGGTATAGGGACCGGCCGCCGGCAGACCACTTCTGACCCCCCCCTACTCAGCGCACTCGTCCGGCTGCTGGACCGCGCCCCACTATTGCGCTACGTTCGCCACCGGCACACGCGTGCGGAGCGCAGCTCCTAAGGGATCGCGAGTGTTGGGCCGGGGGGCCAGTCGATGCACCGCGACGGCAAGAGCACCGCAGAAGCGGCCGGCGAACGACCACGGGTGCGTCCATCGTTCCGTGACGGTCGCTTCCTGGCGCTGACCGTCGGGGAGGCGGTCAACGCCGTCGGCAGCTGGGCTTCGGCGATCGCACTGTGGGGCTTTGCGGCCTACCGGTTCAACGCCAGCCCCGGCCAGGTGTCGCTGCTCATCATCTGCTGGTCGGCACCGTTGGCCGTTCTCAGCCCCCTTCTCGGCGTGCTGGTCGACCGGCTGGGGGCGCGCCGGGCGCTCATCGTCGCCTACCTGGGCGGCGCCGGATCGGCGCTCGGCATGGCGGCGGCAGGTTCGCTGCCCGTCCTCGATGCCCTTGCCCTTGCTGCCGGCAGTGCACGGGCTCTAGCCGCGCCGGCTGCCGGGGCTCTGCCGCCCCAGATCGTGGAGCCGCAGGACCTGCTCGCGGCCAACTCCCTGCTGGGCGGGGCCGCCCAGTTTGGCCAGGTCCTGGGTCCGCTCGTGGCGAGCGCGGCCTTGGCGCTGTCGGGGTTCAGAGCAGCGTTTCTCGTCGACGCCGCCACGTTCGCGGTCGGCGTGGGCGTCCTGCTTCCGCTGCCGGCGAGGCGCTTGCCGCCGAAGACGCGAGCCTCCTGGCATCGCGAGTTTTCCGAAGGCTTTCGGGTCGTCTGGGCGGAGCCGCGACTGCGACTAGTCATCGTGGCCGCCGCGGCCGTGTCTTTCACGTCCGGGGCCTTCCTCGTAGTGGAACCGCTCTACGCGCGTCACGTGCTGCATCGACCGCCATCGCAGTTCGCCCTCTTCGAGGCCGCCGCCGGTGTCGGGGCGATCCTCGCCGGCTTCGTCATGCCCAGGTTCGAGCGCGTGCTCAAGCGACGCTTCAGTCTCGGCCTGGCGGCGGTCGCCTACGGTCTCGCGGCCTGCCTTTTCGTGGGCACCGTCCACCTGGCAGTCGCGTACACCGGCGCCTTCCTCTGGGGCGTGGCCGGCATGGTCTTTGGAGTCCTCGCCTGGACGACGATCCAGCGCCTGACTGCCGAGGAGACTCACGGCCGCGTCTTCGCTCTGGATTCGGCTGCCGAGTCGATCGCGGAAACGGCCGGGCTCGCGGTGGCCGGTGTTGCCCTCGCCGGTCTCGGCGTGCAGCTCGGGGCCGTTGCCTTGGCAACGGTGGCGGTGGGCGGAGGCGTGGCGTGTCTGCTCAGCGAGATGCGGCCCGAGACCTTCCGACCAGATACGCCGGGGCCGGCGCCGTGATGTATTGCAGGTCAGAATCGCCGGCAATGCCTGCATCCTGGCGTAGCCCGTGGTATACACACTGCACGTTCGTCTCGGGGCAGGCGCCAAAGGAGCGCGGTGGAGTTCGACGCGGCGATCTTCGATCTGGACGGCACGCTCGCCGATACGCTCGAGGACATAGCCGACGCCATGAACCGGGTCCTTGGCCGCCGGGCGCTCCCCGCCCACGGCCTGGCCGCCTACCGGCTGATGATCGGCAAGGGGCTGCGGAACCTGGTCGGCGAGACGCTTCCCCGTGAGATGCGCAGCGCGGGAACGATCGCCGCGTGTCTCGACGAGATGCTCCTCGAGTACCGGGATCACTGCCTCGACAAGACCCACCTGTACGGCGGCATCGCCGAGCTCACGAGCAGGCTGCGCGTCGCCGGCGTCGGGCTGGCCGTGCTCTCCAACAAAGCCGACGAGCTCACCCAGCGCATCGTCGGCGCCCTGTTCGAGGCCGGTAGGTTCGACGTAGTCGTGGGCGCCCGGCCCGGCTTGCCGCTCAAGCCCGATCCCGCCGCGGCCCTGCTCGTTGCCGAGCGGCTCGGCGTGCCGCCGGCGAGGCTGGCCTACCTCGGCGACTCGGGCATAGACATGCGCACCGCGACCGCGGCGGGGATGATCGCCGTCGGGGTGTCGTGGGGCTTTCGCGCCAGGGACGAGCTGGTCGAAAGCGGCGCCCGCGTGGTGCTCGACCGTCCGCTGGAGCTGCTGGAGCTGCTCGAGCTGCGCGGCTCGAGCCGGCGCGCGCGGCTCCCTGAGAACCAGACAGACGAGGCATGCCGGGGGCCGGACGAACCAGGCGAGCTTGGGGCCGGAAGAACCAGGCGAGCCGGGGACCTGAAGAACTAGGCGAGCGCGCCGGCCTCGCGCAGCAGGTCGAGAAACGCCGGCATGAGCGCCGGGTGGGCGGCGACCACGGCGGGTCCGCGCCCGTGCGCCGCCTTGGCGAGCACGACCTCGGCGCCGGCCTCGCGCGCGATGACGCTGCCGGCCGCGTAGTCCCACGGCGAGAGGTCGAGCTCCCAGTACGCGTCGAGGCGGCCGGCGGCCACGTGGCAGAGGTCGAGAGCGGCCGAGCCGCTCCGGCGGATGTCGCGGACGCGGCCCAGGACCAGCGCGGTGGCCGCTCCCTGGCGGGTGCGCTGCGCGGCGTCGTACGAGAAGCCGGTCGCCACGAGAGCCTGCGCCAGGCCGGCCGGCCGGCTCGCCCGGATGGGCTGGTCGTCGCACGTCGCGCCGAAGCCGCTGATCGCCCGATAGGTGCGTGCGGCGCTCGACTCGTAGACGACGCCGATCATGGGCCGTCGCTCGATCTCGACGGCGATCGACACCGCAAACGCCGGATAGCCGTAGACGTAGTTCGTGGTCCCGTCGAGCGGATCGATCACCCAGCGCACGCCGCTCGTGCCCCGGCTCAGGGTCCCTTCCTCGGCCAGCAGGGCGTCGTCGGGCCGCAGTTCGCGCAGCCGCTCGACGATCAGGCGCTCCGACTCCTTGTCGACCTGGCTGACGAGGTCGGTGGGCGAGGATTTCGTCTCGGTGCGAAGAGCGTGCCGCAGGCCCTCGATGTGTACCCGCCCGGCGTCGTGGGCCAGGTCGCCGGCGAGCGCGAGCAGCTCCTGCAGGTGAGGCGGGGCAGCCGTCCAGCGCTGCGCGGGGCCGGATGCGGCCGACCCGGCCTGGGATTCGACGTGGCGCTCGTCGGTCATCGGTGCCGCCTTTGGGAGGTTTTCGTGGATTGCGGGCGGTGGTAGTCTAGCGGGCGTTCCGGCAATCGTGGAACGAAGCTCGAACGACAGCCGTGCGAGAGCTCGCGGCGCGCCCCGCGCGCCGCACGAGCGCCGAAGGGGCAAGGCGAGCAGGTCCGCCGAATCTCTCAGGCCAAAGGAGCGCGGCCCGACGAGCCCCTGGAGCGCGTGAGCCTGCGCGAGGAGCGCACCCGGCGACAGGGTCACTATGGCGCGGCCTGTCGCGTGACCCAAACGAGGTGGCGGGTGACGGACGCTTGCGCGGCGCGCAGCGGCGCTTCGTCTTACCCCGTCGCCCCCGACAGCGCAGGAGGCATCATGCCCGAGGAGAGCTACCCCCAGGAGCTCCGGTACTTCAAGGAGCACGACTGGGTCCGGGTCGAGGGCGGCGAAGCGACGTTCGGGATCACCTGGTGGGCGCAGGACGCGCTCGGCGACATGGTCTACGCCAGTCTGCCCGACGTCGGCGCGGCGGTGACCCTGGGTCAGCCGTACGGCGAGCTCGAGTCGGTCAAGTCGGTCGCCGAGGTCTACGCGCCGGCGAGCGGCGGGGTCGTGGCCGTGAACGACGCGCTCGCCGCCGAACCCGCGCTCGTCAATGCCGACCCGTACGGCCAAGGCTGGCTGATCCGCGTGCGCCTGTCCGAGCCGTCCGAGCTGGACGGTCTCATGGACGCCGCCGCCTACAGGGAGTTTCTCGCCACGGCGGGATCGTAGGACCGGGGGTGTCGCGGCTGGAGGTGTGACGCTCGTGAGGTTCGTGCCCCATGCGGAGCAGGACGTGCGGGAGATGCTCGCCACGGTCGGCGTCGCGTCGCTAGACGAGCTGTTCGAGACGATCCCCGAGGAGGTGCGGTTCGGCGGCCGGCTCGGCTTGCCCGAGCCGGCCGCCGAAGCCGACGTCATGGGCGAGCTCGCCGGCCTCGCCGGGCGCAACCGTTCCACCGCCGAGCTCACCTCGTTCCTGGGCGGCGGCATCTACGAGACCTACGTGCCGGCCGTCGTCGACGCCGTCACGAGCCGCTCCGAGTTCCTGACGTCGTACACGCCCTATCAGGCCGAGCGCAGCCAGGGCGTGCTGCAGGCGATCTTCGAGTACCAGACGGCGATCTGCGAGCTGACCGGCCTCGACGTGAGCAACGCCTCGATGTACGACGGCGCCACGGCGCTGGCCGAGGCGGCGATACTCGCGGCCGGCCGCGGGCACGGCCGCGACAACGCCCGCGGCCTCGATCATGGCCAGGGCGACGGCGACGCCCATGCTCAGGCCCACGGCCACGCTCACGGCCCTGGCCGGCGGCCGGGGGGCAAGATCGTCGTGTCCGGCGGCGTCCATCCCGAGTACGTGCAGGTGCTGGCCACCGAGACCCACGGGCTCGGGCCGGCGCCGGTCGTCCTGGCCGACGACGGCGGCGGTCTCACGGACACGGCGGCGCTGCGCGCCGCCGTCGGTAGTGAGACCGCCGCCGTCGTGATCTCGCAGCCGAGCTTCTTCGGCGGCATCGAAGACCTCGCTGCGGCGGCGGCGATCGCCCACGACGCCGGCGCGCTGCTGATCGTCGTCGCCGATCCGCTGGCGCTGGGCATCCTGGCCTCGCCGGGCGAGGAAGGCGCCGACATCGCCGTCGGCGAGGGTCAGTCGCTCGGCAACTACCAGAGCTTCGGCGGGCCGGGCTTCGGCTTCTTCGCGGCCCGCGAGGAGCTCACCAGGCGCCTGCCGGGCCGCATCGTCGGCGAGACCGTCGATGCGAAAGGCCGACGCGGCTTCGTGCTTACGCTGCAGACCCGCGAGCAGCACATCCGCCGCGAGAGCGCGACCTCGAACATCTGCTCCAACCACGCCTTGAGCGCTCTGGCGGGGCTGGTCTACCTGTCGTGGCTGGGCAAGGAGGGCCTGCCGGCGCTCGGGCTGCAGCTCGCGCGCACGGCCGCCTACCTGCGTGAGCGGCTGCTCGGCGTGCCGGGCATCGAGCCCTATACTCGCGGGCCGGTGTTCCGCGAGTTCGCCGTCCGGCTGCCGGTCGCGGCCGGTGAGCTCGTGAGCGCGCTCGCCGGTCGCGGCTATCTCGCCGGCCTCGACCTGGGCCGCTTCCGGCCCGAGCTCGACCACGTCCTGCTGCTCGCGGTGAGCGAGCGGCGCACGCGCGCCGAGATCGACGCCTTCGTCGAGGAGGTGAGAGGCTTCCTTGGCTGAGACGCCGCGCAACGACGCAGCGCCCGGCGCTTCGCCGGCCGGACTGCGAACCATCTACGAGAAGTCGCGGCCCGGCCGCCGCGCGTACAGCCTCCCCCAAGCGGGCGTGCCCGAGGCCACGGTGGACGAGCTGTTCGCCGGCGTCGCGCTGCGCCGCCGGCCGGCGCGCCTGCCCGAGGTCGCAGAGGTCGATCTCGTGCGCCACTTCACCGAGCTGTCGGCGCGCGACTACGGCGTCGAGAAGGGACCCTACCCGCTGGGCTCGTGCACGATGAAGTACAACCCCAAGGTGAGCGAGCGCGTCGCCGCGCTGCCGGGCCTGCGGGGGCTGCACCCCTACGAGCCCGAGGACCTGGTCCAGGGCGCGCTCGAGCTCATGGACACGCTGAGCCTCTGGCTCGCCGAGATCGCCGGCCTCACCCGCACGACGCTGCAGCCCGCGGCGGGCGCCCACGGCGAGCTGACCGGCCTGCTGCTGGTGCGGGCCTACCACGAGGACCGTGGCGCTGAGCCGCACGTCGTGCTCATCCCCGACACGGCCCACGGCACCAACCCGGCGTCGGTGGTGATGGCCGGCTACGAGCCGGTGACCCTGCCGAGCGATGCCCGCGGCGGCATCGATGTCGGCGCCGTCCGCGACTTCGTGGTCGAGCGCCCGGGCGAGCTCGCCTGCCTCATGCTCACCAACCCCAACACGCTCGGCCTGTTCGAGACCGACATCGTCGAGGTGGCGCGCCTGGTGCACGAGGCCGGCGGGCTGCTCTACTACGACGGCGCCAACTCCAACGCCGTGCTCGGTCGCTCGCGGCCGGGCGACATGGGCTTCGACATCGTCCACTTCAACACGCACAAGACGTTCTCGACGCCGCACGGCGGCGGCGGCCCCGGCGCCGGCCCCGTGGTGGTGCGCGAGATCCTCGAGCCCTACCTGCCGACGCCGGTGTTGAAGAAGATCGGCGTGCACGAGTACACGCTCGACTACGACAGGCCCAAGTCGATCGGCAAGGTGCGTTCGTTCTACGGCAACTTCGGCGTGCTCGTGCGCGCCTACGCCTACATCCGCGCCCTCGGCGCCGACGGCCTGCGCGAGGTGAGCGACGCCGCGGTGCTGAACGCCACCTACGTCATGGCCGGCATCCGCGACCTGTTCGAGGTGCCCTACGAACGGCCGATCATGCACGAGTTCGTGGTGTCGGCCGAGCCCCTGCGGGAGCACGGCGTGCGGGCGCTCGACGTCGCCAAGCGTCTGCTCGACTACGGCGTGCACCCGCCGACGACCTACTTTCCGCTGATCGTCAAAGAGGCGCTGATGATCGAGCCGACCGAGACGGAGTCCAGGGACGACCTCGACGCCTTTGTGGCCGCGGTGCGCGCCGTCGTCGCCGAGGCGCGCACCGATCCCGAGCTGCTCCGCACGGCGCCGCACACGATGCCGGTCGGGCGGCTCGACGAGGTCGCAGCCGCGCGCAACCCGGTGCTCAGGCAGAGGTTCCCCGGCGACGAGCCGGCAGCGGAGCGACCGACGTGATCGGCATCGCGACTGCGGCCGACGTCACGCTGGTCGAGCTGCCGCTGCTGCGGGCCTCGGGCGCCGAGCAGATGGCCGTCGACGAGCGGCTGCTCGACGAGGCGGCCGCCCTCACCGTCAGGCGCTACCTGTGGTCGCCGCCGGCCGTGTCGCTGGGCAAGTTCCAGGAGCTGGCGCGCGATGCCCGGAGCGCCCTCGCCGCCGCCGGGATCGACGTGGTGCGCCGGCCCAGCGGCGGCCGGCTCGTGCTGCACGGCGAGGGCTTCGAGTGGTCGTTTGCCGTAGTCGTGCCGGCCGGCCTGCTGCCCTACGGCACGCACGCCGCCTACCGGATGGTGCGCGACGCCATGGCGGCGGCGCTCGCTGAGTCGGGCGTGACACCCGACGCGGCCCGCGACGAGCCCTACGCGCGCTCGGCGCTGTGCTTCTCCTCGGCATTGAGGCACGATCTGCTGGTGGCCGGGGAGAAGGCGGTCGCCGTGGCGCAGGTGCGCCGCGGCGACCGCCACCTCGTGCACGGCAGCGTGCTCGAGCGGCGCCCCCCAGCGGCCCTCGTGGCCGCCGTCGAAGCGGCGACCGGCGAGCGCTGGCGCGGCAGCGGGCTCGCGGCCGGCGGCCTCGAGCACCCCGGCGAGGCGCTCTGGCGGGCGTTCGTCGCCCGCCTGTCCGCCTCGCCGTCTGGCTCACGCCCGATCGGCTGAAACGAAAAGCAAGTAAGGAGACGCTGAGGTGACGAGAAGGATCGTGGTCCTGGGCGGCGGGCCCGCCGGGTACGTCGCGGCCCTGCGGGCCGCGCAGCTCGGCGCGCGCGTCGCGCTCGTCGAGTCGCGCGCGATCGGCGGCACCTGCCTCAATCGGGGCTGCATCCCGACCAAGGCCCTGGTGGCCGCGACCGAGCGGCTGCGCCGGGCGCGCGACGCCGCCGGTTTCGGCGTCGTGCTGGGCGAGCCGCGAGTCGACTTTGGCGCGCTGCTGGCGCGCAAGGCCGCGGTCGTAGAGCAGCAGCGCGGCGGCGTGGAGCATCTTCTCAAGGCACGCAAGGTCGAGGTCGTCGCCGGCTTCGGGCGGCTCGTCGACGCCCACACAGTGCGCGTGACCGGCCAGGCCGGCGAATCCGGCGCGGCGGGCGCGGCGGGCGGTGGGGTCCGGGACCTGACCGGCGACGCGGTCATCATCGCCACGGGCTCGCGGCCGACCATGCTGCCGGTGTTCGACGTCGACGACCAGCGCGTGATGACGAGCGACCAGCTGCTCGAGCTCGACCATCTGCCGGCCAGTCTGGCGATCGTCGGCGGCGGGGCGATCGGCTGCGAGTTCGCTGCGATCTTCGCGGAGCTCGGCACGCGGGTGACGATCATCGAGATGCTCGACCAGCTCGTGCCCGGCGAGGACCGCCGGGCGGCGGCGGCGCTGTCCCAGGCGTTCCGCAAGGCCGGCATCGAGAGCCGGCTGAAGACCCGGGTCGAGCGCCTCGACGTGTCGCTGCCGGACGAGGTGGCCCTCGCTCTCGCCGACGGCTCGACGGTCGCCGCCGCTCTCGTGCTGGTGAGCGTCGGGCGCTCGCCGGTGAGTCGGGGCCTGGGTCTCGAGGAAGCCGGCGTCGAGATCGACGAGCACGGCTTCGTCGTGACCGACCCTGCGCAGCGCACCTCGCTCGACGACGTGTTCGCGGCCGGCGACGTCGCCGGACCGCCGCTGCTCGCCCACTGGGCCTACCGGCAGGGCGCGGCCGCGGCCGAGAACGCGGTCCTCGGCGGCAGCCGCACGGTCGATCGGCGCTTCGTGCCCAACTGCATCTTCAGCCATCCCGAGGTGGCGAGCTTCGGCACGACCGAGGACCAGGCGAAGGCCGAGAATCTGCCCATTGTGGTCGCGCAGGTACGTTTTAACGCTAACTCTAAAGCCGTGGTCGAGGGTGAGAGCGACGGCTACATTCGCATCATCGCCCGCGCCGACGACCGGCGCGTCATCGGGGCCAGTCTCGTCGGTCCTCACGTGACCGAGCTGGTGCACGAGCTCGTGCTCGCGGCGCGGGCCGGCCTGACCCTCGACGACGTGGCCGACACCATCCACGCCCATCCGACCCTGGCCGAGGCGGTGGGTGAGGCCGCTCTGGGGGCCGCCGGGCGCGGCATGCACACGCTGTGAGCAAGCCGGCCTGGCTGCGCGTGCGACTGCCCGAGCCGGCTCCGTTCCGGGCGACCGCCGGGCTGCTCGACGCGCTCGACCTGCACACCGTCTGCGAGCAGGCGCGCTGTCCCAACAAGGGCGAATGCTTTGCGGCCGGCACGGCGGCGTTCCTCATCCTGGGCGACACCTGCACCCGCATGTGCGGCTTCTGCGCCCTCGGGCGGTCGTCGGGCGGATCGTCGTCGGACACCCCGTGGTCGGCCGGATCGACGTCGAAGGCAGCGTCGCCGGCCGGGCCGTCGGGGAACAGACCGTCGCCGCCCGACATCGACGAGCCGCGCCGGGTGGCCGCGGCGGCCGAGAGGCTGGGACTCTCCCACGTGGTCGTGACCAGCGTGACGCGCGACGACCTTCCCGACGGCGGCGCGGCACACTACGCGGCGACGGTGGGCGCGATCCGCGAGGCGCTGCCCGAGGCGAGCGTCGAGGTCCTCGTGCCCGACTTTCGCGGCCGCGCGGCCGCCCTGCGCACCGTTCTCGCGGCGCGGCCCGACGTGCTGAACCACAACCTCGAGACCGTGCCCCGCCTGTACGACGAAGTGCGGCCCGGAGCCGGCTACGCGCGCTCTCTCGAGCTGCTGCGCGTGGCCGCCCGGTACAAGGCCGCCGGCGCTCCGGCGCTCGTCAAGACCGGCCTCATGCTCGGCCTGGGTGAGACCGCCGACGAGGTCGGCGCCGTCCTTGCCGACTGCGTCGCGGCCGGCGTCGACCTCGTCACCGTGGGACAGTACCTGTGTCCCGGCGCCGGCTGCCTGCCGGTCGTGCGCTACGTCCCCCCGGACGAGTTCGCCGCTCTCGTGCCGCTCGGCGAGCGCCTCGGCCTGCGGGTCGTGGCGGGGCCGTTCGTGCGTTCCTCGTACCGTGCCGCCGAGTCGTATGCCCGCCACCCCTGATCGCTCACGGCGCCGGATGTTCGCGGTCGCCCCGCGCGCCGTCCTGCTCGATGTCGACTTCACGCTACTGCGGCCCAGCAGCCTGTTCAGCGCCGAGGGCTACCGGGACACCGCCGCCCGCTTCGGCCTGCGCCTCGACGTCGACAGGTGGGACGAGGCCGAGCGCCGCGCCTACGACGCGGTCAAGGCGCGTCGCGCCGGGCGCGACAACGCCCACGACGACGCGGTCTACGAGACCATCGCTGAAGCGATCGTGACGGCCATGGGGGGCGACGACCGCGAGCGCGTCGACCGCTGCGCGGCGGCGATCGTCGACGCGTGGGGCCGTTGTGAGAACTTCTCTTTGTACGACGACGTCCGGCCGTGCCTTGCCCGCCTTCGTGCCGCCGGCCTCGTCGTCGGCCTCGTCTCGAACACCACCCGCGACCTCGACGAAGTGCTCGAGTCGTTCCGCCTCGGCGATCTGGTCGAGGGCGCCGTCACGAGCTCCCAGGTCGGCCTGTTCAAGCCGGCGCCCGAGATCTTCGCGGCGGCGCTCGCCAGCATCGGCGCCGCCGCCGGCGAGACGGTCATGGTCGGCGACTCGTACGGTGACGACGTCGCGGGCGCGCTCGCCGCGGGACTGGCCGGCGCCGTGCTGCTCGACCGCGCCGGGCAACGGGCGGTCGCGCCCGGCCGCGGCCGGCGCGAAGCCCCCGTCATCGGCTCGCTCGAGGAGCTGCCGGCGCTGCTCGGCCTGCTGTGAGCGTCGCCAGCGGCGCGGCGAGCGAGCTGCGAGGCGTCGGCGGTCGTGGCGTCCGCACTCGTCGCGTCTCGCGACGCTTCGACCTGGGCCCGGCTCTCGCGACGCTTCGACCTGGGCCCGGCTCTCGCGACCCTTCGACCGGGGCCCGGTCAGCCTTTCGGCCTGAGCGCGTAGAGCGTGTGGGAGCCGTTCAGGTAGAGGGTCTGCCGATCGGCGGTGACCGGCGAGTACTTGCCGTCGCCAAAGCTCCACACCACGCGCCCGGTGCGGGCGTCGAGGCCCCAGGTGCGTCCGACGAAGCTCGAGACGTAGACGATGCCGTCGAGGACGGTGGGCGCGCCCGAGACCGGTCCGCCGGCGGAGAACCGCCAGACGACTCTCCCGGAGGCCGCGTTCAGCGCGTAGAAGTAGTCGTCGTAGCTGCCTTCGAAGACCAGGTTGCGCCAGATCGCCGGCGACGAGTACACGTAGCCGCCGGTGGCAAACGACCAGCGCAGGCCGCCGTTGCTCAGGTCGAACGCGTAGATGCCGCCGCCGGTCCCCCCGACGTAGGCCGTGTCGTAGGCGAGCGCGGGGGTCGCGTAGAACTGGTTCGACGAGAGCACCCCGCCCGTGGAGCGCCGCCACAGCAGGCTGCCGTCGTAGCCCAGGCAGTACAGCGAACCGTCGTACGAACCAACCACGAGCCGTCCGTTGAGCTCGGCGACGGCGCCCTTGACCGGTCCGCCGGTGGCGTACCGCCAGGCGATCCGGTGAGTCCTGACGCCGACCGCATAGACGTGGTCGTCGAGCGAGCCGAAGAAGATCCTGCCGTTCCACACCAGGGGCGACGACTCGATGGGACCGAGGCCCGTGACCTGCCAGCGCAGCCTTCCGGTCTGGCGGTCGAGGACCACCAGACGGCCGCCGATCGAGGTGGCGTACACGTTGCGCCCGTCGACGGCCGGCGTCGAAGCCGACTTGGCGCCCAGGCGGAACCGCCAGCGCACGTGGCTGGTGGCGGCGTCCAGGCAGTAGACGTAGCCGTGCTCGGTGGAGAAGTACAGGGAGTTGTCGAAGATCGACGGCGGGAACTCGAGCAGGTCGTGGGCCTTGAACTTCCACTTCACCCGGAAGGGTGGCCGCAGGTCGATGGCGGGGTTGTAGCGCGTGCGGGCCGCGTCGAAGCCGTAGGTCGGCCAGTTGCCCAGGGCGAGCAGCGCGGCGGTGCTCGACGGCGAGGGGGACGGCGCCGGCGCCTGGGTGAGCTGCTGGGTGGGAAACGGCGTCGCTTTGGGTGCGCCGCCGCGGCCGAGGGCGACGACGCCGACGGCCAGGATGCCGCCGACCACGACGAGGGCCGCGATCAAGTCGATGACGAGGAATCTACGGTGCACGGGGCTCTAGTGTACCTGTATCGGGCAGAGTTGAAAGCCCGCGACCGGCAGCGACGTTGCCGGTCGTATATCGTATGGCCATGACCGACAAGATCAGACTGACACAGTACTCCGCCAAGAGCGGCTGAGCATCCAAGATGGGTCCGTGCGACCTGGACGCCATGCTCGCCTCGCTGCCGCGCGCCACGCCTGAGTTCGCGCGCCTGCTCGACACGCGCGACGACGCGGCCGTGATCGACCTGGGCGACGGCCGCTGCCTCGTGCAGACGGTCGACTTCTTCCCGCCCATCGTCGACAGCGGCTACTGGTTCGGGCAGATCGCCGCCGCCAACGCGCTCTCCGACGTGTACGCGATGGGCGCCTCGCCCCTGACGGCTCTCAACCTGGTCGCCTGGCCGGCCGGCCTGAGTCCCGAGACGCTCGCCGACGTGCTGCGCGGCGGCGCCGAGAAGGTGGCCGAGGCCGGCGCCACCCTGGCCGGCGGGCACTCCATCGACGACCGCGAACCCAAGTTCGGCCTGGCGGTGACCGGCATCGCCGCTCTCGACGAGATCGTCTACAACTCGGGCGCCCGGGCCGGCGACCGGCTTGTGCTGACCAAGCGCCTGGGCATCGGCGTGCTGGCCACCGCCCTCAAGCGCGGCCTGATCACAGAAGACGACATGATGCCGGCAATCGAGGAGGCGGCGGCGCTGAGCAGCGCCGCCGCGGCGGCCATGAAGGTGGCGGGCGCGCACGCCTGCACCGACGTGACCGGCTTCGGGCTGCTGGGCCACCTGCGCGAGATGCTTGAGGCGAGCGGCCTCGCGGCCGAGGTGTTCGTCGAAGACGTGCCGGTGCGCGCCGAGGTGCACGACCTGATCCGCGAGGGCGTCTACGCCGGCGGTCTGAGCGCCAACCGCGACTACCTTGTGTCTCACGTGTCCGGGCGCGCGCTCGGCGAGCCGGCCACGCTCGCTCTGGTCGACCCCCAGACCTCCGGAGGGTTGCTCGTCGCGGTGGCCCCCGAGAACCTGGAACGGCTGCTCGCCGAGCTCGAGGAGCGCGGCGCCCACGGCTGGGCGATCGGCCAGGTCGTGCACGGACCGGTCGGCGAGATGGCGCTGCTGTGAGCGCGCCGCGCCGGCCGTCCGACGAGGGCGGCCCCGGCGGGGCCGCCGCCGACGTGGGGCCTGCCGCCGACGTGGGGCCCGGCGAGTCGCTGCGCGGCCTGGCCGCCGTCGACCAGGTGCTGCGCGAGCCGGCGGTCGCGGCGCTGACCGAGACCTACCCGCGCGAGGTGGTCGTCAGAGCCGTGCGCACCGTCATCGAGCGCCTGCGGCGCGAGATCCTCGAAGGCGGGCGAGAGGGCGACGCCGTCGCCCTCTCGCCCGCCCACCTCGTGCCCTGGGTCGAAAGACTGGTCGAGGCCGCCGTCTCGCCGTCGCTGCGCCGCGTGGTGAACGCCACCGGCGTCGTCGCCCACACCAACCTGGGCCGCTCGGTGCTGCCGCCCGAGGCGCTGGCGGCGGTCGCCGCGGCGGCCGGCTCGTACGCCGACCTAGAGGTCGATCTGGCGACGGGCGAGCGCGCCACGCGGCAGCGCCACGTGCGCGACGTGCTGTGCGCCCTGACCGGCGCCGCCGACGCCCTGGTGGTCAACAACAACGCCGCGGCCGTGCTGCTCGCCCTGGCGGCCACCTGCCGCGAGGGCGAGGTGATCGTCTCGCGCGGGGAGCTGGTCGAGATCGGCGACGGCTTTCGCATTCCCGACATCCTCGCCGAGAGCGGCGCCCGGCTGGTCGAGGTCGGCACCACGAACCGCACCTACCTGCGCGACGTCGAGCGCGCCTGGAGCGAGCGCACGCGGGCGGTGCTGCGCGTGCACGCCAGCAACTACCGGATCGTGGGCTTCACGGCCCAGCCGGCCATCGAGGAGCTCGTGCGGTTTGCTCACGAGCGCGGCGCCCTGGTCATCGACGACCTCGGCAGCGGCGCTCTGGCCGACCTGCCGCTGTTTGCCGACGAGCCTTCGGCCCGCGAGTCGCTGCGCCTTGGGGTCGACATCGTGACCTTCAGCGGCGACAAGCTGCTGGGAGGACCGCAGGCCGGTCTGGCGCTCGGCACGACCGAGACGATCGCGCGCCTGCGGGTCCATCCGCTGGCGCGCGCGGTGCGCATCGACAAGCTCAACCTGGCGGCGCTCGACGCGCTGCTGCGCCTCTACCTCGACCCGCTGCGGGTGGTGGAGCGCGTGCCCACGCTGGTGCTTCTCGCCCAGCCGCGCGAGGCGCTCGCCGAGCGGGCCGCGCGCCTGCGCGAGGCGATCGGCGCCGGCGAGCTCGTCGACTCGGTCGCCCGGGCCGGCGCGGGAGCGCTGCCGGTGGCCGAAGTCGAGAGCGTCGCCGTCGCTCTCGCCCCGGGTGCGATCGGCGCCGGCGAGCTCGCCGGCCGGCTGCGCCGCGGCTCGCCGGCGGTGCTCGGCTACCTTCACGACGACCGGCTGCTGCTCGACGTGCTGGCGGTCGGCGATCACGAGATCGCCGATCTCGCCGCCGCCGTGCGCGCGGCGCTCGCCTCCGGCTGAGCCGACGCCGTGCCCGACCGCTCGCCGGCGGATCCCTCCCAGCCCGATCCCTCCGCGGCCGACCTGTCCGCCGCCGACTCCTCCGCCGCCGATCCCGCCGCGTCCGAACTGCCGCTCACCCTCGGCACGGCCGGCCACATCGACCACGGCAAGACGGCGCTGGTCACGCGCCTGACCGGCACCAACACCGACCGCCTGCGCGAGGAGCGCGAGCGGGGCATCTCGATCGAACTGGGTTACGCCGAGCTGGAGCTGCCCGGCGGACGACGCGTCAGCGTGGTCGACGTGCCCGGCCACGAACGCTTCGTGCGCACCATGGTGGCCGGCGCCAGCGGCATCGATCTGTTCCTGCTGGTGGTCGCCGCCGACGACGGCGTCATGCCGCAGACCGTCGAGCACCTCGCCGTCATCGAGCTGCTGGGCGTCAGGCACGGCGTCGTGGCGCTCACCAAGGCCGACCTGGTCGACGAGGAGCTGCTCGAGCTGGCCCGCGCCGACGTCGACCGCTTGCTCTCGACCACGCCGTTCGCCGCGACGCCGATCGTCGTGGTCAGCGCGCGAGACGGCCGCGGTCTGCCGGAGCTGCTCGACGCCCTGGCCCGCGTCGCCGGCGAGGTCGAGGCCGGCCGCCGCGGTGGGCCGGCCCGGCTGCCGGTCGACCGGGTGTTCGTCCTCAGAGGCATCGGCACGGTGGTCACCGGAACGCTCTGGCGCGGCGCCGTGAGCGTCGGAGACCGGCTGATCGTGCAGCCCGGGGGCGCGGAGGTGACGGTGCGCGGCGTGCAGGTCCACGACCGCCCGGTCGCGACCGCGCCGGCCGGTCGTCGCGTGGCCCTGAGCCTGCGCGGCGCCGACCGCGCGACGCTCGAGCGCGGCGCCTTTCTCGTGGGTCCCCAGGCCGCCGCGCGCTTCGCACCCACGCGTTCGTTCGCCGCCGCGGTGCGGCTCGTCGGCGCCGCGCGGGCACTCAAGACCGGCGAGCGCGTCCGGCTGCATCACGGCACCGCGGCGCACGTGGCGCACCTGACGTTCCTCGACCGTCGCGAGCTGCCGCCCGGAGAGGGCGCGGTGGCGGTCGTGCGGCTCGACGGCGGCCCCGCCGCCGTCGAGCCGCACGACCGCTTCGTGCTGCGCTCGCTGTCCCCGGTGCAGACCGTCGGCGGCGGGATCGTGCTCGACGCTGTGCCGCGGCGCTGGCGCGACCGCGGCGTGCAGCTCGACTTTCTGAAGGCCGTCGCCGCCGGCGACGTCGCCCGGGCCTGCCTCCTGGCGGCGGCCGATCGCGGACCGGCCGGACTGGCCGCCGCCGACCTCGTGGCGGCCGACATCGCGCCCGACGCGGCGGCGCGCACGCTGGCGGCGCTGGCTCGCGCGGGCGACCTGGAGACCATCGCGGGAGGCCCGTCGCGCCGGGAAGTGACCGCGGCGCACACGGCTACCGGCGCCCGTCCCGGGCCTGCCGACGAGCGGCGCTGGTTTGCGGCCGGCACGCTGGCGGCGGTCGAGACCGACGTGGCAGCGCTGCTCGGGCGCCGCGCCGCCGAGCATCCCGAGAACCCGTTCGTGCCGCTCGCCGCGATCGCCGCCGCCGTTCCCCGGTTCCCGCCCGCCGCGCTCGCGCTCGTCGCGGCGCGTCTGGCGGAGCGCGGCGAGCTCGTGGAGCGTGACGGCGGCTACGCGGTCGCGGGCGCCGGCGACGCGCTGGCGCCCGCCCACGAAGCCCTCGCGGCTCGGGTCGGCGAGCGGCTCGCGGCGGCGCGTTTCGCGCCGCCCACGCTCGCGTCACTCGAGGAGGAGCTCGCCGCCGAGAAGCGTGACCTGGTGATGGTCCTCGAGGTGCTTACTCGGCGCGGCGCGGCCGTGCGCGCCGACCGCGACCTGTGGTTCGACCGGGCGGCGGTCGACGAGGCGCGCGAGCGCCTCGAAGAGGCGCTCGCGCGCCTCTCCCAGATCACCCTTGCCCAGTACCGCGACGAGCTCGCCACGGGCCGCCGTCACGCGCAGGCGCTGCTCGAGCTGTTCGACAAGGAGGGAATCACGCGGCGGCGCGGCGAGGCGCGGCTGCGCCGGACGCGACGGTAGGCGCGGCCACGTGCGGCTGCGCCGGACGCAACGGTAGGCGAGGCGAGGTGCGGATGTTGCGGACGCAACGGCAGGCGCGGCAAAGTGCGGATGTTGCGGACGCAACGGCAGGGCGCGGGCGCCGTGCCCGCGGCGGCCCGGCGGCTAAGGCCGCCCGACCCCGAAGAAGTCGCCGCTGAAGGCCGAGTCGTAGCGCACGTCGGCGCCGGTATAGGGCGCGTCGATCATAGAGCCGCCGCCGACGTAGATGCCGACGTGGTGGATGCCGCCCGCCGAGTAGCCGAAGAAGACGAGGTCGCCGGGCTGGGCGGCGCTCTGCGCGATCGGCGTGCACATGGCGTACTGCATGGCCGCGTTGTGCGGCAGCGAGATGCCCACCTGCGCGTAGCAGTACATCGCCAGTCCCGAGCAATCGAAGCCCGCCGGGCTGGCGCCGCCCCACACGTAGGGAACCCCGAGGTAGCGCTGGGCCACGGCCACGACCGAGCCGTGGGCGCCGGCCGTGGAGGTGCTGCCGCCACCCCCGCCGGGCGGCTGCTGCGGGGCCGCCTGCGCCGCCGCCGCCGCCGCCGCGGCCCGCTCGGCGGCGAGCTTGGCGGCAGCGGCAGCGGCGGCCTGCATCTGGGCGATCTGCTTCTTGACGCCGGCCAGCATCGTCTGCTGGGTCTGGAGGTCGGCTTCGACCTGGCGCTTGGTCGCGGCGCGCTGGGCGACCAGGGCCGTGGCCTGCTTGCCTTCGGCGAGCAGCTCGACCCGTCGCTGCGCGATCTGATCCTTCAGGGCCGAGATCCTGCTGACCGTGACGCTGTTGCTCTGGCCCACCTGGCGCAGGGCGGTGACCTCGGTGACGAGGTCGTTGAAGCTGCGCGTGGAGAGCAGCACGTCGAGCACGTCGGCCTTGTTCTGCTTGTACATCGACACGACGTTCTGCGTGAGCTCCTGGCGGGCGACCAGCAGGTTGTAGCGCGCGACGATCAACTGCTGCTGGTTGGTGTGGATCTTGCCCTGGACGATGTGCAGCTTCCAGGTGGCGCCGTCGTAGGCCTCGACGGCAATCTCCACCTTGGTGTTCAAGGCCGAGACCTCAGCGGCGATGCGCGCGGCTTGAGCCTTCTTCTGGGCGATGGTGGCGCCCGAGGCGAGGGCCGGCGTGAGCGCGCAGAGAAGCACGAACGCGAGAATGAGAGAGAGGGCTGGGACGAGTAGCCTGCGGTGCATGCCGTCGCCTCCTTTCGGGACTCACGATCCATGCCACGAGTCCCTGAGGTGCGCGCCTTCCGTCGTGCGCTTCGGTTCCTGCCGAGCTTGCGCCCGTACCGGGGCACGAGCCCGGGGACCCTACCACAGTCCTACGACTCGTTCAACCTGACCGGTCGGTCGACCGCGCTTCAGATCGGCCCGCCGTCGCCGGCCCTTTAGCCTCGCTATGACCGGGCGTCGCCCGGCTGCTCCCGACGCTCTGCCAAGAAGAGTTCGCGCCGGCGCGCGGCTCACCTTCACAACGGGAGCGCGCGACGACCGTCCGGTCGGCGCCGCCGCCGACAGACCGGCGGCGATCGGCCGACCGGCCGGCGGCGATCGGCCAAGCCGGCCGCGACCCGGCGCTCCCGTGGCGAGGCCGCCGGACAGGTGATACTTTGGCGGCGGCACGAGACCTGGCCGCGGCACGAGACCTGGCCGCGGCGCGAGACCCGGCCGCGGCGCGAGACTAGGCCGCGACACGAGACTCGCAAGAGCACAGAAGCCGCACGGAAGCCGAGAAGAAGGGAGCACCGCCCATGGAGCGCAGGGGACGACTGGCCGGCAAGGTGGCCCTGATCACCGGCGTGGCCAAGCAGGACGGCATCGGATTCGCCACCGCCCGGGTCTTCGCCGACGAAGAGGTCGCCGGCCTGGCCGTGGTGGACATCGCCGACGCCGTGCACGACTGCCCCGCGCACCTGGGGGCGCGCTGTACGAGCCATACCGCCGACCTGACCAAGGCCGCCGACGTGCAGCGGGTCGTCGACGAGGCGCTCGCCGCGCACGGCCGGATCGACGTCCTGGTGAACAACGCCGGCATGGTCGTCTATGGTCAGGACGAAGACTTCGCCGCCTTTCAGGACCTGAGCGAGCGCCAGTGGGACTTCGGCATCGCCATCAACCTGAAGAGCCAGTTCCTGGTGACCCGCGCCGTCGTGCCGCACATGATCGAGCGCGGCTCGGGGCGCATCGTCAATGTGTCGTCGGTGACCGGGCCGGTGGTCGCCAACCCGCAGGAGTCGGTGTACTGCGCGGCCAAGGCCGGCGTGCTGGGCATGACGCGCGGCCTCGCGCTCGATCTCGCCGCGCACGGCATCACCGTGAACGCCGTCGGCCCGGGCTGGGTGGCGACCGGTTCGCAGGCCGAGGGCGAGGACGTCGGCGGCGACAACACGCCGCTCAAGCGCTCCGCCCGCCCCGAAGAGATCGGCAGGCTGATCTGCTTTCTGGCCTCAGACGATGCGAGCTACATCACCGGGCAGCTCGTGGTGATCGACGGCGGCAACACCATCCAGGAGTACAAGGGCCCGAGCGAGCTGTACTACTAGACCGCCCAGGAGGGCGCCATGACCTCGGAGACCTCGGAGTTCGAGAACAGAGTCGTGCTGATCACCGGTGCGGCGGGGGGCATCGGCAAGGCCGTCGCCGGCCGGTTCCTGGGAGCCGGCGCGCAGGTCTTTGCGGCCGACCTGCGCGCCGACCTGCTCGAGGCCGCGGTCGGCGAGCTCGGCGTGGCTCCCGGCGCCACCATCTACCCGATCGAGGCCGACGTCACGGCGGTCGCCGACTGCGAGCGCATGGTCGCGGTGGCGGTCGCCGGAGCCGGCCGCCTCGACGTGCTGGTGAACTGCGCCGGCGTCTGGGTCGAGGGTCCGAGCGACACCATGACCGAAGCCGACTGGGAGCGCGTCCTGTCGGTCAACCTCAAGGGCACGTTCTTCTGCTGCCGCTACGCCATCCCCGAGCTGCGCAAGACGCAGGGCTGTATCGTCAATATCTCCTCGAAAGCCGGCGTCGTCGGCACGCAGGAGACGGCGATCTACACGGCCTCCAAGGGCGCCGTGAACCTGCTCACCAAGTCGCTCGCCCTCGAACTGGCCCCCGACCTGGTGCGCGTCAACGCGGTGTGTCCGGCCGACGTCGCGACCCCCATGCTGCGCTACCAGGCCGACACGTACGGCCGCGGCGACCCCGAGGGCTACCTCAGACGGCGGCTGGACACCTACGCGCAGGGTGAGCGGGCGCGGTTCATCCGGCCCGACGAGGTGGCCGAGCTCGTCTACTACCTGGCGGGCGAGATGGCGGCGCCCATCACCGGCGCCGTGGTGTCGATCGACTTCGGAACCAGCGCGGGCTACCGCTACGCCTGACCGTCTCCTCTGACCGCCCGGCGCAGCGCCGGCGAGAAAGCGAGTGTCGCAGATGGCAGACAGACCCTTCATTCACCCGTACATCCCCAACGCCGTGCCGGCCACCAAGGAGGCCATGCTGCGTGAGCTGGGACTCGACAGCGTCGAGGAGATCTACGCCGAGATCCCCGACCGGCTGCGCTTCAAGGGGCGGCTCGACATTCCCGAGCCGATCCTCGCCGAGTGCGACCTGCGGCGTCACGTCAAGGGCCTGCTCGACCGCAACACGAGCTGCGAGGACAACCTCAACTTCTGCGGCGCCGGCTGCTGGCAGCACTACGTGCCGGCGGTCGTCGACGAGGTGATCAACCGGGCCGAGTTCCTCTCGGCCTACTGCGGCGGCAGCTACTCCGACCTGGGCAAGTACCAGGCGCGCTTCGAGTTCAACAGCCAGCTCGGCGAGCTGCTCGACCTGGACGGCGTGGCCAACCCCATCTACGACTGGGGCGACGTAGCCGGGCGCAGCTTCCGCATGGCCCAGCGCATCACGGGCCGCTCCCGCGTGCTCGTGCCCCGCACGATGAGCCCCATGCGGCTCGCCGAAGCGCGCACGCTCTGTCAGCCCGACGTCATGCCCTCGCACGTGGCGATCGACCAGGTGGACTACGATCCGGCGACCGGGCGCCTCGACCTGACCGACCTGCGGGCGAAGATCTCGGGCGACGTGGCCGCGGTGTACTGGGAGAACCCGGGCTACCTGGGGACCATCGAAGACCAGGGCGCCGAGATCGTGCGCATCGCGCACGAGCACGGCGCCCTGGCCATCGCCGGCGTCGACCCGATCACCCTGGGCGTGCTCACGCCGCCCGGCGCCCTGGGCGCCGACATCGCCTGCGGCGACATCCAGAGTCTCGGCGTGCACATGCACGCCGGCGGCGGCTGCTCGGGTTTCATCGCCTTCCGCGACGACGACCCCGTGTACGCGCAGGAGTGCCCGCTCGAGCTCTACACCCTGCTGCGGACCGAGACGCCGGGCGAGTGGCAGGTGGCCGAGGCGCTTCCCGAGCGCACCTCGTACGGCGCCCGCGACCAGGGCAAGGACTGGGTCGGCACGGCGTCGGGCCTGTGGACCGTCGCGGCGGCCGTCTACATGACGGTCATGGGGCCGCAGGGTTTCAGGGAGGTGGGTGAGACCTGCATCGCCCGCTCGCACTGCGCCGCCCGGCGGCTGGCCGAGCTCCCCGGCGTCGCGGTCAAGCTCTCGCCGGCCTTCTTCAAGGAGTTCGTGGTGAGCTTCGACGGCGCCGGCAAGACGGTCGCCGAGGTGAACGAGGCACTGCTCGGCCACGCCATCTTCGGCGGCAAGGACCTGTCGGCCGAGTTTCCCGAGCTGGGCCAGAGCGCCCTGTACTGCGTCACCGAGTATCACAGCGAGGCCAACATCGTGGAGCTCGCGATCGCCCTCAAGGAGGTGCTGTCATGAGCCGGCACGGCAGCGACGAAGTCCAGGCCAAGCTCGCCCGGCTGGGCAGGCTGCGCCGCGACGGCGGCGCGCTGCGCGACTACCGGGCGCCGCGCTGGAACGAGCCCCTGATCATGGAGCAGAGCGTGCCCGGCGAGCGCGGCGTGCTTGTGCCGCTCGCCGAAGCCGAGGTCAGGGACGAGGTCGGCGACCCGCTGCAGTACGTGCCGGCCGCCGCGCGGCGCCCCGTCGCGCCCGACCTGCCGGAGATCTCCCAGCACCAGGCGCTGCGCCACTACCTGCGGCTCTCGCAGATGACGCTCGGCATGGACCTCGGCTCCGACATCTCCGAGGGCACCTGCACCATGAAGTACAGCCCCAAGCTCCACGAGGAGCTGGTGCGCTACCACAAGCACGCCGAGCTGCACCCCTGGCAGGACGAGAAGACGCTGCAGGGCCTCCTGCAGATCGTCTACGACTGCGGCGAGTACCTGAAGGCCATCTCCGGCATGCGGGCCGTCACCCTGCAGCCCGGCGGCGGCTCGCACGCCGTCTACACCAACGCCTGCGTCATGCGGGCCTACTTCGCCGCCCGCGGCGAGCTTGGACAGCGCGACGAGATGATCACGACGATCTTCTCGCATCCCTGCGACGCGGCGACGCCGGCGGTGGCCGGCTTCAAGGTCATCACGGTCATGCCCGACGAGAACGGCTACCCCGACCTCGAAGCGTTCAAGGCGGCCGTCAGCGAGCGCACCGTGGGCTGCATGATCACCAACCCCGAGGACACCGGCATCTACAACCCGCAGATCGACAAGTACGTCGAGGTGCTCCACAAGGCGGGCGCCCTGGCCTTCACCGACCAGGCCAACGCCAACGGCATCCTGGGCTTCGCTCGCGCCCGCGACGCCGGCTTCGACGCCTGCCATTTCAACCTCCACAAGACCTTCTCGAGCCCGCACGGCTGCGAGGGTCCGGCCACCGGCGCCTACCTCACCTCCGACACGCTCGCGCCCTACCTGCCGGCGCCCGTCGTTGCCAAGACGGGCGACACCTACCATCTCGACTACGACCGGCCCGAGTCGATCGGCCGCGTGCGCGGCTTTCTGGGCAACTGGATGGGCGTGGTGCGCGCCTACGCGTGGATCCGCAACCTGGGTCCCGACGGCCTGCGCGAGGTCGCCGAGATCAGCGTCCTCAACAACAACTACCTCGACCGCCTCCTCATGGGCGTGCGCGGTGTGAGCCGGCCCTACGCCGAAGGCCACCGGCGGCTCGACCAGGTGCGCTACAGCCTCGAGACGCTCAAGGAAGAGACCGGTGTGGGCACCGAGGACGTGCGCGACCGCATGGTCGACTTCGGCATCCAGAGCTACTGGATGAGCCACCACCCCTGGGTGGTGCCCGAGCCGTTCACGCCCGAGCCGTGCGAGACGTACTCCAGAGCCGATCTCGACGAATGGGCGGCCGTCGTGAAGAAGGCCAGCGACGAGGCGTACACCGACCCCGCGCTGGTCCGGTCGTCGCCGCACGACTCCAGCTCGAGCCGCATGACCGGCCTCGACGCGCTCGAAGACCCGCGGCAGTGGGCCTTCACGTGGCGGGCATACAGGCGCAAGATCGCGCCATCCGGGTAAGCTGTCAGGCGTGCACCCAGGACTTCGGTCGACCACAGGGGGTAGTGGACATGTGGATGATGGACAAGGTTTGCGGAACGGCCAGGCAGAGGGTTTGCGGAGCGACCCGAGGGCTGTGCAGGCTGATGGGGCTGGTCGCGGCGGTGATCGCCTTCGCCGTGTTTCTAGTGGTCGCTCTGGCCACGCTGGCCGTGGCGGCGGCGGCGGTGGTCGCTTACCTCAAGCGGGACACCTGGACACTGCCCGCCTACCGGTGGGTCCGCGACACGAGCGGCCGCTGGAGCATGACTCCCTGGAGCGCCGGCGGCGCAGCCGCGCCCGACGCGGCCGCGCCCGACGCGGCGACGCCCGACGCGGCCGCGCCGGACGCGTAGATCCTCAGCGGACGTCACGCTTGGCGTAGTGGAGGGGGCGCCTCGGGCGCCCTGGGGCGCCGGCGCCGGGGGCGGGTGTCGCAGAAGGCGCTCATAGGTCAGAATGGACCGACCATGAGCCAGCGGCAGCCCGACAGGCGCAGACAGACATCCGGCGGCTCGCCCCGGAGGGGCGCCGCCGCGCGGGCGGCCTCGACTACCCGGGAGCTGCTCGCCAACATCGCCCGGGTGATCATGCTGGCGATCATGGTGGGTGCGACCCTGCGCGCCGTCGCGATCCTCGTCGACGTCCTCATGCGGCCGGCGGCACTCGGCTCGTGGCCGACCGTCAATTCGTACGCGGCCTTCTCCTTGGCTACGGTGTCGATCGTCCTGATGCTCGCCATGGCCCTGAACTCTTCATACCTGCCGGACCGCCTCTTTGCCGCGAGACACCTGGGAGCGCTGTTCGTCGTCGTGTGGGCGACTGGGGCGGTGGCCATTGTGGCCGGGCTGGTCGGTGCGGTCCAGCTCGGCGCCTACGTCGCCATCGAGCTCCTGCCGGCCGTGGTGGCGTTCGTGCTCATGGGTCTGGTCTCGCCGGGGCTCTACCGGCGGCCCGGGGCCGAACGCCCCGCGAGCCGGCGCCCTGCCGGGGGCGACGAGGGCTCCGCGCCACGCCCGGCCTCGCCCGAGCGCTCCCGGCAGCGTCGCGGCGGCCGGGCGAAGCGGTGACCGGCGTGGCCAAAGCTCCCGACGCGCGGCCGGCGACGAGGGCGGGTCGGGGAGCGCCGGCGTCCGGGTCGCCGGCGCGACGCCACACCGCGTCGGGCGCGACGACCTACAGGGTCGAGCGACCACGCAGAGCCGGGCCGGTCGCGGTGGCTGTCAAGATCGTGTTCACGCTCGTCTTCGCTGCCACGGCCGTCCTTTGCGCCTATCGCGCCGACGTGCCGCGCGCCACGCCGCACGACCACATTCCGGCCGTCATCGTGACCGCCGGGTTTGCCGCCACGGGCATCGTGGTCGCGGTCCTCGCCGTGGCGGGGGTCGCCTGGGTCGTGCGTGGCGCCCGCTTTGCCGACAACGTGGCGTTCGCCGTGCTGTGGCCGATCGCCACTGTGCTGATGGTGATCGCCGCGGGCGCTTCGGCTGTCCCCCAGCACTACCTGCGCACCGGCCTCGTGCTGGCGCCGGCGGGCGTGGCGGCCGCCGCCATGATGATCGCGGTCGCCTGGGTGTACAACCGCGCCCCCCGGCGCTGAACCGTGCGGTCAGCGTCCGCGTCCTGCCGTGCCCTCTGAAGAACCGCGCCGGCTCGGCCTGATCGTCAACCCCGTGGCCGGGGTGGGCGGCAAGGTGGGGCTCAAGGGCAGCGACGGCGCCGACATCCTGCGCCGCGCGCTGGCGCTCGGCGCGGTGCGCGAGGCGCCGCGCCGCGCCGCCCTGGCGCTCACCCGCCTCGCTCGCCTGCGCGAGCACGTGGTGATTGTCACGTGTCCCGGCGAGATGGGCGAAGACGAGGCCCGCGCCTGCGGGTTCGAGCCGGACGTGATCAAGGGCGTGACGGGGGCGCGCTGGGGGGAGCGCCGTCCCGTCCTGCCCGACGGCGCGCCGGTCACGACCCCCGACGACACCGTGGCCGCGGCCCGGGCGCTGCGCGACCTGGGTGTCGATCTGCTGCTGTTCGCCGGCGGCGACGGCACCGCCCGCGACGTCTGCCGGGCGGTCGGCGGCGAGCTCGTCTGCCTCGGCGTGCCGGCCGGCGTCAAGATCCACTCGGCGGTGTACGCGACCACGCCGGGCAGCGCCGGCGAGCTGGCCGCCCTCTACCTGCACGATCGCCCGGCGGCGGTGCGCCTGCGCGAGGCCGAGGTCATGGACATAGACGAGGACGCCTTTCGCGACGACCGCGTCTCGGCCCGGCTGTACGGCTACCTGCGGGTGCCCTACGAGCGCAGCCTGGTGCAGAGCGCCAAAGCCGGCGGTTGCGCCGGCGACGCCGCCGACCTGCGCGCCATCGCCGCCGACATCGTGAACGGCATGGCGCCGGAGGTCGTCTACCTGCTCGGCCCCGGCACCACCACGCGCGCCGTCGCCGAGGCGCTCGGCGTCGAGAAGACGCTGCTCGGCGTCGACGCTGTGCGCGACCGCCGTCTGATCGGCGCCGACCTGAGCGAGCGCCAGATCCTGAAGATAGTCGAGGCCGCAAGCGGCGCGGGCGTGCGCATCGTCGTCACGGTGATCGGCGGCCAGGGTCACATCTTCGGGCGCGGCAACCAGCAGCTGAGCGCCGAGGTCATCCGCGAAGTCGGCCTCGCGAACGTCGTCGTGGTGGCCAGCCAGACGAAGCTCCTGTCGCTGCGCGGCGGCCCGCTGCTGGTCGACTCCGGCGACCCGGCGCTCGACGCCCAGTTCTCGGGATACCTGCAGGTGGTCACCGATCTCGGCCGGCGGACCGTCTACAAGGTGGCCGGCGCCGCGGTCTAGCCCGACTTCAGGCTAGTCGGATTTCAGTCGCGTGAGCGCGTCGCCGATCATCGTCGCGACCATGGCGAGCGCCCCGTCGACGTCGAACCCGGGGTCGAGCGCCGCCTGAAGGCCGATGCCGTCTTCGATGGCGACCAGCACCGAGCCGATCGCGGCGAGCTCGCGGCGCCTGTCGGGACTGGGGGCGTCGGCCGCGTCGGGACCGGGCGGCTCGCTCACGCCGGTCATCTCCAGGGTGAGCTCACGATAGTCGTCGTACAGCGTGGCGATGCGCCGCTTCAGCTCCGGTTCGCGCAGCGCCGCCACGATGAGCTCGAAGAAGTCGTGCTGCGACTGCACGTCGTCGGCCTCGCGCTTGATCCAGTCGAGAAAGGTGGGCAGGCTGCCGCCCGGTCCGGCGAGCGCATAGACCGACACCGCGAGGTCGTGAAAGAGCGAGTCGAAGAGGATCGCCACGAGACCCGCGCGACTGCCGAAGTGGTAGGGGATGAGCGTGCGGCTGACGTTGGCTTCGTTGGCGACCCCCTCGATCGTCAGCCCTTCGAGGCCGCGCTGGGCCAGCACCCTTCGGGCGGCCTCGAGGATGCTGCGCGCGGTGGGCGGCAGCGACCGCATGGGGTGGTCGCGCGGCAGGCCCGGCGAGTACTGGCTCGGCTCTGTCTGGCGAGGCCGGCCGCGCGGTCTGTGGAGCGGCTCGGCGCCCGGATTTTCTTGGCTTGACATTTCAGGGCCCTCAACTAACGTCGATGGCATCCATGCGCTCGGGGAGGCGCTGACACATCCCCAAGCAGGGCGGCTTGCGCGCGCAGCGCGCGGGCCGCGCACGCGTGAGAAGGAGTGTAACGCATGAAGGCTCTCATCGTCGGTACCGGCGGCGTCGGCGAGTCCATGGCCGCCATCGCGGCACGCCGCGACCCGAACAAGGGCTGGCTCGAAAAGATGGTCATGGCCGACTACGACCTGGCCAAGGCGCAGGCCGTGTCCAGGCGCCTCGGCGAAGACAGGTTCCCGGCCGAAAAGGTCGACGCGAGCAACCCCGACGAGGTCGCCGCCCTGGCCAACAAGCACGGCGTCGAGATCATCTGCAACCTCGTCGCCCCCGAGTTCAACCCCATGCTGCTGCAGGCCGCCCTCAAGGCCAGGACCCACTATCTCGACACCGCCATGACGGTCTCCGAGCCGCATCCCGAGGGCAAGATCGGCCCGACCCACGTCAAGCTCGGCGACAAGGAGTTCCCGCTCAGCGCCGAGTTCGACAAGATCGGCAAGGTGTGCTTCGCGGGCTTCGGCGTCGAGCCCGGCATGGCCGACTACCTGGCCCGCTACGCCGCCGACCACCTGTTCGACGAGGTCGAGGAGATCGGCATTCGCGACGGCTCCAACCTCGAGATCCCCGGCGCCAAGGGCATCTCCTTCGGCTTCTCCGTCTGGACGACGATCGAGGAGTGCACCCAGCCCGCCATCATCTGGGAGAAGGACAAGGGCTGGTACACGGTCGAGCCGTTCGCCGAGAAGGAGATGTTCTTCCTTCCCGAGGGCATCGGCTGGGTCGAGATCGCCCACGTCGAGCACGAAGAGGTCATCTCGCTCGGCCGCAGCGCCCACCTGCTCAAGGGCAACAAGAAGGCCACGTTCAAGTACGCGCTCGGCGACGAGTTCATGGCCGCGATCGACATCTTCAAGTCCACCAACATGGACCGGAAGACCCCGATCAAGGTGAAGGGCGTCGAAGTGGCGCCGCGCGACGTGATCGCCGCCGCCGCCCCCGACCCCAGCGAGATCGGCAAGAAGTACGTCGGCCAGACGGCCGCCGGCACGTGGGTCAGGGGCAAGAAGGACGGCATGGTCCGCGAGGTCTACCTGTATCAGATCGCCGACAACGCCGAGTGCGTCGCCAAGTACGGCATGCAGGTGGTCACGGCGCAGACCGGCTTCACGCCGGTCATCACGCTCGAGCTGATCGCCACCGGCAAGCTCATCGGCTACAAGGGCAACCCCGAGACCGGCGTGCACGTGCCCGAGGAGTTCTGCGCCGACGACTACGTCGCCCTCATGCCCGCCTACGAGTTCCCCGGTGGCCTTCTCGAGATGGACGCCGAGTACAAGCGCCACCAGGACCACCAGGCCATCATCTCCGCGGCCGGCGCGCTCACGGCGGCTGCCAGGTAAGCTCACACACTCAAGTCCGGGGGGTCGGCCACGAGAAGGGGGGCGGGGCGCCGCAAGGCGCCCCGCCCCCTTCGGCTCTTCGCCGTCTTTCCATCCGCTTGCGTCCCTTCGCGATTCTGCGTGCCTTCGCGACTCCTCTGGAGCGCGCCGGGCGTGCGAGCGTCGGGAGCCCCGGAACCCGGCGGCGTTTGTCGCGGCGCTTCTTTACGGGTCCCGGAACCCGGCGGCGATCGCAGGCAGCGCGTTTTGACGGCGAGCGACGACTGTGCCGTACTGTTGAGCGGCCGGAAACGGCCGCGTCGCGGCCCGCGGTGGTCTCGCGGGCCGTCTGCGACAGGCGTCCGGCTCTGGCACGGAGCGGCTCCCGGTCCGGTGACCGGCGCGGTCTTCAAAACCGTCTGCGGGGCGGTGCTCCCGTCCTGGGTGGGTTCGACCCCCATGCCGCTCCGCCAGCACCATTTGCAGGGGTTCCGTGCTCGAGCGGGCGGTCCACCTGAGCTGCACCACCTCCTGTGAACCGCCCCCTTTGTCCACCCGGCGCCCGTCCGATGCGGGTCGCCTTTCGAGGGAGGACCCATTGGGGGGTGCGTCGCGAGAGGCAACGCCGTGGGCGGCCTCGGCCGGCAACGCCGGCAACCTCGCGACACGCCGCCCTTCTGTCGGGTGTGGTCACGGCTACTGCCTGTGGGGCTATATCACCTTGAACGTCAGCCACGCAGCGGAAGCGGCCGCGTTCGTACCCGTCTTGGCGATCGTGGCCCGCAGGCGGTAGCTGCCCCTCCTGGCGGGCTTGCACTTCCAGCTGCAGGCGCCGCCGGCGCCGATCGTCTGCACCAGGCTTGTGACCCTGCGCCACTTGCCGTCCCGCTTGCGCTGCACGGTGAATGTGACCTTGCCGCCGGCGAGGCTGACGGGCGTTACGGTGCCCTTGGCCGTCAGGCGTCTGCCGAGCTTCAAGACACCTTTCTTGAGGCCGCTCAGCTTGAGCGTCAGTTTCGGTGTGACTCTGACGACGGTGAAGCTCGCCGCGCTGGTGGCCACACCGCCGGGGGTAGTTACCGTGATCGTGCCCGTGCCGGCGCCGAAGGGCACGGTGGCGCTGATCTGCGTGGCGCTGTTCACGGTGAACCTCGCTGTGACGCCGCCGAAGGCGACCCCGCTGGCGCCCGCAAAGCCCGCGCCGATCAAGGTCACGCTGTCACCCAGCGCGCCGGAGGTCGGGATCAGGGCCGTGACCGTAGGCGGCGGGACCACCGCGAAGCTCGCAGCGCTGGTGGCCGTGCCCCCTGGGGTGGTGACCGTGATCTTCCCGCTCGTGGCGCCGGCCGGCACAGTGGCGCTGATCTGCGTGTCGCCGCTTGCGCTGAATGTTGTCGCCGCAAGGCCGTTGAAGTGGACGGCCGTGGCGCCAACGAAGCCCGTGCCGCTCAAAGTCACGGTGGCGCCCACCCGGCCTGACGGCGGGGTGAAGCTTGCGAGCGTGGGCACCGGGAAGACGGCGAAGCTCGCCGCGCTGGTGGCTGTGCCACCGGGGGTAGTGACGGCGAACGGGCCACTACCGGCGCCAGCCGGCACGGCGGTCGTGATCTGCGTGTCGCTGTCTACGGTGAATGCCGCTGCGTGGCCGTTGAGTTCAACCTTGCTGGTGCCCGTGAACCCGCTGCCGAGCAAGGTCACGCTGCTGCCCACCGGACCCGAGATCGGGATCAAGGCCGCGATCGTGGGCACCGGGAAGACAGCGAAGTTCGCTGTGCTTGTCGTGCTGCCACTGGGGGCGGTCACGATTATCGGGCCGCTGCCGGCGCCGGCCGGCACGGTGGCTGTGATCTGCGTGTCGCTGACCACTTTGAAGGTTGCCGCAACGGGAGAAGGAGCTGCGAGCGCGATTTCCAAAGCCTCCGCGATAGCGGCGTGCCCGGCATCGTTGGGGTGCCAGCCGTCCGAAGTGCCGAAGACTGTGACGACGCCAGCCGGCTCGTGGTTGGCGGAGACGGCATAGAGTGGAGAAAGGTCGACGACGCAGCCAGCATAGTCGGAGGCTACGTGGTTGATAATAGCGTCGTAAGGAACGCCGAGAGTGCCCTGGTCCCAGACCGTCATGAAGATCAGGGTACAGTGAGAGC
>CAVVVA010000001.1:0-14776 GCA_963751565.1 uncultured Actinomycetes bacterium | reverse complement strand
AAGTCTTGGAGCCGACGCCGGGAATCGAACCCCGGACCCCATCATTACGAGTGATGTGCTCTGCCAGCTGAGCTACGTCGGCCCGCGCGTGAACGCTGCCAGATTGTAGGCCACGCGGGCCGCTCGTGCCAAGCGCGGCACGAGGTCGCGCGGCGCGCGCCGCGCCGGCGCCGCCCCGCGCGCGTCCACAAAAGGCAGTCATCGCGCACCCCGGTTTGTACACCTGGGACCGCGAATCACGTGTGGTTCTGTGCTACTTTTCGAAGCTGGGAGGATGCCCGAATCCGGCTGCACCGGCGCACGCCTCATGCTACACTGCAAACACTTGCACACAGATTCACAAGGCGCGCCTAAAGCGCCGGTCGTGGCCGCCTCTTTCACGGTCGCGAAGACCACGCGAACGACGGGGAAGCGAGCTCCGGCATTCGCACACCTGAGTTGTCCGTGCGTCCATGCGTCGCCGCCCAAAGCGGGGCGCGTGGGTGTGAAGTCGTGGGGAGCCACGTGATGATCTGGAGAGGAGAATGACGGAGCTAGCTACCACGCCACAGGCCAAAGCCGTGCACAAGGCGTTCATCGACGACGTCATGCGCATGCCCGCCGGCGAGAAGATCAAGATCTGTCAGCAGTGCGGCACCTGCACCGGTTCCTGCCCGACGAGCTACCTCATGGACTACGGGCCGCGCGAGGTCATCGCCGCCTTCCGGGCCGGCATGATCGACAAGGTCGTCAAGAGCAACACGATCTGGCTGTGCACCTCGTGCTACTACTGCACGGTGCGCTGCCCGGCCGGCATCAAGATCACCGACCTCATGTACGAGCTCAAGCGCCTGGGCATGAAGTACGACCTCCTGCCGGCGAGCAGCAAGAACCCGGCCATGACCAGGTTATTCATCGACAGCGTCCGCAAGCACGGCCGCAACCACGAGGTGGAGCTCATCGGCAAGTTCGTGATGACCAAGAACCCGGGCCTGGCCCTCAAGTTCACCGGAGTCGGCGCCAAGCTGTTCTTCGGTGGTCGTCTGCCGCTGTTTGCCAAGAACATCAGAGGCCGTGACGAGCTCGCCAAGATCTCCGCCTATCTCGAGGCCGAGGAGGCGAAGGTCCAATGAGATACCTCTACTATCCCGGCTGTTCGGCCGAGGCGACCGGCAAGGCCTACGACATCTCGACGCGCGCCCTCATGGCCAAGCTGGGCGTCGAGATGATCGAGCTCGACGACTGGAACTGCTGCGGCGCCACGAGCTACTTCTCGGTGCGCGAGCTCGACTCCTTCGCCATCGCCGCCCGCAACCTGGCGATCGCCCAGCAGCAGGGCGACGAAGACCTGGTCGCCATCTGCAACGCCTGCTACACCACGCTCTCCAAGACCAACCGCTACATGAACGACAGCGACGAGGTCTTCAAGGCCGTCAACGGCGCCCTGGGCGCCGTCGGCCGCAGCTACGACGGCACAAAGCGCGTGCGGCACATCATGGACGTGCTGGTGAACGACGTCGGCCTCGAAGTGATCGCCGACAAGGTCACCCGCCGCCTCACCGGCATCAAGGTGGCGCCCTACTACGGCTGCCAGTACTCGCGGCCCATGGGCACCTTCGACGATCCCGAGTTTCCGACCACCATGGACACCTTCTTCAAGGCGCTGGGCGCCGAGGTCGTCGACTACCCGTCCAAGGTCAAGTGCTGCGGCGGCATGATGATGATGACCCAGGAAGACGCCGCCCTGCGCATGTGCCACGAGCTGTTGAAGACGGCCGCCGACAAGGGCGCCGACGTCATGATCGCGGCCTGTCCGCTCTGCGAGATGAACCTCGAGGCCTACCAGCCGCGCGTCAACGCCACCTTCGGGACGAACTTCAAGATCCCGGTCATGTACTTCACGCAGCTCGCCGGCCTGGCGTTCGGCGTCGAACCAAGAAGCTCGCCATCGAGAAGCAGATCGTCTCCTGCGACGACGTGCTCGCGGCGATCCCGGCGTGAGCGGCGAGGAGGAGATGACGATGGCTGAAGAGAAGATCGGCGTCTACGTCTGCCACTGCGGCACCAACATCGCCGGCAAGGTCGACGTCGACGAGCTCGTCAAGTGGGCGGCCGAGCAGCCCAACGTGGCCGTGGCGCGTGACTACAAGTACATGTGCTCCGACCCCGGACAGGACCTCATCAAGAACGACATCAAGGAGCTGGGCATCACGCGCGCGGTCGTGGCGGCCTGCTCGCCGACCATGCACGAGCCCACCTTCCGCAAGGCGGCCTCGGACGGCGGCCTCAACCCGTACCTGCTGCAGATGGCCAACATCCGCGAGCACTGCTCGTGGGTGACCGTCGACCCGGCGGCGGCCACCGCCAAGGCCAAGCGCATCCTCAGCGCGCAGATATGGCGGCTGCCGCTCAACCAGCCGCTCGAGCCCATCGAGGTGCCGGTCAACCACGACGTCCTGGTCGTGGGCGGCGGCATCGCCGGCATCGAGGCGGCCCTCAGGCTGTCGGCCACCGGCAAGCACGTCATCCTGGTCGAGCGCAACCCCTCGATCGGCGGCCACATGGCCATGTTCGACAAGACCTTCCCAACGCTCGACTGCGCCGCCTGCATCCTGACTCCCAAGATGTCGGCCCTGGGCAAGGACCCCAACATCACCCTCATGGCCTACTCCGAGGTCGAGTAGGTCGACGGCTACGTCGGCAACTTCACGGTCAAGGTCCGCAAGAAGGCGCGCTACGTCAACACCGACACCTGCACCGGCTGCGGCGCCTGCCAGGAGGCCTGCGTGGTGCGCAAGGTGCAGAGCGAGTTCGACCAGGGCCTCGGCTACCGCAGCGCGATCTACATTCCGTTCCCCCAGGCGGTGCCGCTGCGCGCGACCATCGACCCCGCCAAGTGCCTCACGCTCTCCAAGGGCAAGTGCAAGCAGCAGTCCTGCGTGCCGGCCTGCGGCCCGGGCGCGATCGACTTCGAGCAAAAAGACGAGGTCGTCGAGCTCGACGTCGGCGCCATCATCATGGCCACCGGCTTCGAGCTGTGGGATCCGGCGCAGGAGTCGCGCTACGGCTACGGCCGCCTCGACAACGTGATCACCAGCCTCGAGTTCGAGCGCATCTCCAACGCCTCGGGCCCGACCGGCGGCCAGATCGTCTGCAAGAACGGCGAGGCCGCCCAAGTCGGTCGCCATCCTGCACTGCGTCGGCAGCCGCGACGAGAACTATCAGGAGTTCTGCTCGCGCGTGTGCTGCATGTACTCGCTCAAGTTCTCGCACCTGATCAAGGAGCACCTGCCCGAGACCGAGGTGTACGAGCTCTACATCGACATGCGCTGCTACGGCAAGAACTACGAGGAGTTCTACAAGCGGCTCATGGACGAGGGCGTCAACTTCGTCCGCGGCCGCGCCGCCGAAGTCACCGACGTCGCCCTGTCGCCCGAAGAAGCGGGGCGTCTGGTGGTCAAGGCCGAAGACACCCTGCTGGGCATAGTGCAGGCGCATCCCGGCCGACATGGTGATCCTTTCGTCCGGGCTCTCGCCGGCCCACGACGCCAAAGAGGTCTCGCAGGTCTTCGGATTTGGCTGCAGCTCCAACGGCTTCTACCTCGAGCGCCATCCCAAGCTCGAGCCGGTCGCGACCGTCACCGACGGCATCTTCATCGCCGGCTGCTGCCAGTATCCCAAGGACATCCCCGACACGGTCGCCCAGGCAGGCGCCGCGGCGGCCGGGGTGCTGGGCCTGGTCGACAACGACACGGTCAAGGTCGAACCGACCATCTCCTACATCGATCCCGAGAAGTGTTCGGGCTGCCACATCTGCGTGGGCCTGTGCCCGCACAACGCGATCCAGTACAACGAGGAGAAGGACGCGGCCGAGGTGATCGAGGCGGCCTGCAAGGGCTGCGGCGTGTGCGTTTCGGCCTGCGGCTCCAACGTGCCGCAGCAGCGCGGCTACCTCGACAGCCAGATCTTCGCCGAGATCGAAGGGGCGCTCGCCGTCTAGGCGGGGCGCGACCGTAAGGAGACGACAGTGAGTAACAGCGGATTCGAACCGCGGCTGATCGGGTTCCTGTGCCGTTGGTGCAGCTACAACGGCGCCGATCTGGCCGGCACGGCACGCCTCAAGTACGCGCCCAACATGGTGCCCATCAAGACCAACTGCTCGGGGCGCGTCGATCCCACCCACATCATGAAGGCCTTCGCCGAGGGCGCCGACGGCGTGATCATCGCCGGCTGCCACCCCGGCGACTGCCACTACATCAACGGCAACTACCGCACGGCGGGCCGCTATCCGCTCATGGAGAAGCTGCTCGAGCAGCTCGGCCTCGAGCACGGCCGCGTGCGTCTCGAGTGGGTCTCGGCGGCCGAGGGCGACAAGTTCGCCCGCGTCGTCTCCGAGTTCACCGAGGAGATCCGGGCGCTCGGCCCGCTGGGCTGGAGCGAACAGTTCAAAGACGAGGCCGCCGCGGTGGCCGCGGAGGCGGTGCCGGCATGAGCAAGTTCAAGTTCGCCATGTACTGGGCGGGCAGTTGCGGCGGCTGCGAGATCGCCCTGCTCGAGATCAAAGAGAAGATCATCGAGGTCGACCAGAACTACGACGTCGTGTTCTGGCCGGCGGCCGCCGACTTCAAGTACAAGGACCTCGAAGCCTACGACGACGGCTTCATCGACGTCTGCCTGTTCAACGGCTGCGTGCGCAACTCCGAAAACGAGCACATCGCCAACGTGCTGCGCGCCAAGAGCAAGGTGCTGGTCGCCTTCGGCGCCTGCGCCACGATGGGCGGCATCCCGGGCCTGGCCAACCTGGCCAGCGCCCAGGAGATCAAGGACCTCGTCTACACGCAGACCCCGTCGGTCGACAACCCCGACAAGGTCTATCCGCAGGAGCACCTCACGGTGCCCGAGGGCGAGCTCGACCTGCCCCACATGTACGACACCGTCAAGACGCTCAACCAGACCGTCGACGTCGACTACTTCATGCCCGGCTGCCCGCCCGAGGCGCACCAGATCGCCGGCGTGCTCGACGTCGTCACCGCCGCCCTCAAGGGCGAGGGCCCGCTGCCGGCCAAGGGCGCGACCATCGGCGTGGCGCCCAAGTCGTGCTGCGACGAATGCAAACGCGTCAAAGACGAAAAGAAGATCGCCGGCTTCAGGCGCATCTGGGAGTTCCTTCCCGACCCCGAGAAGTGCCTGCTCGAACAGGGCGTCATCTGCATGGGCCCGGCGACCGCCGCCGGCTGCGGGGCGCGCTGCACCAGCGTGGGCATGGCCTGCCGCGGCTGCTACGGTCCGCCCGAAGGCGTGGTCGACCAGGGCGCCAAGATGCTCAGCACCCTGGCTTCCATCGTCGACGCGCCCGACCCCGACGAGATCGCCCGCATCGCGGCCACCGTGCCCGACCCGGTAGGCACGTTCTACCGATTCGGTCTCGCCAGTTCGCTGCTCAGGAGGGCGAGAGTCTGATGAAGAAGATAAGCGTCGATCCCATCACCCGCCTCGAAGGTCACGGCAAGATCGAGATCTTCGTCGACGACGACAACAAGGTGCAGAACGTCTACTTCCAGATCCCCGAGCTGCGCGGCTTCGAGCGCTTCTGCCTCGGCCGTCCGGTCGAAGAGCTGGCCCGCATCACGCCGCGCATCTGCGGCGTGTGCCCCGAGGCCCACCACATGGCCGCCACCAAGGCCATCGACCAGGTCTTCGGGGTCGAGGTGGCGCCCACCGGGCGCAAGCTGCGCGAGCTGCTCTACAACGCCTTCTACGTCACCGACCACACGACCCACTTCTACATTCTCGCCGGCCCCGACTTCATCATGGGCCCCGAATCCGACCCGGCGGCGCGCAACATCCTGGGCGTCATCAACAAGGTCGGCCTCGAGATCGGCGGCGCGGTCATCAAGCTGCGCGCCGACGCCGCCGAGCTGATCAGCATGATCGGCGGCAAGCAGATCCACCCGGTCTGCGGCCTGCCGGGCGGCGTGAGCCAGGCCATCACGGCCGAGCAGCGCGACCGCATGGTGCAGATCACCACCGAGCAGATCGAGTTCGCCAAGTTCACCATGGGGCTGTTCAACGACGTGGTGCTGGGCAACAACGACTACGTCGACCTCATCAAGAGCGACGCCTTCACTCACGAGACCTACTACATGGGTCTCGTCGACGAGAACAACAAGGTGAACTTCTACGACGGCAAGGTGCGGGTCGTCGGTCCCGACGGGACCGAGCTCGAGAAGTTCGAGGGCAAGGACTACCTCGCCCATCTGGCCGAGCACGTCGAGCCTTACAGCTACCTCGTCTACCCGTACCTCAAGACCGTCGGCTGGAAGGGCTTCGTCGACGGCAAGGACTCGGGCGTCTATCGCGCCTCGCCGCTGAGCCGTCTGAACGCCTCCGACGGCATGGCCACGCCGCTGGCCCAGGCCGAGTACGAGCGCTTCTACGAGACGCTCGGCGGCAAGCCGGTGCACGCCACTCTGGCGACCCACTGGGCGCGCCTCGTCGAGCTGCTCTACGCGGCCGAGCGGGCCCACGAGCTGGCCACCGACCCCGACATCATCAACCCCGACGTGCGCAACATCCCGACCGGCATCGTCGGCGAGGGCGTCGGCGTCGTCGAAGCGCCGCGCGGCACGCTCTACCATCACTACAAGACCGACGACAAGGGCATGGTCACGGCCGTCAACCTGATCGTCGGCACCACCAACAACAACGCCGCCATCTCGATGTCGCTCAAGAAGGCGGCCGAGGGCCTGCTCACGGGTGGCAAGGAGATCAAGGAAGGCACGCTCAACATGATCGAGATGGCCTTCCGCGCCTACGATCCGTGCTTCGGCTGCGCCACCCACACGCTGCCCGGCGAGATGCCGCTGCAGATCACCGTTCGCAACCAGGCGACCCACGACGTGGTGGCGACGGCCAAGCGGAACATGTAGGAAGCTGAGAACATGGCGACTCTCGTCCTCGGCATGGGGAACCCGATCCTCTCCGACGACGGGCTCGGCCTGGTCGTAGCCCGTCGGCTCAGGGATCTCCCCATGCCGCCGGACGTGGAGGTCGCCGAGAGCGAGGTCGGCGGCCTTCGCCTGCTCGAGCTCGTGCGCGGCTTCACGAAGGTCGTCATTATCGACGCGCTGCGCAGCGGCGGCACGCCCGGCGAGATCAAGCGCGTCGCCGCCGACGAGTTCCGCGGCGGCCACCGCTACGGCTCGGCGCACAGCATCCACCTGGGCACCGTCCTTCGAGCTCGGCGATCAGCTGGGCGTCGCCATGCCGGCCGAGGTGGTGGTCTACACGGTCGAAGCGCTCGACGTCGAGACCTTCGGTGAACGCCTGTCCGAGCCGGTGGCCGCCGCCGCCGAGCGGCTGGTCGGCCTGATCGGCGACGAGCTGCGCCTCGGCGCCTGCCCGCCGGGCCTCGAGACGGCTTCGTGAGCGCGACGCCCGACGCGCGGGCGGCCGGCGCCGACCGCGCGCCCGCCGCGGTCAGCGTCGCCGTCGTGTCGACGCACGGTGTCGGGGCGCTGCGCGCCACGCTGCATCGCCTGCGCGAGACGGTCGGAGACGACGTCGAGGTCGTCGTCCTGGCCGCCCGGCACGCCGAAGACGTCGTGGGCTACATCACCCGCCACTACCTGAGCGGCGACGTTGCGGCGATCGCCCTCGAGGCTTCCGAACGCGAGATCGCCCACTGCGGCATCGACGCGGCGTTCCAGATGTCCGGCGGCGAGATCCTCGTGCGAGTGCAGGACGATCTCGCCTTCGCGCCCGGCTGGCTCGACGCGGTGGTCGGCGCGCTGCAGGCCAACCCCGACATCGGCATGCTGGAGCTCGTGGCCGACGACGAGCGGCGCCGCCGCGGCCGGCCGCCCAAGGTGCGGCCGCTCGAACAGGTCGATCACGTCGACCTGCGCGCCTTCGCCGTCACCAGGACGGTGCTGCGCGAACATGCGGCCGAGCTCAAGGGCGAGCGCTGCGCCGACGGCTGCCGGTTCCAGCGCAGGCTGCGGCGGCTCGGCTACCGGATCGCCTACCTGCCCGGCCAGCTCGCCGTGGGGGAACGCCCGGTCGCGGGGCCCTCGGGCGCCGAGCTCGAAGCCGATCTCGCCTTTCACCCCGGCGAGCGCGAGGCGCTGGCGAGGCTGCGGCAGAGCTACCGGCTGGGCGAAGAGGTCCTCACGCCCTGCGCCGCCTGCGACGAGGAGGAGCTCGAGGTGCTGGCGGCGCAGATCGACTTCTGCGAGGCGCACGACGTGCCGCTGGGCTACACCTACACCTTGCGCTGCACCGGCTGCCACGCGCTGCGCTCCGAGGAGGATCACCAGTTCCGATGCCCGACCTGACGCCCGCAGCGCGGGAGAAAGGCGAGCGGCGCGGCTCGACCGCGCGCCGCCTGCGGGTGCGCGGCGTGGTGCAGGGAGTCGGCTTTCGGCCCTTCGTCTACAACCTGGCGCTGCGCTGCGGCGTGAACGGCTGGGTGCGCAACACCTCGGCCGGCGTCGAGATCCAGGTCGAGGGCGGCGCGCGGCGCGTGGCGGCGTTTCGCGCGGCTCTGCCGCGCGAAACGCCGCCACGCGCCTTCATCGCCGCCCTCGACGACGAGCCGGCCGAGGCCGAGGGAGCGGCCGGGTTCGCCATACTGGAGAGCGCCGCCGATCCCGGGGCCTACCAGCTCGTCTCACCCGACATCGCCACCTGCGACGACTGCCGCCGCGAGCTCCTCGAGCCGTCGGACCGCCGCTACCGCTACCCCTTCACCAACTGCACGAACTGCGGTCCGCGCTTCACCATCATCGACGACCTGCCCTACGACCGCGAGCGCACCACCATGCGGGTGTTCCCGATGTGCCCGGCCTGCCGGCGGGAGTACACGGACCCGACCGACCGGCGGTTCCACGCCGAGCCCAACGCCTGCCCGGTCTGCGGGCCGCAGGTGACCCTCATCGACGTGCGCCGCGCAGGCGGCGCGACGGCGAAGGTGCCGGCCGACGCGGTGCCGCGCCGGCGAGCGGCGGCTACGAGCCCATCGCGCAGGCGGCCCGGCTGCTGCGCGCCGGCGCGATCGTGGCGCGTCAAGGGACTCGGCGGGTTCCATCTGGCCTGCGACGCCACCGACGAGGCCGCGGTGCGGCGCCTGAAGGAGCGCAAGGGCCGCCCCCACAAGCCGCTGGCCGTCATGTTCGGCGACCTCGAGCAGGTCGCCGGCCACTGCCGCCCGACGCCTGCCGAGCAGGCGCTGCTGGCCTCGGTCGAGCATCCCATCGTGCTGGTCGAGTGGCGCGGGCCCGGGGCGGGAGTCGACCCCGGTCCCGAGCTGGGCCGCGCCGCCCGGCCCGAGGCGGCGGGCGAGATCAGTCCCGAGGTCGCGGTGCGCCAGCGTTACCTGGGCGTCATGCTGCCCTACACGCCCCTGCACATTCTCCTGCTCGAGGCGGCCGGCCGGCCGCTGGTGATGACCAGCGGCAACCTGGCCGAGGAGCCGATCGTGGCCGACCTGGCCGAGATCGGGCGCCTCGCCGGCATCCCCGACTACCACCTGATTCACGACCGCGACATCGCCGCCCGCTACGACGACTCGGTGGCGATCGTGCGGCGCGAGCGTCCCCGTCTGGTGAGACGCTCGCGCGGCTACGCTCCGTTCCCGCTCGAGCTGCCGCGCGAGCTGCCCCAGGTGCTGGCCTGCGGCGCCGAGCTCAAGAACACCTTCTGCCTGACCCGCGAGCGCAACGCCTTTCTGTCGCAGCACATCGGCGACCTCGAGAACCTGGAGACGCTCGAGCACTTCGAGGCGAGCGTCGCCCTCTACGAACGCCTCTTTCGCCTTGCGCCCGAGGTCGTGGCCTACGACCCGCACCCCGAGTACCTGGCGAGCAAGTACGCGCTGGCGCGCGCCGCGGGACGGACCGGCGGGGCGCCGCTCGAGGCCGTCGCGGTGCAGCACCACCACGCCCACGTCGCGGCCTGCCTGGCCGAGAACGGCCACGATGGCGCGGCCATCGGCGTGAGCCTCGACGGCCTCGGCTACGGCGACGACGGCGCGCTGTGGGGCGGCGAGATCCTGCTCTGCGATCTCGAACGCTCGCGGCGCTTCGCCCACCTCGAGTATCTGCCGCTGCCCGGCGGGGCGCTGGCCATCACTCGTCCGGTGCGCACCGCCGCGGGCTGGCTGCTGGCGCTGTTCGGCCCGCCGGGCGTCGAGCGGGCGCGCCGCGCGGGCTTTGCGGTAGACGACGCCGAGCTCGCGGCCGTGTCGGCCCAGGTCGAGTCCGGCCTGAACGCGCCGCTCACCTCGAGCGCCGGGCGGCTGTTCGACGCCGTCGCGGCGCTCGCCTCTGTGCGCGACGCCGTGACCTACGAAGGGCAGGCCGCCATCGAGCTCGAGATGGTCTCGGCGGCCGGCGCGGCGCCGTACGGCTTCGAGATCGCCGCGGCCGCCGGGCGCGGCGAGCCGCACGTCGTGCGCCTGGCCGCGCTGCTCGACGGCGTCCTCGTGCGACCTCGAAGCCCACGCCGCACCGGCCGTGATCGGCTCACGCCTGCACGCCACCGTGGCGGCGATCGTCATCGAGACCTGCCGGGCGGCGCGGCGCGACACCGGCCTCTCCACGGTGGCCCTGTCGGGCGGGGTCTTTCAGAACCGGCTGCTGACCGACCTCTGCGAGGACGGCCTGTCCGGCGACGGCTTCGCCGTGCTGACCCACGCGCGGCTGCCGGCCAACGACGGCGGGCTCTCGTTTGGGCAGGCCGTCGTCGCGGGCTATACTGTGCTGCGCAGACGCGGTCTGCTCGACCTCTCACCCGACCCGCTGGAGTACTGACCCCATGTGTCTGGCCATTCCCATGCGCATCACCGCCACCGACGGCGCCGCGGCCACGATCGAAGCCGACGGCCTCATCCAGACGACCAGCCTCATGCTCGTGCCCGACGCCCGGGTCGGCGACTTCGTGCTCGTGCACGCCGGCTTTGCCATCGCCGTCCTCGACTCCGACGATGCCGCCGAGCGTCTCGCGCTGTTCGACGAGATCGTCGCCATGGGCGCCGACGACGAGACCGGGCCGCCGGCCGGTCCCAACGCGGGGCCGCCGCACGACCCTTCCATCTAGACCGGCCGGCTCGAGACGCGCCGATGACGCCGCCCGCAAGCTCATGACGCCGCCCGCAAGCTCATGACGCCGCCCGCAAGCTCATGACGCCGCCGGCCAGCTCATGACGCCGCCCGCCAGCTCGGCCGACGCCGCTCGCGTCGCGCGCCTGGCCGCCGCTCTGGCCGATGTGGGCCGCGTCGGGCGCACCTACATGGAGGTCTGCGGCACCCACACGATGGCCGTCTCGCGCTTTGGTCTGCGCGACCTGCTGCCGCCGGGCATGCGCCTGGTCTCCGGCCCGGGTTGTCCGGTGTGCGTGACCGCCGTCGGCGACCTCGACGTGGTCGTCGCCCTGTCGCGCCTGCCCGGGGTCACCATCGCCACCTTCGGCGACCTCGTGCGCGTGCCGAGCTCGCGCAGCAGCCTCGCCCGCGAGCGCGCCGCCGGGGCCGACGTGCGCGTCGTCTACTCGCCGGCCGACGCGGTCGAGCTGGCCGCCGCCGAGCCCGAGCGCCAGTTCGTGCTGGTCGGCATCGGCTTTGAGACCACCGCCCCGACGGTGGCCGGCGCGCTGCTGCTGGCCCGCGAGCGCGGACTGGCCAACTTCTTCGTCCTTTCGCCTGCACAAGACGATGCCGGGCGCCTTGCGCGCGCTGCTCGACTCGGGCGAGTCGCGCATCGACGGCTTCATCCTGCCCGGCCACGTGAGCGTGGTGACCGGCAGCGACTGCTACCGGTTCCTGGCCTCCGAGTACGGCGTCGGCGGTGTGGTGGCCGGCTTTGAGGCCGACGACGTGCTCGAGGCGCTGCTCATGCTGGCCCGCCAGGAGCGGCCGGCGATCGAGATCGGCTACCGGCGCGCCGTGACCGCCGCCGGCAACCGCGTGGCCCAGGAGGTGATCGCCCGGGTGTTCGAGCCCTGCGACGCCGTCTGGCGCGGCCTGGGCGCCATCCCCGGTTCGGGCCTGCGCCTGAGCGACGAGTTTCGCGGCTACGCCGCCGAGGAGCGCTTTGCGGTCGACCCGGGCGAGCCCGAAGAGCCGGCCGGCTGTCGCTGCGGCGAGGTGCTGCGCGGCCTCATCGACCCGCCCGACTGCCCCCTCTTTGGCCGGCGCTGCACGCCCGAGACGCCGGTCGGCGCCTGCATGGTCTCCAGCGAGGGCTCGTGTGCGGCCCACTTCCGCTACCGCGCGATCGAGGCGCCGGCCGATGGCCGTGTCTGACGAAGCGCGCATCCTGCTCGGCCACGGCAGCGGCGGCCGGCTCTATCGCGACCTCGTGCGCGACGTGTTCCTGGCGCACTTCGACAACCCGGTGCTGGCGCGTCTGGACGACGCCGCCGCCCTGGTGTCGCCGGGGCGCATCGCGCTCACCACCGACGCCCACGTCGTGCAGCCGCTCGTCTTTGCCGGCGGCGACATCGGCCGCCTGGCGGTGGCCGGCACGGTCAACGATCTGGCGACGGCGGCGGCGAGGCCGCTAGGCCTCGCCGCCGCCTTTGTCATCGAAGAGGGCTTCGAGATCGCCCGGCTGCACGAGATCTGCGCCAGCATGGCCGCCACGGCGGCCGAGACGCCCGTGGCGATCGTCACCGGCGACACGAAGGTCGTGCAGCGCGGCGCCGCCGACGGCCTGTTCATCACCACGACCGGGGTGGGTGAGATCACGGTCGACCACGAGGTCTCGGCCGCGGCGGCCGCGGCGGGCGACGTGCTGCTCGTCTCGGGCACGCTGGGCGACCACGCCCTCGCCGTGCTGGCGGCGCGCGGCGACTTCAACTTCACCCTCGATGTGCGCAGCGACTGCGCGCCGCTCTGGGGTCTCGTCGAAGCGGCCCTCGCGGCCGGCGGCACGGCCGTGCACTTCATGCGCGACCCCACCCGCGGCGGTCTGGCGACCGTGCTGGCCGAGCTCGCCGAAGAGACCAGGCTGGGGATCGACATAGACGAGGAGTCGCTGCCGGTCTCGGCGGCGGTGCGCTCGGCCTGCGAGCTGCTGGGCTACGACCCGCTGGCGCTGGCCAACGAGGGCAAGATGGTGTTCGCCGTGGCTTCCGAGGGGGCCGAGGCGGTGCTCGGCGCGCTGCGCGGGCGCCCGGAGGGCGCCCGCGCAGCGCGCATCGGCGCGATCGTCACCCAGCATCCCGGCCGCGTGGCGCTGCGCACCGCCTACGGCACCCGCCGCGTCGTCGACATGCCGGTGGGCGAGCTGCTGCCGCGGATCTGCTAGGAAGCACGTCGCTCGGCCGGGGCACGCCACCCCGCCGGAGGCGTCGCCCTGCCGGAGCGCGTCGCCCTGCCGGGGCGCGTCGCCCCGCCGGGGCGCGTCGCCCCGCCGGGCCGTGTCGTCAGGGCTGCGAACGGAGCCTCGCCGGCGCCCATCAAGGTTGCGCGAGGGGCGTCCGATACCCATGGTGTGACAACGAATGGCCACATCGAGTATGCAGCCTTCCGGTCAGCCCTCCAAGACGTTCGCAAGCGCGGCATCGCGCCTCGCATCTGCCTTCCGTTCGCGGCCCGGCCCGGCCAGGTCGTGAACATCGGCGGCGAGGAGTACAGGCTGCACGCGCCGGTAACGCACGAGGGTGAGCTCGCGGGCATCCTGGCCGCCGACGATCAGGTCGCCGGCTTCCGGGTCACGCGAGTCTGATCTTCCGGTAGAGCTCCAGCGTACGACGCGCCGTTTCGGGGAGACCCTGAGTCTCCGCGACGGCGCGTCCCGCTACACGGGGCTCGGTCGCCGCGAGCACCGCCGCGAGATGCTCCCCCCAGCGCACCGCGTCGAAGGGCGCGCACAGGCATCCGTCGAGACCGGCGAGCAGCGCCGGCGCCACGCCGACCGGCGTGGAGAGCACCGGCACGTCGCAGGCCAGAGCCTCGGCGCAGGCCAGCCCGTAGCCCTCGCGCTGCGACGTGATCACCACGGCGTCGGCGGCGTTCAGCCACAGCGGCATCTCGGCGCGCGGGCGCCCGGAGACCGCTCGCAGTTCCACGTCGGTGCCGGCGGCCGTGAGGCGCTCGACGAGCTCGCGGGCGTCGGCGAAGCGCTTCTCGGGGCGCCCCGGGTCGGCCGGAAAGACGATCAGGCGCCGGGTCGCCGAAGCGTCGAGGCCCAGCCGGGCGCGCGCCTCGCGGCGGGGGATGGGCCGGAACTGCTCGAGGTCGACACCCGGCGGAATGACGGCGGCGACCGGGAACGGGCAGCGCCCGGCGAGCTCCTCGGACACGGCCACGACCGCCGCGGCGCGCCGGGCGACGAGTCCGGTGAGGCGCTTCACGACGGGGTGATGGCAGTCGCGCCCGTGAACGGTGAGCACCAGCGGGATGCGGCGCGGCGCCGCCAGCGCGACCACGCCCGACAGGCCGTAGTGGGCGTGCACGACGTCGGCGTCGAGCCTGGTCAGGGCGAGCTCGAGCGCCGCCAGGCCGTAGCGCCAGGGGCGCCGGCGGGCATCCCAGTGAAAGACCTCGAGCTCGACCTCGCCGGTGGCGCGCAGGGCCGCCACCTGGTCGGCCACGAACACGCCGTACGACGGGCGTGACGGTGACGGGTACATGTTGGCGACGATCAGGACGCGGAGCCGGTCGGTGGTCATGACAAGAGCCTAGCGGGCGGCGTGGCGCGCGGCAACGCCGGCCGGGTCCGGGCCATGTGCCATGCGCGGCTCAGGGAGCGCATAATGCTCGGGTACGAGCCGTCGAACGCCGGGTTGACGAGG